>NZ_CP027194.1:1224534-2449069 GCF_002970935.1 Lactobacillus sp. CBA3606 | reverse complement strand
AACCATCATTGTAATTCGAGTTACCTTTTTCAAACCAGCAACAACTAAGATAACATAGTTAGCTAAAAAATAATAGTCTTTCTCGCATTTTGTAATCTTAATGTCAATTTGCCACTACTGATTTCAGTTTGCTTCTATAGTATATAACGACAAAAAAACGCTGAGCAAAATGCTCAACGTTTTTTCTAATCAGGATTAATCTTCGACCGGTTGGCCGCCATTTTTCTTGATAATTTCAGCTTGAACAGCCTTTGGTACCTTTTCATAATGGTCAAAGGCCATTGTGAAGGTCCCACGGCCTTGTGTTGCTGAACGTAAGGTCGTTGCATAACCAAACATTTCAGCTAACGGTACGAACGCATGGACTTCTTGAGCGTTCCCACGTTCTTCCATACCTTCGATCTTACCACGACGAGCGGTAACATGACCCATAATATCACCTAAGTAATCTTCTGGTGTCACAATATCAACCTTCATGATAGGTTCCAAGATAACTGGACCGGCAGTCTTAGTTGCATTCCGTAATGCGATTGAAGCGGCAATCTTGAAGGCTGCTTCACTAGAATCGACATCATGGTAAGAACCGTCGTATAACTTAGCTTTAACATCAACCAATGGGTAACCAGCTAACACACCGTTGGCCATTGATTCGCGTAAGCCTTGTTCAACTGAAGGAATATATTCACGTGGAACAACCCCACCGACGATGGCATCTTCGAATTCGAAGCCTTTACCTTCTTCGTTAGGTGTAAATTCAACCCAAACATCCCCATATTGACCTTTACCACCAGATTGGTGAACGAACTTACCTTGAACCTTAGTGGCCTTAGTAAAGCTTTCACGGTATGAAACTTGAGGTGCACCAACAGTTGCTTCAACGTTGAATTCACGACGCATCCGGTCAACAATGATGTCCAAATGTAATTCACCCATCCCAGCAATCAAAGTTTCACCAGTTTCAGGGTTAGTTTCAGCCTTGAAAGTTGGATCTTCTTCAGAAAGCTTTTGTAAAGCGACGTTCATCTTATCTTGGTCAGCTTTAGTCTTAGGTTCAACAGCAACCTGGATAACTGGATCTGGGAATTCCATTGATTCCAAATGATATGGATGTTCAATACTCGTTAATGAGTCCCCAGTAGTTGTATTCTTCAAACCAATTGCAGCGGCGATATCACCAGAGAAAACTTCTGGGATTTCTTTCCGTTGGTTAGAATGCATTTGAAGTAAACGACCAACCCGTTCACGTTTGTCTTTAGTTGCGTTTAACACGTATGAGCCAGATTCCAAGGTCCCTTGGTAAACCCGGATAAAGGTTAACCGACCAACGAATGGGTCAGTTGCAACTTTAAAGGCTAACGCAGCGAATGGTTTGTCATCGCCGGCGATTAAATCAATAGCTTCATCAGTTTCAGGATCAGTTGCTTTATAAGGCTTAACATCAAGTGGTGATGGTAAGTAGTCCACAACAGCATCCATTAACATCTGAACACCCTTATTCTTGAAGGCAGAACCAGCTAAAACTGGGAAGAATTCAAGGCTTAATGTTCCTTTACGGATTGCAGCTTTGATTTCAGCTTTAGAAACTTCTTCACCATTCAAGTACTTTTCCATGATGCCATCATCAATATCAGCTAACGCTTCAATCAAGTCATCACGAGCAGCTTGGGCTTCTTCTTTGTATTCATCAGGTACATCAACAGTATCCCATTCAGTCCCAAGCTTATCTTCGTCATAAAGGTCAGCCTTCATTTCGATTAAGTCAATGACACCTTCAAAGTTGTCTTCTGCCCCAATTGGTAATTGGATAGCATGCGCATTAGCTTGCAAACGATCACCGATCGTGCTTACTGAATACTTAAAGTCTGCCCCAATTTTGTCCATCTTGTTAACAAAGACAATCCGTGGCACGTTATAAGTTGATGCTTGACGCCAAACAGTTTCGGTTTGAGGTTCAACCCCTGATTGGGCATCCAAAACCGCAATGGCACCATCTAAAACCCGTAATGAACGTTCAACTTCAACAGTGAAGTCAACGTGTCCAGGGGTATCGATGATGTTAATCCGGTGGTCTTTCCACTCAGCAGTCGTTGCAGCAGAAGTAATAGTAATCCCACGTTCTTGTTCTTG
The DNA here is from genome assembly GCF_002970935.1 of Lactobacillus sp. CBA3606. Lineage (NCBI taxonomy): Bacteria > Bacillati > Bacillota > Bacilli > Lactobacillales > Lactobacillaceae > Lactiplantibacillus > Lactiplantibacillus kimchii. Next base: position 2,446,942 of record NZ_CP027194.1, on the reverse strand, counting down.
GGCCATCCAGTCCATTTGTGAAGCCCCATCATGGGTTTCACCGATCTTATGGATTTTACCCGTATAGTACAAGATACGTTCAGTAGTAGTGGTCTTACCAGCATCGATATGAGCCATAATACCAATATTACGCGTCTTATCGAGTGAAAATTCTCTTGTATTAGCCATTAGTAAGTGTGTTACTCCTCTCAATTCAAATGGAATTAACAATGTAAACTTTTCTTCAAAAAATGGCTACTATATGCTCGCATATAATAGCCACCTTGTTGTTTCGTTTAGTTAAAGGCAACCCTTAACCAAACCATGGGAATATTACCAACGATAATGTGCAAAAGCACGGTTGGCTTCAGCCATTTTATGCGTATCTTCACGCTTCTTAACTGAGGCACCAGTATTGTTAGCAGCATCCATGATTTCACGAGCTAACCGGTCTGACATGGTGTGTTCACCACGTGAACGTGCGTATTGAACGATCCAACGAAGACCCAAAGTCGATTTACGATCTGGACGAACTTCGATAGGAACTTGATAGTTAGACCCACCAACCCGGCGAGCTTTAACTTCAAGTACTGGCATAACGTTCTTCATAGCTTCTTCGAAGACTTCTAAAGGTTCGTTACCAGTTTGTTCTTTAATTTGATCGAACGCATCATACAAGATTGTTGATGCAGTTCCGCGTTTACCATCTAACATTAAGTGGTTGATTAAACGCGTTACTAATTTTGAATCGTACATTGGATCAGGCAAAACTTCGCGCTTTGCGACATGTCCTCTTCTTGGCATTTAACTTACCTCCTTATTCCTTTGGCTTTTTAGTCCCGTACTTAGAACGGCTTTGGCGACGATCTTCGACACCAGCAGTATCTAAAGTACCACGGATAACATGATAACGAACACCAGGTAAATCCTTTACACGTCCACCACGAATTAAAACAACACTATGTTCTTGGAGGTTGTGACCAATACCAGGAATGTAAGCTGTAACTTCAATCAAGTTAGATAGACGGACACGCGCATACTTCCGTAAAGCCGAGTTAGGCTTCTTAGGAGTCATTGTGCCGACACGAGTAGCGACACCCCGTTTTTGTGGTGCTGGATTGTTAGTTTGAACCTTCTTGTAACTGTTATACCCAAAGTTCAAAGCTGGGGCGTTCGATTTTGATACTTTAGACTTACGGCCTTTGCGAATTAATTGATTAATTGTTGGCATGTTCTAAAGTGTCCTCCTTCCAAAATATCTGAGTTTTTAAGTCCACACATCCAGGTGGTTCTTTTTTTAATAAAAAATAACGCCTGAACGATGGCGGTTTTGCGCTTAGCCGACCAGTCAGCATGTCTGTATTCCTATACAGGAATCTGTCTGCAAAAAGCACCTTTACTAGATTACCATGATGTTCAGAGCGTGTCAATAAATGTTATAAGCTTTTCTTCACGTAATTATTGATTAGTGAGGAGGAATTTTTTTGTTACTTCTATTAAATAGTTACTTCTTTTTAACTGGCGCCTGCTTGGGGTCATTCATGACTTGCTGTGCTGACCGGCTCAGTACGAAGCAACCTTGGAATTGGTCGCAACGTTCTCGTTGTCCTCATTGCCAGACACAATTACGATACTGGCAACTTATCCCAATCATCGGCCTAATTTTGCAACGCGGGCATTGCCACACTTGCCACCAACCGATTAGTTGGACCTCAACTTGGATTGAATTAATCTGCGGTAGCCTACTACTTTATAACTGGCAAGCCTTATCCATGCTCACCATCGTCTGGTTAAGTTGCTACTTCGTCTTGATTTTCAACAGTCTCATGGATTACTACACCTTACAAGTCTACCCGCTGACGTTTATTTTACCGGCACTGCTCGGTCTTAGTCAACGCCACTTTATCTGGGATACTGCCTTATTACTCGTTTTAGGTCTAATAGTTGGCCTCTATTTAGTCGCCCGCTTGACCAACAAATTTGGCTTGGGTGACGTTGACGTGTTGTTGCTATTAAGTTGTGTGGCTTCCCCGACCCAAGTACTCACCAGCTTAACGTTAGCTGCCATTGGGGCCCTGGTTGTCTTAAGCCGACACCGACGACAACCGCTCCCCTTCGTACCTTTCATCAGTTGGGGCTTCATCCTGGTAACCCAGCTAGGCCTCGCTAATTGACACTAGCTCACAGTCAATCGGTGGGATCGTAATCGTGGCTATCTGATGAGTTGCATTCAGTTGGACCTGAAATTGGGCATATTTTTTTAGTGGTAACACATTTTCTTGATAGTTGCGCCAATTAATCGTCAACCAATTATGATGTGCGAGTTGTGTAAAAGAATTTTGATCCATTTGATAATGCGCGGGCAAGTTCAGGGCCATGCAGCGCGCTAAGTACCAATGGTAATTCACTTCCGGCGCCACGGTTAAAAAGACACTCGTGGTTAGTAAAGTTTGAAACACCGGTTGTAAGACCATTAGGCCCTCTACAATAATAATATCTGGCTGAGAAATCGTCTGTGACCGTTGCTGATCAATATCATTAATGGCATGATTGTACCTAGGAAGTGTTATTTGGTGCTTAGTCTGAACCTGCGTCACAAATTGCCGCATCAATGCAGCCTGATACGATTGTGGAAACCCTTTAACTGCCATTAGATGGTGGGCTTTCAAAACTGCATTTGGCAACAAGAAGTCATCCGTTGAGACTAGCACCGTCTGTGCCTTGGGTAACCGTTGTTGACAAAACCGTTGCAGCTGTTGTGCGAATGTGGTCTTTCCCGCCGCAACATTGCCAGTAATCCCAATCACGAGTGGTTGTGTCCCTATTTTTTCAGTCATTGTTGTGGCTAAAAGTTGCTGATAAAATTTGTCATTTGACGTGTACATGACGCCACCACCTTTAATTTCATTTTAGAGAGGAGCTCGTTTAAATGGATATTCATCAGATTCAATATCTAATCACGATTGTTGATAATGACTTCAACCTCACCAAGAGTGCGCGCGTCTTAAACGTGTCGCAACCTGCACTCAGTAAACTCATCAGTGAACTTGAAAACATTGAAAATGTTCGCATCTTTATTCGACGTAAAGGCCGCATCACTGGCTTAACCCCGGTTGGTAAAGATTTGATTCAAAACGGTCGGCAGGTCAGTCTCGATTACCAAGCGATGATGCAAAGTCTACGAGATCACGCGACCGTTCAAACCGGGAAGATTACAATTGGAATTGCGCCAGTGATTATTTCAACGGTCTTTAACCGTGCAATCCCAAAGTTCATTCAGGAAAATCCAACGATTCAACTAAAGATTGTTGAACGCGGTGCCTATGAACTACAAAAAATGCTCTTATTACAAGAAATTGATTTAGCAGTAATTGTTGCCCCAGCGACCTTTCCTGGTATTACCGAAACGATCCTTTACCGTGACTCAGTCGCTGTTTGGTTCAACAATCAGCATCGGTTCCATGATTTTCCAGGCGCAATTCCCTTCAACGAAGTCGGACAAGAACGGATTGTCACCCTTGATGATAGCTTTATGGTCACTTACCAAGTTAAGCAACGCTTTCAGCAACAAAAGATTCAACCCAACTTCTTCTTTCAAACCAGTTCTTGGGATTTAATTCTTAACATGTGCCAAGAAATGGACACTGTCGGTATTATTGCAGCCCCAATTGCTAGCAACTACGCCGGGACTAATATCGAGCATCGTGAATTTGATCCGGTTTTTCCTTGGAATATTAGCCTTTGTCGCTTTGGCGATGACTACACCAGTAATTTAGTGCATTACACCAGTGACTGGTTCACCAACTATTTCAAGCACACTCCGCGCCAAATAACGTCATCATAAAAATAACGAGGTTGGGATTAATTTTCCCAACCCCGTTATTTTTATGAGGTACTGTTAAACATCCTGCTAAGCGTTAACGGTTACCGCTTGTGTCGCTTGATTGGTAATATTCCCCATTAATGCTGGTTCAAAAATTCGGGCATCCATATAGTGTAAGTTGGGACTAATTTGTGGCATGAAATCCATTTGGTCTAAAACATCCGTGTGCAAATCCACTCCAGGTGCGATTTCAATTAATTCAATGCCCGTCGCCGTCAGTTGGAAGACAGCCCGTTCAGTCACATAGTAAATATGTTGCTGATTATTATACGCAACGGGGCCAGAGAAAGTAATTTGCTCCACATCCGTGACTAATTTATGCCGCCGACCTTCTTGGGTAATTTTTAATTGTCCATCACTCACTGTCGTCCGTAAACCGCCAGCGGTAAAAGTCCCCGTAAACACCACGGTCGGTGTATTTTGCGTAATGTTAACAAAGCCACCAGTCCCCGCAATCTTGGGTCCGAACTTTGAAACGTTGATGTTGCCGGCGTGGTCGAGTTCAGCTAAGCCTAGAAAGGCGATGTCAATACCGCCACCATCATAGAAATCAAACATGTACGGTTGATCAATCGTTGCTTCGGGCGCAATGGCACAGCCAAAGTCGCCACCACCCATTGGCACACCGCCAAACGTGCCTGGTTCAACGGTCGTGGTGATATCCTCAGCCGCCCCTTCTTCCTTCAGGACTAATGAGACCGTTTCTGGATATTTACCAATACCGTAATTCACAATTCGATCTTGATCGCCTTTAAACATCGCTGCCCGGCGCGCAATCACCTTTTTAGCATCTAACGCGACATTAATGGCTCCAGCTGGTTTGACGACATCCGCATCAATATAATCAGGATTGTATTGCGTGGTATTACTTTGCATGGTCATCGTTTCATCCGCAGTTTCGACCACGTAATCCACTAGCAAACTAGGAATTCGAATATCCTTTGGCCGCATCGCACCGGCTTTAACTACCCGTTTAACTTGCACGAAGACTTTACCACCGTTATTATGGGCGGCCATCGCAATTGAGGTCGATTCCAAGGTTAAGGGTTCATCATCAAAAGTGATATTGCCATTTTCATCAGCAAACGTCCCACGCAAGATGGCAATGTTAGGCCTAGGGACTTCATAAGCGAGGTAATCAGCGCCATGAATCTTAATTTTAGAAACCAAATCATGTGCCTGGGCAGCTTCGTTCAGCTTGCCGCCTTCAACATCGGGATCAACGAACGTCCCAAGACCAACCCGACTAATTTGAATTGGTTTGTGTGCAGCCGAATCCCGGAAGATTTGCGACAAAACGCCTTGTGGAAAGTTATAAGCTTCAAAGTCATTGGCCGCCACTAGCGGTTCCAATTGTGGCGCTAATCCCCAGTGACCACCAACGATTCGACGCAGTAACCCTTTGACTGCCAAGTTATTGGTCCCTTTGTTGGCACCATCGCCAATTCCAGAAGCATGCCAAATGGCTAATTGGGCTGGATGACCCTCGGTATCAAACCGTTTCCGAATACTCCGTAAAATTTCTTCCGCAACATCAGACCCTAAGAAGCCTTCTAAAGCGATGGTTGCATCATCGGGAATTAATTGGGCTGCTGCATCGCTATTAATAAATTGCACTGACATTTCTAACACCTCATTTTCAAGATTAAACAACCATCGATTAACGCAACGGGTCGTTATGTTATGGTTCTAATTTCTTCAAAGCTTCCAAATCAACAGCTTTAATATCGGCTCCAGGAACCTCGAAACCATTCAATTGTAAGAATTCACGGCGGAATTCAGCATAACCGGTTAAATCAGAATTAAAGTTTTCTGGCGTAATCTTCGTCATGAGTTCGGCTACCTTGGCTTGAATATCAGCACGTTGTTCCCATGCATCTGGCCGTAAGCGACCTTGATCGTCAACTTCTCTTAAATCGCCATAAACCATGTCACGGAATAACCGATCTTTATGCATAATTGGTGTTTCATGTGTCCCAGTCGTTTCTTCAACTTTGTATAACGCGATGCAATACAGTGGGAAGATTGGGATAACGACTGAGGCCTTTGTCGTAACCGCCCGTGAGACTGAAATTAAGGCTTCGCCGTTTAAATCATTCAAGGTCTTTTGAATTTTGTGAGATGAAGCTTCCGCAGCATCTTTCGCAGCGCCTAAAGTTCCTTCATGATAGAACGCGTAGGTACTCTTAGGACCGATGTATGAATATAAAATGGTCTTAAAGCCTTCAGCTAACACCCCGGCAGCTTTCAATTCGTTAACCCAAATCTCCCAGTCTTCGCCGCCCATCACATGCTTCGTCGCTTCAACTTCTTCAGGCGTTGCTGGTTCAACAGTTTGATCAAATAATTCGTTTTCTTCCATATTGATATTTTGACCAGTCACTGGTTCGCCAACTGATTTAATGACCGAACGCCAAGTTTCATCTGGGTTAGCTGGATTAGTCCGTTTTGGCGCTGCAACTGAATAAACTAACAAATCAATCTTGCCACCAAATTCAGCTTTAATGTACGCAATAACTTGGTCTTTCATCGCTTGTGTAAAACAGTCACCGTTAAAGTTCTTACCAATGAGACCTGCTTTTTCAGCCGCTTCCCGGAAATAAACGTTGTTGTACCAACCAGCTGTGCCGAGCATCTTCTCATCACGTGGGGCCCGTTCGTAAGAAATACTAATGGTATCGGCGCCTTGACCAAAGGCTGTCGTAATCCGACTTGCTAAGCCATAACTGGAAGAGCCACCAACGATTAAGGCTTTCTTCGCCCCGGCATAGTGCCCTTTACCTTGGACATACGCAATTTGATTCAGGATTTCTTGTCGACAGCCTTCTGGATTTACTGAACGTGCCACGTTACCTTTTAATTTTTCGGTTAATTGAACCATTGTTGTTTCTGACATTATAAAAACCACCTTTGTTAGTTTAACAATTAGTCGTGCTAGGATTGGCTCGGGCCAGTTTCAGTGAAAGTACTCGTTGGTCAGCAACGGGAACCGAAACCGCTAAGCAATGATGCCAGCGACTATTGAATTTTTTATGTTAGATAATTAAGCTATTCACATTAGTCATCAACTTGCGGCCGGGACAACTAATTATCTCCATCCACAATGTAAGCCCTTTCTAAGGCATTCACCACTATCATTTTTTTATCATACATATAACTACAAGTTATACAGCCGTCAAAACGGGGATTGATTGATATTTTTTCACAATCTTTTTTTAGCTACCTCAGAAAAAAATGAGCCAATCGGCGTTGGTCACTTCAGTGAGGGCTGTCCTCCCCGCAAGAAAAGTGGTCGTCATTCTCAAAGCAAGAATGACGACCACTTTTCAGGTTCATGCGCAAACGATTGTCTCACGTGCTAAGCCATCAGATAGCCATTATAACCCGAAGAAGCCTTTATATAGAAAGATTCCAATGATTGCGCCAACGATTGATGCTAAAACTGGTACCCAGCTATAACCCCAATGAGAGCTCCCTTTATTAGGAACTGGTAACAGCGCATGAACAATCCGGGGACCTAAATCTCGCGCCGGATTTAAGGCTGGTCCGGTTGGGCCCCCTACAGAGATCACTAAAGTCGCGATCAAACACCCAACGCCGATGTTAGCAATATCGATATTTTGATGGAAGAACATACCACGATATAAGCCCATCGCTCCAAAAACTAACACGGCCGTGCCAATCAGTTCCGTGACAAACCCATTAAGATTGCTTTGCGTTGCGTCTCCCGTTGAAAATGTGCCTAAAATTGCAGCTGCATCATGGCTCTGCCGATAATGCGGCCAATAAATAGCTAACACCAGCAGTTGTCCTGCCATCGCACCCAAAAATTGGTAACCTAGATAAGGTAACACTTGTGTCCACGGGAAGATACCGGCACAGGCCTCTGCAATTGTAATTGCTGGATTTAAATGATTGCCAGAAATCGAACCGAACATCATCGCTGGTAGCATGACACCCAGACCGTATCCAATCGCAATAAACAACCAGCCGCCATTACTTTGACCCAACTTACCATTGCCAGTGGTAGCTGGTAAAAATGAATTTGCCACCGCACCATTCCCAAATAAAACTAAAATTAAAGTCCCAAAAAACTCCGCCGCATAACTCGCTGGCCAATTACCACTCATTATAAAAACCTCCTTCAAATTGACGATTGCTTTAAACACGTCGAACTATACCGGAGTCATTTAAGCAAGTAAACACTGATATTTTTTCATAACTGGCATAACTATATGTTATAGTGAGGCGCCGCAATGCTTGCTAGTCGTTCATTAGTTCCTTTATTCACAATATTTGCCATTATTTTTTTATTGTCCCGCTTTACCAGACTGACAGAACCTTGTTTTACTGGGATTTATTAAACTTGATCAGTTGTTATAAATTCACTATCGGGTTGCAATTTTTGAAATACCCGTTATGATTAAGCGTGAAAGTACTCGTTGGTAACCTCTGAATTTGTGAAAGGAAGTTATTAACATGTTAAAACTCAATACTTACGAAAATATCTTATTAGACGTCCAAGCTGGCATCGCTACCTTGACTATCAACCGGCCAAAATCAATGAATGCCTTGAACACTGCAACCTTAAACGACATTGGTGCCGCCTTAGATGTCATTAAAGCCAATGCGGATACTATCAAGGTTGTCATTATTACTGGCGCTGGTCCTAAAGCTTTCGTGGCTGGTGCTGATATTGCTGAAATGCGTGATATGAATTCATTAGCAGCGGCTGAACTTTCGAAAACAGCGCATGCGACATTTGGCCGCATTGAAAACCTGTCTCAATTAACGATTGCTGCCGTCAACGGCTATTGCCTAGGCGGTGGGTTGGAACTCGCTGCTTCTTGCGATATTCGCGTTGTTTCAGACCGGGCTAAATTCGGTCAACCGGAAGTTACTTTAGGTATCGTACCTGGCTTTGGTGGGACCCAACGTTTAACCCGCTTAGTTGGCCGTGGTAAGGCTAAAGAAATGATTGCGATGGGAACGATGGTTGATGCGCAAGAAGCTTATCGGATTGGGATCGCTGAAGAAATCGCAACCCCTGATGAATTGATGGCTAAGGTCGATAAAATTGCTCAAACGGTTATGAAGAACGGCCTCATTGCGGTCGGCATGGCTAAATACGTTATCGACCGGGCAGCTGACTTACCATTAGACACTGCCATTGATTTTGAAACCCAGATGTGGGCACAGACCTTTGCAACTGCTGATCAAACGGAAGGCATGACCGCCTTTCTTGAGAAACGACCAGCCACTTTTCCTGGAAAATAAGTAACGATTGAATTAAAAAAGGCATCTGGGCAAAAACCCAGATGCCTTTTTAGCGCCTCATTTTTCCGCACAGCAAGGTCGGCTCAAAGACTATCCCCGTCTTTGGGCCGACCCCCGTCCTTTATTAGGTTATGCCGTGACTGGTCGTTGCGCAGGAATAGCTTGCGCTTCCCCACTTGTTACGACTTCTCCATTTTGATTCGTCACCGTTGTTGCTAAGGTCACAATTTTAAAATGCGGTTTAGCTTCAATTTTTGTCACCGTCACTTTAACAACTAAAACGTCATCAAAGTAAACCGGATGGCTGAACCGCAGACTCTGATTCAGATAAATTGCACCAGGTCCTGGCATTTTCATCCCAACACATGCCGAGATCATACCGGCAGAAATCATGCCATGCGCAATACGACGATGGAAACGCGTCTGCTTCGCAAAACTTTCATTCATATGCATCGAATTGTAATCCCCCGTAACCCGGGCAAAATCATCCACATCGGTCTCAGTGACCCGTTTAGAAAACTCCCCAACCATGCCAATCGCGATCACGTCATCGTAAATACTCTGATATTCTGTCATTTTACTTACCTCCAACTTATTCAACCTTGCATCAGCTGATTTCAAATTCATTATAGCCTGATTGTGATTAAATACACAATACCAGTTAATTATAGGCGGCATAACTTTTGGTAACGGTTACAATTTTATGTACGAAAAAGAGCCGACTCAGCGGCCGACTCTCATTGCGCTACTTAGCAATTACTTGCTAGCATCTTGTTCTTGCATTTGTTTTTCAAGATCACTGATTGAGTAAACCCCATCAGCCACGTTGCCAACTTCCTTAGGCTTGATATGACGGTAACCCGGCATACCAGTCCCAGCAGGAATGATCTTACCAATAATGACATTTTCTTTCAGACCGATCAATGGATCGTTCTTACCACGAATAGCCGCATCAGTTAAGACCCGTGTTGTTTCCTGGAATGACGCCGCTGATAAGAAACTATTCGTTTCCAAGGCAGCTTTGGTAATCCCAAGAATAACTGGCCGTGACGTTGCTGGAATTCCACCAGCAATTAACGTCTTGTAGTTTTCATCTTTAAAATCAGCAATATCCATCAAGGTCCCAGGTAAGACATCCGTATCACCCGGATCCATGATCCGAACTTTACGCAGCATCTGACGAATCATGATTTCAACGTGCTTATCACCAATTTCAACCCCTTGCATCCGATAAACGCGTTGCACTTCACGGAGTAAGTAGTTTTCAGTTGATAAGACATCGCGAATTTGAAGTAATTGTTTAGGATCAATTGACCCAACGTTCAACGCTGCACCACGATGAATGAAGTCACCTTCACTAACCGCCATCCGCGCTGTTAACGGTAACGTATAAGTCCGGGTATCAGTTTCACCCTTAACCGTAACTTCTTTCGTCCGTTCCGCAGGATTTTCTTCAATTGATTCAACCGTCCCAGTTACTTCAGTAACTTCGGCACGCCCTTTAGGATTACGTGATTCAACAATTTCTTGAACCCGTGGCAACCCTTGGGTAATATCGTCTCCGGCAACCCCACCAGTATGGAAAGTCCGCATTGTTAACTGCGTCCCGGGTTCACCGATTGATTGTGCCGCAACGGTCCCAACAGCTTCACCGACTTCAACTTCGTCACCAGTAGCCATGTTACGGCCATAACAGTGTTCACAAACCCCATGTTTCGTGTTGCAAGTGAAGGCCGAACGAATCGTCACTTCAGTTACACCGGCTTCAACAATCGTTTGTGCTAAGTCTTCATCGATCATAACGTTGTTACCAACAATTTCTTCATGCGTTTCAGGATTAAAGACGGTCTTCATCGTGTAACGACCTAGAATCCGATCATATAATGGTTCGATAACTTCGTTACCATCCATGATGGCTTCGATTCGTAACCCACGGTCAGTCCCACAATCCTTTTCACGCACAATAACATCTTGAGCCACATCGACAAGTCGACGTGTCAAGTAACCAGAGTTGGCAGTCTTCAAGGCCGTATCAGTCATCCCTTTACGAGCCCCATGGGTTGAAATAAACATTTCCAAGACTGAGAGTCCTTCACGGAAGTTAGAAAGAATAGGTAGTTCCATGATCTTCCCATTAGGAGCGGCCATCAAACCACGCATCCCAGCTAACTGCGTAAAGTTAGAAATGTTCCCACGCGCACCAGAATCACTCATCATAAAGATTGGGTTATCTGGGCTAAAACTATCAATTAGTTTTTGTTGGATTTGGTCTTTAGCATCGTTCCAGACACCAATGACCCGTTCATAACGTTCATCATCCGTAATTAAACCACGACGGAATTGTTTTGAAATCGTGTTAACTTGCTTATGTGCTGCATCGATGATTTCTGGCTTTTCTTTCAAGTCGGTCACATCGGCAACCCCAACCGTCAAACCAGACTTAGTTGAAATGTTATAACCTAAGTCCTTCATACGGTCAAGCAAGAGTGACGTTGCCGTCACATGGTATTGCTTGTAAACTTCCGCGATAATATCTGCTAAGAAACCCTTCTTAAATGGCATGATTAAGTCTTGACCATCTAAGAAATCATGAATGTTTTCACCAGGCTTCAAGAAATACTTGGCAGGTGTGCCATCAATCAAATTATCATTCGTCGGTTCGTTCAAGTATGGGAACTTACCAGGCAAAATGTTATTGAAGATTGCTTTACCAACCGTGGTAACTAAGACTTCTTGCTTCTGTTCGTCGTTGAAAGGCTTGTCAGTCATTGATGAAGCTTGAATCCCAACCCGACTGTGCATGTGCACGTAGCCAGCTTGATAAGCTTTTTGAGCTTCATTCAAGTCTTTAAAAATCATGCCTTCGCCTTCACGACCAACTTCTTCAGTCGTCAAGTAGTAGTTACCAATAACCATATCTTGTGATGGTGTAACCACTGGCTTACCATCTTTAGGTGCCAAGATATGATGCGCAGCTAACATTAATAGCCGAGCTTCAGCTTGTGCTTCGTCTGATAAAGGTAAATGGATGGCCATTTGGTCCCCATCGAAATCGGCATTGTAAGCTTCACAAGCCAATGGATGTAACCGCATTGCTTTACCACTAACCAAGACTGGTTCGAACGCTTGAATCCCTAAACGGTGAAGTGTAGGGGCCCGGTTTAAGAGCACTGGATGTTCTTTAATGACGTCTTCTAAGACACCCCAAACATCGTCGTCCGCACGTTCAATCTTCCGCTTAGCATTCTTGATGTTAGACGCTAATTCGCGTTTAACCAATTCTTTCATGATGAAAGGCTTGAAGAGTTCCAACGCCATTTGACGTGGTAACCCCATTTGGTTCATCTTCAAGAATGGACCAACGTCAATAACAGAACGCCCAGAATAATCAACCCGCTTACCAAGTAAGTTTTGACGGAACCGCCCTTGCTTCCCCTTCAACATATGTGAGAGGGACTTCAATGGCCGATTACCAGGTCCAGCAACGGGACGCCCACGCCGACCATTATCAATCAAAGCGTCAACGGCTTCTTGTAACATCCGCTTTTCGTTTTGAACAATAATACCAGGCGCATTCAAATCTAATAAGCGTTTCAACCGGTTGTTACGGTTGATAACCCGCCGGTACAAATCATTCAAGTCAGAAGTGGCAAAACGCCCACCTTCCAATTGAACCATTGGTCGTAAGTCCGGGGGAATGACCGGAATCGCATCCATGACCATCCAAGCAGGTTCATTACCAGAGGTAACAAACGCTTCGATGATATCTAGACGACGAACGGCCCGCGTCCGCTTTTGACCAGAAGCATCTTTTAAAGCTTCCTTTAAATCACGCGCTTCTTTTTCAAGTTCAACGTTATTTAAAAGACGCTTAATTGCTTCAGCACCCATTTCGGCATCAAATTCATTACCGTATTGGGCTTTCTTTTCACGGTATTCACGTTCAGAAAGCAATTGCTTCTTTTCAAGTGGCGTGTTACCAGGTTCGATAACAACGTATGAAGCGAAGTAAATGATTTCTTCAAGTGCCCGAGGGCTCATGTCTAAAACTAAGCCCATCCGGCTAGGAATTCCCTTAAAGTACCAGATGTGTGTCACTGGTGCGGCAAGTTCAATATGACCCATCCGTTCGCGACGAACTTTACTACGAGTCACTTCAACCCCACAACGGTCACAGACAATACCCTTATAACGAATCCGTTTGTACTTACCACAAGCACATTCCCAATCCTTAGTAGGACCGAAGATACGTTCATCAAACAGACCGTCTTTTTCAGGTTTCAATGTCCGGTAGTTAATGGTTTCCGGCTTTTTAACTTCGCCATATGACCAGCTACGAATCTTGTCTGGTGATGCCAGACCGATTTGCATGCTTTCAAACTTGTTGACATCGATCAAAGGACCGACCTCCCTTTTTATTGATTATCCTGGTGAGCGTTTGTTGTTTCTGAAGCTGCTGGCTTGTCAGCCTTAGCTGGTTTTTCAGCGGCTTTTTGTTCTTGTTCTTGCTGGAATTTGCTCAAGGCATCCACGTTAACGACATCATCGTCATCGTCATCCATATCCCGCAATTCAATTTCTTTATCTTCTGCATCAAGGACCTTCATATCAAGACCTAATGCTTGTAATTCCTTAACCAAAACTCGGAATGATTCTGGCACTCCTGGCTTAGGAATTGGTTCGCCCTTAACGATGGCTTCATAGGTCTTAACCCGACCAACCACGTCATCAGACTTGTAAGTCAAGATTTCTTGCAAGGTATAAGCAGCCCCATAAGCTTCCAAGGCCCAAACTTCCATTTCACCGAAACGCTGACCCCCAAATTGCGCTTTCCCACCAAGTGGTTGTTGCGTTACTAAAGAGTATGGTCCGATGGAACGAGCATGGATCTTATCGTCAACCATGTGACTAAGCTTCATATAGTGCATAACCCCAACGGCAATTCGTTTGTCGAATGGTTCACCGGTCCGACCATCATAAACAACGGTCTTCCCATCTTGATCCATCCCAGCTTCACGAACGGCTTTCCAAATATCAGAATCACGCGCCCCATCAAAGACTGGTGTTGCCATATGAATGCCTAACTTACGAGCAGCCATCCCTAAATGCAATTCCAAAACTTGACCAATGTTCATCCGGGAAGGAACCCCCATGGGACTCAACATGATATCAATTGGGGTACCATCTGGCATGTACGGCATGTCTTCTTCAGGAACCACGATTGAAACAGTCCCCTTATTACCATGTCGTCCGGCCATCTTATCCCCAACTTGAATCTTCCGCTTTTGTGCAATGTAAACGCGGACCATCATGTTAACGCCAGGTGATAATTCATCCCCGTTTTCACGCGTAAAGATCTTAACATCTTGAACAATTCCACCACCACCATGTGGTACCCGGAGTGAGGTGTCACGAACTTCACGGGCCTTTTCACCAAAGATTGCGTGCAACAAACGTTCTTCAGCTGATAATTCCGTAACCCCTTTAGGCGTTACCTTACCAACTAGAATGTCACCATCTTTAACTTCAGCACCAACGCGGATAATCCCATCTTCGTCAAGGTTCTTTAAAGCATCTTCCCCAACGTTAGGAATTTCACGGGTCATTTCTTCAGGTCCAAGCTTAGTGTCACGCGCTTCTGATTCATATTCTTCAATATGGATTGACGTGTAAACATCTTCGCGAACCAACCGTTCATTAATAATGATGGCATCTTCGAAGTTATAACCATTCCAAGTCATGAAGGCAACTAATGGGTTTTGCCCTAAAGCTAATTCCCCGCCTTCCATGGCTGGACCATCGGCTAAGACTTCATCGTTGTCAACATGATCGCTGACTTTGACAATTGGCCGTTGGTTATAGTTCTTACCACCATTAGAACGACGGAATTTCATTAATTTGTAGGTATCTAATGACCCATCGTCACGGCGAACGCGAATTTCACGCGCATCAACATATTCAACCGTTCCTTCATGCTTATTAATTAAAGCAATCCCAGAGTCATGCGCTGCCTTGTATTCAATCCCAGTCCCAACTAATGGCGCATGGGGATCAACCAAAGGCACCGCTTGTCGTTGCATATTGGCACCCATGAGGGCCCGGTTAGAGTCATCGTTTTCCAAGAAAGGAATACATGCGGTGGCTACGGCAACAACTTGCTTAGGCGAAACGTCCATGTAATCGACATTTTCGATTGAAGTTTCCAAGTTTTCTTCCTTTTCACGGGCCAAAACGGTATCTTCAACGAATGAACCATCATCGTTTAATGGGGAGTTAGCTTGGGCAATGACAAATTGATCTTCTTCATCGGCAGCTAAATAGTCAATCTTGTCAGTAACCTTATGTGTGGTCCAATCGACCCGTCGATAAGGCGTTTCGATAAACCCATAACGGTTAACCTTGGCATATGATGACAAACTATTAATCAACCCGATATTGGGACCTTCAGGCGTTTCGATTGGGCACATCCGACCATAATGGGTATAATGCACGTCTCGAACTTCATAACCGGCCCGATCACGCGTCAAACCACCAGGTCCTAAGGCTGATAAACGCCGTTTATGCGTTAATTCACCTAAGGGGTTCGTTTGATCCATGAATTGAGACAATTGTGAAGACCCAAAGAATTCCTTGATTGAAGCAACAACTGGGCGAATATTAATTAATTGTTGTGGGGTAACGGTTGCTGCATCTTGGATTGACATCCGTTCACGAACAACCCGTTCCATCCGTGATAACCCGATTCGGAATTGGTTTTGTAACAATTCACCAACTGAACGAATCCGACGGTTACCCAAGTGATCAATATCATCAGTCGTGCCTAAACCTTCACGCAAGTTAAAGAAGTAATTAATAGAAGCAATGATATCAGCTGGCACAATGTGCTTGAACTTCAAATCAATATTGCCATTACCAATGACATTCACAACTTTTTCAGGATCATTTTGTGAATAGACTTTAACGACTTGCAAGACCATTGGATTCGTCACAACAGCTTCATCAGATGGCGTATAAGTAACCGTCTTAAAGTCGTCACGTTCCAAGTAATCGCCAAGTTTAGCCATGACATTCTTATCAATGACATCACCCTTTTGCGCAATAACTTCACCAGTATCTGGATCAGCTAAAGTTTCGGCTAAGGTTTGACCCATTAAACGCGTCTTCATGCTGAGCTTCTTGTTAACCTTATAACGGCCAACGGGTGCAAAGTCATAACGTTTAGGATCAAAGAACCGTGCCGTTAAAAGGCTCCGTGAACTATCAGCAGTCTTGGGTTCGCCAGGACGTAGCCGTTCATAAATATCTTTTAACGATTCTTCAACACGGGAATCATCCGTATTCTTATGCACGTCTTTTTCCAACGTTAATAGCAAACTGTCAGTTTCACCTAACATTTCGATAATATCGTCATCAGAACCATAACCTAAAGCCCGAACTAATTCCGTTAATGGAATTTTCCGAGTCCGGTCAATCCGAACGTACGAAATTTGTTTGGCGTCAGTTTCTAATTCAAGCCAGGCCCCACGGTTAGGAATCACCGTCGTACCATAACTAGGACGACCATTTTTATCTAATTCTTCATTAAAGTAAACACCGGGTGAACGAACCAATTGTGAAACAATGACCCGTTCGGCACCGTTAATGATAAAGGTCCCTTGTTCAGTCATTAATGGGAAATCGCCAAAGAATACATCTTGCGATTTAATTTCACCAGTTTCATGGTTAGTCAATCGTAAAGTCACATGCAGTGGTGCGGAATAATTCGCATCATGTTCACGGGCTTCATCGACGGTGTACTTTGGTTCTAATAGTTGATAGTCGACAAATTCAAGTGAAAGTTTTCCTGCAAAATCGTCGATTGGCAAAATATCTTCAAACATTTCCCGGAGACCTTCATCCAAGAACCACTGATATGAATCAGATTGGATTTCGATCAAGTTAGGCAAATCAAGAACTTCCTTGATACGTGCATAACTTCTACGGGTACGGTGTTTACCGTATTTAACTAAATGTCCGGCCAAGTTGTTCACCCCTTCTTATTATTCCGTGCCTCGACCCTCATCGCTTATATTACATTTATGTTACAAATGCACTAAAAACCGAATTTTGGGCATAAAAAAACCAAAAATAGTCATTTAAGTTGGACTATTTTTGGGATTATATTAACAAACCGCGCAGACAATAGATTGCGCGTTTGTTCGAGTTCACGGTTACAGACAAGTTATAATATACAACGAACGCGGTTAGTTGTCAATCTAGAACCTTCACTTATTTTGCGTCGCCACGCCAAATAAAATCATTTTCAATAACGTTTGCACTTGAGCCCGTTCATCAGCTTGGGGATCACCAATCTGATGAAACCGATTGAATAGCGGACTCAAGCTGGTCAAATAAAAATTAGCGGCCATTTGTGGTGTAACTCCGGCTTGCAACGTGACCCGTTCTTGTTCAAAAAACGTTTGGAGTGGTTGCACATAATCAGTCGCAAAGACCGTGGCTAATTGTTGAATGTGCTCCCGAGTTAGTGCTTTAAAACTCGTATGAATTAACGTAAATACATCTGCCGGATGCTTGTGAGTCAACAACAGCGATACATCCGTCAATTGTTCTAACGGTGACTGCGTTTGATCAGTTAAAATGGCGGCCAGTCCTGTTTTAATTTCAGCGCCGACCGTCGTAATGACGGCCAAGAAAATAACTTCTTTATCTTTGAAATGATGATACAAAGCCGGTTGCGTAATGCCAACCGCATTGGCAATGTCACGAGTGCTCGTTGCGGCATAGCCACCTTTCAAAAACAACTCGCGCGCAGCAGATAAAATCGCCTGATGCGTTTGTGCTAGCTGTTCGGCACGTGTTACCATTGCGACCACCTTCTTTCCATTCTTAATTCCTATTATAATCTACACCAAAACCTGGCTAGTCGCCAGTCTTGAAATACGCCGCAAATTCTAAAATAAAAAAATAAGCCTAGAACCGAAGTTCCAGACCTACCCTTTACCTTTAGATTAGCTTGAAGATACTGTCGAACGACCATCGGATTTCGGTTGAGCTTTCACATTAACCGTAATGGTCCCTTTATGGGCACCGATGGTAACCTGATCATTCACTTTAATTTCGCCAGTTAATAAGGACTCACTTAACCGGTCTTCGATTTCAGTTTGCAAGGCTCGTCGAATTGGACGTGCGCCGTATTCAGGGTCAAAGCCCGCCTTTGCAACCACATCAATGGCAGCCGCTGTAATCTTAATTTTAATGCCTTGTTGCGCAACCCGACCGACAATTTCTTGCGCCATCAACTTGACAATCGCGTGTAATTCTTCACGGTTGAGTGAGTGGAAGACAATGGTTTCATCAATTCGGTTCAAGAATTCTGGTCGGAAGGCTTTTCGAAGTTCTTCTCGAATTGTCGCCGAAACTGCTTGATAATCATTGGCCTTATCTGCCGCACCGAAACCAACTGATTTTTCATCACGTAACGTTGTCGCACCTAAGTTCGACGTCATAATCAAAATCGTATTGCGGAAATCGACTTTCCGTCCCTTCGAATCGGTTAAATAACCATCATCTAAGACTTGCAATAAAATATTAAAGACATCTGGATGAGCTTTTTCAACTTCATCAAACAATACGACTGAATAAGGCTTTTGCCGAACTTTTTCAGTTAATTGGCCACCTTCGTCATAACCGACATAACCAGGGGCCGAACCAATCAAACGGCTCGTCGAATACCGTTCCATGTATTCAGACATATCAATTCGAATCATATTATCTTCTGAACCAAACATCGCTTCAGCCAAGGCTTTAGCTAATTCGGTCTTCCCAACCCCAGTGGGGCCTAAGAACATGAAAGAACCGATGGGACGACTTGGATCTTTCAAGCCGCTCCGGGCCCGCCGAATAGCACGAGCCACTGCTGAAACCGCTTCTGGTTGTCCAACAACTCGTTGATGCAGGATTTTTTCAAGGTTAACCAACCGTTCACTTTCAGTCTTTTGTAACTGTGTCAACGGCACGCCAGTCCATTCAGCCACCACTTGGGCAATATCTTCACCCGTCACTTGTAACTGATACTTTTGAGCTGTGCCATCAGCAACCTCAGCCTGTTGATCAGCGGCTAAAGTCGCTAACCGTTGTTTTAATTTCATTTCACGTTTCCGAATATCGGCCGCTTGTTCAAAGTCTTGATCTTCAATCGCGGCTTCTTTAGCTTGTCGAAGTTGCGTCAACTTATCTTGATTTTTAGATAACTTAGTTGGTTGATCCATTTGGTCAATCCGCACTTTAGCGGCGGCTTCATCCATTAAATCAATCGCCTTATCCGGTAGGAATCGATCGCTAATGTAGCGATTCGAAAGCTTGACTGCTTGTTCTACCGCTTCATCGGTAATCATGACATGATGATGATCTTCATAGCGTGGCCGTAACCCACTTAAGATTTCAACAGCTTCAGCTGGCGTTGGTTCATTGACCATCACGGTCGCAAAACGCCGTTCTAAGGCTGCATCTGATTCAATATACTTTTGATATTCATTTAAAGTTGTGGCCCCAATGGTTTGAAGTTCACCACGAGCTAAGGCGGGTTTTAAGATGTTAGAAGCATCAATCGCCCCTTCAGCACCACCGGCCCCAATTAAGGTATGCAATTCGTCAATAAATAAAATAACATGCCCATCATTGTAAATTTCGTCGATAACTTTTTTCAAGCGATCTTCAAATTCGCCACGATATTTGGTTCCCGCTACTAATGAGCCCATATCAAGCATCATTAGGCGTTTATCGGCCATATCACTCGGCACATCACCTGCAATAATCTTTTGCGCCAGACCTTCAGCAATCGCGGTTTTACCAACCCCAGGTTCACCAATTAGCACAGGGTTGTTTTTTGTCCGTCGTGACAAGATTTGAATGACCCGTTTGACTTCTTTGGAACGGCCAACGACTGGATCCATTTCTTGTTCACTCGCTAATTGCGTTAAGTCACGCGCTAAGGAATCCAAGGTTGGCGTCCCTTCCGTGGATTTGGCGTTTCGCGTTTGCGCATTAGCTTTACGCTTACCCATGGCATCACTGACACCGAGCTTACGTAAGACCACTTTGCGGGTCTGACCTAAATCAAGATTTAAGTTCATTAAAATTCGCGAGGACAAGATACTTTCATCAGAGAGCATCGCTAATAATAGATGTTCGGTGCCAATCTTATTAGCGCCAAGCCGCTTAGCTTCGTCACCGGCAACTGATAAAATCTCTTTAGCTTTTGGTGAATAGGGTAAATAGGTGTCTTTACCAACATTGCTTAAAGTCCCATAGCCAGTAAACCGTTCGATTTCTTCACGGATATCATCCTCAGTCACGGAATATTGTTGCAAGACCTTGTTAGCAATCCCATTTTTCTCGATGGCCAACGCTAATAATAGATGTTCCGTACCAACTGCTTGATGTTTAAAATACTTAGCCTGCTCTTGCGCTAAGACTAAGACACTTTTGGCACTCGGGGTAAATAGGTTATCCATTGCGATTCCTCGCTTTCTTTAACTTTCATAACGTAGATGATTTAAAATACCAATAATAATTCGCGCCCGTAAGCTATTTTCTAAATCATGATCGTCCACCTTTAAGGTATTCCGATCAGTAGCAACTAGAATTAATTGGGCTTCGCGACGATTTAACACGTCGTCTTCATAAAGACTTTGGACGACCGCGTAGGCGTCACGTTGCGTAATGGAATCCCCAATCACTTGAATCAGGGTGTCCAAAACGTCTGCATCATCGACTAAATTAACCTTTTCAATGCGAATATACCCGCCACCGCCACGTTTACTTTCAACCAAGTAACCATTTTGAATGGTAAAACGAGTCTTAATCACATAATTAATCTGGGAGGGAACCACGTTAAACAAATCCGCAATTTCTGACCGTCGAATTTCAACATGCGCCGCGTCCGCCAAAACACTTTTTAAATATTTTTCAATGATATCGGAGATATTTTGACTTTGCATTAGCTTCACCCTTTACATTATCTTTGACTAATATTGACTTTCATTATACGAGGATAATATGAAATTGCAAAGAATTTTACCTAAAGCGCGGCCGCATCGGTTCCCTACGGTTGTTACAGCATAGCACGCCCACCAGTCGCTTTCAATTGATTCGACCGGTCAATAATACCTAGTTGACAGCACAAAAAAGGATGAGCACAAAGTCTCATCCTTTAAGGGAACGCCAGCTCACTATGATTGACGCCTAACTAACTGGTCATTTTCGGTTAAATCTGATCGGGAAAACAGGATTTGAACCTGCGACCCCTACGTCCCGAACGTAGTGCTCTACCAAGCTGAGCTACTTCCCGTTAAAAAATTTAAATAAAAAGCCCTAGTTAAATTAACTAAGACTGTTTTAATCGATCGGGAAAACAGGATTCGAACCTGCGACCCCCTGGTCCCAAACCAGGTGCTCTACCAAGCTGAGCTATTTCCCGATAACTAATGCACCCAGTAGGAGTCGAACCTACAACCTTCTGATTCGTAGTCAGACACTCTATCCAATTGCGCTATGGGTGCAAATTAAAATGCCGAGGACCGGGATCGAACCGGTACGGTTATCACTAACCGCAGGATTTTAAGTCCTGTGCGTCTGCCAATTCCGCCACCCCGGCAAATTAAAAGCGGAAGACGGGATTCGAACCCGCGACCCCCACCATGGCAAGGTGATGTTCTACCACTGAACTACTTCCGCAAAATAAGTATTAAGTTGTAAATGCCGACTAGAGGATTCGAACCTCCGACCTCCTCATTACTAGTGAGATGCTCTGCCAACTGAGCTAAGTCGGCATATGCGGGTGAAGGGACTCGAACCCCCACGTCGTAAGACACTAGAACCTAAATCTAGCGCGTCTGCCAGTTCCGCCACACCCGCATGAAATTAATCATGCCTTGTTGTCGGTACAAGCAGTGCTTACCGGTACGCCATGACAACTATTTAACTTTATCATTCGGTTGAATAATTGTCAACATATTTTTAAATTTAATGGATAAATATACTTTTTAACGCATATTTTTCCGACAAGAAATATTATAGCACTCGTGATAAATCATGGGAACCCCTAATTTTAAAAAAAGTATTTTTCATCGGATTCAGCCGCCTTAATCACTGCGTCAATCGCACTTATACCGGCATTTGATGGCAAACAAAAAGACCGCAAAAATTGCGATCTTTTCAGTAGTTTTTATCTCTAAACACCTTAATACGGTCTTAACGCAACTTAAGCTCGTGCTGTAATCTGCGTCTTACCATGCATATATGGCACTAATACATCAGGAATGGTGATTGAGCCATCCGCATTTTGATAATTTTCCATGATGGCTGCAACGGTGCGGCCAACTGCTAAGCCACTCCCATTCAACGTATGAACAAATTGAAGCTTACCCTCGTCATCACGATATTGAATGTGTGCCCGTCGTGCTTGGAAATCAGTACAATTAGAACAACTTGAAATTTCACGATACTTACTTTGTTCTGGGAACCAGACTTCCAAATCATGCGTCATGGCAGCCGTAAAGCTCATATCACCCGTTGTTAACGTAATGACATGGTAAGGCAAGCCTAGTTTCTTCAAAAGTGATTCTGCATTATTAGTTAGCTTTTCCAATTCGTCCCATGAATCTTCTGGTTTAGTGAACTTCACCATTTCAACTTTATTAAATTGATGTAGCCGAATTAACCCCTTCGTATCACGGCCAGCACTGCCGGCTTCTTCCCGGAAAGCTGGTGATAAGGCAGTGAAGTAAACTGGTAACTGTTCACTTGGAATAATTTCGTCACGATAGTAGTTCACTAATGGGACTTCGGCCGTTGGAATGAGGCTCAAATCCTGGGTCGTAATCCGAAAAGCATCATCTTTAAACTTCGGAAATTGGCCCGTGCCATACATCGATTCATCCGTCACCATATATGGCGGTAAGATTTCAGTGTAGCCTTCAGCTTCATGCTGATCCAAGAAAAAGTTATAAACGGCCCGTTCAAGTTTGGCACCATCGCCAACATAATATAAGAAGCGACTCCCGGCAACCTTGGCGCCTCGTTCAAAATCTAAAATTCCTAGCGCTTCGCCTAGTTCCCAATGAGCTTTAGGTTCAAAATCAAATTGACGTGGGGTCCCAATCCGTCGTAGTTCGACCGCATCGTCTTCATCTAAGCTAATTGGCACATCTGGATGGGGCATATTAGGTAAGTGGGCCGCTAAATCTTGTACCTTAGCCGCAGCTTGCCGCCGGTCTTCATCCAATGCCTTAATTTCAGCGCTCACTTTTTGCATTTCAGCGATTGGCGCGCTGGCATCCGCCTTTTGCCGCTTCAATTGTGAGATTTCACCGGAAACTTGATTTCGTGTGGACTTCAATTGTTCACTCTTCAAAATCAAGGCGCGCCGATCAGCATCAGCTTGAATCAAATCATCAATCTGACTAGCTGCGACCCCCCGGTGTCCAAGTTGTTCCTTAACAAAATCTGGTTGTTGCCGAATCATTTTTACATCTAACATGTTAAAATCCTCCTTAAAAATAGTCATAAAAAAACAGTCTTCGCATCCCTAAATTGGGACGAAAAGACTGTTATTCGCGGTACCACCCAAGTTCAGGATGATCCACTCATCCTGCCCTCAATCGGATAACGGCTTAGCCGTGCAGTATTACCTGCCCACTTTGTCGCGCCGGAGTTTCGACTACCGGTTCACACCAACCACCGGTTCTCTGACTGTCTACTTTAAACGCGCCGTGTTTACTATACTGCTATCACTATAAGACATTCGCCGTTAAAAGGCAACCAGCTTAGCTTAACGCCTTCACCCGGTCATCAATCATTGTCAGCACCGTCTGGCGAGCAACGGGATCCGCCACAAAATCCAATTCGTCCCCGTCAATTTGCATCTTGGGACTCCGATCATAAGCGGCATACCACTTAGCATAACGGGCATTTAGCGTTTCATAGTAGTGATATAAATCTGGATCTTGATCAATCTGTTCATAAGAGCGGCCCCGCATTTGGATTCGTTTCAACATCGTTTCAAACGAAATGTTGATGTGAATCAATAAATCAGGACTTTTTTGATGCTCAGCTTCTGGCAATTCCTGCATCATGTTATCTAATAAAGAATCGTAAATATCAACTTCCGTACTCGTCGCCCGGCCTAAGTCACCGTTTAAGTGGAATAACAACGAATCTTCAAAGATTGATCGATCTAAGACATCTAAATCGTTTGTAAAAGCCGACTTGATACTACCTAATCGTTTATTTAAAAAATAGATTTGGAGTAAAAATGCGTACTTCTTAGGATTCTTATAAAATAATGGCAAAATAGGATTGTCATCGACGGATTCGTAAAACGCAGTTGAATCAAAATGATCCGCAACTAGGTGCGTTAAACTCGTCTTCCCGGCACCAATTGTTCCTGACATTACAAGCATGGGGGTTCTCTCCTTTATTCACGTCCGTTTTTAATTAGCTTTCAAAGCAACACTACATATTGTACGCACACCCATGTCAAAATGCAATATCTAGTCAAGAATTACTTGGTCGCACTTTCACGTGCCTGCAATAATGCGACGTATTGTTCCAAGGTTAGCTGATGCTTGACCATAAAGGCGGCACTCGCTTTACCAACGTAACGGAAATGCCAAGACTCATAGTCAATTCCCGTCGACTTTTCGCCCGTCTTAGGAAAACGAAGAATCAGCCCATAATCGACCGCATGGTTAATCAACCACTTTTGTCCCGCAGCTTTATCTGAAGATGATAACAGTTGGCTACCATTGGCATTAAACCATTTGGTATTTATAATATCCGCAGCTAACCCCGTTTGATGTTCGCTTCCGCGTGGCACTGCAACGTATTCTTGGGTCAACTTCAACGCTTGCTTAGCGGTCTTACCTTGTGACTCATACGTCTTAATTGAGTCACTCCAAACCTGCTTTTGATAAGCCACTGAACGATACCCAGAAACAATCGTTGCCGGGTAACCTGCTTTTTTGGCGCCGTTTAAAAAGGCCGTCATTGGTTTTACGACCGATTTACGGACGGGGATCCCATTAATCGACCCTTTGGTAAAGGTCAACTCATCATATTTATGCCACTTATTGACCAAAAATAAGTCACTATCCGTCGACTTGACGCCCTTAGGTAATGCCTGAATCAACTTTTGCCGCTTAGTTAAGGTCTTGGTGGTACTTTGACTAGTTGCCGAATTTTTCTGTTTCGTCCCGGTAGCCGAACAACCACCTAGGATTCCCACGATGGAAACTACTGCTAAACTTTTCAAAACACTTTCTCTCAACATATTCACTCGCTGCCTTTCTAATTTAGACTAGCACACTTAACCGGGTACAATCGCACAACATGACTTTTTTGCGATAATTTTAAGCTTTTCTGGTGACCTGTGCTGGACAAAAAAGGATTGAAACCGCGGTTCCAATCCTAATTCGTTACTCATCTAAATGATGTTTTGATAAATCAACCTGATCCAAGGGCACCATCTTCGTATGGTGCCGGATCTTATAATACACAAATAACACGATAAACAACGGAATACTCATGTAAGTAATCCCGATGGCTTGCCAATCCCAAGTTGCAAAGGAATGTAAGTCTTGACCCACAATAACCACTAAACAGAGGAAAAAAGCAAATAATGGCCCAAACGGAAAGAGCTTTGCGTGATACCGCAACTCGCTCAGCTGATGGCCTTGCTTAATAAAGGCGCGACGAAACCGCAAATGTGAGATAGCAATTCCAAGCCAAGCAATGAACCCGGTTAACCCACTGGCCGAAACGAGGAAGATATAAATCCGGCCCCCCGACAAACTAGACAGGAAGGTTAAGAGTCCGACAAACGCTGTCCCGAGTAATGCCATCATCGGAATACCATGGCGATTGGTCCGCCCAAAAGTTTTGGGGCATAGCCTTGTAACGACAATGAATATAGCATTCGTGTTGAGGCATACATCCCAGAATTGGCAGCCGACAAAACCGAAGTTAAGATTACTGCATTCATCAGACTTGCAGCTGCCGCCAAGCCGGCCCGTTTAAAGACTAAGGTAAAGGGACTAATCGCAATATCACTGGCTGATGACCCCAATAAATCTTTCGACGTATATGGGATAATCGCTGCAATCACGAAAATTGCTAAAATATAAAACAGTAAGATGCGCCAGAAAACTTGTTTAATCGCCGCTGGGATACTTTTTTCGGGGGTCGCGGATTCGCCCGCGGTAATCCCGATTAATTCCGTCCCTTGGAACGAAAAACCAGCAACAACAAACACACTCAAAATCGTCGGAATTCCCCCGACAAATGGGGCCTTTTTGAAAGTAAAGTTACTCAACCCAGTTGCATGACCGCCCATAATGCCAAAGATCGTTAAGACACCAACAACCAAGAAAACCAGCACGGTAATCACTTTAATCAAAGACAACCAATACTCAGTCTCGCCAAATGAACGGACCGACAACGCATTGATGATGAAAATCAAGACTAATGCGATGAGGCTAAAAATCCAACCGGGCACGTTGGGGAGCCAGAATCGCATGACGATGGCGGCAGTACTAATATCCACTGCTAACGTGATGGCCCAATTAAACCAATAATTCCAACCCATGGCAAAGCCTAGTGCGGGATCGACAAACTTGGTTGAATATGTGGAAAATGACCCTGATACTGGCAAATAAGTCGCCATTTCGCCCAAGCTGGTCATTAGGAAGTAAACCATAATTCCAATACCAACATATGCGAGTAACGCTCCGCCCGGCCCAGCACTTGAAATTGCGGATCCGGAAGCCACAAATAACCCCGTCCCAATACTGCCTCCTAACGCAATCATTGATAAATGACGCGTCTTTAAATCACGATGGACCTCGTGATGTTGTTCTTCTGCCATGCGGCACCCTCCAAAAATCTAATTTATATCTAAAAGTGTTCACACCGATTCAGTTTTTCAAAACCAAAATAAAAAAGTCCTTTCGCAATGTGCGCAAAAAGACTTTAAATCAGATGGCCTGTTAATGCTGATTTCATCGTCGATAGCGCCCCGCAACTTAAACCTAAGTTGCGACAGTCCTTGATTTATTCAACCAAAGCCCAACAGTCCAGCCAGTAACAACCGGAACCATTTCGGCGATTGCCCCTTTCACTGATTATCCCCAGCGGTTACCCGCCTCCAATCAGTTACTCTTGTTAATCGCGTCCTCTTCTTTCGATATACTCAACCATTATACAAAACCCAATTAGGTTTGACAACTCCGTTAAGCCGTTGTAGCTTAATAAAATTGATCTGGTAACATTGTTTGTCCTAAAGCTTGATTATCGGAATAATCAATTGGAATATCCACAATGACCGGACCAGTCGTTTTAAAAGCAGCATCTAAAACTTGTTCTAACTCACTAGGTTTATTGACCCGTAACCCAGTAGCACCGAAGCTCTCAGCATATTTTACAAAATCAACCGGCCCAAAACTAACCGCTGCATCTTCACCATACTTCATTTCTTCTTGGAATTTGACCATATCATAGTTGCCATCATTCCAAATCAAATGAACGATATTCAACTTCAAGCGCACTGCCGTTTCAAGTTCTTGACCCGAAAAAAGAAAGCCGCCATCACCTGACACCGATACAATCTGCGTCTTCGGTCGAACTAAAGCTGCTGCAATCGCCCAAGGTAAAGCGACCCCTAGCGTCTGCATCCCATTACTAAATAAGAGGTGCCGTGGTTCGTAGCTCCGAAAATGACGGGCCATCCAGATGTAGAAGCTACCGACATCCACGGTCACCGTCATCTCATCCGTCACACGTTGTTGCAAGGCGGCAATGACCGATAACGGATGATTCAAGGCCGAACTTTCATCAATATTCGGCACAAAATCGCGCGTTTTTAATTTCTCTTGTAATTCTTTTAAATAGTCTTTAGCCGCATCACTGATATCGTAGCCCTTCATATAAGGTAATAAGAAGTCTAAGGTTTGGGCAATATCCCCCACCAATTCAGTCTCCGGCTGGAAGTTATGATCAATTTCAGCGCGCATGTCATCGACAACCACAATGCGCGACTTACCTTCGGCATTCCAGTTACGTGGTTCATATTCGATTGGATCATACCCAACTGCAATGACCAAATCAGACTTCTTCAACAACATATCCCCAGGTTGATTGCGGAACAAGCCCACGCGACCAAAGAAATGTTGTGATTCTAAATCACGAGAAATGACGCCCGCTGCTTGGAACGTTTCGACCACTGGCAGATTGGCCGCCGTCACCAAATTACGAATTGCTTGGGTGACTTCTGGCGAGGATGCCCGCATTCCAACTAACAATACTGGTAATTTCGCAGCTTTAATCTTTTGCGCTAACAACGTTGCTTCAACCGGACTTGCAGGACCTAATTTAGGCGCTTGTAACGCCTCAATCACCGGCGTCCGCACAATCGAATCCGTAACATCTTGCGGTACACTGACGAAGCTGGCGCCTTGCTTGGCCGCAGTTGCTTCTTGATAGGCATTCGCAAGGACTTCCGACAAGTTGCCGGGTTCTTGGACTTCGGCACTATACTTTGTAATCGGTTCAAATAAAGCCGCATTATCCATGCTTTGATGGGTCAACCGTAACAAATCAGCTCGTTGGACTTGCCCAGAAATGGCCAACACGGGGTCTCCCTCGGCCGTCGCCGTCACTAAGCCAGTTGCCAAGTTACTGGCCCCTGGTCCAGATGTCGTTAAAACCACGCCGGGTTTCCCAGTGATCCGACCAATGCCAGCTGCAATAAAGGCTGCATTTTGCTCATGCCGCGTGACGACTAGCTTGGGACTCTTCGGGTTAACTGGATGTTCAAGTCGTTCAAAAACCCGATCAATCTTAGCACCGGGAATCCCAAAAACATACTTGACGTCATGATTCGCAAGACTGTCGACAATTGCGTCGGCCCCATAATACTTCTTATCTGCCATTTTTATTTCGCTCCTGTTTTGTGAAAGTTATTGTTAGAATATCACAGATAACGCCGTAATAACAGCGTTTTGGCACTTGTGAAAAAAAGTTTCTGAATCATTATGTCACCAAAAACGCGGTCCACCCCGGCTTAATCGACGCATCCGGCTGAAACCGGATACAATTTCAGCCAAGTATGTAGCTTATCTCACTTAGTCGGCCGTAAATGTGCCAAAATTTCATTTAATTGTGCCATTTTATTCTCCGATTGATTGGTCCAATTTAAGACTGGAATCTGATTGACCACTAATAACTCTTTGATCAGCGTCGCAATTTTTTGTTGTGCTAAGAAGCTCAGCCATCGTTCATCCGCTTGCGCAAAAATCGCATTAACCACTTTAGTGCCCTCGTCTGCTACCGGTTCAACGTCCTTAAAGACTTGATCAAAATAACCATGGTCGGGAAAGGTATGCAAAGGCCCTTCAATTGCCAACACAGCATCTTTAATCGTAATCGTTTCTGGCGAGCGTGCTAATTGAACCCCACCGTTATTGCCACTCGTTGATGCGACTAAATCAGCCACGACCAGTTTACGAATGATTTTTCGGATATAAGTTGCAGAACCCCCAATCCGTTCATGAATAACATCCGCAGTCAACGGAATATCTGGCCGTTGGGTGGCTAATAAGACTAAAATACAAGCCGCTTGTTCAAATGATTTAGCGAGTTGCATCGTGCTCATCTCCTGTCGTTGACTTAGTCGGAACATTCTCAAAAAACAATTCCGTTTGCCCCGCGCCAAACTGAGCGTACGCTGGATGTGTCACTTGGTCGTATTGCCGAAAACCAGCGTGTTGCAAGATTAAGGCTGACGCAACGTTAGCTTGCAAACAGCTCGCTGTTAGTCGTTTTAGGGCCAAGGCTTCAAAGGCATATTTTTGCAGCAGGTGCACGGCAGCCGTCATATAGCCATGATGCCAGTAGGCCACGTTCAACATGTAACCCAGATCCATTTGACTGGGTGCCGGTTCACCTTGGGCGTTCATTCGCTCGTACAACCCAATACTGCCAATCACTTTACCAGTTGCTCGTAAGACAATTGCAAAAAGTTGTGGTGATGTTAGCTGCCGTTTTAATAAATATTGGGCCTCCATCAAGCCAGCGACCGGTGTAAAACCAGCGTTAGTCGCCACCGATTTTTCTCGGACTAACGCATAATAATCCGCCCCATCAGCCATTGTAAATGGGCGTAAATTTAATTGTTCATTATGTAAATCAGCCGTTGTCATTGGCATTAGTTCCCACCCCGTTTGCGTTATACTAGTTATGTTAACCATATCAATAGAGGTGATTGCATGCAAGTGATTCAACACAAATTAACTGGTAGTGATGCCCAACTAACTGGCTTTTTACATCCCGCTGCGCCAACTGAACGCACAACCAACTATCCGAGTATTATTATTGTCCCTGGGGGTGGCTATACTCATATCCCAGTTGCACAAGCTGAAACCTTAGCCCTGGCCTTTGCCGACCATGGCTATCAAGCTTTTTATTTACAATATTCCTTACTAACGGACGTGCAGCCACTCGGGCTAACTCCTGTATTAGAACTTGGTCGTGCCATTCAATTTTTGCATCAACAGGCCACCGCTTGGCAGTTAGATGTTCAGCAAATTACGCCAGTCGGCTTCAGTGCCGGTGGTCATGTTGTGGCCTTATATAATGACTATTGGCACGATTGGTTACCAGCCGCTTTAAACACAACCGCTGATCAACTCAAACCGGCAGCCGTCATTTTAAGTTACCCGGTGATTAACCCGCAATACGGCTACCCTGCTGATTCAGCGACCTTAGCCACATGGACGGCCAATCCCACTGAACTCGCCGCCGACCAGCACGTTCAGACGACTAATCGACCGACTTTCATTTGGGTCACTGCGGATGACCCATTAGTCCCAGCGACTAATTCATTAGCCTATGCGCAAGCTTTGGCGCACGCTAAAATCCCTTACGAACTACATGTTTTTCAACACGGTCCGCACGGGTTGGCTTTAGCTAACGCCCAGACAGCCTGGCGACCGGCGGCTAATCAACCACATGTCGCCCATTGGTTCACCCTTGCCTTGGAGTGGCTGACCATGCAAGCCAAATGACTAAAAAAAAGCGACTACCTTGAAAACTTTGTCAAGGTAAGTCGCTTTAAGTGATTCTATAGGTAGGAACGATAGAACAATTGCCAACGTAATAAATTCCGAGCATATAACACATATAGCCATTCCATGACTTCCACCCAAATCCAACCTAATAAAACTGCCCCAAGGGTATCAGTTGGATAATGAGCTTGCATATAAATACGCGCAATCATGACTAACAAGAGCCAAACAATACTAGCCCATTTAAGGACTAGTGCCCAGCGATAACTGGCTAACTCCGGTACGACAAATATAATAATAACTGTTACTAACAAAAAGGTTCCCATGACATGACCACTCGGATAACTATAGCCACTATCAGCTGCCAAATGGTCAATCGGTCGAGCCCGCGCAACGAGGTGTTTGAAAATAAAATCTAAAATAACCCCGCCGGCCATTAACCCTAACGACCAAAAGGCCTGAATTTTATATTTGAAGCCGTACAGTAAGAATGACAGCAACACTAGCCACAAAATATCACGGCCTGGTGATGCAAGCCAAGAAATCAGCTTAAAACTACCGGTAAAAAAGCCATTAACTTTAATTGTCACCAGTGATGTCACCCCAGCGTCCAATAAATCAATCCCAATGGCCCCTTCACTAATAAAATAGCTTAGGTAAGCAAATAAAATGACCCCCACGACAAACTTGATCGGCCGACTTCGCGACTTATCGATCATCAAAACTAGAACCCCCATCAATTAATAATTAATAATTAACAAAATTATACCATAACCCCATCATTGTCTGAAATAAGTCCAACAATTTGTTCGTGAACATTAAAAAAGCCCAAAGAAATCATGAATTAATCATTTTCACGCGCTAAAACCGTTATGATTAACTAAAGTGACATTTTTATCGTTATCATGGTTTGGATTTAGTTTCCGATAGCGTGAAAAAATGCTAAACTATGGATAGTTTTTTATGCAATCATTTTGGAGGAGAAAGTTCATGGAAGAAATGCCAAGTCGTTCACAGTTACACCAAGAAAAGTCTGGGGGCCAAGGTCCACAGAAAAAAAGACGGCACCCTGTTCGTAATACCATCTTAGTTATCATTGCCGTATTGCTAGTCGGCATTGGTGCCTTTGCTGCTCGAACTTATTTCAACGCTAAAAGCGCCGCCAAGATTGTTTATCAAAGCAGTGGCATCAAGAAGACGCGTGATACTGGCGCCGTATTAAATGGTAAGAAGCCCGTCTCAATCTTATTATTGGGTACGGATACTGGGGCCTTAGGACGGGATTACAAAGGACGGACCGATACCTTGATCGTCGCTACCATCAATCCACAGACTAAGACCACGACTTTAATGAGTTTACCGCGTGACTCAGAAGTTGCAATTTCTGGCTTTGAACAAGACTTTCCAGCTAAATTAAATGCCGCCTACGCTTATGGTAGTGCGGGTACCACTATTAAAACAGTCCAAAACTGGCTAAACGTGCCAATAGATTACTACGCCTTAATTAACATGGGTGGGATGAAAAAAGTTATTAACGAAATTGGTGGAATCGACATTACCCCCATCCGAACCTTTACCTATGAAGGCTATACGTTCACCAAAGGCGTCAAGACCCACATGAACGGGGCTAAAGCTTTGGCCTACTCACGGATGCGTTACGATGATCCTTTAGGTGACTATGGTCGGCAACAACGCCAACGGCAGTTAATTACCGCTATTATCAGTGAAAGTTCTAGTGCAACTAACTTAATGAAGCAAGACTTCTTGAAGTCAATTGCCAAACAAACACGAACTGATTTGACCTTTGGTAACTTAACTAGCATCGTTTCTAACTACCGCAAAGCAACTAAGAACATCGTTTCCGACCATGCACAAGGCACTGGCAAAAACATCGATGGTCAATCCTTCGAAGTTGTTTCCCAGACTGAAAAGCAACGGGTTACTAACGTTTTACGTAAGTCATTAGATCTTAAAGCCGCCACTACCGGGAGTTTGTACGGTAAATAAAACAACTGATCACTAAAAAAGGCTTGGGCAAAAACCCAAGCCTTTTTACTGTCCTAAAATGGCAATCCCTCATCGTCGTAATCGTCGCATTTGCAACAGCCAAAAAGCAATCGACCGATTCAATAGTTCTGCAATCAGAAACCCCAAGGCAATCGCACCTGTAATGACGACGACTTGTAACATGAACCCAACGGCGACACTGTACTTACTGAGGGCAAAGTTGCGAACCATTTGATACGCTTGACTCCCGGGCACAAACGACACCAAACTCGGAATATTAAAAATAATAGATGGCATTTTTTTATAATGAGCCGCTAAATTGCTGAGGACCCCAATGCCGACTGACCCAATAAAACTTCCTAAAACAACGCCACCATCAGCGGCTTGCACAATCAAATAACAACCCCAAGTTAAGGTACCAATCCAGCCCGCCAGATTCAATGCGCGGCGAGGAATATTGATAATTAAACCAAATCCTAAAACGGCTAAGTAGGCTAACACCAGTTGACCAACAATATGCATGGGCGGACCTCCTTAAAAAATCGTAATAATAACTGCAATCCCAAATCCCAATGCTGCCGCACTAATTAAGGCTTCCACCGCACGAGCTGGTCCACTAACAAAATTACCGGCTAAAATATCACGGACTGCATTAGTTAATGGGACACCAGGCACTAATGGCATCAACGCGCCAATGATAATATCGTTAATCGTCGTTCCCCAACCAAGTTGGCAGACCCATTCGGCTGTTATCCCAATAAACAAAGCCGCTACTAGTTCACTCAAAAACTTGATCTTTAAATAGCGATTCAATAAATAAAAGACGAGGTACCCCAGCGTTCCAATCAATACAGTAGGCCAGGTATTCACCGTTTCTTGTCGAAACATAATCATTAGCGGCCCACTGACTAAGGCGGCCCCAACCAGTTGTAACCATAATGGAAATGAACGTGACGCTTGATCCAAATCGTTTAAGGCCGCATATAGGCCGGGCAAATCTAACGTTTGTGCCGCAAAAGCTCGCGATAATTGGTTCACTTGCGCAACTTTTTCCAAATCAATCGTCCGTTGGGTGATGGCCGCTATCTGGGTGGCATTGCGTCCTTGAATCGACATCATGACCCCCGTAATCGTCACGTATGTATTGGCCTGAATCACCCCAGCATTTTGGGCGATGCGAATCATGGTATCATCCACCCGCGAAATTTCGGAGCCATTTTCAACCATAATTTTGCCAGCTTTCAAACATGTTGCAATTATTAATTCATCCGCCGTCATGACCGGCACCCCCTTTTGCACTTGCAAATATCATAAGCTAACTCAACCCTAAAACCAACCATTATTTTGATGAGACGACGAAAAAACCGGCCACGGAAGTTTCCTTCCATAACCGGGTTTTTGAAGAACCTCTAATAAATTAGAGATTAGCCGTTTAAGCTGTTAATTAGTCTTTAGTAACGTTAACTGCTTGTGGGCCACGATCGCTTTCTTCAACGTCGAATGCTACAGCTTGGCCTTCTTCAAGAGTCTTGAAGCCGTCTTCTTGGATAGCTGAGAAATGTACGAATACATCGCTACCGTTTTCGCGAGTGATAAAACCAAAACCCTTGTCGGCGTTAAACCATTTAACTGTTCCATGTTCCATAATAAAAAATCCTCCTAGTGCTTTTTTGCACATATAAATTAATGTAAATCATGATTCGGTGCAAATGGGGATAGTTTATTGAAACGATCTGACCAAAATTACCTAACCAAGCTACAAGAACAATTGTAGCATATTGTTTTCGAAAAGGATAGCTAATCACGCATATTTCCTAAATTTCTTTAGCTTTATTGGCGAAAGCCTGTCCCACCGCGTTACAACCCTTTAGTAAAACTGACTTATAATACGATTAATTTAATTTATTTCACAAAAATGTTGTGAGCCGCCTTATAACTGACCGGAATTTGTTGTCCCGTCGCTTGTACTTCGATCGTCACCGGGCCTTCAAATGGATCATGCTTCATAACTTGCACAGTTTGCCCAATCTTTAACGCTAACCCATGCAAATAAACGAGTAAATCATGGTTATCAATGAACCGTTCGACATTGACCACGGTACCATCTTCAGTATCTGCTAACGTGGTATGGCTGTCTTCCTTATAGTGCCCATCTTTATCTGGAATCGCCCCACCATGGGGACAATAAGTCGGATGACCTAAATAAGCTTCTAAGGAATCTACCAGCCGTTCACTGGTCACATGTTCCAAAACTTCTGCTTCCGTATGCACATCGGGTAACTCATAATTTAGCTTATCCACTAAAAAATCTTCCCAAATACGATGCTTACGAACCAAGGTTTCAGCATACCGAATGCCTTTTTTAGTTAATGAAATACCAGCATAAGGCGTATGCTTAGCCAAACCTTCTTGTACTAATTTACCAACCATTTCCGTTACGGAACCAGCTGCAATGTCCAAACTCAAAGCAATCTGCTTATTGGACACCTTTTTCTTTGTACCACCAAGTTCGAAAATAATTTTTAAGTAATCTTCCTTCATGGGGGTCATGAATATTCGTCACCTCAACTAAATTTATCTGTCCATTTCAACACATTAGTCCAACTATCGTACTACACTTAACAAACTTTCGCCACTAACCACGCAATTCACGTACAAGCTAGTAAACTTTTGAAAAGTGGGCCTAATCGTGCCATAATTAAATTGTAGCGCAAACTCAGGCCTTGGAGTTTGCACCCGTTTTAAATCTTTTTATCGGGGACCGTGTTTCAATACTAAGGAGGAACCGCATCGTGACTAATGATGCTCAATTATCAATTACCCAACTTAATGGTCGACTACAACACCAAGCTGTTGAAGCTTTTGCTAAGTTCTATCAACGGCTATATGATGCCAACAATCTAGAATTAATGTCTGATTACGACGTTGCCAGTTATATGACTGACATTAACGAACATCTCGCATTAACCCGCTTCATGACCAGGGCACAACGACTAGCTGATAGTGTTACTTTTTCATTCGCTGACTATCTCCACCTAATCGACAAACTCGATCAGGCTTACTTTGCCAGTGGCAATCCAGCCGTCACTTGGAATGAATGGTACGCTAGTCATTTCAGTCAGGTCGCGACATCTTAATAATCAGTAAGCTTTAAGTTGAAAAAGCGATTGAGTGTGTTGTCACACTTAATGGCTTTTTTAGTCTCACCAACGGTACTATAAAAGACCCAAGCTTTCCCGCATCACTTGGGCCCCACTGGTAAGTATCATCACCGGACAATTGAACACTACTTCTAGATTCAATAACACGTTGTTTTTATGCACGATCACTACCTGATTAAAACCAGGCATCTCTGCGCTCTTTCGCGCTCTGTTGTAAATCCTTTTACAAAGTTAAACTTCAAAACACGACCAACATGACACAACGGTCAATCCAGCCATAAGATCGATTGACGAGCGGGAAACTTGATTGTCCAAATGACTTACCGACACTTACCAATCTTAATTTACCATTAATTAATCGGTTTCACAAGCTAGAAGCCAGCTAAAACCTACTTATTTCTTGGGTAAACCCGATAATGAACTTCATCATTCACCAGATAACCATATAACACTTGCGTTTTAGCTTCATCAAAGTAACCCAAATTCAGCATATGATGGCCATCGCGTTCTTCGATTCCTTGAAGCGCCTTTACTGTAAACAACCGCATCATATCCAAACGATTGCGTCGATCAGCCGCCATTTTAGCCGCCGCTGCTAACGTAAACCCCTCATCCAAAAAGGCTTTTATCAAGTGGACCCGCATAAACGTCCCATATGAATAATGATGGGCAGCATTTTTTTCGGCCATCTTTTTACTATAGATATACCCTTTTTGTTCCCAATACCGTAATTGGGTCTGAGAAACCCCCGTTCCTTTTGATAAATCACTAATGCCAAGTTCAAATTGGTGCGCATTAAATTGAGCTTTTAATCGCCTTACTAATGCTTCGTCTTGATCATCCACAGTCTTGCCCCCATTTCTAACATTTTCAATATTCAGTATATATTTTTTGATATTAATGTCAAGTTTGTTGACAAAGACATCAAATCCGACTATATTAGACAACGTACATTTTTTAGAGAGAAGGGATTCAATGTCAACGAGTGTTGATGCAAATGGCAAGCCCTATAACCGCGGCTTGCTGATTGCCATATTATTGGTGGGAACCTTTTGTACGGTTCTCAACCAAACTATTTTAACCACTGCCTTTCCAACTTTGATGAAGGCATTCGATATCACTACTTCAACCGTCCAATGGCTTACAACCGGATTTCTACTGGTGAACGGGATTATGATCCCGGTTAGCGCTTGGTTAAGTACCCGCTTTAGTACCAAGTGGCTCTACTTATCAGCGATGACAATCTTTGAAATCGGTACGATTATTTGTTTTACCGCCCCTAATTTCCAGTTACTATTAACTGGTCGCTTAATTCAAGCGGTTGGGGTTGGGGTCACCATGCCATTATTGCAAACAATTATGTTAACCATTTTTCCAGCTAACAAACGTGGTGCCGCCATGGGGATGGCCGGAATTGTTATCGGCTTAGCTCCTGCGATTGGACCCACACTTTCTGGTTGGGTCATTGATAATTTAAGCTGGCGTGATTTATTCGGCCTAATTATTCCAATCGTGGCCGTGGTCATTATTGCCGGCTTCTTCTTCATGGCTAACGTCTTAGAAACCTCAAAACCAAAACTTGATTTTGCCTCACTGGTGATGTCTACCATTGGTTTTGGGACCTTACTCTATGGGTTCTCATCCGTTGGTGATAGCGGTTGGACTTCTGCGAAAGTCTTAACGAGCATCATTCTCGGAATTATCTTTATCGTGCTCTTTGTTTGGCGTCAATTGACGATGGAAAAACCATTCTTGGAATTCCGGGTCTTCAAACATGCCGCCTTCACGGTTGCCGCTGTCTTAAGTTCCGTCACCAATATGGCGATGGTCGGTGCCGAAATGGTCATTCCGCTGTATCTACAAATTATTCACGGCTTCTCTGCCTTTGAATCTGGCCTAACTTTATTAGCTGGTGCCTTGATGATGGGGATTATGAGTCCCATTACTGGTCAAGCTTTTGACCGGTTCGGGGCACGCCGCTTAGCCATCTTAGGGATGTTCCTCTTAACCGCTGGAACGATTCCATTTATGTTCTTAACCCGTAACACTGCGACCGTCTATATCGTGATTTTATATGCTTTACGGATGTTCGGTATTTCAATGGTTATGATGCCAGCCACAACTTCTGGGATGAACGCTTTGCCAGTTGATATGATGG
The DNA here is from genome assembly GCF_002970935.1 of Lactobacillus sp. CBA3606. Lineage (NCBI taxonomy): Bacteria > Bacillati > Bacillota > Bacilli > Lactobacillales > Lactobacillaceae > Lactiplantibacillus > Lactiplantibacillus kimchii. Next base: position 2,408,359 of record NZ_CP027194.1, on the reverse strand, counting down.
GACACGGGACAGCCGTTAATAATACGACCCGTCAGATTGCCAGTTCAATTGGAACGGCCATCTTAACGTCCGTCTTATCTAATGTCACGACTGCCCAAAAACCAGTTCACAGTTTGCTTAAGAGCCAACCATTGGCTTATCAAGATAAGTATTTAAATGCCACATTAAGTGGTTACCATGCAGCCTTTATTGTTGCCGTAGCCTTCTGTGTCATTGGCTTAGTGGTCGCTTTCTTCTTGAAAGATAACACCCACTCAGCTAAACTTCCAGCTAAGGCGGGTGATGCACAATGATTCTAGTCTTATTAGTTCTTAGTACGATTGCCCTATTCCTCAGTTTCGTTTACATGCGCCGCTCGAAACTCCAGTTAGGTTTAGTCACCGTTTTGGTCGTCCTTGTGGTCGCTTCCTTAGTCTTAGTGATTCGTAACGACAGTGCCCATCTTGGCATGAGTAAAGTCACAACAACTAAGACAACGACTTTGAAGTCAGCCGGCAGTAGCCAGATGGATCTCTTACTGTATCAATCCGTCGGCACAGCTGATAAAAATCGCGTTTACATCTACAAAACCACCACTAATCAAAAAAAGGTTAGTCATACACCAGCCAATATTAAAACGACGAATCAGGTAAAAACGACCGCTGGTACCCCTAAGCTCGTTACTAAAACCACGCGCTGGGTTTATCAAAATAAGGCCGCAAAATTCTGGTTTGGCATTGCTGACAATGATAACCAATTAATTAAACGGACAAATCACTTCTACGTTGGGAAGCAATGGGTCGTTTTAAGTACGTCGCAAGCTAAACAATTGACGAAGTTAGTTAAACAACAACAAAAGACATTAAAAGCCCGCGCAAAAGTTTACGTCGCTAATGAAGTTAAAGCAGCGATGGTCAAAAATCCATCACTGTCACAAACACAATTAGCCCAACTTGAAAAGCAAGCTGCAGCAAAGTATCAAGCTAGTGCTTTACAAAGCATGATTAAAACCGTTAAACAAAGCCACTAGTAATGATTAGGGGTGTCCGGTAACTTTACCGGACACCCCTTTTAGTTGCACTGACAACGGCTTTAAAGACCAAAAAACGCAGGTTACTGATTAATTCTCAGTAATCTGCGTTTAACATGATTGCAATCCTAATTTTGAACTAATTTGTTGCACATTGCTCGCAAAGTGGCATCAAATCTTTTAAGTCCTCAACGGATGAGCCATTTTCTAAGAAGCAATTGACCATATCTAGCCAATATTGATCGTCAACGCTAAACAACGCGTGTTCATCTTTACAAGGCAATAAGCCGGCCTTCGTATAAGCGACGATTTTATCAGCAGTAACCCCACTACGGGCTGCTAATTGTTCCAGAGTCATTTTCCCTCACCATTTGTCCTTTCAAAAAATCAATGTGCTTATGTTACGCCCGCGTCAAAATAAATGCAAGTAATATTTTCCTGACGTCATCATTAAAATTGAATGATAATTTTGTTCATTATTTTCACCAAAACGTGTACACTGTAACTTACAACTTTTAATTAGGAAAGGAAGCTAACCTTGTGACTGCTAATTTATCTTTTCGGAGTGGGCTAAAAGACGTGATACCAACCGTCTTTGGCTACATCGGGGTTGGACTCGCCATGGGCATTGTCGCTAATACAAGTCACCTATCAGTCCTAGCCGTCTTAGCAATGTCCCTCATTGTCTATGCTGGCTCAGCCCAATTTATTATGGTCAGCATGCTCTTAGCAGGCAGTCCAATTTCGGCAATTGTCTTATCCACTTGGCTCATCAATTCTCGCATGATGTTGATGAGTTTATCCATTGCTCAATTTTTCAAACACGACTCCCTCTGGCAAAATCTGGCTTTGGGCACCTTACTAACTGATGAAACTTTTGCGCTGAGTATGAACAAAGTCAATCTTACCCATCAAAAGTTACGGCCTAACTGGTTACATGCCGCCAATTTAGTCGCTTATTTTGTCTGGGCAGCTGCGACCGTCGCTGGCTGTTTACTTGGCAATCTCATTACGGATCCGGATCAATTTGGCCTCGACTTTGCCGTTGTTGGCATGTTTATCGGCCTCTTGTACTTGCAACTCATTACGGATCGCAGTAAGCCACTTAAAACCCAACTACTCGTCGTCCTATTCGTGGCTCTCATGATGATCTTACTCATGCGTTGGGTCCCAGGAAACATCGCCTTATTAATCGCAACACTATTAGGCTGCGCTTTCGGCATGGTGGTGACGCCCAAATGACAACTTATATTTTCGTCACAATTCTACTGTGTGGGCTGGTGACCTGGTTAACTCGGGTGGTACCATTTGCCATTATTAAGAATCTAACCGTCCCAGCCGGCGTCATCCGCTTTTTATCTTTCGTGCCGGTTGCCATTATGACCGCTATTTTCATTGAAAACTTACTTATTTATCACGCTGGCCACTGGCCGAGTCTTAATTTGGCGAATAGTTTGGCGGCCCTCCCCGCCATTTTAGCTGGTATCCTGACTAAAAATTTACTGGCCGTCGTTGTGACTGGCGTATTAGCCATGGCGGCCCTTCGCTTTATCGGTTTCAGTTAACCGCACCTAAACCGTGACCTAATAAAGAGGCGCGAGACAAAATCGTCTCGCACCTCTTTGAGCTGTATCAACTAATGAGCTAAGCTTAATACCAGCCGTTTGCTTGCCAGAAGCTTTGCGCAGCAGTCCATGAACCGTAACGTGAAGCCACATAGTTATTGGCAACTTGTTCCTGATTGGCTGCTGAGTAGTCCCCATTTAGATAAGCGGCACTCAATTGATATTTACCGATATATTGTCCATTACGAGCACTATATGACCCGCCGGATTCTTTGTTGGCAATCCAAGCTTTGGCTGCACTATCTGAATTACTCGTCGTTTCTGCGACCGGTGCTGTGGTTGCGGGCGCACTAGTTGGCGCTTCTGCAACTACTGGTGCACTAGGAGTTGCTGGTTGTGCGACTGCTGGGCTTTGAGCTTGACTAGGCGTTGCGGTCGCTTGAGTCGGTTCAGCAACTGCAGTGGTCCCATTGACGATCAATTGTTGGCCCACATAAATCAAGTTAACATTGGCTAATGAATTAGCCGTTTCAATACTTGAAATCGTCGTTTGATGGGCATGTGCAATGGCACTCACCGTATCGCCAGCTTTGACAGTAATCGTATCAGCATTAACTGCGGTCGTTGTCACAACTAGTAGTCCAGTCGCAGCCACTGTGGATAATAATAAATTTTTGATCTTCATATGAATAACGTCACTCCTGTAATTTTTGATAGTTTCCTTTGACCAGCACCCAACGGATTGCTGGCCTTAACAACAGAAGCTAAGTATACGGACTCAATGTAACAAGGCAATAGCAGTTTGATTACTATTTAGGTGATTGCTTGTAATAAAACCGGCTTTATGTAATACTTCGTAATATTAAGGCTGGAATGAGTGGGGTGTGAAAATAACTAACATTTCAGCTTATAAAAATTATTTTACGTAGCAAACATGGTGAATACCTTGAACGGCTTTATCTTATTCCAGAAAGCAAGTATAATAATGAAAGTGTACTCATAAGTTTTGCAAATCATTGAATTATTAGTCTATTAATAGTCAAACCAACTCAGATTATTCAAAAAAATGATGGCAGTTCGGTAAGAAACGGTTATAATTCGCTAGATTACTTTACTTCATATTAGGAATCAGGTAAATTAACAACAAAACCTAAGTGCTGATTGAGTACTTTAAAATTTAAACCTTAAGATTGAGAGATGAACAGACATGTGCGGTTTTGCTGGTTGCTTAACTGATCGGACGAAAGCGGATAACGCAGCTTACGATCAGACCATCCACGAAATGACGAAGATGATTGTCCATCGGGGCCCCGATGACGATGGTTACTTCGCTGATGATAACATTACAATGGGCTTTCGACGGCTAAGTATTATTGATTTAGCTGGTGGTCACCAACCACTCTCGTATGACCATGAACGTTACTGGATGACCTTTAATGGTGAAATTTACAATTACGTTGAATTACGAGAACAACTTAAAGCCGACGGTTATGACTTTAAAACTAATTCTGACTCTGAAGTTATTCTTGGCATGTATGCCAAATATAAAGAAAACGCCACTAAATACTTACGTGGGATGTTTGCCTTTGTTATTTGGGATAAGCAAGAAAAGACCTTGTTTGCGGCTCGGGATCAATTTGGCATCAAACCATTTTATTATGCGATTCAAGACGATGACTTCTACTATGCGTCTGAAAGTAAAGCCATCTATAAGATTCTCAAAGACAAGACCTTTGATAAAAACGCCATGCAAGATTATATGACGTTCCAATTCGTGCCCGAACCCGAAACGTTAACTAAAGAAATTAAAATGTTGGCTCCTGGGTGTTCCTTAACCAAGAAGATTGGCGCCGCACCACGGCTTAATCGTTACTACCATCGTGAATTTCACCCGGTACAACGGAGCGAAGCTGAATATGCGCAAAAAATCAAAGACGCCCTCTTCGATTCCGTTAAGATTCATATGCGCTCGGACGTGCCAGTCGGGTCGTTCCTATCCGGTGGGATTGATTCGTCAATTATTGTGGCTATTGCTAAAAACTATAATCCTAAGTTGGAAACCATTTCCGTCGGTTTTGAACGTGAAGGCTATAGTGAATTAGATGTGGCCCAAGAAACTGCTCAAAAGCTAGGTGTTCAAAATCACAGTATGTTGATTACACCAGAAGCCTTTATGAATGCTTTCCCACACTTCGTTTGGAGTATGGATGATCCCTTGGCTGATCCGGCCGCTGTGCCGCAGTACTTCTTAGCCAAAGAAGCTGTCAAGCACGTCAAAGTAGCCTTAACCGGTGAAGGTGCGGATGAATTATTTGGTGGTTACACCATCTATCACGAACCCGAATCTTTGAAGCCTTTCCGGTATACCAAGCCCATCAACGGTGCCCTCAAACGAATTGCGACCATGATGCCTGAAGGTATGCGTGGCCGGTCATTCTTACTACGTGGTACCACGCCTTTACAAAACCGGTACGTTGGGAATGCCTTTATTTTTGGCGAACAAGAAAAGCAAGCCTTCATTAAAGACTACAATCAGAAACATCCGTTCCAATCAATCACCCAACCATTCTACGATGAATCTGAAAACTATGACCCGATCAGTCAAATGCAGTTCATCGATATGCACACTTGGTTAAACGGTGACTTATTGCATAACGCCGACCGGACAACGATGGCCCATAGCTTGGAACTCCGGACACCATTTGTTGACCGTGAAGTTTACAACTTGGCCGCTGAAATTCCAGCAAATCTTCGGATCAGTCATGGCACTACGAAGTATATCTTACGTAAAGCCGTTGAAGATGTCGTGCCTGAACATGTCTTGCATCGCAAGAAGCTCGGTTTCCCAGTACCCATCCGGTTCTGGCTAAAAGATGAGATGTACGCTTGGGCAGAAAAGATTATTAACGATTCTCAAACTGATCAATACTTCAATAAGGCTTACTTCTTGAAGCTCTTGTCTGACCATCGTGCTGGCGTCCGTGATAACTCACGTAAATTATGGACGGTGCTGACCTTTATGATGTGGCATAAAATCTACGTTGAAGCGGATACCTTAATGGATAGTCCCACGGCAAATGCCCATGCTAGTCAACTTGAGGAGTCATAAAGCTGATGGAAATTATTGTTCAAAAATTTGGCGGGACTTCGGTTAAGGATGAACCGTCACGTAAACAAGCTTTAAAACACGTGCAATATGCGATTGACCAAGGTGATAAAGTCATTGTCGTCGTTTCGGCGATTGGTCGTAAAGGGGCGCCCTACGCGACGGACTCCTTACTCGGATTGGTCCATGGTGACCAATCCCGCTTAACCGACCGTGAACTCGACATGCTGGTCTCTGTTGGCGAAACAATCTCAACAACTGTCTTTACTGAACTCGCTCGTGAACAAGGCCTCAATGTCTTGGCAATGACCGGACAAGATGCCGGTATCGTGACGAATGACGACTTTCAAAATGCTAAGATTTTACGGGTGAATACCCAGCCAATTGAAGCCGCTTTTAAAGACGCCGACGTGGTCGTGGTCACTGGTTTTCAGGGTGCCACCGAAACCGGTCATATCACCACAATTGGTCGGGGCGGTTCCGATACATCAGCGGCAATCTTAGGCGCGGCTTTTAAAGCCAAGCGGGTTGATATTTTCACTGATGTCAACGGTATGATGACCGCTGACCCGCGCCTAGTCACCCATGCCCGCTTTATTGAAGCCATTAGCTATGAAGAACTGGCTAACATGGCTCATGAAGGCGCTAAGGTGATTGATCCACGCGCCGTTGAAATTGCTGAACAAGCTCACGTGCCGATGCGAATTCGGTCCACCTACCAGGCTCCCGATGAACTGGGAACTTTGGTCACTGACCGCACGACCACTCAGATTGAACACTATCGGACGGTAACTGGGATTGCTCATCAGACCAATCTAACGCAGTTTACAGTGCCAACGGATACGTTAAGTTCGAGTGAGATCTTTCAGTTAATGGCGCAACATCATTTAAGCGTGGATTTCATTAATATTACCCAACATCAGGTCGTCTTTAATTTGGTGAACGGTGATGCCCACGTGGCAGCTGCGTTATTAACAAAAGCTCATGTTCATTGTCAAGCCATCGGCGACTGTGCGAAAGTTTCCGTGGTTGGTGCTGGTATCACTGGGACACCGGGCGTCACTGCCCGCATCGTCACAGCGTTAAGCACCCAACATATCGAGATTTTACAATCAACTGATAGCTATACCACTATTTGGGTTTTAGTTAAGCAAGCTGATTTAAAAGCCGCAATGAATGCCCTTCATGATGAATTCTTAGGCGTTGAAAAATAATCAAAAAAGGATCCCGTCATTATCAAGTTTACGAACTTGGTAACGGCGGGATTTTTTTAATTGGCAACTAAAATTTCGGTCAGCCGTTGTTCGAAAAACGGCAACCAAATATCACGATAACCAGTAGCTTTGGTCTCACTTCAAAACTTGACAGTGCAGCTACGACCCAACCACCCACTAGAAATTAAGGTCAACGGGTGACTTTTCACGCAATTGCATGGTATCCTAGAAAGCGTAAATTAGCGTATTTTATTTGAAAAGGACGTAAAAATTAATGAAAGCAAGTCAATTAATTAACAGCTTAAAATTTAAACAAGTCCAACCCGCGTTAACCACCGATTTTGAGGTGACTTTATTAACGCAAGATACCCGTGAAATCAAACCTGGTGCTGTCTTTGTGGCTGTCGCTGGCTACCACGTTGACGGCCATGACTTAGTCGCACAAGCCGTTGCACAAGGCGCACAATTAATTGTGGCTCAAAAGCCCATTCAGGTCAGTGTGCCAGTCGTTTATGTTCAAAATACTGAACGGGCAATGGCGATTTTAGCGGATGTCTTTTATGGCGCGCCTAGCCAAAAGATGCGGATGATTGGGGTAACCGGGACTAACGGTAAAACAACGGTCACCCACTTAATCGAACAAATCTATCGTGATCAAAAACAAGCAACCGGCTTGATTGGCACGATGTATCGTAAAATTAAAGATGAAAAATTGCCAACTGCCAACACCACACCAGACGCAATCACCACGCAACGAACGTTAGCAGCAATGCGCGATGCCGGCGTCGAAACAGTTGCCATGGAAGTCTCTTCAATTGCACTAGTTTTAGGTCGTGTTTGGGGGATTGATTATGATATTGCAGTCTTCACTAACTTAACGCAAGACCACTTAGACTTTCATAAAACCATGGCTAACTATGCCCAAGCAAAAAGCATGCTCTTTGCACAATTGGGCAATAAATACGATGCTAATGGGACCGCTAAAGTTGCCGTGTTAAATACGGACGATCCAATTGGCCGTGAATTCGAACAATATACCGCCGCCCATGTGCTCAGTTTCGGCTTAAAGCCAGATGCCATGATCAATGCGCAAAACGTTCAAATCAAGAGTCACGGGACAGAATTTGACCTGTCCGTCTTCGGTCATGTCACGCATGTCACCATGAAACTCATTGGACAATTTAATGTCTACAATATGCTAGCTGCTTTCGCTGCGGCTTATGCCAGTGGACTGCCAGAGGACCAAATTATTGCTTCACTGGAAAAAGTTGCCGGTGTTAAAGGTCGTTTCCAAGCGATTCCATCACATACCGGTGTGAGTGTCATTGTTGATTACTCCCACACCCCAGATGGCTTGTTGAACGCTTTAGAAACGATTCAAGACTTTGCCAAACAAGATATTTATTGCGTCGTTGGTTGCGGTGGTGATCGTGATAAAGGCAAACGGCCGAAAATGGCTAAAATTGCCGTTGAACGGAGTACGAAGCCAATCTTCACTTCTGACAATCCGCGAACCGAAGATCCCGAAATGATCTTACAAGATATGGTCGCTGGTGTCCCTGACCAGACAGTCCCCGTTTATGTTGATCGGCACGTGGCAATTGCCAAAGCCATCGCGCAAGCCCAACCTGGCGATGTCGTTTTAATCGCTGGTAAAGGTCATGAAGATTACCAAATTATTGGTCGCACTAAACATCATTTTGATGACAGTGAAGAAGCAGCGCAAGCTTTAGCTTTAAAGCCAACTGTGGACTAACTTAATTGCTCAATTTAAAAGGCGCACACGATTTTTTCGTGTGCGCCTTTTAAATAGTCATTAATCAAGCCTAGTCATCTAAGTAATCGGTTTGATTCCAAGTTTTTATGGTGAATTTTTGATTATCCTGCGTCTCAACAATCGTCAGACTATCATTGTCCACGATGCCATGCCCCACTGTCGTTAACGCCTGTCCGTTAATAACTAACGGTGCACGCAAGTCAGCGATTGGAATGCCCATCAACGTTTTAATGGTCATTATTGTCACTAACCCATGTGACACAATCAAAATGGGCTGCGGATTTGTCACCCCCGCAGTCGCCACCGCTGCACGAACGGCCGCCGTTGTGCGTTGCACGAATTCAGCGTAACTTTCGCCGCCACCCGCTAATTCTGGTTGATAGCGCTCCGGCTGATGAATCACAAAGTCCAACTGTTCTTTAGGTTCAACATCTTTTTCAAGTTGCCCATCCCATGTGCCAAAATCTAGCTCTCGCAACCGTGGATCCAACTTAATCGCCGGTTGCCACTGGTTAGCGGCCGTAATATATTCCGCCGTTTTAAGCGCCCGCAATTGCGGGCTACTATAGACTTGGGCAAACTGAACGTCACTCAAATAGCGTCCTGCCGCTTGGGCACCTTCAATCCCACTTGCCACCAACGGCGAATTAACGGAACCGCCTTGAAACCGACGCTCAATATTATACTGGGTACGACCGTGCCGCACAAAATAGATCTGCATTGACTTAACAACCTTCCTCACTGCATCATTAAAACCTATTTTACCCGTGTTCGCTTAATTAGTAAAAACCAACATGAGCCAAATTTTTAGTCCTTTGCTGGGGCGATGGGCTTAATCATATGTTGATATGAATGAACGCCAATCATTAACTGCCCGTCAGCCACAAAGCCTTGCCGATGGTATAACTTAGCTGCCTTAGGGTTACCCTCATCAACATTTAAGCTCAGCTTCGTTAAGCCTTGTGCCTGCGCAACGGCCGGTAACGCCGCTAATAATTGGCTACCAATGCCTTGACCTTGTCGCTTTGGATCGACCGCTAACATACTCAGATACCATTCACCGGGCCGCGTTTCGCCGCCCAGTTCTAATGGCGCCGTAAAGCCCGTTGCCGCCGCGGAAACACTTTTCAAACACGCATTAACAGCCACTTCATTAGCCGCCGGATGACCAAATGCTACCCCACTAACTTGATCATGATCGTCAACCATGACCAACGTCTGTGCCAAACCATTTAGGTTCTCAGGTAAGGCGTACAGCGTCGTTAACATCGCTAGTAATGCGGTAGTTGAAACATCTTTTAATACGGGCATTGCCATATCACGATAGATAATCGCGATTAAGGGTGCAATTTGGGCACTATCTTGTGGCTGAGCCTGCCGAATTTTCATGCAATAACCTCCATCAATTTTAAAGTCACTTTACCAAATTCTACCAAACACCGTCAACCCTTTAGCTTAGTTGCGTGCCGATGTTCAATCGTCATCACCCAGGTCGTGACTGGTACCGTGAGAATGACACCGATTAGCGCAAATAAAACCATGATGACTTCCGCCACAAAAATTTTATTATTAATCACACTACCAAAAGAATAATGCAAGCCAGAAAACCAAATAAATAAGGCTAAAAAGCCCCCAAAGAAACCGAAAAATAGCGTATTAAATGTCGTGCCAATAATTTGTTTGCCAATACTAATACCATCAATGTAAAGTCGCGCCGTCGTGACGTTTGGATGTTGTTCAATAATCTCACTCAACCCGGCCGCAATTGCAATCCCCGCTTCCGCAATCGCACCTAGCGTACTTAATATGGCTTCGGTAATGGCGACGCCCACAAAAGACACGCCAATCGTTAATGACATCCCTTCTAGGTCTTCACTATCTTCAAGACTAAACCCTTGGGCCATAATCCAATGTTCAACGGGAAAGATAATTAAAATCAACGCCACCATCACAATTAAGGCGGCAATGTAGGCCGTTTTGGCCGCGACCTCATTGGCCTCGCCAAAGAAAATCGTGAACGCTAAAATAATCGTGCCAATGACTAATGAAACCCCCATTGCTGGCAAGCCCCAGGAAATAAAGACGACCGCTAAGAATAATAACCCAAAGTTAAAAATGAGACTTAAAAAAGCAGTGGCACCAGTCTTGCCGCCCACCAAGGTCATCAACGCAAATAAGACCAGGCCTAAAACCGTAATGGTACTCATTGTGCAGTCACCTCCCTCGGCATTAACTGACTCGCTAGCCAACTCGCCACGGGAATTGCGAGCACGATGCCAATTCCGGAAATCAGGCTTTGGACCATTCCTAACGACATATTCATCGAAAACGTGTAGCCCCAATTATTACCATTGCGCAAATATAATAAGGTCATGGCAAATGTATCGGCCATAAAAATTAAAAATAGCACATTGATTAAGGGTCCCATAATTGACCGGCCAATTTGAATGCCCGATTTAAAGACCTGCCGTGCTTCAATCGTCGGTCGTTCAGTTCGCAATTGAAATAACGATGCGACAATATCGGTTGATTCATCCATAACCGCTCCCAAAGACCCTAAAACGGTCTCCACTAAAAAGAGCGGTCGGGGAACTTGCGTGACATATTGCATTGATTCATAAGTAATCCCACGTTCATGCGTCACGTTAAAGACAATCAGACTGATGATCACAGCTAACCCAGTCCCCACAACTGTTGCGCCAAGCGTCACTAACATCTGGCGACTAAATCCAAGCACCAAAAACAACGTTAACACCGCAAAAATCAGCGCTAAAATGCCAAACAACCAGTATAAATGATTGCCATTGGTCATTAAATCAATTTGGATGGCACCATAAAACAGGACAGCATTTAAGCTGACACTTAATAGCGCCATAAAGCCACTAAAACGCATAATTAACAGCAATAACGCCACTGCTAACCAAACAACGGCAGCCAACGCCGTATCCCGTTTTAATCCTTGCAACGTCACAGAACTATGTTGATCACTAGGAATTCGTAAAAATACTTGATTGCCAACGTGATAAGCTTGATCCATCGCCTTAGACGTCGTATACGTATTTTTTAACCGATAACTTTGACCACGATGCCCGTTATTCAATACTTTCACCGTCACCCACTGCGTATAGGTCACATCTTTATTCTCAAATTCATCCGTGCTGGTCGTCCGATTAATTGCATGAACTTTCGTCACTTGACCAACCGTTTGCTGATATAATTTAGCATCCACTCGGGTCAGTCCAACCCCGATCAATCCTAATAAAATCACCACTAACGTTAGCCAGCGACCCCCACACTTTAGTCTCATCTGCTTCACATTCTTCACCCTTTTCGCTCGTACTGCTTTTAGCTTAGCATGCTATTTAGCCTTTGCACGAGTTTACCCATCAATCTTTACCAGAAACTAAGAAGCTTCAATCTGGGTTTGTAAAGCCTGTAGCCAATCCACTTCAGTCACATTTTGAGTCCGCTGGGCGGCCTTAAGTCCTTGTTTAATTAACGTTTGCGCTAACGCTGGTTGTTGATCCACCCGCCAAGCATATACCGCGCGTAATTTATAGTTGGTTAAGGGCGCATAGCGTTGTAACAGTTGTTGGACGCCAGTATCTCGGTACCACCCCAAAATCTGGGGGCTCAAATGATTCGCCATCAAATTCCAATAAAGCGTCGCATCCAAATACTGAGCTAAATCCACTGGTGGTAACTTATCGAAACTGGGCTCAAGCCGGCTCAAGCCCGTTAACAAGTCGGGCATTGCGAGTCCATGTTGTAGGCCCCACACTAAGACGAGCCAAGCTTGCCGCACCACCAAATAATTCTGATTGCCACCGCCTTGTGGTAACACAATCATGGCTGCTGGCAAATCAGCGACCCGCCCAGTTTTAATTTGTAAGGCTTGGGCCCGTTCTGTCACATAAGCGGCGGTCATTGCCGCAGCTGATTCATGAGCCGTGCGAAAATTCAAGGCCGCAGTCGGTCGCCCATGCAAAATCATAGGTAAAAGCTGACCAACCTTTAACGTATTCACCCAGATCCAAATAATAAAGGCAAGTAACCACAAATTAAATGACAAGGTAAATTGTCCTAATGTGACGAGACTCAAAACCACCACGAGTAAACTGAATAAGCCACCCCCAAAACACGCAACCGCATAGTTAAATCGCGTCGTGTCGGCGGCCGGTTCCGCAACTAAATGCGGATAACTCGTCAGCGGATGTTGCCAACGCCAATGTCCTTGGACCCGACTAAGCTGGTAGCGAAAGCCCGCAATTTGAACCACTCGAGCACCGATTAAACGATACCCCAGCCACTGACCCAAATCATAAATCAAAGTTGCGCCTAGTTCACTGCCAATCAACGCTAGTCCTAACCAACCAACTGTTGAGATGAATTGTCCGACAAGTTGCATTTAACTGCCTCCCTATTTCGTTAATTTAGTCGTAATGATGCTTGCCGTAAAAAAACGGGTTGCTGTTCTTGTAGCATAAACGTCAATAACCGAGTCGCATACGTCGCTGGGCGTTGATTCGTTGCGACTGTTTGCGTCAATTGCGTCAAGTTATCCGTAATCAGGCCATCGACACCCATAAACATCATTTGGTTCATATCTTTTTCTTGATTAACCGTCCAGGCATAAACTTGCTTATGTTGCGCATGCACTTCCCGGACAAATGACGAATTCAAAGTAGAGTATTCCATCGTGAAAAAGGTGGCCTGACTATGGGGCACACCAATCAGATTGTACGGTAAAATGTAGCCTGCTGAAACTTTAGGCATCTGCGTACGCGCCTGTTCAATAATCCGATAACTCAATGACTGTAATAAGTCATGATGCGTCGTGATTGTCGTTTGATACTGCTTGGCAAAATCTTGCACCAATGTGGCGGGATCGCTACTCGTCGTTTTAATCTCAATTAATAACTTTTGATGCAACTTTTCAGCGACCTTCAAATAATGACTAAAACTGACAACTTTGGCCTGACGACCATTTTCACGCATCGTTAATTGCGTTAGTTGCGCCAACGTCAATTGATTGACTTGCCGCTTGACCCCGGTTAAGGCACGTAAATTTTTATCGTGCATCACAACAAATTGACGATCTTTCGTTTCATAAACATCCATTTCAATATAATCTGGTTGCAACTTGGCCGTTCGACGTAAGGCAGCAATGGAATTTTGCACACCATTATGATTAGTCACCCCACGATGAGAGGCCGTTTGGGGCTGTGAGAACCCCCAACCGCCTAGATAAGCAATACTAACAACCACCAAACTTAGACCAACAATCGCTCCCCCCAGGGCAATTAACACAGGCCGCCGAGCTGCTGGCTTACCCAATGGCCAACTCAACCAACTTTGGGTAATTGTAATACCAGCCAAATCACTAAAAAACATTAGTGACAAGGCCGTTAGGTACACACTCAATAGGACTTGGACAACTTCAACCAAGACTAAGTTAATCACCGCAATGACGGCGCGATAGCGGACATAATCATCAACGAACAACTGAATCCCATAAACAGCTAAATTAATCCCCCAAGTGGTTAACCAAGTCACACCTCCAATGAGGAGTAGTGTCCAAATAATCTTGCCGGTTTTGCCACTGGTCCGTTGCCAACTCGCAGTTAGTGCCGACTTAACCGGATAATTTTTTAAAATCATTAGTGGTAATACGGCGATTAATCGGACACCTACATAAAAAGTGCCGGCATACGCGACCATTAACAATGCATATAAGACCCAATGCCCGCTTTCCAGCCATTCAATAATAAAGACCGGGATGCGCACTTTTGCCAGTAAACTAGTAGAAAAACCGATGCCGCCAAATGGCAAAATTAAAATAAAATATAACAGTAAGAATCCAAATGCTTGGGGCACCTGACGGACAGTTTGCCCGAGCGCTTGCCACAACAAATGGCCGATGGCTAAGCGGCTCCCTTCCCGTAACCGTTTAATGCCAGTGAGTAATAACCAAAATTGATAATAAATCGTCCCGATAATTAATAAGACGATCACCACCAGACCGATTAAGACCCACGGCTGCTTCAACAAAACCGTGCCGAGGTTACTATAAGTTAAGTACGGTACCCCAAACACCACTAATAATTCCGCTGCTAGCCAATTGTAGATTGGAATCACCACTGATGAAACGGTTTCATTAACTAATAAAATTAACGCACCATACATTAACCAGCGCCGCCAAAAATAACGATTCGCCTGTTGCCAATAATGCCACCCGAATTGCATTCAAACACCCCTACTTAAAGATTATTTTAATTATACCAGTTATCCGTTATAATATTAGCGCCAATTGCTGGTATCATCGCAATCTGGTTTACTTTTAGATCCTGCTGGTATACCGTAAGTTTAACGCACAGAACTTATCCCCTGAACTGATTAAAAACGAGGTATCGATGATGTCACTGCTATTATTACTCACAATTTTTAGTATTTGGGCCACTTATCACTTTTTCACGAAATGGCTTTGGTGGTTGATCGGCTTTGCAATTGTCGTCACCCTAGTCGCCTGGTTCATACGCTACGGTTGGTTATTAATTATGCTTGGCAGTTTTACTTTAGCTATCTACTTATTTTATATTGCTTACAAGCAACATCAGTTAAATCATAAGTAATCTTCAACCAGTACTAAACTATGAACCAAATAAAAAAGCCGGTACAGCAAGGTTTGTGACCTGCTAGTACCGGCTATTACTTTTACCAATTGCGCCCCCCGAGAATCGAACTCGGATCGCAAGGACCGAAATCTCGCGTGCTATCCTTTACACTAAGGGCGCCTACCTCTCTATATTAGCACAATTTCAAGCTGTTGATTGGTTTAAAATTATTAACTACTAAAATCAGTTTACAACTGGAGTGGGTGGTTTGATTGTTTAATATTAGAAGCAACCCAAATCTTATAATCACTGATAGTTGTGCCAGTCATCAAATAGGATACGGAACAAACCTTAACGATTAAACCGGCTAATTATAAAGCATTCCAATAAAAACGATTGACAATCAATTAAGGAGTTGTTTTAATTAAAATGTAAGTCTCGGCGTGTTTTTAAGTCAACAGTCCGTTCGGCAACTTGCGGACTTTAATGATTGGACAGTCACTTTTTAATGACTCAAAATAAATTACGGACTAGCAACCGGGTTCGTAAACGCCGTGGATGGCGTAGTTACCTGCTTAATTACCTTAACGACCACTTCATTGCTAACTTGTAATGATGGGGACTTGGTCTTAAGGCCATTAAATAGAATCGAAAGGAAAAGGTCAGTTATGGCTAACTATCAAAAATCAGAGGCATCATTAGCAGCAAGTGCCCAATTAATTGGCATTTTCGCTGAAAAAGTCCGCCGTCAAATTATCATTGCTCTGGGGAACAGTGGTGACGGCTTAAATGTGACTGACATTACTGCTTTAGTCAACATCTCACGACCAGCAGTTTCTCACCACTTACGCCTCATGCGTGAAGCAGGCGTGATCGCCATGCGAAGTAATGGCGTAGAACATATTTATTACCTCACTTTAGCGCAACCATTAGCACAACTACAAGCCACCTTTACCACGCTGGCATCAGATTTCAGACCTGTGACCGATCAACATTAGGAACTTAAAGAGACCTTTGGAATTTATCCAAAGGCCTTTTTTGAATCCTAAAATTTGCTTTCGTATCGCTTTTAAAACCTTAACTTTTGTAACTCAGGTGGTAACGGCGCGGTAAACGTCAAACGTTGGTCACTAAAGGGATCTTGAAAGGCTAAAGTGGCCGCATGTAGTGCTTGGCGATCGATTAAGGTCTGGTCGCCACCATACAGCACATCACCCAATAACGGATGACCAAGGGCGGTTAGATGCACTCGAATTTGATGCGTCCGCCCAGTGACCAATTGTAATTTCACCTGCGTCATCTTAGCAGTTGTTTGTAAAACCCAATACTTGGTTACCGCTGGTTGACCACTAGTCATCACCATTCGTTTAGGACTAGCCCCTTCACGACCAATTGGTAACGCAATGGTCCCCGTCGCTGGCGTTAGTTGCCCACTAACCCAAGCCAAATAAGTTTTAGTTAACGTCGCCTGAATGGGCGCAAACGTTAACATGCTCTGCGCAATGCGATGTTTCGCAATCAACACTAACCCACTGGTATCTCGATCCAAGCGGGTAATTAAATGGGGCTTTTGGTTGGCAGCATGCGTCGCTAACAGGTAACCCTTAACCCGATTAACTAGAGTGTCGGTGCGATTACTAGGACCAGGCACGCTCGTTAAGCCCGCCGGTTTATTGACCACCAACCAATTTTCATCCGCATAAATAACCGCTATGGGACCGGTGCTCACAGCAACGGTCGGATCAGCAGCCTCATCGGGGAGTCGAATCCCGGCAACCTCGCCTGCATTAACCGTGATTACACCGGTTTGAACACGCTGATTCACGATGAATTGGCCCTCACCATGTTTTATGGCTTTAATCAGTCGCATACTAATCCCGTGTTGTGTCAAAAAATGTTTCATAGAAACGGGCTCGCCAGTATGGCGCCAGTCAACTTGCATTTTAGGTATCCTCTCTGTATTAAACTAAAACTTAACCACTTCGTATGTACAAGCATGGTATAGCAGTCATGGCATTATCAGTGGCTGGAATGTCACAAATAATTTTAGCCATAGCGGACAGACATACATTGTCTTAATGTCAAACATCCAAAATAACATCGCATCTTTTGGTCAAGTTCTGAGTGATATTTATGGTTTTCTGAACAGCGCCACCCCTTAATCAGCCGTTGCCGGTTGTTGATGTGCAAAAGCCCGAATAGTTGCCATGAAAGTCTCACCATACTTTTCAAGCTTACTGGCGCCAACCCCTTTAACGTCCAAAAAGGCCGCATCCGTTTCCGGCATAATTTCACCCATTGAATGCAATGTCTTATCTGAAAAAATGACAAAAGGTGGCACGTGTTGGGCTTCGGCCAAGCTCCGACGTAAGGTCCGTAATTGTTCAAATAACGCATCATTTTCAGGCGTCGACCGTTCCACGGTTTGCGCTGTTTTGCGATAGACCTTGGTTTCGCCTTTAAGCACGGCGACGCCTGTTTTAGTCACGCCTAAGGTCGGATACTGACCACCCATACTTTGCAAATACCCAGTAGCTGTTAAAAAATCAATCAAACTAGCAACACTTTTTTGTCGTTGACCGGCCATTATCCCATAGGTGGGTAAGTCATCCAGATGGGACTCGCGAACACGTTGATTATTAGCACCCGTTAATACTTGTGCCACCACAATTTTGCCAAACCGTGCATGTAATCGCACCACACAAGAAAGGACTTTTTGTGTGGCCGTGGTAATGTCTTGTTCTTCCCGTTCATCTTGACAATTACTACAACGCCCACACGGCTCAGAGGACTCACCAAAGTAGTTTAAAATAAACTGTTGTAAACAGCCTTGGGTATTGGCATATTGTGACATGACTTGGAGTTTTTGATAGGCGCGATGCTTATGTTCCGTATCCATTTCGGACTCATCAATAAAGAAATGCTGAATATGTGCATCTTGGGCCCGGTACATTAAGACCGCCGTACTCGGCAAGCCATCTCGACCAGCCCGGCCAGCTTCTTGATAGTAAGCTTCTAGGGTTCCCGGAACTTGGGCATGAATAACAAACCGTACATTGCTTTTATCAATCCCCATGCCAAACGCATTTGTTGCCACCATCACTTGTACCCGATCATACAAGAAATCTTCTTGATTTTGCCGTCGCACTTGGTCATCCAAGCCCGCATGATACTGGGTCGCTTTAATCTGATGCTTATTCAACAACCCCGCTAACCGCGTGACTTCTTTCCGAGTACTGGCATAAATAATTCCAGCTTCGTTAGCGTTAGCAGCCAGATAGTCTAAAATATAACGATCCGTATCTTGGCCCTTCACAACCGCTAAATCCAAATTATCACGGGCAAATCCCGTGTTCACCTCATGATCTGGTTCAATCTTTAATAAGTGTCGAATATCCTTAGCAACTTGTTCCGTTGCTGTCGCTGTTAACGCCAAGACTTGCGGCTGGCTCGGCAATTGCTCAACGGCAGTGCTCAACGCTAAATAACTCGGTCGAAAATCATGCCCCCATTGTGAAATACAGTGGGCCTCATCAATGGCCAATAATTTAATTGGTAACTGGCCTAAATCACGAATAAACTGGGGTGAATCCAGCCGTTCAGGTGCAATATAGAGTAAGGTGTAGTCGCCTGCTCGTAGGGCTTGTAACCGCTGATTAATCGCCTGATAGTCCAGCGAACTATTGATAAACGTGGCTGCAATTCCATTATCATTGAGCGCATCAACTTGGTCTTTCATCAATGAAATCAACGGTGAAACAACAACCGTCAATCCGTCAAAGAGTAACGCTGGAATCTGATAACAGAGCGATTTACCGCCCCCAGTTGGCATGATTGCTAACGTGTTTTCTCCCGCCAACACTTGTTCGATGACCGCTTTTTGTCCC
This sequence comes from Lactobacillus sp. CBA3606, assembly GCF_002970935.1. Lineage (NCBI taxonomy): Bacteria > Bacillati > Bacillota > Bacilli > Lactobacillales > Lactobacillaceae > Lactiplantibacillus > Lactiplantibacillus kimchii. Next base: position 2,389,187 of record NZ_CP027194.1, on the reverse strand, counting down.
GGCCGAAATTCATCATAACCAAACGTTGTTTTTAATACTTGTTGTGCCGCCGCTAAGTCCATCACCTAAGCTCCTCCGTCTTAATTCAGTGGTTCTATTCTACCGAGAATTTTACCAAGTTACAACTTGAGCGGTCGTAAAAAAAATGGTTTGCCACTCAACTATCATTAAAGGGTCGGCAGTTGATTCTAATCATCAACTACCGACCCTTTAATGAACACAATGCTTTTTATGTAATCCCGTTATTTTGACTGTTTCGGCCGACCACGATGATCAACCAAACCGTCGGCACCCGCTTGCTGATATTTCCGGACCCAAGTATACACTTGCGAATAGGATACTTTAAACTTATCAGCGGCCTGCTGATAATTATTATCATGCGCTAACGTATATTGAACAATCTCAATTCTTTCAGTATATGTCGCTCGCCGTCCACGTGCCATCACCAAGCCCCCTTTTATTAACCATGTTTTATCATACCAAGAGATGCCAAATTTTTATAGCTTTAAATTTAGCTTTTTACGCATTATTAACGTTCTCTTACTGGCAAAAGAGAACGTTTGTTCGTATAATGACTATTGAGGTGAGTCTATGGCTAATCAAAACCAACTGGTTAAATTTGACAATCAAACTAAAATTTTAAAATTCGATCCTTTTTGTACCTCCGCGTCACACCACTGACCGCAGCACCACCCATTAACTGCTTAATCGTCCAACATGCCTTGACCCGCTTCTATCAGTTACGGCCCAATGTCCAATTAGCTTTATTAGGTCACTATAATCAGCGCCACCAATTCGTCATCACGAAATTTATGGTCGGCCAACCGATTTCCAGCTAGTTTTTTTGACTGCTTAGAAAGCGTATAATGGCTTTAATAACTTAAAGGAAGTGTCGTTCATATGACAAAACGTATTAAAGGTTCTTGTACCACCATTCTCGTTGGTAAAAAGGCCTCAATCGATGGATCAACCATTATTTCTCGTAATGATGATGGTCACGAAGCTTTAGATCCCGAACGATTAGTAGTCGTTAATCCTGCTGATCAACCCCGCCACTATCAAGCAGTCTTAAGCAAATTCAACATGGATTTACCAGCCAATCCGTTGCGGTACACGTCGATTCCTAACTCAATTCTCACTAATGGGACTTGGCCAGCAGCCGGGATTAATAGTGAAAATATCGCAATGTCTGCAACTGAAACCATTACGACTAACTCACGCGTTTTAGGCCTTGATCCATTCGTTACCGATGGTATTGGTGAAGAGGACTTGGTCACTCTAGTCTTGCCTTATATTCATAGTGCAAAGGAAGGGGTCGAACGCCTAGGCAACCTCTTAAAAACCTATGGGACTTATGAACCTAATGGGATTGCGTTCTCTGATAACAACGAAATTTGGTGGTTAGAAACCATTGGTGGGCACCATTGGGCTGCCAAACGAATTCCTGATGACGCTTACGTAGTTGCACCTAACCGGATGAACATCGATGCCTTTGATTTCAGCACTGCAGACACTATGGCTTCTGCTGATTTAGAACAGTTCATCAATGATAATGATCTTAATCCAGACTTTGATCACTACAACTTACGCCACATCTTTGGTAGCGCAACGATTAAAGACACTGTTTACAATAATCCGCGTGCTTGGTTTGGTCAAAAATACTTCACGCCAGCAGTTGAACAAGACCCGATGGCCCAAGATTTACCTTTTATTTGTCATGCTAATCGGAAAATTTCGATTGAAGACGTTAAGTTCGTTTTGAGCTCGCACTACGAAAATACGAAATACGATGTTTACGGTAGTGGTACCGAAGCAGATAAGACCTTGTTCCGACCAATTGGGATTAATCGTAATCATGATGTGCATATTTTGCAGATTCGGAATCATGTCCCCGCTGAAATTGCTGGGATTCATTGGCTCGCATTTGGTGCCAATACGTTTAATACCGTCGTTCCTTTTTATTCAAATGTCACCGATACCCCTGCTAGCTATAAAGATGCGGATGGTACCTTTAACTTGAATAATATGTACTGGTTAAGCTGTACCACTGCCTTATTAGGCGATACCAACTACGATTTTTACGTTGATATGCGGAATAGCTTTGACTTAAACGCCATGAGCGCTTATCGTCAGATTCAACACACCACCGATGCTGGTTTAAGCCGACAGACTAAGATTCAAACCTATTTAGCCGCTGCTAACCAACAACTAGCTGATGAATCGATGCGCCGCCAAACCAAATTATTAGGTGATATGGTCATTGCAGGTTCCGAACAAATGAAATTACGCTATAATCTCAATGATTAAATGAGAAAGTCGGCCATAATCACTCGCTGAATTTTAATTTTAGGGTTTACTTTTTAAAAATGAGTGCTAATATTAATGACACAAGATAAAAAACGGAGGAAAGAGGAGTACGTTAATTCAACCTGCCAGTGAATCGGGGCTTAGTGGAAACCTGATCAGACCTTGAATTAGCCGAAAAACACTTTCTTAGTTGCTAACTGAAATAACTTAGTTAAAGTAGGATTAGTCGTTGGCCGGTACGTTATCATCGGTGGCGTATGTTAGTACGCTATTTAAAGCTGGTTTATTGTAAGATAAACAACTTGGGTGGTACCGCGAAAAAAGTCTTTCGTCCCTTGATTTAGTCAAGAGACGGGAGACTTTTTTCGTCTTGTTAATTTAAAACCCCAAAGGAGTGCCACATTATGCATTTAATTATTCCAAAATCATATGATCCTAAGTTATCAGTTAAAGAAACTCAGACTGCCATTCGTTACATTCGTGAAACTTTCCAAGATGAATTCGGTAAAGAACTCAACTTATCACGTTTGTCAGCGCCAATGTTTGTTGAAAAATCAACCGGGCTAAACGATAATTTAAACGGCGTTGAAACCCCTGTTTCCTTTACAATGCAAGACTTACCCGATCAAACGATTGAAATCGTGCATTCATTAGCCAAATGGAAACGGATGGCCTTACATCGTTATGGCTTTGAATTACACACTGGCCTCTATACCAACATGAACGCCATTCGTAAAGACGAAGATTTAGACAACCTTCATTCGGCTTATGTCGACCAATGGGATTGGGAAAAAGTTATCGCCAAAGATGAACGTAACTTAGATACCCTGAAGCAAACTGTCAAAACCATTTTCAAAGTCATTAAGCATATGGAACACGAAGTTTGGTACAAGTTCCCACAAGCGGTGCACCATTTACCAGACGAAATTCACTTCATGACCACCCAAGAATTGGAAGACCGCTATCCAGATATGACCCCGAAAGAACGGGAAAATGCCATCTGTAAAAAACTCGGGGCCGTCTTCTTAATGCAAATTGGTGGTGAACTTCACAGCGGTAAGCGCCATGATGGCCGCGCCCCAGACTACGATGACTGGCAATTAAACGGCGACATTTTATTCTGGTACGAACCATTACAAATCGCTCTCGAAGTTTCTAGCATGGGTATTCGGGTAGATGCCGAATCAATGGCCCGTCAACTTAAGTTAGCGGATGCTGAAGATCGTCTCAAGTTCCCCTATCACCAAATGATTTTACATGATGAACTTCCCTTCACCATCGGTGGCGGTATTGGACAATCACGCCTTTGCATGTTGTTATTAGGCAAAGCGCATGTTGGTGAAGTGCAAGCGGCTTTATGGCCACAAACCATGATTGACCAATGCGAAGCTAACGGGATTCACTTACTTTAAGTTTAAACGACAATTGAAATAACCTTTTAGGATTTTAGATAAGCGACGGTTACGAAACTGATTACTGGTTTCGTAACCGTCGCTTATTTTGTATGATGCTTGGCGTCCATGGCAAATACTGAATAAAACGTACCTCTTACGCTTAAAAGCCACTGAAATCACCCTCACATGCATGGAGAATATAGATATCGCCAGTATCGCTCGTTAGTGAAGGTTAGTTCTCACATTGGATGTCGACCAAGCCACTTGCAGTATCAAGACCAGGTCTATTCCTTGGACGGTAATACGGACAAGTATCCAGATTTCGAATCAACAACAGGATACGGTACGATTACCGGCGTTGGTGGTATTAATTGCCGTCACTATACAATACCTTATGTTGATGGTATTGGGGCTATGCCTGTGACGCAACAGAGTGATGAGGAGAATGCGTCAATTAGAACAGTCGCAACGACGGCCTGAACGTGAGGTTCGCCGGGCACGCAGAAAATTAGTAGCTGCTAATGAATTAGGTGATTAAAGCGAAGTTACTAACGCTCAACAATTGATTGGCAGACGGCAGTCAATACTGAACGACTTTATTAAACACCACGGACTTATGCGACAATACAATCGTGAAAAAATTAAGCTACCATACAGCCATGCCAAAAACAATATGGAACTATTGCCACGTTATCAAGCTGCGATCATCCCTGTGCCTATGTTACGAGATTATGCATTAAATCCTGAACATCCAGTTGGAAAGAATAAAGCAATAGTTTTTAACTCATCCTGGGGTTATACTCAAAACAACTATAAGGATTTAATAAATTAGGTTCAAAGCGTATTGCCACATTCACGAGTAGTTAAGAAGGGTAATCACGGCCACGGCATGACTTTTATCAAGTGGATACATGATTGAAAGTCCCAATGGTAAGACTAAACGTATACGAACTGCCTGGATTGATGACGAGGATTCTAAAGAAATGTAATTAACTTCAATTTATGTAAAGGAGGATAAACACAATGATGGAAAAAGCGAGCGTTGATTCACGGGATATTTGTGAGTTCGACATAGTAGAGCTAACTGATGGTCGTGAAGCCACCATTGTGTTTGTTCCTAAAGACCCAACAACTGGATTTGAAGCGGATATCGGTAGCGGACCAGAGGATTGGGATACGATTAGCATCAAAGCATCGCAAATTAAACGAATTGTGTGGCACGCTGGATAGCGTGTTTTTTATTGCCCTAAGCATGGCATTAAAAGGCTCATTTTTTATACCTAAATTTTGAAGGAAGCAAAAAAATGGCAGATGATAATTCAGAATCAACACTTGCGACAACACCGGTAGCTGAACCAGCATCGACTCCTTCACCAGGAATCACCCCCACATGCGTGGGGAATACTGCTTAACGCCGCGTTGCTTCCAACTATCCAAAGGATCACCCCCACATGCGTGGGGAATACTACAGGAATTAGCGCAATTGCGATTCGGTCATAGGATCACCCCCACATGCGTGGGGAATACGAACAGTTGGACTAGCGGGTAAAATTATGGGTGGGATCACCCCCACATGCGTGGGGAACACCGGTAAACTGATCGGTATACCAGCCACTTGCCAGGATCACCCCCACATGCGTGGGGAATACTATTTGGCGATTTTTACTAAGTTCGACCAGAAAGGATCACCCCCACATGCGTGGGGAATACCTGCGGTTTCTTCCAGTGATACTGCTGTTCCCGGGATCACCCCCACATGCGTGGGGAATACATTTCAATGCTGTTAAATCAAATGCCGATAGCGGGATCACCCCCACATGCGTGGGGAATACAGCCGGGGCAACGAATAATCCGGCTGGAACCGAGGATCACCCCCACATGCGTGGGGAATACGTGGCGAATTACCGCTTATTAATCACGCTAACAGGATCACCCCCACATGCGTGGGGAATACATGACCGGATTGCTGTCGCATTACTACCACTAAGGATCACCCCCACATGCGTGGGGAATACTGAATTAATCATCACAGAATACTTTGAATAAGAGGATCACCCCCACATGCGTGGGGAATACTTTTAGACGAGCCTGCCGTTAGCTCGAACGAAAGGATCACCCCCACATGCGTGGGGAATACGGGACGCGACTAGGATTGAACCGGTCACTGTGAGGATCACCCCCACATGCGTGGGGAATACGCTTTGATGCCGTTCTTTACCTCCTAAATTTAAGGATCACCCCCACATGCGTGGGGAATACTCCGCCGTCTGTCCAGCCACAGTCGACCCATTAGGATCACCCCCACATGCGTGGGGAATACTCTTACCACCAGATAATGCTTTGTAAATCGCAGGGATCACCCCCACATGCGTGGGGAATACAGACGGACAAAGCGTGGGGATACCTACTGGGGAGGATCACCCCCACATGCGTGGGGAATACAATTTATGCGTTGTTATCTGATCCTGACGGATAGGATCACCCCCACATGCGTGGGGAATACATTTCATAATATCCGACCAGACGCCTTTATACGGGATCACCCCCACATGCGTGGGGAATACACCACAGAATCGTCTGTGAGCGATGCTAACCAGGGATCACCCCCACATGCGTGGGGAATACGCGTTAGTGATAGTAATAACGACGCTGTTAACGGGATCACCCCCACATGCGTGGGGAATACATTTCGTCTCCTTGATTAAATCTGTTCTCATTGGGATCACCCCCACATGCGTGGGGAATACTCCCACGAAGTTGCTGTATTTCCTGATTTATCAGGATCACCCCCACATGCGTGGGGAATACTGTTAGATGAGATTGAAAAATACGTCATTCCAAGGATCACCCCCACATGCGTGGGGAATACAGTAATCACGTTTAACCCGTGGTCTGACCGGCAGGATCACCCCCACATGCGTGGGGAATACGGGAAACACAGTTAGCGGTGACCAATCGGCTGGGATCACCCCCACATGCGTGGGGAATACTGCATTTTTTTGATTGACCAAGCGGATAGATCAGGATCACCCCCACATGCGTGGGGAATACACTAAAGAATCCTTGATATAACAGCATTCCAAATTTCAAAAAACACCGAATTACATTAACTTGGTTTTAAACTGCTTATATTTTAAAGCATACAACAGCAATGCACCATTAACAATCACGATTTTATCCTTTACATCGTTAACCACACTGCTGATACTGATTAAAGCAGTTGTTCAATCGGCCGTAATTGTTCATCAAAATAAGCTTGCCCTGACATAATCAATGTTGGCACACTCGTAATACCATTATCCAAAATTTCTCGGTCAATTTGTTGCTGCACTGCCGTTGCTTCAGGATACGGTTGTACCTGAAAAGTTGTCTGTAAATAGGCAGGTACCGCCGTAGTCGTCAACGCTCGTAACGCTGCTTGCTGTTGAAAGACCGCCTGGATAAAGGCCAATGCCGCCGTTGGGTGTTGATAGTCAACATACCCATTCGCAATATTGCCATTCATCAATGCCGGATTAACTTTATTCCAGAACTTTAAATGCAAGACTAATCGGCCCTGATCAACAGCTTCAAACAACGCTGCTTGATTCGGTAACCACCAGTTCTGCGTATCGACACAGCCCAAATTTAGGATTACCGTTAACTGCTGCGGTGCCTGTCGATTACCGTAAGTTAATGTCGTCGCTTGGTCATAATTGAATTTATATTTAGTCATTCACTTTGCTCCTCTCATAAAAAATCGTCACCACAACTTAATGCAGTGACGACTAACGACTCATTTACTATTTAATCACCTTAGCAACAGCCGCATTCACAGCTACTTGTTCCGCCTCAATTAGCGCAACCCGGGTAGTAATTACTTTAATATCCATATTTATTTCCCGGGTTAAGCCTGGCGTTGGTAACTTCGGTTCGAAGAACGCTTTAAATTCAGCCAATCGTGGCGCAGTCTTAAAGATTCCGGCAATGACCGTGATGTAAGTGGTAAATTCCATATCACCACCAACCGTCGCTTCTAGCCATGACCAATCCTGACGAATCCAGTCCCAAGCTGCTTGTTCACCAGCATCATTGGCTAAGACACCGCGGAACCAAGCACGTAAATCTTGTGGTTTAATCGTATCAGCATCTTCAAAGGCTGTGATTAGCTTTGCAATCAAGCTCGCATCCGTCGTGGCAGTTAATGCAGCACAGATATCTGCTTTAAAGCTAGCATCTGAGGTTTGCCGATAAGTTGCCAATAATTGATTGAACAACGCTAAACTGCCAAATTTTTTGACTTCATTGCGTAAGACCAAGACTCGCACCGCTGCTGGCAAAGTTTCGAGTTTGCCTTGGTTCGCTTCAAATAATTCATGCGCAGCTAAAATGGTACCCGCATTTTCAGCATATAACGAAGCATTTAAAACAACGGGTCGTGTCAATTGATCATCATCAGATTCTTGAGCTGCTGCTTGCCAACCTAAACGATCAACTTGTTTTACACTCAATTGATCAAACAAGTGTTGCAATTGTTGTGCTTCAGTTGAGGCTGGTTTAACGAATTTCTTCAAATCATTAGCAACCCGGTACAAAGCCACGTTAACCAAAGTTGAGGTGCTGTTCGCAAACTGTGCCAATAACGGTACCATTGATGCATACGAAATTTGGCGTCCCTCAGCTAACAAACGTAGGTCCTGTAATACTTGTAATTGTGAAATTGCATCCCAACTATTAGCCTGTTTTAAAATATCCGTTAATAATGTTTGATCATATTTCACGATGAAGTGTGAGTTATTCCCAACATTTAAGCGGAATGGTTGTCCATTTTCAGCACGTAATTTAGCATAGTCACCCAATACTAAGTGACTGGCATCCATAATTTGTGGCGCTGCGGCATAATTACTGTTCAATGGAATCTGCCATTGCCGATTAGCATCCTGACCATCACCAATAAAGAATTGGGTTTGTGATAAGGTTAATTGCCCCTCAACCACCGCTGCTGTCACAACTGGATAACCAGGCTGTTCGAGCCACGAAGTCATAATCGCCCCGACATCAATGCCAGACGCCTGACCAAGTGCCGCCCATAAATCAGCACCAGTGGCATTACCATACTGATGTGCTTCAAAGTACTGTTTCAAGCCGGCACGTAAGGCGTCATCACCTACTAGGGCCCGGGCCATTACTAACATCCGCGCGCCTTTGGCATACACAATTGCTGCATCAAATAAGGAATCGATTTCTGCTGGGTTTTCAACTTGCACGTGTACCGATTGCACCCCGTCCGTCGCATCTCGTTGTAACGCGGCTGGTGCATCGGAGGCTTGGAAAGTTTCCCAAATATGCCAATCCGGTTCAATTGCATCAATGGCGACATATTCCATCATGTTGGCAAAACTTTCATTTAACCAGAGGTCATCCCACCACTTCATGGTAACCAAATCACCGAACCATTGATGCGCCAATTCATGCGCAATCACGGTGGCAACACGTTGCTTCATATCCAGCGCCGTGTTATCAGGATCAAGTAAGAGATAAGCCTCCCGATAAGTCACTAGACCCCAGTTTTCCATGGCACCAGCTGAAAAGTCTGGCAAGGCTAATTGCCATGAGTGTGGGAGTGGATATGGTTTTTGATAAAAATCTTCATAAAATTCAATTGATCGTTTCGCAATGTCTAAAGCAAAGTCGAGTTCATTTGCCTTATGCGCTTTAGTCCCGAAAACGCCCACTTTAACCCCACTCTTAGTAGTGGTCAACTTACGTTGTAAGTCACCAAAGGCAAACGCCACTAAGTAAGTAGACATCCGCAACGTGGTGTCAAAATAGTGCACGCCATCGACCACTTTAATTTCTGGCATGTTACTAATGGTCGTTTCACCTGGTTGTTCGTCGTATTTAATAGCCAAATCAAACGTCGCTTTGGCTTCAGGTTCGTCAATACAAGGGAACGCTTGCCGCGCTGAATTTGTCTCAAATTGCGTCCCAATAATCTGTTGTTTTTGACCATTAAGTTCGTAATACGATGGATAGATGCCCATCATGGTATCCGTTAAAGGTGCTGTATAGTCGATGGTTAGCGTGGTTTGACCAGCTTTTTCCAAATCAACCCGAATTGCATCAGCTTTAGCGTCAATTGCAAATGGTACTGCTTGACCATCCGCTTGAACCGTATTAACGGTTAAATCTTTTTGATGAATGGCGATTGCTTTCGTCTTGGCTTCACCAGTAATGACCGTCTGACCAGTGATTTGTTTCGTTTCACGATTAATATCTAAATAAATATCATAATGTTCTGGTTGAAACATTTGATAAAAATGCGTTAATTCTTTCATGAAATTCTCCTTGATTTGTTAGAATAATTCAATTATACGACAATTAACTGCCCGGTGCGCTGAAAGTGGTTCTTAGTTGCTAATTTTTTAGCGACTTGCGGTTTCATCTCCAAATTGTAAGCCACGTAATTGGGCTGCAATCGCTTTATCACGATAGGCATTATTATCAAACCACATCTCTGCACCACTCGCCATCATCATCACTGGAATTTGGCGACCATCGTAGTATTGATAACGAACATAGTCAAACTCGCCATCCCCCGCCGTCTGGGTCGCACCTAATACATTTAGAAATTTCGGTGTGCCAGTATCAAAATAGTTCAATTTAACTTCACTGATTCTATTATTTTCGACCGTTTCAACGCGCTTGGTGTAAGCTTCATAATAATACCAAATTCCTTGATAATTGCTAGGCCAACGTTGGGGCTTCGCTTGAACTGCAGCGCTAACGTCCGCATTTAGTGTCGCACTATCTTGCACCGTCGGCCGACTACCAGTCACAATTTCAGCGAATCCCGCTTGCAATGCGCTATTTTGTGTATCTTGTAGGTAGAATGTATCTCCATTAGTCGTTCGTGACATGAAAACCACTGGCCGTTGATTATGCAAACAGAAAAGGTAAGACGTTGGAAACATCGTCTTGGGCTTGCCACCAGTAGCAACGGCCACAATTTGGAACGATTTCCCATTCTCCCCGTCCTGTGACCAAGTTAACTCAATTGGTTGATTGCCCCAACTGACGCGACCTGCTAGTTCACCACTAGTAATCGCTTTTGGGAAGATATAACCAAGGTGATCAGGATTGGCCCCATCGTAGGTTCCTTGATAAGTCTGGCCCATTGTGGCTTGCCAATGATGCATAAACGTTGATAACGCGCTTGCCTTTGTCGTATTCCATAACGTTGACGCAACCTTTTTAGCCCCAGTAGCGGACTTGCCAACTGATTGGCTAGTCTTAGTTGTTGTCTTTTTAACAGTAGTCACCGACGAACTGGCACTTTTAGCCGCCTGTTGGCTATTTTTCGTGGCACATCCCGTCAATAACACTGTACTAGCCAAACTCACATACCATAATTTTTTCATGCTTATTTGCACGTACACTTCTTCATATGTCTACGTCCTCCCCATTTCATTTTTAGTATCACAACCGATACGCCCCAAGCTTTACGTTCCTAATGATCTAATTCACCACTTTTAACCACGTGCGACTAATCAACTTCAAAAAAATCTTCATCTACATCATAGAGATCATATCGGTAACGTATTCGGACACCAACTTGATATTGCACCATCAAATCAGTTAACTGAATACCATCAATCGTTAGGATACCAAGTTGTTTAGCTGTTGCGAGCGCGCCTTTGGTAAAGGCCGACGATGTGATAAAAACCCCCTTATTACTATGATTCTCCGCTATTGCACCGTAAAACGATGCCATTTCTGGTCGTTGAACCAAATTAGTCTTACTATAGCGTTTGGCCTGGACATACACGGTCTGGGTCCCTAGTGGGTCTTGATTAATCACACCATCAATCCCATTATCATTGGATTTTTTGGTGACAAAAGCACTCCCTTGATCACCTTTGTAACCCATCGCCACTAACAGTTCAACCAGCAGATTCTCGAAGCGATAGGGATTCATCTGCCAAATTCGTTCTAGCAACTCATTCGCAATGGCATCATTATATTGCTCTTGCAACCGATGCATTTTACCATCAATCGGCAAATCGTTATCAGCAACTGTTGCCAAGTTGTCCGCAACTTGAACTGCCTGTTGTTGCTTTTTTTGCCGCCGTTCCTCAATTAACTGCTGGTGTGCTTGATAAGCTGGTAAATTCAGCACGCGTTTTTCAGTAATATCACCGGCGTATTGATTAATAAATTTATTACCAGCACTATTTTGGGCATATTTAGCAGCGCCTAGGAAATCAACTAATCCAGCATTTTTCAGCAAACTTAACGAAAAGCCGGCCCGATTTTCAGCAATATTATCATCATATTTACTTTTTTGATACCTTTTCATCCGTAGTGTTGCTGGCACATCCATCCGCTCAACTGCCGCAATTTTCAAATCGCGACTCCGCCACACTGGCTTCTCCTGAATGACTATCAAGATTATTGGTAAATAACTATCCCAAACCGGCTGACCATCACTACTCTTTTTTGCCTCTTGATAGTACGACATACGCAATCAATCCTCCAAAGGAACTTTTTTTCACTGACATAATCGTAAAGCTTTCATTGAATCATACGACTATTTGTATATAAAGATAATTCTATCGGTTTGCTTGCGGGGTTGCAAACTGTTTCAAATCACCGTGTCTTCGCTGTCCACTTATCCACCGCGACAAAAACGAACTGAAAAACATGCTAAACCCTCAGTTATGCTCTAATTTGGGCAAGCTTAGAAACTTCAAGCTTTAATTGACTACCCAAAATAGCTTAAGCTTGACCACCATCAAGTTATTTGGTGAGCCCAGACGTTATACTTAAACCATCAAATATAAAGAGGTGGATCACATGACAACCGTTAAAATCTATTTAGATTGTCACTATGACAAATTAGACTTTTATACCCACGCAATCACAAATGCCCATGGTCAAAATCACCCTGAAGTTTTTGCTGTGCGTGAACAATATCTGAAATTACGTGCGGATGCCACAGCCAATCACCGCTTAGACGCTAACTTCACTGAATTGCGCCGAACAACCCATAATTACGCCATTCCAAGCGATGTTTGCCCCGTGTTTAAGGCAACCTATCTGATGTTGTCCCAAGCTGATCATCTCAATGCTTCAGCCTAAAGCCTGAAAAGTGATTGTATCTACAAAATGGACTCCCAAAATCAGCCGGTTAGGCCAATTTTAAGAATCCATTTTTTTGGTTCTATGCTATTTGGTACTGTGATGTGAACCCCCAAAAATTGGACCAAGCGCCAGAAAAGCCTCACCAGAATTACACATTCCGATGAGGCTAACCGGTAAACTTTTGATAGACAGCTTCGTCCACATTACTTGTCTCTTATTAGGCTTCGTTCCGCTAAACACCGTTAAACGAGGTTTCCCTTTTTTAATTTATTTAGCTTCCTATTCCCATTCTATACTTCACCTTAACAGTATCAGGATGAATCAGCGTGTTTAAGGCGTTTATCGAAACAACTAATAGCAATAAAAAACTAAAAAATCAAATGCGATGTGCCATTTTAGTGCCAGTAGTATTGAGAAATCTAAACTTCAAAACCACAGTTACGGGTAGTCCGATTTATATATTGGTCTACCTTTTTTGTACCCATTTTTTAGTTCAATATTTTTCACTGCTGGCTAAATCTATTTGATCAAAATGGAGGTAATCTACTTGCAAACAGCAACCCGTAAAGTTTCTGTCTGGTTAGCCCTGCTGACCTTGTTCACTTCAATTTTTATGACCCCAATCACAAGTGCTTTTGCCGCTGACATGACCAACATTAAAGCTGGCGACTGGGTATCAACTTGGCATCTCAGTCTATTGAATGGTCTTCATTGGACTGACACCGGTATTTACAAAAAAGTTGTTGATGGCCAAATCACTTTCTGTGTTGAACACGGGATCGATATTGAAAATTCTGGTTCAGGTTGGACACCAACTGATTATTCGGCGGCTGAGAAAGACAAGCTAGCCGAAATTGCGTATTTTGCTTATCAACAAAATCCAACTGACGCCAATTATGGTCTAGCACAAATTATGATCTGGGAAGCCTTAGGTAATGAACTATTGACCACCGACTATCCAGATTATCAAAATAAAAAAGCGGCTGTGCTGGCAAAAGTTGCAGCGTTCAACACCAAGCCATCGTTCAATGATCAAAATATTACCTTAAACGTTGGTGATTCAATCACTTTAACCGACACTAATGGCACTTTGGCTTCATATATTGAACAAACTGCTAATACCGCTAATTTGAACATCACAAAAGCTGGCAATAAATTGACTTTGACTGCCACAGCTAATTCCAAGGAATCTGGTAAGATTTCCTTTGCTAAAGCTAAGGCTGCTAATATTGGTACTTCCCTCCTTTATGGTAAAGGTAATCAACAAAAAATTGCCTATTTCAAACTGCCAAACGGAAATAACTTTGATCTAAACATTAAGGTAAATCTGAATGGTAATTTGAAAGCTAAAAAAGTTGACGCTGATACCAACAAGGCTCTGCCAGGTGCGAAACTCAAATTTGAGTACAATGGTCAAACCAAAGAAGTTACCACTGGCACTGATGGTTACGCCGCTTTAAACGACATCAAGGCCGGTACCCAAGTCAAAGTTTCAGAAGTAACCGCACCTAATGGCTACGTTAATAAAGGTGAAATCAAGACGGCCACGATCGCACCTAATCAAACAATCGAAGTCGTTCTTGGCAACAAAGAACAACTTGGTAATGTAAATCTAACGAAGATTGGCCGCCAATTTGGCACCAATATGTTTAACAAATACTATTCATTAAATGGCGCCATGTATGGCATCTATTCAACCGATGGTAAAAAAGTTGGAACGATCACTACCGATAGTACTGGTAAAGGTGCGCTACAAAATCTAAAACTCGGTAACTACTACGCCGTTGAAGAAAAAGCTCCGGCCGGTTATATTCTTAACAACGAGAAGGTACCTTTTGAGTTGAAATATGCTGGTCAAAATGTCGCGGTCACTGCTACTTCGGTTAAAGCGACCGATGATGAACAATTCGGTACTGCCACTTTGATCAAGGAAGATACTAAAACTGGTAAAACGCCACAAGGCGCTGCATCACTTGATGGTGCTGTCTATGAACTACATCGAGCTTCAAATGATGAACTAGTTGATACCGTTACGATTAAAAACAATCAAGCAAGTGTCGCCAATCTAAAGTTAGACGACTACTACTGGCTCGAAAAAGCAGCGCCAACTGGCTACATTAAAGATACAGAAAAACATGCATTCAAACTGACCTACGCTGGGCAAAATGCGAAAACAGCCACCGTATCAACAACCGTTAAAGAACAAGTCATTACTGGTGGCTTCGACTTAATCAAGATTGGTAACTATGATTGGCACACCGCACTTTCTAGCCATTTAACTGGTAAAGAAAACAAGTCTAATCCACTGGCTAATGTTGAGTTTACAGTCACTAGCAACACAACAAATAAGGTCGTCACAACGGGTACAACCGATAAAGAAGGTTATCTCAAATTTACTGATCTACCCTATGACACTTATACCGTGACGGAAACAAAAACACCAGAAGGCTATAAAACCGCCGATCCATTCAAAGTCACGATTCATCAACAAAACGAGACCCATCATTATTCAGTCGTCAATAATGTATTGGAAGAACGTTTGAAAGTAGTCAAAGCTGACGCCGAATCCGGCAAAACAATTCCGCGTGCCAACGCTGGCTTTAAAATTAAATCACTACAAACTGGTAAATATGTTTCCATGCCTAATCTCAATCATGACGGGACAACAGACACTTTTATGACTAATGAAGAGGGCTACTTGACCACAACTGAGGCACTCCCCTATGGTCAATATGAATTAGTCGAAACACAAGCACCATTAGGCTATGTTCTTGCCAAAGACCCAGCTAAATTTTCGATCACTGGCAAAGATAGTGATGGTATTGTGACCGTCAAATTTACGGATAAGTCGCAAAAAGGTATTGTCACTTTGCATAAAACTGGTGCCACGCCTGTTGAGGTAACTAAACAGTCAACCAAGTACGGCGAACAATACGGTTTTAACTATGACTACACCCCACTGGCCGGTGCCAAGTTTGAATTTACTGCCAGTAAAAATATCACCACCGCTGATGGTACTGTCCACGCCAAAAAGGGTGAGATTGTCGCCACGGCTACGACTGATGCTAACGGACAAATCAAAACCCCACAACTTTATCTCGGTAAATACTCAGTTAAAGAAGTTGCCGCACCAAATGGCTTTATTCTCAATGACAAGCCAATTGATTTTGAATTAAAATACGCTGGTCAAAATGTTGAAGTGACTTCAACTTCTCTCAAAGCGACTAACGATTTTCAGAAATTAAACGTGGTGGTTAACAAGCAAGCTGAACAAATCAAGAGTTGGGATAAAAACAAACCCACGCTTGAAAATAAAGCTGCTAATGGTCAAGTCTTCGGACTGTTCAGTAAAGCTGGCTACACCAATAGCGACATCAAGGTTCCGGCAAAGGCATTAGTCGCAACTGCGATCGTCAAAGATGGTAAAGCAACCTTTGCCGACATTCAATTGCCTGAAGATAGCTATTATGCGCAAGAACTAGATGCCGGTGAAGCTTATCAGCTTGATGACCAAACTTATGATTTTGAATTTAAGGCAACTGACAACACCGCGACTAAAAATTTCACGATCAATGATGATAAGGACGCCCCAATTCTAAATAAACTACACTTCAACGAATTTACCTTTAAGAAAATCAACGAGACCGCTAAGTTAGTTGAAGATAAAGGTTATCAATTCACTTTT
The DNA here is from genome assembly GCF_002970935.1 of Lactobacillus sp. CBA3606. Classification (NCBI taxonomy): domain Bacteria; kingdom Bacillati; phylum Bacillota; class Bacilli; order Lactobacillales; family Lactobacillaceae; genus Lactiplantibacillus; species Lactiplantibacillus kimchii. Next base: position 2,372,678 of record NZ_CP027194.1, on the reverse strand, counting down.
GATGGCAACGCCAAGGGTGCGGTGTTTGAATTACTAGATAAGGATAAGAAAGTCATTCAAACCACTACAATTGATGACAAGTCGATTGGTGCCTTCAAGAATGTACCGGTTGGCACCTTCTATTTACGGGAAAAGACTCCTTCCGCGACCAATCTTGTTTTGACTAAGGACTTAACTAAAATTGTTTCAACCAAAACTGGTATCACTGTCTATGATGCTAAAGGTCAATTAATTAGTCAGGATAAAAAACAGGCAGACGAAAAAGCAACAACTGAAACTAAAGAAACCACCAAAAAACCAGAAATTAGTTTCACACTGAAAAATAATTTGATCAAGGGTACTGGTGAATTAACCAAGACTGATGTCAGCAATGGTAAAGTCTTGCCAAACACTGGTATTAAAGTTCTCGATCAAGATGGCAAAACAGTTGTATCAGGTCGGACTAATGACAAGGGTATTTTCAGTTTTGCCAACCTGCCTGCTGGCAAATACCAATTTGTGGAGTATGACGCACCAAAAGGTTACAAGATCAATGAAACACCTGTCGATTTTGAAATCACTAAAGATGGTGAAATCGTCAAGGCGCAAATGAAAGATGAAGCGGTCGATAGGCCACTAATTCACCTACCACAAACTGGTGAAGAACGTAATCAATTGTTAAGCGTTATTGGCGTGATTCTACTATTAATCACTAGCTTAATTGTCTGGTGGATTCATCATTCAAGAAAAACTAATGCGGATTTTTATGACGATGAAGATGAAGATGATAACTGGAACAATGAATAGTCTCTCCCATCGGAAAGAGTGATCGTATGCCAAAAGAAAAAATTGATTCTGTTTTTAATTTATCCGAATTTCATCATGACTTTAGAGAATTGATCAATCCAATGTTCCCTACCTCACCAACAGAAGATGAAATTTTAAAAGATGTACTGCAAGAGGCGCAAGCTAATCTAGAAACGTCAATTAGGTTTGAAATTTCAAAAGATGAATGTAAATTAGGCGCCTATATTACCTTTTTGTTCAACTCAGGTTTTATTAATGGTAACAACCCTTTTCTGAGTTATCGTGGTGTACTTCTGGATTAGGTTTCAATAAATACCCAATTTTCATATTTAGGAGGTCAAATGATTTACGTATCTTCCATTAAAATGTCATCCAGTGGTAAACCGAATGTTTTGCTTGAAGGTGAACTCATTCTGAACCATAGTCTGATCATCAACCAAGTACAACTCATTCAAGGACACCATCGTCTGTTCTTAAACTTCCCCCAAGTTCGCAATCAGCGGCTTATCTATCCCCTCAATACTGATCTATATCAATATTTACTCAACCAAGTCATCGAATATTATGCACATTCCAAGTCAGATAGTTAAATTATCTGACTTTTAGTTTGCCTAAAATTCAAGAAAAGAAAGCGAGGACCCAATTATGGATCTTAAATATGTAATTCCCGAAGTACGTGAAACTTTCGGTCAACTCACCTTTGCCGGTAATTTTAGCGAAACTCGCGAAGGCTCCGGTGCCAATCGTAAAGTTGTTTCGCGCACTTATGACCTTTACTCCAATGTTCAACGTGCCGACAACATTCAAGTGACGATCCCAGTGGCAGCCGGTGAAAAAAATGACACGCTCGAACCATTTGATCGGGTTCGATTAATTAATCCACGAATCGCCGCAGTTGGTTATCGGATTGCCGAAGCAGCATTTGTAAATTACACCTGCATGGCTGATGATTTCGTCAAGATTTAGCCACTTATCAAAATTAAAGAAAGAAGGAACCCTATATGCGATTACCAGAAGGCATTAAGCTAGACACACCAAAAACGTTCGGTAAATTATTATTCTCCGCCCAACGCCGTGAAAGATTTATCGAAGACGATGAAGGCAACCAAACAACTAATGTTCGCTCACGTACCTTTGATCTAAAAAGTACAGTACAAGGTCAGATGGTTCAAGTCTCCATTCCGGCCGAAGCTGGGACTAAGAATTTTGAATATGATCAAGAAATAGAACTAGTTAATCCTGAGATCGACACTGTCGCCAATGCGGATTTCCGAGGTGTAACTGTTTCTTGGTATCTCAAAGCATCTGATATTGTATCAGTCAAAAATAACCAATCTAAAACTGGTTCAGTAACCACGGAGAAAAATACAAATGACAAAAAATAACCATCGGAAGTTCTCATCCCAGCGCTCCCCACCGTCTCTATGGCGGTTTAAGTGTTCCCTGGTCATCACAAAAAAGAAGTTAGGAGATTTTTTATGAATGTACTTGTCTGTATTAATGAAATCGGCTTTATGGACGATTTTGTAGCCAATATCAAAGAAAGCTCTGTTAACGAAGCTGAGAGAAAACTTCAGGAAGCTCATGAAATTGCGATTGAATCGCCTGATTCTGGTTTTAGTTTAACAGCTCTATCGGAAGTGACTAAAGATGGTGTTGCTAAAGAATTTACCTTCAAGAGTATGCAGACCGAAGAGGGTCTAACAATGATTTATATTGGCGTAGCTGATGCCGCCTAGTTGATTCTAAAATAATTGAAATGAGGTGATAATTTGAAAGCAATTTTTCACTATCGCGGCACTCAAATCCATCCACGTGATCAGAACCTAGTTTTTCAAACATTGCTAAGTATGATTCTATTCATCTTGCTACCATTGACTATTTTCTTTTATCTGCCGTTACTGTCTAAAATCAACCTCAAAACCGTTTCATGGCCAACAATTCATAGCCTCCCTTGGTCGTTTAGCGGATTGATTATCAGTTCCATCATTACATTTCTGGTTTCATTAATAATCATCTTACTGATATTAATCAGATTTCCCGACCAATACCGCAAATTGATACATCGACAAAAAATTGCGCGAATGTTCATGACGAATAACTGGTATGAGAGTGAGACAAGGAAAAATGATGGCTTTTTTAAAGACTTAGATTTAGGGGGTTCAAAAGAACGAATCTCACGGTTTCCACGAGTTTACTATCGTTTGAAAAATGGTCTGATCCATGTGCAGGTGGAAATTGTAATGAGTCCTTACCAAGATCAACTGATCCATTTGGAAAAGAAACTTGAATCCGGCTTATACTGTGAAATCGTTGATAAAATCCTCCATGATTCATTTGTAGAGTACACGCTACTCTATGATACGATTGGTAATCGAATTTCGATTGAACATGTGAAATGTCAAAAAGGCGCCGTCAACCTTATGAATAATGTTGCTTGGGAATACGATGTTTTGCCCCATATGCTAATCGCTGGCGGCACTGGTGGTGGAAAAACCTATTTTATTCTCACATTGATCCAAGCATTGATTCGCGATGGTAATCAGTTGACCATTCTTGATCCAAAAAATTCCGACCTAGCCGATTTGACCGATGTTATTCCAGATGTTCACTATGAACAAGACGATATGATTGCCGCCGTAGCTCAGTTTTACCAAGAAATGATGGAACGTAATAAAGAGATGAAAAAAATGGCCGGTTACCAAACAGGCAATAACTATGCCGCGCTTGGACTTCCCGCCCATTTTCTAGTCTTTGATGAGTATGTGGCTTTCATGGATATGATCGGACGTGAAGCTGTACAAGTCATGAGTAAGCTTAAACAAATTGTCATGCTTGGCCGTCAATCAGGATTCTTTCTTATCTTGGCCTGCCAGCGCCCTGACGCAAAATATTTAGGTGATGGTATTCGTGATCAGTTTATGTTCCGAGCAGCACTTGGTCGAATGTCGGACCTTGGTTATACCATGATGTTTGGTGAAACCGATAAAGATTTCTTCTTAAAACCCATCAAAGGTCGTGGTTACGTTGATACTGGTATTAGCGTTATTAGTGAGTTTTACACACCACTGGTACCGAAGGGCTATGATTTTCTGGGTGAGATCGATGCTGCCTACCAGAGCAATAACAAAACACTGTAATCGCTTATTCAGGTAGTTATTTATGTTACTCCATACCTGATTTACGGACTAAATCAATCGCTGCATTACACGTAGCTCCAAACTCAATCCCGTGCGCATATTCATTGGGCTTTTGATAAGCAATCCATAATCTTTGAAGACTTGGACTTGTTTTAAGAGCTGTTAATGTTGAAATATAGGTACCTAATTGATTAGTTGTTTCTCTTTTTGCAGAAGTTGCTTGTATTGCCTTTTTTAATACGTCAAACTTTATTTCAGTCTTATCCTGATGATCGAGCAAAAATAAATCGTAAAAATCCTTCAATCGTGTATTAGCATCAGCCCGGCTAACAATCGTCTCCAACTTTTCGGCAATGATGGTTTCAACTGTGTACGCCATAACTTGGACAGTCCGATCCTCAAGTATCATTTTGTGTCCATACTGGATGGCGCGCTCAGTAATCACATCTCCAGTTGATATATCAATCTTAACATCAACTCGTGTGGTATAGATTTGTGCACGGATATGAATCCGGTAACCAGAATACTCATCATCTTCCCTAATTTCGCCAATCCTTACAATTGATAGTTTGATTATATCTTCTGGTAATTCAATGTCACTGATTTCTTGAAACACACTTTTCATTTTATCTTCCGTCACTGGTAAACCAACAATTGAGGTATCAATATCCCGTGTTGAGCGAGTGTCGTTACCAATTAGTGATGCAATCAAGAAGCCACCTTTTAGTACAAGATTTTTTTGGTAAGGCGAATTAGAGATTCTATCAATTAGATCATCCAAAACAATCTCCTGCAACATAATTTGTGGTGTGATTTTTCTTTCTTTTGCTAACTTTCTGATTCTAGCCAAAAATTGCTTCTGGTTAGTAAATTCAAGTTTCACAGTAGGACCTCCATATACGTTCTAATTTCTTCTTCTACCTTAAATGTTCTTGCGTACGCCATTAATTGGCGGAGATTCTTTTCTTTCCGATGGGCGTAACTATTCATTGCTTGTTTAATCGTCTCGGCATCAGACCTATCTCGCGTTCGCAGGATATCACACAAGGTGCGCTCAACATCGTAAACCTTAACTAGGTGTCCACCGGGAGTTTTAGTTGTTGTTATGCCAATTTCATAAAGATCCTTTTTTTGTCGATAAATCTTGATTGGTGCATCGGTTTTTGTACTGTACGCGTATGGCAACGGAAAGTTCATCTCATAGGTACTTGGCGTTCGATCAATCATTCCATAAAGGAATAATGCCGTATCTTTAAAGAAAACACCTTTTGAAAGGCTATATTGTATCGCAGCAATATCGTCACCAAATTCAAGTGGATCAATATAAACACCCGGTGCTAATCTTTCAAGCTGTCCATGAGCATACATGTTGCGCAGCACTCTAGGTGAGATGCCCATTGAATTAGCAGTTTTAGATGTAATTTGACCACCGTTTTTGTTCAAGTACTCAATGATCTCATCTTGTTGGCTCATTATTCCACCTCAATTCAAAAAAATCCGCTTTCTACTCAAATTATAACATATAGTGAGTAAAAAACGGATAAATTATTTTGGCTTTCATTGACTCTTTCGCTTGCCATACTTTGCTAGAATATCTGCAATGCTATATTCCTTTAGAATGAGCCTATTTTCTAATAATAACTTATGCAGGAGATTATTTTTATTTTCTTGCCTTGAAGTCTTAATATACCGAGTTAATAAACCATTAATTCTATTGAGGCTTTCAGTTTCAATAGAAAGTGACTGATCTCGACCAGGGTAATCCGTGTACCAGTACTCTATAATAACATCACTATTGTATATATCAGCTGTATCGAAAATTGTTCGAAAATATGAGTCGTCAGCTTTTGATAAACTGTGACCTAGGATTACGATTTTATCAACGTTATAATCAAGCCTAACTCTTTTCTTATCAGGAACACATTTTGATAAAACAGTATTCAACTCTGATAGACGAAAGGTCTTAGTGAATGGTGCCATAAAGTCTGTAAATTCTGGATAGTCGAGAATTACTTGATAATCAAATCCAATAATGATTCCAGAATTTTCTTCTGGGACCAACGATTCATTTTCTATTGATCCATGTATGTTTAGTTGATTCCCACAGTAAAGGCTCTTAGATTCCTTCAGTGCAGGTCGAGAATAGTTAAAATTAAGTATTTGAACTTGTTGATTTTGCTGGGTTTCATTGAGAACAGAATACATCAAAGCGTTTGATGCATCTTGATAGTTAAGTCCACTGTTTAGAAGTTTTCCTTGGCGTTCAGCAATGAACTTTGAAAACTCGGATTCCCAAATATTAATGTCTCGTATTAATACGGGTTGAAGAGAATAAAAACTAGGAAATATCCCGGGAATTTGCAGATCTTTTTCAGGATCACTGATATTATCCATTTTTATAGTCTGTGAGGTCTTAACATCACCAGTATGCAAAAAATACGGATTAAAAAGGTCCAATCGAGATGACTTTTCTGTATAAAATTTATTCACTCGATACAACAATAGTAATTGCCAAAAATAACCATTACTCACATGATCTAAGTTGTCAGGAGTAATAGCCAACAATTTATTAAGGTTAACAACTAGCTCAGCATCCAGACCATCCGTATTTCTTAATAGAAATTCATCACGTGATAATACAATGCCCACTTCATCCATTGCCGAAATGATTTTCTCTTCGTCTTCCTTTTTGGATTCAATACCTCTACCAGAAATTAATCCCAAAAAATCTTGATTATATATTACATCAAGGACGGAATCTTTTAAAAATTTTTCAAAGTTCCACCAATCCCAATTGTCATTTTGTTCTTGTTTTCCCCATCCACCATAGGTATGGGTCTCCAGAGCAAGATCAATTATTGTCCAATCTGAAAGTTTAACATTTTCTAACTGTTTACGGCGATAAATACCAAATTCTTTGAAGGTTGATTGCATACCAAGTGCTAAATCAAAACCATTTCCTATAATGAATAATGTTTTTTTCTCGGCCATAACATTCGCCTCACCTAATTTTATAATATATAGTAAAAATTGTAACACTTTTTTTGATATAACAATAACCTTAGACTGATTCGCCCCGCCGTGCTGTGCAGCGCGAAAAGCGCGAGCGGAGGCGGCGGTCGGCGCAAGCCGGCCGCATCAACCCCCGGTATGTAACACGGGGGTAGAAAACTGATACGTCACGGCCGAAAATAGCGTAGAAACGTTGCCGTAACTACAACTTAATAGCTTTACCTAAAGACGACCAGCTTGTGTAAGGTCGCCTTTTTGTATTTTGAAAAGAAAGGAGTTGATTCAATGCCGATTTGGCGTGAACAAATACGGACTAAGCGTAAGCAACTGAATATCACGCAAACAACTTTAGCTCGACGCATCGGGATTACAGTGAGACACGTCCAACGTTTAGAAAACGGCACGCGGAGTCCAAGTAGTTCTTTACAAATGCAAATTGACTATGTATTAGCTCACTGGGGTGAAGATCCAGAATTAACACTCAATTTTGATTATGTGCGTATTCGCTTCCCCACTCATGATGTGGAGACCTTGATTGAAAAGGTGCTCAATCTAAAAATGGATTTCATGCTATTCAATGACTGGGGATTATATGGTTATTCCACTAGCTATGTTTTTAGCAATATCCAAGTGATGGCCTCTACCCCAACCGAAAAAATTGGTACACTATTAGAACTTAAAGGCCAAGGGTGCCGTGAGTTTGAAGGAGTCCTATTGGCTAATGATGAAACTTGGTTTGACTTTTTTCGAAGGTGTTTAGAACTTAAAGCCGTTTTTAAACGAATTGATTTAGCTATTAATGATCACGCTGGTCTCCTCAGTATTCCTGAACTCATTACCAAATGTGAGAAAAATGAATGTATTTCGGTAATGCGTCGATTTGAAGGCCTAAAATCTGGTGCCATGACTGATGAACAAGCCGAAGATCATGGTGCGAGTTTATACGTTGGTTCGATGAAAAGTGATATTTACTTCTGTATCTATGAAAAAGAAGCGGAACAACAACATAAGTTTGGTACTGACTATCAAACGGTCGGAATCAAAAACCGCTTTGAAATACGTTTGAAAAATGATCGCGCCAAGATAGCTATTGAAGATTTACTTGCCTATCGTGATGTTGAGCGAACTGCTTTTGGCATTATTACTCGCTATATTCGTTTTGTTAATCGAGGCAAAAATAAAGATCGGGCTAAATGGCCGCTTAATCCAACCTGGACAGTTTTTTGTGGCAAAGGTAGGCAGCCACTACGACTGACCCTTGATCCCGAGCCCTTTGATCTTCGCCGCACTCGCGCTTGGATAAAAAAGCAAGTTGCTCCAACCCTTAAAGTTCTGCTGAACATTGACGGCTATAACGGTAATAACAGCACGATGGCTATAATCAAGAACACCGAATTAAAGCAAAAGCATCAAACGATACTTGAACAACAAACCCTTGGTATTAGTGAAGTTGGAGGTGATTATTTTGAAAACGACCAAGGAACTGAATAAGCCACTTGCCACCTTTCCCGCTGGAATCAAAGACTATATTTTCAATGTTTATTACTACCGATTACAATTGGTCGGTGTTATCGAAGATCCCAATTTTCTACAATTACATGAACTAGATAAGTATCTAACGCCAACCAGCTATATTGATTGGCGTTTTTCTGTGCATTGGCCGGCGCCGATTTTAGACGTGTACGGTAATCCAATTAAAAGCGAAGAGTTATTGCAATTGCTCTATCAGGTCTCGGCTAAAACCGGTTGGCCGCTACTAACCATTAAATCTTCCCGCAAATATTTTTGAATTTTGAGGTATCATCATGAAATTTTTAGACCTATTTTCTGGCATTGGTGGTTTTAGGCTTGGGATGGAACAAGCCGGGCACACTTGTGTTGGCTATTGCGAAATAGATAAATTTTCGCGTAAAAGCTACGAAGCAATTTTTGATATCAAAGGAGAATGGACTGCCCATGACATCACAACAGTTAGAATTACTGAACTTCCAACCGCAGATATTTGGTGCTTCGGATTTCCATGCCAAGACATCAGCCTTGCTGGAAAATTGCGAGGATTCACCACAGGCCATCGTTCAAGTCTGTTCTTCACAGTTACAAACCTTATTAAGCAGCTACCCGATAATCGCCGACCCACAATTCTATTTATTGAGAACGTTAAAAACCTTCTTAGTATTAACGGCGGACTTGACTTCCTTAGAGTGCAAATTGAATTGGACCAATTGGGGTATGACGTTGAATGGTCAGTTCTCGATTCTGCCGCCCTCGTTCCCCAACACCGCGAGCGTTTATTCATTGTCGGACATCTTAGAACAAAACGTCAGCGACAAGTATTTCCTATCCCAGACAATGGAACAACGACTACTAAAGGACTAGCTCAAGTCAATCCAACTGTGACGCATCAATATGAACGCGTTTATGACCCTGATGGTATCGCACCAACTCTGGTTGCAACCTCTGGCATTAGAACAAAGATCATCACACCAACACAAAAATCACTCAAGGTATCAGATGCCACTCATCGTGGTTACACTAATGCGCATAGTGGTGATGGCATCAGTCTAACCTATCCCACTAGTCAAACTCGACGTGGCCGCGTTGCTCATAAAAAAGCGCACACTTTACTAACTGATGGCAGTGAAGCAGTTGTTGATCAAGCATTACGTATCCGTCGTTTAACGCCACTTGAATACTGGCGCCTACAAGGTTTTCCTGATGAAGTATTTTATAAAGCCAAGGACTCTGGCCTATCTGACGCACAACTTTATAAGCAAGCCGGTAATAGTGTGACGGTACCGATTATCAAAGCTATTGTATCGCGGTTTCAACTATTGAGTGATCAACATAAATAAATCATCTAAGAATGGTCGTGCGTTACCCTGTCAAAAAACGTGCAATCCATAATGGAGTTATTCATAACAATCTTAATCTGACTATATTTTCTAAATGAAAGGATGAACTTCTATGAACTTCGGACAAAATCTCTTCAACTGGTTCACTAGCAACGCCCAGTCTTTAGTGCTGATGGCAATTGCCGTGATCGGTGTTTTCTTAGGCTTTAAACGTGAATTTTCTAAACTGATCGGCTTTCTGATCATTGCATTGATCGCTGTGGGGCTGGTATTTAATACCGCCGGCGTTAAAGATGTGCTATTGAACTTATTCAATCGTGTTGTTGGTGCCTAATTACTGCAAGAAAAGAGGTAGCTAAATGGAAACGGTACGCGTTTTTATCGTCAACTTAGGTTATTACAATCAAGGCAAGACCACAGGTAAATGGTTCACCCCACCGTTATACCCTGATGCCATTGCCGAACAGCTGGAATTGAAAAATGACAGTGAAGAGTACGCGATCCATGATTACGAAGCACCTTTTGAAATTGATCGCTTTGATTCAATAGACGAGATCAATCGTAAGTATGCTGCTTTAGAACGGCTTGAAGAATATGATTTTGGTGCTGACGTTAGTGCCTTGATTGGCGAATGGTTCCGTGATATTGAAGAACTAGCTGAAAACGCTGAGGATATCGTTATCTATAAGGGTGTTTCAGATATGGCCGAGCTAGCTCAAGATGCTGTGGAATCTGGTGCAATTTTCGGTGACCTTCCAGATCAAGTCATCGCTTACCTCGACTTTGAAGCACTGGGTCGCGATATAGAAATTGAAGGTAATTACTTGGTTACCAACAGCGCTATTTATGAATACGCAAACTAAGATTCTTCCCGGGGACTGGTCTAGCAAATGGATCAGTCCTCTTTACCCCAATGAAAGGAGGTCACTTATGAAAAAGATTCGTAGTTACACCAGCATTTGGTCAGTGGAAAAAGTGCTCTACGCGATCAATGATGTTAATCTACCATTCCCCGTCACGTTCACGCAAATGACTTGGTTCATCGTTGCGCTATTTTTGGTCATGTTGCTGGGCGATGTACCACCACTAAGTTTTATTGATGGCGCGTTCCTAAAATATCTCGGTATTCCAGCAGCCATTACTTGGTTCATGAGTCAAAAGACTTTTGATAACAAACGGCCACTAGGTTTTCTTCGCTCGGTGATCACTTATTTTACCGCCCAGAAGATCACGTTTTCCGGACGGCCAGTCAAACCCGTTAAAGCCCATGCCCTTGACCACATCACCCACGTAAGGAGGTTCAACCAGTGAAGTTTCCCATAAAATATATCGAAGACAATTTAGTGTTTAATCGTGATGGCGAATGCTTCGCCTATTACGAACTCGTCCCCTATAATTACTCTTTTCTCTCACCTGATCAAAAAGCGGAAGTCCACGAAAATTTCCGTCAGTTGATCTCACAAAACCGTGACGGTAAACTGCATCTCTTACAACTTGCCACCGAATCCAGTATCAAAGACACGATGCGCCGTTCCAAAGCCACGGTCAAAGGAAATTTAAAAAGTATTGCCGATACGCATATTGACGGTCAAGCCGCCGCGTTGATCGACAATATTGGCGATAATCAAGTTGATTATCGTTTTTTTATTGGTTTTAAACTGCTGTTAAACGACCGCGAGTTATCCGCTAAAGGCGTTTGGCATGATATCATGCTTGGCATTCAGGATTTTCTTCATGAATTCAATGAAAAATACACCGGTGACTTCATGGTCATGAACAACAGCGAAGTTGATCGTTTTCGTAAAGTCGCCCGCTTCCTTGCCGATAAAGTCAGTCGCCGGTTTAAAATTCGACCGTTGATTAAAGATGACTTTGGTTACTTGTTAGAACATCTTTACGGTATGTCAGGGCAAGATTATGAAGACTACCAATACCACCTGCCACGACAAAAAAATGAACAAGATACGGTAATCAAAAAATATGACTTGATCAAGCCAACGCGTTCGTTGATTGAACAAAAGCAGCGTTACTTGATCATCACCCACGGTTTCACCGAATCCTATGTCACCTATATGGCCTTATCCGATATTGTTGGTGAATTAGATTTTCCCGGTAGTGAGATTTTCTACTTCCAGCAACAACAATTCGATTTTCCCATTGATACCTCACTGAATGTGGAAATTGTGACTAACAAAAAGGCACTAACTAAGGTGCGTAACAAAAAGAAAGAATTGAAAGATTTAGATAACCACGCCTATGAATCTAATAACGAAACCACTCGCGGTGTCGCCGATGCCCTTGATTCCGTTGACGACTTGGAGGCTGAGCTTGATCAAACTAAAGACGCGATGTACAAAATTTCCTATGTCATTCGCGTCAGTGGAAAAAGCTACGATGAAATGAAAAAGCGCGCTGATCAAGTCCTCGATTTCTATGATTCATTGAATATTAAATTGGTTCGCCCGTTCGGCGATATGCTGGGGCTACACAGCGAGTTCATGCCCGCTTCAAAGCGCTACATGAATGACTACATTCAATACGTGACTAGTGATTTCATTGCCTCATTAGGCTTTGGTGCTACTCAAGCTTTAGGAGAACGCGAAGGAATTTATGTGGGCTACAACGTGGATACCGGCCGCAATGTTTTCATCAAACCTGACTTAGCCGCGCAAGGCTTAAAGGGAACAGTGACCAATGCTCTTTCGGCCGCTTTCCTTGGTTCACTTGGCGGTGGTAAATCATTTTCTAATAACTTACTCGTTTACTACGCCGTACTCTATGGCGCACAAGCTTTGATACTTGATCCAAAATCGGAACGAACTGATTGGGCGAAAAATTTAGACTTCATGCAAGACGATATTAACATCGTTAACCTGACCAGCGAAGAAGCGAATCGCGGTTTACTTGATCCTTATATCATTCTCAGTAATCCAAAAGATTCTGAAAGTCTGGCGGTCGATACACTCACCTTTTTAACGGGAATCTCTAGTCGTGATGCCGAACGGTTTCCGACTTTACGTAAAGCGATTCGCAACGTCACCCTTGATCCGCAACCCGGATTATTGAAAGTGATCACTGAACTGCGCCGCGAAGGGACCCCGATTGCCAACAATATCGCTGATCATATTGAATCGTTCACCGATTATGATTTTGCCGCCTTACTCTTTTCAGATGGCTCCACTCGCCGTTCGATCGCCTTGGACCGCAAAATCAATATCATTCAAATTGCCGATTTGGTCCTGCCTGATGCGGACAAAACGCAAGATGAATACATCACCGCGGAAATGTTATCCGTCGCCATGTTGATGATCATCTCGACTTTCGCCATCGACTTTATCCATGCCGATCGTTCGCAATTTAAAATTGTCGATCTCGATGAAGCTTGGGCATTTTTGAATGTAGCGCAAGGTAAAGCTCTTTCTATGAAGTTGATCCGTGAAGGCCGTTCAATGAATGCTGGGGTTTATCTAGTCACGCAAAACGCTAATGATCTTCTAGACGAAAAGATGAAAAATAATATCGGTATGAAATTTGCCTTTCGTTCGACCGATATTAATGAAATCAAAAACACCCTCACTTTCTTTGGGCTTGATGCCGAAGATGAAAGTAATCAACACCGCCTACGTTCACTGGATAATGGTGAATGCTTATTTCAAGATATTTGGGGCCACGTCGGTGTCCTACACTTTGATTATATCTTTGAACATCTATACAAGGCCTTCGACACTCGCCCACCAGCGCAGATAACTGGAGGTGAGTAAATGTCGGTACGTAAAAAACGACTTTTATTACTGATCGGCTTTGTGCTAGTCGTGGTGCTAGTGAGTGCTACTTCTCTCCAAAGTGTCCACGCAGCAGGCCTAGTCGATGAAACCGTCAATAATAAACACGAATTTTCCAAATATCCAGTCAATAACTATCAACTAGATTATTTCGTCGATTCATCATGGGATTGGTTGCCATGGAACTGGGGTGACGGCATTGGCAAGTCGGTCATGTACGCTATTTATGCTATCACCAATTTTCTGTGGCTGATCTCCGTCTACCTCTCCTACGCCACGGGTTACCTGATTCAACAAGCTTACTCACTAGATTTCATCAAAGATACCACCGATGCCATTGGTAAAAACATGCAACTACTCGCCGGGGTTTCTAAAAACGGCTTTAGCGCTGACGGCTTTTATCCCGGTATGCTTTTGTTGCTGATATTAGTGCTTGGCGTGTATGTCGCCTATACTGGCCTGATCAAACGTGAATCCTCCAAAGCCATCTCAGCGGTAGCCAATTTTATCGTGATTTTTATTCTGTCGGCAAGCTTCATTGCCTACTCACCCGACTATATTGGCAAGATCAACCAATTTTCCGCCGATATGAGTACCTCAGCTTTAAACACTGGTTCTAAAATGATCATGCAAAATAAACAGTCCACCTCAAAAAACGGGGTTGATGCGATTCGTGAAACGTTATTCAACATTCAAGTCAAACAGCCGTGGACGTTATTACAGTTTGGCGATTCTAATCTCAAGGAGGTTGGCGAGGATCGCGTCAACAAACTGGTCAAAACTGATCCGTTCAAGAACAAAGGTAAAGATCGAACAGAGATCGTCAAGGCTGAAATTGAAGATAAAGAAAACGACAATCTATCAGCGGTCAAAACGATTCAACGTTTAGGTGTGACCACCTTTGTGTGTATCTTCGATATCGCAATCACCATTTTTGTCTTCTTTCTCACAGCGATGATGTTATTTAGTCAAATCCTCTTTATTATTTACGCCATTTTCTTACCGATCAGTTGTCTCTTAGCCATGATCCCAGGATTTAACGGCTTAATGAAAACGGCTGTTTTGCGGCTATTCAATACGATCATGATGCGTGCTGGCGTCACTATTGTCCTAACATTGACGTTCTGCCTTTCCACCATGATCTATGGGCTATCGACCACCACCCCATTCTTTCTGGTCGCCTTTCTCCAAATCGTCATCTTTGCCGGCATCTGGATGAAGCTCGGCGATTTAATGGGCATGATGCAGCTTAAAAGTTCTGACTCCCAAGCTGGTGCTAGTCGCTTGCGCCGCAGTAGTAGCCGTTTGATCCGGCAGGTCATGGGCAACGCCGCAATGGGTGGTATGCTCGCACGCGGTTTAAAACCACGTCCACAGCCGCAGACTGAAACTGGTACTGATGCAACCGGTAAAGGTAATTCAAAACGACCACAGCCCAATAAACGCGATGCCACCACTAGCAAGATGACCCGTGCTGGTAAAAAAGTGGGTGCTGCATTAGATACCAAAAAGAAAATGGCCGCAACTGCGAAACACACCAAAGAACAGTTAAAGGATCTGCCAACCAATACAAAATATGGGTTACATCAAGGTAAAGAAACGGCTAAAAAAGGTATTGGTGATTTCAAAAATGGGTTGAAAAATCAGCGTCAAGACAATCAATCAGAACGCGAACTGGCCGCTAAAAAACGTCGGGAAGAAATGCAACGGCGTAAATTAGTGGTTGATCCGCCAAAGAATCCACGGCAACCGTCTAATTCTGATCCGATCAAGAAAAAGTCGGCAGTTTCTCCAGTCACGCAACCAAAGCCACGCGATCCCAGTACCACTAAACTACCACATACTAAAACACCAATAGAAAAGCCAACATCACGGCCCAAACAATCATTCACGACTGCACCCAAAACTGGTGAGAAACGGCAATTCAAACCGACAACTGACAAGCCACTGAATCTCGTTGTCAATAAAACAACCATGCACCGTAAATTGCTGGTCAAGCCAAGGCAAAAACATGATGAATAAGAAATGGTTAGGCCTAGCCGTTTTGCCGATCATACTCATTAGCTTGTTGTTCTTTTCAGTGGCAATGACAGCTGATGACGATGATAGTAGCGATTCTACTGAGTTAGTGGTTGATTCGATGAACCTTTCCGCAGAAGTACTCAAGTACAAAAGTACCGTTGAAAAATATTGCAAGGAGTTTGGTATTCCTGATCAAGTAACCGTGATTCTCGCGATTATGCAAGTTGAATCTGGCGGTAAAGGTAGCGATGTCATGCAGTCTAGTGAATCACTGGGCCAAGCTCCCAGTAGTTTATCGCCGGATGCTTCGATCAAACAAGGCGTGAAATACTTTGCTAGTTTAATCAAATCCATGAAAACAACCAAAACTGATTTAAATACAGCTATTCAAAGTTACAACTTCGGTGGCGCTTTTATTAATTATGTGGCTACGCATGGTAAGAAATATTCGCTACAAATAGCCAGTGATTTCGCTAAAGAAAAGGCCGGCGGCAAAAAAGTCACTTACACCAATCCAGTTTCTGATGAAGGTTGGCGCTACGCTTATGGCAATATGTTCTATGTAAGTTTAGTCAGCCAATATCTTAGCCCGACTGTGGCTAACTTCAGTGATAAAACGGTCAAAGCCATAATGACCGAAGCACTTAAATACCAAGGCACGCCCTATGTTTTTGGCGGCTCAACGCCAACCACAGGTTTTGATTGTTCTGGGTTAACCAGTTGGGCTTACGCCAAGGCTGGTATTAAGCTCCCGCGTACCGCCCAAGCGCAATATAATGTGACCCAACATATCAGTATCAAAAACTCCAAGGCCGGTGACTTAGTATTTTTCAAAGGCACTTACGCAACTTCAGATTACATTACCCACGTTGGCATCTATGTCGGTAATATGCGCATGTATAATGCTGGCGATCCCCTTGGCTACGCTAACTTAAATACCGCCTACTGGCAAGCACACCTTGTTGGTGCTGGTCGCATCAAGAAATGAGGTGATTATCCATGACCTTAAGTGAGAACGGCTATAGCTACGACCACTGGATGGACCTGTTAACTAACGCTATTGATCATACTTTGGTTGAAAGTCGGATTGATTTGAATTACGGCGATAATCGCTTATTACGTAACAAACAACTCGATCACGCTTCAGCCGAATGGGAACGCATCAAGTTTTTTGAACAACATGAACCGAATGTTAATGATCTAGTCAAAGCGATTGATTACTTTGTCGCCGAACTGCCGCAATTTGAATTTGGTAAACGTCGTGAGTTCCGTTTAGCTTTAGAACATGAACAAAACGTCAAAGAGTGGTTAGGCAATACTAAGTTTCGTGAGGAAGACCGCCAATACATTTTAGATCGAGAACTACACCTTGCCGAAGAATTTTTCACCAACGATGACAAATACGATCTTTATAGTGAACTAGACTATCGCGGCTACACCCAAGTCCGTCTACGCCAGTTATTTGACCGCTTTCGCAATGACTATCCCAAATTTTATCAGTGTTATGAACTGGACCACAACTATCAAAAAAATAATCACCTTGCCATCTTGCAACAAAATAGTGTAGCTAATCTCGCCACTAAACTTAAATGGTAAATCTGATCCACAAGGAGGAACAATCCATGGCCCGTCAAGATTATGAAGACTACGACTATGAGTACGACGACTACGAAGATCCCCGTGATCATCGCTATGCGGAACGCCCGCGACCACAGTATCATGAAGATTATGAGGATCGACCACCGCAGCGAATACAGGAACGGGACGAACGCAACTATCGCCGACCACCAGATGATTATCGCGATGAGCGTTACCCACCCCACGACTTTGAACAACAACGTGAACCACGGTCATCCTATGATCGAGAAAGTGAACACGATCTACAGTATGAATACAACGAACGTCCAGCCAAGCATCAGATCGCTTCACATAAGAAAGCCCGTCCCAAGCGGCCGCGTAAAAAAGTCAAACGACAACGACCACCAAAGCGCCAACCAAAACCGATGAAAGAAAAAAAAACCCGCAAGTTAAAACAACCTCGCGTTGGCATCCGGCGAAAAACTACTTGGTTCTGTTGGTTGATCTTGATCGCTAGTGTGAGTTTTGGCGTGTACAAGAATTTCACTGCCATCAATAAACACACAGTCCATGAACGTGAAGTAGTGAAAGTTAAGTTGACTGATACCAACGCGATTGAAGCATTCATCACCGACTTTGCCAAAGTCTATTACACATGGGAACCTAACCAGGAAAAATTAGAAAACCGACAAAAAGATCTTAGTAAATTTATGTTAAATGGATTGGTGACCCTGAATGCCGATGCTTTGCGTTCAGATATTCCGACAACTTCCACTGTGTCTGATATTCGAATTTGGAAAGTTGAGGCTAAAAAGAATCAAGTCAATGAAGTCTTATTCACCGTTAATCAGCAGATCAAAAACAGTCAAAAAGAAGACGCCGCAAAAGCAATCGAGTCCACCTACTCATTGAATGTTATGAAAAATAAAGATGGTGACATGGTGATTGTGACTAATCCAACGATTGCGGCAGCTCCGTCTAAGGCCAAAGCAACAGAAAAACAGCTTCAAACAGATAGTTCAATTGATGCCGAAACCACCAGTAGCATCACTAAATTTCTAACGACTTTCTTCACCCTTTATCCTAGCGGCACCACCAAT
Organism: Lactobacillus sp. CBA3606; assembly: GCF_002970935.1. Classification (NCBI taxonomy): domain Bacteria; kingdom Bacillati; phylum Bacillota; class Bacilli; order Lactobacillales; family Lactobacillaceae; genus Lactiplantibacillus; species Lactiplantibacillus kimchii. The sequence continues at coordinate 2,354,406 of NZ_CP027194.1, read as the reverse complement.
GAACTGAAATATTATGTCGATGGAGGGACAAAACCACTAAATAAAGACTACCGTTTTGCGGAACTGGTCAATCCCACCTTCCATCGTCAAGGCGACAACATTCGAGTTGACGCGACCGTCAAGTTCCTCGATAGTGAAACCGATATGACCCAATATTCACAGTACTCTCTTATTTTAGAAAAAGCAGGTTCAAACTGGACAATTAAGTCTGGTTTATAGTAAAAACCACGGCGTTCAAATGAATGCCGTGAATACATAATATGCTTTAAATAACAATTAATTTATTTTATATTTACAGTCTTTAGTTGTCATGATTACTTAGCATCGAGTTTATCGTCTTCTTCTGCTCATGTTGAATAAATATACTTGCGTAATGCCTGATATTGGTGATAAAATTCGTGTTCGTTTTTATTCTCTTGCGGTGTTCAGTAATATCGGTTTGCGCTCTAGATTTTAAGTTTGAAAAAAACAGATATTAGCAGTCAACCTAATTAATTGAAAAAAGGCCAACTTAAATAAAGGTGGGTAAACCTCAGAATTTGACCTCCCTCAAGCAGTTACCCTAAAGCCGTGCTGTTTCGCAAATTGGATTGCGGCTTCAACGGTCATTGCGCGTGTTGGTTGGTTTTGTTCTTTAATCACCGGCGGCGTATAGACCACATGTTCACTCAACATGTGATAAATTGCGGTTAATAATTGCCGGGCAATGGCGATTATTGCCCGTTTATGGCCGCGCCGTTTCTTGAGCGCTAAATAGCGATTGCGAATTTCGGGGTGTTTCGGACTCCGAACAACTGCATTGGCTATTTGAACGAGTAATGGCTTGAGATAGCAGCCAGCACGTGAGATACGAACCGAGTGCTTTTTACCCGCACTTTCGTTATTAGTTGGCGTTAAGCCGGCCCAAGAACAAAGATGTTTAGCTGAATAGAACTTAGTCATATCAACACCAATTTCTGAGATGACACTAATGGATGACATCATAGAACTACCAAAGCCCGGTGTGCTTTGGATCAATTCAATTTCTTTGGCATAAGGTTTAGCCAATTCTAGGATGATTGTTTCTAATGCTTGTTTATTGGCAACCAGCTGTTCATAGTGTTGCTTGATAAGCTTCATTTTCTCTGCTTGTTCAGGAGTAATGACGCCATCAATCGCTAATTCTAATTCTGGTAATTTTTTCTTCAGGCTACCGTGAATCAAACTTGGCAAATCCACATCAGGTTCTAACGGATTTTCTAGGATGCGCTCAATAATTTTGGACGCACTTTTTCCGAAAGTGTCGGAAACCACACTAGCTAATTGAATGTTAGAGACCGTTAATGAATTTTGAAACCGATTCTTTTCACTTGAAGTAAAATTAGTCAGTTTAAACCGATAACGTAGCAGATCACGTAATTGGCGAATATCTGCCGGTGGCATAAAGCTACCAGCAACGAGATCGTGTTTAAATAAATCTGCGATCCATTGGGCATCTTTCTTATCGGTCTTCTTACCGCGAATCGCTTTGACATACTTGGGGTGGGCCAAAGTGATCCGAATATCACGTTTTTCTAAAATATTGTGTACGGGGATCCAGTATTTACCGGTGGATTCCATACAGAGATCAAAACATGAGTATAGCTCTAACCAATCAGCTAACGACCGCAGGCCGTTAGTGAAGGTCGAGAAGCGGTGACGCTTGTAGGTGGTAATACCGTGGCCATCAGTGATGGCCAAACAAGCAACCACAAAAGTTTTGTGAACATCTAAGCCACAACAGTTCTGATAGACAATTTTTAGCATTGTCTTGTACCTCCCTCAAGATTGTGATCCCACAAAGTAGGGACTAGTTGTCCAGCATTAAACGAGTAGTTTAAACAAAGATAAGTTTGCGTGCTCAAAGTCACACTTATTTGTGCTTGAAAGGACAACCTACACATATAATTATTCAGCACTAACGCTAACGTCAGTGCTACTAATCTCCACGTGATTTGTAGTGTACAAGGTACGATCACAAGTTAAATATACAAAGAAATACCGCTGCAGGCAAACGCTTTTTCATTGCGTTTTGTGCCTTGAGCGGTACGCGAAAGGAATGTTTATAATTATGAATAAACCCACTGCAACATAGAAATGACACACTTCTATTTTATACTTATTCTAGAATCAAAAACGAAAGGAAGTGAAGTTATGTCACAATGGATTCTAATAGCTCTTATTCTTTTAGCACATCCACTCATGATGCTATTTATGCATAAAGGTATGATGCATGGGAATTCTGGTAGTATGAATGGCTGCGGAAATCATACCCAACAAGATTCCAGCAACACTGAAAAACCACGTAAAAAAGTCAATTAGCTTGGAGGTATTATATGCAAATATTAACTGGCAGTCATGACAATGAAGTTCATGAACATCTTTATGAAAGTGGTCCAAGACGGATTGGTCATCGTAAATTAAAGAAAAATACCGTGACAAATAATGGCGAATTTCATCCAGTACCTGGAAATATAGTTCTTATTCCTTTGAAAGGAAAGGTAAAGTTAACCACACCAGATCAGGAATATACTATTCAAAGCGGTCAAGTTGCTGTGTTAGAATCAACCGATAGTTTTTATTTAACCGCAATAAGTGATGTTGAATTTATCGGCGTAGTTGACATCAAATAATTCAATTTTGAGTGCTTATCTCAAGCACTCCTTTTTTGTATATTTCTCCATATTTATTACACATTAAATTGTTTAAATGAAGTATATTGCATAATTGGAGGACATAAAGTTGAAATTAATGAAAAAAAATACACCTATTTTAGTTACAGCACTATCATTAACTGGTATTGTACTTTTCACAGGAAAACCAGCTGAGGCAGCTACAACTCAAGCTACAGTTTCCTATCAAATCGGTGCTACTACAGTTTGGAGTAGTCCAAGCTATTCTAGTAAGCCAATTAGTTATTTAGCTCCTAATTCAAAAGTTACCCTTGATGTTAAAAAAAGTGTTAACAAAGTAAACTGGTATCAATTAGCAGAAAATCAATGGGTACCAGAAACATATTTAAAAATGGCTCAGGAAACTACGGTTACACCCACGGCAACAGCCACAACCAAAACGGTAGTTGCAAACTTAAAAGATGCCGCAATCACTATTTGGACTGATTCAGCTGGTACTACGCCGACTGGAGAATACTTATCTTATGGTACTGCCATAACTATTCAAGGGCAGCAAGAAATAAATGGTGTGACTTGGTTCCGAATTGATCAAGGATGGGTACCAGAAACATACTTAGCGTCTGATAACAATGGAACCCCTTACTATATTAATTCTCAAACAAAACAATTATCAGCTCCGCAACAAAGCGCTACTTCTGAAACAGTTAGTACCAATGATTCAAGCGATGATACGATTGCCCCCACTACAGCTGCACAAAGTTCAACTAGTTCAAATATTATGCAAACAACTAAATCGGCTCTACCGCAAGAACAATCGGTCAACAATCAAAGTTCGGCTGCTGCTAATACAGGAGCACAAAAAACTACTAACACAAACGCTGCCTCACAATCTACTATAGAAAATATTATTAATGCAGCAGAAGCACAAATTGGTGTTCCTTATGTGTGGGGTGGAAAAACACCAAGCGGATTCGATTGTTCTGGCCTAGTTGGCTATGCGTTTCGCCAAGCAGGGAAAGAAGTTGGCGGTTACACCGTTGCTCAGGAAAGTGCTGGTACTAAAGTTAGTCTAGATAATCTGCAACCAGGTGATATTCTTTTCTGGGAGAACCTGGTGCCAGCTACCATGACGCTATTTATATTGGTAATAATCAATATATAGATTCACCAAAACCTAGTGATTCAGTTGGAATTCGCACGATCAATAGTTATTTTTCTCCCTCATTCGCAGTTCGTGTCTTTTAATTATGTCGATAAATAAAAATGTTTAAAAATCTAAAAAAACAAGTGCGTCCTTGGGATTATATAATTTTTCTCATATTATTAATAGTTTCCTTTATACCATTAGCCATATTTGGATATTCTCAAAAGCAACAATTGGCCGCAGCAGCCGATAATAATACTAAACCAATTATCTATGCTGAAATTTCTATTGATAAAAAAGTAATAAAAAAAGGGTATTCGGATTTTATGGTGGAAAAGGGCTTATAAATCACCCTTCTCCAAATTCTTAATAAGTGTGGAAAAATCGACACCAAAGTTGTCTGTAATGTTATGATCATTCACTTCATACCAATTGAAATTATCGTGTAACATAGCTTTATTGAAAGCACTTGAATTAAATCGTGGCTTACGCTTTTTATGGAGCTTCTCATTGAAAAGGATTTTGGCTCGTAAGGCATCAAACGAGTAACCTCTACCCATTCGCTCTACCTGCCTAATAATGCTGTTAATTGACTCCGTATAAGCGTTAGTGAGCCTTTTATCAAAGTAGTTGAATATTTCGACATGCCAGTTGTCTACGGCTCTCACGAGGTCTTTATATGCATCTTTAGAGTTACTGGACATACAACGGTGTCTCCATTGACTATAACGAAGACGACCTTCATCTGAATCAGGAGTATCCCATATCCAGTAAAACTCTTCTTTGAGTTCATAGGCTTCTTTTAAGGCAGGAAGATTACCTAACCAAGTCTCTAAGAGGAATGATTCACGTTCATTTAGATCGTGTTTACGCTTTAGAAGGATAAACCTTTCACGCATAAGGGTACGTCTTTCTTTTTGGCTCATATGAGCTTTCAAAGACTTTCTGACGTTATCTAAGGCTTGATTAGCCATTCTAACTACATGAAACTTATCTACGACCACTTTAGCGTGTGGAAGGATAGTGTTCACTGCGTCTTTGTAGGGCTTCCACATATCCATTGTGACGTACTCAATATAAGTCCTGTCACTAATTTCTGAAAGACGTTGGATGACTGTTTCCTTGTTACGGTTAGGCTTGATGTCATAAATAGTCCTGCGTTCAATATTAGTCAATACAAGCCGAGGTCTTTGGATAATATGTATCTCGTCTATCCCAAGCCACTTAGGAGTTTCAAACTGGTATTCACGTTCTTTGAGTGCCACATAGTCCTTAAAAACGTTCCTAATAGTTTTCTCGTCAACGCCAACGCTTTCTGCGACTTCTACAAAGGTCTTAGACATGGATTGCTCTTGAATAGACTTTAAAAGCCTTTTGGTCATACTACGCTTTTCATCTACAGATACTAGGCGTTCCCAGAAGGTAGATCCGCATTCACGACACTTGTATCGTCTACGGTTCAATTGTAAGCCCACTCGCTTTAAACGAATGGGCAAATCCATAATTAGTTGATTTCTTGAACTGTGTTTGTACAACTTGTCAAAACCACATTCAGGACAACGTTCAGGTGGTCCGACTGCTTCAACTTTAAACATCATATCGGTTTCATTTTCTTGTGGTGATTCTATTGTTTTAATGTCTGGTAGGGATAATAAGTCTGACATATTGTTCATCCTTTATTACTCTGCGGTGTTAAGGTATCAAATATAGATTTGATGTCGAAATCATCAGTGTTAAATTATTTTTGTGACCAGAAATGCACTTAGAAAATCCCTTAAAGCATTTATATAATGGGTGATCGCAAAATAGTGTATGAAATCCTTTTGTAGACTTTGCTAAACTACTGCACACTTTAGTACAGTATTAGCTGGTTCACTTGAATAGGGAATTGTAAAAAAAGTTCCCTTAGACTGCACAACAAGATAATTTCGAAACATTTTTATCGAACGTAAGTGCAGCTAATTTTAGCCCTTCAGCCATTGTTAAATATGGTGCTAGGGTTTCTGTTAAATCTTCTATCGTTAAGTTAAATTTAACAGCTAATGATGCTGCATAGATGACATCTCCTGCATTCTCAGATACAATATGAACCCCTAATACTTTTAGTGTTTCTGCATCTGCTACTAGTTTAAATACACCGGTTGTTTCACGGTTTACAATTGCTCTTGGAACAGCATCTAAAGGTAATACAGATGTCTTCACATCATACCCTTTCTCTTTTGCTTGTTCTTCTGTTAAACCAACCGTTGCAACCGTTGGATTCGTAAACGTAACAGCAGGAACTACCGATAAATCTATTTTTTTGTTTAACCCACCGATAGCATTATCAGTAATAATTCCACCTTCATAGGCTGCTACATATACAAATTGCGGTCCTAACGTCACATCTCCTGCTGCATAAATCTTTTCATTACTTGTTTGACCAAAATCATTGATCAGGATTTCATTATTTTTTCCGGTTTCAACACCTGCCGCACTTAAATTTAAAGAATCCGTATTTGGTTTTCTTCCAGTGGCAACAAGTAACTGATCTGATTCAATAACTTCTTTACTGCCATTTACTGTTACGTAAACCTTTTTTATCTCTCCACTTTGTACAACACGCTCAAAAGTTGCCCCTTTGACAAGGCTTATCCCCTGTTCAATTAACGCTTTTTCAACTGACTCTGAAATCTCAGGATCATACTCCTTTAAAAGTCGCTCACTTCTTTGCATAAGCGTTATTTCTGAACCTAAATGATGAAATAGTTGTCCAAGCTCCATTCCAATGTATCCTGAACCAATTACAGTTAATCGTTTTGGTATTTTCTTTAACTCAAGAAGTGTTGTACTAGTTAAATAGTCCATTTCTTCAAGTCCTGAAATTTGGGGCAATGAAGGAGATGCACCTGTTGCAATTAAAAAGCGTTTTGCAGATAACTTTGCCCCATTGACCTCAACCGTACTAGCATCAACGAATTTTGCTTCACCTTTAATTAAATCAAAATTATATTCATCAATTAAATCCACATATTTTTGATTCCGAAGTTCGCTCACCAATTTATCCTTTTGCGTGATTAAACTAGCTAAATCCACTTCTCCAGCGGATGTTTGTAAACCTATAAACGGGTTGTCTTTTGATAAATGATTGATTTCCCCTGCCCTAAGAAGAGTTTTTGACGGAACACAGCCAATATTCACACAGGTTCCCCCAACCGTTCCACGCTCAATCATTCCAACTTTTGCACCGTATTCTATAGCTTTAATTGCCGATGAAAAGGCAGCAGCACCAGAACCAATAATAAGAAGGTCATAATTGTCTTCATTACTTAACGCCACGTTTTCTAGTGATGATACTTCTTCAATTTCTCTGGCTTTGTAATTTGCTTCATCAATCGCCTTTATTGCACTTTCAACCTCAATTTCATTGGGTAGTTCAAATACTGCTTCACCACGACGAAAACTAGACTCAATATTTTTAGCACCTATCTTTTCAAGTGCTGATTCAACGTGTTTTTCACAACCCGCACAGGTCATTCCTTGAATGTTTACCTTAAATTTATTCATAATAAAGCCCCTTTCGTTAATCTCTCATGTTAATGTTTCTATTATTGGACACGAATGTAATTGCTTTTCATCTGGACATCGTTGTTTTAAGTCGTCTAACATAGTTTCAATTCGTTTTAAATCCTCTATTTGTTTTTGAACTTCCATTTGTTTTTTAGAAACAAATTCGAACATATCTTGACAACGAACTTCATCTTTATCTACAACACCAAGTAATTTATAAATCTCGTTTAAAGAAAATCCAAGTTCCTGTATTCGTTTAATAAACCCAACACGCTTAACGTCATCATATGAATATATCCGATAACCAGCTTCCGTTCGGTGAGGTTCTTGTAGTAAATTTTTTCGCTCGTAATATCTAATCGTTTCTTTATTAACGCCACATTTTTCTGCAAACTCACTAATGCGGTAAATCATCTTATTTCACCCCATGAATATTATAAACCGTGTACCATAGTACACGGTCAAGTAAATTGGACTATTTTATTTTTTCCCCAACGTATCACTCGTATGTGATTGATACTTTTATAATACTATTGATTGTCCTAACATCCCACTAGAAAATCCGATTTAAACACCAGTTGTTTTTAAACTATTAAAAAAGTAATTCCACTATATATTCCGAAGACCCAAAAAAAATTAAATTATCAAAAAAAACACCACATAAATTATTTACCTTACACCCACACTCTGGTGAATATAATATTATAGAAGTTAATGGGACACGCATTCGAGACAAGGAAGACAATACACCAGACCAGATTGCTGTCAATACTGGTTGGATTAGTAAACCAGGTCAACAAAGTATTTGTCTTTCTCACCGTCTAATTATAACGATAAAAAGTAGTAATAAGTCTACCACACCAGATAACTCTCTTGTAAAGCCTTAAACATACAAGCGTTTAAAAAGGCAATCATGATCCTCCAAAAGGATGTACTCCAAATTGGAAATTATGATTGCCTTTTACTATATATTTATTTTTGCGTACTCATCATTATTATCATTATTGAATGAAGCATTACAAATTGGTTAGTTGTGGAAACAGGAACTCTAACACGTCTACTGTTACTCGACGTTTTTTACCCTTATAGGGATAGCAATGCATATCCATCATCGGATTGTAGTTGGCCTCGATAATTGAGTAGGACTCGTGACTAGAAACCGGAACTAATCTATCTGGAATAATCAAATCAATTCCACATATTTTTGCACCTAAACACTTCACAGCAGCTACAGCTTTTTCCTTGTAAGTAAAGTCAATTTGATCAGTTACATCAATGGAATCACCACCGGAACTGATATTTGAATTTTTTCTAAGATAGGTGCGCTTACCAACCACCGGAATTGAATCAACCGTAAGGCTTTGGCTTTTCAACATGGCTTGTTCGACCACACCCAAAGAAATCTTTGTAAGCGGTGTTCGATCATTCAGGCCACGTAAAGTACTCTTATTTTTAATTGCAACTAACTGTTTTACTGTATGATGCCCATCACCAATAACATTAGCTGGAATTCGTAATAATACTGCCTTTATTTTATCATTAATTACTAAAAACCGATATTCAGGCCCTGCAAAAAAATTCTCAACCAGTACAGTCGAACATTCAGTAAATGCTCGCCGAATTGCTTGTTGATAATCAGCTAGAGAAGGAGAAAACTGAAATACGGAAACTCCCCTACCGTAATTAGCCGACTGGGGCTTAATCACAATCGGTTCACCCACAAATCTTGAATAGGCCGCTAAAGCCGTGTCCGCGTTAACAAATTCAACTCCGATTGGAACATTAAACCCCGCCGTGACCAAAATCCTTTTAGTAGCCGTCTTATTTTTCATGATCAGCGGCACAATATAACTATCTCGACTTGTCATATTACCATTCTTAACATACTCAATTTGGTGACCCAATTGTAGTTTTAATAACTGATCATTTTCATCGACCATGTCCACCATAATACCTTTTTGAATTGCATCAAACATTAAGATTTGTGTTGATAGCTCCATATTGACAAAGCCGTTTAATTGATAAGGTACCTGCATGGTAACCCTACGATTCTTTAATCCGATTGCTGTTGCCAAATCCGATTGTTTAGTGGCCATTAACCCCTTCGTCATTCGTCCACCAATCGTTTTTGTAACATCTATGAGCATGTCCTGGGACTGTTGTAGCACTTCTTCATAACCATTTAAATTCAACTGCTTTGTCATTTTTTTCATTAAATTAATTATTTTAAGGCCGTTTGTTCGATAACAAGTTGGTGCTAATGGTGACTCAAGCGCCACCTCATTATTGGTTTGATTACCAGTTGCTATCCAATCATCACCATTTTTCTTCTCATCTGTCCAAAGCATGAATAGCATAAATAGTTCCATAAACACAATCTGATTTTTACTAATTCCATATCGTTCAAATGGATTAATATCGATATTTCTTAACTCAAGATAATCAATTTTTGTTTGTTTACATCTGACTATATTTTGGCTCTCGCGCAACCTAACTGAAGAATAAAATTCTTTCTCTTCAAGTAAATTACCTTTGCGTATTTGAGATTCGATATCACTGAGATAGATTTTCAATGATTCGAACGATACTTGAACATTTTCTTTATTGCGATAACCGAACTCACTGTTTCTAATGCTTCGAACTATCTTCTGGGGCTTCTCTTCATGGTGCTTAAAGTAGTTACGTTCGGCAACAGGAGATGCACCGAACAAATAAGTAATCACCCAACGGTAATGCAGATAATTACGCGCTATTTTTAAATAGAGAGTTGTTTTAAAACAGGCAAGATCCTTAATTTCACATTGTTGGCGATACAATGCTTCAACCAACACAGCCGGAAGCTCAAAATTAAAATGTAAGCCACTGATCATCTGTTTACGCCGACCATAAGTTTTTGCCAAATAACGTCGATACAAAACATCCTTAAAGTCGGGTAACTTAGCTAGGCTAATCTGATCTTCACAACTTGGCAATGCTGGTGGCATGCTAAGAGGCCACAACATTTCATTAGTTGGTAATGACTGGTAGACCACATCATGTAATGCAGCCAACCAATGGAACAAATCATTCACAGTATCCACTACCGGGGTTACGATTTCTAACTGTGTCTCGGCAAAGTCTGTTTTAATATAGGGATGAAACCGACGACTACCAAATACGATCGGGTGATCAGTACCAGCTAACTTTCCGTCTAAAGTTACTCGCTGGCTTTCGCGCTCTACACCAATTCTCGAATGCGATATTGCAGATACACTTGGCGTTTGCTGCAATAATTCACTAAAAATAATCAACTATTTTCATCTCTCTTTTTCACACTTTTGCTTTTTAGAAACTATAAATAACTATTATTACATCATAGTCCGCAAATACTACGATATTTTAAGCGTAAATATTATCTCGGTATTCCAAATGGAAAAATAAACGGAAAATAAATCTTAAATATTCTAGAATCTAAATGCTTGCACCACCACCGCCAGAGGATCCACCACCACCTGAAGAACCACCACCAAAGCCACCAAAATGATCATTATTATTATTGAAAAGCCAAGCTATTATTGACCAGAATTGCCAACTGCGACCCCAAGGACTGATTATAAAACCGATAAAAATAAGCAAAACGATTAGTTGCAAAATATTTTTCCAATTGAAAAGATTACGATCAGATTTAACTACATTCTGATTTTCATTACCAGAAATTGCACTTTTATTATTTTTATAGCCATAATGTTTATCAACTAATGTTGCTACGCTATCGAATGTTTTCTGCAATCCCTGGTTTACGATTGTAGAGGAAGTAGATTTCAATTCTGCCGTATTATTGTTCAAAATTTGTCCAGATTGGCTATCTGTAACCACATCTTCTAATCCATAACCAACCTCGATACGAACATTACGTTTCCCACCATTTAAGGCGTAAAGAATTAGAATACCATTATCCGAATTCTTTTGACCAATTCTCCATTTTGAAAATAAATCAGCTGCATACTGGTCTATATCGGTATCGCCAGTAGATTTTACCACAGCCAACATAATTTGTGGTTTAGCCTTGGTTCCTTCATATTGTTGGTTCTTAGCATTAACTAAATTTTGTGTCTGTGAATCTAGCAAATTCACTTGGTCAAAATAATTTTCAGCTGGCGTATTAGGTAAACTGGCTGCCTGAACAAGAGTAGTTTGGAACAGTGACAAAAATGGTAATAATAATAACCACAGCCAGATATTCGTCTTTTTTCGTTTCACTGTGTCCACTTCCTAGTTGTTAAAATCAACTTTAGGAGCCTTGCTTGCATTTGAATTTGCTTTAAATTCAGTCTTTTTACCTAAGCCCATTGTAGATGCAAAAATATTTTTAGGAAAAGTAACCACACTTTGATTATAAGTCTTAACTTGCTGAATATAACGACGTCGTTCAACCGCAATACGATTTTCAGATCCCTCTAGTTGGGTCATTAACGTCGCAACATTGGTATTCGACTTCAAATTAGGATAATTTTCTTGGATCACATTGATCAAAGTACCAACTGAACTATTGATTTTATTATCAGCATTAGCCTTTTCCTTAACTGTTGTCGCACTGCCATAACTCTTCCGTGCATCAGCAATTTGACCAAAAACCTTCTGTTCCTGATTCATGCTTCCTTTAACTGCACTTACCAAGTTTGGAATTAAATCATAGCGTCGTTGCATCACGTTCTCTACTTGACTCCATTGCGCTTCAACTTCTTGATTCTGTTTAGCTAAATTATTATAGGTACCAACACTAATCGCTCCTATAACAACAAAAATGCCTAAAGATACTACTAAAACAACCCACCAAGGCTTAAATCTTCGAGATTGCATTGCTCTCATCCTCTCAAAAAAACTCTACATTTATTGTTTAATGAAATCCCAGAAAATTAAACCAAAAACAGTATAACAAGATTTAAATTTCTACTTCTTTAATTCAAACTCGTAGTTAATTTAACAAGAGTATTCCAGCAAAAATTGCAACAATAGTATAGATAACTGCTACCGCAACTGTTATTACTGTAGATTTCTTTGAATTTTGATTTTCCACTTTATGACCTCCAGTCTCACGCAGTTACAGTGGTTAACTTGGTTTTATTAAGCATCAACGAGCTCGCAACAACGGATAATGAACTCAATGCCATCCCCAAACCAGCCAGCTCTGGGCTTAAGATCAAACCAAGTCCGACAAAAATACCAGCAGCGACAGGAATGCCCAGTGAATTATATATAAATGCCCAGAACAAGTTCAACTTAATTCGATTAAACGTCTTTTGACTTAATTCAAGTGCATTAACAACATCCAATAAGTTATTTTTGACTAAGATAATACCGCCTGATTCAATCGCAATATCTGTTCCTGATCCCATGGCGATTCCAACGTCAGCTGTTGTTAATGCCGGTGCATCGTTAATGCCATCACCAACAAACGCAACTGGTGCCTGTTGTTGAAGCTGTTTTACATGATCGGCCTTATCACCAGGTAGTACATCGGCAATTACTTCATCAATGCCAACCTGATCAGCAATTGCCCGAGCAACTCGTTCATTATCACCAGTTAACATAACTGGACGTAAGCCACGTTTCTTCAAGGCCGCAATTGCTGTAGCTGAGCTTTGCTTTGGCGCATCTTGAATAGCAATTAACCCAACAATTTTATCGTCGTAGCCAACAATTACCACTGTTTTGGCTTCGCTTTGCAACTGTACCATTTTAGCTGTTAATTGATCAGTAAGCTTATAATTATCAAGTAATTTATCATTGCCAATGAAGGCTTTTTTACCATTGATCTGTGCTTGTACACCTTTACCCTCGATTGCTTTGAAATTTTGTGCAGAATTAGGTGTGATGTCTTGTTCCTTAGCTTTTTCTAACACTGCTGCGGCTAAAGGATGTTCCGAAGAAGCCTCAAGATTAGCTGCTATGTCAAGTACCATTTGTTCATCACCAATAATATCCGTTACTTTTGGCTTTCCAACTGTAATCGTACCTGTTTTATCAAAAACAACCGTTTTGATTGTATTGACAGCCTCCAGCACTTCACCGTTTTTAATTAGAATACCCATCTTAGCACTGCGTCCGGTACCAACCATCAAAGCCGTTGGCGTAGCAATTCCTAATGCACAAGGGCAAGCGATGATGATTACCGAAACAGTAAATAGCATGGCAGTTACTACGCTGGCCCCAAGTAAAACATACCAAACGAAAAAGGCCAGAATTGCAATAATTAGAACAGCAGGAACAAAGATATCGGAAATCTTATCAACAGTTTTTTGAATTGGTGCATGACTAGTTTGAGCTTTTTTTACCATTTCAACAATTTGTGCTAGTAATGTATCATTGCCTACTTTACTAGCTTTAAACATAAATGTTCCAGTACTATTCATTGTTGAGCCAATTACCGTATCGCCAACTTTTTTCTCAGTCGGCATACTTTCACCTGTAACCATTGATTCATCAATTGTCGAACTACCTTCAGTAATTACGCCATCTACAGCAATTTTTTGTCCTGGTTTAACACGAAGAATATCGCCTACGATAACTTCAGCCATTGGAACTTTAATAATTTCTCCACCACGCAAAACTTCGGCTTCTTTCGCTTGTAAATCCAATAGCTTTGCCACAGCACCAGACGCATTACGTTTCATGTTTTCTTCAAAAACTTGGCCCAATAAAATTAAGGTGATGACAAGGGCTGCATCTTCGAAGAAAACGTCTTGGTTACTAAACATTGCATAAATACTATATAAATAGGCCGTTCCCGTGCCAATAGCTACTAAAGTGTCCATATTGGCGTGATGATGACGAAATGATGCCCAAGCACTTTGTATAAATGCTCGTCCAGAAATTACCATAACTGCGGTTGTGAGTAGAAACTGTGTCCACATATCTCCCGGCAATTTAAAACCAAACGGGCTAGCAACCATGTTTATTAGTATCGGGGTAGAAACAATTAAAGAGAATATAAAACGATTTCGAATACTCATTTAATAACCACCTTTCCATAAACCATGTCCATCCCACAATGAAATTGATATTCACCGGCCTTATCTGTATTGATCGAGAAAATTTGTTGTTCGTTTATTGGTAAGAAACGCTTAATACCAAATTTTGGAAATACAATCGTATCTACACATCCCTTATCACTGATCCGCTTAAAAATAATTTCCGCGGGAATTCCTTTAGTTAGTTTCACTGTATCTGGATGATAGCCACCATCAACAACCACCACAATACTTTGTTTCTTTTCTGCCATAATAACTACCTCCAATATTTTTATAAGCTAAATTTTCTATTTAACGATCACTTTTCCATGAAACATATTCATTCCACAAGCATAGTTGTATTCACCAGGTTTACTTGTATCAATGTCGATTGCATGATCCTTATTCTGTGGCAAAAAATCATTGATGCCGAAGTCTTCGAAAACAACTTGTTCTAAACAGCTTGAGGGATCTTTACGGTTAAACGTAATTTGGGCGGGAATACCACGTTTCAAAACCACAGTACTAGGTGTATAACCGCCATTAACAACCACACTAACATCTTGTTCATTACCTGTTACATCAGCTGCAACCTCCTTAGTCACATGTTTGCCGAAGAACCACCAGACAATAAACCCAACTAATAGACCGGCTATTATTGTTACCAAAATTTTATCCATAATCAGACTTCCCTCTTATAAAAATTATTTTTCAATCAGTCATATAACAATCATTTTTTCCACTATACAAACAGTTGCAGTTAATTGTGCTAGGCGCATCCTTTAGTTTTTTATCAAGCTGAGCCTGCATACGCTCAATATCACCTTTACTAAGATTTAACTTAGCTAACAGATTAATGATGACGGCTCCTTTTTTCATATCACAGAGATGTTGAAATAATTCCGTCACAGTTTCGTCCATTGCGGCTGTTTCTGGCACGGTAGGTCGATAATTAAAATGACGACCTTCTTTAGTTGTTGCCAAAATATTTTTTTTAGTCAACCGACCAAGTAAAGTTTTGATTGTAGATTCCGACCAATCACGTTTTCGCTGCATCACTTCAATAACATCAAGGCTGCTTACACTTCTCTTAGTCCAAATGATGCGCATCACCTCCCATTCAGAAGGTGTCATGAACGTTATATTAATTTTATCCAGATTAACCACTCCTCGCTTAATTTACACTTGTAAACACAAAGTATCATACCTTTATTGTTTACATTTGTAAACACAAAAATTAAAAAATTTTAGTTTCTTTTCGGAACTGATTGTTGTTGTAATCTCCTTAACCAAACTCCACGGTATATAATTTACTAAACAGTGACAAGCGCTCACGTTTACGCTGTATTCGTGGTATGAAAACACCGATATCTTCAAGATTAAATCCAGAAATTAAATTATTCTCATTAAAAGCAATTGGATTTTTCATGATTTTAGGATGCTTATACACGATAGTAACTAATTGATCAAAGGTTAAACTATTATCGAAAGTATATTCTCGAGCAGTCTTTGAACGTGTTGCAATTAAATCATCACTACCATTATCAGACAGCAAAAATAAATGTCTAATTTCTAATTTTGTTAAGCGTTTTTGCATAATATTTCTGGTTTGTGTTTCTATTTTTTGACAACGAAACCAATCCAACATTTTTCTTTTTGCTGGATCACTGGTATGAAAATATAAATTAATCATAATTTAGCATCATCCTCTATCAAATATTGGTCAGCTGATTAAATAATTAGAGATCTTTTGTTGCTTTCGTCGATAAACGAAGATAATTATCATAACAACAAAAATAACTAATGATAATAATTGTGAGACTCGTACTTGTCCAAATAGGTACAGGCTATCAGTCCGCATTCCTTCAACAAAAAATCGACCAAACGAATACCAAATTGCATAGCTTAACGCAATTTCTCCTCGTTTAAAAAGCCCTTTTTTATGTCGTAAGCTAATAAGTAAAATCAATCCAATAAGATTCCATACCGATTCATATAGAAATGTCGGTTGATGATACGCACCACCGATATACATCTGCTGTACGATAAAATTGGGTAAATGGAGCTGCTGCAGAAAGCCACGTGAGACGACAGTACCAAAAGCTTCCTGATTAATAAAATTCCCCCATCTCCCAATAACTTGTCCTAGCATGATGCCTGGCGTAACAACATCTAAAACTTGCCAAATTGACAGGCCACGTCGCCGGCAGAAGATAATCAATGTAATACCACCAGCAATCAAACCGCCATAAATTGCAATTCCGCCTTGCCAAATTGCAATGATCTCATTTAAATGTTGCGAATAATACGACCATTCAAAAATAACATAATAAAGTCGTGCACCTATCAGGCCAATTGGTAAAGCCCAGAGTATCAGATCATAAATATCATCCGCAGAAATCTTTTGCTGCTTAGTCTCTTTAATTGCAAGTAGTACGCCAAGCACTGCACCACTAGCAATAATAATGCCATACCAATGAACCAGAAAAGGTCCTAGTTTAAACGCAATCGGATTTAATGCCCCCATATAATCATCCCCTCTTAGTTATTTAATGGTAGTTTAACTGTAAAAATCGTCCCAATACCTAATTTACTATCAACAGAAACTGAGCCACCATGAGCCACCACAATTGTCTTAACGATTGCTAAACCAATTCCTTGCCCACCTTGTTGTCGATTTCGTGCTGGATCAGCCATATAGAAGTGATCAAATATATGTGGTACGTCTTTTTCCGCAATACCACTACCATTATCTTCTACAGTCAAAACAATGTTATCCGATATTCGTTTTAACTTAATTATTATTTTGCCTCTTGTTTGTGTAAATTTTATGGCGTTTGACAATAAATTTGTAATAACCTGATTTATTTTGTCTGGATCTATCACGGCAATAACTTTCTCAGTATGATAATCAAGTGTTATTTTTTTCTCTTCAAGGTTACTCTGAAAGTTACTTAAAACTTGTTGTATTAATTTACTAAGATCTGTATCAACCTTAATTAACTTATCCTCACTATGTTCAATTGAAGCGATATTTTCAATGTTATTGATTAAGTGGGTCAGCCTTATGACTTCATCATTTAAACTAACCAACCTAGCCTCACTAATTGGCCAAATACCATCGATCATCGCCTCTAACGAACCTTGGATCGTTGTTAAAGGCGTTCGTAATTCATGAGCAATATCGGAAGATAAGCGTTCTCTCAGAGCCTGATTCTTGGATAACTGACGTGAGAGCTCATTAGTTACATTTATTAGCGCGTTTATTTCTACAATTTGGGTTTGTTGTGGTAATTGATTTCGATAATCACCAGATGCAACCGCTTGAGTAAAGGATACAATTTGTCGTAACGGCTTACTTAGATCACGGGCTATCCATACCGCAATAATTATCGCGACTAAAAAAACAAAGGCCGAGATACCGGCCAAACTAATTCGTAAATCATTGATAAACGCCACATCATGTCGTGTATAACCTAAAGCATCATTATGTGAGAATTGTGCTTGGGCAATTTGTTTAGAATTAATCTTGATGGCCTCAGTCGTTTTATTCATACTATCGATATTTTTAGCATTAGTGGCCTTATGTAACAAGGTCTGACTTGGTTCCCATACGATTTTATTATCAGCGTCTTTTAAAACTAAAATAAGGCCATCCTGTAGTGCTCTAGCACCAATCTTTTTAACTTTAGATTGTTTCCAAGTACCATTGCTAGTCAGATAACTAACCATTAATTCATTTTTATATGCAGTGAGCGTTGTATCATGTTTTTGTTGCACATATTTATCAAAATGATCACTGACCAGGCTTACTGTCATTAAACTAATTGAACCAACAATCAACAACACCAAAAATAGAAAAGAGATTATTAGCTGTGTTCGAATCTGCCGCTTCATTCGTCTTTACTCCCACCAAAACGATAACCGCGGCCATGAACAGTTATTATAAAAACTGGCTTAGTACTATCATCTTCAATTTTCCGCCTTAAATTTTTAATATGTGAGTCAATCATTCGGTCTAATCCGTCATAGTCAATACCTCTTGTTGAATCAATCAACTGTTCACGAGTGAATATTTGTCTATAATAGGTCGCCATTGTTGACAGAATATCGTACTCTGTATGTGTGAGTGCAATTTCTGCGTCGCAAACAAAAACTTGCTGAGATTCTAGTTTTATTTTTAACTGTCCCTTATTAAAAGAAAGTACTTTTTCTACTTGTTCCTCTGTGACACGTCGCAGTACAGTTTTTATCCGTTCCACTACTACTCGTGGACTAAAAGGTTTAACCACATAATCATCTGCTCCAGATTTTAGTCCATTAACAATACTTTCATCGCTTGATTTGGCAGTCAACATAATTATTGGTGTTTTACTATCCTGCCGTATTCTTTTAGTTACTTCATTACCATCCAAATCTGGCAGCATAAGATCAAGCACTACTAAATTAGGCTGTCCCTTATAAAACTTTGTTAAGGCCTCCGTTCCAGAATAGGCTACTTCAACTTCAAATTTTTGCGCAATTAGATAGGCGGTAACAATATCTACAATTTTCTTTTCATCGTCAACAACTAAAATTTTTGTCAAATTTTTCTACCTCCATATATTTTGCATATAATCTCCATACACATCTGGCATAATTATCAAAAAGAAAAAGAAGTGAATAAATATGTGGATGCTAGCAACAATTCTTCTGATTATCCTCTGCCCATTGTTACTATTTATCATGATGCTAGGCTTAATTCCACCGCAACAGCTTGATACCATTAGACAAACTTGGCTTAATTTCATTAAGCGAATTAAGTAATATTTACGGCACAACTCTAATTTGACCCATCATTCCAGCCTCTTCATGTTCAAGATTGTGACAATGATACATGAAAACTCCGGTTTGTGTGAATTTAATCAAAATCTTGTATTGGTTACCCGGTCTTGTCATGATCGTATCTTTCCAACCGTGCATGTTGCTTGGTGATGCGTTGTTATTAATACTCAATAATCGAAACTGAACACCATGGATATGAAAAGGATGAATTTCACCCATCATATTATTTTTATTGCGGATCTTCCAAACCTGCGTCGTATTTTGCTTTACTTTCAAATCAATTCGATTCATTGAAAACTGCCTATTATTGATGCTTACCATATGTCCCATATCCGATAAAGCAATATTTTGTGTTACTTTTTGTCCTGACTTAGTGACTGTCTGAAGATTAGTCAGTTGTCGTGGTAATTTTGTTTCCCCGTCATGATTATTCTTCACCTTCATCGTCAGAATGTTGCTGTCTGCCGACTTGAGTTTGACCTGACTTCCCTGTGAATAGTGACCTAAATCAACAACGATTTCGGCTCGTTCACCCGGTGCAAGCGTAATTTTATTTTCTTGGACCGGTTTTTTCAAAAATCCTCCATCAGTACTAATCTGGTAAAAGGAACTACGATCATCTAATTTAAAGGTATATTCACGAGCATTGGAACCATTTAATAAGCGTAACCGAACATATTTAGTAGTTGTTTCGATATATGGATTTTGAGTACCGTTTATTAGTAACGTATTGCCCAACGTACCATTACTAGATACAATTTTTTTATAATCTAACTGATTATTTTTATCAAAGCTTCGATCTTGTACTACAATTGGAAAATCATCTTTGCCATAATTTCTAGGTAGTTTTAGTTGCCGACTATTTTGGTCATCAACTAACAAAAAACCAGCTAGTCCATTGTAAACTTGACTAGCCGTACTACCAACAGCATGAGGATGATACCAGAGCGTAGCAGCAGGTTGATTAACTTTAAAACTTATCAACTTGTTCTGTCCTGCTGCAACTGTTTGATGTGGACCACCATCACTTGAATCATCTAAAATAGCACCATGCCAATGAAAAGAAGTTGCTTGTTTTAAACGGTTTTGAGTATGAATATGGATATTCTGCCCTCTTTCAACTCGAATCGTTGGGCCGAGAAATGGGCCATTATAACCATACGTTTTTGTTTTTTCCCCAGATACTAACTGTGTCATACCTGTTTGTGCTCGCAAAGTGTAATAAACATTGTTAGCATCAGTTGAATCTGGTTTTAATACAGGAGGAATGTTCAATATTCTTTGTTTTTCCTTATTATTAGTGATTTGTGAGCTTGTATTTGGCATCATTCCTGCTTTAACTGGCGATTGCTTAAATTTAATTAACCAAAACACATTGAGTCCGATCACGATAATAATAAAGCCAATGAGTATTAAATAAAGCCGTTTGCGTTGCACATCAATCCCTCCTCGCACTTACTTGCCAATTCGTAATGTCTGCGCGTTGATAGCAACAATAATAGTTGAAAGCCCCATAAGAACAGCACCTAAAGCTGGGCTTAATACAATTCCTGCAAATGCCAATACTCCGGCAGCTAATGGAATAGCAAAAATGTTATACCCTGCACCAAACCACAAGTTTTGTACCATTTTTCTAGTCGTATGCTTTGCCAACTTTAGAAAGTTCAGTATGTCAGCCGGATCACTTCGTACCAAAACAATATCGGCAGAATCAACCGCTACATCGGTTCCAGCACCAATTGCAATCCCAACATTTGCCCGAACCAGACTTGGCGCGTCGTTAACACCGTCACCAACCATAGCAACCTTAAACCCCTTATCTTGATATTGCTTAACTATCTTCTCCTTATCATCAGGCTTTAATTCGGCATGAACATCCTGTCGATCAATTCCAAGACGTTCAGCCACTTGCTGTGCCACCTGTTGATTATCTCCAGTCAACATAACTGGACGAATATGCTGTGCTTTAAGTCCATTGATCAATGCTATTGACGCTGGTTTAATTTGGTCACCTTGGGCCACAAAACCAACATTAATATTTGCAACAAGGAGAAAACTAACTGTGTTACCAGCAGACGCTAACTTACTGGCTGTATTTTTGTCGTACTTGATTTTATTTTCACGCAAATACTTTTCATTAACAATCGTCATATTTTTTTTATTAATTTCGCCTTGTATTCCTACGCCAGGAAGGTTTTGAATATTTTTTGCTTTAATAGTTTTTAAATTTAGCTCTTTTAATTTTGACAAGATACCAACCGATAATGGATGGCTTGAGCCAGATTCAAGTGCACCCATCAACGATAGAATTTGTTCATTTGAATATGCTGTGTCTGTAGCCTTATAGTCATTTACTGCAAAGTTACCTTCAGTCAGAGTACCCGTCTTATCCATAAGAATAGCATCTAACTCAGTAGCATCTTCTAACGCTTGGCGTTTTCTAGTTAACAATCCATTTTGTGCACCGATTGAGGTTGAACGCGCAACTACTAGCGGAATGGCAAGACCTAAAGCATGTGGGCATGCAATAACCAGAACCGTAACGGTACGTTCTAATGCCAGATTAAAGTCACCTGAAACCAATAACCACACAATAAAGGTAAGAATAGCAGCACTAACTGCTGCGTAAACCAATAGTCCTGCAACTTTATCAGCAACGCCCTCTGCCTTAGACTGCTCCTTTTGTGCGTTACTTACCATTTGCATAACTTGTGCTAAATAGCCAGACTGTCCAGTTCCAGTTACCTTAACCATAATGGCACCAGAGCCGTTAGTGGATCCACCAATAACCTTATCATTTTTCATTTTAGTTACTGCTTTAGATTCACCGGTGACTAAAGCTTCATTCACAGTTGTATTTCCATCAAGAATAATACCATCAGTAGGTATTTTCTCACCTGCCTTAACAATTACTGATTCACCAATCACAACTTCATTTAGTGGTTTTTCAATATGATCACCGTTATCAGCAACAATAGTAGCAGTATTAGGTAGCAAAGCCGCCATTTTTTCAAGTGCATTTCCTGCTGCCATAACGGCATCCATTTCAATCCAATGACCTAGCAACATGATATCGATCAATGTAGCTAACTCCCAAAAGAAATCCATAACGTGGGTATCTGCTACAAAAAATTGATTTATAGTGAAAGCATAGAGACTATAGAAATAGGAGACAGTTATGCCTAACGCTACAAGCGTCATCATTTCTGGTTTTCTTTCCTTTAATTCGGCTTTTGCACCTTTAATGAATGGTGCACCACCATAAATATAAAGAAAAGTAGCCAAGATCAATACTAACCACTCTGAACCTGGAAAAACTAGATTAGGCATAAAGCTGAATTTTAGCATAGGTGATAATGCAATGATTGGAAGTGAAAAAATCAGTGATACCCAAAATTTACGTTTCATATTCCCCATATGCATCATTTGTCCACCGTGTTGCATCATGTCGCCACCATTGGATTCCATATTCATATGAGTATGATCCATTGATTGCATATCATTATCTCCATGATTTTGTTGTTTCTTTTTTTTGTTTTTCATCTTGTTTACATCCTTTATTAATCAAATTTTCATCCTGATATTTACTCTCTATTGCCGGTAAAGTGCCTGCTTGAAGATAAATCAACACTGAACGACTCGCCAAATCAAAATGGGTCTCCTCTACTCCATTAATTGAATGTAACTCAAAAAAAATTCTTTTTACAGCATTTTCACAGCACATTTTATCAAGGGTAAGTTTAAGTTTTTTCATTTATTTTCAGCCCACCAATGTCACTGGAGTTATTTTGGAGATTATTTTCCACAAGTTCTAAGAATTCTTCTTGTGACAAGGTTTCTCGCCTAGAAAGCAACCTTTTGATAAAGGCAGAGACGACTATTGATTCACTATATTGGGCATAATAATGAGCCTGATGATAGTAGGTATTCTTAACAATCAAAGTCTTATTTTCAAGTCGTAATAATAATGTCTTTATAGTACTAAGTTGCCAATTCTTTCGCTTTTTTATTTCCTTACAAATATCTTTGGTTGAAATTCCCGGATAGTGCCAAATAATTCGCAGGACTTCATATTCAGCATTGGTCACACAACAAACTTCGCGATTTAACAAAACCATCACCTCTACTGATGACTACATCTGTAACATAGCATTTATGATTACATTTGTAAACGAAAACGCAAAAAAAATTATTCATGACTCTGAACAGAAGCATGATCAGCAATGTGTTTATTGACAAAGTTCTGTACTTCAACTGAATTACTTTTGAAGATAAAACTAAACCGTTTGTTCCGTTTTGACTGACCCGTGATCACTAAAACTGTTTTATCGGGTGCAATTTGTTTGTTCATCATACTTATTTGTTGAATGTCCTTAAAGTCAATTAAAGTTGGCAACAGACCCGATATCATAAATCCATCCTTAGCGACGCCACTAACCCCCGACATAAGTCCAAGAAGTATTAAAATGGCCAACAATGCACTGAGCAAAATATTATTTCTAGCCGGAATCCACATAATAAAAGCAAGAACTAAAAATAAAATATTACTTATAGCAACAGTTACCATATAATTGGATTTCCATAAAAGTCGTGATTCTTGCCATACATGAAACACAGCCAATGATATAAGCGCTAAAACCATTAATGCTATAATAATCAAAATTAAAAACCTCACTTTCTATATTCATTGTAGATTGTATTTATGGAGTTAATTTGTTGGTTTAGCATTTTAGTTCAACTTTTTTTAAATCAATGAACTTATTGTATTGAAACCTATTCATACAAATATTTTTAATGAAGTCTTTTCCTGAACACCTATATTTAATCAATTGAAATAAAGCAACAGAACTATCCAACACAAAAATGATTATTTACAATTTGTCACAAACATGCACCTAGAACTTATTTTTTTTACTTCCTCGACAAACTAAAATATTTATTGAGATTATTGACTGACTTTATTTTATAATCTATTTATACAAGTTTATAAAACGGTTTCATTTTGCAACAATTTTTAGTATTTGTTTGGTAAAAGGAGGATTTGTTATGTCTGATCAAGATGTCAAACAAGCATTTTCGCATTATGCCAAGCTATCACTGGTAAACAAGACTCGCTCACTTTATGTGGAGGAGCAGCACAAAGTTCCTGAAGTTCCACTAAATGAGGAAACGCTGGAATACCTGATTGATGAGATGCTACCGGGCGTTAAATTAATTAAAGCGGAACAAGCAGCACACCTTGAAGAGTATTTCATCAATGAAAGGCTGGTTATTTCAATAGCCAGATTGACCGATCCACAAAAGAAATTACTCTATTATAAATATGTTGAGCAGCTTTCGGATAAAGCTATCGGACAAATCTTGCACGTTAGTAGTCAAGCGATTTCTAAACAGCATCGCAAGGTCTTAAGCAAAATTGCTGCTACTTTCTTCGACTAATTTAGTCATCAAGATTCGTTCACCCCCTCCTCCATAAGAATTAGACGACCCAAATCTAACTTTACGAGGAGAATAGCGATGAATTATACCGAAACGATTTGTGCAGCTCAACAAGGTGATCCAATTGCCATGGCAAAGCTTATTAAAGAATTTCAGCCATTAATTATCAACATCACTACTTGGGGCCATTCATATTTTGACGAGGATCGTTACCAAATATTAAACGAACACTTTATCCACACTGTTCATAAATTCAATTTAGAACGCTATCTAGAGTAATCACTGAAAGTAAATTAATCTTTTTTTCGATTAATTTGCTTTTTTAATTATTCTTGTGTAGCGGAGTCAACGGATCTTTTTTGTATGCGCAACGAACAGAATTACTGTTTTGAACCACTAATCTGGACAAACAGCTGTTTTCATTTTTTCACACTGAATAACATACGACTCGTATCCGCTTTTAAATCTGGGACATCCATGAAATTGTTAGAAAGCTCTGAACCTTCTTTCAAAAGTCGTTGAAACATAGTGTCTATCATGAAACTACTTGTATTCATATCTGATAATGTAGTTGGATCAGTATTAGTCATCAAACTAAGTTTTTAATCACCAATAATATCGTTCCTTATTTAATTCTGACCATAATTGTCTCTTCTTTCGTGATAACAGCTTTCTTGTATGGTCAAAACTAAAATTGTCTCGTGTACGCCATCAATCCAGACAAAACAAAATGTTTCTCCTACCGCCCCCTAAATAACAAAAAGTCTCAGTTTTACGTAGAATATCACGCTAAGCTAAGATCGTCGTTCACTTTCATATTATAATATGTTTCAAATCCACACCCGTAATTCGAAACAATTTTTTTTGCAAGTAACCAATTCTCTGATGCCACTATAACACCTCTATATAAACAAAAAAGATATCCTATTTTTTCAAAAAAGTATTTTAATAAGATGTGAAATTGTGTCACTCTCTAAAATAATCATCATGCCTAATCCAATATAAATAATTGCCATAATCCAATTACCAAATTTATCTAACAATTTCTTAACAATCTTCACACGCGAAAATTTATCACCCAAATAGACAAGTATGAAGATACAGAATGTAAAAACAATAAACGTCGTTATTAGTTGTTCGATTGTTAACGATACAAAGTAAGGCACAAAAAGTCCAATGTTATCAGAGCCACAAGATGCAACGGTGATTAAAGCAACCGTTGCGATCAAATTTTTGTCTTTTCGCTGTTCGATTTTTTCATCAACCTCAGCGGCTTCATCTTCGTCACTCAGGATATATTTAATCCCAAAGCCAATCGGTATTAAACCTAAAAATCCAAGAATCCACTTAGCAGGCACATAGTGAAGTACTAACGCAAAAAAAAGACTGATTGCTATCAATGTGTATGAACCTAAAAATTGACCAATATAAATTTGTTGCTTATGTTTTGTTGACCGATATTTTGAAAATAATAACATCAGAATAACTAATAAATCAATCGCGGTGGAGGCGTATAGCACAATACCAGTTATAATGGTTTTAATCATAGCAACATCCCATTTCACATATTTATTAACCCGTAATTTTACCTGTGTCTTCTGCTAAACACCAAGCACGTTCTAATAGAATAGCAGTACATTCATCAATAATTTCATAGTTGATGAAATTTCCATCACGTTCAGTTTTCACAATTTTTTGATCAACTAATCGCTGCAACTGGTTAGAAATAGCTGCAGTTTTCATATTAAGCCTAGCCGCAATCTTGCCAACTGATATTTTAGGCTCGCGCGTTAAACAATGTAAAATTCTTAATCTTGTATCATTGGATAGAACTTTAAAAAGTAAGACGATCTCACTTGCGTTCTCTTCACTCAGTAAATCACGGCTAGCTAATTCTGGTTTATCCGGACAACAGTCTACTTTTATCATGCGTATCCTCCTTGTAATACAATTATGTGACGACCAACTATTACATTATATCATGTAATAGTTTAATGGTGAACCATATTTTACACTTAATATTAGTAATTGAAACTCCATCACAAAAATAACTAGGTTATAAAACGCCAACATCCAGTTGACGCTTAAAATATAAGCTTCAACTGGATGTTGGAATATTTTAAATAAATAATTAATATTTCAAACTTTGTTGCTCCCAATTCTGAGTCGCAATCTGTACTGCATCCCAAGGTGAGCCAACTGGTGGTGAATAGGATAAATCTAAATCACTAATTTCCGCCACCGTCATATTATTAAAAATTGCCACTGCAAAAATATCACAACGTTTGGCAACTTCACTACCGTAATAACCAATTACCTGTACGCCTAAAAGTCGGCCGGTATGTTGATCACCGGTAATCCTGATCTTAATCTTATGTGCACCCGGAAAATACGCTTTATGATCATCGACGTCGGTTGTTACAGTAAATGGCGCAAAATCTGCCTGTATGGCCTCCTTTGCTAATAATCCAGTCCGCGCAACTACTAGATCAAATACCTTTAGCACTTGAGTCCCAATGCTACCCTTAAAGGTACGTGGAACACCAGCAACATTGAACCCGGCAGTTCGCCCTTGTTTGTGTGCCGTTGTGCCCAGCGGTAAGTAAGCCTTCCCTAACAAATGATGTTTTGTTTCAACTAAATCACCGGCCGCCCATATATCTGGTAACGTAGTTTGCATATATTGATCAACCTTGACGGCACCAGCAATTCCAGTTTCGGAACCAGCTGCGACTAATAAATCAGTATTCGGCTGAACACCAACCACAACTAAAGCCAAATCAAAATCATAAGTATTTATCTTTTGATCCGCATTCACACCAACAACCTTCACCTTAGTTTCAGTTTCATTAATTTCTGAAACAGTTAAGTTAGTTGCAACCTGAACATCATTAGCAACTAATTTTTGATGAACGATTTGGCCTAAATCAGCATCGACCGTTGATAGTATCTCTGCGCCACGTTGAAAAATAGTCACGTTTAAATGACGTTTCTGCAACGCCTCCGCCATTTCAATCCCAATATAGCCGGAGCCTACGATAGCCACATTTTGCACACTGTTTGTAGTCAAATTCGTTTCAAGCGCAAAATAATCTGCCATCGTATGCAAAACACGAACTTTACTATTCTGCTGTTGTGTACGCGCTAAGTCTATCCCTGTAATACCAGATAATTTTGGCTTGGCTCCAGTGGCTACAACCAAATGATCATAATGATAAATTTGTAATTCACCCGCAAACGAATGCGCGATAACTTCATGTTGCTGCGGATCAATTTTCTTAGCAATCATATTCATTTGAAACTCAACGCCAGTCGACGTTAATTCTTGTAAATCCCGATGAGCTAATGAATGCCAATTGGGTACCTCCCCACTAACTGCATAGGGCAATCCACAAATTGATAAATTAGGGTACTCATCTGCCAATAATACTTGAACTCTTAGTTGCGGTTTAAGTTCTTTGGCCTTTAAGGCCGCTGAAATACCAGCGTCACTACCACCGATGATCAATAATTTTTCTGCATCACGTACCATTTAATTAATTCCTTTCACTCCGGTTAATGAACACGTGCCCGACTTAAATCTTGCTGTAGGTAGTCTGAGAACTCTTGAAAAGTTGGATAATCTTTTTGTTTAACGATTTTACCATTGACCATAGTAATTGGTAAAATTGCGACGCCATACTTTTCTAATAAGTCATGCACTTGTTGACTATGAACAAAGGCATCTGGGTTTTGTGCTAGATTTTTACGTGTGATTCTGTTTTTGCTGTCTGCATTAACATGACGCTGAATTGCAGTCGTTTGAATAAGTTTCTTGTTAACACTTGGCCCACAAACACCAGTTGCGCAACACATTGCTGCTTCAAAAATCTCTATTTTGATCATCTTTTACCTCACCTATCAGGCGGTCAAAATGATCAAACTCTTTCTCCACTTGAGTATAGTCACGAAAATAACTAACCGCTAAATTATCTAGAATTAACTAATTGATTTGCAAAAAGGCCGTTTCCACCTGAGACAAGTTCTGTTGAATTACTAGTTCATGGCTATATTTTAATTCAAGCAGATTAATTTATTGATTGGCTTGAATCAGATACGCCGCAGAAATTGCTTCTATTTCTGCACTTACAACTTGCTTCACCAAAGTATCGATTATGTTTAGACTATTACCCAATGAATTCTGTTGCTCATATTTAGTTTGCATCATAATCAGCTATCCTTCCTTAACCAAAGATACTTAACGATAACCATAAACCACATAGTGTAATGAATAAAACTGGAATCGTGATCGTGATACCAATTTTAAAATAAGTGCCCCAAGCAATCTTAACGTCCTTTTGCGCTAGAACATGTAGCCAAACTAAAGTTGCTAATGAACCGATTGGCGTAATTTTTGGTCCTAGATCAGAACCAATAATATTAGCATAAACTAAGGTTTGGTGCATTAAGCCAGAGACATTCGCCCCTTTGATCGATAAAGCATTGATCATCACAGTTGGCATGTTATTCATGGCCGACGACAAGAACGCAGCCATATAGCCCATGCCCATGGTGGCGACAAAACGCCCACCAGTTGCCATTTTAGCAATGATTCCCGCAAGCAATGCCGTTAAGCCAACGTTTTGTAGGCCATAAACCACCACGTACATTCCAATTGAGAAGAAAACAATATTCCACGGTGCACCTTTAATAACGGCCTTGGTATTGACGTGATGACTTAGCTGACCGACTAGCAAAAAGATCAAGGCAATCGTCAAAGCAATAATCGAAACTGGAATATTTAGGAAGCTACTGCTAAAGTAACCAATCAATAACGCTGCCAGCACGACCCAAGAAAATTTAAATAATCGTTGATCCTTGATCGCCGATTTTGGTTCAGCAACTTGGCTGGCATCATAGTGTTTAGGTAACGCCTTACGAAAATATAAGTACAAAATACCGATGCTAGCAACTAATGAAAAAAGACCCGGTAGCCACATCCGTAGCGCATACTCCGAAAATGTGATACCAAAGAAATCAGCTGATACAATATTGACTAGATTACTGACAACTAACGGTAGTGATGTTGCATCAGCGATGAAGCCACTAGCAATGATAAATGGGAAAACCCGCTTTTCATCGAAATGTAACGCACGGACCATTGCCAAGACGATCGGCGTTAAAATCAACGCTGCACCATCGTTAGCAAATAAGGCGGCGACAATTGCACCTAAAACGGCGATCAGAATGAACATGCGCACGCCATTACCTTTAGCTAGCCGCGCCATATGTAAGGCAGCCCACTCGAAAAAACCAATCTCATCCAAAATTAGTGAGATCAAAATAATTGCGACGAAAGATAAAGTCGCGTTCCAAACGATTCCGGTGACAGTGCCAACATCTTTAAACGTGACCACCCGGAATAATAGTGCTAGAACGGCACCACCAATCGCAGTCCAGCCAATTGATAGTCCCTTAGGTTGCCAAATAACAAATAATAATGTCAGTAAAAATATAAAAACGGCGAAAAAGACTTGCATGGTTCCTCCCAACTACCAAAATCAGGGTATTGCTACCCTGATTAATTGATACCTTTATTTCAAATTTTAATAACGCTAAATCGTTAATAACGCCTGCTCAAAATCTGGTTGCCATTGTTCAACTGCAAAATGACCATTGGAAATCTGCTTAACCTTTTCGATCCATTCAACTTCATTTTGCGCCCGGGCCTGCAAACAAGGATGCGTTGTTTCCGTTGCCAGCATACTTTGATTGACCAACCACCAGGTGTGCGCAATTTGGGCCCGATCTAGATCATCATTCAAGCGCATCGACTCATAAACTGGCGTTGTTTCCGGTAAAGTCACCATTACAATTTCAGTCTGCGCTGGATCTTGTAGCCGCGGTAACAGATCAACGATTGCTTGAGGCACATCACCGGCAGTGCGTTTGACTTCTTTGGCATAGCTTTGAGTCGAATCCAGTAGCAGTAGCGTATGGCCGGTTGGCGCCGTATCGATGACTACAACATCACTATCATTTTGGGCGACAATGTTAGCAAAAGCGCGGAAAACGGCAATTTCTTGCGTACATGGTGAGCGTAGATCCTCAGCCACATAGTCAACATCGGCCGATTTCATGGTTTGACGCGCCGTCGTCAGCACTTCATTTTGATAGTCCTTAAGTACCTGCTGTTCATCAATATGACTGATGGTGATTGCAGGATCATCTGTGTTAAAGAAATCAAGATGATCAGCCGGATCAGTGGTGGCTAAATGAACGGTTTTATGCTGGGCCACCAGCTTTTTAGTGATCTGCACGGCCACCGTAGTTTTACCTACGCCGCCTTTACCCATGGTGAAAATAATTTTTTTGTTAGTCTTAATTAAATCAGCAACAATGGTATCTAAATTAGGATAGTGATTGGTAATTGCCGGATAAGTTGCTAAACTTGGTTGTTCCGGTTGTAAAACTAATCTTAACTTATCTAGGCCAGTAACATTGTACGCTCGTAACGGTACTTCTGCTTGGGGCAACGCCTGTAATGTTGCTGGCATCTGTTGCAAATCAGTCTGCTGCTGCTCAAAAATAGCATGGGAAGCACGATCAGTCGGTGTTTTCAACGTTCCATTAATAATTAATTGTTGATTTTGCATGCCAATATCAGCTAATTCTTGGGCTGCCCGCGCCGCTTCCAGTAATGATGCTTTTTGGGGACGCGTGACTAACATTAAGGTGGTCAATTCGCCATTACTTAAAGTAGCCACAGCCTTGGCGTAAATTGCTTTTTTGTCGCCCATCCCGGCTAGTTGGCCTAAGCATGAAGCCCCACGATCATTTTCCGCCAAGTAATTATTCCAAGCTGAGGGCAATTGCAGCATACGCAACGCATGACCAGTCGGCGCTGTATCAAAAATAATATAATCAAAGCGCTGATCGACAGCGGGATCAGTTAAAAATTTAGCGAATTCATTAAACGATGCGATCTCGACCGTACATGAACCAGACAACTGTTCCTCCATATTTTTGACTGCTGCATCCGGTAACACGCCGCGGTAAGGACCAACGACGCTTTCCCGATATTCACCGGCAGCAGTCACCGGATCAAAGTTAGCGGCAAATAGACCGGGCACACCGGTGATTGCCTTGGGTTTATTGGTCAAATCAGTATCAAATACATCCTGTAAATTACTAGCTGGATCAGTGGAGACCAGCATCACTTGCTGACCGCTATCAGCTAGATTGATGGCGGTGGCACTAGCCGTTGTGGTCTTACCGACGCCCCCTTTACCAGTGAAAAATAAATAATGAGTTAAATTAGCATTTTGTGGTTGATATTCGCGCATATATATTCTCCTAACATAGATAATCATCTATATATAATTTAAAAGAAACGGCTGTGCCATTTCTTGCTTCAACCAAAAAATTAGCAGCAGCCACTTCCACCACAACAGCCGCTTGATTGATCAGCCGGCACGAAAACTAAACCAGTATATTCCGATAACTCATCAATTGTTGGGTAAGCGCCGGTTTTAACAATTTTGCCGTCGACAACAGTGATCGGCAATGTTGCATCGGCATCATCCTTGATTGCAGCTAGAATATCGGCCCGCTGACTAAAGACATCTGGATTATTGCTAAGATTATACCGGTCGGCTTCAACGCTGGAAACACCTTGTAACGCGTCAAACGCTGAAGTGATCATTAATAGATCTTCATTGACCGCTGGCCCACAAACCCCGGTAGAACAGCACATCGCTGGTTCAAATAATTCAACTTTTTTCATTAGTGATAACAACCTTTCTGGAATGACTTGTCTGCTGATCTATGCAATCGTCACCATGACAAACGCATTCTTCATTGCTGGCTAAAAGTAGTTCAGTCCCTTGCCTAAATTTAGCCGTAAATTCAGCCTGCAATGTATAATGCTGCCACTTACCCTCTTTACGTGCCGTGACGATCCCAGCATTTTGTAAAACTTTCATGTGGTGCGATAACGTTGGTTGTGAAAAATCAAAATGTTCTAAAATATCACAGGCACAAAGCGAACCGCAGGAAAGTAAATCAATGATTTTGAGACGATTAGGGTCAGCCATTGCTTTTAGCATTAGCACATAATTTTGATAATCCATTGACGTTCTCCCCTCACAAATATAGACACGTATCTATATCTACAATATAGACCTATATCTATGTAAACGTCAAGCATTATTTCAGCTAATCTTTTTTCGATTAGTTTGCTTTTTGGGTTTCATTTTCTATTTTTATCTGTATGTATATAGTGAGCAGGCAATAACACCTGTGAGTCCTTTGAAAACTGAATATTGCTACCCTGACTTTCTGACTTTACTTGAACTGTTGATCTGCGGACGCCATGACCAGAAGTGCGAGCGCCTCCCACACTTTGATTACGATTTTTAACTGATGATCGTACAAGTTAAGTCAATAATGATACTTCCGCGAGGCTCCCACGTAAGCAGGAGAGGTGAAATTCCTATGTCCGTTAGTGACGGAACTGGGTAGCAAGTTTTCCGACACAATTGAGCTGCACTTATTCCCCAATCCTGTTAATATGGAAGCTAAGATATACGGTCTAGCTTCCAGCGAAAGGAGGCTAATTATGGTTCACGTTGTCACTATGACTAAACATGAACTTGTGGCTTTAGGATATGGACCTTGGGCTTCTAAAGACATTATCAGACGTGCAAAGCTGTTAATGGTCCAGAAAGGCTGTCCATATTACGAGTCACCAAAGCTAGGCCGCGTTCCAGTAACTGCGGTTGAAGAAGTATTAGGTCTTACGCTCAATGCGCGAACTCTTTCAGAGTTAGCTAAAATCGGTGCATCTGCGTCAGAGGAGCAATCATAATGACAAAGACAACCGAAGTAATAAAAAAAGCAAAAGACGGCACCTATTATTTCCGTGCCAACATTGGTGTGGATGAACGAACTGGTAAACGTGTCCAAAAACGCCGTAGCGGATTTAAAACAATGCGTGAAGCAAAGACTGCTTATCGTGATTTAATGGCGAATGGGGTTAAAGAAGGTTCAACAGATCAGATTACCTTTGGTGACTTCTGCCAGCAATTCTTTATTCCTTGGTATGAAGGTCATGTCAAAAAGGCTACTTTTGACAGTCGCGTTAGCGTCTTTCGAAAGCAATTCAAAGGATTTAACAAGTATTTCATTAACAAAATTACGCCGGTGGACATACAGAAATGGCAAATCATGATGAAGAGTCAAGTAAGTAATTCATACACCCGCCTAGTTCAATGCTTGTTATCTTTGGTTTTTGATCGTGCAATTGTACTAGGATTCTGTGAAGAGAATCCAACAAAAATTGTTGGCAATTTAAAGAAGGAAAAGAAGAAAGTCGATTTCTGGACTAAAGCCGAGTTTGAGAAAGTTATTTCCTTAATGGATCTTAATGACTACTATCAGCGTTTCAATTTCACCACAATTTGGCTTCTATTTATGACCGGTGCCCGCATCGGTGAAGCAACCGCTCTTCAGTGGGAAGACGTTGATTTTAAAGCCGGTACGATCCGGATCAACAAAACACTTTATTATTTAAATGCGTTTAACTATGAATTTACTTCACCCAAAACTCGCGCCAGTGCTCGGACAGTTCCGTTAGACAAAAAGACACTTGAATATCTCTCCGAGTGGAAAGAGATTCAAGCGTCTGAAGTTAAAACAGATTTTGTGCTTTCATACAATGGTGTGCCAACTACTCGCGGATCACTGTCTCAAGTAATCAACGTCTATTCTAAGGCCGCGAATGTTCATCGAATTCGTGTCCACGCGCTTCGACATTCTCATGCTTCCTTGTTAATTAGTATTGGGGAAAACCCATTAATTATTAAGGAACGTTTGGGACATGAAGACATTCAAACAACTTTAGGAACTTATGGACATCTATATCCAAATAGTAACTTTGAGACAGCACAACACCTTAATGGTCTAGTTGATTTCACTCCGGCGGATCATTCAGTCGTTGTCCCCACTCGTAATCAGTTTACGGGCAAGAAACACATTACTGGTGCCATTTCGGTGCCAGCAACGGGAAATACAGAAGAAAAGAGTCAAGAAACGCCGGTATAACGGTATTTATATCTTAGCTTCTACTATTCCCACTCAATTGTCGAAGGTGGCTTACTCGTCACATCATACACGATGCGGTTCACGTGATCGACTTCATTGACGATACGCACCGAAATCTTCTGTAAGATATCCCAAGGAATGCGGGCAAAGTCCGCAGTCATCCCATCAATCGAGGTTACCGCCCGAATACCGACTGTATAGTCGTAGGTCCGACCATCACCCATGACACCGACGCTCTTAATCCCTGGTAACACAGTAAAGTATTGCCAGATTTCTCGATCTAAGCCGGCTTTCTTGATTTCATCACGGAGAATGTAATCACTATCACGTACGATTTCAAGCTTAGCTTCAGTAATTTCACCAATCACCCGAATCCCCAAACCAGGACCTGGGAATGGTTGGCGCCAAACTAATGCAGAAGGCATCCCTAGCTTTTCGCCCAATTCACGTGCTTCGTCTTTAAACAAAGTCCGTAAAGGTTCGATCAACTTAAATTGCATGTCGTCTGGTAAACCACCGACGTTATGATGCGACTTAATCGTTTGTGCCGTTGACGTGCCACTTTCAATGACATCCGTGTACAACGTCCCTTGCGCTAAGAATTCCATCCCATTTAACTTCGTAGCTTCTTCATCAAAGACTTGGATAAATTCATTACCAATAATCTTACGTTTCTTTTCAGGATCACTAACACCTGCTAGCTTGCTCATGAAACGGTCTTTGGCATCCACTTTGATGATGTTTAAGCCAAATTTACCTTCCAAACTCGCCATAACTTGGTCAGCTTCACCCTTACGCAATAAGCCATGATCCACGAAAATACTCGTTAACTGGGTCCCGATGGCTTTATGCAATAAGACACCCACGACACTGGAGTCCACGCCACCAGATAAACCGAGTAAAACTTTCTTATCGCCAACTTGGGCGCGAATCTTGTCAATCTGCATATCGATGAAATCGTCCATTGACCAGTTCGCCGTTGCTTCACAAACGTCAAACGTAAAGTGACGCAAAATGTCGTTCCCATAGTCCGTATTCCGAACTTCCGCATGGAATTGAATGCCATACATCTTCTGGTCAACATTTTGAATCGCCGCAATTGGACAGTTCTTCGAAGTGGCAACTACCTCAAATCCATCTGGTGCTTGCGTCACTAAGTCACCATGGCTCATCCAGACAGATTGTTCAGTTGGCGTAGCTTTAAATAAAGTTGCGTTATCACTAGTGACGGTGATATTAGCTTTCCCATATTCACGGTTGTTAGCTGATTCGACTTTCCCACCAGCCAGTGAGTAAGTCATCAGTTGCATCCCATAACAAATCCCTAAAATTGGAATGCCCAACTTAAAGATTTCAGGATCAACCCGAAAGGCGCCATCATCGTAAACACTATTGGGGCCACCGGAAAAGACAATCCCCTTCGGGTGGCGGGCTTTGATTTCGTCGGCAGTAATTGTATTCGGTAATAGTTCCGAATAAACGCCGAAATCACGAATGCGCCGGGTAATCAATTGATTATATTGACTCCCAAAATCCAACACTAAAATTGAGTCGAATGACGCGGTGTCCGTTTTTGCCAAGTTGTTCACTCCTTTGGATTAATTGTTGTTCAATAGCTCTATCATACTGATTTCTAAACGTTCGGTCAATAACTATGAGAAATTTCTTAATCAGTTTAATACTTCCTAAAGTAGATCGTATCAATCCGATGCTGAGCGACCTTGTGTAAAATCAAATCCGCACGATTCCG
This sequence comes from Lactobacillus sp. CBA3606, assembly GCF_002970935.1. Lineage (NCBI taxonomy): Bacteria > Bacillati > Bacillota > Bacilli > Lactobacillales > Lactobacillaceae > Lactiplantibacillus > Lactiplantibacillus kimchii. The sequence goes on along the minus strand of NZ_CP027194.1, from coordinate 2,317,977 downwards.
AGTTGGGAGGATATAATCATTCAAGTTTTTCAGATCCACATCTCGCCAAACACGTTTCGCCATGGCCATTGCGTCTGCATGACTACCAATCGCCCACGGATAGAAATAATTTTTAGGATCTTGAAAAGCAGTTTTCATTAAGGCCTCAAACCGATCTAAGTACCAGGTCTCCACTAAATCGGCATCCGCATCCACATACACCGAAAAATCAGTGAAATCACTAATATAAATATGCTGATTAGTCGGCAACTGTAACACATTGATTCCTTCGACAATCAAAATATCAGGGTGCGTTATCACATGGTAGCGATTCGGCACAATATCATAAGTCTGATGCGAATATACCGGCGATTTCGCCAATGGTTGCCCACTTTTGACGTCATTTAAAAACTGAATCAGCCGTGGCATATCATAGCTCTCCGGAAACCCTTTGCGTTCCATTAACTGTTTTTGTTTCAACTCAGCATTCGGATATAAAAAACCATCCGTCGTAATCAATTGCGTCCGTCGATCCGGATATAAATATTTAAATAGAATTTCTAACAGCCGTGCAGTGGTCGTCTTACCCACAGCCACACTCCCAGAAACGCCAATAATGAACGGTGATTGTTTATTTTGCCGGTGCAAAAAGACGGACTCCGTCTCACGCCAGGATAAATAATGCTCGAACTTGGCCTGCAATAAATGGGCCACCGGCAAGTAAATCTCTTGCACGTCTTGTAAACTAATTTGATCATTAAACGCTTTAATTTCGTGTAAATTTTCCGCTGTGAGGGGCACATGACCATCCCGATAAAATTGTTGCCATTGCGCCCGTGAGAAGCGGTAATAATTCAATTGTTCTTCCATCATCTGTCGGCCACCATTACTAAATTAATGGGTTGATTATAGCATAAATTCCTTTTAAAAATCAGTCGCAACTGACGTTAACTCTCGACGAGCCAATGGTTGTGCAATAAAAGGTCGCAACAATCCGGGCAATGGTGCCGTGACACGACCACTTAGTAGCAAAGCGACCACTGAACTCCCAGAAAACTGGTCGGTTCCAACGTTAACCTTAGCTTAAATCACTCAAACTAAAAAATCGGCACAGTGGCCGTTCAATGGTCACCGTGTCGATCTATTAATACACACAAATTTATTTGAAGTCGATAATACTAATTTTCAGAAAACAACAGTTATTTTTCCACTTTAATGGCAGCCATCGTATAAAGTTGCGCATCCACGCGTGCTAACAGTGGTGAAAGCGCCCCAATTGCGACAATCGTCAATTCATGCATGGCCCGTGAACAAATCGTATACAGCAACTGTCGTTCATCTTCACGTTGATAGTTTTCAGCATTCACATTCCACACAATGACCGCATCAAATTCCAAGCCCTTAGCTAAGAACGATGGCACTACAATGACGCCCGGCGCCAGTCGTTGATTTTCGGTGCGAATTAACGTCACATGCTCACCGCGCGCCTTTAAGGCCGTGGTGAGTTGTTCACATTCCGCCAGCGTTTTCCCAATAATAGCCGTTGTATCCCGATCGGACTCGTTAGCGGCCAGTTGTTGCACAACTTGATCAACTGCTTGCTCAAAGTTTGCAGTAACCGCTAGATTAGGCAAGTCACCTTGGCGATCAAAGGCCGTGACAGCTTCCCCGTTCACTAAGATTTCTTTCGTGAAATCAGTGATTTGTTGCGTCGACCGATACGACTTCGTTAATTGAACGACTCGCGTTTTTTCTGGATCGAACAACGTTTCCAACTCGCCAATCAAGGTATGGCTATTTTCCTTAGTAAAGATAGCCTGATTCAAATCACCGAGCATGGTAAACCGAGCCTGTGGAAAACTAAATTGCAAGAACGCCAACTGAAACGCATTGTAATCTTGAATTTCATCTAAAAAGACAAACCGAATATCCCGTTGCCCTTTTTTTCCAGTCATTAAATCATGCAAGTACATATACGCCGAAACAGTCGTCAACGAGATATGCCGTTCTTTAACTTCAGCCAGCTTACGAACCACCGCAGCCTCCCATTCGGCAGGGGTGATGTCATATTGGGTCAGATCTAAGATTTCAGGAACTTGCCGCAAAAAGTGGGCATATTGCATGTTAATACTTAAAAATCGGTTACGGACGATTTGCGTACGTGCTTGTCCCAACCGTTGCATGACAATCTTACGGGCTAAAAAGTTAAACTCTTCATCCCCGTTTTTAAATTCTCGTGGTTGATTGCCATATAATTCATTTTGTTCTTCACGCGACAAATCTTGAACCGTTTCTTCAACCCATTTGGTCCGCATTTCAGATTGAACTTTTCGATTCAAAATCTTAATGAGTGCTTCCTTAGTCGCTGATAACCGATTCCCTAAATGATAGTTTTCATTAAATGAATAATAAATTTCTTTGATTTTAGCCCGTGGAATAATCACGTCGTCATTCAATGTGATATTCCGGAACCGCATATCGGCACGTTCCAAATGACGGCCATAGGTAGTCACCGCTTTAAAGAAGGCTAAGCTACCTTCTAATTTAGTGATTTTAGCCATCGTCGCCGTATTTTCAGTTTCAAATCGTTGTTGTAATGTTTCGACTTGCATCTGTGGTAATCGATATGACGCGTACTGATAATATGTCATCTGGACCATGTTTTGTTCGCCTAATTCTGGCAACACCTGATTGATATAATCATTAAATAATTGATTTGGTGAAAACAAAATAACTTGGCCCGCATTCAGCTTGCCACGATACCGATAAAGCAAGTAAGCCACTCGTTGCAGCACGGATGAAGTTTTCCCAGAACCGGCCGCCCCTTGCACGAAGAGTAAATCGGAACTCGTATCACGAATAATCGTATTTTGTTCTTTTTGAATCGTCGTGACGATGCTCTTCATCTTAACATCAGATTTTTCATCCAACACTTCAAGGAGCATCGAATCTCCCACGGCTTCTTCCGTATCATAGACAGTGACAATCTGACCATCAGCCACCATTAATTGGCGTTTTAATTGCACATCAACTTGCTGTAACCCATCCGGTGTTTGGTAAGTAACTTGTCCTAAACCACCATCGTAATAAATACTGGAAATTGGAGCCCGCCAGTCATAAATCAAGAAATGATCCGGCGTATCGGAAAAAGAGCTCAAGCCAATGTAGATGGTTTCAGTGGCTGGTTCACCCGCTTCATGAAAATCCAATCGCGCAAAATACGCATTTTTTTCTAACTTTTTCAGCGTGGACAACTGTTTAGTCGCATGTTGCCAACTATTTTGGCGCTCATCCAACATTTGTTGTTGCTGCCGAACTGACAACCCGGTTTCCATCATGCCTTCATAACTATCAGTCTTAATATTGACATCATTATAAAAGTTTTGCTTAATATCAGCCTGATCGTGTTCGGACCGTTCAATGGTATGACTTTGTTGGTCCTCGGCGATTCGAATCTTTGCCACAACGTGGTCCAGATGCTGTTGTTCTGAAGCTTTAATTGACTTTGCCATCAGAGTCCTCCATTCCTAAATATCGATGAATAAGTTTAGCACTATCCCGGCCATGACTCAATCAATAACCCACCAGTTGCCTGAATTTCCACAATTAATGTGGTTAAAGTATAAACATTCCATTATCGAAGTTATGATTCAGTTAAATTAGCCAAAGTGTTAACGCTTACACTAGCATTTCATCTTTGAAGCGACTAAAATAGATATAACTTTATTGGAGGTGATGCCTTTGACCAATCTAATCGAGATTTTAACCCATTTAGAACAATTCATCGGTCCCCTATTAGTCACGTTGGGCAACTGGAGTTATATCACGCTATTTGCGGTCATCTTCCTAGAAACTGGGATGGTGGTCTTTCCATTTTTACCCGGCGAATCGTTAATCTTTTTAGCCAGTACGATGGCTGCGACCCACACCACTTTAAACATTCAAATTTTAGTACCAGTCTTCTTCTTTGCAGCGGTAATCGGTGATACAGTTAATTTTGAAATCGGTCATCATCTCATTCAATGGCCGTGGCTACAACGCCATTTGCCAGCTGACAAACAACGACTAGCCCAAACATTCTTTGCGAAGTATGGGTCCCGCGCCGTTATGTTAGGCCGGTTCGTTCCTTTAATTCGCACGTTCGTCCCACTAATGGCTGGTTCGGCTAAAATGCCTAAAAAAGCGTTCGCCATTTGGAATCTAGTCGGTGTTGGCCTGTGGGTAACCGTTGGCTGTTCACTAGGTTATTTCTTTGGTTCCATCAGCTTTGTGCAGGCGCATCTATCACTATTCTTCTTAGGAATTCTCGCTTGTGCTTTAATTCCAGCGATTGGGATTACCTTATTCAAAACCCTGCGACGACGCGCATCCATCTAACTTAATTAGAAAATAAACCTTAACTTTCAGAACGTATTTCAATCCATTTGATGATTGATGCCAGACAGTTGTTGCAAGATGTTGTCAATTCTTGCAGCAACTTTTTTTATTCTCCATCCAACTTCAGTATTAAATTTTTACAGTGTGACTCAAGCTATACCCTAGGTAAATCCTTTCAAAATATTTACAAAAAGTGTATCCTTTCATAGGATTATAATATTTTGGAGGTGTTGCACGCATGCAAACGAGGCAATTCGTCGCTTACCGACCTAGTTGGCAAACTGCGGCGACCAATTTTCAGCAACAATTAAAACAATCGCTATCACCTTGGTTCAAAGCCAGCAGTCACGTTGGTAGTACCGCAATTCCAACCATTCCGGCACAACCAATTATTGATATTGCGCTTCTGGTAACCGACATGACGGCCGCTACTAAGGCTTTAGCTGCGACACCAGTGCCTAATCAGCCCCAGACTTATCAGCTAACCATTCAGGGGCAGGCCTTTCAGTTGATTTTTTTCACTGACGCCACGCAATATCAGCGCTTGATTAATTTTCGGGATTATTTGAACGCCCATCGTACGGATAGTCGTAAATATACTGCGGTGCGGACTAAAGCTGCAGCGGTACCGGACTACTATGCCGCAAAATCCCTCTTTATCACTAGTATCAACGGCAAAGCTAGCGAGTGGTTATTAACAAAAGCGACACATGAACATCACGATCGCACCGTGCGGGCGGAACTCGTTAACATGTGCTTAATCATGAATCCCGTCACCCATGAAGTCGTTGTTGAAAATAAAATCGATTCACAATGGCCCGGGTTAACTTTACCAGGTGGACATGTTGACCCCGGCGAAAGCCAAGTCACCGCCATGCAGCGTGAGGTTCGTGAAGAGACGGGTCTCACAGTATCACACCTAAAACTCGTAGGGACCGTTACCTGGGTTGAAAATGCCGCTGGTGATGTGTCTTTAGGGACACTGTACACGACCACCGATTACACTGGCAACCTCCTCGCTGGGTCCTATGAGGGCGCCATCAGTTGGCACCCATTGACTACTCTGGCAACCGCCAAGTTAGCGCCTGGAATCGCCCAATTATTAAAAGTCTTTACCGACCCCAACTTAAATGAAGCTTTCTGGGGTTTCGAAGATAATCAACTTAAAGTTTATTAATGAATTGAGGAATTAATATGGATCAAGTATCATTAGTCATTATTTTATTTGCCGCATTACTCATCCCATTGGTGATGGCAAAATTCAAAATCAATAGCTTGCCAACCGCCGTTATGGAAATTATTGTTGGGATTATTCTCGGTCCCAGCCTATTCAATCTGGTCTCAATGAATACGTCAATTTCTCAATTATCCACGATTGGCGTCATTGTCTTATTATTCTTAAGTGGGCTCGAAATTGATTTCAGCTTATTTAAAAAACGGCGCGCCGCACTAACACCATTGGAACAAAAACAAGCCGGGAGTTTACCAAAGTATTCCCCAGTTCGGCTATCGGTCTATGCCTATAGTACAGTCTTGATTTTATCATTATTACTAGCAGCCACTTTCAAAGTCACCGGCTTGTTCAGCGATTTTGGGCTAGCGACAATTTTATTTGCCACGATTTCTTTAGGCATCGTCATTGCAGCGCTCAAAGAAAAGGAACTGCTCAGTAAAGCCTTCGGGCAAACAATCCTCCTAATTTCTGTCTTTGGGGAATTGATCCCGATGATGGGCCTGACTTTGTACGCCTCTATTTTTGGGAGTAATTCTCAAAGTTTATGGCTCTTATTATTAATTTTAGCCGTCGCCGCAGTTTTACTTTTGCGGTTTAAACCTTTTTTCCATTTTTATCAAAATATCAATAAATCAACCACTCAATTGGATATCCGGCTGGCCTTTTTCTTAATCGTCACCATGGTCACCGTTGCGGAATCTGTGGGCGCTGAAAATATTTTAGGCGCTTTCGTCGCCGGGATTGTCCTTAAATTACTGCAACCAAATGAAAGTACTCGCGAACGACTTGACTCGATTGGTTATGGCTTTTTTATTCCGATCTTCTTTATTTCCACGGGTGTCGACCTAAATTTGCGTACTTTACTAACGAGTGGGAAGACGCTACTGCTGATTCCATTGTTTTTCTTCGCCTATATGATTGCGAAGCTCGGTGGTTACTGGGTCCTAAAACTACGCTTCAAACAAGCCAATGCCTTGGCCGGAACCGCACTAACTGCCACCACCATGACAATGGTCTTAGCTATTTTACGGGTTGCCAAGTCAATGAAGACGATTACGACCGACCAATCCGGGGCATTCCTGTTGGCCGCCCTATTAACTTGTGTCGTCTCACCATTAATTTTTAATAAATTTTATTCCGCTGAAAAAGAAGATTTGGTCAAGACATCGGTCCATTTTATCGGTGCCAATCTCAGTACCGTGCCGGTCGCCCAACAATTACGTAAAGGCTGGTACGATGTACAAATGTTTACCAATCATCCGCAAAATTACAAGACCTATCATGCCCAAGCCCCCGTTCAACTGCTGGAGAACTTTACCGCCGAAGAACTTGAAGCGCAAGGCGTCTTTGATACCGACATTTTAGTGCTCGGTCATATTGATGCCGAACGGAACTATGAGTTGGCCAAAGCAGCTAATACGTATGGTGTTCGCCGGATTATCGTTCGCTTTGAAGACCGTAACGTATTGAATGAACATGAAGACGAACTACGCGACTTGGGCGTTGAAGTTTACAACACCCCGGAAGCTAACATTACATTACTCCGGTCACTCATCGAATCACCATCGACCTTGTTGATGTTACGCGATACTGAGAATAGTATTTACGAAGTCCGTGTCGCCAACCGCTTATACACCAATGTTCAGATTAAGAATCTCCAATTTGCTAAAGATATTACCATTAGTCAGGTGATCCGCAATCGCCGCGTCATCGTGCCCAATGGTAGTACCACAATTCAGTATGGGGATCGGTTAATCTTTACGGGGAGCAAGCAAGCGGCGCCACTTATCCGACAAGCCTTAGCGACTGTCAACTAATATGCTAGAATGAACTAACGGGGCTTTTAGCCCGAAAAATGAGGATTGAGGAGTTTAGACATGTCTACTTTTTCTGTTTATATGATTCGTCACGGTCAAACTTACTTTAATAAATATCGCCGTATGCAAGGCTGGTGTGATTCGCCACTAACAGCCGTTGGTGAGGCTGATGCTAAAAAAGCCGGTCAATTATTAGCGGGTATTCATTTTGATGCGGCTTACGCCAGTGACATGTCACGTGCCATGACAACCGCCAACTTAATTTTGCCTAGTAGCGGTAATGCTTCACTTGCCGTTACCCCGATGCCAGCTTTTCGCGAAGCCTTCTACGGTTACTTTGAAGGTGATGATACTTCGCAGACCTGGTACATGATTGGTGCGCCCCATCAAGCACCGACCCTATCTGCAATTATTGAGAAGTATGGCATTGAAAAAGCCAAGGACTTCGCTAAGGCGGCTGATCCTTTCCACCAAGCTGAAGATAACGCCGAGTTTTGGACCCGCGTTAACGGTGGCATTGCCCGACTACGGGCCACCCACCATGACGGCGATCAGGTGTTATTAGTTAGCCACGGTAATACCATCTTTAGCATGGCCGCTAAATATGGACACCTAACCTCACCAGATCGCCCTCAAAACGGTAGTGTCACGAAATTCACCATTAGCGATGATACGATTCACGTTGATTACTTTGGAAAAAAGGACCAGCTCAACTAACGAAGGAGTAGTGTAATGTCACAATTTTCGATTTATTTGGTGCGCCACGGCCAGACTTATTTTAATGTATTCAATCGGATGCAAGGTTGGTCGGATTCGCCTTTAACCGAACGCGGCCAAGCGATGGCGACCCAAGTTGGCCAGGCTTTAGCACCTGTTAATTTTGCCCATTATTACGCCAGTGACTCTAAACGCGCAATTGATACTGCTAACTTAATCATGGCCGCCGCACCAACAAAGCAGCCGACCGTCACCACCCTCGCCAATTTTCGCGAAGTCTTTTATGGCTATTTTGAAGGCGATGATTCTAGTCGGACGTGGTCACTCGTCGGCAAAGACTATGGCGTCACTAGTTTACATGAACTATTGGCTTACCTGCCAATCGACAAAACCCGCGACTTAATGCGGACAATCGATCCCTTTCACGAAGCCGAAGACGAAGCTCGCTATTGGGCGCGGGTCAACCAAGGCTTTGATTATCTAAAAGCCCATCATGATCATCATGAAAAAATCTTGTTAGTCTCACATGGCACGACAATTCGTAGCATTGTGGCTCATTTTGCCCCTGATATGGATATCACAACTGGTCCTAAAAATGGGAGCGTCACTCGCCTAGACGTGGAGGGTGACCAGATTCACGTGGTCAACTACGCTGAAGACTTAATTTAAGCAAGTTGCCAAAAAGTTGGGACGACATTTCGTCCCCCGCTCAATGATTGCTGCCAAACAGCCACTACCAGAAGTTTTGACACTTCTGGTAGTGGCTGTTTTTTGTATCAATATCGTCGAAACGTGCCAGCAAAGCCAGCAACCTCCGCTTAGCTACGCTAGTCATCTGATGCTAAACCTGCATCAAATCACTAGCTAGGCTATGCTCGGTGGCTAACCGGATCCCCTTGTCTATTCGAAACGTGCCAGCAAAGCCAGCAACCTCCGCTTAGCTACGCTAGTCATCTGATGCTAAACCCGCATCAAATCACCAGCTAGGCTATGCTCGGTGGCTAACCGGCTTTGCTGACACTCTTAACTAGTAACCTTAATCCCGACAATTCCAATCACCAACATGGCAATAAACACCCATGTTAGCGGTGCAATCTGATCTTTAAATATGACGACGCCAACCAGAATTGCGCCAACTGCGCCAATCCCCGTCCAGATTGGATACGCAATACTCAACGGTAAGTGTTTCGTGGCTAGCGCTAAAAAGCCGAAACTTAAAATCATCCCAATAATCGTCGCAACGGCATAGCCAATTTGACTAAACCCGTCACTTAACTTCATCATCGTCGCCCACACAACTTCAAAAATACCAGCAATGATTAAATAAATCCAAGTCATTCTAAATTTCCTCCTCAACTAAAAAGACAGCGCCGCCTAACCTCCGCAATGACCTAAGGAAGTTAGTTCGACGCTGTCCGGTGACAGTTCTGTTTAATTAGTCCTTTTAATATAGCAAATTTAATTAACACAGTCAATCCGGTAGATTCTGTAACATCCAAGCGGTTAACGGGGTTAGTGGTGCCGGTAATGCCGTCGGAGCAAAAAAAGTGGCCGCATCCGTTTCATTGGGTTGCGTTATTAATTTTCCATCCGTCACCAGCCCACGATATAAGACCGTGACACTATCAATCACATCGCCATTCGGATAGACGTAGTGCATTTTTGGCCCGCTAAAAACCGTCATTAACGTTAATGTCTCAACGGTGAGCCCAGTTTCTTCTTGTAATTCACGGCGAGCAGTCGTCGTGACTGCTTCCCCCGGTTCGGTCGAGCCAGCCGGCAATCCCCAACACTGATTATCTGTACGATGTACCAGTAACAATTGTCCCGCTACATTTTGCGCCATGATGGCGGCACCGACCACGACTAATGGCCGATGCCCCACCTTTTGCCGTAAATCTAACACATACCCCAAACTTATCACTTCCCTAATTCGCTAATCGCTAATATTTTGATTAGGCATGTTATACTTGATGTAACTATAACACGTCAGGAGTGTGATTGAATGTCCGAACCAATCGTACAACCCGTCATTATTGCCGGCATGGGTAAAACCATGACCAATTATGACTATGCGATGTCTGAGTTGGAAGCCTTAGTTGAAGCAAACAATATGCAGACTGCTTTACGCATCGATCAGAATTTAGAAAAACCGAACCGCGCAACCTATTTCGGTAAAGGTAAAGTGGTTGAAATCAAAGAAATCGCTGAAGCCAAGGAATTAAACGTCATGGTCGTCAACGCTGATTTAACCCCTAGTCAGGTTCGTAACTTAGAAACTGAAACCGGGCTCCAAATCATCGACCGGACTGGTCTTATTTTAGAGATTTTCGGGAATCGAGCTCGTAGTAAAGAAGCTCAGCTCCAAGTAAAAATCGCCCAACTCCAATATCAATTGCCGCGCTTACGAACCAGTATTGCCAACCGACTTGACCAACAGGCCGGGGCCGCTGCTGGTGGTGGCGGTGGCTATACCAACCGTGGTTCTGGTGAAACCCAACTGGAATTAAATCGCCGGACGATTCAAGACCGTATTAGCCATGCTAAGCATGAACTAAAGGAATTGAACAAGGACGAAGAAGTTCGCCGGTCTCAACGGGATAAGGCCAATCTGCCGAACGTCGCTTTAGTTGGCTATACCAATGCTGGTAAGTCAACGACCATGAACGGTTTGGTCCGGTTATTTGGTAAAGGTGATGACAAGCAAGTCTTTGAAAAAGACATGCTATTTGCCACCTTGGATACCAGTATTCGCCAGTTAACTTTTCCAGATAACAAACAGTTGCTTTTAAGTGATACTGTTGGTTTTGTTAGCAACTTGCCACATAACTTAATTAATGCGTTCCGGTCAACCTTGTCAGAAGCCGCCAATGCCGACTTACTGATTCAAGTAATCGACTATTCGGATCCACATTACAAGGAAATGATGGCTACCACAGAAGCGACCTTAAAGGCGATTGGCGTGCATGACGTCCCAATGATTTATGCCTATAATAAAGCCGACTTAACCGAAGCGACCTATCCCACGCAGCAAGATGATCAACTCATCTATGCGGCCAAGGATGAAAAATCGCTACAACTTTTGACCCAGATTATCAAGGCGCAAGTTTTCAAGAACTTTGTCACCAAAACTTTACTGATTCCATTTAATGACGGTGAAGTCGTGGCCTACTTGAATGACCACGCCAACATTTTAAAGACAGATTATTTAGCTGATGGGACGCAATTGACGGTAGAATTAACGCCAGTTGACGCCCAACGGTATGCACATTACGAAGTCACACCAGCCTAAGCTAGCGATACAATCAAAAATGGACGTCCAACCAAAACCCGGTTGGACGTCCATTTTCACTTTTCAAAGGCTAGTTGTGTCACAGCCGCCTTTTAGCTTAACCTTAATTCGTTGACATCCCACTACGGGTTCGAACCACCGCCCGCCATAATGACTGCGCCGTCCAAAGACTCACACACACAATCAGCCAGCTAATAGCTGTCAGTGATAATGATTTAACGACAGTTGCAGCTAAAACAACGCCGATAATGCCGCCCAAAATAATCCCAAACAAGCCCCGATAATCCACGCGGTCACGGCGAATAAAGTTCAAGGCTGAACTCGGCATGAGCAACGCACATGACAACATCATAATCGGAAAAGCAGCAATCGGCGTCAAACCTAGAAAATACACCATCACCATGCAAGGGGCGTATAGACCAACCCCAGCAGACATCAATAATCCCAAAATAAAATTACCAACAATCCCAATTGCCAATGGCCAGCCACGTAAACTAGTCGCATGATTGGCAATCCCCAAGAGACTAATCCACCCGGCTAACTTAGCCGCCATCAAGATTGCCGTCACGACCAAGGCCCCCGCCATGATGAGCTGAATTCGGCGTTGATTGAGCTTGACCATTACTTCACTTCCTAGTACCGCACCAATCGCGGCGGCTAAGACCAGACTGATTAAGGTCCAAGCCTCAACCTTAACTGTCGTTACGAAGAACAGCGCCTCAACGGCTGTTGGAATGGCATGTCCCGTATTCAGGGTCCCCGGTAACTTGCGTTCATCTTTTAGATAATGAGTCGCCTGAAAAATAGCTGTCGTCGTCACAAAGCTCCCAATCCCCAACGTATCCAAAAAGTCAGTCACCGCTCCGATACCTATCCCGATACCAAATTCACGACCACTTAACTTCACCTGGCGCCGATGAGCCGTTACGACTAACAGCCCAAATAACCCAACACTGGTCAGTGTCAGGATCGTCACAATTGCAATAACCATTCTGCGTTCCTCGCTCTCATATGCTAGCATTATACTCGACTTCATCAGCCCTGCCAAAATCGCCAGTCGCCGTCAGCCATTAGGATAATTATAAAAAGCGAACATTTTAGTGCTATCTAAATATCAAAAAGTGATTTTGTCGAACTTTTATTCTTTCAATCAGTTAATAAGTTCGTGATTAAGGCTAAAAAAGGGCAAATTCGTCATTTTTCCAATTGCGATAATCACTTTTTTTTGGTATGCTAAATGCATTCAATTACACCGGTTGTTCAACGAAAGCGAGGCTATCATTTCATGCAAGCTGCTAACTCTAAGACCAAGCTTAACCGTTCGTTAGGCTTTTGGTCCGCATTATCCTTAGTTGTCGGGACCGTTATTGGTTCCGGGATTTTTTTCAAACAGTCATCCGTTCTAGACAGTGCTGGCTCCACTACTAATGCCTTGTTAGCTTGGCTACTAGGTGGCCTCATCACGTTAACCGCTGGCCTAACGATTGCTGAAGTTGGGGCACAAATGCCTCATACAGGCGGTCTTTACGTCTATATGGAAGCCATCTATGGTAAGCTGTGGGGCTTCTTATCCGGCTGGATGCAAGTCGTCATCTATGGGCCGGCAATTATTGCTTCCATTGGGGCTTATCTTGGTATTTTACTCGTTGGCTTTTTCAATTTATCCAGCCAATGGCAAGCGCCACTTTCAATTGGCGTCATCGTCTTAATCGGAATTTTAAATATGTTTGAAAATCGCTGGGGTGCGGCCTTTCAGATGGTGACAACCTTGGGCAAGCTCTTACCCATTATCGCCATCATTATCTTTGGGTTGTTCTTCGGTAATCAAGCCGCTTTTGGGCAAACTTTACAATCGGTCAGTCAAAGTAATGGCACTTTTGGTGTCGCCGTTTTAGCTACTTTATTCGCCTATGATGGTTGGATCTTAGTCGCAAATTTGGGCGGCGAAATCAAAGAACCGCAAAAAATGCTACCCCGGGCCATCATCTTAGGTATCTCACTAGTCTTGGTCGCTTATACGCTAGTCACCTACGGGATTTTACACTTCGTCCCCGCCGAAACCATTCACAAACTCGGCCAACAAACCACCCTATACTTTGCCCAGGCTGCCTTTGGCACAATCGGTGGTCGATTACTGAATATCGGAATTATCGTGTCCATGGTTGGCTGTCTGAATGGCAAAATCATGACCTTTCCACGAATCGTCTACGCCATGGCTGACCGTCACCAACTTCCATTCTCCAAACAGCTTCGTTACTTAAATCCAAAGTCACACGAACCAATTATCGCCACAGCCGTTATTTTGGCTTATGCCAGCATCCTGATTCTCTTCTTTAATCCCGATCGGTTATCAGACCTGTGTATTTTCACCGTCTATTGCTTCTATGTGGCAACTTTCATCGGGGTCTTCTTGCTGCGTCATCGTCAAGCAGGACAACCGCGGCCTTTCTCCACGCCTTGGTTTCCACTGACGCCATTGATTGCCATTTTAGGGGCACTCTTCGTCATTGTCAGTGAGATTGGGTCTGACTTACCTGGCGTCTTACTATCGTTGTTAATCGTTGCGCTAGGCCTGCCCGTCTATTACTACCAACGTCGGCAAACGACCCTTTAAAATCAAAAATGAGCTTGGAGGCTTTTGCCTCCAAGCTCATTTTTTGATTTTCCATAAGTAAATTAGCCACGTGCTCGCAATGCCAACTACTTCCGCTTAGCTACGCTAGTCACCTGATGCTAAACCCGCATCAAATGACTAGCTAAGCTCAAATCCACCTTTATTGCCGTAACGTGTTCGCAATGCCAACTACTTCCGCTTAGCTACGCTAGTCATCCGATGCTAAGCCCGCATCAAATGACTAGCTAGGCTATGCTCAGTAGCTTACCGGCATTGCGAGCACTCCACTTATGCTAATTTTTTATCCAACACCCGTGACAACACGGATAACGCGTAACAAATGATGAAATACATCAACGCAATCATAATGAACATCGGAATAATGTACGCTGAATTTTGACCGTAGATAATTTGTGCATGATTCAGAAGTTCTGGTAACACAATGATGGTTGCCAATGACGTATCCTTAATCAAAGAGATAAACTGACTAACAATCGTTGGAATCGTCTTCTTAATCGCTTGCGGGAAGACCACGTGCCAAAGGGCTTGCACATAAGTCATCCCATTTGCCCGGGCCCCTTCCATCTGACCATAATCAACCGCCAAAATGCCTGAACGGATAATTTCCGCTAACATCGCTGATTCAAAAATTGTCATGGCAAGGACCGCTGCAAAAATGATCCCTGGTTTAAAGCCTAAATGTGGCAGGCCGAAGTAGGTGAAGAAAATGATCAAAATCAATGGTAGATTCCGTACAATATCGACAACAAAACCCACGACCGCAGATAAATATTTAATTTTAACGTAACGTAACACACCCAAAACTGACCCGATAATAAAACTGGCAACGATTGAGATTAACGACACTTCAACAGTTACCCAGAGGCCTTCGAGTAAGAAACGCAGGTTAACCCAAGAATAAGCTTGAATAAAATTTTGCATAATTAGCCGCCTCCTTTAGTTTGCTAACCGTTTTTCTAAGTGCCGCATGTAATAGCTCAATGGTAACGTAATAATTAAGTAAAAGACCCCGACGACGACGTAACTATTAATCGTATCTAACGATAACGACGCAATCGAATTACCTTGATACATTAAATCAAAACCAGCCACGAACGCCAGTACGGACGAGTTCTTCACTAAGTTAATGAATTGGTTACCAAGTGGTGGAATCACAATCTTAAAGGCTTGTGGTAGCACAATGTAGCGCATGGCCTGCCAATACGACATCCCATTAGCACGAGCCCCTTCCATTTGACCACCATCAACGGATAAAATCCCAGCACGCACCGTTTCCGCAATGAATGACGACGTGTAAATCGTCAAGCCAATGGTCCCAGCTGTAAAGCCATCAATTTTAGCCACATACAGTGGAATAATCACATAGAAGAACATCGCAATGACCAAGAGTGGGATATTCCGGAAAATTTCGATATACACCCGGCCAATAATCCGCATCGCACGATTAGGTAGCACTTCAAAAATCGCAAACATGGTCCCAATAATCGTACTAAAAAACAAAGCAATGATACTTGATAATAAGGTATAGCCGAGCCCTTGAATTAACTCTGACCAATAGTGCGTTAGAATATACAGCATTAGCGCGACGCCTCCTTATAGTCAAAGCCAGCGACATTGCCGAACCACTTCTTTAAGATGCGGTTGTACGTCCCATCAGCTTCGATTTCTTTTAAAGCTTGATTAACTTTCTTTTTAAATGGTGCTTGCCCCTTATTAATGGCAATCCCATAAGGTTCCTTCGTAAAGGCGCCCCCGACCACTTCATAGCCTGGGTTTTGTGACGCCATCCCGTAAAGAATCCCATTATCCGTCGTTAAGGCGACCCCTTGACCTGATTTTAGGGCAGTCATCGCTTGGGCATAATCGGAAAGCTCTAACACCTTCGCTTTCGGCGCAAACTTTTTAATATTTTCAACCGAATTAGCACCGGTAACGCCTAAAACTTTGACACCAGTCCGATTTAGGTCCTTAACAGATTTAATTGAACTTCCTTTTTTAACCAGCAATGATTGCCCAGCATCGAAGTAGGAGTCGCTAAAATCAACTTGTTTCTGACGTTGCGCAGTAATCGTCATCGTAGCGATAATCGCATCAATATTCCCATTCTTAAGTAATGGAATCCGTGTTTGGCTTGTCACCTGCACGAATTTGGCATGCCCATTTTTGCCTAAAATCTTTTTCGTAATTGCCGTGGCAATGTCCGCATCGAAGCCTTTAATCTGACTATCTTTAACGTCCATTAACCCAAATAACTTCGTATCGGCTTTCACACCCCATGTAATGGTATTACTGGCTTTGTCGTTAGTTAGCACATCTTGTTTTGATAGGGCTTGTCGTGATCCACAAGCGGTTAAAACAAGGGTTAACACGCCGACCATGCCCAGTACACCCAGGAAACGCTTTAACTTTTTCATGCTTGTCCCTCCCCGGCTGACTAGTGTGTCAAAATCTTGCTCAAAAATTGACGGGCACGTTCATTAGTCGGTTCACCGTCAAAGAATTTTTCTTTTCGTTCATCTTCCAGAATCTCACCAGCATCCATAAAGATAACCCGGTCGGCCACTTCACGGGCAAAGCCCATTTCATGCGTAACCACTAACATGGTCATACTTGAATCGGCCGCCACATTCTTCATAACATTCAAAACATCATCAATCATTTCGGGATCAAGCGCTGAAGTTGGTTCATCAAATAACAAACATTTAGGCTTCATCGCTAACGAACGCGCAATCGCAATCCGTTGTGATTGGCCCCCGGATAGCTGACTTGGTAAACTATTCGACTTATCAGCTAGACCAACACTGTCTAATAAGTCCATCGCTAATTTTTTATTTTCAGCTTCCGGCCGTTTTAAGACCAATCGTGGCGCAATCATAATATTTTCGAGCACGGTTTTATTCGCATAGAGATTGAAATGTTGAAAAACCATCCCCACATTTTTGCGAATCTTGTTCATATCAGTTTTCTTATCCGCTAAATCATAGCCATTAACGAGTAACTGACCGGATTGAACTCGTTCCAATCCATTGACTGTTCGAATTAAAGTACTCTTCCCAGAACCAGAAGGTCCGATCAAGACAACTTTTTCACCTTCATCAATCGTTAGATTAATATGCTTAAGTGCGTGAAAATCACCATAATACTTCTCCACGTCGTGAAATTCGATCATTGACATCGCAGTCACCATCGCTTTCTCTGTCAGCCTCGTAACTGACGGTTTAGATTATTGCATTAATATAAAAAGTTAAAGAATTCTTATTCTTCGTTAATGCTACTTAAATAGTTTAATACATAATTAGTAAATCTGTCAAAATTCAAGCAAATATTGTTCGCAATCACCAAAATAGTGACTAGTTTTCAGCCAACTTTAGGTTAAAATAACCGAATCAGACCAACTAACTTGAACAAACTGCTGCCATCAGTAAATATTATTCGGAGTTAGCCCATCTACCCGACTGTCTAAATTCAAGTAGCTAAACCGCACAAAAAAACAGTTTGAGCCGTTTAGTATTCGGCATCAAACTGTTTTCAATTGATCAACCTCACATACTAATGAGAGCTTAGCAAGCGTGCTCAGTTTGCCCACCATTAAGAATGGTCACCACATCGTTCAGACTAATCTCCACCATATTTTGAACAGCTAGATTCGTATAAAAGCCAACATGCGGCGTTAAAATAACATTAGGCATTTGCATTAATTGGGCAATTAACGGATCTTGTAACACTTCGCCTTGGTGATTCTGGTTAAATAAAGCCGCTTCACCTTCAACCGTATCTAACGCCGCTCCGGCAATTTCACCAGCCTTTAAGGCGGCCACTAATGCCGCCGTCACAATGACGGGCCCTCGGGATGCATTGATGATAAAGGCATCCGGCTTCATTAGTTTCAGCGCAGCCGCATCAATCAAAGCTTTGGAGGTCGCATTGAGGTCGACATGTAACGTCACGACGTCGGCTTGTTGCAACAACGCTTCTTTACTATCGACATAAGTCAAAACGGATTCTAAGTCCGCATGTCGAACCACATCATAAGCAATCACTTTAGCGCCCAGACCATGGAATAACTTTGCAACAGTCCCCCCAATTCGACCAGCGCCAATAATACCGACCGTCAATGATCGAATCTCACGGGCTTGTAAACCAGCCCATTGGAAGTTCTGCTGACTAATGCGACTATCAAATAACTCTAAATTTCGAATTAATCGCATCGTTTGGGTCACTGCCATTTCAGCCACTGAATTGGGCGAATAAGCTGGCACATTCGTCACCGTCAAACCAGCTGCCTTTGCAGCTGGCAGATCAATTGTATCAACCCCCGCCGTACGACTGGTTAATTGGGTCAATCCAGCAGCTGCAAGTTGCTGATAGAATGTGGCATCGCCACCAATTGCACTGCGTTGTTGGATCACAACGCCATCGTAACCGTGCACCAACTGAGCCGTGTCTGGATGAAATTCTAACGCATTAGTATCTACTTGAACCTTATTTTTAGTCGCCCAAGCCTTAATCGCATTTTCTTCATCATCACGTACGCTATACATTAAAATTTTCATTAGTTGTCCTCCACTTGTTTCGCTTTATTCGCAACATATGCCCCAATTCGTTGCACCGCCGTCTGTAAATCCGCCATTGAAGCCGCATAGCTAATCCGCACATAGCCTTCACCACCGGGGCCAAATGAACTCCCTGGAATCAAGGCAACCCGGGCTTCCTGCGCCAGTTCTCGACAAAAAGCCATGCTAACTTGTGGCAAACCAGCCGGAATCTTACTAAAGAGGTAGAAAGCCCCTTCTGGCTTCGCCGATTTGAAACCTAGTTGGTTCAAACTGGTTAATAAGAAATCACGCCGCGCCTGATATTCGGCTTTCATCACTTGGGCATCATCACGCCCATGATTCAATGCTTCAGTCGCCGCTGCTTGCGCATTAGCAGTCGTTGTTGTCACCGTGAATTGGTGAATTTTTCCCAATTGAGCCGTAATCACTTTAGGGGCGCACATAATTCCTATCCGCCAGCCGGTCATGGCGTGCGACTTGGACACCCCATTAAGGAGAATTGTCTGCTCAGGTAAGTAATGGGCAATGGACACGTGCGCCGCACCATAAGTCAGTTCACTATAAATTTCGTCAGCTAGCACAAAGACCGGTTTGTCCGCTAAAACCGCCGCTAATGCCTTTAAATCTGCTTGCCGATAAGTGACCCCCGTCGGATTTGAGGGGAAATTCAAGACAACGGCTTTGGCCTTCGGATGGGCCGCTAAAGTCGCGCTAAGTTGGGCTGGTGATAACACAAACCCATTATCAGAAGTATCCATGAAAACTGGAACGGCCCCATTAAGCTTAGCAATCGCAATGTAGAGCGGAAAAATTGGCGTTGGAATTAAAACTTCATCGCCGGGATTTAAGATTGAGCTCAAAGCCGTGTAAATCCCACCGGTGGCCCCGGCCGTAATAATGACCTCATCAGCTGGATCGTAATGCACATCATATTTAGCCGCCAAAAAATTAGCCGCTGCGGTCCGCAAAGCTAGCGTCCCATTTGAAGGGGCATAGTGGCTTTCATTATCTTCAATACTTTTAATCGCAGCTGCTTTCACATGTTCAGGCGTATTAAAATCAGGTTCACCTAAGGTTAGCCGAATAATTCCCGGAATATTGGCAATTTCAGCGTTAAAGGCTAAGATGTCAGATGGTTGGATGGCATCAAGCTGATGATTCATCCGTTGAACTAAAACTTTACTTTCAATTGACATAGATTGGTTCCTCCTAGACTATTTAATTGGTTTGGGGTTCCCGAATGATTAACCAATCTCTCAATACCAACAAAAAAACGTCGTCCTCGAGAAAATAATTCTCCGGGCGACGCCAAACAATCAAAGCGTTTTTTATTTTAGCCACCCTTGGAATTTTAATCATCCATGGGTGCCATTGAACCTCAAAAAGCTCTTGGCAAGCCGCATCGATGCAAACATCAGATTCGTGTTTGCACCTATACTGCGGGCACAAACACTAGCGAAAATACCAAAAGTAAAAACTAGTTTGAGTTTTTGAGTGGTTCAATAGTAATGACATATCATTAGCTCCTCATCATTTATTAATCTAACTATAACAATCCGAAGAATCACTGTCAACGCTAAATTTGGTATACTTAACTTAATTCAGAACTGAAAGGACGATGCCTCATGACTTATCAGGCTTTAATGTTTGATATTGACGGTACCCTAACTAACAGCCAGCCAGTTTATGCGACTGTCATGCACCAAGTATTAACTGAATATCAAAAACCTTTTTCAGCCAGCGACGCGCAAACCACGTTTCCAATGGCTGCGGAACAAGCAATGGCGCACCTTGGGATTGCTGCCACAGATTTCGACCACTTTCAAGCCCGTTACGAAGCAGTGATGGCGGCGCACTACCATGAGATTGCCCTTTATCCTGGGATTACCACCCTCATGGCACAATTGCCAGCTAACCTAAAACTAGGTATCGTGACCTCGCAACGCCGCACCGAACTCGAAGCTGGCATGCAGCCTTATACGTTCATGTCACGGATGGCCGTCACCATCAGCGCTGACGATACCCCCAAACGCAAGCCCGACCCATTACCATTGTTAACGGCCCTACAAAAAGTAAACGTACAACCAAGTAAGGCCCTCTTTATCGGTGATTCTTTAAGCGATGAACAGACCGCGGCCGCCGCTAATGTCGACTTTGGCTTAGCAGTCTGGGGGATGGACCCCCATGCTAACCATCAACGAACGACTTACCGTTTTGACCAACCAACTGATCTTTTAAAGTTATTTTAATCACAAAAAAGCGGTATCTCACGACGACTTGTCGCTGAGATACCGCTTTTTAGATTCTAATCATTAGGTAAACTAACCAACTTAAAGTTAAGCCTGGCGGTCTTCAAACGCTACTTGGGCGGTAATTTGGTAATCCCCTGGCTGTTCAATTGTTGCTTGGCGCCCGGCGATTTTTTCCATGCCGCCTGTAATCACCGTAGAAGCCAAATATAACTTGTAATCTTCATGCGCATCGTGAACATCCGTCAAACCGACCCGAGTAATGCGCCCGACTGGCAGCTGATCAATTTGATTGAGCCCCGCATAGATGACCAGCTTATGATCTTCCAAACGTAATTCAGAATATGGAATCTGAATTCCTTGACCAATCGCATACACCGGCTCACCAGTCGCCTTAACTTGTTGCATGATGTCAGCATCACTCATGCCCGCATAATCTAGCCGCACCACATTGGTCGCCTGTAATTGATCAACAATCTGGTGAACATTGCGCTGTTCCGTGCTGGTTGTCTTAACCGCAGCTGGCAACAATTCCTGCCCATCAAAGATTCCATTAGCGGAAATATAAGGTTGTTGGGCCCCATTTTGAGCTTGCTTTTCAGCAGCTAAGACTTCTTTAGGCTTACCACCTAATAACTTTTCGATTTTAGGTGATAGGTCATACTTAGCTCGTTTTTGAGTGAAGTAATAAATAAAATTCAAAACGATAAAATAAATTAGCGCTAAAAAGACTAATAGATACAAGGCACCTCGTAACCAAGCGCCATTTTGCATCAAGCGAATCGCCACATAACCCAGATAAAGATTACCAGCAATCCCAATCCCGATGTAAATCTGATTTTTAATTTTAAGGTTAACGTTCACATAACCTAAGGCGTGGTTAATCATATCCAAAATACTAAACATTAACTATTCGCCCCCATCGTCAGAACTAGTGGCTGTCGTCGCTTCACTCGTCGTGGTCGCCGCACTAGATTGTGTGGTTGAACTTGACGCATCATCGGTCGTGTCATCGGTTGATGAACTGGTCGTTGAACTAGAACTCGTGTCACTACTGCTAGTCGAAGTTGAACTACTGTTAGCGGTCGTACTACTACTTGAACTGCTCTCATCCGTGGTACTACTACTATTATCGTCACTACTGCTAGCACTACTACTATTTTGATCATCACTAGTGTCGTCCGAGCTACTATCAGTCGAACGACTATCTTTATTTTTATCTTTGTCTTTATCGCTAGATGCCTTATCAGCCTTATTTTTATCCGTGGTACTACTGCTGGCTGATTTTACGACTGCACTACTGCTAGTCTTGGCACCATTGACTGTATGCGTGGTTTTATTGACCACGACGTTCGTCGCGCCAAGTGCTAGCACGATCGACACAATCGCAAATGGTGTAATAAATGGTGGTGTTCGATAAGCCATCAATGTCAGTCCCTTCTATGCCTATCATTCTCTAATCTCAATCAATAATTAAACCATGTTGAGCTTAAGAATGCATTAGTTCCAATTGAAATTAATAAAGTCTTTAGTAACAGTTTAACACCAGTACCCACAAAATCCGCAGTTAAAAAAAGCTGACTTAAATGGTCAGCTATTTCACTGTCGCTTGTTTGGCAGTACAGGCGGCACATAATCCATAAATTTCAATCCGATGACCCGTAATCGTACAGCCGGGTAGCTGGGCCTCATAGGCGTCAAGTGGGCAAGCTGCCAACTCCATCACGCGGCCGCAATTTGAACAAACAAAGTGATGGTGATGCTGATGATCAAAATCACATTGATATTTCACCAACGTCTGATTGGCTTGGGCTTTTAATTCTAATAACCCTAAAGTTTCGAATTCTTTAATATTGCGATAGATTGTATTATGACTCATGCCCGTAAATAGGGTGCGCATATGCTCATCAACCGCTGAAATTGCCACATAATGCTCTTGATAAGTCACTAAATAATCTAACAAGGCTTGTCGCTGCTTGGTAATTTTTAATTGATTACGCCGGAGAATCGACACTGCTTGTTCAAGCGTTGCTTCCATGTCGTTCGTGGCCTCCATTCTGGTCAGTACTACTTAAAGCTAAATCATAATGATTACTATTTAGTTTAGCATAAGTCCAGCCAAAAGTGAATTAATTAGCCGATTCTGCCGCACTTTGATACGGTGCCACTAAGGCATCCAGCGCGGCCGTCGTCGTGGCCCAATCATCATTTACAATGACTTGCGCCGCCCCCACTAAACCAGCTGGCAACTGTTGATCACGTAAATATTCTTTGCTTGCAACGCGCCGTTCAATTCGTAATTGGGGATCACCACGTTTCGTCAATCGGTCCACTAAGGCCTGTTGTTGACTGACTTTAAGATAAATAATGACTGCTTGTTCACCTAACTCACGCGCATAGGTCACCGCGCCCGCGGTATCTAACACAATGCTGATATTAGCCGCTTTTTCCCATGCCGCTGCTAAGCCCTCGCGTGATGACCCGTACTGTTGTCCACTGTAGGTCACATGTTCCAAGTAATGCTTAGTTGCAAAGCTCGCTGCCGTTTCAAAATAATAATCCACTGCATCGACTTCGCCTTGCCGGGGCGCTCGCGTGGTATGCGTAATCACTTGTGGCATATTATAATGGTCTTTTAAATACCGACTAACGGTCGTTTTACCACTGCCAGTTGGTCCAGTAATTACAAAAATTCGTTTCCTCGTCATGGTTTAAAACGCTCCTAATTTATTTATCGCTGTAAGGCTTTTCATTTGCATTAAATCAACGAACCGAGTATAGTAGTTTACTTGTAAGGTTCACAGATGATGAAAGCATCTCGTAGCATAACCAAACAATTTTCAGAAGGGAGTTTTGTCATATGAAATTTCAAACAACTAATAGCTGGTTCAACATTGTGTTGGATACACAGCGTCAATTATTCGTTGCAACTGACAAACTTCATCCAGAATTGCGCGCTGAAGGCGTTACAATCGAAGATGCAGTTGCAAACTTAAAAACTCAAGCCTAAAAATTATTAATTAAACCTAATAGATCTTAGCTGTACAGTTTAAAAATTACTGATGACCGTTTATGCGACGGCATCAGTAATTTTTTTGTTTCAACGACATTGTGCCAATCATTTTTGGGTGAGATACGTATTGGCCTGATCCAAAAGTTCCTTTAAATTAGGATACGTCAGACGTTCGCGGGCAGTCGCATAGTCAAACCAACCAAAGGCCTTAATCTCAATTTTTTGTCGGGTAATGCTGACCCCTGCCGGCACTTCACTCACGAATAAGGTCATTTGTTTTAAGTTACCATTCGGTAATTGATATTCCGTGAATGCTTTAAAGTCGGTATTCACTGTCACAGTTAGCTGAGTTTCTTCATGAATCTCACGAACCGCAGTTGCTGCTAAAGTTTCATCAGCTTCCACATGTCCTTTGGGGAATCCCCAAAAATCACTGGTCGCACTTTGTAATAATAAATAAACTGGTTGGCCGGCCTTTAGTTGATACACCACGGCACCACTAGCGACTTCAGTCGTCATATTGCTCGTCCTCCTCATTCAACTGTTTCATTTAATTATACCATGCGGTTCACTTAAACTAGTGACCCAATTGCGCGGATCAATGCCCCCAAGGCCACCCCTTGGCGTTCATCCGTCCGCTGGGCCGCCAACGTCTCCGTAACCGCTAACTGTAACCATTGCGTTGCTAACGTTAGGCTACGCGTCAACGACCAACCACGCCCTAACAAGCCAGTAATCACCGCTGCCAAGGTATCACCAGTCCCATTGTAATGTCCTGGCAAGCGCGGTTGCCCAACAAATTGAACCGTTCCGGCCGCTAACCAGGCGCAACCAATTTGTTGGTTCTGAGTTACATCGGTAATCACTGCTGTTGCACCAGGCTTTAGTAAGGCCTGCAACGCCGTCAGCATCGGTAATAACGCCGGTTGTGCTTGATAAGGTTGGCCCGTTAATAAGCTGGCCTCAGTCACATTTGGCAGAATCACATCCGCTGACTGAACTAAGTCGCGCATCGCCTGCACATAAGCTTGGTCAAAGCCTGAATACAACTGTCCCAAATCGCCTAAGACCGGGTCCACAACTAGTAAAGTTAAGGGCTGCTGTTGCAAATAAGCCGCTAGCTGTCGGCATAAGTCAACCGACCCCACGTAGCCAATCAAAGCTTGTTTAAAATCAAGCTGGGCTTGCGTCCAATGGGCAAAAGTCTGGGGCAGCCACTGGCTTAAATCAGCCACAGCTGGCTGCCCATACCCACTTGTATGAGTCGATAGCAAGCTGGTGGGTAACGCCGCAACTTGATAGTCCATCGCGGTCAAAACTGGAAGCGCCGCACTTAGTGAAATCCCACCAACTGCGGATAAATCTTCTGCCACTAATATTGACGACACGGTCGTCGCCTCCTTCACTCCGATTCGTTATGCTTCATCTTATCAGAATTCAACTTACCTGTAACCCGCTAAAGTTTAGTAAAGCGACCCGTCAAACTAAGTTAACTCACTGATTTTAATGCCTCCCACTTGATTCTAATTGACTTTTAATAATTATTCACGGTATCATGTGAACATGGTCAATTAAATCTACTGAAAAAGGTGGCAAAATCTATGGGGATTCGTCAGCGCTTATTCCAAAAAGAAGCTTTGGAGCGCTATCTACAAAAAGACAGTCAATTTGAGCGGACCTTATCCGCGATTGATCTAATTGCTTTAGGTATTGGGGCTGTTATCGGGACTGGTATTTTCATTTTACCCGGTACCGTCGCCGCAACTAAAGCCGGTCCAGGTATTATTTTATCATTCATCATTGCCGCAATCGTCTGTGCCGTCGCGGCGATGTGTTACGCCGAATTTGCATCGGTCTTACCCATTGCGGGTTCAGCTTATTCATATGGTAACATCGTTTACGGCGAAATGATTGGTTGGATTATCGGTTGGGCCCTCGTCTTAGAGTACGTCTTAGCAGTAGCGGCAGTGGCCGTTGGCTGGGCCGCTTACTTTAATTCATTCATTGCCGGTTTTGGCCTCAAATTACCGAAAGCCATCACGGGGTCCTTCGATCCGGCGCACGGCACCTACGTCAACTTGGTCGCAATTATTATCGTCTGTGTGATTGCTTGGATTATTGATGCCGGGCTCAAGACTTCGGTACGCTTGAACAATATCATTGTCGCCGTTAAATTAGCAATCATTATCATCTTTTTACTGGTGGGTTCCTTCTATGTGAAGCCCAGTAATTGGACGCCATTCGCACCGTTCGGGACGCAAGGGATTTTCCATGGTGCGGCGGTGGTCTTCTTCGCTTACTTAGGTTTTGATGCCGTTTCGTCATCCGCAGCCGAAGTCAAGAATGCCAAACGCAACATGCCGATTGGGATTATTGGAACGCTTGTAATTTGTACCGCCTTCTATATTATGGTTTCAGCCGTGTTAACTGGGATGGTCTCTTACAAGTTACTCAACGTGGATGATGCCGTCACTTTCGCCCTCCAACTCGTCCATCAAAACTTCGTTGCCGGGATTGTCTCCATCGGTGCATTAGCGGGCATGTTTACCATGATGGTCACGATGATTTATAGTAGTTCACGACTACTCTACTCGATTGGTCGTGACGGCCTCTTACCTAGCTTTTTAGGTAAAATCGACAAGCATCACGCACCTAAGCATGCGATGATTACAGTCACCGTCGTCATTTCAATCTTAGCGGGGTTCATTCCGCTTGGTCAATTAGCGAACTTGGTTAATATCGGAACCCTGATTGCCTTTACCTTTGTCTCCTTTGGTATTTTGCTACTACGGCGTAATCCAAAGTTAAATCAGATCAAAGGGTTCCGCGTGCCTTTTTATCCAGTCTTACCGATTGTTTCCGGGTGTTTATGTCTCTTCATGATGACCCAATTATCCTTGGAAACTTGGGTCGCTTCATTGGTTTGGTTTGTCTTTGGCCTCATTATTTACTTTAGCTATGGGGTCCATCATAGTAAAATGAACCAGAAGCTGGATGCTTAATTTCATGAAAATAGGATTGGTAGCAAGCATGCCCCAATCCTATTTTTCGCAAAATTAATGACAGCGATTTCATTTTACGTTATGATACAGTTACTTTTAAAGGAGGATGCTGCTATGCTACCACTAAAAATGAGTCATGCGGCCTTAACCAAGCACCGCGAACACGTTTTGACTTTAGTGACCAAAGCGCCTTGGCTGATTCCAGTCACGTTGACAATTGAGATGTTACCTTTTGCAATTAGTGCCCACGGCTTCTGGAAAACACGTCAACTGAGTAAACAGTTAAAAATTGAACGTGAGAAAACCAAGCAATTAGCGCTACAGCAAGTCGAAACAGCGACCACTTTTGCCAAAAAAGGCCGTCGTCATTAATGCATTATCGCGCTTGGACACCAGTCCAGGCGCTTTTTTTGCCATAAGCCGACCGCCAGTCCTTGAACCTCCCCATTACAAATGAATCTTAACAGTCGCACTAGCACCTAATAACTTGGCAACGGGGCAACGACTTTCGGCTAACGCCAACCAGCGAGCCGCCGTTGTCGCATCAACTGTCGGAATTGTCACCTGGGCATCCACCCAAAACTGATATCCAAACCGATCGCGTGATAGCTGTACCGTTGTGACCACTGTACTTTGATGTGGATAGTGGTGTTCCGCTTCAATCGCTGCCAAAGTCGCATTCAGACAAGTGCTCAACGCCAACCCCACCAGTTGTTCTGGATTAGTCCCTTCAGTGGCACTTAATGGGCTACTGACCGGCACTGCTAAACCCGCCGGCACATAGGCCTGTCCCGTGATTCCATCTGCATTAACCGCTTGGGTCGTATACAAAATCGGAAAATCTGCCATAATTAATCATCTCCAACTATCAGTTAATTTAAATGTAACACAAGCTTTATCCACTGTCAGTTTTGTCGGTGACTTAACCGACACCGCAACATTCATCGTCTGTCAACGTTTAACCCGCAACTGGCGTGTTATAATGTTAATTAAAAATAAAAAATAATTAATAGAGGAATCAACCTATGAAAAATAACCAATTTGCGATTGCACCGACGGATTCGGAAGCGGCTATCGCAGAACTCAAAAAAATTCATTTTATTACCCCGGAAATGACAACTTTAAAAACCGTCCCTGCAATTTATCGGGCACTCTTAGCCAAAAGTTTTCCCGAAGTCCATTCACCAGCGGGACTCCAGCATAAATTTGCTAATTTAATGGCGACCAGCCAACAGTCATTAACTGAATGGCTCGCCACCGCCACGGTCGTTAACAACCAAGTCTTTTATAACGTCGGGCTCCAATTATTGGGCTTCCTACCCGGACATGACTTCGACCTCGCCGACCCCCTGCTGGCAATGCGTGATATTCACCTCCCGATGGTCTGGGATAGCGCCTTTGACCGTGAATCACTTTACTATGCTTGGTATTTGCTTTTAAATACCCGTGGCAATCAAGGTCAAACGTTGATTGAAGTCTTAACGACTAAGGGTTTTTTTGTGCCGGCTTACCAATTACCCAATGACCAAAAGCCGTTGTTCTTTAACGGCAAAGCCCAGGCCGTCTTTGATACTAACCGGCTCATCCGCGAAGTCGTCTATGTAGAAGCGCCGTTAGACACGGATCATGATCAACAACGTGACCTTTTAAAAGTTGAAATCTTGCGCCCCGCTGAAACCGCAACCGGGCTTAAAGTTCCCGTCCTATATACCGCTAGTCCTTACAACCAAGGTATCAATAACCAAGCTGGTGATGCCCAAATGCACAACGTAGACGTCCCGTTAACCGCTAAAGAACCCGACGAGACCACCTATACCGATATTGAGGCTCACCCAGTCGACGAGCCCTTACCTGCACCACGAGTAACCGACAAAACAGCTACTCAGGCTGAAGAAACCTTTGGCCGTGAGCAATCCTATACCTTAAATGATTACTTCTTAGCCCGCGGCTTTGCCGTCGTTTACGCCGCTGGCATCGGCTCGGTAGATTCCGATGGTCTGACGTTGACTGGTTCAGTTGCCGAAACAACGGCTACCGTCGCCGTCATTGAATGGTTAACTGGTCAACGCGCCGCCTTCACCACTCGCGATGGCGATGTGGCAATCAAAGCTTGGTGGACTAACGGTGCTGTTGCGATGACTGGGCGCTCATATCTTGGCACCTTAGCCACTGCGGCGGCCACTACTGGTGTCGCTGGTCTTAAAACCATCATTTCAGAAGCAGCGATTTCAAGCTGGTATGATTATTATCGCGACAACGGCCTAGTTGTTGCTCCCGATACTTTCCAAGGTGAAGACACTGATGTCTTGGCTGCGGAAGTCTTTTCACGAAGTTTAAAAGCCGGTGATGCCCATCGCATTCAGCCCAAGTTCGACCAAACGCTGGCTGAATTAACCGCTGGTCAGGATCGCGCTACCGGAAGTTACAATCAATTTTGGGACGAACGTAACTACCGCAAACATATTAACCAGATTAAAGCGGACATTATCATGGTGCAAGGCTTGAATGACTGGAACGTTAAGCCGCGTAACGTGGCTAAGCTCTGGGATCAGTTACAAGCGGTCCCAGTCACTAAAAAGTTGATTTTACATCAGGGTCAACACATCTACATTAATAATTTACAATCACTTGATTTTACCGACATGATGAACTTATGGCTCAGCCACAAGTTATATGGCCTCGATAATCACGCTGAAACGTTGCTTCCAAACGTGTTAGTTCAAGATAATACTGCAACTGAAACGTGGCAAGCTTATGATAATTGGTGGCAAGACACGGATCAGTCCTTGGACTTCAAGGTTCAATATAAGGAATTAGTGCCGGCCGATTACCCCGTTGATCAACGGGCCGCCCACTTTACTGACAAGCTCCCTGATAAATTATTCGACTATTATCGCCAACACTTAACTGCCTGGCAAAATGATCTTATTAGTGAAGACAAAACTAATCCATTGTACGACCATCGGCTCCTGTTCAAATCTTGGCAAGCTCCCGGTGACCAATTATTGGTGGGACAACCCCATATTAGCGGTTCTGTGGCCGTTAACCAAAACTTTGGAATGTTAAGTTTTATGTTACTTGATTTCGGCTTGGCACAACGCCTAACCGTTAGTCCGCAACTAATCGCTTCGAAAGCCTTGGACCTTGGCTATCATTGGCGTGAGGATGATTTAAAAGACTTCAAGCTGGCCGCCAAGACACCTTACAAAATGATTACTAAGGGTCACTTGAACTTGCAAAATCGCCAACACCCTTGGCATGCTGAAGCCATTCAGCCTAATGAATTTTACGATTTCAGCTTAGATTTACAGCCGATTTTCCATCATTTGCTCGCCAAACATCAACTAGGCCTAGTTATTTATGCCACTGACATGAAGATGACGGTACGAGGCAATCAAGACTTACAATATTCGTTGAATTTAAATGATATTCAATTGCACATTCCTTTAAAAACAATTGCTAACGATTAATAAAAAAACATCTCAATTAATGCCGTTTTCGGTCGCTTAATTGAGATGTTTTTTATTCTAATATTCGTCGCAGTACCCTATTAACAATTAACAAAAATTCCCTTAGAGCTAAAAGATCTTTCAAGTCATACAGCACTATTTAATTAACACACTTTAATACTGATTAAAATCATTTAACCAACTTTATTAATAATAGTACGCCAACAATCCAGTCAGATTATTGTAGGTGGCTGATTTCATACTAGGAATATCACCTAAACAGCCCGAAAAGTCGCCATACCCACTTGGCACTTGTGAATCATTTAAATCTTGAACTGCATCATTATACATCTCTTTATCGCCAACTGTTGAAGCTATCATTGCTGCAATTGCATATGACGACGCTGCCGAATTTTTTTCAACTGGTGTCCCATCTGTATAATAATTATTGTAAAGTGTTCGATTATGGACATGTGACTTTACCCAACTAATACTGGCATCTTTAGCCTTACCTACTTGAGCCAAATGCAAAATAATCAATAAACTATCGATTGAATTAACTTCACCTTTGGCTTCTGGCAAGGTCGAATATTCTCCATTCTTATAACCATTCATATCGCCATAATAATAATAGGTCTGATAGTATGGAAAATCATCACCCAGGTAACCGCCTTCTAAAACATCTAATTGATCGTTATAATTTTTTTGACTTAATCCAGCTTCACCATAAACATACTTTAACTCTTGCATATCTAAATAGCACAGTCGAATTGCAGGCTCTTTAGTATTGTCCGTAAAACTAGTCCCATCAATCATTTTGCCATTCAACAAGGAATATTTTTTAAATCCAGCCACTAATTCTTTAATCTCGGTTGCTCGCGCATCTGATGGCGCCTTAGCTTGCATTATAGTTAGTGCCCGCATGATTCGTAAATCATCTAATGATGCATTGCCTGCCTTATGTGTTTTAGTCCGTGTGTTGTACATCCAGTAAAACGAACCATCATTATTAGAAAACGTTTTTTTTACTTGCGCATAATAATTATCAAAACCGGTTGCATCTCCACGCAAAGCCAATGTTTCTAAATATAGTCCCGCTGATTCTGTAATCTGATTAAACATATCAGTATCGGTATCAACTGACGCTTTTTCATCCTCAGTCATATAGCCAGAATAAATGCCTGTATCTGTCATCATTGTATTAATTGTATAATTATCTAGGGCAGTCACTTTACTAGCAACCACATTACTATTATTTTTACTTAATGCCGTAATATTAGCCACTTCAGTTGGACTAATCTGTGCCATTGGATCAGTGACTGTAGCATCCGTTTCAGGGGTATTAAAACTGAGTGTATCCCAAGTAGCATATGATGATCCATTTTCTGAAGCATTGACTGAAAATTGAATTTGTACTGCGGTTGCTGCGGAAACCTTGCTCAAATCCAATTCAATCTGCTGTTTATCTTTATTAATAGCTAGTGTTAACTTGTCATTACTAGAAAATTTTATTTCCACGGTTGGATTAACACTACTAAAAGAACCGTCAGCTTGTTTAAATCCTTTAAACAAACTACTAAAGGGAATTTCCACTTTTTGTTTATCATCACTAAAATTTAAGCTAGTGGCTGGCAATGTATACGTCCCACTGACAGTATGACCAGCAAATCCATAGTTAATATCAGTGTACGTTGAAGTAGTGTTTTTAAAACTTATTTTCGAAGATAACACCCAACTAGGACTGGTACTAGTTAACTGATAACTACCTAATCCCAACGAATACAACTTGTCACCTCCAGGCATCGTATCTGGTAATTTTAAAATTGTATTCCCACTGAAATCTGCCTGAACAAGTCCTGTTGCATACTGTAATCCACTTAAATTCGTAATTTTTGTTGAATCAACTTGTAGATATCTAATATCTGCTAACATTTTAGGTGTAACTTGATCAATCGAAGTCGTCTCATAACCACCGTTTGAATTAACTGATTGACCTAGGTCATGCAAGGCAGTATATACAGTCTGTTGCAATGCCTTATCTGGCATCCAGTCATCAATACTTTCAGTTGAACTTGTCCCCAAAGTATCAGCCCTTACTACTGGCATGGACATGACCGCAAATATTCCGCCAAAAACTATAGTAATCAATAAAACTATCTCAACAACTCGATTAACTTTTTTCATTAAATTTACCCCTACCTTTTAAAATTCCAATTTACATAATACTAATATATTAATAACACATATACAATAAAATTAATAAACAAACGAGGTGCAGATAAAAAAGGAAACCGCTTTCTTTTTTTGCGTTTTGAACTATAATTAGTTAGTAAAGATTTTTAACTTTTGAATTTTCCAACGAAAGGATGAGTATTATGTTCGGATATAATATTAAAGATGATTACAATGCTAAAGGCGATGGCACAACTGATGATACTGTAGCCATTCAAGCTGCTTTAGATGCTGCCCATGCAACTAGCGGCGGTATCATATTTTTTCCATCTGGTACTTATTTAATTACTGCTACACTTACAATTTATAGCAATACTACTTTATTAGGTGCTGCCCAAAATGCAACAACCATCGTTCAGAATGATCTCCCTTTGCATCTCCTTGGTAAAGATGTCAGCTACATAACAATTAAGAATATTTCATTTAAAGGGCCTGGCATGGATGCCTCTTGGGGTGGCGGCATTTCTTTTAATCGAGAAAATGCCGGTAATACAGAAGGGATTGTCTTCGAAAATGTAACTTTACAGGGGATTGTTGGCAATGCTCTTGGTATTGATTGCCCCATCACCTCTTCCTTTACAAATGTAAAAGTTGTCGGTGTGGTTGGTGATGGCTTTTCATTTTGGGGTAGTGGAACCTCTGTAGTTATGAATAATTGTTATGCCATTACCTGTACCCAAGCAGGCTATGATTTCAACCAGTTAAATTATTCAACATGTAACGGTTGTGCAGTCGAAGTTTGCGGTATTGGATTTTATTTAAACAATAATTGTAATAATGTATCTCTAATTAGTTGTGGTGCTGAAGACGAAGTAATTCGGTCAGATGATTATCCTGGCGTAGATTATCAGGTAGTCGGCGGTGTTGGCAATTCATTAATATCTTGTTATTCACGTAATAATGTTGCTACTGGTGCTGGAATTGTCCTTAAGGGTGGCAATCCTACTATTATCGGTTACCGTCAAATCGGAGCCTGTCCCAATAGCATTGTTGGTGATGCCAACGTGCATGTTGAATTGTTAAGCCCAAGTATGGGATCAGCAACTAATCTACAACCTGGTACTGTGGGCCAAACTGGCACTACTGCCAATCGACCAACTCAAAACATCTATGCAGGTTACCAATATTACGACACTGATTTAAAGAAAAGCGTTTGGTATGATGGTACCGCTTGGCTTGATGCATTAGGAACGACTGCTTAATTGATACGATTTTATTTTTACACTCTAAATACTGTCCCAATTAGAATTTAATTTACTAATTGGGACAGTATTTTATTTAAAACATTTAGAGTGGCTTCGTTCGCCAGCAAATCGACCACAATTTTATAATGAAAGTATTCCACAACTAAAAGTATTGTGTTATGTTAAAGTTAATGGTCATAATAAATCAAGTGCCATAGCGTCATTACTTGAGTTTATTAAACAGAATGGGGTAATCAGATGTTGAAAATTGGGATTCTTATTCCAGCACTCAATCCAGATAACAAATTAATTCAATTAGTTCAAGCACTACTCAGTGATAACGAGCTTGCACCACTCACAACCGCAATTACGATCGTTGATGATGGCAGTGATTCGGCCCATCAAGCGATTTTTTCAAAATTATTAGCTTTAGCTTCAACCAAGCTCACTATCTTACATCACGCCGAAAACCGTGGTAAGGGCGCCGCTTTAAAAACTGGCTTTACTCAGCTACAGCAAGTCGCTCCCGACTTAGACGGGATTGCGACGATGGATTCTGATGGTCAACATACCGTCGCTGCATTAGTTAGTTGTCTTAACAAATTCAAAGTTAATCCAGACAGCTTAGTCATTGGCGTCCGGCATTTTACTAACGACATTCCATTTCGTAGCCAGTTCGGTAATCTCTTAACAAGTGGGTTAGTGCGGCTACTCACTCATCAAAATATTTCAGATACTCAGACGGGTTTACGACTGATTCCGTTTAAATACACGCAAACGCTTATCACCTTTCCTGGTAATCGTTTTGAGTTTGAATTCGACATGTTACTACAAGCCAAAAAATATGGCGTTGTCGTTGTCGAAGCCCCAATACCTACAATCTATTTAGATGGCAATGCATCCTCTCATTTTAGAGTGGTCCGCGATTCGTTGGCAATCTATTCTCGATTTCTTAAATTTTCAATCAGTGGCCTAGCTTCTTTCGTTGTCGATATTAGCTTGTTTGGGCTAATCATGTGGGTCCTAGCGAATCGGTCGCTACATGCCATCATGATTGCGACTGTAACGGCTCGCCTACTGTCCGCCGTAGTTAACTATCTCATCAATCATCACCTGGTTTTTGACAATGCTGGCGAACAGACCGTCCTTAAATATGCTGGTCTCTTAACCGTTCAGGCCATTGCATCAGGCTATTTAACTACCGGCTTAACTCATTTACTGGTGCT
The DNA here is from genome assembly GCF_002970935.1 of Lactobacillus sp. CBA3606. NCBI lineage: Bacteria > Bacillati > Bacillota > Bacilli > Lactobacillales > Lactobacillaceae > Lactiplantibacillus > Lactiplantibacillus kimchii. The sequence goes on along the minus strand of NZ_CP027194.1, from coordinate 2,283,015 downwards.
GCTTTCAACTGGCAGCCTAGTCCCGGTTCTAGCTAAAATCATCGGTGATTTTGGTTTATTTTTAATTAGCTATCATATTCAAAAAACTTACATTTTTAAAACGACTAACGAGGCGACTCATCATGTCAAATAAGCGCCGTTTGCTTTATTTTCTAGCAATTGCGCTATCAATCGTTTATTTACTCTGGCGTATCTTTTTTACAATTCCTTGGCACGCCCAAATATTCACGTTGGTTTTTGCCCTGCTATTAGTTTTGAGCGAGATTTTATCAAATACAACTGGCTTTATTTTAATCTTCTTTCGAATGCGCGCTACTAAAAACCAGTGGCACTTAACAGTTCCCGACTATGATCCTGAACAACCACTCCCAGATGTCGATATTATTATCGTCACTCATAATGAAGAAGTCGATTTATTACGAAAAACGATCAATGCGGCCACTTTTATTGATTACCCCGATAAAAGTAAAGTCCACGTGGTCGTTTCTGATGACGGCAATCGTCCTGAGGTTCAAGCCTTAGCAGCACATTATCACATCGGCTATTCCGGTATGGAAAACAATCACCAAGCTAAATCTGGCAACATCAACCATACTTTGGAAAAGTTAACGTCTCCTTTATTTGTGGTTTTTGATACGGATATGATTCCATTTTCTGGTTTTTTAAATGCGATTGTACCATTGTTTACGGAAAATTTTAAACAACTTGAAGCCGATCCGGACCATACTGAACCGCTAGGCTTTGTGCAAACCCCGCAAAGTTTTTATAATGCGGATATTTTCCAGTTTAATTTATTTTCAGAAAAAGTCATTCCTAATGAACAAGATTTCTTTTCACGCGACATCAACGTACTAAATGGTGGGAACAAACGGGCCCTCTTTACAGGATCAAACGCCGTCTTTTTGCGTAAAGCCGTTGATGAAGTTGGGGATTTCCCGACTGATACAATCACAGAAGACTTTGAATTAGGAACAATGTTGAATATGGCTGGCTATATTAGTTTAGCCACTAAGGTGCCACAGTCTAGCGGTATTACCCCCATCGATATTAAAGGGGTCATTAAACAGCGTACCCGTTGGGCGCGAGGTGTCATGCAAAGTTGTCGTAACTTGCACATCTTTACCAATCCTAAATTATCCGGTATGAATCGCGTGATTCTCATCAATACTTATTTCTATTGGTGGGCTTTCTTTCGCCGCATGATTTATATGATTGCGCCAATTCTCTACGCACTATTTAAAATTCAAGTGGTCAATGCTAATTTTTGGATTTTGATGATTATCTGGGCGCCTGGTTACTTTTTATTGCACTATGTCATGGGTGATACTTCGGGAATGGGCGATACTGCTAAAATCCGTAATGAGCGTTGGGGTGAAGTCCAGGAAACCTTCTTTGCCCCCTATCTCTTCATCCCAGTTATTTTGGAAACACTTGGTATCAAAGCCAAAAAGTTTAAGGTAACTTCAAAAAATGTCACTTATTCCATTAAAGATAAACTTTATATTTTGCCATACTTATTTTTATGGAGTATCACGTTGATTGCCATTATCAAGTTTAATTATGGTAAATACGGTTCTGAAATTCTGGTCGGGAGTGTCATCACCTTCTGGTTACTCATGCATTTTATTAATTTAAGTATGTGTCTCTTCATCTCAATGGGCCGACCAGTCTATCGTAAGAATGAACGTTTTATCCGCCAAGTAACGGGTCAAGTCCAAGCAGTTAAAGGCGCTTGGCATGCCATCACAACTGAAGATGTCTCTGAAGGGGGCGTTGCTTTTACCATTGATGACGGCGCTGCCGATGACATTGCTGAGGGTGACACCATTAACTTAAAAATCAAACATCAAGATTTTGACGTCCAGCTGAGTGGTAAAGTTGCTCGGATTAGTCAACATGGCAATACCACCATCTATAGTACGCAAGTACAGGTTGCAGCCGATGCTAATCGTGATCATTTCCTGCAACTCATTTATGACGGTGCGAATACAACACTCCCCAGTGTTCAAAATACATGGGTAACCCCGTTCGATGAGCTTTATATGAATTTAATTGTTCGGGCAAAGACATTCGAACGTGATCTCAGTCGTCGTTTCAATCGTTTCTAGGAGGAACCGCTTTGATTAAGGCTTTAATCGGTGTATTTTTATACTTTTTAGGATTACTTGGTTACAATGGCACACTGCGCCGAATGGGCGTGTCACCATACTTAGCTTGGATTACCGCCATGCTTGTCCAAATTTTAATGCTCTATATATTTGCGATGACCGGTAATTTGAATTTAGGAATTCAATTAGTCACTTATTTTGGTATCGGCTTATTGATCCTATGGTTTGGCCTGAGTTTTTGGCACCGTGGCCGACTTAAATTCGAAGGAATTCATCTCTTTGACTTTTGGATGGTTGGCTTAGGTCTTGCCACTGGTCAGGTGCTCTTAAACAGTCCTCTAGTTCATTATGATAATTTTTCACATTGGGCAGTCATGGTCAAGTTTATGACCTTTACTGGTCACCTTCCAGGAGCGGCGGATAAATTGATTTCATTCACCTCTTATCCGCCTGCCACAGCACTTTTTATTACTCAGTTCGTTCACTGGGCTGGTTTTAGTGACGGCACCATGTTATTAGGTCAATTTATTTTAATTTGGGGCGCAGCCTATGCTATTTTTGCTGGGCTACGCGATCGTTCGCGTGCTTTGACGGGCTTTGCCTTATGTTTTACTTTAGCTATTTCCTTCGTCTTTAACGTGGCAATTCGCTTGAATAACTTATTAGTCGATTATGTGCTACCCATCATCACCATCGCCGCTCTAGTGGGCATCTTCGCTTACCGCAAACGACCACGGTTGCTCTGTGCACACACCGCCCTCTTTGTGGCAGTTTTATTACTAGTAAAGAACTCTGCAACTTTCTTTGTTGTGATGATTGGAATCTATTTCTTGTATATCTTGATTACTAACAGTCAAGGTCACTGGTATCGGCGTTTAATCGAAACACCCATCCGTTTGCTTGGCACCCTACTGATTGCCGCTCTGCCATTTATGTGGTGGGAGTGGCACGTGAAGCACACCTTTACGGTTTCCAAGCATCAAATCAGTACCCAAGCATATGCCAAGCAATTGAATGGTGAAAGTCACCAAGCATTATTCAAAATTGGTCATAAATTTTTAGAACAGATTCTGAGCTTGAATTCATTATCCACTAAGGGAATTTTATTAATTAATGTGGTCTTAATCATTGCTTGGTTTGTTATCCGACTACGTGCCCACCGGCCTAATAAGTTACTGGGAATGGTGCTCCTATTAGACTTAGTCTTTATCGCCTATTATGGTAGCCTGTTTGGAATGTATATCTTATCAATGCCATATGCCGAAGCTATTTTATTGGATGGTTTCGAACGTTACATGGCAAGTATTGTAATTTTAAACTTGTTCATTGCCGCGATTGCGTTAGTTCGTGCGATTGATCAATCGTTGTTTGAACAGAACTTTCAAAAACGCAATACCCAAGCTTTTCGTAGCGCTGCCACTAAAAATATGTATCAAGTCTCTACTTTAGTCACCGGCTTTTTTGCCATTACGATGATGTATTCTGAAATCACCGGGACTAAATTCACGAATAAAATGAACCATAATACGTTACCGCTACAAATACAACGAATTTCGAAGCCTTGGTCGCATTTAAATCATAAAAAAGTTCTCATCGTTGACCCTGAAGCGGTCGATGTTAATGATTATTACGCCGGCTACGTCGGTCGCTACTATTACTTTACCGACCAAGCCATCGGCCAAGAAAACTTTATGATGACGCCCAAAGCTTTTAAAAAGACGCTCGCAACTTATGATTACGTGGCAATTCCTGAAACCCACCGGACATTTACCGTTTTAACGCAAAAAGTCTATCATCAACACGTTGTCACCGGCCTATTTAAAATCACGCCACATGGGCTAAAGCGGCTCCACTAACTCACGAAAGCAGGCATCAAGTTGGCAATAATCGGATTTATCTTTTTTAGTTTAGCTTTAATTGGCTACAGTAGTGCCATGCGTTGGCTTCATGTCAATCCCTATCTAACTTGGATTACGGGCATTTTAGTCCAAATCATGCTCCTCTTTGGCTTTGCCATGTTAGGCTGGTTACGCCTTGGTATCTGGCTGGTCACCAGTTTCGGTGTCATCTTATTAATCCTCCGCCTCAGTTTGGGCTATTTTGGTAAGCTCGCCTTTAAGTATGAAGGCTGGCACCTTTTTGATGGTTGGATGATCGTCCTGGGTCTCGCCATGGCAAGTGTGCTGATTCACAGCCCATTAATTCATTACGATAATTTTTCACACTGGGCCACCATTGTTAAGTTTCTAACCTATACAGGGCATTTACCTGGGGCTCATGACGCCATTATTTCATTTACGTCCTATCCCCCTGCTACGGCCCTGTTTATCACCCAATTCGTCACGTTCGTTGGCTTCAATGCGGGGACCATGTTAGTGGCCCAGTTTGGACTAATTTGGGCGGCGAGCTATGCTATTTTTGCCACATTACGCGATCGCACCCGGGGGTTAAATTCGATGTTGCTGTGTCTCGCCATCGCCATCTCATACGTTTTTAATATCAACATTCGCTTAAATAACTTATTAGTTGATTACGTCTTGGCAATTCTCACTATGGCTGCCTTGGTGGGAATCTTTATTTATCGTAACCGGCCACGGATACAGGCTGCCCATGTTGCCTTGTTCAGTGGCAGTCTCCTACTCGTCAAAAATTCAGCCGCCTTCTTTGTCGCGCTGATTGCCGGATACTATTTATACACCTTATTCACCCAAACACCCGCCGGACCATGGTTCAAACGAACAATCAAGCTCAGTGCTACCTTTTTAGGAACGATCTTAGTTGCTGCCTTACCTTTTATCTGGTGGGAAATCCACGTGCATCTCACCTTTACTAATTCCAAACACGAAATTAGTGCCCAGGCTTATCAAAGTCAATTATCTCAAGATGGTTGGCAAGGATTTTTAAAGATTGGGCAGCAATTTGTTCACCAAATCTTTAATCTGGGGTCTTTATCCACGCAGGGCTTGCTCGGTTTGAATTTACTCTTAATTGGGGCTTGGGCCATTATCAAGTATGGCTGTCATCATCCTAATAACCTATTCAAACACTTAGGCTGGTTAGATCTGATTAGTTTACTGTATTACTTTAGCTTACTTGGCATGTACGTCTTTTCGATGCCCTATGCTGAAGCAATCACGCTGGACGGCTTTGAACGCTACATGTCAACTGTCGTTGTCCTGAACCTGCTGATTGGGGCCATTTGGCTGGTACGCGTGATGGACGAAACCTTCTACGAACAGGACTTTGCGCATCGCAGTCCTGAAGCCTTTCGCTCAATCATCACCAAAACCACCTATCAGTTAACGACTTTTTTAATGCTATTTTTTGCAGTGATTATGATGTATTCTGAAATTAACGGTACAAATTTTACGAACCACTATAATCGCCGCACCCTGCCGGTCAAGTTAACTAAGATTGCACAGCCATGGACCCATTTGAATAAAACTAAGCTGTTGATTGTCGATCCACAAAAAGTTGAAGTAACGACTTATTACGCTGGTTACTTAGCAAATTACTACTTTTTCACAAGCAATGCGACGGGGCAAGCCGTTTTTAGCAAGTCACGCACCGCCTTCAAACAAAATCTCAGTCAGTATGATTATGTTGCCATTCCTAAATATGATCAAAGTTTTACCCTGGGAATCCATAAAAGTTATCATCAAACCATTCGAACCGGCTTTTATCGGATTCATGCGCACCGGTTGCAAAAGCTCAGCGCTCAACAAGTCATACATTAAGGTCAACCTAAAAAAGCAGTTTTAAGTGCCGTTTACCACGGTGACTTAAAACTGCTTTTGTGTCTTATTTAATTTTTGTTCACTTCGGCAATTCGATTTGCAATCAAGGCCGTTAAATGCCGATTTCCTGTCGGATTAGGGTGCACATTGTCACTCCCGAACCAACTGGATTGATTCAACGCCGCTTGATACCAATCAATCACATGCACATTAGCATGCTGCTTAGCAGTCTTGGCAATCTGGTTATTGACTTGATTTTGCCAACTTTGAGTTGGCACATGCGCCGTCACCCAAAAGATCTGATGATCGGCACCAATCGTATTGACGACCTGTTCCGCTTGCGCCGACGTAATTGCCCCATTGGTGCCAATGTTAACTAGCACATTACGGGCCAGCTGGCCTTGCGCCTTTAAGGCGGCGACAATGCCAGGAACATCCGCAACTTGACGACCCACTTTACCTTGAACGATAGTCCCCGGAATAACTTGTTGTAAATCCGGTGAAACATCTAACAAGACTGAATCCCCAACTGCGGTCAAATCCGTCGCATTCATCGCTAGCACAACTTGTGGCTTCAAATCATAATCTGAAGCGACTTTTTTCTGTCCTTCAGATAACTTTTCATAAGCTTGCTTAGTCTTCAGCTTATCAGCTGCCAATTGTTTGGATTGTGAAGAAGCTTTAGCGGCAGCGGCTTTTTGGCGTTTCAAGGCCGCTGCATTTTTCGCCTTAACTGACTTAGAGTTGGCCGTAATGGTCTTTTGTAACGCCGTTTTTTGGACACTTGAGGCTTTACCTGGCTGTTGCACAAATCCAACCGCCGTAATCACGAAGAAGATCGCCGCTAAGCTCGCAATCGTCCCAGTAACCCGATTAAAAGCGGGCTTCTTAAACAAGTGGGTAAAGATCTGACCATAGTTATAATGCCGCATCGGATTCTCAATAAAACGATAACTTAATTCCGTAACTAACAAGATTAGCGCAACTTCCACCAAGCTATGCCATAACGGATGGTTACCAATATTTTTAACTTTAGTTTCGTAGAAAATCATGACTGGAAATTGATACAGATAGATGCCATAACTCCGTTGACCAATATACGTGAAGACAGGATTAGTCAATAACCGGTTCATATGACTCGCCGGGTGGGCGACCGTCGCAACCAAGACGCCGGAAAGGACCGTGAAAAGTAACATGCCACCGCGATAAGTGAAAGCAGCTTGCCCCGATAAGTTAAAGAACATCACAATCAAAGCAAGCAATGACCCGCCCCCCAAAACATCTAGGGTGACCTGATTACTGAATGCAACTTCTCGTGGCAATTCTCGTGAAGGCCAGATAAAGGCTAAACCGGACCCAATTAGAATGGCAAACATCCGCGTATCCGTCCCGTAATAAACCCGGTTCGTATTAGCTGGATCATACAAGAGGGCCATTGCCAATGCTGAGACTAGTGCAGCGCCCATCATGAGCCAGAAAATATGCGCACGCTTTTTCAAAATCAACATTAGCCCAATGACAATTAAAGGCCATAGTAAGTAATATTGCCCTTCAATGGAAAGCGACCATAAATGGGTAAACGGTGATTCACCATTGAACCGGTCAAAATAACTTTGTCCGTGCCCAATTTCAAACCAATTATAGACATATAACAGGTTCGTCATGACAGTCGCCCGAATATTCGTTAACAACGACCGTTGAAACAAGGTAATGTACGTCGTCGTCGCTAGTAACATCGTCACTAACGCTGGATATAAACGCCGTAACCGGCGACCATAAAATTGCCATAGCCCGATGCTACCCTTGCTAGTCCATTCTTGTAATAAAATATCTGTAATTAAATAACCCGAAACGACAAAGAAAATCGGGACCCCCAAATAACCGCCTTGTAGCGATGCCGGCATTAAATGGTAAATAATCACACCTAAAACTGCAATTGTTCGAATGCCATCAAAGCCGGTAATATATCGACGTGGATGCATTGTGTGTTGATTCATCTTCCCCATCGCGCGACTCAGGTTCACGCCCTGCAAATTTTCCTTCATTTCCCATTACCCCTTGAATTGTTGCTAAGTAGTCAATACTCGCATTCATTATACCAGTACCTCTACTATAATATGCCGACCGCCCACTTGACCAGCAATAACTCGATTTCTTTAGTTATTTTTATTAACCACTTTATTCATTAAACCTAACAAGTACCATTTATAACCAAATTTACTTAATTTCTGAATCCGAAGCGCGTTGGCAAGCGTCGTAAAATGGCCTTCGCCACAATGACAACCAATACCAGCTTGATTAATGCGGGGATTAAAAAGGGCATGACACCACTACTCATCGCTGCTGTCCAAGTTAAATTCGCAGTTAAAACCAACCAGTAGGCCCCTGCAAATAGTTGGACGATTGCACCGACGATATTGCCAATAATTAAAGCTAACGTTGGTTTGAATACCTTACAAAAGGCCCCTACTAACCAGACATATAAGAAAAATCCCCACAGGTAACCGCCGGTTGGCCCAAATAACGCCGCTAAACCCGCGGTATTACCAGCAAAAACTGGTAAGCCGATTAAGCCTAGCAATAAATAAATAGCAATCGTCCACGTGCCAGTCGCAATCGGCACGATACTGGCAATTAGACCCACCGCTAAAGTCTGACCCGTCAACGGAATCAAACCCAATGGAATCGTTATTTTCGAACAAAGTGCTAGCCCAACCGCTAATTCTGCGGCGATAATTAATTGACTCAAAGTCTGTTTTTTAACCATGATAGTCCCCCGTCAATACTGTGACCTTCGTAATCTCACCAGAACTTAGTCGTTGGCTATCACCTGACGGCAATTGTACAACCAAGGCCCCGGTTGAATCAATGTCTTTTACTAAACCTGTAATTCTTTTTTGACCACTTGTTAACTCAACTTGTTGTCCAATTACCATTGATAATTGCCGATAATCAGCCATGAAATCTCCCGTCTGATAGGTTTGATAGCCTGTAAAGAATTGATTAAGCAGCGCACTGATAATCTGGTTACGGGTGACGGTCGTCTGCTGTGTGACAGCTCCAGCCTTAGCTTGCAGGTCATCAGGAAAGGCCCGTGTCGTTAAATTAATCCCGATTCCCACAATCACCGTCGAAATATGTCCTGTTTCCAAATCAGTAACGGCTTCTGATAAAATCCCCACCGCCTTATGCTGATCAACTAGCACATCATTGACCCATTTTAGGGCAACTTTGACTGGCAATAAAGCCGTTAACGTTTTAGCAACGGCAACGGCGGTACTAGTTGTCAACAAGCCTGGATCCAATGGGGTCGTCGGCGTAATGGGTAAGCCGATACTTAAATAAATTCCAGTTGATTTAGGCGAATAAAAGTCACGCCCTAATCGGCCATAGCCAGCCGTTTGGGTATCTGCCACCACGACAATTGGTTGCGTAAACGTTTGCTTAGTCGTTAAGCGTTTTAGATACGCATTCGTCGAATCAACGGTTGGCAAAACTTGGATTTTCGGCAGTACCGCCAGCTGTAATCCCGCGGCAATAACGGGCGCACTTAATTGGTTATTCGGCACATACCGATAGCCACGCCCATGGCGACTTTCAAATGAATAACCGGCCGCCTGTAACCCTTGGATTGCTTTCCAAATCGCGGTGCGACTAACCCCGAACTGTTGGGCCAATTGATCGCCTGAATAATATTTGGGCGCTCGTTCTAATAACGCTTGTAAAAGTGCTGTTGAGTTAAGCATCTGATAACCTCACCTTTTTAATTTGTTAACCTATTATTCCATATTGGTTAACTAATCGCAACAGCTCATCGTCACTCACCCCAGTTGCTTTGACCCCAGTCCGTTAACAGTGGTAGTATAATGACTAACTATTAAGAAATTAGGTGATCCATTTGAAACAAGGGACAACAATTTTGACTCTCGATAACGGCTACCATTTATGGACCAATACGCAAGGTCACGGCGACATTAAATTACTTTGTCTCCACGGCGGCCCTGGTGGTAATCATGAATACTGGGAAAACTTTGGCGAAAAGTTAGCCGACTTAGGCGTTCAAGTTACCATGTATGATCAATTAGGTTCATGGTATTCCGACCAACCTGATTATTCAGATCCAGAAATTGCTAAGAAATACCTCACTTACGACTACTTTTTAGAAGAAGTTGAAGAAGTTCGCCAAAAGCTGGGCTTGGACAACTTCTACTTGATTGGCCAATCATGGGGTGGCGCCTTAACGATGATGTATGCTTTGAAATATGGTCAGCACTTAAAGGGTGCGATTATTTCCAGCATGGTCGACAATATTGAAGAATATGTGGTCAACGTCAACAGGTGTCGTGAAGAATGCTTGCCAGCCGATGCCGTCGCTTATATGAAACAAAAAGAAGCTGAAGGTAACTGGAACGACCCTCAATATCAGAAATACGTCGACGTTTTAAATGCGAATTACGTTGATCGGAAACAACCCAAAGCTATCTCACATCTGATTGATACTACTGGGACTCCGGTCTACAACGCCTTCCAAGGTGATAATGAATTTGTCATCACTGGTAAGCTCAAAGAATGGGATATTCGTGATCAAATCCACAACATCAAGGTGCCAACGCTATTAACGTTCGGTGAACATGAGACCATGCCATTAGCTTCGGCTAGACGAATGGCCCGCGACATTCCTAATTCTCGTTTAGTAACAACCCCAAATGGTGGTCATCATCATATGATTGATAATGCCCCCGTTTACTTTGATCATTTGGAACAATTCATTAAAGATGTTGAAGCTGATCAATTCAACAAATAACCAGTATCACCTAAAAACGCCCACGAGGCTTAATCTCGCAGGCGTTTTTGTTATCATTAGTTTTTAAACATTCAAAATCCAGAGGAATAAGATGAAGACGAAGAACAACACGTACATTAACGGATGAACTTCTTTGGCATGCTTCGTTGCTACCATCGTAATCACATAACTGATGAACCCTAACGCAATCCCATCCGAGATACTATAAGTTAACGGCATCCCGATAACAGTTAAGAAGGCTGGCACTGCGATTTCAAAACGATCCCATTGAATCTGCTTCAAAGATTGTGCCATCAATACCCCGACAATAATTAGCGCTGGCGCCGTTACTTGCGTGGTGACCACGTTCAACAATGGTGAGAAGAACAAGCCTAACAAGAACAAGATTCCTGTCACCACCGCACTCATCCCAGAACGACCACCCACGGCAATCCCAGCAGATGATTCAACATAAGCTGAAGTTGGGGAAGTCCCTAAAACGGAACCGACTAACATCGATGTTGAGTCAGCCATTAAGGCTTTTCCGACCCGTGGCATCTTATTATCCTTCATAAAGCCAGCTTGTTCAGCCAAGCCGACCAACGTCCCAGCAGTATCAAAGAACGTAACCAACAGGAACGTCAAGACAACAATCACTAATTGTAAGCTATTAATATCGCCAATATGTGCTAGCGCAACCCCAAAGGTCGGCTTTAAGGATGGTGCCGCTGAAACCAAATGAGTTGGCATTTTAATCAAGCCAGTCACCAAGCCCAAAATCGAGGTTAAGACCATCCCAATAAAGATCCCACCGGGAACTTTACGGCTCATTAAGATCAACGTTACGATTAACCCAAAGATGGTTAACCATGTCGTACCGACACTCAATGAACCTAGACCAACTACAGTTGACTTGTTGGCAACAATCAAACCACCGCCATGCAACCCGATGAAAGCAATGAAGAAACCAATCCCAGCCGAGATAGCTAACTTCATATCCCGTGGAATCGCATCAATAATCATTTCACGCAACTTGAAGATCGTAATAATGATGAAGATGATCGACGCCACGAACACACCAGCTAAAGCCGTTTCCCACTTAACACCCATCCCGATAACCACGGAATACGTGAAGAAAGCATTGACCCCTAACCCTGGTGCAATCGCAATCGGATACTTAGCGACTAATCCCATGAGTAAACAGCCTAAAGCAGAAGCTAACGCCGTTGCAGTGAAGACGGCCCCTTGATCCATCCCAGAAGCACCTAAGACACTCGGGTTAACAAACAAGATATAAGCCATCGAGACAAAGGTTGTCAATCCAGCGACCGTTTCTGTTCGCATCGACGTCTTCAGTTCTGAAAAATTAAAATATGCGGCAATTTTATTCATAATTTCCTCCAGATAATTAAAATAATAGCTTTTGCACATCTGTAAACGTTCGTGTTTTTCTCTCTTACAACATTTTTAATAGTATCATTGTCCATTATTAAATGCAATATCCGAACACTAATTAATTTAGTTCAATATTACATTCTATTTTTAATTTAACGCCAGTTGGTTTAAGATGTAAGTGATTACATGTCTTTAACTAAGGTTTTTATCGTTGGGGGAGGATGATCAGTTTGGCTAGTTCAAAATTTAGTGCCATTTTTTTCTTAATTCTGTATACCATCTTATTAGGACTCGTTTTGACCATGCATAACATGGCCGCCATGTATTTAATGGGCATTGGGATGTTCTTAGAAGCTTGTGAGGGCATCTATTGTAACTTTTTCCGGCATTAAGTCTAGTAAATGTTCGGTTTTACGTGCCACCGGTGGCAAAAAAAGCGGCGCCTCACAACCCTAGCTGGTTACGAGGCACCGCTTTTTAACTTTAGGACTCGGTTGAATGCTTCTGTTGTTCTAACTGTTCAACTTGTTGATTCAAAGTAATGACCTGCCCGAGGACCCCCGCAATTTGTGTATCCCCCAATTTTTTAACCCACATATCAAAATGTTGGGTAATGGCTCGGTCAATTAAAGATTCAATCCGTTGCCCCTGCTCGGTCAAATGCAAATATAACCGGCGTCTGTCTTGTTGATCAGGCACCTGAAAGACATAGTGCAAAGCTAACAACGACTTAATCTGCCGTGAAATCGCACTCCGTGTCACCTGCCGTTGCACCGCAATATCATTTAAGGTGACTTGATTAACCGTTGCAATACGTCTTAAAATCAAGAATTGTTCAAAAGAAAGCTGATTTTGACTCAATGGCCAGGCAACTAAGTCAGTCATCATTGTCAATGTTTTCTGATAGGCATCAAAGTAGGTATTCAACAACTTATCAAGTTCCGCATTATTCATTGTTACCACGACCCTTTCTCATCTAACCATTAACTCGTTTGTAAAATATAACACACCTTTAACTATTCTGCATTAATTCCTATATTGAACCCCTTTTTTTTACAACGTAAAGCATCCTATCTAACAATTTAAGCCGACAAAGTGTATGATGGAATTAGCTAAACCGCTTACGAAAAGGAGCTGAAAGTATGTCGCTGACATCGTTGCATCAAGTCGAATTACGCTTAATGCAGACCGTCGTTAACATCTGCGATGCGGAACACATTGATTACTTTTTAATTGGTGGTTCCTTACTGGGCGCCATCCGTCATCAAGGCTTTATTCCTTGGGACGATGATATTGATATCGGGATGCGCCGAGAAGACTATCAACGATTTTTAACTGTTGCCAATCGCCACTTAGACCCTAATGCTTTTTTCTTACAAACTGGCGCTAGTGATCCCGATTATGGGCTCAGTTATATGAAGCTATTGGATGTTAATACGTATATTGAAGAAAAAAATAACGTCAATAATGCTTTTAAAGGGGTTTTTGTCGACATCTTTCCGTTTGATAAAATTCCAGCGGATGAAGATCTCCGTCGCTCCCAACTCATGCATTATAAATTGGCGGACGCAGCCATTTTGTTACGTTTAAATTATAACTTTGTAAAAACGCCGTTACGGCAACGATTAATTAAGCGAACACCGCAACAACTAGCCGAGGTCAATCGTCTTAAACAAGAACGTGAAGGCTACATGCGGCTATATGAACAGTCTGATTCGCGGACTTATAAAAATCTAGCATCGCAATACGATTATGACAAAGAGATTCTCTCTTACGCCGAATTAACGCAGTTAGAACTCGCACCCTTCGAATCAATGCAAGTTAAGATTCCACAGGCTTACGATGCTATCTTGACGCGGATGTATGGTGATTACATGCAACTGCCACCAGAAAATCAACGAGTTGAAAAACATCTGAACAAACTAATCATTAATAATCATGACAGCTTACAATAGTCACTAGTGTGGTTCAGGAACAACTCGAGTTGCTTCCGAACCACGCTTTTTTTAATTTTTTTGATGAACTTTATAGCTTTTTTACGTATGTTAACTATTAAAGCTAACCGAAGCTAATTAGTTGCGGCACGTCACAATCAATTAGCATACTTAAATGATTTAATGGGGGGATATTAAAAATGGCAGCAAAACTATTTGGTATTATGATGATTAATGTGCAAAGTATTGAACTCTCAATTGTAAATTTACGTACCCTCCGCCAGATTGAACGGGTCCGTTCTGACGTTTCATTAGGTGAAGATATTTACGACCAACATACGATTGATTATGATTCGGTCGAACAGGCCGCTCAGGCGCTAACTGGCTTCATCCAAATCATGCATGATTATGGCGTCAGTGATTTTCATTTATGGGGGTCCTGGTCCCTGTCATCCGCTAACAATGCCGACTACATTCAAGATCAGTTGTTAGTCCGCACAGGCCTAAAGATTGACTGGTTATCTAGTAGCCAAGAAACATATTTACGTTCGGCCGCAGTCGCCGTCCACTTTCCGAAGTTCAAACAAATGAGTCAAGCACCCACCTATTTACTAGGCATTAACTCTGGCAGTGTTGGTATTTCGCACTACGACCAAGGTGCTTTTGTCTTTTCACGTAGTCTCCGGTTAGGCCCCGTCCGAATTGCTGAAGTCCTAGAAGATTTACAATCCAGTGTCCCCAATTATGTTGAGGTTTTGGACGACTATATTTCTAGTCAGATTGACGACTTTGGCCGATTCTTACCGGCCACCCGCCAGCAACCTAGTAATGTCGTCATGTTAGGCGTCCCACCGTTTTCAAATTTATTTCGCCAAGAACAAAATAAAGCCGGCGTTAAAGAATTAAGCAAAGCCGATTTTCAGGCCCTTTATCAAGATGCCATCAATGCCTCCGATCAATACTTAATGGACAAATATGAAGTCGATGAAGCGGATGTGCGCTTAATCATTCCTGAACTATTATTAATTAATGAATTGTTACAACTAACCGCAGCTAAGACCATTTGGTTCGGTAATGTAACAGCATTAGATGGGCTTATCATTCAAGAAGCCGTAAAATTAGGTTATAAAAAATATAACTTTAATGATCAAATTGTCACGGCGGCTAAAAATCTAGCCAGTCGCTATAACGTTGAACCGAAGCACCGTGATCTCGTGACGAAATTCTCCTTGCACTTATTCGATCAACTCAAGCCACTACACCACCTTGGTAAACGTGAGCGGCTATTATTACAAGTGGCCGCAATTGTTCACGACATCGGTAGTTATATTGACCCGCATCAACATTACATGCACTCAGATTATGTTTTACGAGCGACGGAATTAACCGGGCTAACGAATATGGAGAAGCAAACAATTGCGACCATCGCCCGTTATCACAGTGCCCAAACGCCTTCGAAGGATATTAAGCATTTTGAGCACATGAGTTTAGAACAACGTTTAGTCGTTTCAAAGTTATCCGCTATTTTAAGAATCGCGGATGCTTTAGATGATGGTCGGCAACAAAAGATCAATAAAATATCCGTTTCCATCAAAAATCCACGGGTGGTCATTACGTGTTATGCACATGACGATCTATTTTTAGAAAATTGGGTGTTCTCGCAAAAGTCGGAATTCTTTAAGGAGGTCTTCGGCCTAACACCTGTCATCAAACGTCGGGGGGTTCGTTAATATGAATTATCATAAAGAAAGTTATTACACCAATCGCGAATTAAGCTGGATGGACTTTAACTATCGGGTCTTAGGTGAAGCCCGGGATAAGGACAATCCACTACTAGAACGGGTCCGTTTTTTGAGTATCACGCAAAGTAACCTTGATGAATTTTTCACCGTGCGGGTGGCCTCATTGCGAAAACTCATTTCGGTCAACTACACCCAAGTGGATTCAGCTGGCATGTCACCAGCCGAACAAGTCGCGGCGATTAGTGACCAGGCCCACGAAATGGTCCAACGACAATACAACACGTTGAACCGTTCCTTATTACCTTTGCTTGAACAACACGGGATTCGGTTACTCAAAATCGACGACTTGACCCCTAGCCAATATAATTTCGTTAAAAATTATTTCGATGATGAATTATATCCAGCGCTAACGCCGATGGCCGATGATTCTTCACGGCCATTCCCATTCATCGGTAATAATACATTAAATATTGCACTCCGCATTTATAAAAATGGCAATAAAAAAGAACGCAAATTTGCCACCGTGCAAGTACCGGATGTCTTCCCTCGCGTTGTCGTTTTACCTGGCGCTGAAAATCAATTTATGCTGATTGAAGACATTATTAAAGCATTTGTCGGCTCATTATTTATTAACTACACCGTCAAAGAAACTAGTGCCTATCGTGTTATTCGGGATTTAGACTTGGATGTGGCTGAAGAAGATACTTCCGATTTATTAAAGGAAGTCCAAAAGCAACTTAAAATGCGTGAACATGGTAAAGTCATGCGCTTAGAAGTTGAAAAAACGATGAGCAAGCATCAACGCAACCGGTTGACTAAAGCACTTGGCAGTCAAGAAAGTTCCCTGTATGTCATTAACGGGCCACTAGACTTAACTTTTCTTTCCAAGCTCGTTAAAGCAGTTACCGGGCACGCTGATTTGAACTACCCGGCTTATCACGCTTATTACCCAGCCGTCTACCGGGAACAATCGATTTTTGACCTCATCAAGGCCCATGATATTTTAATGCAATATCCTTACGATGACTTTCAGCCCGTTGTGGACTTTATTCATGAAGCCGCTGAAGATAAGAACGTTTTAGCAATCAAAATGACGCTCTACCGAGTTTCAGCAGATTCACCGATTATTAAGTACTTGGGTCAAGCTGCCCAAAATGGCAAACAAGTTACCGTATTAGTTGAGGTTAAAGCGCGCTTTGATGAAGAAAACAACGTTCATTGGGCTAAAAAGTTAGAGGAAATGGGTTGTCACGTCATTTATGGCTTGATTGGTCTCAAAACTCACTGTAAGTTAGCCTTAGTGGTGCGGCGGGAAAATGAAGGTATCAAACGCTACATGCACATGGGGACTGGGAACTATAACGACGTGACCGCACACTTTTACACTGATATGGGCCTTTTCACGGCTGATACTGATATGGGGATTGATGCTTCCAACATTTTCAACATGTTGTCTGGCTATTCTGAACCACCCTACTTCCACAAATTGCATATTTCACCCGATGGCATTCGTGACTTCATTAACGAGAAGTTAACGGCCGAGATTGAGATTGCTAAAACTGGACGGCCAGCACTGGTCAAGATGAAGATGAATTCACTATCCGATCCCCAAATTATCAGTAAGCTCTATGAAGCTTCACATGCCGGCGTGAAAATCCAACTGATTATTCGCGGTATTTGTTGCTTACGCACGGGGATTAAAGGCGTTTCTGATAATATCGAGGTTCATTCGATTATCGGTCGCCTGCTAGAACATAGTCGTATCTACTACTTTAGCAATGACGGTGAACCACAGATTTACCTTGCCAGTGCGGATATGATGACCCGTAATCTTAATCGGCGGGTTGAATTGCTATTCCCACTTTTGCAACCAGAAATTCGTGACCGTGCGCAAGCGATTTTTGAAACCATGTGGCACGACACCGTCAAAACGCGGATTTTACAAGCTGACAATCAATACGTCAAGTGTGATCGTCGTGGCTTACCAACCTTAGACTCACAAGCGACTTTCATGCACCAAGCGGAGCTCAAAGTGGCGGCCGACCATCCCACACCAACGCCAACCAGTAGCGCCCATCAATTTATTCCAATGATGAGCCCGAAAAATGACCCGAACCCTTTAAACGATGAAGGAGATGCCTAATAGATGGAAAATTTTGCCGTAATTGACTTAGGGTCCAATTCATGTCGGATGACGATCACGCAAATTCAAGCGGATGGTAGTTATGCCGTTACCCATCGACTCAAAGAAATGGTACGACTCTCTGAGAACGAGGATGTCACAGCGGTACCAACCTTACAACCAGCTGCCATTGACCGCACTATTGCGGCCTTAAAAACGTTTAAAACCGTCTATGATGAACTACCAAACTTGACCCTTAAAGCGGTTGCCACCGCGGCGACACGGAAAGCGAGTAATCAAAAAAAGTTTTTGAAGCAAGTCAAAACGGAACTTGGCTTAGACATCGAAGTCATCCCCGGCAACACTGAAGCTTATTATGACTACCTGGGTGTGGTGAACACGTTACCAAGCACCAATTGTGTCATGATGGATACCGGCGGCGGCAGTTGCGAAATAGTCCTCATCGTTAATGGTCAGGCCAAACAATTGATTAGTTTACCGATTGGCGCCGTTAGTTTATCTGAAAAATTTGCCTTAGCTGATCAAATTCCTGCTAATCAATTATTTAAAGCGATGACTTTTGTTGATAAATTATTTAATAGCGTGTGGTGGTTACGTAATGGTCTGAACCTCCCCTTAGTTTGTCTAGGTGGTAGTAACCGAACCATTGCCAAAATCAATCGCCACCAGAGTGATTTTCTGAACTTTGAAGCGATTCACGGCTACCGTTTAAAAGACATTGACATTTATCACACTTTTGATGAAATCTTAGCCCAAGATGCCACGGGCCGGGCCAAGATTCCCGGGCTCGCTAAAGATCGGGCTGATATTATCGTCGGCGGGATGATACCGGCCATCACCTTGATGCGTTTCTTAGATGCTGACCGGATGACCTTTTCTCAAAACGGCTTACGAGAAGGTATCTTATTTGAACATTTAACTGCCTTAGCGGAACAAAACAGTAAAATTATCACCGAATAATCAACAATACAGATAAACTTAGTTAACTCTTATTTTAGACTGTGGAAATGGCACTATACAATAAAGACCCGGCTATGCCGGGTCTTTATTGTATAGAAAATTACATACTTGTCTATGCTCGCTACTTGCTATCATTTAACTTCTAATTTAATCAAACATAATTTTCTAAATTCAAATTCACTTAATCTCTGCCGTTACCATCAAAGTAGCTCTACCAACTGTATGCGACATCATTGTTAAATTCAACATTGCGGGTGTTGCCTCTGAATCAATCTTTAATTTTTCAATATCAAGCGCTGTAACTGCTATCAAATATCGATGCTTCCCAGTCCCCGGGAAAGGTGCTGGACCAGCATAAAATGGTAACCGAGCATCATTTTTAAGATGTTTAGATCCGAATGGTAAATTTTTTTGAGTCGGATTACCAGCATCAGTTGACAAATTGGTTATAGTTGCAGGAATATCATATAGTGCCCAATGCCAAAATCCAGAACCAGTCGGAGCATCTAAATCATACATAGTAAGAGCAAAACTCTTGGTTTCAGGCTTAAAGCCAGTCCAACTTAACTGGGGTGAAAGATTCGCAGCGCCCTCAACACCTAATTGATCAAACGGAACCGGTTGATTAGATGTCAGATTATCACTTGTTAGTTGAAACGGATCAGTTGGTATTAAATTATTTTCCATAACAATCTCCTTAATGATTATATTTAATATTATGAGTCTACTTCAAATATAATCAGTTGTCAACGAATCGTAAAAATGATATTATATAAAATGAAAGGAATTAATAAACAATGGACTCAACAAAAAAACAATTATTACATTTAATTTCAGTAGGTCATTTAGTAAAATCATCAGAATTAATCGATATCTATGCTAAGCGTGGCTTCAACGCAATGAGTATCAGAAATACACTTTCTAAGTTAAAAAAGCTTAATTTAATTAAGACCATGAAACGTGGCGTTTATGAAATAACTGAAAGCGGTCAAGAATATATCGATGTGTTAAACAATAAATATATCCCTGAAGACCATTTTAATAATATCTTTTATTTTGTATTACTAAATATCCCTGAAAAAAATCGCAAAGAAAAAGATAGTTTTAAAACGGTTTTAACCCAATATGGTTTTGGCGCATACTTATCAAACATCTATATTTCTCCTAATGATAATCGCGCTGAAATTAAAGTAGTCGCCCATAATATGGCACTCACACAGTATGTATCTACTATCAGTGGCACTTGGGATGAACCAAATTTGAATGACAACCTAATACAAAAGATTTGGCAACTAGATAAAGTCAGGACGTTATATAAAACAGTAAATGCTTTCCTAATAAATATAAAACCCGAAGATTTAACTGACGACTCAGATTTATTCAATTTATATTTAGATATTGGAAACTTCATTAGCAATATTTTTATAACAGATCCATTTTTACCAGCTGAATTATTACCCACTGATTGGCAATATCACCATACATTACAACATCTTTTTTCAACATATGACAAAATTGCACACACACTTAGGAACTCTAAGTTTAATAAATTTATTGAATGAGGTTTTAAAAAATGAAAAAAATAAAAGAACTAAAATTTTCGTTTAGCATTAGTATCACTTTCTTGATGGTATTACTGATGATTATTTATAATCTAATTTGGGCAAATGGTTTAGCCTTTCATGCAGTTGCATTCGGCGTACTATTTGCTCTAATCCCAACATTTATCATTGCCTTATTAGTCAGCTTTATTATCGTTACACCTATATTAACTAATCTTTTTAAGATTTATCCGAATCTCTCATCAAAAATATTCTTTATTCGGATATTTTTGATGTGTATGCTAATGTCGCTATATGCATCAATTACTGTAGGTGCCTTTTGGGGTGATGAAAAATTATCAATATTAATTAGTTTTATATTTATTCTATCTAGAAATATCGTTGTTGCACCTATTTTTAATCGATTTTTTGTACTACCATTTGTAAAAAAAGTTTATGGACGTTAATATTTAGCCGTAATAATTTTAAAATGTCCCCTTATAGCTGAATATTCATTTTAGACTAATGGCTCGTAAATTTCCTGAAAATACTGGAAATTTACGAGCCATTTTTATTTCGTCTGCGCAATTATCATTTTGTAAAAGACAGCAACCAGCACCACTAACTAGTTCGTCGGTTTGGTGGTTTGTTCCCGATCACGTTGCCAACTAGTTGGGCTCCACAATTGGCCTTCCATTGATCCACGGAGACTTTCAATCTCAGTCTGCTGTGCTTCAATCACACTGATAATACCGGTAATGGTTGCGGCATTATCGGTTGTTTGTAACTTTTGCAGCGCCTGGACTGCCCAAGTTGCTTGATCTTGTTCACTCATCTAAATCCGCCTCTCTAATTAGTCTCATCCAATTGTACTCAATTGATTATGGTAAACCAAGTAATCTGCCTATCGTTGGATGTGAACTACTCGGTCATAAATAACCGAGCTTCTGAGAACACTGCCAACTTACACAATAGTGACTAGCACTATGCCCAGCGGTTACAGCTATTTATCACGGCTCGTTCCGAGCCTAGCTAGTCTTTTCTTTAAGCATTCAATATGTTTTTGGCGGCGTTAATGTCCCGATCGTGGTTAACGCCACATTTTGGACATGTCCATTGCCGAATAGCGAGCCCATGCTTGCCATCATCATAACCACAGTCAGCACAGATTTGGCTAGTTTTTCTAGGGTTCACAGTGACCAGCTGCTTACCATACCAAGCACATTTATATTCAAGCTGAGTGCGCAGTTCCCGCCAGGCTTGATTGGCAATTGCTCGAGCTAACCGATGATTGCTGAGAAGATTTTTGGTTTTCAAATCTTCAATTTTAATCACATCGTACAACGTTACCAGTTTCTTGGTGAGTTGATGCAAATAGTTATTTCGCTGATTAGCGATTTTTTCGTTATATTTGGCAACCATGAGACGCGCCTTGCGATAATTACTGAAGTCGTTCAATTCACGCGGCTCTACTACTTGATTGTGTTTATCCCACGCAATTTCTTGCATGGCTTGTAACCGACGTCGGGCTAGCCGTTTTTCCCAGTAATGTTTCTTTTGCGATAAGGCTTTATCAAAACGAATGGTGGGATATTTGACCCCATCACTGGTAATCATTAGATCCGCTACGCCCATATCAATCCCAACCGATTGCTTAGTTTTAGGCAGTTTTTGGACGTCATTATCGACTAACACAATGGCGTAATATTTGCCGGTAGCGGATAGCCGGATTGTGACATTCTTAATCTTACCGGTGAGTTGTCGGCCAGATTTAAAGGCAATATTTCCTAGTTTGGGTAATCTGATCAGGTGTTGGCTTGTTTGACTAATATTATGATTGACTGAATTAGACTGATAACTCTGTTTGGGAAACTTACGTGATTTGAACTTCGGAAAACCAACGTGTTCCTTAAATAATTTCTGAAAAGCATGATGTAAATCACGACTAACATGTAAAAGACTGGTTGATTCCGCTTGCTTGAGGAATGGGTATTCCTGTTTGAGACACTTAATCAGATCATTCATGCCAAATTCGTTGACGTAGGCGCCACCGTTATTATGGCGCTCAATCTGCATGCTCAATAGTTGGTTCCAAACAAAACGACAGCAACCAAAGTTGTTAATGATTTTTTCTTGTTGATTAATTTGAGGGTATATTCTTGTTTTAATTGCCCGCAGTGTCATCTAAAGATACCTCTCTTATTCGTCGGCCGTTGATATATTTAACAATTACTTGCTGGTTAGTGGTGCCGATAACTTTTGCGGTACATTAACTAATAAGTGGCTACAATCGTCGTGACCAATTTCCATCCGTTCAATACTAAATCCGTATTTTGAAACAATTTCTACTAAATAGACGCTACTTACAAACCAAAAAGCGATTCATCATGTCCTTGAAAGAACGTGTTTCCTCGCCTAATTTCAAAAAAGATCTAAGACTGACGTCCTAGACCTGAATTTGCTTAACCAACTGCTTGTTGATCATCATCATATAGTTTTTGTTGAATTTCTCGTAATTCAGACTTACGCACTGAACGTGGTAGAAATGCCCGAATATCTTCTTCGTTATACCCAATTTGCAACCGCCGACCATCATAGATAATTGGTCGTTTCAATAGTTGTGGCTTTTCAACCAATAGGTCCAATAACTGATTAAACCCTAGCTCTGATAAATCAATATGCAAAGCCTTAAAAGCTTTTGACCGCGTTGAAACAATGTCCTCGAAGCCATTTTCAGTTAGCCGGAGGATTTGTTTCAATTCATCGCGATCCAGCGGGTTTGCGATAATGTCACGTTCATTGAAGGCAATGCTATTAGCAACCAACCATGCGCGGGCACTACGGCTTGACTTACTAGATGTTGAATAATATAAATTTACTGTCACGATGAATTCCTCCTAAGTTTACAGTAAGCAATTTCATTACTTACTTTTATATAGTAAGTATACGTTGTTAGTCAATAATAGTCAAGATTTGTCAGATGTTTTTTTATGATTTATTTATGACTAAATTGCGTCGTAACCTTGATGCCTAATAGTGCACCAAAAACGGCACCTCATCAGGAGGTACCGCTCAAAAATATAAACATTACTAACTGCCCAGGCTGGGATCGAACCAGCGACCTCTTGATTAACAGTCAATTATTCTACCGCTGAACTACTGGGCAATTGCTATGTCATATTTATACCACATTTTATGAGAACAGTGCAAGTCTTTTTCTCATTTTATTACTTTTTTTCACATTAATCAGATAATTAAAAATTCAAATTGGATATAGTCCCAACCAAGACATCACAGTAAAGTCTTGGTTTTTTATCATTTTAAGCAACGAATTTTTAATTTCCAGTTCACTTAAATTAGTCTGCAAATCAAAGTAATAATCACCAGCCTTATTTTGCATGGCTAATTGCCAAGTCCCTAGTTCCGCCAGCTGATCAACCGCTGGCATCTGAGCTTGATGGTGAAACAAGACGTGAAAGGTCGGCTTCCAAGTGCCCTGGTCATCCCCAGTTAATTGGATCAATCGCCGGACTTGGCGATGATAACGTCCCGCTGTGAGACTGCCGGTCACAATCCCCACCAACATCACCACGGTCCCGACCGCAACGCCACTTAAAATCCGCTGGACTAATGCCGCAGTTAACTGCGTCTGACCCGCCAAAATAACGGCGAAACACATCAATAACCAAATTCCAACGGCCCACGCATTCAAGCGATTTAAAGCCTGTTCACGTGCTTTGCGCATCACGATCAAGCGTTCCGGCGCATCCGTCATAATCGTCCGTTGCTGGGGCCCAGCTTTAAAGTAAACGACCGCCAACCCCAGTTGATCGAACTGATACGTTGCCACTGGCTGAGCAGCCGCAACCAATTCAGTTAACGTTGGTGTGGTCACGTATTCTGTTAGTATCGGTGCCACAATCGGCTGTTTGCTAAAGTGATACCGCCAACCACTAACTTGCGTCAATTGCCAGCCATGTTGGCCCTGCCGATTCAACCAGCGCAATTCTGCGACTGATCCTTTTAAAAAATGCCGAATTTTTTGCATTTAATTTGACCTCCAACTTCAGTTGTCTGCCGATGAGTGTCTGAGTTGGATTTCTATTATATTCGGATTGGTCTATTTTTCAAATGATATGAAAGCTTAGTTCAACTTGATTACTAAGTGTCTCTTGTTCACAATCGCAGTTAGTTAACGATGGCGCACCTTGTACCCACTTGGTTAATTGGTCTAGGCAACAGCCCATCCGCTACTGCCACAACCACGTCACCCGTGGATCCAGCTGTATTAATTAAGTCACTTATATTTGTACAAAAAAACTGTGACCAATGGCAAGTTAGTCACAGTTTGTCGCTTAAGATAACTTAACTTTCTGGTAAAAAGCCCTGGCGCCGCGCAATTTTAAAGAAATCACGTCGCTTGGCCGCTGAACCTAAAGCTGCTTGCGTCATCTGACTTAAATGTTCGTCCCGCGTATTAGTGCCCCGGTGCTGATAATAAGCATGTAACGTCTCATCAAAAGCCGTTAACGTTGCTTGATACGCTGCCGGTTCCTCGTAATGATCCTTAAACAAGACTGCTTCTAGTCCCAGTCGCGGCTTTTTAGCTGACATTGTTGCCGGATACCCTAATTGAAACCCGAACACAGGTAACGTTAAAGCTGGTAAGTGCAACAGCTCAATGACTGCTTGGGTATCATTATTAATCGATCCCAAAACGACACTCCCCAGACCTAAACTTTCTGTAACCATGACCATCGCTTCGGTCATCAGCGTGGCATCTTCCACACTGCCCAGAAACCGGTCTAATTCCGTCAAGGCACGTTTGGCATTGGGGGTCGCGGCTAGTTGGACATTCCGGTTTTGGTCCGCTAAGACGACCAGTAAACGCCCCTGATTGGCAACCATTGGTTTAGTCGTAATCGTTGCCAGCTTGGCCCGAATTGCCGGGTCCGTCACTTCAATTAAACTATAAGCTTGTAAGTATTGGCTAGTTGGTGCTTGCTGGGCCGTTGTAATAATTTGCGTTAAGATCGCATCACTCACCGATGCTGTCGTAAAATTCCGGTGCGTTCGATGCGCATTTAATGTCTCAATAACCGTATTTTCCAAAGAAATGCTCCTTTATCCCTGAACCAATTCCGTCGACCATTGTGTTAACTGCGGTAAATCATCCACATTTAAGTTAAACACGATGCGTTCACAAACTTGATCAATCTGAATACTCCGAAATAGCGGATAACGCGTTCGTCCAAGCGGTTGTTGCACAATTATACTTAGGGTGTTCAGCTCATCTAAAACCGTCTCTAAGAGGGTGATTGACCGCTGGGGGAAATATTCACGTTGTAAAGCGGGCGTATCTAACGATTGCCCTAGCATGCATTCAACATCATGCCGCGTTAACAATAGACTTTCTGGATGTTCATTAATGAGTCGTTGTAAAATCTTTAAGGTTAACCCACTTTCGAATTCGTTACGAAACCGAAACCGCGTTTGAAAACGAGCTTGAACAAATTGCAATAACGCTTTTCTCAATTAGACCATCCTCCGATTAGAACCTGGTCTAAGATACCACTGATAATCGTCGTCCGCACGACTTAGCTTTCAAGTTACCCAATATGATTTTCTTTTAAAATCAGGTCAACTTCCGTCTGCATCGCCGGCGTCTTAACCCACTCTTCCCAATGGTCCATTGATTCATCTGGAATTTCAAAAGTTTCATTAATATAGGCTTGATAATTTTCAACATGGACTGAATGGGGAATATTCAACTGTAAAATACGGACTTGTTTAATAAAGCGACGTTCAGCCGCTAATTCAGCCCGCCCATTCATCACCATGTTGCCGATTTCCATATAGGTTGTCCCGTCATTGCGGGTAATTTCTTCAATTAAATCTAACGTTTCATGATTTTTCAAATCCAATCCCTCACTTCATTGTTAGTATAGCGGGCGCAGCCAACCATGTCAAAATGACCATTTAGGCTTTTCAAGGCCAACACAAAAAACCACTATCCAGAGATAGTGGTCGGCATAAGAGAGAAAGAGAATTGATTAGAAGGTAACTAAATACCTTACGAATTAAGAATAGTCGATATTGTAAGCGTTGTCAACGATTATTGAAAATAAATTATTTAATTGTCAACGTTGACGTAAATTAACAAAAATTAAGCCAGCAAAATATAGCTACTAAGGACGATAGCCTTGATTAAATCATCTTTTTAAGTTAATTAGTTCACCGAATAAGGCTTAAATACTAATTCGCCGATACCAAAAAATCGTAATCATCATTTCTGATAATTACGATTTTTATTTTAATTAAATTATTTTGTTGATTTTGTGACGCCCGCCCCAGTCAAGGTCGTTGAGGGGTGTAGAATCGTCGACGGATGGGTGACCACACTCGTCAGTGAATGCCCAGAAATGTTAACCAGCATTAAGAAGACGACCGCAATCGCCAGTACACTAGTGAAAATCCGAGTTCGCCATGGCATCGTTTCAGAAATCACACCACCATAAAAGTCCTTTTGCACATTTCGAGCAACATGGGGATTGTCAGGTTCTGCCTTTTGCCGTTCGGCCACAACCTGTGCCTGATAAGCGTCAATGTCAAATTGTTTTTGCAATTCTTTGGCATCATTTTGATACTTGTGCTTATCTTTTTTCGATAACGCTTTGAACCATTTGATGAATTCTCGGTATTCCTTAACGACTGTTTCGGTCGGACCGATTTGCTTTAAGTCTCCATATTGAATCCAGGCCACCCGATCACAAATCATTTCGATCTGTTTCAAGGAATGACTGACGAAGATAATAGTCTTACCCTCACCCTTAAATTCCTTAATTTTTTCCACACACTTTTGATAAAACGTATCATCACCAACCGATAGCGCTTCATCAATAATCAGAATATCTGGATTAATGTGCACCGCAATTGAAAATCCAAGCCGTGATTTCATCCCAGACGAATAACTCTTAACGGGTTGATACAAAAAATCGCCAATATCCGCAAAAGCCACAATATCATCCAACATAGTATCAATCTGATGATTGGTCATTCCCATCATCAAGGCTTTCAACCGGATGTTTTCTAACCCAGTCAACTCACCACGCAGGCCAGAATTAATCGCAACAATCGACGTATCGCCGCGAACATCCACGACCCCCGTTGTTTGGGGAATTACGCCCGAAATGATATTCGATAACGTCGACTTACCAGAACCATTGACCCCAATTAAGCCTAACGTTTCACCAGGATTAACTTCCAAGGAAATGCCTTTTAAGGCCCAAAATTCTGGAATTGGCTGGTTAGAAATAGAGAAAAAAGCTTTTAATTGATCCGAACGAGTCTTAAACAAATCAAACTCTTTGGTCACATTTTGAACTTTAATTTTATAATCAGTTGTCATTTTAATACTTCCTAATATTCTACGATTTATATCCTAATAACACAGTATTACTAACTGCTATATGGTACTAGAGAAGTCGGTTACCGTCAAGCTAGACCCCACGAGCTTAATCTAAAATTAATGGCTTGTGATTTCAGGCACAATATCAGACATAACCGCCTGTTTGAGCCATGCAAACGTTCGCATTATGTTTGAAAATGAAATATACTAAGGGTAACCGGATATTTTGTCAGGCATGCATTGGAGTGAATGAGACGATGAAAATAATTGAGCATCAAGCAAACGGGATTAATTATTATACATTAGTGAACAATCATCATATGAGCGTGACCATTATGGACTGGGGCGCCACCATTACCGCAATCAAAACACATGATAAGGCTGGCCAGTTCGCCAACGTCATTTTAGGTTTTGATGCTGGCGAAGATTACATTAACTATCAATCTTTTTTTGGCGCCACCGTAGCTCGCGTCGCTGGCGTCATCAAAAATGCCACTTGGCGTCACCATGAACTCACCCAAAACTTTGGTGAACACCATTTAAACGGCGGTAACATGCCACAGATTGCATTTGAGCCTTGGTTTCTCGAACGGAAGCTACAAACGGCAGATCAAGTGGGCCTAGTCATGCAATACATTACACTTGATGGTGAAAATGGCTATCCCGGGACGATGACAATTACCGCCAATTTCATTTTAGACAACAATGGCAAATTCACGATTAGTTATACGGGTAAGAGTGATAAAGCCACCCTCTTCAACCCAACTAACCATACTTATTTCAATCTCAGCGGGAATGCTGACCGCTTAATCGATCACCAAGTCCTCAAAATCAACGCTGATGAATATTCAGCCCTCAATAAACACGGCTTGCCAACTGGTAAATTGCCATGGGTTACGAACACGCCGTTTGATTTTCGCAAACGGACTGAAATTGGCCCGCAAATCAAAAAAATTAACGGCGGCTTACACCATGGATTCGTGTTGAATACCACGCCTCATCCACAAGTCGAACTGCTTGATCGGATTAGTGGCCGCAAAGTCACCCTCAAAACCAATGCCAAAGCTATCGTTGTTTCGAGTGCGACTAACTATCGCGATGACCGTTATCGGCTCAACGGTGGTAAGCCCATGCGCTCACAATTAGGACTCTCATTACAAGCTCAAATGCTCCCCGATGCCATTCATCATAAAGAATTCGGCAACATTATTATCGAGCCTAATGTCCCAGTGACCTATCAAACCGCTTATCAGTTTTCAAATATTTATGATGTCTAATTAATAAGCATCGGCGACTATTCTTAGCCACCGATGCTTATTAATTTAGGCCTAAGCTTTGTTCAAAACCAAGCTTTCAATACTATCCAAAACCCCATCATGTTCATTATCAAGCGCAGTAATTTGATTGGCAACTGCTTGGATTTTAGCTGGTGCATTGCGCATCGCTATTCCTAGACCGGCATATTGTAACAATGGCACGTCATTATCGCCATCGCCAAACGCCATAATTTCATTAGCCGCTAACCCAAACCGCTGGGCTAACCATTGAACGGCAGGTAACTTACCGACGTTACTAGCAACTAAGTCAATCACGCCATACCCACTGTCGTGCGCCACTAAGCGCCCGGCAAACGTCTTATTCAACGCAGCTACCAATGCGCTCGCTGCAGCTGGTGTTGTTGATACGCTGATTTTTTTAATTTTATCCGTCACCGTCGCCAAGCTGGGCACTTCTTGTAAGTTATCATAAAATTGCTGCGCCGCTTTTAAGAGTGCTTGGGGCGCACCAAGCTCGGTATACGACCCCTGGGCACCCACCAAAATTAAATAGGTCTTGTTAAACAACGCTTGTTTTCGATCAACCGTAATAAACTGATTAACCGTCGCTGCTGATAAGCTCCCATCAAATAATTGTGCCGCTTGTTGATAGATTGAAGCGCCATTTTCCGCCACCATCACTAAATTATCAGCTTCGATGGGTGCAAAGAGCGCCTTTAAATGGGCATATTGATTGCCAGAAGTCAGGGCTAACCGAATCCCTCGGGCCCGTAATGCGTTTAAAACCCGTTGTAACCGTTCCTGATGATACGACTGATCACCACGTAATAATGTGCCATTTAAATCTGTTGCAATTAGTTTGATTGCCACAAGAGCCACTCCCTTAACTTCACGATTAACTTATATTATGCGCCAAAAGAAGCAACTCCGCTAGTCATGCGAAGTTGCTTCTTTGCAGTCATTGCCCACTAATGACTTAAGTTATTCTACGGTCACACTCTTAGCTAAGTTCCGAGGTTTATCAACATCCAAGCCCTTGTTCAAGCTGGTATAGTAAGCTAATAATTGCCCAGGTACAACACTAAGTAAAGCGCTCAACCGTTCATCAACTGCTGGTAATACAATCGTATCATCGTTTTTAGCTAGCGTGTCACTCACAATCGTAATCGTTTTGGCTCCACGTGCCGCGACTTCTTGTAAATTAGAACGGGTTAAGCCCGCCGTCTTTTGTTGCGTGATAATACCAATCACTGGCGTATCTTTTTCAATTAACGCAATTGTACCATGTTTTAATTCACCGGAAGCAAAGCCTTCTGCTTGTACATAAGAAATTTCCTTCAACTTCAAGGCCGTTTCCAATGAAACCGCATAGTCTAAGCCCCGACCAATATAGAACGCATTCGGCGTGTGTAATAAGGCTGATTGTGCCAACTTATCAAAGGTGGCTTTTTCATCAACTAGTGCTTGCATCCCATTAGCAACCAAAGCTAATTGTTGTTTAACATTAAAATCGGTAGCCGCAGTAGTTTGGTTGGCTTCACCTAACGCCTTGGCTAAAATCGCTTGTAAGGCAATCTGAGCGGTATAAGCTTTAGTTGAGGCTACCGCAATTTCAGGACCAGCATGCAAGAGCAACGTGTAGCTCGCTTCCCGTGACAATGTTGAATTAGGCACATTGGTAATCGTTAAGCTTGGGAAGTTTTGTTCATTCACATTCAACAAAACTTCGCGACTATCAGCGGTTTCCCCAGATTGCGTTAAGAAAATGAAGAATGGTTTCTTCGATAGCAATGGCTGGTTGTAAGCAAACTCAGATGAGACATGCACTTCGGTTGGAACACCAGCTAAGGATTCAAACAAGCTAGCCCCAACTAACCCGGCATGATAACTCGTACCGGCCGCCACGATATATAACCGATCAGCAGCTTTAATTTCAGCCAATAAGTCGGCATTAATAACGGGCATCCCCGCATCATTTAAGTAGACTTGAGATAACTTCCGCATGACATTCGGTTGTTCATCGATTTCTTTTAACATGTAGAATGGATAAGTCCCCTTGTCAGCTTGTGCTGCGTCAATGTCCACATGGAACGTCTCCCGTTGAACGGCTTCGCCAGCTTGGTCCGTAATCGTAATTTCGTTTGGCTTAACCACAACGATTTCGCCATCATGTAATTCCAAAAAGTCTTTCGTTTGGTCAAGCATGGCTAAACTATCAGAACAAACCACGTTGAACCCGTCGCCAACCCCAATCAGTAATGGGCTCTTGTTTTTAGCCACATACAACGTATCAGGGGCTTCTTTATCCATTAACAGGAAACCATATGAAGAATGGCCTAATAAGCCTAAAGTCTTCCGGAAAGCCACTAAGGTTGATAGGCCTTCCTGCGTGACAAAACGGTCAACTAATTGCACAATGACTTCGGTATCAGTTTGTGATTTAAAAGTCACGTCGCTCAAATAGTCGGCTTTTAATTCTTCAAAGTTTTCGATCACACCATTGTGCACCAAGTAGAAACGGCCATCCGCCGAAACTTGTGGATGCGCATTGGCCACACTTGGTGCCCCATGCGTGGCCCAACGTGTATGACCAATCCCAGTTGACCCATGAACGTTAGCCCCAACTGCTTGGCGCAGGTCATCAATCCGACCCTTTTCTTTAACCAAATAATCTTGGCCATCCTGATCATTAACATAGATACCGGCTGAATCATAACCCCGATATTCCAATTTCTTTAAACCGTTCAATAAAATTGATACTGCACTATCTTTACCTGTAACGCCAACAATTCCACACATAAGTTTTAACTTCCTTTATTGTTTGAATTGTTTCTAGCTGCTTGGTCAAGTTATCTGTCACTAATCTCACGACTAGCTTTTGTACCCGACCTATAGAGTGCAGTCCCTGACGTCACCCGTCGATTTTCGATAGACGTCATCCTCGTCAACTTTATTATCTAAAGTCCTGGCGCTATTCCGCTTTAACCAATTAAGAATTGGTTGCTTTTTGCCTCCGATTGGTATATTTCCTAGAAACAGTATTACTTTAACGTTTCAGTTCAAAAATGTCAATAGAATCATATATTGGTATACCCAGAATATGGGATGTAGACCAATTAAAAAGACAAGCCAGTCAACTAACTAGCTTGTCTTTTGATTTTTTTATGAATTTTTGATGATGCGCTGCAATCTTACTTACTCAACACCAACTTGATCACGGACGACCGTCACGATTCGGTCAACATAAGCATCGACTAATTCAGTCGTCTTCGCTTCGGCCATCACCCGTAACAAATCTTGCGTCCCAGAAGGTCGAACCAAGACCCGACCGTCACCGGCCATTTCGGTTTCAACTTCACCGATAACTGCTTTAATAGGATCATTATCCAAAGCAGCTTGCTTATCTTGTACTTTCACATTAACTAATTTTTGTGGATAAGTCGTGACTTCAGCTGCTAATTCAGATAATTTCTTACCGGTTTCTTTCATGACGTGTAATAATTGAATCCCGGTTAACATCCCATCACCAGTCGTATTGAAGTCCAAAAATACCACGTGACCAGATTGTTCGCCACCGAGATTAAAACCGTCTTTCAACATTTCTTCAACCACATAACGGTCACCAACTTGAGTCTGTTCGCTGTGTAAGCCAGCTGCTTCCAACGCCTTGTATAACCCAATGTTACTCATAACCGTGGTAACAACCGTGTCTTGCTTGAGCTTACCGCGTTCGCTGAGGAATTTCCCACAAATGTACATGATTTTGTCGCCATCAATGACATTGCCCAGTTCATCAACTGCAATACACCGATCGCCATCGCCATCAAAGGCCAGCCCAACTTGAGCGCCCTTCTCAACGACAAACTTAGCTAAAGCTTCGGGATGAGTCGACCCCACGCCTTTGTTGATATTTAACCCATCTGGTGACGTCGCCATTGTTTCAAAATCGACGTTTAAGTCCGCAAAAATCCGTGAAACCAAGTTACTAGTCGAGCCATTTGCACCATCAACCGCCAAATGAATCCCACTTAAGTCATCCGGAATCGTTTGTTCCAAGAATTGGGCATACTTAAGATTACCTTCAGGAAAATCAGCCACAGTGCCGAGACCTTCCGCCGCTGGCCGTGGTAAATCATCTTGTGGTTGATCCAATAATGTTTCGATTTCTTCTTCTTTAGCATCCGATAACTTAAAGCCATCGCCACCAAAGAACTTAATCCCATTATCTTCCACTGGATTATGTGACGCTGAAATCATAACACCAGCATCTGCATCCTGAATCCGAACTAAATAAGCGACCCCAGGTGTGGTAATGACGCCTAAGCGTAAAACTTCAATCCCAGCTGAAAGTAAACCGGCAACTAAAGATTCTTCCAACATTTGACCCGAAATCCGCGTATCACGTGCAACTAAAACCCGTGGTTGGGCTGCTTTGTCTTCAGCATGTTCCGTTAACACATAGCCACCAGCACGGCCTAAACGAAAAGCAAGTTCTGGTGTCAAACCAGAATTAGCAATGCCACGCACACCATCAGTTCCAAAATATTTCATCAATACTTACCTCATTTCAAATTTTCAATCATTTTTAACAGTTATCTTAACTTTAATCGTCGTCGGACTAACCGCTGAAAGGCCATCTTCATCACTAGTGGAGACTGCGACTGTTTTTGTCGTCGTCTCATCAACGCCCGAGACATCAACGTTCACCGGTAATTTAGTTATTTTTGCCAACGCCGCTTTAGTCCCAGTAACTTCAACTGACTTAGTGTCTGTTGAAAATGAATAACTGGTATCACTAGCCGTCTTACCGCTGGCATTTAAGTCAACGGCAACTTTCTTCGTCGTGGTCGCTTGTTTAATCGGAATATAGACGGAGGTTGTCGATGGCGTTAAGACCACATTCAACGTCTGTCCATTAGCATCTAAAGCCTCAATCATCGCTTGTTGATTGACTGATTTTTGTAGATTTTTTTCCGTGTTAACCACTGCGACAACTTTAGCCACTTTGCTAACTTCACTAACCGCACCGGTAACTTTGACGCTCGCTGTTCCCAAACGTGGCGTGCCCGTCTCATAACCATCTGCAACATTGGCGCTATTAAAATCAGCACTAATCTTGTACGACGCCGTCCGTCGCGGTTGAATATTAATGTGAATATACTTCTGATTTAACGAATAGCTTAATTCTTTATTCAAACCATCCACTTGTACCTTCACACTATGCCGGCCGGCAGCTAAGCCCGTTAAATCCGCATAAACTTTGAAGTTTTGTGTATTGGCCGTCGTTGTGACTAATGCTGCCGGGCCCTCAATGGTAATTTTAACATTCTCGGGATAGCCAGTCACAAAATGCTTCGTACTATTGACATTTAACTCTAAGGGCGCACTAATCGTGACTTTCCGGTTAGAGGTTAACGTAGTTTTCGACGTATTGTTAGTCAGGCTAGTCGTACTACTTTTATTAGAATTAACATAGGCAAATAAGACCAACGCGCATAATAACGCTAATAGTCGTAAGGACCACGAACTATTCATAAATTTTTTCATTTACGGGGCCCCCCTCCGAAAATACGACCAAACCAATTTTGAATCGCATTTTGGCGAGTTTGATCTTCCGGTGTCAATAAGACCTGCCGGAAGTAACGCAGGTAATTTTCTTGCGTCATGCCACGCATGAGTTCATTATCCTTAGTGATTGAAACTTCCCCAGTCTCTTCTGAAATAACAATCGTTAAGGCATCCGTCACTTCACTAATTCCAACGGCCGCACGATGGCGTGTTCCCAGTTCCTTAGGAATTAGATTACTTTCAGATAGCGGTAAATACGCCGCTGCCACTTTAATTTGGTTATCTTGAATAATCACGGCGCCATCATGTAACGGTGTATTGGGGATGAAAATATTAATTAATAACTCACCCGTAATATCGGCATCAAGCGCAATGCCAGTCTCGATATAGTCTTCCAAGCCAGTATCAAGCTTGATTGACATTAAAGCGCCAATCCGTCGTTTAGCCATATATTGAATCGCCTTATCGAGCTCCGCAATCATGCGTTCTTCGTCTTCATTTTGACGTTTGCCGCGCACGAACATCGACCCACGACCAAGATGCTCCAAGCCCCGCCGGATTTCCGGCTGGAAAATGATGACCATCGCGATGACCGCCCAGTTAATGACTTGATCCATAATCCAAGAAACCGTATCTAAGCCAATCACCACGCTGACAAACTTAACGACCGCAATGACAATAATTCCCCGGAACAACTGAACCGCTTTAGTCCCGCGTAATAGGACAATTAATTCATAAATGACAAACCAGACGACCAGAATGTCAAGGAGCCGGACAAAATTTTGCACCGTCAACAAATCGCTCCAATTGAAGTTCATAATCCTCCTCCTTATGAAAAATATTTACTTTCACATTATAGCACGGCGAACCGCTAGCGTTGTGTAGATTCGCAATGTCGCTTTACAATTTTCAATTGAAAATTGAATAATTATTAAAGTTGCGATTAATTAATATAGAATAACAATTATTTCTGTTAAAATAATCGGGAAGGGGTGGTGATCAAATGACTGGTAAACAACGGTGGACCGTCCGGCTCGCTTATTGGCTATTCATTGGCTTAATTGCATTTACAATTCATGATTCATTTCATTTTTTATTACTAAATACAACACTAGCCTATATTCCAATTGAACTCAGCTTTTGGCTGACGCGCCGCCGTTCTGCCCCACTCTTTTGGCTGTTGGCTCTGATTTGGTTACTCTTTTATCCCAACGCCCCTTATCTGATGACCGATTTATTTCACTTAAGTCTGCTGCATCCCTATGGCGTTAATGGGCTATTACGCTTTAACTTAACCATGTGGCGTGACTTTACCTACTTAGCTGGCCCTACTATCGTCTCAATTATCATCGGGACTTGGGGCGTCGATCAAGTTGCCTTGGAATGCCAGCGCCGGTTACACTTGGACCGATTACCTGGGGCACGAACTTTAATTAGCTTGGTCCTCTTCCTCTTTGCTAGTATCGGGGTCTATGTTGGTCGATTCTTGCGCCTCCATTCAATCTATCTCTTAATCACGCCCCAATACATTATTGAACAACTACTTAACATGTGGTCAATCAAGATGCTAGCCTTCGTTGGCTTAATGTGGGGCTTACAAACACTCATTTATGCCGCTTGGCGTTTTACCAATACCACAACGACTAATTAAAAATAGCGTTGCAGACAAAATTGTCTGCAACGCTATTTTTAATCAACTGCTTTTGGATCCCGGTAACCGTGATGAACACTACGTTTATCATGTAAGCCACTGAAACCGCTAAATCCAAGTGTCGTTGCCTTTTGTTCAGCATCGGTAATATAACGTAGCGTATCTGTCGCACGTTGTTCCCCATAGACCT
Source organism: Lactobacillus sp. CBA3606 (assembly GCF_002970935.1). Taxonomy (NCBI): domain Bacteria; kingdom Bacillati; phylum Bacillota; class Bacilli; order Lactobacillales; family Lactobacillaceae; genus Lactiplantibacillus; species Lactiplantibacillus kimchii. Next base: position 2,246,578 of record NZ_CP027194.1, on the reverse strand, counting down.
GTAACCAGTCATGGAACCGTTCCGTCGACGCTTTACTAATCGCTTGTTCAACTTTTTGACCCGCGGGCGTTAATGAAAGATACTTAATTCGCCGATCATGCGTATTGGTCGTTTGTTCGATATACTTTAAAGCCAATAATACGTTAATCTGTCGTGCAATGGCACTCCGAGATACCCGTTGAACGTTCGCAATTTTAACCAACGTTAACGCCGTTTCACTCGTCGCAATCATTTGCATGACCGTATAAGCTTCAAACGTAATCTTATATGGTCGGGTTGGTACTGAAACAAAATCCCCGATATATTTTAAAATATGCATATAAGTTTCAACGAATTGTTCATGAATTTCTGTTTCCGTCATCTTGTGTCCCCCCGCTAGGTCCGACTCTAAAAATCCCTTTTTAATTGCAAGTTTTAACGATTCACTGTGCAACTTAGGCTAACTTTATTATAACTAAGCCTTTTGTAATACACCAGATAATTACTCATCATCCGCTTCAATATCATTTAACATCAGTAGATTTTCGGAATAATTAATAAATTGACGCAACTTCGATGCCGTCCGTAAACTAATCTGCCCACTCTCCAATAAGTGCTGCACACCGGCTCGTTCAGCACCAAGGCTTTTAATACGTAATGTTTGCCGTTGCCGTTCATAATCAGCACGTGACAAGCTATGATCAGCCTTGGCATTTTCAATTCGGTTCCGATAATTCACAATCAAATGATACAAGGCTTGCTGATCAAATTGCTGCTCATCAACATTCGCTTGCTTTAAATACTGCGATAAGGTTTTAATGGCTGCTTTTGAGGCAACCCGTTGAATCTCTAATTGTTCAGCGCGTAATTTATCGCTATCAGCGGGGGCAATCCACAAGCGGAACCCTTGCACGGCGCGATTGTAGAGAATTCGTAACGTCCGTAAGGTAGGTAATCCCGGACGATGAATCGTTTGTGACAAGCGTTGTTCCCGTTCATCAATTCGCCGTAAATACGCTCTGGCCGCTAGCTTCGATGTCTCACCATGCGCTAACATTTCCTTAACAGCTTGGCGTTCCCCGGCTAAAGCCACTAAGCGTAGTTGCATCTCATCGGTGAGCATCGGTTGCAGTTCATCCGCCGTTTGTGACGCCACTTCTAACCGCCGAATTTGAAATTGTTGATCTAAAATCAAATCATATGCTGCTCGTTGATTTTCCGCGCGCCGATGCTCTTCAATATTTTGAACTGCTAATCGTAACACATAAATCCGGGCCTGCTTATAAGACACTTGCTGCGGCTTGACTTCATCAGGAGCATCCGTCTCATTATCATCAGTGACAATCACACCATCATCTTCATCTAAACTCGAACCACGCGTCATAAACGGCAAGGACTTGGCTGCCATTAATGGTAAAATCCCAGCGGCTGAAACCAGACTTAAAATGATGACCCCGGCGGCAATAAACAACACTAATGCCCGTTCAGGAAAGGCATCGCCATTGGCAATAACCGTGGGAATCGTGAAGACCCCCGCCATCGTAATTGCGCCCCGCACGCCTGATAGACCAGACAAGGTTGCAATTCGAACACTGGGCTTGGTTTTAGCACGATTACGTAACCAGCTAAATAACATGTACCCATAAGTCCATGCCACTCGAATCAGCAACAGAATACCCCACACAATCAGCACATCAAAAATAGCATGGAACGTATTTGTATGGGTCCCTTCAATCGTGCCTTTAGTTGCGACGGGGAGCTCAATGCCCAAAATGAGAAACACAATCCCATTTAATAAGTACACAATAATATTCCAGACTTTTTCGGTTACTAAGCGTAGTTCTGGCGCGTCTTCAGCTTCATGGGAATTCTGAATATGTGCTAAGACACCAGCGGCAACTACCGCTACAACCCCGGATGCTTGGAACCAGTCTTCAGCAATGAAGTAAATGGCAAAGGGCGTCAAAATTTGTAGCACCACGTTGAAAACCGTGTCATTAATTCCTTCACGTCGCAAAACATCGCGAATAACTTGAATCAACGTAATTAGTGCCAAACCGACTGCCAGGCCAACTAGACTAATGTAGAAAAAGTCACCGACCGCTTTACCAATGGCAAAACTCCCGGTCACTGCCGCCGCCAAGGCATACTTAAAGCCAATTAGGCCGCTAGCGTCATTAATTAGGCTTTCGCCACTGACTAAATGTAAGATATCCTTTGGTAACTTGACCCCTTCAGAAATTGATTGGACCGCCACCGGATCGGTAGGTGATAGAATCGCTGCCAAGGCGATACTAACGGCCAAGGGGATGGTTGGAATGAGGACATGTATTAAGAAGCCCCCTAGAATCGTTGTGATAAAGACGAGTACGATTGCATTCGCAAAAATTGCGCCTCGTAATTTCCATAACTCTTGCTTCGGGAACTGTCTGCCATCGTTGTACAGCATCGGTGCAATGAACACGAGCATAAACCAGTCCGTTTGCAGTTTGACTTGTACATTTAATAATAAAGCCACTCCCAGACCCAGCCCGACTTGAATTAAACTGACGGGAATTGCGACTAGATAGTGGCTCAATACGTTCGACAGCAGCACTAAACATGCCAATAGAATCACTAGTTCGATGATCGGCATCTAAGTGGTTGCCTCCTTTGTTCAATTGACTTCAACTAAGCGTCTTCTCCAATGATCCGAACTTCGGGTTCGAGATGGACGCCAAACTTTTTAAATACGACGGCCTGAATATGATGAATCATGTTCAAATAATCAGTCGCCGTCGCATGATCAACATTAATGATGAAACCAGCGTGCTTTTTAGAAACTTCAGCACCGCCAACCCGGGTCCCTTGTAGCCCCGCATCATGAATCAGTTTACCAGTAAAGTAACCCGTTGGTCGCTTAAAAACACTCCCACAAGAAGGCCACTCTAACGGCTGTTTCGCTGCTCGTAACGTATTTAATTCATCCATACGGGCTTGGATTTGGGCTTGATTGCCGGCTTTTAAATTAAACGTCGCATTGACTACAATATCATCATAATCTTGAATGGTACTGTGTCGATAGCCAAAGTTAAGTGCCGCATTCGTCAACGTCTTTAGCTGACCAGCAGGCGTGATTACGGTGACTTCGGCGATAACTTCACTCATCTCACCACCGTAAGCACCGGCGTTCATGAAGACGGCACCGCCAATACTGCCAGGGATCCCAGCTGCAAATTCGAGACCAGTCAGGTGCGCTTGACAAGCCGCCTTAGTCGTTGTAATCAAAGCAGCCCCGGCTTCGGCAACCACCGTGGTCTCACTCGTATGAATCTGATTCATTTGCGTGAGAATTAAGGTCAAGCCACGAATGCCACCATCCTTAACAATCAAATTGCTGGCATTTCCGATGACCGTTAACGGCATCGCTTGGGCATTCGCAAAATCAATCAACGTTTTAGTTTCGTCGATTGACTTAGGAAAAGCCACATAATCGGCCGGGCCACCCGTTTTAGTATTCGTATAGTGGCTGAGCGATTCATTCTTTTTAATTTCAATGGCTGGAAAAGTGGCCAACACATCTTGGGTCATGGTGAGGTTCCTTTCGTGTTTCAATTTGAGTCTATCATATAATCATAGCACTTTTTAATGGCTTAATAAATGCCGGCATACCGCGTGACTAGTGATAACCGAAGTTGGGTCAACTGGATTTTGACCATGGGTCGCAACCGCAGTTAAAAAGGCCCGAATCAAAGGGGCAAAACCCCGGGTTTCTAACGTGGGCGTCCAATCTGGCATCAACGTTGTGGCACTTTGGGCCGTCTTAAACTGTTGCAACATATTTAAATTCGTCACCGCTGCACGGCCAGTCACGGTTTGGACAGTCGTCTGTTCTAAGTTGACGCCCCCATACATATTAGTAACTACGTTAAGTTGGGTCCGTTCCGTTTGCGCACTGAAATAACCTTGTTCTAATTGACCTGTGGCACTGGCCACAATCCGACCAGTTGTTTCAATCAAGGGCTCATCTAGCAAATACAACCCCGTATCAACCGTGTGAATCATCAAATCAAACACGGCCGCTTCAACCGTTTGACCGCCAGTTTCACGCACTTTTTCTGCCGTAATAACCCGTTTGTCCGGTAGCGCTTTTAACTGCTGATTAAAAGGAGCAAATCGCCGATTAAATCCACAGGTCAACAAGAGATGGCGGGTAGCCGCTAAAGCATAAAGGGCTTGAACATCAGTTAAATCGGTGGCGACTGGTTTGTCCACATACACATTAATATCCGCCATCAGTAGTTGCTTAATGATCGCCGCGTGGGTCGCCGTTGGAGTGTGCACAAAGACCGCAGCTGGCTTGGCAGCAATCAATTCAGTCACCGTCGCATGCGTATGGGTAAACCCATAAGTAGCGGCTAATTTTTGCCGTTTTTCAGCATTTCGCGTCGTTAGATGAAACTCATATTGATCTTGCATCGCTGCCATCACCGGTAAGTACGCCTTTTGCGCAATGTTGCCTAACCCAAGTACGCCAATTTTTAACATATCGAATCCTCCATTTTAAATGCCGAACTGCGGTACAATTAACTTATTCAAACCAATCGAAAGGCGTTGATTTAAACGATGAAACTCATTTCTTGGAACGTTAATGGTCTGCGAGCCGCGGTTAAACACGGCTTTATGACCACTTTTAAGCAACTGGATGCTGATTTTTTCTGTGTACAAGAAACCAAGTTACAAGCCGGTCAAATCGACCTAGCCACACCAGATTACGAACAATATTGGAATTACGCCGACCGTAAAGGCTACTCCGGTACTGCTATTTTCACGAAACACACCCCATTACAGGTGACCTATGGCATCGGCAATCCAGAACACGATACTGAAGGCCGCGTTATCACACTAGAATACGCTGATTACTATCTGATTACTTGTTACACACCAAATTCTGGCACAGGCTTAAAACGCTTGGCTTATCGTCAAACTTGGGACACCGCTTTTTCAGCTTATCTCAACCGCTTGAATGCCTTAAAACCAATCATTCTATGCGGTGACCTAAACGTCGCTCATGAGAACATTGATTTAAAGAACTGGCGGACCAATCATGAAAGTGCCGGCTTTACTGACGCTGAACGACAAGCCTTTCACAACTTACTTGCTAGTGGCTATACCGACACATTCCGCTATTTTTATCCCGACCAAACTGATCAATATTCGTGGTGGAGTTATCGGTTCCATGCCAGAGATACCAATGCTGGCTGGCGAATTGACTACTTTATCACGGCTAACCAATTAGCTGACCGCTTGATCAACGCCCGAATTTTAACCCAAGTTTTCGGTTCTGATCACTGTCCCGTTGAACTAACCGTCCGTTTATCACCGAACCCGTGACTTGAATTTAAGCCACAATCACAGTACTATAACGACATAACTCTCAAGAAATGCAGGTGGCCCATTTGAATTTTGTTGCCATGGACTTTGAAACCGCTAATGCGAAACGGGATAGTGCCTGCTCATTAGCGTTAACCATTGTTCGTAATGACCAAATTGTTGATGAATTTTATTCCTTAATCAATCCTGAAAGCGACTTTTTTTGGCGCAATGTCCAAATTCATGGTATCCATGAAGCCGATGTTGCCACAGCCCCAAAGTTCCCCGCAATTTGGGACCATATTCAGCCGTTCTTTCAACGCGATCAATTAGTCGTTGCTCACAATGCCCCTTTTGATACCGGCGTGCTACGTCAGACCCTGGCTCACTATGGCATTGGCGCACCCCAGTATCTATCAATGGATACGGTTAAGACCAGTAAACAGTTCTTTCCTGAATTGCCTAATCATAAACTTGATACCATGTGCCGTGCTTTAGATATTGACTTACAACATCATCACAATGCGCTAGATGATAGCTTAGCTTGTGCGAACATCCTATTAAGTGAAGCCAATCAATTTGGGGCTGAGCGCCTGAAACCATTCGTTCGTGTTCAGGGTTAATCCACATGACACTACTGAGTTTGGAACCTAATCCAAACTCTTTTTTTTCGCCTAAAAGCGACTGACCACAAAGAAATCAACTGTCTTTAGAGCGCCAATGTCATATCTACGGCTAAAACCTTTTTTCCGGTTGGATCAACCACTTCATACGGCGTTGGTAACACTTGTTTAAACCCAAGTCGCCGATAAAGTTTCACTGCCCGGTGATTTCTAGTTTGGACAGTTAAGGTCAATTGTTTTAACGTGCTAAAATCACGAAACCAAGTCATCACTTCTTCAACCAAAGCAGTCCCTAATCCAGCGCCCCAATATTGTTTCAAAACTGCGACACCCACTTCACCCTGTTGTTTAATGAGTGCGTCCGTCGCTTGCACTGTGCCAATACCAATTAATTGCTCGCCTAAAGCGGCCACAAAGATGGTATTCGTTGTCGTGCGGGTAATCTGTTCAATCTGCTGACGTTCATCCGCTTCACTTAATTCTCCCAAACCATCATCCACAGTAAACGTATTCGATTCAGTCGCCAATTGCATCAATAACGCCAATAATTGTGCCGCATCGGCCGCTTCTGCCGGACGAACATCAACAACTGTTGCTGTCATGGTTGTCACTCACCCCTCTAATTGCTCAACCAACTTCTGATAATGCGTCCCTTGTGGCATTAACGTAATCGTTCGACGCTCATCCGCCGCCCCAGAACGCTTTAAAGCAATCCGTAAATAAGCTGCTGGTAATAAGTCTTGAATAAATTCTGACCATTCGACCACACTAACACCATCACCATCAAAGTATTCATCGAGGCCCAAATCTTCGGCGCCCCCATCCTCGAGTCGATAAATATCCATGTGATAAAGTGGCAACCGTCCCTGACGATATTCTCGAATCAAGGTAAACGTTGGACTTTTAACATTGCGATCAATGCCTAACCCTTTGGCTAATCCCTTAGTAAAGGTCGTTTTGCCGGCACCCAAATCACCATCTAATAAAATTAAGTCACCCGGTTGTACCATTTTGCCTAGTTTGGCACCAAGTTGCATCGTTTGTTCGGGTGATGTGACTGTTACTGATTCCATTACGTTATTAAGTGCCTCCATTCCTGTTAATTGCTTACTATCATTATAAAAAAAACGCGAGCAACTTCAAAGCACAAGCTCCGGAGTTTCTCCCGCTTAACTAATCATTAGGCCTCTAAGCCTTGTGCTGCAGTAATAATTGCAACTTTATAAACATCTTCTTCGCTGGCACCACGTGACAAATCAGACACTGGTTTGTTCAAGCCCTGTAAAATTGGTCCCACGGCTTCAAAACCACCTAAGCGTTGCGCAATTTTGTAGCCAATATTTCCAGCTTGTAACTCTGGGAAGACAAAGACATTGGCATGCCCAGCTACTTTAGAGTCTGGGGCTTTTTGTAACCCAACCTTTTCAACCAAGGCGGCATCAAATTGTAACTCACCATCAACGGCTAAGTCTGGTGCTGCGGCTTGGACTTTAGCGGTTGCCGCTTGCACTTTAGTGACCGCATCACCTTTAGCAGAACCCTTAGTTGAAAAGCTTAGCATCGCGACCTTAGGGTCAATATCAAATACTTTGGCCGTGTGCGCACTTTGTAAAGCAATCTCAGCTAATGTATCAGCATCCGGATCAATATTAATCGCACAATCCGCAAAAACATACCGTTCATCACCTTTTTGCATAATGAACGCCCCACTAATTCGATGTGACCCGGGCTTGGTTTTAATAATTTGTAGCGCTGGTCGAACAGTATCACCAGTCGGGTGAACTGCACCAGAAACCATGCCATCAGCTTGGCCCAAATAAACCAACATCGTCCCAAAGTAATTTTCATCTTTAAGCATTTCAGCTGCTTGTTCCGGCGTATTCTTGCCTTTACGCCGGGCCACTAATGCGGTTAGCATCGCTTGCTTATCAGCGGCAGGATAGGTGGCGGGATCTAAGACTTGTACGCCGGTTAAATCGGCCTTTAAATCGGTTGCCACGGCCTGAACCTGTGTCGCATTCCCTAACACAATCGGTGTCACTAAACCATCGGCGGCTAACCGAGCTGCGGCCCCAACAATTCGAGGTTCCGTTCCTTCAGGGAAAACAATCGTTTGATGCTTACCAGTAATCTTTTGTGCCAATGCTGTAAATAAATCCATGCGATGACCTCCAATAAATTAATTAATTAGTTTTTAAGACTGACTTGTGCGGGAAGTTGCCAATCAATCGGTTGCTCCCCAAAAGATGTCAAAGCCAAATTCGTTTTAGAAAATGGTTTTGATCCAAAAAAGCCACGATAAGCAGATAACGGACTCGGATGAGGCGCTTGTAACACCACATTAGTCGCCGTATCAATCAGCTTAATTTTTGAACGTGCAGCTTTGCCCCAGAGAATGAAGACCACAGGGGTTGGCCGCGCGGATAATCGTTGAATCGCAACATCCGTTAGCCGTTCCCATCCCTTACCGGCATGCGAAAAAGCCACCCCATTTTGAACGGTCAACACGGAATTAAGTAGCAGCACGCCCTGCTTGGCCCACGCCTCTAAATAGCCATGATTGACCGGTGTACAGCTGACATCCGTTTGTAATTCTTTATAAATGTTGACTAACGACGGTGGCACCGGGACGCCAGGCAAAACTGAAAAGCTTAACCCGTGTGCTTGATTAGGACCATGATAAGGATCTTGGCCTAAAATCACGACTTTAGTATCCGCAAAGGGCGTCCATTCAAAAGCTTGAAAGATATTATACATATCTGGATGGATATTTTTAGTTCGATATTCTGCTTTTAAAAATTTGTGTAATTGCTGATAGTAAGGCTGCTCAAATTCAGGTTCTAAGACGTCCCACCAGTCAGTATGAATAAACGCTTTCATCCTTAACACCTCTTGCATTATTGTAGCATACTCAAAACCGCTAATGATAATAATTCTGAATTCCGATTTAAACATGTTAGAATAGGGTTATTAATAAAATTAAGGATGTGACAGCATGATTTCGATTATCGCTTCTGACATGGATGGTACTTTGTTAAATAACGAAATGACGGTTTCTGATTTTAACGCGCAAGCAATTCTGAAAGCTCAGCAGCAAGGCGTCCATTTCATCGTTTCAACCGGTCGTCGCTACTCTGAAGCGCAACCCTTACTAGCGGCTCAAGGGATTACCGCACCACTAATTACATTAAACGGTGCTGAAGTATTTGATGCTTCCGGCAAAATGCTAGACATGGTCCCCATCACTAAAACGGTCGCCCGGGCCATTTTCCATACGTTAACCGCGCGTGGCTATTACTTTGAAGTGGTTGGCAATGATGGCGTCTATTCTAATAACAAAGCCAAACGTATCGAAGAAATCGCGCACTTACTGACGAACTTAAATCCAGATACATCGTTTAAAATTGCCGTTTCACTCGCCTCGGCGCGTCTAGAATTAATGGATATTAATTATGTCGACGACTATAACGATTTGTTAGATGATCCCAAAAATCACGTCATGAAAATTATTACCTTTAGTCAAGCTGGACCAGCAGAACTCCAACCATTATCGGCTGACTTGCTAGCCAAACACTCTTCAATTAAAATCACCTCATCATCGCGGTCAAATATTGAAATCAACAATATCAATGCCCAAAAAGGGATTGCGGTTGAACGCTATGCCAATATGTTGAATACGCCGATGACCAACGTGATGGCAATCGGCGATAATAATAATGATGTTTCCATGCTAAAATTAGCCGACACCAGTTATGCGATGGGTAATGCGACTACGGAAGTTAAGCAACTTGCCAATCATGTCACAGACACTAACGTGAACGATGGTGTTGGTAAAGCCATCTTGGCCGTGCTAGCGCAGAACTAGTTAAATGGGAAATGAGGGTTTGACATGCGTCAACTATATTTCAGCCGCAACAGTTTTGCTAAAGGCGCGCGGGTCATTCGGGATGCACATGACCAATCACATTACTTGCTTGTCGGTCGTTGGGGCCGTCGTCAAGACGCCCTCAGCCTCTATGCCATTCAAGGTGAACTGCTCGCCGAAATTAAGCAAACTTCACTCGGTATTTTGCCAAAGTTTGATTTATATTACAATCGCCAAAACGTCGGCTCTATCAGTCGCACGTTTGGCTTTTGGCATGAAATGATTTATGTTCGTAAATTACGTTGGATTATTATGGGCAGTTTAAACACCGAAAGTTATCGTATTTATCACGGTACCGAACTGGTCATGACCATGCGACCGGTCGTCACAACTAATGGTGAAGCTTTTGAACTGACCATTACCGATCAAGTCACAGAGCCCCTCTGTATTTGTATTGCTGCTATCTTAGACCATTGGCGTAAACCAACGAATCGTAATCAGCAACGGGCGACAACTGATGGCTATCACGTCACTTTCGGTGAAAGTAACTATACGCTGCATCCCCACCAAAGTGACTTATCCAAACCAATCAAGTAACCGCTAGTTTAAGACGATCTGACTACCACTATGAGTTATTAGCTGACTTAGCACCAGTCAGCTAATAACTCATAGTGGTTTTTCATCTCAATTTAATAACGCAAATTACGATTACCTACTATTAAAAAATACAAAAAACGGCCTTATTTTTGTAAAAAACCAAAATAAAGTCGTTCAGAACTGACACTATTAAAAACTATGCCAACGAGATACCCGTAATCTCTTTTAATTGCTTTAAAAGTTGTGTCTGTAGCTCAACGTTATCAGCGCGTTGATCATATCTACTAGGTTGTGAATGATATAAATATTGGCCAGTTAGCGACGAATCGGCTGTCGTTGCTAACCAAACCTGGCCTGCATAGCCTTGTTCTAGATTATCACTGGCACCGCGACCACCCATTTTAGTTGGCACCCAGCCAGGATCTACCGCATTAGTTGCAACAGTCGGCCACAGTCGTGCGATTGCTTTAGCTAACATTAAAACCTGTAGTTTGGATGCTGAGTAGTCCGTTGTTTGGGCTAAATGATTAACATCAAAAGTACTACCACGATGCATGCCAGATGAAACATAGACCAACCGTTTTGGTTGACGAGCTAAGGCGGTTAACAAGTACGGTGCGATGACATTAACACGAAAAATAAGTTGTGGATCATCCACGGCGATACCGGCATTATGGATAATCGTGTCAAAGCGCTCTATCCCATTCATTTGTTTTGCTAAAACTTCAACCTCATTCTGATTACCAAGATCACCAATCAGAACCTTCGCACCTGGTAATTTTTTGTGTACATCACTAGCTCTTCGCTGATTACGTGCATGCAACACAACTTCATTTCCCATCGAAATTAACTTCTGAGCGGTTAATAGCCCAAGACCATCCGTTGAACCAGTAATAAAAACTTTTGCCATGTCTCAATCCCTCACATTTTGTATTATTCTAATCATTCGAATGGACATCAAATGCAGACAATAACATAGCTGAAACTCCGGGAGCATCAGGATCATGTTGTCCCTGATTTTTATCAAGGTGCTTAATCTGATTCATCTCATCACCGGTCAATTCAAAATCAAAGATATTCAAGTTAGTCTTAATTCGTTCACGATGAACAGATTTAGGAAAGACAATAACATTGCTTTGATATTCAAATCGTAAAATGATTTGTCCGACATCTTTGTGATAGTTGATCGCTATTTTCGTGATAACTGGATCGGTCATTAGGCGCTGATTACCTTGACCTAAAGGCGCCCACGCTTCTAATCGAACATCACTTTTTTTCAAGATTTGTCGTAGTGCAGTCTGCTGAAAATATGGATTAAATTCAACTTGATTAACTGCTGGCATCGTTGCGAACTTTGGCACAAATTCTGACCAAATTTTGGGTGTCATATTTGAAACACCAATCGACCTGATTTTACCCGCTTGTTTCGCTTCTTCCATGGCTCGCCAAGCACCAGGAACATCACCATAGGGTTGATGAATCAAATATAAATCTAAGTAGTCTAACCCTAATTTTTCAAGTGACCGATCGATGGCTTTCGTTGCCGCTTCAAAACCATAGTCTTGTAACCAAAGCTTACTAGTTACCCAAATCTGGTCACGGGGAATCTGACTATCTCGAATAGCTTGCCCCACTTCGGCTTCATTAAAATAGGCCACAGCTGTATCAATATGTCGATAACCAAAGGCTAACGCTTGTCTAACCGCTTTGTATGTTGAACCATCATTCGGAATCTGAAAAGTGCCAAAGCCCATTGCCGGAATTTCATTACCATCATTTAATTTAATCGTTGGAATTTTTATCATTTATATCAATCAACCTTTCCTGAACTGGGTGACCTTAGTATAAAGACAAACTCGTGAATTGAAAATTACTAATTAAACATGCTAGTATACAGATAACGTATCCTAGGAACTGAAGTCATGTTAGATAACGATCTGCTACAAGTATTCCTCATATTTGCTAAAACGGGGACCTTATCCAAGACAGCTGAGCAGTTTAGCCTCAAAATTTCACGGCTTAGTTTCCCTTGTGAACTACTCGGCCATAAACGACCGAGCTTCTGAGAACACTGCTAACTTACGCAATAGCGGCTAGCACTATGCCCAGCGGTTACAGCTATTTATCACGTCCTTAAAAGAACGTGTTTCCTCGCCTAGTTTCAAAAATCATCCTCATTATATTTTCCATAAAAAGGCAACTGGTACTGAGCCAAGCTCAACACCAGTTGCCTTTTTGACTCCTGAAACATGGGACCATTAAACATTAATCACTTTATTCAAGAAATCTTGTAACCGTGGACTTTGCGGATGATCGAAAATATCTGCTGGGCGCCCACTTTCCTGAATTAACCCATCGGCCATGAAGACAACTCGATCGGCGACTTCTTTAGCAAATCCCATCTCATGCGTGACAACAATCATCGTCATGCCATCAGCCGCTAATTTTTTCATAACGTCTAATACATCGCCCACCATTTCGGGGTCCAACGCTGAAGTCGGTTCATCAAACAACATGATCTTTGGTCGCATGGCTAAAGCACGGGCAATGGCAACTCGTTGTTGTTGCCCACCAGATAATGATTGTGGCATTGCATCCGCCTTGTCTGCCAAGCCAACTGTATCCAACAACTTGCGCGCGGCTGTTTCAGCGGCTGTCTTAGTGGCTTTTTTGAGTTGAATCGGCGCTAACGTAATATTTTGCAACACGGTTAAATGTGGAAATAAATTAAAGTGTTGAAAAACCATCCCAATATTAGCCCGTACCAGGTTAATATTTGTAGCCCGATCAGATAAATCATAATCACTAATAATCACCTTACCCTGGCTAGGAACTTCTAAATCATTTAAGCAGCGCAAAAAAGTACTTTTCCCCGAACCCGAAGGCCCAATCATACAAACAACTTCATTATTCTGAACTTCTAAATTCAGCCCTTTTAAGACTTCATTATCCCCATAACTTTTGTGTAAATCTTGCACACTGACTTTAGCCATTGTTAACCTAACCTCCTTTGAACCCAATTCGATAACCATGTCAATAAAGTAATAATAATGAGGTAAATAATCGCAATCATTAACCAAATTTTGAACCCTTCAAAGTTACGGGCAATAATCAACGTCCCGGTTTGGGTTAATTCAACAATCCCAATAACCGATAGAATCGACGTATCCTTTAACGTAATGATAAATTGGTTGATAAATGACGGAATCATAATGCGAATTCCTTGGGGCATAATGACTTTGCGCATCGCAGTCCAATAAGGTAACCCCAGTGAGCGAGCCGCCTCCATCTGACCGGCATCAACTGCTTGGAAACCACCTTTAACAAAGGCCCCGGTATACGCCCCTTCATTCAGCATCAACGTTACCATCCCAGCGATAAAGGCAGGAATTTTAAACCCGTGCCCAATCAAATCTGGAAAACCAATATAGATAAAGAAGGCCAACACCATTAATGGCATCCCACGAAAGATATAAATAATCGTGCTAGAAATTGCAGGTCCCAGCTTGCCAGGCATCACGCCTAAGACGCCTAGAATCATACCTAAGATAGTGGCTAAAATAATTGAAATGACCGTTAACTCTAATGTCATCAACAACCCACTGCTGATGGTACTGAAGTTCTGCGTGAACAGCCCAACAAACGTCCGACTGCTGGCAGTTTCACCAGTTAATTTTGCTTCACTCGAGTGTAAATACTTATTAACAATTTTTTGATACGTGCCATCCGCTTTAATTGCTTTTAAGCCGGCATTAAATTGCTTCAATAATTCAGTGTTTTTGCCTTTTTTAACGGCAAAGCCATAATCACCCGCAGCGTATTGTTTTGACGCAATCTTTAACGCAATCCCATTTTTAATCCCGTATGACATCACTGGATAATCTTCAAAACAGGCTGATGAATTACCTACTTTGACATCGTTATACATGTTATTAGAATCATTGAAATACTTAATTTTAAACCCATATTTACTTTGAATGGACTTAGCATAGGCCGCGCCCGCCGTCCCAGTTTTCAAAGCAACGGTTTTCCCCTTTAAACCTTTAAAACTAGTAATCTTACTCCCTTTTGCCACCGCCATGACAACCCCCGATGTGTAATACGGTGTTGAAAAATCAAAGGTTTGTTTTCGTGCCGGCGTAATGTTCATTCCGGCAATGACGCCATCAACTTGGTTGGCACTCAATTGCTGAACGGCCGCACCAAAACTAATCGCTTTTAAGTTGTACTTGAAATGTTCTTTCTTAGCAATTGCTTTTAAAATATCAATATCAATACCTTTATACTTACCGCCTTTTGCTTGAAACTCAAACGGTGCAAAAGTCGTATCTGTCGCAATCGTGTAAGTCTTAGCTTGCGCAGTTGGCGCTAAAGTTAACCAGCTCCCAACTGCCGCTAGCAGCATGACTACTGCAACCTGCCATTTTTTCATGATGAGACCCCTCCTAGTTCGCTTTACCTGAACGGTATGTCATAAAATATAACATAGTTTATGAGATCTCACCAACTCAATCTGTAATGATAATCTAATTTATTTTTAATGATTGCGGTATCATTTATCCTTGGCTTCATTTTCTTAATCAGCACCAAATTTTAAACGAAGAAAACGAGGAAAAAGCCGGTTTATTGTGTTTATTAATTTTTTTGGTCATCTGACAGCCAATTGACCACCACTAGCCGCTAAGAAGCGCGCTTTGAGCCCCCAAGTCGGCTTATTCCGTTCAGCATACAAACTAGCTCACTTTTGGGTCAACCCAAAAAAACTAGGACAGCATTTAAGCCATCCTAGTTAAGTATAAAAATTCTAATAGTGTTTCATCACGCGATCAATCTGACGCTGTTGTTCACGTTTTTTAATATCTTGCCGCTTGTCATATTCGCGTTTCCCATGGGCCACGCCAATCAAAACCTTTGCAAAACCATGCTTAAGATACATTTTTAAAGGAATAATCGTCACCCCTTTAGTTGCGGTGGCTTCATTCAACTTTTTGATCTCTTTTTTATGCAAAAGTAATTTACGACTACGCAATGGATCCACGTTAAACCGATTCGCTTCTTTGAACGGACTAATATGCACATTCACCATAATGGCTTCACCATTACGGATTTGGACATAACCATCTTTTAAGTTTGCCCGGCGATCCCGCACCGACTTAATTTCGGTCCCTGTTAAAGCAATCCCGGCTTCATAAGTGTCCTCAACTGCGTAATCATGACGGGCCTTACGATTTTGAGCAAGGGCAGTATCTTGATGCTTACCTCGTTGCTTGGCCATCGACTGCACCCCCTACTAAATTACCGCCGGTTATCAGTCGTCCGCCGACGATTATTGTTACTTTGGCTGCTACTGTGGTTATTATGACTGGCAGTCGTGCTATTGCTGCGGTGATTATTATTGGTACTATGATTACCGCCATTGCTTGACCGACTACCACTGCGATTATTATTACTGTTGTTATTACTACCGTTACGACGATAGTTACCATTACCACCACGACGGTTATTGCCGCGATAGTTATCATGATGTTCCCGTTTAGGCAATAAATCTGTCTTTGGCGCTTCTTCTGGATTTAATAGTTTAAAGTCAACTTCACGCTGGTCCTTATCGACCCGCATCAATTGAACCTTGACTGGTTGGCCGATGCGGAACGTCCGCTTCGTCTTACGACCGACTAATGCCAACTGCTTTTCAACATATTCGTAATAGTCATCATCCATCACGCTGATGTGAACCAGACCTTCAACCGTATTTTCTAATTCAACGAAAAGGCCAAACTTCATTACGGAATCAATCACGGCATCAAACTTTTCACCAACATGGTCCGCCATAAATTCAGCTTTCTTCATGGAATCAACATCACGTTCCGTGTCAACACCACGTCGTTCATTCTCTGACGTCGTAGTCGCAATATTTGGTAAATTGTCCCGATACTTAGCACGGGCATCTTCCCCAGTACCATTTTCATCATAATGCCGAATCAAACGGTGCACCATCATATCCGGATAACGGCGAATTGGCGAGGTAAAGTGGGTATAATAAGGCGCTGCTAACCCGAAATGTCCTAATGATTGGTCGGCATAGCGGGCTTGCTTCATACTCCGCAACATCATGACTGAAACCATGGCTTCTTCAGGCTTGCCAGCAACTTTCTTTAACACATCTTGTAACATCTTGGGCTTAACATCCTTAGAACTACCCGTCACATTAACCCCAAAGTTAGTGACAAATTCGAAGAAGCTGAGCATCCGGTCACTGTCAGGCGTTTCATGCACCCGATAAATGAAAGGCACTTTTAATAAGCTATAATGCTTTGCGACCGTTTCATTAGCAGCTAACATGAAACTTTCAATCATCCGTTCAGCTAATCCCCGCACACGGAGTTGGATATCGATTGGGTGACCCGTTTCGTCAACGATAATTTTGGCTTCATTATCATCAAAATCAATTGCCCCGCGGTGCCGACGGTGTTTATATAAAATACGGTGTAAGTCACCCATCGTATCAAACATATCCACTAAATCTGCATACTTTTCCCGGGTTTTAGGATCATGGGCTTCCAAAATCTGGTTAACCCCATCATAAGTCATCCGTGCATGCGATTTAATCACACTTTGTGAAATCTTATGATTAACGATGTTCCCTTGTTGATCAATTTCCATTTCGCAACTCATGGCTAAGCGTTCAACATCTGGATTCAGTGAGCAGATCCCATTAGATAAGCGCCGTGGCAACATTGGAATAACACGATCAGTTAAATAAACTGAGGTACCACGCTTAAAGGCTTCCCGGTCTAGTTCAGAATTTTCAGTCACATAATGACTCACATCCGCAATGTGGACCCCTAAATGGAAGTTACCATTTGGTAATTTCCAGGCCACAACCGCGTCATCCAAGTCTTTCGATTCGGCGCCATCAATGGTCACCAATGGCTGATCTGTCAAGTCATTCCGGCCAGCTTTATCGGCTTCTGTGACATAATCTGGAATCCGATTAGCTTCATCCGTCACTTCTTCTGGAAAGACTGAAGGGACATCATGTTGGTAGACCACTTGTAAAACGTCCATCCCAGGATCATCAACACTCCCGATGACTTGTTTCGCCAAACCAACAATTCGAGTCGGATGTTGGGCATCTGGGTAGGCCGCAACTTCAGCGATAATAACTTCGCCTTCCGTTGGGTGTAACCCTTGTGCCGTAATTAAAAGTTCATATTTAGAAAGTTTCTTTTCTTTAATCTCAACTTTCCCAATAAAACCTGCATTTTCGGTACTAGGCACAAAAGCGCCCACGATTTGAGAGTAGTTACGTTGTGTAATGCTGACGATTTTACCTTCAGGGCCGCGATCAGAGCCGGGCTTTGCTGGCCGGATGATCTCAACTTGGACATCATCACCAGTGAAAGCAAACATCGTATTGTCTGGATTGATATAAATATCAGGTAGTTCGGGATCATAGCGCACGAACCCAAACCCCTTATCATTTCCATGAAAAGACCCATCGACTAGTTTAGTTGCTTGGACGATTTTGAATTGATCGTGATCGTCCGTAGTGACCAGTTTCGTGCGTTCCATATTAGCAAGTTCTTTGACTAAGAAAGTGAACGCCGTTGATCCTGTAAAATGCAATTCATCGCTTAACCGTTCAACACTATAGCTGCGGTCGGGATGAGTTTGCAAAAAAGTCAGGATTTGTTCTTGTAAGTTAGATTCTGACATTATTTACCTCATTTTTTTATTATTCATAAATAGTTTTTAAATACTTTAAGACATCTTGTTCTAATTGATGATGCGCAATATTGACCGTGATGACATGTCCAGCAGTGGCATACCAATGATAATCAACCGGTACTTGTTGCGCTAATAAATGCTGGCGCAGTTGTTGTGCGACGGTGGCATCGATTAACTCATCTTGGCCGCCCTGCCCGATGAAAAAAGGCCGGGTTAACTGCGATAACTGTGGCCGCACTTGTGTCGCTGTAAATTGCTCAATTGCGTGTAACTGGGCTAACATGGCGGGCTTTAACGCTGCCAGCTGTGTCGTCTGTTCCGTTGACGATTGACCTGCTCGCACAAGTTGTTGCTGACTTAATTGCATGAACATCGCTGGCACCTGACTATGCGCACTTGGAAAAATTGGCGAGCTAAAAGTTCCCCCACCTAACAACTGCGAATCATCGGCCAACGCTTTCGTTGCAAAAATGCCACCAAGCGACAAACCGAAAATACTAATTTTAGTATAGCCTTTTTGCCGCACAAATGAAATTGCTGCTTGCGTATCTTGCCACCATTGTTCTGGCGAGCCTTGGGTCACAATATCGCTTGGCTGACCAGTCCCATGCCCGGTAAACTGTGGCGCATAGATACTGTAGTCCGCCCGTTCTAAGCCCCGAGCTAGCATGCGCACATCGTTAGCACTACCCGCATAAGCATGGAGCAAAATGACAACACGTTCACTATGTTCAAAGAAAAATGGTTCTGGTCGTTTAAACACCTCGACACCTTCTTTAAAAAAAAGCCTCCTGAAATCACAGGAGGACGGTTGATTACTTCGATGAGTACCATGCTAAAGCTAACGCAATGATAAAGAAAGCGATTCCTAATACCATGGTTACCTTTTGCATGAAGGCTTCAAAACCACGGGGCTTTTGTTTTGCAAACAAATCATCCGCACCACCGGTTAATGAAGACATGGCATCATTTGTTTTGGATGGTTGCATCATTACCGCAATAATAATTAAAACGGAAACGACCAATATTAACGTCATCAGTAAATTATACAATAAAAGTGCCTCCTAAAGAGTCCGCTATGTCTATAACAATTTAACATATTTGGCCTCACTTTTCCAGTCTCAAGCGTAATTAGTTACATTCTAAACCACATCAAGTCGTCACCACATTTAACTTATCAATTTGGTGATGGACCCAGGCGCGATTACTCCGATCCGTTAAGATAATTAAGGTATCCCCACCACGTATTAAAGTATCCCCGTGTGGGATAACCTGACGTTCACCCCGCCGAATAGCAATTAATAAAGATTCTTGCGGCCATTTGAAATCACGAACTTGATGGCCTTCGAACGCAGACCCTTCAAAAACCGGAATCTCTAGTCGATCTTGAACGCCACTATGTTCTGGCAACTTGGGTTGTGTTAATTTTTCTAATAAGGCTTCATAAATCGGCGCCCCACCTAATAAATCAACGACTACATAAGCTGTCATTGAAACGACTGCTAATGGCATCAAATGATGCAAAGTCCCAACCATCTCGGTAATCAGGAGAATTGCGGTGAACGGGGCTTTCCCAATACCAGCAAAATAACCGGCCATCGCAAAGATAATAAAGTTGGTCACATATTGGGCAGGCATTAAGCCTATAGCCACCATTGCTTGCGCATAAATGGCGCCTAAAATGGCCCCCAAGGACAGAATCGGTAAGAAAATCCCCCCCGGCAAGCCTGACCCATACGAAACCGTTGAAAATACAAATCGTAACACAAAGATCCCTAATAACCCGAGCAGCAATGGTGGTGCTCCAGCAATATTTAGAATAATCGAATTCCCGCCACCTAATAATTGCGGCCATAATAAGCCAATGGGAATGACTAATAAAAATGGCACTAACCCATTGAGCCAGCTTGGCAATCGTAGCTTCGCATACCAACCAGGCATTACTAGCGTGACGTTTTGATAAAGATAGCCGAAAATCCCGAGTAAAATGCCTAGCCCAATCAAATTGCCATACTGACTTAACGGTAAGTTACGCCCATACGGAATGTGTAATACGGGGACCAAGCCGAAAAAGTTTAACGAAATAAAATTACTTGCAATCGCACTCGCCAAAGCAGTCGTCCAAATAATTGGTGAAAAGTTATGGTAAACCTCTTCCAAAATAAATAGCGTACTTGCAATGGGCGCATTAAAGGCCGCTGACAGGCCCGCAGCAGCACCACCTGCAATCAAGGAACGCCGATCAGCTCCGGTTTGATGCGTCTCTTCTGCAAACCCCTGACCAATCGTCGCGCCTAACTGAATCGACGGCCCTTCACGACCGAGATACAAGCCAGAACCGATACTTAAAATACCACCGATAAATTTTCGCCAAAGCACCGGCCACCAAGCATAATCTAATTCGCCTGCGAGTTGACCTTCAACTTGTGGAATCCCAGACCCCTTAATATCCGGCGTTTTTTTCACCATTAAGCCAACGATGACCGCAACTAAGACACTAAGACCAAGCCATGGTAGCAATAACCACAGATTACCACGAATCTGACCATACCCCCATTGGACCAGTAATAACCCTTGCTCGATACAAAACCGAAAAACACTGACAACCACCCCAGTAATTAACCCGACGACTAAGCCCCGCCAAACGGCACTAAATCGGGTTAAATCAAAATGATGCTTCATTGGTTGACGTTGTAATTTCACCCTTCGGCCCCCGCCTTTCCATTGATGATAATGGCTAATTGTGCCTGTAATTGTGGTAACGTTATGCCCGTTTCACGCCCCATCACCTGGCGAATCCAACTGGGACCATCCGTGCGCCATAAAAGACCAATCAATAAATCTGTTGCTAAATCAGGACGAGCTAATCCCTTCTTCAAGCCGGCGATTAGATCAGGCTCTTGATATGCGGCTGCCAATAATAGTGGGACTAATTCAGTTTGCCGTGGGCCGACATGCGCCGTCTGAAAGTGACAAAAGCCCACTTGATCAGCAGTCACGACAATTGTTTCACCCGTTAACGCACCATGGACAAACTGATCGCCTTGAACCGAATGTTGTGCTAAAAACTGTGCCCGTTCCGCTGCAAACGTTGTGCCTAAAGGTTGCCAAGTGGCGCGCTGATCCACCTTAGTCTGATCGACTTGGTTGAATTGTGGGACCGCTGTGTTCAATTTTAAAAGTGCCGTTCCCAGTTGCTGACCTAACGTTGCTTTTGCCAATGGTTCAGCCGTCGCTTTAAATTCCGTCAAAGTGACCCCCGTTAAGGGTTGATAAATCACATAATAAAACTGGTAAGCATCAAAAATAAAGCCCGCATGACATAAGCGTGGCGCCGCAAGCTGTAACCGCGCTAGCCGAGTCAGACTAAACCGCTCCGTTTGATAACGGTCACGGGTCGTCACAGCCACTACAGCCGGTGGAAAAATGGCAATTTGAGTCGGCCCCACCGCAAAAGTAGCACAAAAATCGGTTGTAACAGCGACGGGGGTTTTAAATGGTTCGTGTTCACTTGAATAGATTTGACGAATCAACGGTTCAAAGACGGCACTATTGGTAACTACCGCTTGCCAATCTGACCATTGCTTAATTTCAGTTTGAAAATAATCCATTCGCTTAATTAACTCCTTTAAATGCTAGTAATCTTATTTTACCACGAGATTTCATGCATTTAAAAAGATGTATGAAACAATCTGTGCAGTGGCGTGCTAATAACACAAAAAGTGGCGCTACTCATCATAAGTAACGTCACCTAATTAAGTCATTTATTTAGTGGCTTGCGCGAGGAAATAACTGTATGGCCGTAACCCAGCTGCCTGATACTGCTTCACAAAAGCATCAATTTCAGCTTGTGATTGATACTTTGGATCTAAGGCCATGTGTTCCGTCGTAAACGGCATTGCATGCGTCAGCTTAATATCAATCACGACCGGCCGGTTCGCTGTCTTGGCTTGTGCCACTGCTGCTTTGAGTTCCGGCAACGTCCGCACAGTAATCCCAAGCGCCCCTAAGCCTTCACCGACTTTAGCCCAATCAGTATCCGGCAACGCCACACCCGATAATGGTTGTTGACTATCATCCGTTTGTTCAGCTTCAATAAAGCCTAACGTGGCATTACTGAAGACAAAATTAACAATGTTTAACTGATATTTCACTTCAGTGATAATCTCTTCACCTAACATCGCAAAGGCACCGTCACCGCTCAAGCTGTACACATCACGATCAGGATAAGCACTTTTAGCCGCAATGGCTGCTGGCACGCCGTAACCCATCGTCGCATATTGCCCTGAAGTCGTCCACTTCTGGTCAGCATGCAAATTAACTAAGCGCATAAAATTAATATTTACATTACCGACATCGACCCCAAAGATTGCTTGGGGACTTGCCATTTTGTTTAACTGGTCAAAAACCGGCTCTGGCCGCAATGGCGTCTGATCATCATTAGCGAAGCTAGCTTGCCAATCCCGCCAATTTTGCCGATTAGCCAATGAGGCTTGATAAAATGGTGTTGCTGGTAAAGCTGTGCCCTTTGCTAGTAAGGCTTTCAGCGTCTGCTTAGCATCCGCTAAAATGCCGACATCGACGTGGTGCCGCTTCCCTAATTTTTCACTATCAATATCAACTTGAATGACCTTTGCATGAGGATTAATTAAGAAAATACTAAAGGGGACATCATTCCCAACCCATAAGATTAAATCGGTTGCAAAGCCGGCTTCAACTCCGGGCTTGGGTGCAACGCGGCCGGTTGATCCCAAGTAATTCTCATTGGTATCTTCAACAATTCCTTTCGCTAACACAGAAGAAATCATTGGCATCTTAAAGCGTTCTGAGACAGCTTTTAATTCTTTAGCCGCATGCTTGGCACCAATGCCAAAATAAATCAACGGCGCTTTAGCCGCCTTAATCAACTCCCAAGCATCATCAATTTGCTGCGGCGCTGGTTCTGGCATAATTGGGTGTTGATATAGTGCAGCGGTCGGAACAAATTTGTCTTCAATTTCCGTCCAACCCAAATCTTTAGGAATCGTGACAACGGCCACACCGGAATACTTATAAGCTTGGCGGATCGCTTCATCAATCATTTGTGGAATCGCAGCAGCCGTCATTGCGGTCCGATTCCACACTGCAACATCTTCAAAGATTGGCCCTTCGTCCAATGCTTGGAAGAAATCAACATTCATACGCTTAGTTGGCACTTGCGCCACAATGGCGAGAACTGGTGTATGATCATGCTTTGCATCATACAGCCCATTTAGCAGATGAACTGCCCCAGGACCGGCTGACCCAAAGGTAACGCCAATGTGGCCGGTCAGCTTTGATTCCGCTGAAGCAGCCAAGGCCCCAGCCTCCTCATGCCGGACCTGCACATAATGTAGGGTCGCTTGACGTTCATAAATGGCCTGCATGCCTGAATCAAATGACCCACCTGGCAATCCATAGATGTTTTTAACGCCCCAAGCTTCTAATACCTTTAAACCAGCAGTTGCTGCTTTAATTTTACTCATAATTACGTCGCGCTCCTTAGATTTAGGTCAGCCGATCAGTTGCACTTAAGTAAGCGGTTACATTTTGATAAAAAGATACCACTTGCCCACTTAATTAACCGCGTCTGGTCTAACTAATCTGATATAAATTCGTAATAGTCACTAAACCTGGCCATTACCAGTTAGTTTATCCGGCTGCTAACGAGGTCATCATACAACCAGTCCAAACCATAAGTCAACCACTTTCCCCACCACAACTTAATCCTAACCACTAAACCTATTTCAACTAAAGGTAAGCAGGCCCGTCAAACCAGCATTTGGGATTAAGTAACTTATCAAAAAGTATTATATATATTTATTTAATATTTTAAATATATAAAAATGATAGAAAAATTAAATATTTCAATAGATAATTTAAATCAATCTATCATTATTAATTAATTCATCCTATTAATTAGTGTAAAAAAAAGCCACTCCTAAGAGTGACTTTTCGATAATCTGTAATTATTTGCTAGCAATCGTGTTACGAGCGTCTTCACTCAAGTTATAGAAACCTGAAAGACCCTTGTATTCTGAAGTGCTTTCAAGTTGGTCTTCAATCCGCATTAATTGATTGTATTTAGCAATCCGTTCAGTACGGCTCATTGAACCAGTCTTGATTTGGCCAGCGTTCATTGCGACAACTAAGTCAGCAATGGTCGTGTCTTCAGTTTCACCAGAACGGTGAGAAACGATAGCTGAGTAGCCAGCTTGCTTAGCCATTTCGATAGCTTCAACAGTTTCAGTTAAAGTACCAATTTGGTTAACCTTGATTAAGATTGAGTTAGCAACGCCCATCTTGATACCCTTTGCAAGGTAGTCCGTGTTAGTAACGAATAAGTCATCACCAACGATTTGAACTTTTTTACCAAGTTTAGCGGTTGCCATTTGCCAATCTTCCCAGTTGTTTTCATCCAAAGGATCTTCGATGGAAATGATTGGGTACTTGTCAACGATTGTGTCAAGTAAGTCAACGAATTCTTCGGCTGTAAATGATTTCCCATTTTCGCCTTCACCCTTTAAGTCATACTTGCCAGTTTCAGCATTGTAAAATTCTGAAGCAGCACAGTCAAAGGCAATTGCGATATCTTTGCCTGGCTTGTAGCCAGCACGTTCGATAGCTTCAATTAAGATTTCGAATGGTTCTTCGTTGTTGCTCAAGTCAGGTGCGAAACCACCTTCATCACCAACAGCAGTTGATAAACCACGTTCGTTTAAGATTGCTTTAAGGTTATGGAAAGTTTCTGAACCCATCCGAACAGCTTCCTTGATTGATGATGCGCCAACAGGCATGATCATGAATTCTTGGAAGTCAACGTCGTTGTTGGCATGCTTCCCACCATTGATAACATTCATCATTGGTGCTGGTAAGACATGCGCATTGAAACCGCCAAGGTAGTTGTATAATGGCATTTCAAGTTCGTCAGCAGCTGCACGAGCAGCAGCAATTGAAACACCTAAGATAGCGTTGGCGCCAAGCTTAGCTTTGTTAGGCGTACCGTCTAACTTGATCATAGCTTGGTCAATGGCACGTTGGTCAGTAACATCGTAGCCGATGATTTCTTTAGCAATTAACTTGTTAACATTGTCAACAGCCTTAGTCACACCTTGGCCCATGAAACGGCTCTTGTCGCCATCACGTAATTCAACGGCTTCATGTTCACCGGTTGAGGCACCTGAAGGAACGATACCACGGCCAAATGCGCCACTTTCAGTATAAAGTTCAACTTCAACAGTAGGGTTACCACGTGAGTCCAAGACTTCGCGAGCATAAATATCTGTAATAATAGACATTAAATTTTCTCCTTAGGTTTGCTTGTAATAGGTTCACATCTTATTGTAGTGGGTTGTGATTAAACTTGCAATAATGAATTACTTATTTTTGGTAGTTTACCAAAGCTAAGAATGAGTCAGGGTCCATTGAGGCACCACCAACAAGACCACCATCAATGTTTGCTTTGCTCATTAATTCAACAACGTTAGCTGGTTTAACACTACCACCGTATTGAATCCGAACTTTGTCAGCAACGTCTTCTGAGTAAAGACCAGCAATGGTCTTACGGATAACGCCACAAACTTCTTCAGCTTGGTCACTAGAAGCGGTTTTACCCGTACCAATGGCCCAGATTGGTTCGTAAGCAACAACTGTTTCGCTAACTTGGTCAGCTGATAAGCCCTTCAAAGCAGCAGTAACTTGACCAGCGACCCAATCATTGGTTTGGTTAGCTTCGCGTTGTTCAAGACTTTCACCACAGCAAATGATTGGCTTCATGCCATTTTTGAAAATAGCATGTGCTTTTTTGTTGATATCTTCATCAGTTTCGTGGAAATAGCCACGACGTTCTGAATGACCGATGACAACGTAGTCAATGTTTAAGTCAGCCAAAGCAGCAGGTGAAGTTTCGCCAGTGAAAGCACCAGCATCTTCAAAGTAAGCATTTTCAGCAGCAATCTTTAAGTTAGAACCCTTAGCAGCTTCGACCATTTCTTGTAAGAAAAGGGCTGGAGCAGCAACAACTGATTCAACTTCTGATGAGGCTGGTAATTGATCCCTAACTGCATTTACGAAAGCTAAAGCTTCGCTAGCAGTTTTGTTCATTTTCCAGTTACCGGCAATAATAGGTGTACGCACGATAGACCTTCCTTTCGGAGCTTAAATTATTTAGTAGAAATAGCAGCAATACCTGGTAAAGTCTTACCTTCAAGGTATTCAAGTGAAGCGCCACCACCAGTTGAGATATGGGTCAACTTGTCAGCAACACCAAGTTGCTTAACAGCAGCAGTTGAATCCCCACCACCAACGATGGTCGTTGCTTCTGATAACGTACCTAAGAATTCGCCAATTTCAAGCGTCCCCTTAGCATAGTTACTCATTTCGAAGACACCCATTGGTCCGTTCCAAACAACCGTCTTAGCATCGCTTAAAACAGCTTTAAATTCTTCAACTGATTTAGGACCGATGTCTAAGGCCATGTAACCGTCAGGAATTGACCCTTCAACGACTTTGCTAGGAACATCGTTGTCAAACTTTTCAGCAACAACTGAGTCGCTAGGTAAGACTAACTTGTCGCCAGCTTTTTCGATGATTGACTTAGCTAAGTCAATTTTGTCTTTTTCAACAAGTGAATTCCCAATACCCATGCCTTTAGCAGCATAGAAGGTATAAGTCATCCCACCACCGATGATGATTTTATCAGCTTTAGCAAGCAAGTGATCAATCACACCGATCTTATCAGAAACCTTAGCACCACCTAAGATAGCAACAAATGGGTGCTTTGGATTATCAACGGCGTTACCTAAGAACTTGATTTCTTTTTCCATCAAGAACCCAGCAGCAGCTTGATCCATGTTTGAAGCAATCCCAACGTTAGAAGCATGGGCCCGGTGAGCAGTCCCGAAAGCATCGTTGACGTAAACGTCACCTAATGATGCCCAGTACTTGCCTAATTCAGGGTCGTTACCTGATTCACGTTTAACTTGTTCGCCGTTAACAACGTCTTCAAAACGGGTGTTTTCAACAACTAAAACATCCCCATCATTCATGTTGTTAATAGCAGTTTCAAGTTGTTCGCCTTCAGTAACAGGTACGAAGGTAACTGGCTTGTTTAACAAGTTTGAAAGGCGTTCAGCAACTGGACGTAAGCTAAGGCCCTTCTTGTCGTCTTCACTCTTGATCCGACCTAAGTGAGAGAACAAGATAGCTTTACCATCATGTTCGCTAACGTATTTGATTGTTGGTAAAGCAGCGACGATCCGGTTGTCGTCACCAATTTTGCCGTCTTTAATTGGCACATTAAAGTCGACACGAATTAAAACTTTTTTATCTTTAACATCTAAATCTGAAACGATTAATTTAGCCAAGTTAAAATCCTCCTAGAATTCGTGGGTTTGAATTAAAAAAAGACGGCAGAAGGAGATTGCCTCCCCCCGCCGTCTCAAAACCTATGCGGTTTTAAAGTTCTGACAAACTAATTTATATTAGAGAGTAGCGAACTTCAATAAAGTACGTACCATTTGGCAAGTGAAGCCATATTCGTTATCGTACCAAGCAACAGTCTTAACTAATTGGCTTTCACCATCAGAAGTAACTTCAGTTTGGGTAGGATCGAAGATTGAACCAAAAGTAGTACCAATTACGTCAGAAGAAACAATTTCGTCTTCGTTGTAACCGAATGATTCGTTACCTTCAGTATGCTTCTTGATTGCTGCATTAACTTCATCAGCAGTAACGTTCTTGTCTAAGATAGCAACTAATTCAGTTAATGAACCGTCAACAACACCAACACGTTGTGCATGGCCTTGTAACTTACCCTTCAATTCTGGGATTACTAAGCCAAGAGCTTTAGCAGCACCAGTTGAATGAGGAATAGTGTTCACACCAGCAGCACGAGCAGCACGGAAGTTACCACCACGTACAGGACCATCAAGTAACATTTGAGTTGATGTGTAAGCATGGATAGTAGTCATCGTACCAACTTTGATGCCGAATTCTTCGTTTTCGAAGAAGGCAAGTGGTGCAAGACAGTTAGTCGTACATGAACCAGCAGAAACAATGCGGTCATCTGAGTTTAAGATGTCATCGTTAACATTGTAAACGATGGTCTTCAAATCGCTACCAGCAGGAGCAGAAATCAAGACACGCTTTGCACCAGCGTCCAAGTGAGCTTGTGACTTAGCCTTTGATGTGTAGAAACCAGTACATTCGAGAACGAAGTCAACGCCGTCGTTCTTTACCCAAGGAATATTTTGTGCTTTAGGTTCAGCATAAACACGGTAAGTCTTACCGTTAACCACGATTGAATCGTCGGTTGCTGAAACTTCAGCGTCCAAAGTACCATGAGTTGAGTCATACTTCAAAAGATGAGCCAACAATGCAGGTGAAGTTAAATCGTTAATAGCAACAACTTCGATATCACTTGATTTTGCACCAAGTTCTAAGATACGACGGAATGCTAAACGACCGATACGTCCGAAACCATTAATACCAATTTTTACAGACATACTAGAATTTCCTCCTTGTGGAAATAAAAATATTTTTTTATTTTAAAAAGCAACTTCACTATAGAAGATTACTTTTTTAAAATCAAGTTTGCTGCACCTTCATCCGTGATTAAACACGTCTTCTTAGGTGCGATCTTCATATACGCCTCAATCGCGGTCGCCTTAGAAGCACCGCCCGCCACTGCGAGTATAATCTCCATATTGACCAGTTCTCCGATTTGCAACCCAATGCGTGGAATTCGATAAACAACGTTGCCGTCTTTATCAAAGAAATAACCAAAAGCTTCCCCAACCGCATGACGGCCACGTAATACTTTGATTTGATCCTCAGACATGTTCCGACGATGCGCCATTGAAACCGCATCACCTACGCTGTGAATCACCACATTGGCTTGACGAATAATCCCCAACACCTCTTGAATACTTGGTTCTTTAAGGAGTGGTTCATAAGTTCGTTCACTGACCTGTTCGGGCACAAACAACGACCGAAATTTACCACCGGTATGTTGTGCCATTTGTGACGCAATCGTGTTCGCTTGAATCGCAACCGATTCACCAACCCCACCACGCGCCGGAACAAACAGCAAGTCACGCTTACTAGCAAGCTTGCTAGATAAATGATTTGCCACATGTTCCATGGTATGACCACCCATTACCGCAATAATGTTATTTCCTTCTGGCAATAACCGCTGTAATAGTTGATTAACTTCTTCGCCCATGGTCCCGATAACCTTTAACTGTCGGTCGGAATCGCCAGAGACAATAATGCAACGTTTTAAATTGAAGCGTTGCGCTAACTGTCGTTCTTTCTGCCGAATTCCCATTAACTCATCCATGAATTGGCTTAACCCGAGTAAAACATCTTTTCCCGGTTGCGTCAACTGCATGCCCGCCTTATCAGTCACAATTAAATCTAACTTCCGTAACGTATCCGTTTCGGTCCGTAACGTCCGTTCACTGACTTCTAAGGTTTGAGCCAATAGCCGACGTCCAACTGGGGCCATCCAATTAATGGTTCTTAATACCAAGTAACGATGACTTAGCATTTCAACCATGTCTGGGGCAATTGCCTCAATCCATTGAATATCTGAATGCATGGCATCCAACCTGCTCTCTAGTGGGACGGATTTAGTCCAGCTATGTCGAATAACGACCCAAAGACTTAAAAAAACAAAGCACACAACGATAATTTACGATGAAATCGATGTTGCATACCTCTCTTAACCACAACTTGAATTATAACAGGTTCATGTAATGGTTGCAAATGAGAACCCATCACAGCCGATAACCGACTGCTTAAAATGGTTGTTTTCATTACTGTTCGGTTTTTAAATATTGTTTTCGTTTCGACGAGGCCGGAATGTTAAGATTTTCCCGATATTTGGCCACTGTGCGCCGTGAAAGTTCGACATTTTCCGACTTAAGAATCTGAACTATTTTTTGGTCTGAAAGCGGTTTTTCTTTATCTTCCTGCTTAATTAAGGCCACAATCCGGTGTTGCACGTTATCAGCTGAGACAAGTTCGCCATCTGTGGGACGCTTGCTGACCGCCTGAGTAAAGAAACGTTTAAGTTCAAACATACCAAAGTCAGTTTGCACATATTTACCATTGATACTCCGACTAATTGTCGATTCATGAACTTGTAGCTGTTGGGCCACATCGCGCAATAATAATGGTTTTAAGCTTTTGGTTTTTTCAAGGAAAAATGCCGACTGGCGTTCGATAATCGCAGTCCCTACGCGAAAAATAGTTGCCTCACGCTGTTGCAAGCTGCTCGCAATCCAATCGTACTCAGATTTTTTCTCTTTGAGATACTCCGTGACTTCTTGATCATCATGCTGACTCATCTGTTGATAATACCGACTTTGAAATTTGACAACTGGCTGCGCCATCGACGCCGTCTTCAATGCCAATTGTCCCGCCGTTGGTTGGGTCACAATTAAGTCTGGAAAAATATATCCCGTTGTTTCTTGCCCGACTGCCGCCCCGGGTGTTGGACTTAGCGTCCGTACATAGTCGTAAACACTTGAAATATCTGCCAACTCAACTGCATATTTTTTAGCTAGTTGGGCCCAATTACGATTAACCAATGCATCAAAACTTTCTTCTAAAATAATGTACGCCAAATTAGGGGCACTATCATCATTTTCAGTTTGTAACATCAATGCTTGTTGTAAGTTCCGCGCCCCAACCCCTGGTGGATCAAGTTGTTGTAACAAGGTGATGGCATCTAGTAATTCAATTGGCGTCGCTTGCGTTGCCGCTAGCACTTGTTCATCAGCCACTTTTAAATACCCATTAACATCCACGTATTCAATCAAGTACAACACAATTTTGCGTAGCTTTGTATCCCGCATGGTTAAGTGAATCTGATCTAATAGGTATTCAAACAACGAGTGTTGGTTAGATGTTGAAACCCGTTCAATAAAATCATCATGAGCCGTAACGTTCTTAGCCGTACTCAAGCTGGCATGATTGGCATTCCAATTAGTATCAACATCAATTAATGGATTTTCAAGCGCTTTTTGGGTTAAAAAGTCACGTAATTCTTCAACGTTAAATTGCAACATTTGAATCGATTGTTGTAATCGCTGCGTCATGGCTAACTTTTGGGTTTGCCGTTGTTGCTGGCGAAAGCCTGGTCCTAATGCCATAAATAATGCCTCCCAAATATTTTTTATAAATACCTCTTGTGTTTTCAGCCATAATCCGCTAAACTATAACATGTTGTTCAGGCGCCCGTAGTGTAATGGATCGCACGTAAGATTCCGGTTCTTGAAATGGGGGTTCGATTCCCTCCGGGCGCATCACTTAGCTGAGATTATATCTCAGCTTTTTTTATACCCAAATCAAGCAAAAATAAAACTTATACCGCTTTCATCATACCATACTCAGCAACCTAGGCGGTACCCCTGCTGCTTGTCAGTCAGGATATTTGGACATAAAAAAGAGATTGGGATTCCCCCAATCTCAAGCCGTATATGATAGAATCCTAAGTATACCACGGAACCTAAAAAAACGGAATTTTGTTTTTGAGGTTTTTCTTTTGACCTTTACTGACCTTAGCGGTAAACTACATTTATATTAGCAATGAGCTAATTTATCAGATTGAAACTTTAGGAGGCTAACAAGTATGTATCCAGTTCCGACAGTTATCGAACAGTCATCACGTGGCGAACGTGCTTATGACATTTACTCACGACTTTTAAAAGACCGTATTATTATGTTATCTGGTCCCATTGAAGACAACATGGCCAATGCGATTATTGCGCAATTACTCTTCTTAGACGCGCAAGACTCTGACAAAGACATTTATCTTTATATCAACTCACCAGGTGGGGTTGTAACCGCCGGCTTAGCCATCTATGACACGATGAACTTTATCAAGTCCGATGTCCAAACCATTGTTATGGGGATGGCAGCTTCTATGGCCAGTGTCCTCGCTTCTTCTGGGACTAAGGGCAAGCGTTTTGCTTTACCTAATTCAGAAATCTTGATTCACCAACCTTCTGGTGGTGCTCAAGGGCAACAAACTGAAATTGAAATCGTTGCTGAAGAAATTTTGAAGACCCGTAAAAAGATCAACGAAATTTTAGCAAGCAATTCTGATCAACCAGTTGAAAAGTTGAATCATGATACTGAACGTGATAACTATTTAACGGCGCAAGAAGCCAAAGAATATGGTTTGATCGATGATATTATGGAAAACAACAAGCTAAAATAATCATTTAAAGTGAGTTAACTGCGGTTAGCTCACTTTTTTTGCGCCAAAAAGACGGCTAACCTTTAACATACCGGTTGCCGTCTTACTATTTTTTTTAATTAAATTTATTTTTCCATATAAGCATACTTGTAATTCCATTGGGTACCGGCTGTATTGTGAATGATACCCTTGGCTTTAGGATTCTGTAAGTAGGAATAAACCGTCTGATAAATTGGCGTAATCCCTTGATCTTGCATAATCACCTTTTCCGCTTGCAACGTATCTTGCCAGCGGGCTTCGGCATTATTAGCATCTTGATTTTGAGCTTTCTTAATCAATGCGTTATAGGTGCTACGGTTATATTTACCATAATTATAACCACTGCCACTCGTCATAATTTGTAGATGTGAGATTGGATCATTGAAATCAGCACCCCAACCACTCAGATAAACATCAAAATCACCTTGTTGTGCTCGGGAAGACGCCACCTTGGCCGGGAGATTTGAAAGATTAATCGTTAGGCCTGGTAAAGTCTTCTCTAATTGGCCTTTGAAATATTGGGAAATTGGTTTATTTGGTTCGTCATTCGACGTTAACATGCTAATCGTTAACCGTTTAATTCCAACCTCTTTTAACCCTTGTTGCCAAAGCTTTTTTGCTAGCTTGGGATTATATGACGTCGAATTTTTGACGGTTGATTCACTGGCAAAATCTTGACCATTTTTGGGATCTTTGGCGAGATCTTGTGGCACGAACGTTTTGGCTGGCTTCGATGCGTCTCCAATTACATTTTTGACAAGTTGATCTCGATTAATTGATAACGAGATAGCTTGGCGAATCTTTTGATTGCTCAAAGCCTTTTTAATCGTGGCATTACTATCTTGGAAATTATAAACCAGGAAGGCCGTGATTGAATAAGGATACGTGGTGTAAGTCTTATTCGCTTTCATATTTTTCACTTGTTCACTTGATAACTGCGTTAAATCCAGTTTATTCTCTTGAAACAAGTTCAAAGTGGTCGTCGAACTTTCATTCACACTATAGTTAATTTTATTTAAATGAACGACTTTTTTATCCCAATATTGATTATTTTTAACATACGTCCATTTATTATTGGTCCCAGTCCAGCCAGTTAACTTGAATGGCCCACTGTATACCATGTATTGCGCTTTGGTGGCGTACTTACTCCCCCATTTTTTAATAGCTTTTTCACTGATTGGGCCAAATAATGGATAAGTCATCAATTTCTTGAAATAAGTGATGGGTTTATCCAACGTCACGATAAAGGTATGTTTGCCACTGGCCTTGACTCCCAACGTGTTGGCCGACTTTTTTCCAGCGACAATTGCATCTGCATTTTTAACGCCTGAAAATAAATACGCATACTGAGACTTAGTCGCGGGCGTGACCGTACGCCGCCATGAGTAGACGAAGTCTTGCGCCGTAATCGCTGAGCCATCACTCCACTTGGCATTGCGAATCGTGAACGTATAAGTTTTACCATCTTTTGAAACCTTACTTTGGCTAGCTAAACCAGGCGTGACACTCCCATCCTTACCTAACCGATATAAACTCTCAAACAAGTTCCCCGTACTGCCATAACCAGACATCGTCGAAATATCAATTGAATCAAGCGAACTTGGATATGAAAGATTTAAAACTTGGTTAGTTGCGTAGTTACCGCTGGTCGTCGTTTGACTGCTTTGCTTACCGCAGGCCGCTAACACCGTGACTAATATGACACTAAAAATAACTGCTAACACTGATCGCTTCTTCAATACTCTCGCCCCTTTAATTTACTTTTTTTGGTGAATCTACCCTCGAATCGGTAACAAAAAAACGCCTGCTAGGAATCTCGTCAGATTCCAAGCAGGCGTTTCAAAAATAACGTTTTGAGCTCAATGCCGTTAGTTTTGATGCAGTAGAGACGCTTGTAATTCGACGCAAATAGCCATGTTGTTAGTTTCACAACATGGACAGCAGTTCATTAACATGACTTGTTTTTTCATTTGCATCGCAACGTCTCTCCGATTTCATAAGATGGCTTTAGTATAGATAGTCTTACTTACTTTTGTCAAGTGATTTATTTAATGCTGGCATTGCCATTTAAACTTAATCAGGTTTAAACTAATAGTGAACAGTTATTTTAGGAGGCGATCAACCCATGGATGATATGGCCCAAACCATTTTTAAAGCGCAACGTGGTCAACTAGCTCAGCTATTAAAAATGGGATTTACCCACTACAATCATGACCTGATTCGGTCACAACCATTATTAGCACCAACATTTACATTAACCATCACAGTAACCCTACCTAACACGGTCACCACGACCTTAATCGACAACGCCACCCAGCAACCCTACACGCTACATCTGGCAGCCAGCAATACCGGTACTTTTGTTGCAACCGTTCGAAAAGCCTATCTCAACGCACTTCAAGCCGTTGCTGACCAAGCTTTTGAACCTGCAGTGTTTCCATCACGCCAAGCCCGTTGGTTAATCGAGACCGTCAAGGCCGACTATCACAATGACCTTGAATTCTTATGGTCAAAGTTTCCAAACAACGCTATTTTACGACGCTCAGACACCCAAAAATGGTATGCCTTGCTGGTCAAAATACCACAACGTAAACTGGGACTGGCCTCAGACGAAATTGTCACCGTTGTTGATTTCCGATTAGCCAATCAACACCCCTTAATCGATCAAAAAAATTATTTTCCAGCTTACCATATGAACAAGCAACACTGGTTTTCAATCATCTTAGATGATCGGGTTACCGATGCTGATTTACGCCATTATTTACAGCTAAGTTATGACTTGGCCCAATAATTTTAGGATGCTTTTGGCCCCTTGATGACCAATTACAAATAGTCGCGACAAGAATTTAAATTCTTATCGCGACTATTTGTAATGTTGGCCATTCGTTTTTAATTAGGCTTCTTTTTGCAATTGTTCAGCAAACTGGTTAATTTTACGTAACCGATGATTAATCCCCGATTTTGAAATCGGACCACCGGGCACTAAAGTCCCCAATTCTTTGAGGCTCACTTCCCGATGCGCTAGCCGAGTTACCGCAACTTCTTGTAACTTCGGTGGCAATTGTTGCAAGCCGACCGTATCATCAATCAATAAAATATTTTCAATCTGCTTGCTGGACGCATTTGCGACCTTATCCATATTTGCATTCTCACAGTTAACCAGTCGATTAACCGAGTTACGCATATCGCGCATAATCCGCACGTCTTCAAACTTCAACATGCCATTCGTGGCCCCGATTAACGACAAAAAGTCCGCAATCTTTTCAGCTTCCTTGATATACGTAATAAAGCCGCCACGACGATCCGTCGTGCGTGAATTCATACCGTATTGATTCATCATTTGTGAAATCATCGAATTATGTTCTTCATACAGGGAATAGATTTCTAAATGATACCGTGACGTTTCGGGATTATTCACCGACCCACCGGCTAAAAAAGCCCCCCGCAAATAGGATCGCACCGCCGCATCGTCGGTTAAAACCTCGGTTGGTACGACTTCCACAATCTGATAATCCTTAAAAATACCTAGATCAGCTAAGACCATTTCAGTTCCGGTCTGCAAACGAACGATATACAAGTTATTTTTATTTAATTTCATTTTACGGCGCACAATTAATTCACTGGCGACGTCATAAAATTGTTTTAATAACCGATAGATACGCCGCGCAATGGCCGGGTTTTCCGTCTGAATGTTCAATATTAAGTGATGATGTGCTAAAGTAATTGTCCCATTCATTCGAATCAGAGCCATTAATTCAGCTTTCGCATTCTCGCGATGGACAGCGAGGTTAGTTAGTTCTTTTTTAACTTCACTGGCGTATGACATCTGGCTACCTCCTACCTTAAAATGTCGGAATGACCGACTAAATTCATCAGTTCCGTGACCACTTGATCGCCGTCATGAAAGGCCCCGTTATCACGCAATTGTAAAAAGTTCGACGAAATCACTTTACACCCTTGATCTCGGAGCCCCCGAAAATCATGGCTAACTTGACGTGAAACCTCGTTGAATTTGTGAAAATCCATATAATCATCCGGTACTTTTTCTGTATTAACTAACACTGTATTAATAAAAGCTTCGCCTAAATGTCGATTCAGAACCCGGACATGGTCTGCATCTGAAAAGTCATCGGTTTCACCCTTTTGGGTCATAATATTACAAATATAGACAACCTCAGCATCCGATTCACAGACAGCCCGACCAATATTATCAATGGTTAAATTAGGCAAAATACTCGTAAACAAGCTCCCGGGACCTAAGACAATCTGATCCGCAGCCATGATGGCATCGATAACTGGTTGCACCGCTGCGGGACGTTGCCCATCTTTATCAGTCACCCACACCCGGTCTAACGACTTATGTGCGGCCGTAATCTCAGCTTCACCAACAAGTTCAGAACCATCCTTAAACTTACCATGCAGCGTCAAAGCTTCGTTGGCTGCTGGATAGACATGGCCCTCAACTTGCATCATGCTAGATAATTCTTGGACCGCATCAAAAACCCCGGATTTCATCTCGGTTAAAGCGGCAATAATCAAATTTCCAATGGCATGACCGGCAAAAAATTGGTCATCACCTTGGAACCGGTACTGAAAAATATCTTTATATAAATGGGGTAAGCTAGACAATGCCACCATGACATTTCGAATGTCACCTGGTGGCACGACGTTAACATAATTGCGAATAATGCCAGACGAACCCCCATCATCAGCCACCGTCACAACCGCCGTGATGTCAACCGCTTGCTTGCGCAAACCATTGAGGACAACTGGTAACCCAGTTCCCCCACCAATCACGACGATTTTTGGTCGCTGAGTCTTAAACGTATATTTTCTCATGAGCGATTAACTGTTTCCTTCCGTTTTTCGATATCGCGGTGGCTAATGTGTACCTTATAGCTTTTCGCTAAAGCCGCCCCAATACGCTTAGTAAGTGCTACCGAGCGATGCTGCCCACCAGTACATCCAATTGCGATGGTCAAGCTGGTTTTGCCTTCCGCTTCATATCCTGGCATGATACTTTCAAGCATGCCTAAAAACTGTTGATAAAAAGCTTCAGTCGCTGGTTGTGCCATCACATAATCATAGACTGGTTGATCTAGCCCAGTTTGGCCCTTTAAGGCTGGAATGTAATATGGATTGGGTAAAAAACGTACATCCATGACGATATCAGCATCAATCGGTAAGCCATATTTAAAGCCAAAGGAGACCATTTCGATGTGAAAGGTCTCATCGGCATTCGTTTCAAATTTATCAAAAATTGATTCGCGGAGTTCACGTGGCGTTAACGTGGTCGTATCAATCACATAAGAGGCGCGATCCTTTAGCGGCGCTAGTAAATCTCGTTCCTTATACACGCCATCCATAATTCGACCTTCCATGGCTAATGGATGAGCCCGCCGCGTTTCTTTATAGCGTGACACTAATTCTTCATTGGACGCATCCAAAAAGATAATTTTGGTCGACACGAAGTCGGTATTGTCCAAATTAGCTAACATATCAATAATCTCGTCATAAAACGCTCGTGATCGTAAATCAATCACCAAAGCGACCTTGTTAATTTTCCCGGATTCTTCAACCAATTCAGAAAATTTTGGTAACAAAGCTGGCGGCATATTATCAATACAAAAATAGCCGAGATCTTCAAAGCTTTGAACAGCGACGGTCTTACCGGCACCACTCATTCCAGAGATAATTACTAATTGTAAAGATTCTGCCATAACGTTGCTCCTTTGATCGATGTTGTTGGTAGTATAGCATACCGGGTGTGTCATTTCTAGTAACGGCCCCGTTTTGCTCGCAATAAAGGGGCTAACGCCATTGGCCCTAGCCCCTTATTTTCAATTCTAGGTGACTTTTAGTTTCGCCGAGCAAACGCGATTAAAATCGCATTGATCCCGAAAATTGTAAAGTAAACACTCACCAAAATGTTGAATGAAATAATTGCAATCATTGGATTAAAGATTAACAGAATCCCTAATACCAAGCTGGCAATATCCAAAATCAACGATAGCACGTAATATCCCATGCCAAAGACTTTTAAATGTGAGACCACCGTCAAACGTTCAATTGAATCAATTAAGAACCAGAACGCAAAGACATACCCTAAGACCAAAATACCACTAGGCGCATGGAATAGGAATAACAGGCCCACCAAAATATCAATAATCGCAAAAACCAAGGCGAAGTTAGCCCGTAATCCCGTTTCGCGACGAAGCTTCGTATAACCAGCAATCGTCGTAATCCCACTAATAATTGCCGCAATGGCAAATAAGAATACCAGACTCAATAACGCAGCCTTAGGTTGTTTCATAACAAAATAAGCGGCAATGAGGAACACGACTCCAGTCATGAATTCGCTCCAGTCAAAGCCCCAACGATGATCATTAAACATACGCAATAACATCTCCAATTCTCTTTGATTCTATCATACCAGTTCATGAAAGAGTTTCCAATAACCTTAAATAAACCCTAACTTAACTTGCAGTGGTAAATTTTACTGCCGTGCCATATGCAACGACGGATTGAATATCGGTGCCAATTGACCCCGAGTCAAATCGCATCATCACAACGGCATCCGCACCTAACGCCGTTGCATTAGTCCGTAATCGCGCCACCGACATCGTACGCGCTTCATTTAACATTTTGGTATAATCTTTGACTTCGCCACCAACCACATTCTTAAGTGACGCGCCAATGTCGCGGAAAAGGTTCTTAGACTGCGTTGTGACCCCAAAAACTTCACCAATAATTTCATACGTTTGGCCGGGAACTTGTTCCGTCGTTGTCACTAAAATTTTTGTCATTTGATAACCTCCTTTTAATACTCTCAATATACCGGTTTAAGTTAGTTGTGACAACTAATTAAGCCATCACAATTAAAAAGAGGAACCTAGGTTGATCGCCCAGATTCCTCACTAATCATCAACTAACTTGCTAATTTTGATCTGTTTCTGATTGATACGCTGCCAACTGGGTCCGCGCATGCGCCAACTCAAGCTTGATTTGGTCAAAGCCCGTTCCACCCAAGGAATGCCGCCGTTCAACGGCCACCTTAGCATCCAAATCATGATACACATCCGCTTCAATCAACGGTGAAATCTGTTGGTATTCAGCTAATGGAATATCCTGTAATGGCCGGTGCTTCTGCAAGCCATCTAAGACTAACTTGCCAACAATCGCATGGGCTTCTCGAAACGGAATCCCCTTATTAGCAAGATAGTCCGCCAATTCCGTCGCATTGGAGAAATCGTTAACCGTCGCCGCTGCCATCTGGTCCTCATTCACAGTTAGTGTCGCCAACATGCCCGTAAAGACGTGTAAACTTGTTAACACCGTTGTCACCGTGTCAAAAGCGCCCTCTTTGTCTTCTTGTAGGTCCTTATTATAGGCCAACGGAATCGCCTTCATCACCGTCAACAAACTCATTAAGTTCCCATAAACTCGGCCAGATTTCCCGCGAATTAATTCCGCCATATCGGGATTTTTCTTTTGCGGCATGATGGAACTCCCGGTTGAAAACTGATCGCTCAAACTAATATACTTGAATTCATAGCTACTCCAAGCAACAAGTTCTTCACAGAACCGCGATAAATGCATCATTAGAATGGCGGCATTACTTAGAAATTCAAGCACGAAATCCCGATCTGAAACAGCATCCAGACTATTATGGTAAACCGCACTGAACCCTAGTAATTTGGCACTATATTCCCGATCAATGGGAAAGGTCGTCCCAGCTAAAGCCGCCGCACCCAACGGTGAAATATCAGTATGTTGCTGATTAAACTCAAACCGTTCCATATCGCGTTTAAACATTTGATAGTAAGCCAATAAATAATGCGCATAGGAAATGGGTTGCGCATGTTGTAAATGCGTATAACCGGGCATAATCGTTTCGATATTTTCACTAGCCTTATCAACCAGTACAGTCTCTAACGCTTGTAACCGATCCAAGACCTGTGGTAACTGATGTTTCAGATACAGATGAAAGTCCGTTGCCACCTGATCGTTCCGCGACCGTGCCGTATGCAATTTACCGGCTACCGGTCCGATTTCAGCGGTCAATAACGCTTCAATATTCATATGAATATCTTCATTAACCGTATCAAAGGTCAAGTCGCCGGCTGCTAACTGTTCGGATAACTTTTCGAGCCCGGCGACAATTTGATCAACTTCATTGGCTGGTAAAATACCAGTCTTTTTAAGCATCTTAACGTGCGCTAATGAACCGGCAATATCTTCAGCAGCTAGTAATTGATCAAAGCCAATTGAAGCACCGAATTCATCCACGTACTTGGCACCGGTCGCTGTGAACCGGCCACCCCATAATTTTTTCGTACTCATTCGACGTGGGCCTGCGTCGCTTGTGCGTCAGCTTGTGCCTTTGCTTGAACCTGCGCATTAACTTGCGTTGGTAAGCCCCAAAGCTTGATAAAGCCCACCGCCGCTTGTTGATCGAATTCATCTGCCGCTGTATAAGTGGCCAAATTCTTATCATACAATGAGTTTGGTGATTTCCGACCTTCGGTGATGACATTGCCTTTAAATAATTGAACCCGGACAACCCCATTCACGACAGCTTGCGTCTGCTTTAAGAACGCCAACATCGCATCCATTAATGGTGAGAACCAAAGACCGTTATAGATGGTATCGGCTAACTTTTGTTCAATTAACGGTTTAAAATGCGCCAATTCCCGTTCGAAAGTCAAATCTTCTAAATCTTTGTGGGCCTTGAGTAAGACCGTCGCAGCGGGGGCTTCATAGACTTCCCGTGATTTAATTCCGACTAACCGGTTTTCAATATGGTCAATCCGGCCGATACCATGTTCACCAGCAAGCTTGTCCAATTTAACAATCAAATCAGCTAAGTTTAAAGTTTCACCATCTAACGCGACTGGGACCCCCGCTTCAAACGTAATTGCTAAAGTCGTTGGTGTATCGGGAGTGTCAGCTAATGCCTTGGTCCGATCAAAGGCATCCGCCGGCGCACCTTCCCAAGGATCTTCCAAAATACCACATTCGTTAGCCCGGCCCCAAAGATTTTCATCAATTGAATAAGGGCTATTTAACTTAATTGGCACCGGAATGTTGTGTTTTTTAGCATAGTCAATTTCTTCTTCACGTGACCAATGCCAATCTCTAACTGGCGCTTCAATCTTGATATCTGGCGCTAAAGCATGGATGGCAACTTCAAAACGAACTTGATCGTTCCCTTTACCCGTACAACCATGCGCGATGGCAACCGCATGTTCTTGTTTGGCTAAGGTCACTAATTTTTTAGCAATCAATGGTCGTGATAATGCTGAAACTAATGGATATTCGCCTTCGTACAAGGTATGTCCTTGTAACGCGATTAAGGCATATTCGGCGGCAAATTCTTGCTTGGCATCGATCATGTATGACGAAACAGCACCTAATTGTAAGGCCTTGGCTTTAATCGCTGCCATATCTTTGCCTTCGCCGACATCAATACAACAAGCGACGACGTCATATCCCTTGTCTTTTAACCAGCTAATCGCAACCGACGTGTCTAATCCACCTGAATAAGCAAGAATAATTTTATCATTTTGTTTGACCATTGATTTATACCTCCATAATTTTAAACATCGCTTCTCAATGACAGTATCGTACCACCCATTTTAACTTTATGCAATGATTTACGGGAAATATTCATATAAAACGAAATATTCACTTTTAAAACGGTTATTTATACATTTATTCATAAGCTAATGTATTTTCGTTCTCATTTTAACTAAAAAAGTTGTCATAACCGACTGGGTATGACAACTTTTTTTAACATTAAATTTTAACCTTATTCAACCACTTGACGCACAAATGGATCAGAAGAAATCCCTTGTGACAAAATCAGCTTTGACCATTCCTTAGCTGAAAATAACGAGTGATCTTTATAGTTCCCACAACTATCAATCGTTGTGCCTTGAACGTCTTCCCACTTGGCAGGACCCGCAATAAATTCTAAGGAAGATTTTAAAGCTTTCGCCACTTCTTCAGTACTGTGTTCGCCCCAAGTGATCAAATGAAAGCCCGTTCGGCAACCAAATGGTGAACAATCAATGACGCCGTCCATCCGGTCCCGCAATAATCCGGCTAACATATGTTCAATAGTATGCAACCCTGCGGTATCAATCGCCGTTTG
The DNA here is from genome assembly GCF_002970935.1 of Lactobacillus sp. CBA3606. NCBI lineage: Bacteria > Bacillati > Bacillota > Bacilli > Lactobacillales > Lactobacillaceae > Lactiplantibacillus > Lactiplantibacillus kimchii. The sequence goes on along the minus strand of NZ_CP027194.1, from coordinate 2,204,012 downwards.
ATTAGGTTGAACTAACCGTAGATCAAAGTTAGTGATGGCATCACCCTTGGCACCATGTTCAACCGTGATTTTACGCACATAGGGTGCTAAAACTTTCGTATGATCTAATGCAAAACTTTCTACTTTAGCCATTTTGAAACACTCCTCTAATTAAATTCTAATAACATAGTTAGTGTACCACAAACTTTAGGTTATTTGGTTACCGGAGTTGCCTGTCGAGCAGCATCGCGCGCCAAGACTGGCTTCAAGTATTGACCAGTATAACTTTCAGGCACAGCCGCAATTTCTTCTGGGGTCCCAGTCGCTAGGACTTGCCCCCCACCAGCACCACCTTCTGGCCCTAAGTCAATCAAGTGATCCGCTGACTTAACAATATCTAAGTTATGTTCAATAATCAAAACCGTATTGCCGGCATCCACCAAGCGTTCCAAAACGCCAATGAGTCGCCGAATATCCTCGCTATGCAAGCCTGTCGTTGGTTCATCCAAAATATAGAAATTCTTCCCAGATTGTTGTTTGTGTAGCTCTGACGCCAACTTCATCCGTTGGGCTTCACCACCAGACAGTGTCGTGGCTGGTTGGCCTAACTTAACGTAACCAAGACCAACATCCACTAAGGTTTGTAGTTTCCGTCGAATTTTAGGAATTGGTTCAAAGAACTTAACTGCTTCTGAAGCGGTCATCTTTAAAATATCCGCAATGTTTTTCCCTTTGTATTCGACTTCCAAAGTTTCAGAATTATATTGTTGACCATGACACACTTCACACGGTACAAAGACATCTGGTAAAAAGTTCATTTCAATCTTTAGAATCCCGTCACCATGGCAAGCTTCGCAGCGGCCGCCCTTAATATTAAAACTAAAGCGCCCTTTTTGATACCCACGGAGCTTAGCTTCATTAGTTTGGGCAAATAGGTCCCGAATATTATCAAAGACGCCGGTATACGTTGCTGGATTACTCCGTGGCGTACGGCCAATCGGACTTTGGTCAATATTAACTAACCGTTCAATGTTTTTGACACCACTAATTGACCGGTACTTCCCAGGCTTTTCCGAATTACGATTTAATTTTTGGGCTAAAGCGCGCTTCAAAATATCATTAACCAGCGTTGACTTACCTGATCCAGAAACCCCGGTTACAACAACTAATTCGCCTAAGGGGAAATCCACATCAATTTGCTTCAAATTATTTTCAGCTGCGCCGGTAATCCGAATTTTTTTGCCATTACCAGGCCGCCGAGTGGTCGGCACTGGAATGAAGCGTTTGCCGGCTAAATATTGACCTGTCAATGATTTACGAGAACGGGCCACTTGCTTCGGTGTCCCAGCGGCCATGACTTCACCACCATTTTCGCCAGCACCTGGTCCAATATCAATAATGTAATCTGCTGCGCGCATCGTATCTTCATCGTGTTCAACTACGATTAGCGTATTGCCTAAGTCACGCATTTTCTTTAGCGACTTAATTAACCGATCGTTATCCCGTTGATGTAACCCAATCGACGGTTCATCCAAAATGTATAGCACGCCTGATAGATTCGATCCAATTTGCGTTGCCAAGCGAATCCGTTGTGCTTCGCCCCCAGATAAGGTCCGGGCAGCCCGGCTTAACGTCAAATAGGCCAAGCCCACATTTTGTAAGAACGTTAACCGATCACGAATTTCTTTTAGAATCGGCTGTGCAATGATTAATTCTTGCGCTGATAATTTTAACTGCGCAAAAAAATCAAGTTCATCCCCGATAGCTTCTGCTGAAACAGTGCCTAAATGTTGACCACCAACTTTAACGGCTAAGGCTTTTCGATTCAGCCGGAAACCGTGACAAGTTTGGCAAGTTAATTCCGTCATGTATTTACGCATCACGTCACGTGTAAAGTCACTACTAGTCTCTCGGTAACGCCGATCAACGTTATTAATAACCCCTTCAAAGACCGCATCTACATCGCGTACGCCACCGAAATCATTTTGGTAATGGAAGTGGAATTGTTGATCCGCCGAACCAAATAAGACCGTTTGTCGTTCAGCTTTACTTAAGTCTTCATATGGCACATCCAGCGGAATTGACAACTGTTCACAGGCTTGCTTTAACATCTCTGGATAGTATTGTGAACTAATTGGATTCCAAGGTGCTAAAGCGCCTTCGGCTAACGTGAGGCTTTTATCTGGAACCACTAAATCTTCATCTACTTCGAGCTTAACGCCTAAACCTTCGCAATCAGGACAGGCACCTTGGGGCGCATTAAAAGAGAATAACCGTGGTTCAAGTTCACCCACCGTGAACCCACAGACTGGACAAGCATAGTGTTCAGAAAACAGAATTGGGTCGCCACCGATGACATCCGCAATCGCATAGCCCCCACTTAAACGTAAAGCTGCTTCAAACGAATCGAACAACCGTGAGCGCTCACCCGACTTGACCACGATACGGTCAATCACAATTTCGATGGTATGTTGTTGATTCTTATTCAATTCAAAGGTTTCGCCAATATCATGAACCTCATTATCAACTCTGACACGTACAAAACCTTCGCGCTTGATCTTTTCAAAGATTTTTTTGTGTTCGCCTTTCTTTTGACGTACCACTGGTGATAGAATCTGTAATTTAGTCCGTTCTGGTAATTTTTGCACCCGATCAACCATTTGTTCAACGGTTTGACTGGCGATTAACGTCCCATCATTCGGACAGATTGGTTGCCCAACCCGTGCCCATAACAAGCGTAAATAATCGTTAATTTCAGTGACCGTACCGACTGTTGAGCGCGGATTCTTGGACGTCGTCTTTTGATCAATTGAGATTGCCGGGCTTAACCCATCAATTGAATCAACATCCGGCTTTTGCATTTGCCCTAAGAATTGCCGCGCATACGCTGACAGACTTTCAACATAACGTCGTTGCCCTTCAGCGTACAATGTGTCAAACGCCAGCGAACTCTTACCGGAACCAGATAGTCCCGTCACGACCACTAATTTATTCCGAGGAATCGTGACATCAATATTTTTTAAATTATGGGCTCGTGCCCCATGAATGACAATCTTATCGTTCGCCAAAAAAATGACCTCCTAGCTAATCTGCGCTTTTAATTCCATGACAGTATCTCGTAACGTTGCGGCCTGTTCAAAGTCTAACTTCTTAGCCGCCGTCTTCATCTGCTCTTCCAACTTGCCAATCATATCGAGTTGTTGTTCATGGGTCATATCATCAAAATCAGTTTCTAAGAAATCATCCTTTTTACCAGTATCAGCCGTCGCTTTCGTTGAGGCAATCAACTCTGGAATTGATTTCTTAATCGTGTGCGGTGTGATGTGATGATCGTGATTATACTGTTCTTGAATCTGCCGCCGTCGAGCAGTTTCATCCATGGCTGCTTGCATAGAAACGGTGGTCTTATCGGCATACATAATGACCGATCCATGTTCATTCCGTGCGGCACGACCAATAGTTTGAATTAACGACCGTTCATTTCGTAAAAAGCCTTCCTTGTCGGCATCCAAAATAACCACTAAGGACACTTCTGGAACATCAATCCCTTCACGCAACAAGTTAATCCCAATCAAGACATCAAACTTACCTAATCGTAAATCACGAATAATCTTAGTTCGTTCCAACGTCTTGATATCACTATGCAAGTAACGCACTTTAATCCCTAAATCTTTCATATAATCCGTTAAATCTTCGGACATCTTTTTGGTTAACGTCGTGACGAAGACACGTTCATGACGTTCAACCCGTGCATTGATTTCACCAACTAGGTCATCAATCTGCCCCATAATCGGCCGCACTTCAATCTTAGGATCTAATAATCCGGTTGGTCGAATAATTTGTTGGACCACATGCTTTGTACGATCCATTTCATAAGGCCCAGGAGTCGCTGACATATACACAACTTGATTTTCGTGCTGTTCCACTTCAGCTAACTTTAAAGGCCGATTATCGAGCGCACTTGGTAACCGAAAGCCATAATCCACTAACATTTGTTTCCGTGAGCGGTCACCATTGTACATACCACGCACTTGTGGCATGGTCACATGAGACTCATCAACCACCATTAAAAAATCTTTCGGGAAGAAATCTAATAACGTATATGGTGGCTCGCCAGGATGGCGGCCGTCCATAAACCGCGAGTAATTTTCAATCCCGTTGGTATACCCCATCTCACGTAACATTTCGATATCGTAAGTCGTCCGTTGCTTTAACCGTTGAGCTTCCAACAACTTTCCATCCGCTGTTAACGTTTTTAATCGGTCTGCTAATTCAGCATCAATGCCATCAATTGCTTGTTCCATAATGGCATCATTCGTCATAAAATGGGTCGCTGGGAAGATAGCAACATGGTCCCGGTCACCCACAACTTCTCCCGTTAACGCATCAATCTCGCGAATGCGGTCAATCTCATCACCAAAAAACTCAACCCGCAAGGCATGGTCATCCCGCGAAGCTGGAAAAATCTCAACAATATCGCCATGAACCCGGAAACGTCCCCGTTGAAAATCGATGTCATTCCGATCGAATTGAATATCCACAAGTTTCCGTAACAACGCATCACGCTCTAAAGTCATCCCCACTCGTAAAGAAACCACATGATTCTTATATTCAGTCGGATCCCCTAACCCAAAAATACTGGAAACCGAGGCCACAACAATCACATCATTTCGTTCCAACAATGAACTCGTCGCCGAATGTCGTAACTTATCAATTTCATCATTAATAGCCGAGTCTTTTTCAATATAAGTATCACTGGAAGGCACATAGGCTTCTGGTTGATAGTAATCATAATAACTGACAAAATATTCGACCGCATTATGCGGGAAGAACTTTTTAAATTCCCCGTATAGTTGCCCAGCTAACGTTTTGTTATGGGATAAAATTAAGGTCGGTCGATTAACTTGTGCAATAACATTTGAAATTGTAAAAGTTTTCCCAGTCCCGGTGGCACCTAACAGAATCTGTTCTTTTTCACCCGCATTTAAGCCGGCCGTTAATTGCTGAATGGCCTGCGGTTGATCCCCGGTAGGTTGATATTCAGAAACCAAATCAAATTGATTATTATCGATACGATCAATCAAAAGCGACTCCTCCTCTAAAAGCTATTTTTAAGTTTTATCATTAACTAGACTAGTACAGCTTAAGCCCAGCCATTCGCCATTTAACTGGCGTCATTTCTCATAAAAAATAGGCAAGCCGTGGCTTCCCTATCACTTACAAAACCGCTATTCATTTTAGCACATCGAACATACTTTCGCCATTAATCAGGTTGCGTCGTTGCCGCTAGAATTTGTTGCGTCAAGGCCTGCATTTTTTCTTGATTGGTAAACGACTCAGCTAACATTTCTGGCAAGACAGCTTGCAGAAAATACTGCACACAAGCCAGTTGTTTGAAAGCGACAATGGTTTTCAAACTTTCTTGATAGATTGCCGTAAACACCGGTTCTGGATTTCCTTTTTGAATTTCACCAAATGATTCATACAGTAAGTCTATCTTATCCGCCACTGATAAGATTTGACCTTCTAAGGTGGCATCCTTACCTTCTGACAACCGGCGTGAATAGGCAGCCTGAAACTCGGTTGGAATTTCATTTTGAATAAAATTTTGGGACAACTTATGTTCGACATCCGCTAACATTTCCCGGAGAGTCTTAGTTGCATATTTAACAGGCGTTTTAATATCGCCAATGAAACGCTCATTATAATCATGATTCAACGCTTTTTCATACAGGGACCGCCAATCCACTTTCTGCCCTGCATTGGCTTCGACGTCCCCTAAGAACTGGCCAATCTCAGCAACCTTAAATGAATGCGCAGCCACCGAATGATTCTGATACTTAAAAAATCCAGGCGCCCGTTGAATCGTTTCTAAATTACTCAAGCTTTGTAAATATTGATGCATCCCCATCTTAAACACCGTCCTAATCTCATTTAAATTGGCCTCAGTGTACCAAATCCACTACTTACTAGCAACCAAAAAAACGGTCCCAGCAATTTTTGCTAGTCCCGTTTTAACTCATTGTTTAGTTGATGGTAGTGGTTGTTGTGGCCGATGCAGTAAGAAAGCCATCAGATAAGACACAATTAAGAATCCTGCCACGACAATATACGGATAATGCGTATTCATATCCAATAACATACCGGACATAATGGGTCCGACAATGTTACCCACACTTGTTAGTGACATGTTCAACCCATTAATCAGGCCTTGATTGGACTCACTGGCTTTGGTCAATAAAGTCGTAATCGCTGGTCGTAACAGGTCGAATGCTGAGAAGATGACCAAAGTCGCAATCATAACTTCCCATTTAGTATGCGCTTGGGTAATCCAAATCGTACAGATGGCCGCCGCTGCAAAACAAACACGAATAACCCGTCGTTCGCCCCACTTTTGCACAAAAGTATCGAACAAAGCCACTTGCAAGAATAACGAAATTAACCCATTTAAAGTTAAGACCATTGCAATATTGCTTAAGCTAAAGTGAAAGACCTCGTTAACATAAATACTGTAAATACTTTCGAATCCTTGTAAGCCAAATGAAGAGACTAAAATCATCGTAAATAAAATAATAATCGGCACGGTCCAAAAGGCACGACTTAAGGGATGACTGGCTGGCTCAGCCTTCGAATCCAGCTCTGGTTCTCGTTGGGCCAAGGTTTCAGCATCACTCGGGAGTAAGCTTAATAAGACAATTGCACTAATTAAGCCTAAACTACCGGCCACCCAAAATGGGGTCTTATAACTGATTCCTGCTAAAATACCACCAATCCCTGGTCCTAAAATCAAGCCACCGCTAAAAGCCGCTGATAACCAGCCGATAACCTTAGCTCGTTGTCGCTTGGTTGTAATATCAGAAGCTAAGGCCATCGCAGTTGGCACGACCATTGCCGCTGATAATCCACCAATTAGCCGAGAAATATTGAAGACCCATAGCTGATTGGTCAAAGCAAACAAGAATTCTGACACCATGTATAAGAATAGTCCACCTGCTAAGACTGGTTTACGACCAATGCGGTCAGATAATCGACCAATCAAAGGTGAAGCCACAAATTGCGCCAGCGCAAATAAAGCGTTCATAATCCCCATATCCGTTGCAGTTAGTTTGAGATCATTCTTAATAAATGGCATTACTGGAATGACTAAACTAATCCCTAAACAAACTAAAAATTCACTAAAAATTAAAATAAAAATGGCTCGTCGCGTTTGGCGTGTCATTAGCTTCACCTCTGGTTGTCTTATTTTTTCACGCAGTATCGTCCATCATAACAACCACCATCGCCCCTGTCTACTTTAAAGCTTACAATCCTTATCACCAGACAAATCACCCTGACTTGCGTACAATGAGGGGTATCAACGCTTAAGGAGGTCTGCAAAATGTCCCCTGAATTAACTGGTTTCACAAATCTCAAAAAGCTTGATCCCAACATTATCGTGGACTTACGCTATGCTACGCCCAATAATTTTACCCATCAGGTGATTTATAATTTCACCACGGCCATCGCTCGGACTGGTACGGCACAAAAATTGGTCCAGGCGAGTGCGCTCGTCCAAACACAGCAGCTCCGGTTAAAGATTTGGGATGCTTACCGGCCGGTTAGCGCTCAAAAACGCTTATTCGACGCCTACCCTGATCCAGAATTTGTCGCGCCACCTAATCCGAATTTCAGTCACCAAAAGGGCGTTACCCTTGATTTAACTTTGGTCACCGCAACTGGTGAAGCTTGTCCAATGCCGACCGCCTTTGACGATTTTAGTCCATTAGCTCATCGGGATGCGCCACGGACTGCAATTCAAGATCATTATTACCAAATTCTCAATACGGCGATGACAACCGCTGGCTTTGTCGGTTATGACAATGAATGGTGGGATTATCGCGACGCTGAAATGGCGGATTACCAACCCTTGGCTGCTAATCCTAATGATTATTAAATACAAAAAAGGGATGCCCTGAAAAAAATCAGCGGCATTCCTTTTAAATTTAAATTCAGTAATCCCTTAAGCTTTAATAAAAGCCTGAATCGCTTGATCAAATTGTTCTAACTTCGTATTAGCAGCATCCAAAGAATCCCCTAAGGTCCCAATATAAAACTTAATCTTAGGTTCAGTCCCAGAAGGCCGGATGGCAATCCAAGTACCATCCGCTAACTTATACTTCAAAACATTCGCCGTTGGTAACGCAATTGGCGCCGTTTTGCCAGTCGCAAAGGTTTCAACTTGTGATTGGAAGTCTTCCGTTGAAACAACTTCATAGCCCGCAAATTCAACAGGGGCCTCTTCACGGAACTTAGTCATGAGAGCCGCAATCTTGTCACTACCGCCTACACCATCGAATTCTTCTGAAGTCGTCTTTTCACGGAAATACCCGTACTCAGCAAACAAGTCTTGCAACCCATTATACAAGTTCTTGCCTTGACGTTTGTAGTAAGCTGCTACTTCGGCCAATAATACTGTGGTTTGAATGGCATCTTTATCATGAACAAATGGCTTGATTAAATAACCATAGCTTTCTTCAAAACCAAACATAAAGGTGTGTTCCCCAGTCGCTTCAAAGTGTTCGATTTGTTCTGCAATGTATTTAAAACCAGTTAAGACATTAACCATGTCGACATGATATGATGCCGCAACCTTCGTTGCAAATTCACTTGAAACAATCGACTTCACCGCAGCAGCATTCGCTGGCAACGTGCCAGCATCTTTATTGGCTTGTAAGATGTAATGTAACAAGACCGCCGCAATTTGGTTACCCGTCAATAACACGTAGTCACCATTGGGCTGACGCACTGCCGTCCCTAACCGGTCAGCATCAGGATCGACCGCAATTAAAACATCGGCGCCTTCCTTTTTCCCTAATTCAATCGCCATCTTAAAAGCAGATGGAAATTCAGGATTAGGAAACTTGACCGTTGGAAATTCGGGATCAGCAATGGCTTGTTCCTTAACAATGCTAAAGTTTTTAAAGCCTGCATTGCGGAGGGCTTTTTCACCCAACATCTGGCCAGTCCCATGTAATGGCGTGAACACAAGCTTCATGTCCTTCCCCACTTCATCCACTAGCTTTTGGTTAATGGTAATCTTCTTAACTTCAGCCAAGTAATCTTGATCCACATCATCACCAATCATCGTCATGGTATGATCAGCCAACAATTGCGTTTCATCAGCCACGTCAATAGCGAATAAATCAGTAGCTTTGCGAATATATGATGTGATTAAATCAGATTCCTTCGGTGGCATTTGACCACCATCTTCACCATAGATCTTATAACCATTATATTGTTTTGGATTATGGCTAGCTGTAATCATAATCCCAGCATAAGTCTTTAAGTGGCGCACAGTATACGATAATTCAGGTGTTGGTCGTAACCCTTCAAAGACAAATGATTTAATACCATGTGCCCCTAAAACATGCGCCGCTTCATGCGCAAAATCGGTCGAATGATGGCGTGAATCAAAGCTGATTGCCACACCACGGTCTTTAACCTCAGCTGGTAGCGTATCCATGAACCGCGCCAGCCCTTCCGTTGCTTGACGGACTGTATAGATATTCATGCGATTAATCCCAGGGCCGAGAATACCACGCATCCCGGCTGTTCCAAATTCCATTGGCTGATAAAAGGCATCTTCTAACGTCGCTTCATCGCCTGCTAAATTCGTTAATTCTGCTTTTAGGCTTGGTTCGAGTGTTGCCTGTTGCTTCCAAGTTGAATATGTTTCTTTCCAACTCAAGTGACCATCCCCAATTCATATAATTGTTAGTGCTTACAAAAATAGTATACAACATGTGACCCCTTTACAAGTTAAAAATCATGATAAATCTGCGTTTGCCTTGCAATTTATGCTGCTAGCACCACTATTGCCATTATTATTTCAGTCTCTTTTACTTGAAAAATTGGTATAATTAAGCTCATAAGGGGGCTATCATGACTTTTTATTCATACACTTATTTAACGCAACAAAACAGTAACCACACGCTAATCCAACTGGCAGTAATTAGTATTATTATTTTAATTATCGGTCTAGTTAGTTGGCTCTGGTATCGGCATCAAACCGACTTAAAGTATCGTGATTTATTTATTATCATGGTTTTATTATTATTCTTGCTGATTGGCATTCAATTTAATGAATGGCAGACGTTACAATCTAATTCATCCCAAAAGTCGCAAGTCACTCAGATTATGCAACGGGTGGCACAAAAACACCACGTCTCGCGCCACAAGATCTGGTCAAATACTGCCACCGTCAATAGTGGCATGTTAATTATAGTGAATAAAACCATTTATAACGTGACGATTAATCCCGATGGAAATAGCTATACCTTAACCAAAGCCACCCCAATTAATCCGCAAATCACTTACGTTAAGGGGGACCAATAATGTTTTCATACTGGGATGTGCCCATTAAGTTAGGCCTAGGCTTATTAACTATCATTCTTCAAATTAATCTATCCGGGAAAAGTAACCTCGCCCCTATCAGTGCGCTCGATCAGGTTCAAAACTATGTACTGGGTGCCATCGTTGGTGGGATGATTTATAGCACGAGTGTCACTGTCCTTCAATATATCTTAGTGCTGTTAATCTGGACGTTACTCGTCTTAGTCCTCCGATTTTTGACCCATCATAATCGCTATATTAAAACCTTGATTGACGGTCAACCACAACTCTTAATTAAAAATGGTGAGCTGATGGTCGCAACCGCCCTAAAAAACGGGTTGAGTGCTAATGACTTAACCTTCCGTTTGCGTACTGAGGGCATTACCGACATCCGTTACGTTAAACGTGCGATTCTCGAACAGAACGGTCAATTAACAATTACGCAAGTTGGTGACGATGCCATCAAATATCCTTTAATTGTCGATGGTCAGCTAAATACGGATGCCTTAGAGAGTAGCAATCATGATTTAGCTTGGCTACAAGCGCAACTTGATGCCAAACATTACACCCTAAGCGATATTTATTTAGGCACTTATACGAATAAACAACTCTTATTATTTCCCTATCAACATTAAAGAAACGCACTAACCATGGCAATGACCCTGATACCACGGTTAGTGCGTTTTTAACGATTAAATGTCGCGGGTAACTGTGGCTTGGCAAACAAATACCCTTGTCCCCTTGTGATCCGCAAGTGATGTGCCAATTGCAAGTCAGCAGCCGTTTCAATCCCTTCAAAGGTAAACAGCATTTGCTCGGCTTCCGCTTTTTCAAACCAAAAACGGAGCTCTGAAATTGCTGTTTTCAAATTGGTCTGACCATTTTGACGGCTATTTTGCAATGCAAACTTAATCGTGTTGGCATACGGTAACATGGGGGCAATGTCTGCCAACAAATTATCCGAGCCCACATCGTCAAACGCAATTAGCACCCCTGCCGAGCGATAATCTCGGCTCATAGCTTTTAATACCGCTAAATCCGGCGTGCTGACTAATTCAATGGTTAATTGGCGTGGCAATAAATTTTCAGTTACATACGCATTCAAGTCACGTTGCATGACCGGATCGGCAAATTGTTTTTGGGTCAGGTTAATTGAAACATTGTGGTACTTTAATTCCTTAACAGCCACATCCAACAACTGGATAACCGCCGCTGGAGTGAGCTCAAAATCAGTTGGAATTCCCCAATTTTGGTGCGCCTCATGCCATTGTCGTAATAATAATTCATACAAAATAGTCTGGTTCGTCAGGACATTTTTAATGGGTTGGGCAAAATATTTATACGTTGGCATGGTTGCCTCCTTCACTGTGAGTTAAGGGTCTAATCGTAATCGCTTTCAGTGTTGCTGATTATAGCGAATTACCGCCCTGAGGGCAACTAAAATGCGACCAACAAAATCACGCAAAAAAATAGTCATGGCAAGAATTTGGGTTCTCTGTCAACTGTTGTTGGTAATCTTTTTATTGGTGCTTAGCCGCGCAACAGCTAAGCACCTTTTTTTAATGCGAACATTAAATGTATACGCAATCTGAAATTATTGAAATTTCCAAAACCATAGGCGGTATGTTTTAAAACTTTGATTTTGTTATTTGTCCCTTCCAAAGGACCATTTGAATATTGATATCTAAGTGCGTTCTCAATCGACTCTTGGCTATCTCGTAGTTTCAAAAAATGTTTCTCCATTTCCTCTGGAAATTGATTACTAGCATCGAGAACCTGTCTTAAACGGGGTAAATCTCGATATTTGACGGCGCTTCTGAGTGTATGCAAGGCGTCATAGGCTCGTTTTAAATCTGGATCAAATTCCAGCATCTCTTCAACAATTTGATTTTGGGTATGGCGTCCGGCAATAAAGGAATAGTGCCTATAGTTCTTGATATCAAGTTTCTCGTTAGGTTTTAAGAGTAGTTTCCAATATCTCTTTAGTGCTTTATATTTAATATTTGATTTAGCAAATTGTTTCATGACGCGAATACGAGTTTGATTAAAGCCTACCACCGCCGATTTCACGATGTGCAACCGGTCAGTAACGATTATGGCCTCTGGAAATACTGACACTAGCTCAGGGTACGTATAATTCATATCCGTTACAATAACTTTGACACCCATTCGGGCTGCTTTCGTATAACGGTTAAAGTATTTTTCAAGACTAGCAAGTGTTCTCGATTCTAAGATATCTATAAATTGATGAGTTTCTCCATCCATAAAGACGAAACTCATCGAACCATTGGCATCTTTGGTTGACTTGATTTCATCCATACAAATGACACTTGGCAACCAATCATAATGGGTCAATAAATCACGTTCGTAGGTCTTTAACATTGAGACAACTGTACTACTTGAAATATTCAATTCGTGAGCAATGTGTGTCATGGTCACCGGTTCACTCAGCTTCTCTAAGCAAGCGATACGAACATTATTAGAGATTGTATGATTCCGTTGCGTTAAACTGGTTGCTGCTAAAAAATAGCTGTTGCACACTTTACACTTAAAGTTCCGTTTCTTTAGATGCAGTAAAACGTCTCGCTCACTGCTCCTAAGTAGCTTAACTTTTACTTGCCGCCAGCCATAACGAATGATGCTTTTTCTGTTGAGCACGCCGCACTTTGGACACGCTTTTGGACGATAGTCCAAAACTGCTTGAACCTCGATTGGTCCTTTTTCTTGAATGTTATTGATAATAGTTACTTTTTTGATGTTTTGGTCTTTAATTCCCAATAAAAATTTAGTATCCTTACTCATAGGGGTATAGTCGCTTCTTTCTCTTGAAATGTGGTAGTGGATAGATATATAAGTCTGCCGACTATATCTCTTTTTCTGCACTTTTTTAATATACTACAAATAAAATACATACAAAAATATCCGCTGCCAGTAATCAAGTTTTCACTCAATTACCAACAACAGATATTTTAGAACCAGAATTTGTGACTTCCTGCCGTGACTATTTGTCATCAGTCATCTCGAAACATGTCCTAAAAGTCCGTTTGTTCCGAGTTTATATTAATGCTCGCAAACTAGCAGACTTTTAAACTGACACTCGTGACCTAATTTTTAACTTTATCACCGAGAGCTGTAATGTATGAATAGACTTGTTGTCCAGCCGTACCGCCTTCACCGACAGCGGTAGCAACTTGCCGCAAATCTTTTTTACGTACATCGCCTACAGCAAAGATTCCAGGAACTTTGGTTTCCATATGGTCAGTCGTTTCGATCCAACCATTTTCATCCGTAATACCTAGATTACTAAAAGGCTTGGTAATTGGGTTAATCCCAACATAAATAAAGACCCCATCAACCGCAATTTCGCTATTTTCACCCGTTTGATTATTAGTTACTTTCACACCAGTGACCTTTTTCCCATCACCAACAATTTCCGTGACGTTGCTGTTCCAGACAAAGTTCATCTTTTCATTTGCAAAGGCCCGGTCTTGTAAAATTTGTTGTGCTCGTAATTGATCACGCCGATGAATAACAGTCACTTTATCAGCTAATTGCGTTAGGTAACTGCCTTCTTCAATGGCAGAATCACCGCCACCAATGACGACCACGTGCTTGTTACGGAAGAATGCCCCATCACAAACGGCACAGTACGAAACACCCCGGCCACCATAGGTATCTTCGCCAGGTACCCCAAGCTTGCGGTACTCTGATCCCGTGCCAATGACGATTGCTTTAGTTTCAAACGTGTCCGAATCCGTTTTGACCACTTTAATGTCGCCTTGATCTTCAACAGATTCAACACTACCATAAGCATATTCTGCGCCAAATTGCGTTGAGGATTCATACATTTCCTTAGCCAAATCTGGCCCTAAAATTGATTTAAAACCCGGGTAGTTTTCAATTGCGGCGGTATTATTCATTTGTCCACCATAAATCCCACGATCTAATAGTAATACTGATAAATTGGCCCGTGAGGCATATAAGGCCGCTGTCATCCCAGCAGGACCAGCACCAATAATAATCACGTCGTAACGCTTTGCCATTTCTAAAACCCCTTCCACTTAACTAATCTACGTGGCTAAATATACCCCCAAAAATCCAGTTTGTCGACTAAGTTGTTTGTACACAACTGAAAAACGTGACCGTACCGTTACACATCGTATTCAGTTTCTTTAATCCCTGTGTTCATTAAATCATAGGGACTCTTCATTTTTTCCGGGTCCCAACTAGCAATCCCCACGACTAACAAAATTTCTAACGAACTCAAACTAACTGAAGCTTGTAGGCCCTTGTCAAAACTCGTTTTAATTCGATTAGCAGCAATCTTTGACCCTGCAACATCTGAAAATAATAAAATCGCCCAAGTTGGATTCTCTTGATCCAATGAATACGTAATGTCATTATCGCGAGTCGCGCCGGTAATTGTATCGGAAGTCAATCGCAATAGATCTGAAAATTGTTGATCACTCATCATCCGTTTGATTTCGTTGAAGTAACGAATTCGGACAATCACCGTCGTCACTGGTAATTGGAACCGGCGATTCGTTTCTGTAAATACTTGAGCATCTTGAATATACGCCACCGTCGTCCGTAAATCCGTTCGTTCATCGAATGCCCCACGCTGCATAATATCGCCCCGTAATTTGGCATTGGCCGCTTGTAAGGCCGCTAACCGCCGGGTCATCGCATAAAACGTCGCCGATAAAAGTAACGGCATGATTAACCAAAAAATCATAATCATTGGTATTTCAGCTTGATGGGTTGCATTAATATAAATCATCACCACTGCTTGCGCAAAGATAAATAAAAGGTTGGCAACCAATCCAGTAACCGCTCCAAAAAAATACGTCATTAAAATCATAAAGACCGTCAACCCTAAATAGATCGTATTGAGGGTTAGATTGGCGGTTAAGGTCATTAACACTGCGGTTACACTAAACAAGGCTAAGAATAATAATAAATAGACGTCTGCAAACACGGCAGCCCGTTGATCATCATTCATGGTGCGACCCCCTTCGTACGGTTAACCCATGCTTCCGTAAAATCAAAAAGGCAGCTAACCCAATCAAAATAAGCCCAACTAACGCGATTCCCAAATAAACGACTAACTGTGAATTCTTTGACAGCACCGTTTTGGCAGTGACATTGTCAGCCGTCACCGACTTATGTTTCTTAAACCGATAATTATAATGATTATTATCATGGTCAACCACAATTGCGTCACCTGAATACTGGGCAATGTTACGTTGGTAGTTGAGTTGTGTCGACGCACGGTACACATCACTCGATTGCTTGGCGGTAACCACTAACAAGCCTGTCTTGGCATTATATGGTGACCGCAATAGCTGGGCAGTCCCAATATTTTCACCATACGTGCGTTCAATGCTTAACTTTTCATTAGATACAAATCCTTGCTGGCCTTTACCGTATTTAAAGTACAACTTATGATTGAGTCGCTTAATGAATTCATTTTGAGTTGGCGTGCCAAAGGCAATCACCTGACTCGTTTTCAAGACTGACTGACTTGGCTGATGGGTGTAAAACCGGACACTACCAGTGTTACTTTGCGCATAATTACCAATCAAATTAAAAATATTCGATAACGTCTGATAATCATAACTGGTTAATGTCTTCGGTCGTACCACGACCACATTGTTGAACGTGTCATTTTTCAAAAACAAGTTCGGGTAATTCGTAAATAACACATCCGTCACTGGCTTCGACTTAATCATCGCTTTAGAATCAGTTTCGATAGTTGCCCATGGGGTTTGCGTATTATCTGAACTACGCTGATCTGCCATTTCCAAATCAAATCCAACTCGAATTGTAAAGCTATGGCCTAATGCTTGGCCTTTTGGCAACGTTACCGTCAGGCTGTCATCATCCGCACGGGCCGCACTGAGCTTCTTACTGCCTAACGGGCTGCCGTTCAAATAAACGGTTGCCAAGGCTCGCTTAAAGTTTAAATTCTTCGAATATCGAAAATGAATGCGGATTTTAGACCCATCCGCATTCGTGCGATCAACCGGTAAATTAACAAAATAAGTGCTGGACTGATGTTTAGCACCCGTCAATTGATCCGCAGTCGTCGTTAACTGATAACTCCCGTCATATTGCAACTCCGATGTTACCGTGGCGGTTTGATCATCCACATATTCGGTTGCTGCTTCGGTTTCTTGCATCAGTTCCTGATTCGCAATAAAGCGACTCGCTTGCTTCAAGTGTTGTCCCGTTAAGGCGGTCACAATTAGATAGTGCTTGCCACCAGTGTAGACAGTCTTAATCACCGCTCGGTTTTTCAATTGTGCCCGAGTCAGCTTAGCTTTGAATTGTGCTGGCAAATGATCATACGTCGCCAATACCAATTGATAGTCAGCCGCTTTGGCCGTGGCATTATCGGCGGTTGTCACTTGAATCTGCGATGTTTCAGTCGCAATTGTTCGCGCTTCGCCAGATAAGGCATACATCGCCGCCGTTAATTCCGCATTACTAGCTTGCTTGGGCACCGTAATAACAGAGTTCTCATTAGCAATCGTGTCCGTCCCTGAAAAGTGGGCATAAAATGACTTGATGGCTGTCGTTGGCGCTTTTAATTGATATTGAAAGTTGACAGTCGCGCCATCATAAATAGTTAACCAATTAGCCGGCGTTTGCGCCAACTGATAGTCTTTTTGACCAGCTTGATTCAAGATTTGCCCACTAATTTTCAGTTGATTTTCACCCTGTAATAGTCGTAATGGCACCGTGATCGACTTGGTCTGTAACCCAGTCTTCTTTTCAGGCCGGAAAGAATAAAATTTAGTGCCATTTAATGAAACGGTTAGGTCTGATGTTGCGCGATTCGCCAACTGTGAGATTTGAAAATTAAGGTTAATGGTCGCTTTTTTAACGTCCCAATAATCCATTTTTATAAAGTACATGTTTGCTTCAACGGACGTCCCCGACAGCGTCGTGGTCGTATTCTGAAATGCTTGGGTATAAGTTAAATCGGTCGACTTTTTAGCAGCAGTCGCCGTTAAAGTTGGTGCTAACAGCACGCTGCTACTGAGCGCCACCATCAAGAGTAGTCCGATGACCCATTTACTGATACCGTTTGGTTTTGTACCATTTTGCTTGTTGATGAAAAACTTGCTCACGAACATATCCCACCATCCCATAGGTTGCTACGGCTAACCACATCTGACTATAAACAAGATACATAAAGATAATGATCATCAAATTAGCAAACGTCATTTCGCCTTTTTCCGTTGTAATCGTCACAAAGGTACTGATCACAAAAGTGAGCACTGCCATTAACCATAACCCATTACTAAAACCGACTAAATCAGAATGTGCGACCCCTGCAACTGATAACACAAACATCGTATCTGATAAAATTAATGACGTCATTAATAAGAAATAAATTGATAAGAAGTAAAGTAAATCAAACCGAATCGGTCGGCCGGTTTTAGTAAACAATAATTTAGCATTTTTTAGAATCACATAAATATTGCCTTTCACCCAGCGAGTCCGCTGATGAAACCAGACATCTAACGTTTGCGGTTCTTGCTCCCAAGTCACGGCTAAGGGCTGAAACCGGATACGGTAACCCATCCGATAAATACGAAAGCTGATTTCAGTATCTTCGGCTAACGCTTTCACATCCCAGCCACCAATTTTTTCTAGAATATCACGCCGGATGACGTAATTCGTCCCAGGAATCGTACATAACTTGAATAACTTTTCTCGTCCCGCCTGTGCCATCCATTGAAATGAGAGCGTTTCAATGTTAATAAATCGTGTTAACAAGGACGCATTCTTATTACGCGTGCGAAATTTACCAATCACCGCCGCCAGCTGTGGATCACCCATTAATTCTGCCACCAGATAGCGTAACGCACTGACTTGTGGCGTGTTATCCGCATCATAAATGGAAATCAACGACCCACGAGCCTGTTTTAAGCCGATGTTCAACGCATTCGACTTACCCTTCCCGCCAGTAATCTGATCCGTATTAATCACTTTTAGATGCCTTTTAGGATACAATCGCTGGGTTTGAGCCAATAATTCCGCTGAATTATCGTCTGAATTATCATTTATAATAATGATCTCGTAGCGATCATGTGGGTAATCAAAATTCAACAAGGCTTGGAGTGTTTTGACAATCACGATGCCCTCGTTATGCGCAGGCACCATAATCGAAACAAAAGGAACCTCAGCCGGTAGTTCTGGCGCTGGTTGCCGATTTTTTTGTAAGTAATTAGCATAACCGGCAATCGTTAAAATGACATTGATGACTAAAATTCCCCAAATGGCCACAATCGCGACAAATAAAAATCCATCTAACATAGTCAACCTTTAGCCTTTCCTACTAACGTTTAAACATATTCAAATAAATCTTCCGACCAAACCAAATGAAGCCAATAAAAATCACGAAAGTAATCCCGAAAAAGATTAACAAAACACTCCCTTGAACTTTAAAGAACCGATTCATCCAACTCTCAGCCGGTTTGACTGGCGCCAACGTCTTTGTCCGCGTGGCACTGGCTGCAATCGTAGTCTGAGTGCCATTCAAGAAGTACGCCCCTTGCCGGTACTCAAAAGTGGCGGTACCACTGGTGATTTTCGTCTGCCAACCTTGCGTCACCGGATTAAACCATTGATACGGTAACTGCTGAATCCGCCGCTCTAACGTTCGTAAACTACGGGAACTATTTGGCATCGTAACCGTTATCGCCGTTGGTATGGCAAAATCAACGGCTAGTTTTCCTAAATCCGATCCACTAGTAACCGTAGCCAAGGACGTTGCATCCAAGCCATACAGGCTTTGTTTAAAGTGAGTCGCCTGATTATCTTGTTTAGCATACGTTAAATTCGCCGGATTCGGCAAAAATAAAACATGCGAGGCCTTTTTCAAAGCGTATTGACGATAAACAGCATCTTGATTCCAATAAATCGATGTACTGATACCAACCGGGAAAACCTGGTTCTGTGCTAATTGAACCAACTCATCATCCATTAATTGACTCAGACTGCCACCACTGCTGGCAGTCACCCCACCGACCGTTGGTGTCTTTAAGAAAACTACCCCACCACGGTTTTCAACTAATCGTAATACTTTTGCAAAACGTTGAAACGCTTTGAAGTGACCATTTTCACTCACACTAGTGGTACTAACCGCAAAAGGAATGCCTTGTTCATAAAGGGTCTGACTCAAGTGCGCTAATAAGGTCAGATTAGAATACGGCGTGACTTTCGTAATCGTCAGCAACGGTTGATAATGACCACGGTGGCCAAACAATTGGGCCATCATTTGCGCTGCCACCACAAAACTATAGCCACGTGTGGCTAAATACGGTAAGTAACCCTGATGATTCACAATGGTTCCATACGAATAGGTACGCGCCGTGACCGCTTGGGTTTTCAAAACACCAACTGACTGAGCTTCTTTCGGTAACTTGGTTAACACAGTCATCGTCTCACTAAACGGGAGGAGCTGATGAATTGTACCCGCTGAATTCTGTAACGTAAATTGCTGATGATATAATTTTACAGGCTGAGCACCTAAGTCTCGGGCTTCGGTCGCCGTTAGATTGCGACCAATGTGTAGCTTGGTCCCTTTAAATTGTTGGCGATCATGTGTAAACGCAGCATTATTTAAATCCGTCTGCGGCCAATTAATCATCGTCACCACGCCTTGATAAGCCTGCAACTGACCAGCCTGATAATCCGCTGCTGCAACTGTTTTAACGTCAATATTTAGTCCCGCTAAAATCCGTTGGACCGTCGCAATTTTATTTTCACCATGAGTGGCCCTATTTTGAGAATCATAAACCAATAAAACTTTCGTTGCAGCATGGACCGTTGGACGCACTAGACCAAATCCCAACAACACGCCTAGCACTAGCAACCCCCATCGCCAACCTCTTAGTTTGTGCATACGGTTACGTCCCTTCATGATAAGCGTGCCACAACCGATGATTTAAAATATCCGATACAACTAGCAAGAAAATCAAATCAATGCTGACCGGTACCATAAAAATGTGTTTTGCCAGGTCCGCATCGCCATCACCAACAATTGAAATAATCGGGACAAAAATAAAAATCGTCAGGTACCCTAAAACGAGAAAGAAACGGAGCACCCCTTCACTGGCATGAGCTTTCAAATCATTATAAAAGCCCACGGCATATACCATTGCTAAAGCCACGGCTAATAAACAATTAAAAGCATATTTTTGCGGGAAGAAGGCGCCCGCAATTGAACTAAATCCCGTAAAGAAAGTGACCTGTTTGCCAGCCGGCGCGCCCGAGGCTTTAGTATAATCACCAACCGCCTTGACCTGCGTAATCATGGCATCTGCCGCCGTTAAGTCTAACAACTTGCCAAACTGTGGCAAATGCTTCGCATAATATGTTGCAATCCAACTAAAATTATACTTAGTCAGTAAATTTTTCTTCACATACTTTCCAGAAGCATCAATCGGTGCAAACTGCTTTGCATAATAATCTTGATCTTTCATGAGGGCATATTGCTCATCAATACCGCTTTTGCGCAAATCGGTACTTGGGTCGCCAGTTTGGGTCAACACCCCATGTGAAAAAGCCTGGTACTGATTAATCTGCGTAAAACTTGACCCAATCAACTTATACGTCAGCACCCCAACCACGAGCAAGCCAGCCATACCAGCAAAAATAATTAGGCGTTGTGCTTTAAAGTTTGGTAAAAATAATAACCCTAATGCAACAACCACATAACTTAATGCTAACGGCGCATTTTGTGACTTACTCGAAATTAGTAACATGGTGCTCACACCGAACAGCAGTAATAGTGGCCAACGACGGCGATAACGGTGCCGGGCTAATAAAAGCACCGCTGCAAACGAATATAACGTCATGCTTAACATTTGCGGTTCGGCAAAAAACGAATTGAAATACAAGGTAAACGACGAATCCCCGAACACAAACACAACTAAGCCAGCAATTAAATAATTACGTGGTCGTTTAGCCGGATAAGTCAGTGCATCTGTTAATAAATAAATACTACCCAAATAAAAGCCAGTATTCACTAAACCCATAAAGCGAATATCAAAGACTGTTTGGCTATAAAATAATTTATTTAAGCCAATCGCTAGCTTCACAAATAATGGTTGCGACGAAAAGTTAACTGATTGATAGTCATTATAATATTTCATCAATCCAAATTTCTGCGTGACGAAGTCAAAATAACTATAATGCGTCCCTAAAAGTTTATAGATACCGTTACTATACATGGCGCGGTAATAGTCCCCATTATCTGCTAACCCATTAATTGGTGGCATAAAATTAATATAACTAGCCAAAATCGCACAAATTAGCATTGCTAATAGTGGCGGTGGCAGTATTTTTTGGAAAACCTTGCCGGCCTTAATCAGCCCTCGCTTTAACTTAGTCACATTCATTACCTCTCAGCTCTGTCCATCGCCTTTATTTAAAAGCGGCATTCAAAGCAGTTAAATTGCTGTAAGAGTACGCCTGGTGCGTTTTCGCATCACCAATGCCGCCAAATATGGCTGACGTTGAGGTTGTCACTTGTAACCGCCAGACTTGCCGCATTGCTTGTTGATAATGTGGTCGATCATGTACCGCTGCAAAAATCATGGCCGCTAATGCATAATTGGCCGCTGATTCACCGTTAACACTAACCGTGCCAGTTGTCGTATAACCATTAGCCAAATTACGTTGTTGCAATCGTTGTACTAACCAGTGTTGACTGGTTGCTTTAAGTTGACCTACTTCGGCCAAATGCAATAACGTTTCCAAGGCTTCAGAGGTATTAAGCGATGCATCACTATACTGGCTAGTCGTCCATTGATAGTTCTTAGCATATAGCGGGAATACATCGCCTAGATAACCACCTTTGACCACCGTTAATTGATGTTGATAGGCTGTACGACCGGCTTTACTGTTTTGTTCAAAATATTTTAATGTTTGTAAATCGAAGTAAGCTAGACTCCCCGTTGTGGCCGCTTTACCAGTCTTCATATCATAATAATCAACCAGATGACCATCCTTAATACTGGTATTAATTAAGGTTTGATAGCGTGCGGTCGCTTCTTGCCGATAATGCGTCGTATGATGCATTTGATCGTACGCTAATAGCGCGCGAATGATCCGTAGATCATCCAGCGTGGCATTAACGCGATAACGTTTTTTAGAACGGGGGTCATAGCGATAACTAAATTGACCATGATCATCGAATGTTTTTTTAGTGGCTTGATAAAAGGTTCGAAACTGGTGCCACTGACTAGTTGTCACTAAATACTGTAACCACATCCCAGCAGATTCGCTCAATAATTCATGCCCCGTAGCGGCCCCAGACGATCGTTTCACCGTATCCACATAGTTGGTATACAACCCTTGCGGCGTCAAAAGTCCACGTTTAATGAACTTAACTAATGAACGCGCCTGTTGTTGATCCGTCGTAGTCGCATACTGACTTTTCAGTTTAAAAGCAGTCGGTGCCTGCGTTGGGGGCTTAACCGTCACTTCTTTTTTACAACCACTTAATCCTAGCAACACTAGCGGCAATAATAGCCACCACCCTAACCACTTGCTATGCATCGTAAGACCCCATTCTACGAGTTACTTGTTTTCAGGATTGTTTAATTTAGCCCAATCACCAATAGCTGTAATCCGCCCTTGTGCATTGCCAGCCTTAGCTTCTTGGTCAACCGCCATTTGAGCGACTAAGTTCAAATAATTGAAGGGATCATCAAAGTTTGGTGAGAATAGCATATCAACAAAGGCTAAATCATCAATGGTATTCCCATTTTGAATAGCTACTGAAACCGTATTGGCTGACTGGGCAACTTCGTGAGGACTCCAGAACTGGGCACCTAAGATTTGCCGATTTTCAGGATTATAAGTTAATTCAATTCTCAATGGATCTGTGCTTGGCATATAACTTGGCCGCCATGTACCATCAAAGACAACTCGTTTAACGGGCATATTACTCATTTTCGCAACTTCATAAGTCAACCCGGTTGTCGCCAACGTGTAATTAAATAACTGCATGGCAGACGTTGCTTGCGTTCCCATGTAAGGTTGGATATTGCCAAAGATATTAACCCCAGCTAAGGCCCCTTGCCGTACCGCATTCGTTGCTAATGGCGTATAAGCTGACCGGCCCGTTGGGTTAAAGTTAACCACACAAGAATCGCCCGCAGCATAAATATCAGGATTAGACGTTTGAACATAGTCATTGATAATGATGGCACCATGTTTGTCCATGTCCACTTGACCACGTAATAATTCAGTCGTTGGAATAAAGCCAGTCCCAACAATCGCTAAGTCGGCCACAAAATCGCCTTGGGCAGTTTCAATGACTAACTCGCCTTTATCGTTCCCAGTAAATGCGGTAACCCGATGATTTAAGAGCACTTTAACGCCATGTTGCTTCAATAAGTCAACCGCTTGGTCAGACATATCTTTGCTAATATAGTGATTTAAGATCTGATCATGTGATTGGAACAAGGTTACTTCATGATTGGTATTGGCATAACTTTCAGATAATTCAGTCCCAATATAACCAGCCCCAACAATCGCAATCCGTTTGTTATCTTTAGCGGTTTTATAAATTTCCTGTGCTTGTTCATACGTTTTGCACAAGAGAACTTTCGATTCATCAATCCCAAAGATTGGTGGCACAGCAACGGATGACCCAGTTGTCATAATGGTCATCAAAAACCTGACCTGTTTCCATATCTGCAACTTGCATCGTCTTAGCGGCTGCATCAATTTTAAGCACATTATGCTTTGTCTTGACTTTAGCGCCCGCTGCTTCCAATTCTTCTGGTGACGCATAAAACATATCTTCTAGCTTATTCACCTTACCACCTAAATAAAGGTAAATCCCACAAGATAAGAATGAAATGTTATCGTTACGTTCATAAATCGTCACTTCTGATTCTGGATGATTCTTTAAAATTTGATTTGCTGCCGCTGTTCCGGCATGGGTACACCCAACAATTACAATTTTCATACTAAATATTCCTCCACAGAATTAATTTATTTGTCACAAATACGTTGATACAGACCAACTTAATTATAACCGCTTTTTCAATTAATTTATATCCGGATTTGTTAAAACACCCACATTATTTTAATATCGACGTAAAAAAAGTTTAGATATCGCTTTCAACCATTCCCACCCTTGCTTAAACCCATCGCTCAATTGAAAAAAGGCGAGGCCTTCGCATTCCACTAAATCATTATTTGGTATACTATGTAACTTAGGGGTAATTTTACTGAACATAATTTGAACGTAAGGGGCCAGTGTATGTATCGCTATTTTATTCAACCACAATTAAATAAATTCAATAATTCTTTGATTGGTTACGAAATGCTTATTCGTTACCGTGAAACCGAAGCAGATCGTTGGACACTACCAGCAAACTTTGAAGCCATTCCAATTGATGTGCAAATTGATTTATTGAAGGCAACCGCTAGTGAGTTGTCTTTGAAGATTGGATCAGTTTCTATTAATTTCAACCGTAAGCAATTTTTAACACCTGCGATTGCGGCCGCCGTAATTGACGCCCAAGCTAAATTGTTTCCGGTTAAAGTGATTGTTGAAGTAACTGAAGAACCTGATGAAGAGGCCTATTCACTAGCTGATATGCAAAAGCAAATTGAATTAATCAAAGCACATGGGTTAGAGTTTAGCCTAGATGACGTTGGTACTGGGATTAACGTCTTTGACCATATTAAGCCATTGCTTGGTTACGCTGAAGAAATTAAATTTGCCATGCAAAACTTCCGTAAAGAAGAGCGAACTGATGAAATTCCAGCACAACTAAAGTTCTGGAATAATGTTGCCTTAGAACATGATGCCCGTCTAATTCTTGAAGGGGTCGAAGATGACGCTGAGGATCAATTGGCGGATAATTTAAATATTCCACTTCGCCAAGGGTATTATTACGGCAAGCCACATCTTTTCAAGCTTAAATCTGACCGTTAAAAAAAATGATCCAGCTGATTTACTCAGCTGAATCATTTTTTATTATTTCGTAGTTTTTTTCGTAGCAGGTTTATTAGCATCCGCTTTGGTTAACTTAGTCCCCAAATCTTTAATATAGGCCCGTAAATCATCCTTAACATCGGGATGGGTTAACCCATATTCAATCGTCGTCTTTAAGTAACCAAACTTGTAGCCAACATCATGACGCGTCCCTTTAAATTCATGGGCGAAGACACGTTGCGTTTTATTCAACGTATCAATAGCATCGGTTAATTGGATTTCATTACCCTTACCTGGCTTTTGATGTTCTAAGACATCAAAAATTTCAGGAGTTAACAAGTAACGCCCAATAATCGCCAAATCACTAGGCGCATCTTCGGGACTTGGCTTTTCAACAAAGTTATTCACATTGTATAAGCCAGGCGCTTTTTCGCTTTCAGGATTAATAACCCCATATTTCGAAACATCATCATGCGGCACCTTCATCACAGCTAAGGTTGAGGCGTGTGTTTGATCATAGCTATCCATTAATTGTTTCGTCAATGGTACTTTGTCTTCCATCAAATCATCACCCAGCATGACAACAAAAGGTTCGTCCCCAACGAAGGCTTTAGCCGTTAAAACTGCATCACCTAAGCCACGGGGATGTGATTGCCGAATAAAGTAGAGGTTAATATCAGTCGTTTCTTGAACGAGTTTTAACATTTCTTCCTTGTGCTTAGCCCGTAAATTATCTTCCAGTTCTGGATTTGAATCATAGTAGTCTTCGATACTCCGCTTGCTCTTACCCGTAACAATCACAATATCTTCAATACCAGACTTCCGTGCTTCATCAACGATGAATTGAATCGTTGGCTTATCAACAATTGGCAGCATTTCCTTGGGCATTGCTTTAGTAGCTGGTAAGAAACGAGTTCCTAAACCAGCGGCGGGAATAACTGCTTTTCTAACTTTAGACATTTGGACATCCTCCTAAGAATAATGAAATAAAATGATAACCTATTGAATTTCAGGTTTCCCCTCACGTTGCATTAATTGAGGAATAACTTGCTTAATATCGGCGCCATTATACAAAACATCATAGATGGCTTCGGTGATTGGCATTTCAATCTGCTGTTGTTGGGCTAATTCATAAGCTGCCTTGGTAGATGGAATTCCTTCAATCACCATTCCCATAGTTGCAACGACCGTCTTCAAATCTTGACCAGCGCCAAGTTCATTACCGGCCCGCCAATTACGTGAATGCACACTTGTAGCAGTTACAATTAAGTCACCAACACCCGATAACCCAATAAAAGTTAACGGTTCAGCCCCTAATGCTACACCCAAGCGGCTAATTTCAGCCAATCCACGTGTCATCAAAGCAGCTTTGGCATCATCACCATAGCCCAAGCCATGTAACGCACCGGCACCTAATGCAATAATGTTTTTCAGGGCAGCGCCTAATTCAACCCCAATCACATCGTGGTTCGTATAGATTCGGAAATAGTCATTCATAAAGAGTTGCTGTACCAGCTTAGCAGCCGCATCGTTGGCGCTTGCCGCTGTAATTAACGTGATATCACGTTTAGCAACTTCTTCCGCATGACTAGGACCAGATAATACCACAATTGCTTGCCGAAGATTGGCTGGAATTTCTTCTGCCAATACTTGTGACAACCGCTTATGAGTCTCTAATTCTAAGCCTTTGCTAGCGTGAACAATGATCGGCCGTTGCCCAGTTGCTTGTAACACCGCTGTGACTTGTTGTGCCACACTGCGGATGGCCTTGGTTGGTACGACGAACAGAATCACCGCAACCCCATCTAACGCCGCCTTCAAATCCGTATAAGCCGTTAACGACTCCGAATAATGAAAACCATGGACATAGCGTTCATTCGTATGCTGATCATTTAGTTCAGCTGCTTGCGCAGCCGAGTTAGACCAGAGCCGTACCTCATTTCCATTCTCATCTAATAAGTTCGCCAAAATACTGCCCCATGAGCCAGCACCTAGAACGGCAACTTTTTCTGTCATTCAAATATACCTCTAATCTACTTATTTTCGGTGGCAATTTTTTGACCAGAACCATCAAGGTACCAACGATTCTCGGTTAATCGGCGTCGACGCCAAATAATCAAAGTCAAACTACCAATAAATAATACCACGGATAAGGCCTGTGAAATACGGATGACGCCAAATAACATTAAAGAATCTGTCCGCATCCCTTCTGTAAAGAAGCGTCCAAATGAATACCAGGCAACATAGGTCAAGAAGACTTCACCTTGTTTGTAAAGTCCTTTTTTATGTCGCGTCGTCATTAATACGACGAATCCGAGTAAATCCCAAACCGACTCATATAAAAACGTCGGTTGCCGATACGCACCGTTGATATACATTTGAGAAATCAACCACTGCGGTAAATGTAACCCTTGTAGAAAGCTAAGACTAGTCACCCGGCCAAAAGCTTCCTGGTTCATGAAATTACCCCAGCGACCAATTCCTTGGCCCATAATGACAGTTGGTGCCGCAACATCTAACATTAACCAAACGGGGACAAACCGTGATCGGCAAAATAGAATCACCACAATTGCCGCACCAATTAAGCCGCCATAAATGGCAATACCGCCATCCCAGATTCGGATAATTTCACCTGGATTTTGGCTATAATAGGACCATTGAAACCCAACATAATATAATCGAGCCGCAATCAAAGTAAACGGTAACGCCCATAAAATCATATCGTAAATATCATCTGGTCGAATACCACGCCGCAGACCTTCGCGCACGGCCAAAGTCACCGCAATAATAACGGCACTTGCAATAAATACGCCATACCAATGAACCTCAATTGGCCCTAATCTTAACGCAATCGGGTTTAACGCCCCCAAGACGAGTTTCACGCTGTCGCCATCTCCTTAATGCTTTTCAGAATCATGGGCTGAATTTTCTTTGATTAAGGAATTCAAATTGTCATCAAACACCTTAGTCGCATCATAACCCATGCTTTCAGCCCGAAAGTTCATCGCAGCTGCTTCAATAATAATGGCTAAGTTACGCCCAGTTTTAACCGGAATAGACACTTCCGGCACTTCAACATCAAAAAACTTACGCGATGCTTCGCCATTTCCTAGTCTATCAAATTGCTTATCTGGCGTCCAATTCTCTAAGTGAACAATTAAATCAATATCAGTATCTTGGCGGACTGCTCCGGCACCGAACAAGTTCATCACGTCAATAATCCCAATCCCACGAATCTCAAGAAGATGGTTTAAAATCTTAGGTGCTTCCCCAACTAGGGTTTGTTCATCTTGTTGATAAACATCCACTCGATCATCCGCAATCAAGCGATGCCCCCGTTTGACGAGTTCCAAAGCCGTTTCACTTTTCCCGACCCCTGAATCACCAGTAATTAAAACCCCTAGCCCATAAATGTCGACTAAAACACCATGAACTGATTGGCGTTCAGCTAATTTACCTTCCAAGTAATTGGTCATATTACTTAAAATTCGCGAAGAAGTCATCTTAGTCCCTAAGATTGGTACCTTGTTCTCATCACCAGCCTGAACAAGCTCAGCGGGTACGGGTAATCCCGTAGAAACCACAAAAGCTGGCGTCGTTAATTGACACATCTTCCGAAAAATCATTAACCGTTCATCGTGGCTCATATTCTTTGAATAAGCGGTTTCAGTTTTTCCTAACAATTGTACCCGTTCACGCGGGTAGTAGTTAAAGTAGCCCGTTAGTGCTAAGCCAGGTCGTGAAATATCACTAATTGTAATTTCTTTATCTGCTAGTAGCTTGGCGCCATGGTAAACATCCAAGCGGGTATTTTTCACTAAATCGGCAACAGTTACACTTTCTGCCAAGTTAATCCCTCCCAAATTATTCAGCTATAAAAAAAAGCCAGTGGCATTGTCCAAGATTGCTATTGCAATCTTCTTTCAAGCCGCTCGCACTTTTTTGACTGAAAATGGATCATTCCTATCTGTTAATCTTAGCACTTTAAAGCGCTTTATTCACCATTTACATCACGCTTAGCTAAAAAATTAGAAACAATCACATTTGCCAAGGACATTAAAACCGACACTAAGACGGCCATTCCAAAACTGGAAAATCCAAAACTGGTTTTGCCGACAAAATAAGACGTCAGTTGGAGCATCAAACCATTGATCACAATACTGAATAACCCTAAGGTCAATAACGTAATCGGTAATGATAATAACAGTAGCACGGGTTTAACCGCTGCGTTTAAGACTGCTAAAACAAAACTTGCCAATAAAGCAATCCACACATTGGCAACATGGAAATCACTCTTAAAAAAGCCAGCAATGGCAATAAATAATACGGTATTAATTATAATTCGTTTCCAAAAACCCACTCACTATCACTCCATTAATCTTGGTGGCGCGGCTCATCTTCTTCATGGACGTTATGAATTTCTTTACGTCCTTGCGGTTGCTGCGTAGTTTGTGATGACTGCCCTGTAGCTTGGCGCATCTGATCAAAAAAGCCAGATTGCTTAGGCTGACTGGGAATAATGGTCATTAGGACTAAGTACAACAAAATCCCAAAACCATGTGACGCAATTGTCAGTAACACAAATAACACACGCAATACGGTAGCATTCCACTGTAGATAGGCGGCAATGCCACCCAAGACACCGGCGACGACCCGATTGTTAGATTTAGTTAGTTTACGATTAGTTTTAGTCTTCATAATTAGACCCCTCACATAAGTTTAGTCTAATTACATTCTACTAATTGTAAAAGCAGGTTGCAAACTTGATGGACCGGCTTTAGAAATTATTTATGAATCACTAAACTAAATTCGAACTTTCTGGATTCAATTCTATGATTTTTCCGGTATTCAAGTAAACGATCCATTCACCAACATTAGTGACCAATGCACCGATTCGTAACAAATAACTCGCAACATTAAGATAATCGGTCGATCCAATCACAGTTTCTGGATGGCGTTCCATCTTCGAAATTCCTTTTTCGTTGATTTTATCGTACATTTCACCAACTTTAGCATCCTTGGCCGCAACTTTACGGGCTGCCAAATCATCGCTTTTAACATAGGCCGCTAACATCTCTTCGACCATTTTACGGACCCGATTCCCCATCTCAGATAACTGCGCTTCAATTTCAGGGACGCGTACATGTCCTTTAACCCGAATCGTCGCATGTGCAATGTTCCGGGCATAATCAGCCATCCGTTCTAATTCTGAAACAGCCTTTAAAATCGTTACAATTTCACGTAAATCAGAAGTGACAGGTTGGTATAAAGCAATCATTTCAAATGATTTTTGTTCCAACTCAACTTCACGTTCATTAATTTTGGCATCATTATCAATGATTTCTTGGGCTAAATCACGATCATGGTCAATAAAAGCTTTCACCGCTTTTTCAATGGTTTCACTAACCATCATTCCCATTTCAGTGAAATTAGCATCAATATCATTTAATTCATCATCAAATAGTCGTCGCATGGTTTTATCCTCCTAACCAAATCGGCCTGAAATATAGTCATTGGTTGCTTGCTTAACTGGATTCATGAAAATCTGTTTCGTATCATTTACCTCAATTAACTCACCGTTCAAGAAAAAAGCGGTCCGATCAGAAATTCGTGATGCCTGTTGCATATTATGCGTAACAGTTATGATAGTGTAATCATGCCGTAAATTCAATAGGGTTGTTTCAATCATATGGCTTGAAACTGGGTCCAACGCACTGGTAGCTTCATCCAAAAGAATAATTGCTGGTTCAACCGCCAGCACTCGTGCGATACAAATCCGTTGCTGTTGACCACCTGATAGGGATAGCGCATTGACATGTAAGCGATCTTTGACTTCATCCCAAATTGCCGCTTGTTTCAAGCTTTTTTCAACGGCGGCATCTAACGTTTCCTTATCTCGAACCCC
Source organism: Lactobacillus sp. CBA3606 (assembly GCF_002970935.1). Lineage (NCBI taxonomy): Bacteria > Bacillati > Bacillota > Bacilli > Lactobacillales > Lactobacillaceae > Lactiplantibacillus > Lactiplantibacillus kimchii. The sequence goes on along the minus strand of NZ_CP027194.1, from coordinate 2,172,780 downwards.
GGCCAAACGTAAGCCATAAACAACATTCTCGTAAATTGAAAAGGGAAAGGGATTAGGCTGTTGGAAAACCATCCCGATTTCTTTTCTTAATTGGACCGTATCCGTCGTCGGCGCATAAATATTCGCCTGATTAAAGACCACCTCACCAGTAATCGTCACATTAGGAATTAAGTCATTCATCCGATTCAAGCACCGTAAAAACGTTGATTTACCACATCCTGATGGTCCGATTAAAGCTGTAATCCCTTTGGTTTCAAAACTAAGGTTAACGCTCTTCAACGCCTCTTTCTTGCCATAAAAAAGTGATAAATTTTCTGTCTTTAAAATTGTACTCATTAACTCGCCTCCTAGCCAAAATTACCAGAGATATAATCATTTGTCAGATCAACTTTTGGATTGGTGAAAACGTCACCCGTTTCAGCATATTCCAAAACTTTACCGAGATTAAAGAACGCCGTGTAGTCACTAATCCGTGACGCTTGTTGCATATTATGAGTCACAATAATAATTGTATAATTTTGCTTTAGCTCCAACAAAGTATCTTCAATCTGACTCGTTGAAATGGGATCCAAAGCACTAGCCGGTTCGTCCAACAATAAGATATCAGGCTTAATCGCAATTGCCCGGGCAATGCACAACCGTTGTTGTTGCCCACCAGAAAGCGCCAAAGCACTCTTATTTAAATCATCCTTAACTTGATCCCACATGGCTGCCTGCCGTAAAGACCGTTCGACAACTTCATCTAGTTCTTGCTTGTTCTTCATCCCACGTTGTCGTAATGCAAAGGCGATATTTTCATAAATTGATTTGGCAAAGGGATTAGGCCGCTGGAAAACCATACCAATATGGCGCCGCATCTCATAAACATCAATCGCATTACTATTAATGTCTAGACCTCGATACATAATTTGGCCCTTAACCGTGGCAATTCGATCATTCATGCGATTCAAAGACCGCAAATAGGTTGATTTCCCTGAACCAGATGGCCCGATCAGCGCACTGATCTTATACCGTTCAAATTGTAAGTCACCTTCTGAAATTGCTTCTGACTTCCCATAGAACACGTGTAAATCTTGCGTTGAAAGTGCAATTTCATGTGCTTTTTCATCGAACTTCATAATATTTCGTTGATCTGTCGTCATCATTGTTGCATCTGCCATTAAAAGGACCTCCTTATTCAGCGGTTAAATGTTTATACAAGCGTTTTCCAAGCCAACGGGCTAAGAAGTTAAAGAGTAAGACTGCAATAATCAGCACGGCTGAGGCGCCCGCTGAGACCGCCTTAGCATCCGGCATAATCCCTTCAGAATTAATCTTCCAAATATGCACGGCCAAAGTTTCAGCCGGGCGCAACGGACTTAAGGGACTACTAATATTAAATGGATTCCAATCACTGAAATTTAACGCTGGCGCACTTTGGCCTGCCGTATAAATCAACGCTGCGGCCTCGCCAAAAATCCGACCGGCACTTAAAACAATCCCGGTAATAATACTTGGCAACGCTGCAGGCACGACAATCTTGGTCACCGTTTCCCAACGTGATAATCCTAAAGCATAACCAGCTTCACGTTGACTATCAGAAATATTAGCTAACGCTTCTTCAATACTCCGCGTTAGAATTGGCAGATTAAAGACAGTGAGTGCAAATGCCCCTGACAGGATTGAAAAGCCTAACTTAAATTGAACCACAAAGAACAAATAACCGAACAAGCCAACCACAACTGAAGGCAGTGAGCTTAAAATTTCAATGGTCGTTCGAATCAAGCTAGTAAACGTATTTTGACTTGCATATTCATTCAGATAAATTCCTGCTCCCAACGAAATGGGCAACGAAATCAGTAATGCCAAGAACAGCAGATAGAATGAATTAAAGAGTTGAATACCAATCCCACCACCGGCTTCAAATGAAAGCGACGGTGAGGTTAAAAAATGCCAGGAAATTTCTGGCACCCCTTGGACTAGGATATAACCAAGTAAAGCCACCAAAATAATTACAACTAAAGCAGCAACGGCATATAAGATACCGGTAGCCAGCTTATCCATTCGTTTAGCGTTCATTATTTAGTTTCCCCTTTCGTCCAATATAGCGAATCACTAAGTTAAAGAACAGTGACATGAGCAATAACATCATGGCTAAGGACCACAACGCATTATTTTGTAAGGAACCCATAACTGTATTCCCGATTCCCATGGTTAAGATACTGGTTAACGTTGAGGCCGGTGAAACTAAATTATGCGGCAGCAAGGTCGCATTCCCAATCACCATTTGTACAGCTAAAGCTTCCCCAAAAGCTCGAGCCATCCCAAAAACAATGGCCGTTAACATACCGGGGATTGCGGCTCTCAAAACCACTTTATACGTGGTTTGCCACCGAGTCGCACCTAATGCTAGCGAAGCTTCGCGATAATACCTTGGGACGGCATTTAGCGCATCAGCACTCATCGATGTGACCGTTGGTAGAATCATAACGAATAGGACAAAGGTCCCGGATAGTATCCCATACCCACTGCCACCAAAAGTACTTCTTACAAATGGCACGACAACTTGTAAGCCGATGAACCCATACACAACGGAAGGAATCCCGACTAATAATTCCGTAACTGGTCGCAAGATTTGGGCCCCGCGCCGTGGTGAAATTTCAGTCATAAACACCGCCGTCCCAATGGCAAATGGCGTCGCAATCAAGGCCGATAAAATTGTGATTAGAAACGACCCAACTAACATTGGTAACGCCCCAACTGCTGGCTGGCCATTGGTCCCAACGGTTCCTGGATTCCATTGGGTTCCACTTAGAAACTGCCAAAAATTAATGTGATTTTGAAAGAAGGTTGCTAGCCCCCGTGATGCGACAAAGTAGAAAATCAAGAACACGACGACAATAATCAATGCCAAACAGGTCAAACTGATTAGCTTACCGCGGCGTTCGATTTTGCTCGCAACTGATTTTTTTAAGAGACTTGCCCGAATTTTATCCATGCGCTCCTCCTTATTTCACGGTCGTAATTTTACCGGTCGCACTTCGCTGAACCTGCATATCATGAACCGAGATATAACCTAACTGTTTCACTAACTTTTTCTGAACAGCGGTCGATAGAATATAAGTAATAAATTTTTTTGTTAATGGATCTGGCTGTAAACTCGTATATAAATGTTCATATGACCAAATTCGCCACTTATTCCGGCGGACGTTAGCTTCTGTCGGTTGCACCCCATCCACGGTAACCGTCGTCACTGACGAATCTAAATATGAAAAGGCAACGTAGCTAATCGCACCGGGTGTACTGGCGACAATCGACCGCGCCAAACCTGAAGAATCTTGTTCTTGAGATTCAGCACTCTTGTGACCATTGAGCGCATACCGCTCAAAGGTCTTCCTGGTTCCTGATCCTTGCGCCCGATTAATCAAGACAATCGGCAAGTTTTTACCGCCAACTTGACGCCAATTCGTTAATTTACCAGTAAAAATCTGGTCTAATTGATGTCTAGTTAAGTTAGTAATCCCGGTCTGCTTGTTAATAATTGGGGCAATCCCAACCACGGCAACTTGATGATCTTTAAGCCTACTCGCCTGAATTCCGGCTTGCTCTTCAGCAAAAATATCAGAATTACCAATCGCAACAGCGCCAGATTGGATTTGGCTTAGACCCGTACCAGAGCCGCCACCTTGCACATTAATAAAAATCCCGGTATGTTCAGAACTATATTGTTCACCAGCCGCTTCAACTAAAGGCTGTAATGCGGTGGAACCAACTGCGGTGATTGACTCGCCAGCGTTGGTTTTAACTCGGTAAGTGTACCCAAGCCCCACTAACACGCCAATCAGAATCAGTCCTAGTAATTGGATGACCCGACTTTTCTTCATAACAAAATACCTCCTACCCATGCTCAATATCTATAATACAAAGTTTTTGTAAATACTTAATAGACGTTTTGTAAAGATTGTGTAAATGTCAAAATATTTTGAACTGTTAGACCTGCTTGCTGACTTAAAAAAGGCCGAAAAAAAGAGCCTGGGTTCTATATCCCAAGCTCACTCAGTTACTTTGATAGGCAATGCAACCGTCATTGTAGTGCCAACCCCGCGTTGACTAATCACCGTAATTTGCCCGTGCATCGCATTAACCAGCTCTTTTACGATCGCTAATCCAAGTCCCGTGCCACTAACGACTTGTTGCGAACGCGATGGACTGACCCGATAGAAGCGTTCAAAAATGCGTTGCTGATTATTCGCACTAATACCGATACCGGTATCCTGAACCTTTAAAATCCATTGCTTATCAGTGCTAGTAGCACTGATAATTACAGTCCCATTTTGGCGATTATACTTAATTGCATTCGACAATAAGTTTTTAACAATTTGGCTCAACTTTTGCGCATCAGCCACCACGGTCATCGCTGGCTCAAGGTGACTGGTGACAACAATATTTTTTCGTTGAAAGGCCTGCTGCAATACCGCCAATTCTTGATCAACTAACGGCTTTACTTGCACAGTCTGGATTGATAAGTTAGTCATATTTTGTGCCCGAATTCGTGACAATGACAAAACATCTTGAATCAAATCAATCAACCGTTGACTCTCATCGGCAATAATTTTTAAAAATTGATCCAACGTTGCGGGATCATCTTTTGCGCCACTGATTAATGTTTCAGTAAAACCAGCAATTGCTGTAATTGGCGTCTTCAACTCATGACTGGCATTACTAACAAAGTCATCTTGCATCTGTTCAATCATATAAACCTCAGTGATATTGTAGAGCATTAAGACAATCTGAAAGTGTGACCGACTATTTTGAATATAAACCGTGGTTGCTTCGACCACCTGCGTATTAGGTGCTGGCGTCAACGTAATCGTCGCCCGCTGATTTTTTTTAGTCGTAATCGTCGCTTCAATCACTTTTGTCAAAGCATACAGTTGAATATCTTTTGTATAAAGGTGCGCTACCGAATTAATTGACTGTTGTAGCAATTCACTCATTGCTGGATTCGACAATTGCACCTGTCGATGATGATCAATCACCATCACGCCAATTGGCAAATAGCGCATAATCATCATTAATTCTTTTTCTTGTAGCTCCGCTCGGCGCGTCTGATTGCGCTGATAAGACTCTAACTGATTAACAGCTTGCGATAAACTATACAGTGGATCATTCTCCGGCAATAAAATATGCGGTGGAAACTGCTGACTGCTCATTTGTCGCAATTTAGCTTCCATTCGATCGATTGTCTTTTGCCGTTCATGTTGTTGAAACCAAACAATACTGGCCTCAATAATCGCCAATAAGATAATGGCTAACATGAGTAGCCCGACTAATTGCCATGACCATTGAATCGGTGAAAAATGTTGCAGCACGACCAAGCCGATTAACAACGTCAAAATATTTTCTAACGTTAACAGACGCATCGTTTGCTGCCACTGATTATGCATGCTCATCACCAACGAACTCGTAGCCAAAACCACGCACAGTTCGAATTAATTGTGGATTTTTAGGATCTAGTTCAATTTTTTCACGTAAATGTGAAATATGAATATCTACAATTCTGGTTTCACTCGCATAATCATAACCCCAGACATGATTCAAAATAGCTTCACGACTAAGCACCCGACCCTCTCGTTCAATAAAATAAACCAGTAATTCAAACTCTTTAGGCGTCACACTAATATTTTCACCATTACGCGTTACCCGATACTTATCTTGGTCAATTTGTAACTCACCAATAGTGGTCATCGAGCGACTGGTCGGTGCCGCAGATACTGGCACCACTGCTGGCTTATCGGCTGGTGTCATCCGCCGAATCACCGCTTTAATGCGGGCCAACACTTCTCGTGGCGAAAATGGCTTCGTGATATAATCATCCGCACCCAATTCCAAACCAAAGACCTTATCGAATTCATCACTTTTTGCCGTGACAATAATGATTGGCGTTTGAATCTTTTCTTGCCGTAACCGTTTTGTCACTTCCATGCCGTCTAATTTAGGCAACATTAAATCTAACAAAATACACGTAAACGGTTGTTGCATACTCAAAGCTAACGCCGCCGCCCCATCGGTAGCCGTCACAACCTCATAACCAGCTTGTTTTAAGTTATATGATAATAACGTTACGATTGCTGGTTCATCATCTACCACTAAAATCTTATCCATGGTCGTTAATCCTCCTGATCAGTGAATAACACAATTCCTAACTCATGTGGTGCCCCATTATAAATCGCTGTTTCAGTTATAATTAATTCCTGTTGTCCATTACGCACTTTTAAGTGAACGTAGGTTGGATTCTTTAACAATGCTTCATAAAATTGTGTCTCAGTATGCACGGGTTGACGATTACATTCTAAAATAATATCGCCAACCTTCAAATTAAGTTTATCTGCAGGTGTGTGACGCCGTAAGCCAATCACCCGCACACCCTGGTCAGTATCCGAAAACCAAAATTGTTGGTGTTGATCATGATAACGATGTTGCGCTAAACTCAACCAAACTAGAATTACGATGCCACCAATTAAGCCAACACCCCATTGCGGACTCAGCGTGACCAACTTAGCGCCAATAATAATAACCAACCCGATTAAAGCTATCCAGCTATAGCGCGTTGCTAAACGGTGCCACGCCACAGCTGGCGTTTGCTTATAAGCTTGTACACTCACACCAAGTAATAATGGCAATAAGAGCAAACCGAAGCTTTGATGACCGACTTGAAAAACTGGCCACCAACTAAACGTCGCATGTACCCAATCACCGGGAATCAAAACACCGACTGGTAAGACCAACAACTGTTGCCACCGATACCTTACGATTCGTTTGCCACGTTGATCAGGTCGAACTTGTGGTGAAGCCACTTGCGTTGAACGGCGTGTCAATAAAAATGCCGTACTTGCCAGTAATAATACAACTAGCACCAGCCCACTAAGCACCACACCACTGCTCAGCGTCATGGTGGTGATCCCTACTCGTTTAAGCTGATGTCCTATCAACGTCACTTTAGGATTAAGTCCCCAATAAAGCAACCAACTAAGTCCAAAAACAGTTATTGGCATTAAGCCAAAAGGAACTACCAACAAACTAATCACGGCAAGCCCTTCATAAATCAAGACCCAAACTGGTGAGACCACCAATCCTAAAACTAGACTAATCACAGTCGCCGCTAACCCTAGTAAGATCCCATATTTAAAGAAATTTCGCGTTTCAAAATAATGGGCATCAATGGCACTGCCAAACGTCTGTCGCTCATAGCTGACCCGTCGCCGGGCTGACAAATAACATCTAATCAAGCCAACCCAAACTAACGGTTGTACCAAGAATAATTCCAAGACCTTTAATACCTGCATGTGCGTTACTCCTAACGTTGAACTCTGAAATTAGTATAGCATTTTTACTGGTTCAGACCAATCTTGTTTGTTTCCATTAATGGCCGCTATTAATACGTTTATTCTTAATAATTATAATCCTAATACTCAAAAAAACACTAAAGCAACCATTGACATCGGTCACTCTAGTGTCTTACCCTTACTGTGGATTTTTTTGAGCTAGCTTCCAGCGTAAATAAGCATCAATAAACGGATCTAAATCACCGTCCATCACACCTTGACCATCATGCGACTCATAGCTCGTCCGATGATCTTTGACCATCGTATAAGGATGGAAAACATAGGATCGGATTTGTGATCCCCAACCGATTTCTAGCTGTTCACCTTGAATGGCGGCCCGTTTTTTAGCTCGTTCTTCTTCAGCCCGTTCATATAGCTTGGCCCGTAACATGTTCATCGCCGTCTGTCGATTTTGTAACTGCGAACGCTGGGCCTGACTAGCGACTACAATTCCAGTTGGTAAGTGGGTAATCCGAACAGCTGATGACGTTTTATTAACATGCTGCCCACCAGCACCACTCGCGCGATAAACATCGACTTTTAAATCATCCGTCCGAATATCGACATCAACACTATCATCTAATTCTGGCATCACATCAACACTGGCAAATGAGGTATGCCGCCGGCCAGCGGCATCAAATGGTGAGATTCGAACTAGCCGATGAACCCCTTTTTCAGAACGCAAATAGCCATAAGCATTATGACCGCTAATGAGTAACGTCACACTCTTAATGCCAGCCTCATCACCAGCCTGATAATCAACCGTTTCAACGGTGAAATGATGACTCCCAGCCCAACGTGTATACATCCGCAACAACATGGCACCCCAGTCTTGCGATTCAGTTCCCCCAGCACCTGGGTGAATTTCCAAAATAGCATTATTCCGGTCGTAAGGCCCATCTAGTAGTAGATTCAACCGATATTGCTGTAAATCATGCTGGGCTTTTTCAAAATCAGTTTCGAATTCGGCTTGCATCTCAGCATCTGGTTCTTCATTCAGTAACTCATAAGCTACAGCTAAATCGCCAACTTCATCAGCTAACTGCTGATAGGCATCGAACTTTCCTTTTAAGGCATTGTTCTCATCAATAACCGTCTGTGCAGTTGCCTGATTATCCCAGAATCCTGGTTCAGCCATGCGCGCTTCATTTTCATGGATGCTTTCATTCAAAGCATCTAAGTCAAAGTGACCCCCTAAAGTCGCCGACAGCACTCTGCATTTCTTCAATTAAATGTTTATATTCACTTAACTCCACAAAGAACCCTTCTCTCAACTTATTTTTAAGTTATTTTTTTGCAAAAAACGTAGTTGGACCAACCCCAACTACGCCTTTAACTTGCCTATTTAATTAACGTTGGATATTTTGCCGAATTTCAGACTTCATGAAGAGCCGGGTAGTATCGTAATCGATATCTGCAACCATCTCTTCAAACATTCGGTAACCATCCCGTTGATATTCAACTAACGGATTCAATTGCCCATAGCCACGTAACCCAATTGATTGTCGAAGTTGATCCATCGCATCAATATGATCAGTCCAATGGGCATCAACTACCCGTAAGATAACCACTTTTTCAAATTCTAGCATTTGACCAGCATCGTAAAGTTGCTTCGTCTTATCAGCATAAATCACATCAACGCGTTGCATTAAGTAATCTTCAATTTCAGCTTGCGTCTTATTTTCTAAATCTGCAACACTGATTGAATCTTCTTTAACCATCGCCGCTTGTGCAAAATCAACAATAGCCGCTAAATCCCAGTCTTTTTGATCCCCTTGTGTGTGCAATTGCACCGTCCGTTCAATGGTTCGTTTGACCATTGGCATAATAACTGGTTTAAGGGACGTTTCTTCCATGATAACTTGTTGACGTTCACCGTAGATAACCTCACGTTGTGCCCGCATAACATCATCATATTGCAACACATTTTTCCGTGAATCATAGTTATTTCCTTCGACCCGCTTTTGCGCCGATTCGACTTGTCGCGTAATCATCCGTGATTGGATCACTGCATCATCATCTTCAACATTCATTCGTTGCAAGAAGTTCTTAATCCGTTCTGAACCGAACCGCAACATCAAATCGTCTTCCAATGATAAATAAAATTGTGACATACCAGGATCACCTTGACGCCCTGAACGACCACGTAACTGATTATCAATCCGTCGAGATTCATGGCGTTCGGTCCCAATAACCGCTAGTCCACCAAGTTCTTTAACACCTGGTCCTAACTTAATATCAGTTCCCCGACCAGCCATGTTGGTGGCAATGGTTACGGCACCACGTTGACCAGCATTGGCAACAATATCAGCTTCTCGTGCATGGTTCTTCGCATTTAAAACCACGTGAGGAACGCCCGCATCGTCTAAACGTTGTGACAAATATTCAGACGTTTCAACCGCGACCGTCCCAATTAACATTGGTTGCCCTTTTTCATAAAGCGCCGTGATTTCTTTAACAACCGCATTGAACTTACTCCGTAACGTTGGATAGAGTAAATCTGAACGATCATCACGAACCATTGGTCGGTTAGTTGGAATACTAATAACTTCCATGTTATAAATTTCGCGGAATTCTTCTTGTTCTGTTTTGGCGGTCCCAGTCATCCCAGAAAGCTTTTTATACATCCGGAACAAGTTTTGGTACGTGATGTTAGCCATCGTTTTAGTTTCTTCTTGGATTTCAACATGTTCTTTGGCTTCAATCGCTTGATGTAAGCCATCCGAGAACCGGCGCCCATCCATAATCCGACCCGTAAAGGAGTCAACAATCATCGCTTGACCATCTTGAATCACGTAATCTTTATCTTTTAACATGATATAGTTGGCACGTAAGGCTTCATCTAAGTAGTGATTTAACGCCGTATTATCCGTATCATACAGGTTTTTTAAGCCGAAATACTTCTCAGCCTTACGAATCCCATCATCCAATAAAGCAACTGTCTTAGATTCCAAATCAACTTTATAATCAGTTTCCTTGGTTAAGGTCTTGGCAAACCGATCGGCCCGCTTATACATCCCAGTGGTGCCTTCAGACTGTCCTGAAATAATTAAAGGCGTCCGGGCTTCATCAATTAAAATTGAATCAACTTCATCAATGATCGCAAAATTCAATGGTCGTTGAACCATGTCTTCACGATAAACCACCATGTTATCACGTAAATAATCAAACCCAATTTCACCATTGGTTGAATAAGTGATGTCTGAATTATAAGCAGCACGCTTTTCTTCCGGCGATTTGTCAGCACCATTAATGCCCACACTCATGCCTAACCAATTGTAAAGTTCACCCATTTCAGTGGCATCACGGGCTGACAAGTATTCATTAACCGTGACCACATGCACACCGTCGCCAGAAATTGCATTCAAATAAACCGGCATGGTAGCCGTTAAGGTCTTCCCTTCACCAGTCTTCATTTCGGCAATATCACCTTGATGTAACACAATACCACCTAAGATTTGTACGTGGAACGGATATAACCCAAGCACTCGCTTAGCGCCTTCACGGGCGGTAGCGAATGCTTCCGGGAGTAAATCATCAAGTGATTCACCCTCCTTGTATCGTTCACGAAATTCCGGTGTTTTAGCTTGTAAGTCAGTATCACTTAACTTGGCATATTCGTCAGCGTAAGTTTCGACTTGATTCGCTATTTTGTCAAGACGCCGAATGACGCGCTTGTCGCTTTCAACCCAGCGTTTTAAAATGTTGGCCATTTCCGTATCCTCTCCAAATAATAATTCTTAATTACTGTTACTTTAGTCTATTTTCAAAATAAAATACCATCTGTCATTTTACCATTTTTTGAGGTCAATGAAAACCACACGCTGTCAATGAAACCGATACCGACCGTTTTATTTGTAAAATAAAAGAACTGGTCAGCGACCAGTTCTTGATTTACGTCTTGATATTATTGATCGTCGCCGGTTTCAATCAAACCATAGCGGCCGTCATTACGCCGATAAACGATGTTAATGCCGTCAGTTTCTGCGTCTTCATAGATAAAGAAATCATGACCTAACATGTCCATTTGTAAAATGGCTTCTTCATTATCCATTGGTTTCAAAGAAACCCGTTTCGTACGCACAACATCCAACTTATCGTCCTGATCATTATTAGCAGCTGCAACGGTTTCGTCAGTCGCTGCAAAATCAATCGCTTTGAAGCCCTTTTCGCGGGACTTCCGGTTGACCTTGGTCTTATACTTGCGAATTTGGCGTTCCAACTTGTCGGTTACCAAATCAACGCTCGCATACATATCAGGAGAAGTTTCTTCTGCCCGGAGAACTAAATAGGGAAGTGGAATGGTTACTTCAACTTTAGCAGTTTTGTCCGGATGAATTTTTAGATTCACGTGGGCAATTGAGTCAACGTTATTGTCAAAGAATCTTTGTAATTTACCCACCCGTTTTTGAACATAGTCACGAATAGCTTGTGTCACTTCGATATTTTCACCGCGAATATTAAAATTAAGCATAGATCTTCTCTCCCTTCACACACATTACTGTGTACCCAAAGTAATCAAAGGACCACTCTTCTATTACTTTGCTTGATTTCATTATAATAGAAAGCGCTATAATAAACAATCTAAATGCGCCTTTCATTATAATTATCGTGATAAAGTTAACCCAATCACCTGTTTAGCGCCACTTTCTAACAACAAATCGGCTGCATGCCGAATGGTACGTCCAGTCGTATACACATCATCGACAATTACGATGGTCTGGCCCTGAAGCTTAGGTGTCGTCGGACTTAAGACAAATGGTTGCGGTGTTGCTAAACGGTCCTCCCGAGTTTTTGCCGATTGTGCAATCGTTTTTGCGACCGCCGCCGTCTGTAACCAGCTCTGATTTTCCCCATTAGCTAGCCAGCCGGTCACTTGATTAAAGCCGCGTGTTAACATCGTCGCCGGTGTCACCGGAATCGTCACCATAAGCGTTGGTCGCAACTGAGCTAACCGCGCCTGTAACACTGCGGCAAAGACTTGCCGTAACCGAAAATCACCTTTAAATTTATATTGCTTAAAGTATGCTTGCATTGCAGAATTATATTCAAATAACGCCTGATTATAAAAATCAGGCTGATTCCAGCGTTGACAGTCACGACATGGCGTCCGCGTTGCCTGGGCGCGGCCACAACTTAGACAAGCACTAGTGGCCATTATCGGCTGAAATTGTTGCCAACATGCCACACAAACAACCGGTTGGACTAGTGGTCGCCAACTTAATAGCCAGGGCAAAGTTAAGTTAGGGTGTAACGGCCGTTGACACAGTAGACAGTTCATTTAGTAGGCGCCGCCCTTTCCGATTAACTTGTTTAATTTGGCGTTGGGCTTGTTTGACCGGTCGTGCATAGCTGCTACAAATAAAACGCACTAAGCCAGTCGGCCGCTCTTTTGACCGACCGACACGCCCCGCAATCTGAACTAACGCTGCCGTTGAAAAAATCGTATCATCGGCGCCTAACACAATCACATCAATACCAGGAAACGTCACTCCACGTTCCAAAATCGTCGTCGTAATTAAATATTGTACCGTCGCCGAACGCATCTGCTGAACTTTCGCCAACCGGTCAGGATCAGTAGAATGCACCGTTAAACCGGTCAACTCCGGAATATTTTGTTGCACGGCCGCTTGGACTAATGCCAATTGACTGACTCGCGGCACAAACAATAAAAATCGACGCTGCGTCTGCGCATATTCCTGTAACCAGCGTCGTAATACCGTTGGTAACTGGCCGTGTTGAATTTGGCGCCACCAATTTGGTCGTAAGGTGACCTTAATGACCGGTAATAAATGCTGATGAAACCGTAGTGGCAAATAACTGATACTTAACTGATGTTGCCGGACTTGACGTAGCAACGCTTGACTAGGGGTGGCCGTCAGATATAATAAAGCTCCTGTTGATTTTAAAGCTTGGGTCACGGCATAGGTCAACCGGGGATTAGCAGCAAAAGGAAACGCATCTACCTCATCAATAATTAACACATCAAAAGCCGCTCGAAATCGCAATAATTGATGCGTGGTACAAACGGTCAATTGACAATACCGATAAGGCTCGGTTTGACGACCATGTAGTAAAGCAATATCCAAGCTAGCAAAGGCCGCTTGTAACCGCGGATATAGTTCCAAACAAACATCAACCCGTGGTGAAGCCACTGCAACGCGCAGGCCTTGCGCTAATGCCCAAGCCAGCCCTGGAAACAACATTTCAGTCTTGCCGGCCCCCGTAACTGCCCAAAGTAAATGACGTTGGTGTGTTGCAAACTTAGCCTGAATAGTTGCCGCACAAGCAGTTTGTTGCGGAGTTAACGTCCCCGTCCAAGTTAATTTAGGCCGATTAGGAAAGTCATTGGGTTCCGGAATGTGATACAGTGAAGTTAAGGTGCTAATCCGGCCTAGATTTAAACACTGGTAACAATAATAGTGTTGATTAGGTAACTGAGCCCATGCACGCTTTAATCGACTATGACAACGTTGACACTGGACTAAGCTAGCCGTCACTTGCATACTCATTAAACGTTGCGTATTAACTGGTAAGTCACTAGCCTGAGCGACCGTTAAATTAAGCTGACGACCATATAACTCATTCGCTTGCATTGCTTCATCCCCCTTACTAGTCAATTACGCGTTCACAATTAACTTACTTTAAAGGAGCTGATTTATTTTGACCGTGCCATATTACACGATTGCTCATGATTTTATTTTTGAACAAACGATTAAAAAATCACGTTTTATTGTTCATCTTTATCGGCTAACGGATGAAACCATGGTTCAAGCTAAGCTAGCCACTGTGCGCGCTGAAAATCCCAAAGCCAACCACCATTGCTTTGCCTATCTGCTCGGCGCCGATGACCATATTCAACGCATGAGTGATGATGGTGAACCAGTTGGGACGGCTGGAGTCCCAATTTTAGAAGCTTTGAAGCTAAATCAGGTCCATGATGTTTTAGCTATTGTCACCCGTTACTTTGGTGGTATTAAATTGGGCGCTGGTGGCCTAATTCGAGCCTACAATGGGACTCCTGCACAAGCCATTCAACAGGTTGGCAAAGTACAACGAATTTTACAAACTAAGTTAATCATTAAAATTGGCTACCATCAGCTAGATCGCCTTAATCATTATCTCAGTCAACAACAGTTAGTTACGCTCACGACAGATTACGGCGTTGGCATTAGCTTGACCATTGCCGTTGACACTGCTCAGTTAGCGACGACACAGGCGGCCCTCACTAACTTATTAAGTGGCCAAGTCACTTTGACGACGCAAGGTGAACAATTTAACGAAGTTCCCGTTAAAATGACCTAAGCCGACCAACATTTCCCACACGCCAGCGCTCAACCTTTTATTCTCTCGACATACAAAAAGACTGTAAAACCAAATTGGTTTTACAGTCTTTTTAGTTTGCTTAAACGCTACGCAACGGTTATTTCAAAGTCGTAATTTTACCAGAAACACCACGGTCAACCTTCATTGAAGTCAATGGAATATAACCTAATTTTTTAACTAGACTACCTTGAACATCCTTTGAGGTCATATAAGTTAAGAAAGTCTTCAATTCACCAGTTGGTTGTCCCTTAGTATACATATGTTCATACGCCCAAATCTTCCACTTGTTATTGGCAACGTTCGCTTCAGTTGGTTTAACGTTATCAATTGATAATGCTTCAACATCCGTCTTAACATATGAAAAGGCTAAATAACTAATTGCCCCTGGCGTGGTCGAAACAATTTTTTGAACGGTCCCATTCGAATCTTGTTCTTGGCTAGTCGCAACTTTAGCGTTATCTAGACCCCATTTTTCGAAAGTTGCCCGCGTCCCACTACCTTGAGCCCGGTTAACCACGGTAATTTTTTCGTCCTTACCACCAAGATCTTTCCAATTGGTCACTTTACCTTGGAAGATTTGGACAAGTTGGGCCTTGGAAACATTAGTCACACCAGCATCTTTATTGACAACTGGTGCCATCCCAACGACGGCAACTTTATGATCAACTAAGCCTTTAGCATCTAATCCCTTTTGTTCTTGTGCGAATAAATCAGAGTTACCGATATTGACTGAGCCCTTAGCGACTTGACTCAAACCAGCTCCAGAGCCACCGCCTTGCACATTAATCGTCACATTAGAATGTGCATTCTGGAATGTTTGTCCAGCCTGTTCAACTAATGGTTGCAACGCGGTTGAACCAGTCGCCACAATCTTAGTAGTCTTAGCTTTACTGCTACTACTGGTAGCCTTAGTGCTAGTTGCAGAACTACTCCCACAACCAGCTAATAAGATGGTCATTGTTACGGCTAGTGCCCCTAATGTCACTGCTTTTTTCATAATCGAAACTCCCCTTTTTAATTTTGACTGTCATAATTAAAGCAATCAATGCGGCTAAATCAAAATAGCAAGTCTGGGTAGGAAGTGCTAAATGTGATACGAGCATGATCACCGTTTGATTTGAACAGTTCATTGATTGCTAATGGAACAGTTTTAATACTACTGTTCCTTTGTAAATTAAGAATAGCGATTATGTAAATCCCTTGTATTGTTTTCGTAAAGGCTATTTAAGTAAACTTAGTGCCTGCTAAAAAAATAAACAGATTGGCTCACCATTACTGGTCAACCAATCTGTAACAAATCAAGCCTTTAATTTAATGATTACTCTTAGACGTAAAGCGTGCCACTGTTCGTTTGATCCAATTGAGTAAGGGCTGCCGATGATCCCCGGCCAGACCAATCGCTTCAACAAACAGTTCCAGTCCCAACAATAACCCAATCGTTAGTAAAACCGATCCGCCAATTGACGAAATCGGGTAAAGCAACGAAATAAACGAAAAGATCAAGGCAATCCCATAAATCACCATGACGGTTTGCCGATGAGTTAATCCTAATTGCATTAACCGATGGTGGAGATGATGCTTATCGGCCTGCGAGATTGGCTTTTTGTTTAAAATCCGGCGAATCATCGCATAAACTGTATCCGTAATGGGGACCCCTAAAATCATTACTGGAATCCCAACTGAAATCAACGTGACATTTTTTAGACCAAATAGTGAGAACACAGCCGTCATAAAGCCGATGAACAACGATCCTGTATCCCCTAAATAAATGCGGGCTGGGAAAAAATTGTAAGGTAAAAAGCCCAGCATTGCCGCCACTAATGTAAAAATCAATAGGGAAACAAACGTGTTGGCGTTTAAGAAAAAGAAACCAATCACCCCAGTAGTACTCAAAGCAATAATTGAAACCCCGGTTGCTAACCCATCCAAGCCATCAATTAAATTAATCGCATTCGTAATGGCTAAAATCCACAATAGCGTAATTGGCAAACTCATCCAATGAAAGTGAATTAAACCAATAAACGGGAACGTAAACGTTGTCATCTTAATGCCACCAATGAAGTAAACTTCTAAGGCCGCTAGCGTAATTCCTAACATCTTTTGACGCGGCTTTAATTCAAAAATATCATCAATAATCCCAGTTGCTAAAATAATCACTTCGCCACCCAATAATGCAAAAAACAAGCGACTTGGAAATTGATGCATTAAATAGAGCATGGTGGTCCCAATGGTATAAGCAATAAAAATGGCAAGCCCACCCATCGTTGGCATTGAAATTTTATTGACTCGGCGACTATTAGGTTTATCGACTGCCCCAATTTTAAACGCAAGTTTTCGCACAAACGGCGTTAAGATGGCCGAGATCATCATTGTCGCCATTAAACAGACTAAGATTTCAAATTTAATCATTTGCGCGCAACCCCTCTCTCATGACTTACTGATAATTATACAAATCTCTGTCGACCTTGACAACTTGATTCAATGAAACTTAGGAAAGGCAACACATTTCATTCACAATTTAGCCAAAAAACGACGCGGTAAATGGTCAAGCCATCACCGCGTCGTTAGCTAATTACTCTTTTAAGTGATAATTATACGTTGAAACAATAATATTTTCACGCGCGTTCAAAACTGCCCGTAACCGTAAACTCGTTTGGTTATGCAAAATATTCTGCCAAGGCTTTTTCGGTACAAATTGTGGGACCAAAACCGTGGTTGAAAAATTACGTTCGGCCGCCCGCTTTGCAATAACATCGCAAAAACGTAAGGTCGGTGTTGCAATGGATCGATAAGATGAATGAATATCCACAAATCGAACATCTGGAAAAGTCGACTTGAACTCAGCCGCCGTCTTATGTTCTTTTTCCGGATTTTCATCAAACGACACGTGCATGGCAATCACATAATCACCAATTGAACGAGCGTAATTGACAGCCGCAGCAGTCACTCGTGTCACATTTGAAACTAAAACAATCACGGTTGCACCATCGTAATCATGCAACTCCGCTTTTTCTTTGGCAATCACCCGTAACTGTGCAGCAACGCGATTATAATGCACATGAATCCGATAAAACATATACAGTAACAGTGGCATCACAATTAAGTAAGGCCAGACGTTGCCAAAATGTAAGGCAAACAAAAAGACAACTAATACTAAGGAAATTAAGGCACCTAACAAGTTAACTGCCGCCTTTATCCACCACCATTGACCTCGTTCTCGTAGCCAGTGAATAATCATGCCAGATTGTGATAAGGTGAATGGCACAAAGACCCCGACCGCATATAGCGGAATCAGTAAGGTTGTTTTGCCATGGAAAATAAAAATCAACGCAATCGCGCCAACCGCTAAGGAGATAATCCCATTGGAATACCCTAATCGATCACCACGATCCATATAGGCATGTGGCAAAAACTTATCTTTGGCTAAATTGTAAGCTAGTACCGGAAAAGCTGAAAAACCAGTATTTGCCGCAACTGCTAAAATCAATGCCGTTGCTAATTGTAACAAATAGTAGAACAAACCATGTCCAAATACTGCAGCGCCAATTTGTGATAAGACCGTATTACCGGCCTGTGGTTTAATACCCAAGAAATAACTTAAGTAAGTAATCCCACCAAAGAAAACGGCCAAAATAATCGCCATAATGGCTAAAGTATTCGCAGCGTTACGCCGTTTTGGTCGTTTGAAGTTAGGCACCGCATTACTAATGGCTTCCACCCCAGTTAACGATGATGACCCCGATGAAAAGGCACGGAAGAACAGCACTAAGGTCATGCCTTGCACGGGTGCCCCCATTGCTGCTGACGCATGATAATCCAAGTTACCACTAGCGATATTCATAATTCCCCACATAATCATCCCAACAATCATAATAATAAAGAAGTACACGGGAAAAGTTAAGAAGGCGGCAGATTCACGCATTCCACGTAAATTTAAAGCCATAATAGCTATGACAATTAACACTGAAATCAAAACTTGGTAATGCACTAACGCTGGTACCGCCGACGTAATGGCTTCGGTCCCTGAAGTTACCGAAACTGCCACGGTCAACATATAATCAACCAGCAACGAACCTCCAGCAACTAACCCCGCCGGTCGCCCCCAGTTCGTACTTGCAACCACATAAGCCCCACCACCAGATGGATAGGCTTTGATGATTTGGCGATAAGACATCGTAATAGCAAATAACAAAATTAAAACTAAAGCTGCCACATATAATTGATACATCAAAGCTGCCGCTGACAAAGTAATCAAGACGGTCGTAATCTGTTCAGTACCATAAGCCACTGATGAAAGCGCGTCTGAGGACAGCAGCGCCAGTGCCTTGAACTTAGTGAGTGCTTGCCCACCCTCATCCATGGTTTTTAACGGTTTACCAATTAGCAACCGTTTTAAATAACGCCACATGCTAATAACTCCTTTATCCAAAAAATAATTATTTTCAAGTAAGTGATAAGTCAAATTAGATTCTACTACTTTAAATTAGTAAATACTACACGTTTCGTCCATCACATTATTTTTTTTGCCGTTACTCACAGAACTCACAGCCAGTGAGTGACGCCCCCAGCCGATTCCAGTCGTCAGCATGCTTGACGACTAAAAAAACACCCACTCGATTGAGTAGGTGTTTTGAACAACAAACTTACATCATACCGCCCATGCCTGGGTTTGGTGCTGCAGGTGCTGCGGGTGCTTCTGGAGCTGGTTTTTCAGCAACAACGGCTTCAGTCGTTAATAATAACGCTGAAACTGAAGCAGCATTTTGTAATGCTGAACGAGAAACCTTGGTTGGATCCACGATTCCGGCAGCAATCATGTCGCCCCATTCGTTGGTTGCAGCATTGAACCCAACGCCTGGTTTTTGTTCCTTAAGCTTTTCAACGATAACTGAGCCTTCTAAACCAGCATTTTCAGCAATTTGCCGTACTGGTTCTTCAAGTGCACGCTTAACAATGTTAATCCCAGTTTGAATATCGCCGGTTTCTTTCAAAGCATCAACCGCTTTGATAACGTTAACGAAGACAGTCCCACCACCAGGTACGAAGCCTTCTTCAACAGCCGCACGGGTCGCATTCAAGGCATCTTCAATCCGGTACTTACGTTCTTTTAATTCAGTTTCAGTTGCGGCCCCAACACGGACAACGGCAACCCCGCCAGCTAATTTAGCTAAACGTTCTTGTAATTTTTCTTTGTCGAAATCAGAAGTGGTTTCAGCAATTTGGTTACGGATAAATTCAACTCGTTCGCTGATGGCATCTTTATCGCCAGCACCTTCAACGATAGTCGTGTTATCTTTGGTAACTGTTACTTTGTTAGCTTGACCTAATTGATCGATAGTAGCATCTTTCAATTCAAGGCCCAAGTCATCAGTGATGACAGTCCCACCAGTTAATACCGCGATATCTTGTAATTGTTCCTTACGACGATCGCCAAAGCCAGGTGCTTTAACCGCAACAACGTTGAAAGTCCCACGCATTTTGTTTAATACCAAAGTTGGTAAAGCTTCGCCAGAAATGTCATCGGCAATAATTAACAATGGCTTGCCTTGTTCAACAATTGATTGTAGTAATGGCAAAACATCTTGGATGTTAGAAATCTTCTTATCGGTAATTAAAATGTAAGGATTGTCTAAATCAGCTTCCATTTTATCGTTATCGGTAACCATGTATTGTGATAGGTAACCACGATCAAATTGCATTCCTTCAACCACGTCCAAGCTAGTATCAACACCACGTGATTCTTCAATAGTGATAACGCCATCATGACCAACTTTTTCCATCGCTTCCGCAATCAACTTACCCGTTTCTTGGCTAGCTGATGAAACGGCTGCGATTTGAGCGATATCTTCTTGCGTCTTAACTTCATGGGCCATTGAATGCATGGCGTCAACGGCAGTCTTCGTTGCGGCTTCAATCCCGCGCCGAATCCCAACTGGGTTAGCCCCAGCAGTAACGTTCTTCATGCCTTCGTTGACGATTGATTGCGTCAATACCGTTGCAGTAGTAGTCCCATCACCGGCAATATCGTTAGTTTTTGAAGCGACTTCAGAAACTAACTTAGCACCCATATTTTCAAAATGATCTTCAAGTTCAATTGCCTTAGCAATCGTCACCCCATCATTAGTGATGGTTGGTGAGCCGTATGATTCTTCCAATACAACATTACGACCCTTAGGACCTAAAGTTGATTTAACGGTGTTAGCTAATTGGTCAACACCTTTGAGCATTGCTGAACGTGCGTCTTCAGAGAATTTTAATTCTTTAGCCATTATTTGTATTCACCTCATAAATAAATTTTGTTTTAATTACTATCAGTTAAATGGATTAGTCTTCAACCGCGACAATATCTTTTTCGTGTAAGACTAGATAAGCTGACCCTTCGTACTTAACTTCAGTACCTGCGTACTTGTCAAACAATACTTGATCGCCGACTTTCACGCTAGGTGCAACCTTTGAACCGTTATCTAAAATCCGGCCATCAGATACAGCAACAACCTTACCACTTTGTGGCTTTTCCTTAGCATTGTTGGCAATAACAATACCACCAATCGTTTGTTCTTCTTCTGCTTGTTGTTGTAAGATGACACGATCACCTAATGGTTTTAACACGTGAATCCCTCCATTTATTCTTTTTTAGCACTCACAAACATCAAGTGCTAATCACAAAGATAACTATATCATTTTAATTCAAGAATGCAAGTTATTTGTCAATAATTAGTCAAAGAAAGTCAAATCGATTATAATGAACTTACTTAAGTCAAATCTGACTCGAAATTTTATTATTAAAGGACGTGAGCTAATGGCTAATCGCCGCCAATCGCTGACAGTTTTAATCGTCTATTTTATCATCTATGCCCTACCTACTTTATTAGCCCAAGGATTCCATCAACTTGGATCTTGGATTTTCTTAATTCAAACTTTAGATTACTTACTTGGCGCTATCATTTTAGGATGGCTCGCTTGGCGAACTAAAACGCCAAATGCCGTCGAACAGCACCCTAAAAATTGGGTCAGTACGGTTTTATGGGGAATTATCGGCGTTGTCTTAGTGCTTGTCGGTCAAGTCGTTATTTTACGCTTGACGCAACTACTCGGCCAGTCAACGGCCTCGGCCAATACCAATACGTTACTCACAATTGGTCAGAAATACCCCTTCTTCTTACTGGCAGTGCTCGTTGGAGCGCCAATTATGGAAGAAATCGTCTTTCGTAAAGTTATTTTCGGTAACCTAACGACCGTTACTGGAACAGTCGGTGCTGCGGTTATTTCTAGTTTGTTATTTAGTTTTGCTCATGCGGACGGTCATTTAATTTTATATGCCTTTATCGGCCTCCTCTTTTGTTGGCTATACCGGCATACTGGTCGTATTCAGACATCGATGATTGCCCATATTTTAATGAACGTTGTCGCAGTTTTACCCTTATTTTTAACTTAAAATAACTAAAAGACGCAACCATTTTTTTGGTTGCGTCTTTTGCTAGCTAATATTATTCAGCTGATTTATCGCCAAGTTGTTCCCCATAATGTTCAATAAAATAAATTAAGGTTTGCAATTCATTCGTTAAATCAACATTTTGAACCCGAATCGTCTCGGGAACTGAAATGCGTAATGGGGTAAAGTTCATAATTCCTTTAACGTTAGCATCAACCAGTTCATCTGTAACGTCTTGAACGACTGAAGTTGGCACCGTTAAAATGGCAATTTCAATTTGTTGTTCAATTAATTGTTTCTTTAATTCCGCCATCGGATAAACGGGAACGCCGCTTTGGACCGTATTGGCAATTGATTCGTTGACATCAAAAGCTGCTGAAATACGGACATTACTATTTTTATGAAAATTAAAATTAAGTAACGCATGGCCCAAATTACCGACCCCAATCAAGGCGACGTTAGTTAACGTGTCTTGATTTAAAATTTTCTTGAAAAATGCCAAGAGCTTTTCAACGTCATAGCCATACCCGCGTTTGCCTAATGCCCCAAAATATGAAAAATCTCGTCGAATCGTAGCTGAATCAACTTTAACTGCTTCTGACAGCTCCGTTGACGAAACCCGTTTCTTGTCAGCATCTAATAAAATGTTCAAATACCGATAGTATATCGGTAACCGCTTGGCCGTTGCCCGTGGAATTTTTGTTTCTGCCATTTGACGACCCTCCTTATCAAAAGTTTGTGAATTTGCTGACACTATTCTAGCATAATAGGCCACTTTGTGAAATAATATTTACTTATTCTTCCCTTTCACTAGGGCTAACAACGACAATATGCTACAATTATTTGACGAATCCACCTCGAAAGGAGTTTAAAAAAACGTGATTTTACTACAAGTACAGCAAGTCATGCGGCGTTTTGGCGCTGATGTCTTGTTCGATAACGTACAATTAGATATTCAGGACCATGCGCGTGTCGCCTTAGTTGGTCGCAACGGGGCTGGTAAATCAACTTTATTAAAAATGATTGCCGGTGAAACCGTCCCTGACGAAGGTCAAATTTCAATGCGTAAAGGCTTAACTATCGGCTATTTGGCTCAAGATCAAGGTTTAAATAGCGCCCATACAATTTGGGAAGAAATGAGCAGTGTCTTCGCTGAATTACATCAACTAGAAGCTCAAATGCACCGCTTAGAAGCCCAATTAAGTGATCCTGAAGTTATTGCGGATGACCCGACTTATCAACAAACTTTAAAGACTTATGACCAAGTTCAAACTGAATTTCAACAAAAAAATGGTTACGGTTACCAGGCCGAAATCCGGGGTGTCTTACATGGTTTCCAGTTCAATGCTGATGTTTATGATAAATCCGTTACCGAACTTTCCGGGGGCCAAAAGACCCAGTTGGCGCTTGCCAAACTACTATTGGAAAAACGGGATTTGCTCATTCTGGATGAACCAACCAACCATTTGGACGTTGAAACGCTCACTTGGCTCGAAAGTTATCTTCAATCTTACACGGGCGCCTTGCTGATTGTGAGTCACGACCGTTACTTCTTAGATCGGGTCGTCAACGAAGTCTACGATCTATCCCATCATGAAATGGTGCATTATACTGGCAATTATGATCAATATGTCCAACAAAAAGCGGCCCGTATTCAAGCAGAATGGAAACATTATGAGAAGCAACAGACCGAAATCAACAAATTAGAAGACTTTGTTAATCGGAATATTGTGCGGGCTTCAACTACCAAGCGCGCCCAATCACGGCGAAAACAACTCGAAAAAATGACGCGTTTGGACCGTCCCGAAGGTGATGAAAAGACCGCCCACTTTGGTTTTCATGCAGCCAAACAAAGTGGCAACATTGTCTTAACCGTCAAAGATGCAGCGGTGGGCTATCAAGATCAAATCTTGTCAGCACCGGACACATTAAACATCAAAAAACATGAAGCCATCGCCATCGTGGGACCCAATGGAATTGGTAAATCAACCTTGCTGAAAAGTATTCTGGGTCAAATTCCATTTATCAAGGGGCAAGCGGTCTTCGGGACCAATGTCGTTACCGGTTATTACGATCAGGAACAAAAGAATTTGCATGCTAAAAAAACCGTCCTTAGTGAACTTTGGGACGAACATGCGACCACTCCTGAAAAAGATATTCGGACCATTTTAGGCAGTTTCTTGTTTACTGGTGCCGATGTCGATAAATCAATCGGGTCCTTATCCGGGGGTGAACGGGCCCGTTTACTACTGACCAAGTTAGCTATGGAAAATGATAACTTTTTAATTTTAGACGAACCGACCAATCACTTGGATATTGACAGTCGTGAAGTATTGGAAGTTGCACTTAACGATTTTGATGGCACGCTTTTGTTCGTCTCACATGACCGTTATTTCATTAATCAAGTTGCCACCAGTGTCGTTGAAGTATCCCCAACTGGCACAGAATTATTCTTAGGTGACTATGATTACTATATTGATAAAAAGCAGGAACAAGCTGAGTTAGCTGAATTGGCCGCTAGTGAAGCGGCGGCTAATGCCACCAGCGCCACGACCACTGCTATCAGCGAAGCTGGCGCACCAGTGAGCCAATCCAAGGGACAGCAAACCTATCAAGCTAGCAAACAACAACAGCGAACTAAGCGCAAGTTAGAACGTTCAGTTGCGTCCCTGGAACAACGAATGAGTGACTTAGAAACTGAGGCTACTGAAATTCAAGAACAGATGTCACAACCAGCCGTCTTTGCTGATGCGACAAAATTACAAGAATTTCAACAACAATTGGAACAAGTTAACGCCACACATGAACAGGCCGAAAATGACTGGACTGAACAAGCTGAAGCTTTGGAAAAGCTAGTTTAATATAAAAAGACCGCTACCAAACAGTCGTTGCAAGTTGTAATTTCTTGCAGCGACTGTTTTAGTAACGGTCATTTTTAGTGAACCATATTAGGCATCCAATCAAATTCTAAGCTTGGATCAGCATTTAACGTCGCATCACCAAACTGCTTATGTTGATATTGCACATAAGCGGCGGCACCAATCATGGCCCCATTATCACCACATAATTTTAAAGGCGCTAATAATAATTCCGTATTTGGAAACTTGACTGGTAAAACCTTTTGTAAGCGTTCGCGTAACCCTTGATTAGCTGCAACTCCGCCAGCTAATACCAATTGTTTAACCGGGTACTTTTCTAAAACGCGCATCGTTTTGCTCGTTAAAACATCAACCACGCTCGCTTGAAAACTAGCCGCTAAATCATTCTTATCCAAAGTTTCACCAATCTGATCAGCATGATGAACCGTATTGATAAAAGCACTCTTTAACCCACTAAAACTAAAATCAAAATTAGCTTCATCAATCATGGCCCGCGGAAACTTAAACGTATCTTGACCTTGATGCGCCATTTCATCGATCACTTTTCCGGCTGGATAGGGCACGCCTAAAACGCGACCGATTTTATCATAAGCTTCACCAGCGGCATCATCGCGAGTTTCGCCGATAATTTCAAACTGACCATCCGCTTGCATATAAACTAATTCTGTATGTCCCCCAGAAACGAGTAAAGCCATCACCGGAAATTCAAACGGCTTAATAAACCGGGCCGCATAGATATGCCCCGCCATATGATTCACTGGAATCAAAGGTAAATGATGCGCATAGGCCACCGTTTTAGCGGCATTTACTCCGACCAATAACGCGCCCACTAAGCCCGGACCATACGTTACTGCAACGGCATCCAAGTCATCATAAGTGACCTTAGCTTCTGTTAAAGCTGCTTCAATACATAATGTAATTTGTTCAATATGATGGCGACTGGCAACTTCTGGTACCACACCACCGAACCGTTTGTGACTATTAATTTGAGTCGCAATCACGTTTGACAGAATCGTTTGTCCATCCGCAATCACGGCAACACTCGTTTCATCACAACTAGATTCAAAGGCTAAAATTAAATTTTGCTTTTCCACGCGTTATCATCCTCAATTAATAATTTTTCGCATAATTAATGCATCTTCACGCGGTTGCTGATAATACGCCTTCCGCGTTGATAGTTTCGAAAAACCACACCGAGCATATAACCGTTGCGCAGTGTGGTTACTATCACGAACTTCTAAAAAAACCTGACTAGCTATGGGTAACTGGCGCAAGACAGTTTGTAACATGAAAGTTGCTTGTCCCTGACCTTGATAAGCTGGCACAACGGCTACATTAGTAATTTCAACTTCATCCAACACCTTCGTTAAGCTGATAAACCCAATCGGTTGTCCCGCCACCACTAAGAGCTGATAAAGTGATTGGGGCATTGCTAAATCCGCCGCAAAAGTTGTTAACCGCCAAGGGGCCCCTTGGGGATAGGCCAACTGGGCTAACTCAAAACACAGCTTAGCTACAGCTGATTCAGTGGCATAAGCTGAACTGGCAATTAACTGTCGATCAGTCATTAGCGGCCGTTACCGGTAAATGATACGTCATATCAAGCGCATCTTCATGATCACCAAAATAATACCGTTTCTTAACGCCAGTTTTTTCAAATCCCAAACTTGTATATAACCGTTGGGCATTCACGTTACTAGCCCGAACTTCTAAGGTTACCGTCCGATAATTTAAATACCCAGCACGTTCAATCATTGTTGTCATCATGTACCGACCTAACCCTTGATTTTGAAAATCAGGATGGACGGCAATATTCGTAATGTGCGCATCTTGACGCCGATCATCAAAAGCACAGCCACAAAAGGCACATAGCCGATCTTCATGACGCATGACAATATAAAAGCGACCACTTTGACGGCGGAGTTCCGTTTTAAAGGCATTTTCATCCCAAGGGGTCTTACCCGCATAAACGGCGCGCTCAATGGCTAACATTTCTGGAACATCTGTAATCAGCGCCCGCGAGACATAGTACCCGGTCGGACCAACTTGCACAACGTGATTATCAATCGTCATTATTTTTTGACGGCGTTGACTACGGTTTTTCGTTACTCTCTGAAAGTACTGCTTAAATCTTCTCAACATATGGGGCATGGTCCTCTTTCGGATGTTTGGCTAGCCATTCGCGTTCTGCTTGCGTTAGCCGTAAGTAATTGGGCACAAAATTGTGTAGCTGTTGGACCGGAGTGGCCGTTAAGCCTAACAAACCGAGTACAGCTGCCTGCGGTAAATCTAATTGTGGTTGGGCACGAACAAACCGATCACCAAGTTGCGCACTGAGCGTCGCTTGCGTAATCGCCACATCGGCGCCAATAAAGACAATTGATTCTTGATATGGCGCTAATTGTTGACACCACTCAGTCACACTCACATGCTGATCTGCAATCACCGGCACTGGTCGCTGATGCACAATCCGATAGAGTCCTGTGAACAAGTTATCACGCCGAGCATCGAATACTGGTACCACTAATTGTCCCTCTTTAACCACATTGCCGGCCAAAGCTGCCAGACTAGAAATACCCACTAATTCTTTATTTAATGTATACGCCAACGTCTTGGCAGTCGTGACCCCGATTCGCAAGCCTGTATATGACCCGGGTCCCGCGGCTACCACCACACGGTCCAACGCCGCTGCGGTTAAGCCCGCCTGCGTAATTGCTGCTTCAATAATTGGTAATAACGTACTACTATGATTGCGACCAACATTGGTTGTCGTTGTGGCGAGGACTTTAGTGTCCTCTAAAACAGCCACGCTTAACGGTCGGTTGGACGTATCAATTGCCAACACCTTCATAATTTTAAAAAACTCCTCATTTTGAATTACTTCACATATCTTATCATAATTTGCTTACTTTGAAAGCTATCCCTTCGTTTTCAGGCTAGTCATAAGCAAATCATCAGCTTTTTATAAAAAATCTAATCTTAGCACCATTTAATCCCCTGACGACCCCTAAATATTTACGATGTAATTAATCAGTAAATTTTATTTACATAACCTATACGTATTATTCACCGATACTTGTAAACACTTTTACATTCACTTGCTATGCTACACAGGTAACTAAATTACTTGGAGGTATTTGAAATTATGTCAAAGATTAGTAAGTCACTTTTAGGGGTTTCAATGATTTCAGTTTTAGGGTTAGGCTTAGCCGGTTGTGCCAGTGGGACTAGCACAAAGAAAAGTAGCAGTGCCAACAAAGGAACTATTTCCGTGGTCTTCTATCCTAATGAATCTGCTAAAAGTTTTTCTGGCTCACGAGCAGCTTTGAAAAAATCCATCGAAAAAGTCACTGGTAAGACTGTTAAGTTACAAACAACCACCGATTACAATGTTGCCATTCAAGCCATCGCTTCAGGTAAAGCTCAAGTGGCTTACATGGGGGCTAATGGTTATATCCAAGCTAATCACCTTAGTAAAGACGTGCAACCTTTTGCCGCCCAATCTGATGCCAAAGGCACTTTAAAAGACGCCTCATACAATTCTTACTTAATGGTACAACAAAAAGACGCGCACAAGTACCAAGTCGACGGCAAATATAGCATTAAAAATGTTAAAGGCAAACGGATGTCTTACGTTTCTAACAGTTCAACTTCTGGTTTTCTAGTGCCAACCGCTGAATTAACCCGCGAATTTAAGATTAAGAGTAAAGACAAAGATACGTTAACTCAAAATGGTGAATTCTTCAGCAAGGTTCTTTATGGCGGCTCGCATCAAGGTTCTGCAGTGAACTTAATCAAGGGCGACGTTGATGTTGCAGCCTTTGATGATACTGACTTAATGCCATACCTTAAAGTAACTAGTGGGTCATGGAATAAGCTTGGTTCAACTTTCACGGTTAAAGATGATGCTGAAGCACCATTCAATACCCTTAAAGGTCAACAAGTTGTAAACATCGCCAAAATGCCAGTCCAACAGGGCCCATGGGTTTACAACACGAAGACGCTCAGCAAGACTGACCAAAAGAAGATTGCGGATGAATTCACTTCAAAATCTTTCGCTCAAAATAAAGCTATTTTCTCAGCTCCCGGTGCTAAAACACCAAAACTATTCCCTAAGCAATCTAACAAATCACAATTAGTTAAGGTCAATGATAAATGGTATGCCCCAACCCATAAACTAGTTGGTTATTAAACCACTCGGTAGCTAATAAGCATCATGAAAGGAACTGCTATGCTCAAAGTAATCCAATTAAATAAAACTTACGGTCACAATAAGCACTCCCTTAAAGGGGTTAGTTTTACAGCGCAACCTGGTGAAGTAACGGCCATCATTGGCCCATCCGGGGCTGGTAAAACAACTATTTTACGGAGTGTCAACCAATTAATCCGCGACGACAGTGGTCAAATTCTACTTGATGATCAAGACATTCGCCAAGCTAATAAATCAGAACTACGCCGTATTCGACATCACATTGGGATGATTTTTCAAAATTACAACCTCATCGAGCCACTAACGGCTTTAGAAAATGTCTTACATGGTCGTTTAGGTGCCAAATCAACTTTAGCTGGTATGTTGGGACGCTACACAGACGCTGAGAAAGCCGAAGCTTTAGCTTTATTAACCGAAGTTGGTCTCAAAGAATATGCGTATCAACGCTGTGATCAGTTAAGCGGTGGCCAACAGCAACGTGTTGGAATTGCGCGAGCTTTGATGCAGCATCCTAAAATGATCTTATGCGATGAACCGATTGCCTCTTTGGATCCTAAATCAACACAAATTGTGATGGATATTTTACGTCGGTTAGCTAAGGAAAAGCAGCTCATCATTCTCATTAATCTCCATCAAGTAGATATTGCAACCGACTACGCTGATCACATTATTGGCATTAATAGCGGTGAAATTGTCTTTGAAGGTGCTAGTCAAACTGTTGATGATGCCATCTTACAACGAATCTATGCGCAAGCTGAAAAGCCTGAATCGACGGTGAGTGCTCATGAAAACTAACTTTCAATCACCACAACAATTTTTTCGTCAACGTCGGTTACGATTATTCGTTATTTTATTGATACTGATTGGGATTTACGCTGCTTCCGTGGCAATCGTTAACTTTCAAACAATAACGTCACTAGCTCAGGTCCCAGCCGGCTTAATCTGGCTCTTTAAGAACTTTGTACCCACTGCCAGTTCAATCTCGTATTTAGGTCCCATTCTTTATCAGTTATGGCGTACTTTAATTGTCGCAATTTCCTCCACAGTCTGTGCTAGTTTGTTTGGACTGATTTTGGCTGTGCTTGGTGCCAAGACGACTAGTCCTGCACCTGGTCTCAGACTGGTAATTCGGTTGATTGCGTCATTATTACGGAATATTCCAGTAGTTGCTTGGGCAATGATCTTACTATTTTCTTTCAAGCAAAGTGATTTAACCGGTTTTCTAGCCTTATTTTTCATGACTTTAGGCTATTTAATCCGCGCCTTCACGGAAACGATTGAAGACTTAAACGCTGAAAAGTTGCAGGCACTCCAAGCAGTTGGCGCTAGTTACTTCCAATGTGTTTTTTGTGGCGTCTTACCCGAGGTTGCCAGTACCCTGACTAGTTGGGTCCTTTACATGATTGAAAACAATCTCCGTGATGCCACTTTAGTCGGCATCCTAACTGGAACTGGTATTGGGTTCCTATTCAATCACTATTTTAAGAGTTTTCGTTACGATGCTGCCGGCTTAATTGTCTTGTTAATTGCCGTTTTAGTTATTCTACTCGAACTAACTTCCACTCAGATTCGGAGGGCGATTGCATGATTGAAAATAGTCAACCAAAACCTGAGACCATTCGGCCACATGCACCAAAAACCACACATATTTCATTAATCACGAAACCGCGTTTAATTCTGCGGACTGTGTTAGGGGCCTTAGGCTTAATTACCATTTACTCATTGCTCACACTTGATACCGGTAACTTGAATTTTCTTGATGCCTTTCAAAGCTTAGGTCTTAACTTAAAGGCTATGTTTTTACAACCAAGCGTCGGTCAAGATTCCTGGTCTTTATTACTACGGGCATTGGCAACTAGTGTCTCATTAGCCATGCTAACCACACTATTGGGTGCGTTAATTGCCTTTTTCATTGCTGTTTTTTCGGCCCGCAACTTAGTCCCCGATGGACTAGCAAACACGATTAAAGCGGTAATGGCGTTCATCCGGTCAATTCCAACCATTCTCTGGGTACTGATTTATTCAGTTGTCATGGGCTTGGGCGCTAACGCAGCTGTTGTTGGCCTTACATTCCATAGTGTCGCCTACTTGGTCAAAGCTTATTCCGAAAGTATTGAAGAAACTTCTCAAGACACGATTGAAGCATTAAAAGCCAGTGGCGTTGGCTTTTGGCCGATTGTCTTCCAAGCAATTTTACCGTCGATTATTCCAGCATTACTGAGTTGGACTTTCATCCGCTTTGAAATCAACTTTGCTAATGCAGTTGCAGTTGGTGCCGCTGCCGGCGCTGACGATATTGGTTACTATCTATTCATGGCCAGTGGCTTCTACTTTAATTTTCATGAAGTTGGCCTCATCGTTTACCTTTTGATTGCAGTAGCCATCGTATTGGAAGTTGTCTCAATGCGTTTGCGCGGTCACTATTTAAAAAACAACTAATCCACCTAACTAAAGGAGTTATAACATGACGATTAAAGCACTTATTTTTGATTGGGCCGGTACGACAGTTGACTATGGCAGCCGAGCGCCCATCGTAGCTTTTCAACAAGCTTTTGCCAATGTTGGCGTTGAAATTTCTGAAGCTGAAATCCGTCAAGACATGGGCTTAGATAAATACACGCACATTCACAAAATCATTAACTTACCACTCGTCCAAAATAATTGGCAAGCTCGCTTTCAGGTCTTGCCTTCCCATGATGACTGCGAACGCATCTATCAGGATTTCAAAACAATTTTATTAGCCTCGCTAACGGACTTTGCGACACTAAAGCCAGGCATGCCAGCCGTCATTGATTATCTTGATCAACATCAGATCGCCTATGGCACCACTACTGGTTACGATGCCGAAATGTTAGCCATCGTTGCCCCAATTGCGGCTAAACAAGGCTATCGTCCTAGTGTCAATATTACTTCTGCTCAAACTAATGGGATTGGTCGACCAGCGCCAGCCATGCTTGAACTTGCTTGCGACCAATTAGCGGTTACTGATCCCGCAACTGTTTTAAAAATCGGCGATTCTATCAATGATATTTTAGAAGGTCAAAATGCGAACGTCCGAACTGTCGGTATCGTTGACGGAAGTAATCTAATGGGCTCATCACAAGCTGAGTTTGAGGCGTTAACCTTCGCCGAACAAACGGCACGACGGGCAAAAGTCACAGCCGACTATCAGGCAGCCGGGGCGGATTACATTTTGCAATCAATGGTTGACCTACCGTCATTACTTACAACAATCAATCAACCTGTTATCGATACTCACTAAGACTTTAAAGGAGTACACCATGAAACAACCGTATTTATTACTCACACCAGGCCCCCTAAGTACGACAGCGACTGTTAAAGCTGCGATGCAGATTGATTACTGTACTTGGGATAGCGATTACCGGGAAATTACCGAAACCATTCGGCAACAGCTGTTAACTTTAGCCCAGGCTAATCCAGACAACTACACAACGGTATTATTACAAGGTAGCGGTAGTTACGCCGTCGAAGCAACGCTCGGAACGGCGATTCCACGAAAAGATGCCGTCTTAATGATTGCCATCAACGGTGCCTATGGTCATCGCATGAGCACCATCGCAGACTACTATCAAATTCCACACGTCGACGTCGTATTTGCAGAGGACCAAGCGGTTGATCCTCAAAGAATCGCTCAAGCCTTAGCCGCTCATCCCGAAGTCACCCACTTCGCCACTGTCCATAGTGAAACCACGACTGGCATTTTAAACCCGATTGAACAGTTACTCCCCTTGCTAAAATCACGGGGAATCATCTCGATTATTGATGCGATGTCGAGTCTCGGTGGCGTGCCAATTGACGTCGATCAATTGGCCTGTGACTATTTAATCAGTAGCGCTAATAAATGCGTGCAAGGCGTGCCGGGCTTCGCATTTGTCATTGCTAAAAAAAGTGAGCTCGCTCAAACAGCGACTAATGCCCGATCACTAAGTCTTGATTTATATGACCAATGGCAAACGATGACCAACCAACCGGGCAAGTGGCGATTTACATCGCCAACCCATGTTGTCCATGCCTTCGCACAAGCCTTGGCCGAATTTAAGGTTGAAGGTGGCGTGATTCCACGTTATCATCGCTACGCTGCCAATCAAGCGCTATTAAGTACGGGTATGCAAGCGCTGGGCTTTGAATTAGTCATTGGTCAAGCTGATCAAGGTCCCATCATCACATCCTTTAAATATCCCACAACCCACTTTAAATTTGACGATTTTTATCAATTTATCAAAGACCGGGGCTTTGTGATTTATCCAGGGAAAGTATCCAACATTCCAAGTTTCCGGATTGGAACCATTGGTGATGTTAATACTGATGATATCAAGCGGTTGCTTGCAATTATCAGCGACTATCAACAGCTCAATCAATAAGTGACACCCCCTAAAAAACACCAGGTTGCTTGGCATCACTAGCTCAGAAATCAGCTAGCATTGTCAGTAACCTGGTGTTTTAATTTATGTCAATTTAGTTGCGATCATCATAACCATTAGGGTGCTTTTGGGTCCAAGCCCAAGCGGTCTTAATGATTTCATTAACATCATCGTAATGTGGTTGCCAGCCTAAAATTTGGCGAGCCTTATCACTAGCAGCTACCAATGAATCAGGATCACCAGGACGCCGTGCAGTCAGCGTCGCCGGAATAGGTTTCCCTGTCACTTCCCGGGCGGCCGCCAACATCTGCCGATTAGAAAAGCCAGTTGAAGAGCCTAAGTTAAAGGCATTACTGTCATTTCCAGCAGCCAAATATTTCAATGCTAAGATATGCGCATCCGCTAAATCTAACACATGGACATAATCACGCACATTAGTCCCATCTGGCGTTTGGTAATCATCCCCAAAAATCTTTAGCTCGGCACGTTTACCTTGAGCGACCTGTAAAATAATTGGCACTAAATGCGTTTCAGGACCATGGTCTTCCCCGATACTACCATCTGGTTTTGCACCAGCTACGTTAAAGTACCGTAATGCCACAAACTTAACACCATAGGCCACGTCTGCCCAATGCATAATCTGTTCCATCATTAACTTGCTAGCACCATATGGGTTAATCGGATTCTGCGGATCAGTTTCTTTAATTGGAATTTGTTTCGGTGTGCCATAAGTGGCAGCTGTTGATGAGAAGACAATTTGCTTCACCCCATGGGCTTGCATGACTTCTAACAACGTAATCATCCCACCAGTATTATTGTCAAAATATTTCAACGGTTTTTCCATTGATTCTGGTACGATTGAAAATGCGGCAAAATGAACAACTGCTGTAATTGATTCACGATCAAAAACCTGATTTAAAAATTCAGCGTCGCGCACATCGCCTTCATAGAAAGTGGCTCCTGGATTAATTGCTGCCCGGTGACCGGTAACTAAATTATCGACCACTGCTACCTCGGTACCATTTTCAACTAAGCGATCAACCATGTGAGAACCAATATAACCGGCTCCCCCCAAAACAAGAATTGACATAATTTACCTCCCTTTAAACTTACCCTTATCATAGCATAAACCAGTGGCCAATTAGCTTTAAGTTGACACCCAACCGCACAAAAAAAGTTGAGCACTAACGGCTCAACTTTAGGGCAACTTACTTATTCAATTGGTGCCGCTAGTGGCCGCCACTTAACTGTTACTTCACAACACTTCTCATCGCCAACCATGATACGATGACTCGTTGTCACTTCATCTGGCGCTGTCGCCGGCAAAATATTAACTGCTGAAGTCACCGTATGCCCATACTGCACTTCGTTTTCATAACGAACTGCTACTTGGACCAAATCATGTTGTAATAAAAATTCAGCGGGTAGCGTATCCAATAACCAGTCAAAATAGTGCGCATTATTAACATGCCGGTTCGGATCAATATCAAAGAAGCGGACCTGGTACGGCTTACTCAACGTCGTTGGCGTTTCTTCAAAATTAATCGGTCGTGGTAATCGTGGGATTCGCTTAACAGCTTCTGAATGGTAAGGTGCCACTAATTCAGGATCAATTTTTACAATTCGCCGCGTTGTTTGACTCATCGTCACCCAAATGCTGGTAATATAGGCCAAGTTTTGCCCATCAGCATCACGAATCCAAAATTCGCGAAACGCAAAATATGGATTATATGCGGAGCCACGGACGGCCAAAGTGACAGTCTCATCCAATTTGGGCATCCGCGTAATCGTCATCTCATACTGGGTCACCACCCAACCCACGCCATGATTTTGCACAAATTCTGTTGTTAATCCCAGCGCATCACTTTGATCTTGCGAGGCCAAAATAGCAATGTTAATTAACGTCGTCAACGTTGCCCGTCCCGTGCGATCACATTCGTAGTAAGTTAATCGGTGTTTTTCAGTAAAAATTTTAGCTTGGTCGCCTAAAGCTGCCATGGCCTGCGCCTCCTATTTAATATCGTGAAACTCATTGTAAACAGTCTGACGTTGGACCTGCCGGCGTTTAGCAATCGCCTTAATTGCGACATTCGGCTTATCACCAGCGGCTATTAGCGCCTCAACTTGAGCCTTTAAAGGCAACTGTGCCAATTCATCCGGCGCATCCGGTTCAGGATCATGCGGATTACCCCCAATTAATAACACAAATTCCCCTTTAAGTTGATGATTTTGAGCCCAATCGACCAACTCCGTTAGTGTCCCGCGGGCAAATTCTTCATAACGCTTCGTTAATTCTCGACAAGCAACGACTGGCCGAGTGCCTTCACAGACTGTCGCTAAGGTTGCGAGCGTTTTGGCAACGCGAAAAGGTGACTCATATAAGATCACGGTCTCTTTTCGGGCCACTAACGCCGTTAAAGCAATTTTTTGTTCTTGTTTTTTTCGCGGTAAAAAGCCATAAAAATAAAACGGTTGTGGCACTAATCCGGACGCAATTAACGCTGTTAAACCCGCGTTTGCCCCCGGTAAAGGAACTACGGGTAACTTTGCAGCGACACAAGCGGCCACTAATTCGGTGCCAGGATCACTAATTGACGGCATCCCAGCGTCACTTACTTGTGCCAAGTCAACGCCCGCTTGTAGCTTGGCAATTAACTGCGGAATCCGTTCCTGCGTATTATGTTCATGAAAACTAATTTGTTTCGTCTCAATTTCAAAATGATTCAATAATTTCTGTGTATTACGGGTATCTTCGGCCGCAATTAAATCAACCGCCTTTAACGTCGTCACTGCCCGATACGTCATATCTTGCAAGTTACCAATTGGCGTCGGTACTAAATACAACGTTCCTACAGCAGCGTGGTCAGCAAAACTTTGTTGCGTTTCCAAATTGTCTCCTCCTTACCACGGTTTAGGCACGTTCCCGTTCGCCATAAATCACTTCTAAACAAAAGACACAGGATTCATCATCATCGCGCCGTTTGCCATAAAACTGATTACAGACATGGAATCCTTCATCGTAAAGTTTTTCCAGATTTTGCCGCGATTTCGAAAGGGTGGTTGTGCCAGCGGTCTTTTTCGGTAATTCATTCTCAATTTCAACCATGTGTTCCCGTAAATGTTCGTTTTCAATAACTAACTCAGCGTTTTTTTCTAACACTTTAGTCATATCAGCCCGTAGTTGCGCCATTTTATCGAGCATTTGTTGCATCTGTTGTTCCATATCACCGAAACTATCGTATAAATCACGCTTATCCACACGCTCACCCTCATCTTTTTATATTTAAGCGTTTTTTTGAAAAATTGGCCACAATTGTAACGTTAGTCCTTCTAAGACATTTTGAAAGCTAATATTACTAGCCAGCTGGCGCTTAGCCGCCAACGCTAATTCGGTGGCCGTTACTAATTGCGACGCTTGTAACGTCGCCGTCATTGTTGCTAATTGTTCCTGATATTGGCCGAAACTGAGCTCATTTGGCGCTTCAACCTTAAAATGAACCTGCAGTAAGTCCTGAAACAGACTCGCAATTAAATCCAATAGCACGCCTTGTTGTGCGGCATCCTTACCCAAGCTCACTAGATTAGTCTGAACTGCCACAAAACTCCGGGCATCGCCTTTAACCACTTGTGAAAACCAACGCCAAAGTTGCGTCACCGCCGTGGTTAACCAATCATCGACTAACCAAGCTTGGGCTTGGGTCACGCTATTCGTGAGGTGCCGTAAAATTTGTGCTTGTTGCGGTGGAATCCCAGCCTGTTCAAATAATTGCTGTAGTTCGCCCGCACGTAACGGGGGAAATTCAATCACCTGAGTCCGCGAAATAATAGTCGGTAACATGAGCTGTTTATTCGTCGTTAATAAGAACGCGGTCACGTTCCCACTAGGTTCTTCAATAAACTTTAATAGACTATTAGCCGCACTCGCTGTCATTTTTTCGGCATCTGAAATAATAAAAATCTTTCGATTACCTTCCACCGCACTTTTAGAAAACTCTGCTTTTAAGTAACGAACTTGATCCACATGAATACTTTGACCAGCCGGCGCAACCGTCACAATATCGGGATGTTGGCCGTTAGCGATTCGTAAGCATTCATCACAGGTCCCATCTGGTTCATCCGCCACAACATGGTGACAAAATAACCGTTGGGCAATCCAAATAGCTAATTCATGTTGACCAGCCCCTGCCATGCCAGCAAATAAATAAGCATGGGCTAAATGTTGCTGCGTAATAATATGTTTAAAAGCAGCCAATAGTGCCGGCTGCTTTGCCGTTAAGGTCGTTGTTAATTCATCAGTTGTTACCATTATTAACCACCTTAAACTTTAAAATTGGTGAAATTGATCAATTGGTAAAACAAACACAGTGGCCCCACCAACTTGAACTTCAACCGGATAGGCCGAAGCGCCATCCATCGTGACATCAAGGTTAACTGGTGGCGTCATAAACTGATCACGGGCATGACTGGTGTGCTTAATCATGGCTAAAACTTCATCGACGCGGTCATCATCAATCCCAATCATGAACGTCGTATTTCCGGAACGTAAAAAGCCGCCCGTCGTCGACAATTTCGTGGCCCGCACATTGGCTTCAATAAATTGACTGCTGAGGCGGTTACTATCTTTATCTTGAACAATGGCAATAATTAATTTCATAATTTCGACTTCCCCTCAGTGGTAAAATATTGCGGTAATTGTGTCGTCATAATTTGCAGGGCTTGCGTGACAACTTGCGCTAACGGTTGACTTGCATCTACCCGTTTAATCCGCGCTGGATACTGAGCTAACAATTGTAAATAAGCCGCCTGTACCCGTTGATGAAAGCTCAAGGCTTCCACATCTAAGCGATTGATTTCATTTTGACGATGCGTTTGAATACGTTGCAAGCCCACTGCCGCATCAACATCAAAATACAAGGTCAAATCAGGCGTTAACCCCGCCGTAGCAAATTGATTCATCTCTTCGACGGCTTGTTCACCAATCCCCCGACCTGCACCTTGATAGGCAATCGAACTGTCAATAAATCGATCACACAGTACCAACTTATCTTGGGCTAAAGCAGGTAGAATTTTTTGCACCAAATGTTGGCGCCGAGCTGCCGCATACAACAAGGCTTCAGTTCGATCATCCATCGCCGTATTATGCCGATCCAAAATTATTTTTCGAATCGCTTCTGAAATTTGATTACCACCCGGTTCCCGTGTAACGACCAATTGATCGCCTAACTGCGGGGCTATCTTGGCAACTAATGCGGTTAAGGCCGAGGTCTTACCCGCACCATCGGGCCCTTCAAAGGTTACTAACTTTCCTGTCACAATTCCCAATCCCATCTAATAATCCATATTGTCATAATTGTACTTGATTGTGGCAAGCATGTCTAATGCGTTCACCACTAGTGAGAGTATTTAAAAGCTTTATTTCACTGCATTAACCACTATCAATTGTGTTTTTCGCCTCATTATAACTAAAAAGCGCTACGTTAAAAAACGTACCGCCTAAGTCTAATCCTATTTATCAATGACTGAACGTTGAATTTGATTACCGTGAACTTGACGCCGACGCGCTTCACGGTACAAATATAAATACTTGGCACGTGCCAATACCGTTTGGGTCACTAATTCACTCGTATTGTTATCATAAATTGCTTTTTCATTTTGCTTCGCACGATCCCAATCAACTTTGGCAGCATTGAGTAATGTCAATAACTGTTGATCATACGTTGCCTTGGGGTGCTTAATTTTTTGTCGTCGCTTAAAAATTAGTTTCACCCCCACTTACATCTCTTGCCGACCTTCAACGGCCTTAAAGAGGGTCATCTCATCCGCATATTGGATATCACTACCAACAGATAAGCCATGCGCTAACCGGGTTACCTTAATCCCAGCCGGCTTCACGAGCCGTGAGATATACATGGCTGTCGCTTCACCTTCAGGCGTAGCATTGGTTGCAATGATGACTTCTTTAATCGCTTCATTTTGTTGCAGCCGTTTTAATAAGCTCGCAATATTAATATCTTCGGGCCCCTTACCATCAACTGGTGATAAAACACCATGCAAAACATGATATAGGCCTTGGTATTCTTTGATTTTTTCCATAGCCATTACATCCTTGGCTTCTTCAACCACTAGAACAGCACTTTGATCACGCGACTTATCTTTACAAATCACACAAGGATCATCTTCTGTGATATTGCCACAAATACTGCAAAAATGTAAATCACGTTTTGCGGCCACTAAGGCTTTCGCAAATTCAGTGACATCATCACCATCCATATCGATGGTATAAAAGGCCAAACGGGTCGCCGTTTTACCGCCAATCCCTGGTAATTTCATGTAACTATCAATTAACTTTGCAATTGGTTCTGGATATTGCATTTGCTTACCTCACTACCTGTTTTCGACTACTGCAAGCCTTTGGTATACTTGCCCATCGTGCTTTGTGTTTGGGCATCAACTTGAGCTAACGCATCATTTACCGCAGTTAGAACCAAGTCTTGTAACATGTCCACGTCATCAGGATCAACGGCAGCTGGTTTAATCGTAATATCTTGCATTTTCTTATCACCAGTAAACGTCACTTTAACCATCTCATCCGGAGCACTCCCCGTAAAAGTTGCTTCGTTTAAAGCCGCTTGTTCAACGGACATATCTTGTTGCATTTTCTTCATTTGCTTCATCATATTTTGCATATTACCCATACCACGCATCATTATTCATCAATTCCCTTCAATTTTTAATCTGCTTTAACTTCAACAA
The DNA here is from genome assembly GCF_002970935.1 of Lactobacillus sp. CBA3606. NCBI lineage: Bacteria > Bacillati > Bacillota > Bacilli > Lactobacillales > Lactobacillaceae > Lactiplantibacillus > Lactiplantibacillus kimchii. The sequence continues at coordinate 2,132,434 of NZ_CP027194.1, read as the reverse complement.
TCCCACTAAACATTGCTTCGGCTTGCGCCACTACCGCCGGCTGCTCCGGCTTAGCTGGCGACGCACCACCATCTGGCTGGTGTGTCGCTAAGTAATCCTTACGCAACTGCGGCCACTGTTCTTCTGGAACACAGACGACTTTTGGTGCCGTTCCCATCAACCGCGCTAACCCATTACTTAAGGCAGCCATCAAGACTTGATCATCAATCGCTTTTTGATATAAAAAGGCATAGTCAAATGCGACCACGACCCCTTCATCGCTGGCAGCAACCGGTTTTGAAACATGCATTAATGCCCGCTGCGTCACACTTAAAATATTCATTAAGTCTGCCCACACCTCGCGAATCTTTAACAGATCGGCTTTGGTTGCCGCACCTAAAATCGGATAGATTTGACTAACATTTACTTTTTTAACCGCTGGGCCATTACTATTAGTGGCCTGCTTAACCCGCTTCGGCTGACTCTGATTAGTCGTGATACCTTGGGCTTTAAGCGTCGTTAATTCGGTTTGTAACTGATCGACTTTCGTGGTCAATTGCTGAATTGTCGGATCATCTGCCCCTACGATAGCAGGTGCCGATTGGACCCCAGTCGCTGGTGTCAACTGCGCTAGCTTAACCGTTAAGACTTCTAGATAAACATCCGGATGGGTCGTAAAACGCATCTGTTGTTGAATATCATTTAACGTTTTGATCATCTGATACAAGACTTCCGCATCAATCTGCTTGGCAAAGGCTTGGAACCGATCATCATTTTCTCCCATCGCCACACTATCGACCATTTCGGGTGCTTGTTGATAGAGTAACACATCTCGTGTGTAACTAATCAAATCTTCAATGAACCGATTAGCATCTTTGCCTGCTTGCAAAATTTGCCGCATCGTTTCCAATGCCGGCTTAGTTTGTTGACTGGTTACTGCTTCAACATAATCTGCAATCAAAGTCTTGGTCACACTACCCGTAACCATCAAGGCATCATCTAAAGTGACTGTATTGTCGCCAAAAGAAATCACTTGGTCCAAAATACTCAACGCATCTCGCATTCCACCTTCGGCAGCTTGCGCAATGACTCGTAACGCCTTTTCATCATAAGTCACTTGCTTTTGGTCCAAAATATAAACCATTCGGTCATAGCTATCTTTAGCGGTAATCCGCCGAAAATCGAACCGTTGGGTCCGCGAAATAATCGTCAACGGAATCTTGTGTGGTTCCGTGGTTGCTAAAATAAAAATCACGTTAGCCGGTGGTTCTTCTAACGTCTTTAACAAGGCATTGAACGCACCAGTCGATAACATATGCACTTCATCAATGATGTAAACCTTATAATCCGCCTGCGTTGGCGCATATTTAGCCTTATCCCGAATATCTCGAATTTCTTCGACCCCATTATTAGAAGCCGCATCAATTTCAATGACATCATTCAATTGACCTTTAGTTGTTGCCACGCACGTTTCACATTGATTACAAGGCTCACCATCAACTAAATGATGACAGTTAATCGCCTTTGAAAAAATCTTAGCCGCGGACGTTTTCCCAGTGCCCCGTGGTCCGGTGAACAAATACGCATGACTCGTTTGGTGGGTCATGATCGCATTTTTTAGCGTTTGCGTAATCATCTGTTGACCGACGATTTCGTCAAACCGTTGTGGTCGCCACACCCGATATAATGCCCGATACATGCGAATCTTCCTCTCTCACTAGCCAACTGGCTCAATTCATAACAACATTAATTTAAATAAAAAGCTCTCAACCGAATGGCTAAGAGCTGTTACATTTCATAAAAACTTAAGGCACAAGATGAAGCAAACTTAGTGCTGCTTCCTTCCGGACCTGACACGATTCGTAAATCCACCCTTGCCTTAAGGCCTTGCGGCAAATACTATAATACATGATTTAAGCACAGAATGCTAGCCATCCGCTTAATTTTTTTCAGTCGCTTGCTGGCGCGCCTTTTTAGCAGCCTTTTGGCGTTTACGAATATCTCGGAAAAAGTTTTCTAATAACTCGCCCGCGGGCCGTGGCAAGATCCGTTCATGCACCGTCACTTGATGGTTCAACCGGTCATCAGCCATTAAATGATACAAACTATGGACCGCGCCGGCCTTAGGATCACGAGCACCATAATAAAGTTCTGGAATCCGTGCATTTAAAATAGCGCCACTACACATGATACAAGGTTCTAACGTGACATAAATCTGACAGTCTTCCAAGCGCCAACTGTGTAGATACTCGCAGGCTTCTTGAATCGCCATGATTTCGGCATGTAACGTAGCGTCTTGACCATGCTCACGTAAATTGTGGCCCCGACCAATAATTTCACCATCGTGCACAATCACAGCGCCAATTGGCACTTCACCAATTAAGCTAGCCAACTTGGCCTCATGTAACGCTTCTAACATCCATTTTTCTGGTTCACTAGCGATCAAGTGATCCCTCCTTTACACTTTGCAAAATGTAGTAGCCTTTGTCTTTCTTAATAATCGTACAGTTACCAAAAGTCGCCGTCATTATCTTTTTGGCTGAGGGCGCCCCTTGCTTTTTTTGTAAGACCACGGTTAAGGTTCCACCCGTAACTAAATGGGGCAACGCACCAGTCAGCATTGCTGCCACCACCGTTTTACCAGCACGCACGGGGGGATTAGTCACAATCGCCGCATAATCAGTCGTGGTCACTTGCTCATAACAATCAGAAGTGAACACATTAACATTGGTCAATTGGTTTAAAGTTGCGTTCTGACGCGCCAAGCTTAGCGCTAACTCATTCACATCAACCATATCAACGGTCCGTTGTGGCGATTGATAGGCTAAGGCCAACCCAATCGGACCGTAACCCGTTCCTAAATCCAAAATATTTCCGGTTGGCAAATCGGTTGGCTCAAAAGCTGACAGTAATGTTCGGGACCCATAATCCACGGTCCGCTTGGAAAAAACACCATTGTCAGTCGTAAATTTAAACTGATGATCAAAGATTTCAAAATTCCATTGTTTTTCAGCATGCACAATATCTGGATTGTGTGTATAATAATAGTTGGTCATAATTTTTTCCTCTAATTTTTAGGCTACATCTATGATACCTGATTCCACGAAATAACGACAATTATTTTAAATAAATTTAAACGACGGTTAAAAGCCGGTCCTAACACAACATCTTGTGGTTTGAAACTTTTTCATCCACGAGATGTTGTGTTTTTTGATTGTATTTTCCCTAGCTTGTTGTATACTAAATTTATCGATTAAACGAATTAAGGGTGATTTGAAATGAAAAAAGTAACAGTATTCACGAAAAATAATTGTATGCAATGCAAGATGACTAAGAAATTTTTGACCGCACACAATATTGCATTTGAAGAGAAAAATATTAACGTCAATCCTGAGTATGTTGACTATTTAAAAGACCAAGGCTTCCAAGCCGTACCTGTTGTTGAAATCAATGGCGAAAGTAGCATTGCTGGCTTCCGTCCTGACGAATTGAAACAATTAGCTGTCTAACACCGTTTATTTTTGTATCTTTAAACCGAATGAACATCATTTTTTAAAACCGACCCACAATCACTAGTTTCCTATTGATTGTGGGTCGTCCATTTTAGCCAATAGTTAATTATTTTGAAAGAAAGAGGAATCCCTATGAGCCTGAAAGACTTAAAAGATGTTACCTATTATGATTTAAATAACGAAATCAACATTCCAATCAACAATCAGATTCCTTTGAACAAAGATCAAGATGCCCTAGCAGCCTTTCTGGTACAGAATGTCCAACCTAATACCAAGCAATTTCCTAGTCTCAAAGCGCGTTTTGATTATTTATTAGACCATGACTACTTGGAAACGGGTTTCATCGAAAAATACGAATTTAGTTTTATTGAAAAATTATACGCCTATTTGAAAACGCAAGATTTTAAATTCAAGACGTTTATGGCCGCTTATAAATTCTACGCACAATACGCCTTAAAGACTGATGATGGTGACTATTACTTAGAAAACTTTATCGACCGGGTTGCTATGAATGCCTTGTACTTTGCTGATGGCGACGAACAATTGGCATTAAACTTAGCCGACGAAATTATCCATCAACGTTACCAACCCGCAACCCCAAGCTTTTTAAATGCCGGACGTGCACGACGTGGTGAACTAATCTCTTGTTTCTTAATCCAATCAACCGATGACATGAATGCCATTGGTCGGACAATTAACTCAGCTCTCCAATTATCCCGAATTGGTGGCGGGGTCGGAATTAACTTAAGTAATTTACGTGGCGCTGGCGACCCGATCAAACACATTGATGGTGCTGCTAGTGGGGTCGTTCCTGTGATGAAGTTATTGGAGGACAGCTTTTCTTATTCCAACCAACTTGGTCAACGCCAAGGTGCCGGCGTGGTTTATCTCAGTGTCTTCCACCCAGATATTATCGCCTTCTTGTCGGCTAAGAAAGAAAATGCTGACGAAAAGATTCGCTTAAAGACCCTCTCCCTTGGTGTAACAGTACCTGATAAGTTTTACGAACTCCTTAAAACTGATGCTGATATGTATCTATTCAGCCCTTACGGTGTCGAACGCGAATATGGCGTGCCATTCTCCTATGTTGATATCACTAAAGAATACGACAACATGGTCAAGAATCCTAACATCAAAAAGACCAAGCTCAAGGCCCGTGATCTTGAAAATGAAATCAGTAAATTACAACAAGAATCTGGCTATCCATACGTCGTTAATATTGATACCGCTAACCGGGCTAACCCAATTGATGGCAAAATCGTTATGAGCAACCTTTGTTCTGAAGTCATGCAGGTTCAAACACCTTCACTCATTAATGATCAACAAGAATACGAAAAGATGGGAACTGATATTAGTTGTAACTTAGGCTCAACTAATATTGTTAACTTAATGCAATCACCTGACTTTGGTCATTCGGTCGCCGCAATGGTCCGCGCACTAACTTTTGTTACCGACAATTCCAACGTGGACGTTGTGCCTTCTATTCAAAAAGGAAATCATCAAGCACATACGATTGGTTTGGGCGCCATGGGCTTACATGCCTTCTTCGCCAAGAACCAGATGGAATATGGGAGCAAAGAAGCCGTTGACTTCACAAATATCTACTTCTTATTGCTAAACTACTGGACGTTAAAGGCATCTAACACGATTGCTCGCGAACGCCACACGACTTTTGTGAATTTCGAAAAATCAAAATATGCGGACGGCACTTATTTCGATAAGTATTTAGACCAAGCTTGGCAACCAAAATTTGCTAAGACTGCCGCTTTATTTGACGGTATCTTCATTCCAACTAAAGCTGACTGGGCGGCCTTAAAAACCGATGTCATGCGCGATGGTTTATACCATCAAAACCGGATGGCCGTTGCACCAAATGGCTCAATTTCCTACATTAATGACACGACTGCTAGCTTGCACCCCATCATCAACCGGGTCGAAGAACGGCAAGAAAAGAAAATTGGTAAGATCTATTATCCCGCTCCTTACCTATCTAATGATACAATTGATTATTATAAGTCTGCTTATGATACTGACATGCGTAAAGTCATTGATGTTTACGCCGCTGCTCAGCAACACGTTGATCAAGGCATGAGTTTAACACTCTTCATGCGGTCAACCATTCCAGCCGGCTTATATGAATGGAAAGACGGCCGGACTGACAAAATGACGACTCGTGACTTAAATATCCTCCGGAATTATGCTTACCGGAAAGGGATTAAGTCAATCTACTATATCCGGACCTTTACGGATGACGATGGTGAAGTTGGCGTCAATGAATGTGAAAGCTGCGTCATTTAGCACACTAAATCTCTAGGAGGACACTCGCTATGGCAACAGACTTGGCATATTACCAAAAATTACTCAGCAATGGCAATTACAAAGCGATTAACTGGGATCAAGTTTCAGATGCAATTGATAAAAGTACGTGGGAAAAATTAACCGAACAATTTTGGTTAGATACCCGAATTCCAGTTTCCAATGATATTGCGGACTGGCGCGATTTAGATGACGATCATCGTTGGGTCGTCGGTCACGTTTTTGGTGGCTTAACTTTACTGGACACCTTACAATCACAAGATGGCCTACAATCACTGCGGCGACACATTGTGACGCCCCATGAAACAGCGGTTTTAAACAATATTCAATTCATGGAATCAGTCCATGCTAAAAGTTATTCAACGATTTTTGAAACGTTAAATACGCCTGATGAAATCAACGAAATCTTTGACTGGAGTGACAGTGAAGAATATCTCCAAAACAAAGCCAAATGGATTTATAAATTATATGATAACTTCGATGAAGATCCATTAAAGCAGAAAGTCGCGAACGTTTTCTTGGAAACCTTCTTATTCTACTCTGGCTTTTACACGCCACTTTACTATTTGGGGCATAATCAATTACCAAACGTTGCTGAAATTATTAAATTAATTTTACGGGACGAAAGTGTCCATGGCACTTATATTGGTTATAAATTCCAATTAGGCTTCAAGAATCGTTCTGAAAAGGCCCAGGCTGAATTTAAAGACTGGATGTTCGACTTCTTATACAAGCTTTATGAAAATGAAGAAAATTATGTTCATTTGGTTTACGATCAAATCGGCTGGTCAGATGAAGTTTTGACCTTTAGTCGCTACAATGCCAATAAGGCGTTGATGAACTTAGGTCAAGATGCCCTCTTCCCAGATACGGCTGAAGATGTTAACCCAGTCGTTATGAACGGTATTTCAACGGGGACATCAAACCATGACTTCTTCTCACAAGTTGGGAATGGCTATCGTTTGGGCCAAGTTGAAGCAATGCAAGACACTGATTACGATATTGGTGAACCAGGCGATTCGCTTTAATTAAACGCATTAAAGTTCAGTAAAGTAGCGGCTTCGGGACTTGGTCTCGTCGCCGCTACTTTTTAATTTTTTACGATGGAGGATGAATAACCCATGTCAATTCATAATATTTGTGTCTTTTGCGGCTCTAATTCTGGCTTAGACCCCGACTTTACCACCAAAACAATTGCCTTAGGTCAGTACTTAGCTGATCATGATTATCAGCTAATTTATGGTGGCGGTAACCATGGTCTGATGGGTAAAGTAGCCACGGCCACCCTCGATGCTGGCGGCCGTGTTATTGGTATTATTCCCCGCTTTCTAGTTGAACGCGAATTAGCTTTAAAAAACGTGACGACTTTCATTGAAACTAGTACGATGACTGAACGTAAGGAAAAAATGCTACACTTAGCAGATGCCTTTATCGTACTGCCTGGTGGCTTCGGCACTTTTGAAGAATTTTTGCAAATGCTCTCTTGGAGTCAAATCGATATTCACCAAAAACCGATTGCACTTTATAATATTAACGGTTTTTACGATAACTTGGTACAGATGCTAGCCACTAGCACCAAGATGGGCTTTGCGCCGGTTGAAAATCTGAACCTCTTCATCAATGGTCATAATTTGAGCGAAATTTTTACCGGTTTAGAAAACTATCATCATGTCCTCCCACCCAAATATACTAATTAAGCTTGCTGACAAAGAAGCACTTCAAGAATTTTATCAGTTCTTGAAGTGCTTCTTTTTGGCTATTAACGATGATGATTCAAATTTTGAAACCATTTTGGTCCAAGTAACAAATGGCGTTCGGCACGTTTCTTTTGACGTGTGTTAACCACTTGCAATAATTGTAAAATCGTAAAAATCAATGAATTCCGTTTCCGGTAAGCGATATATTTAGGCGCCCATGCCGTAACGTATTTTTCTTTATACGACCGCAACCCTTGAAAACCGTACAATTGATAGCCATATTCATAAATCAGATGTGCAATTTTTTCCTGAATGAAGCTGTACCGTGAAACGCCGACCCCAGCCAGCGGCGCCATCCCCATGTTGAAGTAAGCAAACCCTTGGGCTCGTGCTTGTTCAAAGAGATGTACAAAAACCGTATCCATAATTCCCGATGGTGCGGCCGCACTTGATCGCATCAAATCAATCGACGCGATTTTGTCATTCCCCTGTGGCATCAAATTAGCAAAGGCTACCAGTTGATGCTCAGGGTTATAAACCACCGCAATCGGGGCCTGATTCAAGTATGTCTCATCAAAGAACCCTAACGAAAATCCTTTTTCAGCCTCGCCATTAAGCCAACTATCTGAAACGGCTTTTAATGCCGCCATCGTCGCCGCTGAAAATGGTGGCTGCAAGATTTCAAACTGATAGTCATCCCGTGTGAACTTATTCATCAAAGCCCGTTCACCACGGAGCCGTTTACCGGCCAAGCTAAAGTCAGCCAGTTTGACATGGCCTTCCTCGCCAGTCTTAATAAAATCAAAACCCATTTCATGTAATCGCATCGTCAAAGTTTCATTAATTTCATAGAAGACTAATGAATACCCATCGCTGTCAGCATCATCCATGAGCTGTTCTAAGGCCGGCTGAAGATAGGCTTGGTTTCCGAATGGCTCGCCCATCAGAATCAGCTTGTCAGCCTTCTGTTGGTATAGAAAGATAAGCTGGTCTTCACCTGCGGCCTGATAGTAATAAACCAATTTATCATTCAAAAAAGCTAAGTGGGAGATCTCATTGCCACCAGCTGTTGCAATCACGTGCTTAACGCGTTCAAGATCCAACTTCAAGCCCAGCCGCGCGTTATGACCATTCGCAAAATAACGATTCATGGCGACTAAAATCAAAGCCGCAATGACTAAACCAATGACGCCGAATAACCATAGTTTTTGCGAGGGGAAAAACAAGGCTTCCGGCACCGCATGGCGATGATGAATCTGGGGGGCATTATAAACGCCCACAATCGTATACAACACAAACGTAATCACGTAAACACAACCTACCCACAGCAGTTGCCCCCACGAGAGTGCCAGCCGGCGGCGATAGTAGGCCTGCTTCGATAATGCAACTAGGGCTAAAATAATCACTAAAAAGATAATAAACTTCATGGAAATAGCGTCATACACCACTAGCCAACGAATCGTGTTTAAAATTGCAATCAGTAAAACAATCACCGTTGGCCAAAAAGCTTTTTTGACACGACCGGCTGTCCCTAGCGCAACCCCAATCAATAAAAAGGCCATCACAATACTACTAGCCTGATTAATAAAGAAAAAGGTAAACGGATAAACCTGCAAGAAAATTTTATTATTATAGGCAAAATTAGGAACCGTCGACATTAACAACATCAAAAAACCGGAAACATAAAGAAAAACAGTTAACGCCATTTGAGCAAAACGTTGTAATGCTGCCTTTGGAATACCTTCTAAATGTTGATTCAAGCGTCGACCGGTATCATGTGTGAATAACCCTAACCCAATCGCAAATGGGATAATGTAATAGAATAGCCGATAAAACAATAACCAAGCGACCGCATCTGGCCGTGAGACCCCAACGGCTCCCAGTCCAAAAATCATAAATACATCAAATGAACCGATCCCACCAGGAACCATCGATACTTCCCCAACGACTGAGGCAATCACAAACAAAGGCACAACCGCCGCAAAATCAATTGGTAATTGCATAAAATTACCAATTAGTAAAAAGAATAGGACACAGCCCGTCCATTCTCCAAATGAACCGCTTAATAAGCGGACAACATTACCTAGCGTTAGTCCTTCAAAGAAAGCTGAATCATTGACCCGGGTAAAGATAAAGACCGCTGGAAAATACAAAGAACCACCAACCAACCAAATCCAATAACTACGGTAAACTTGGCCGATGCCAAAACCATAGACCAAAATCAATGAAATCATACAATAAAGCGATAATCCCGACACTAAGAATAAGGCAATTTTAGAGATGGCGAAGACAATCTGTTTTTTGCTGGCACCTTTGTTATAGAAATTGGCCCGCAATGAGGCCCCGAGTACACCGCCGAAGCCCCCAATATTCGTAAAAGTATTCGTAATCCATCCGGCTTTAAAAATATATCCCAGCGAATAGTGGTTCGGCAGAAATTTCGTAATCATGACGTCATAGGTCAGCATGGGCGTTACCGCCACCATCCCAATCACAACCATACTTAATAAATGCCACCAACTTTGTGAAGCTAGTGCCGTTCCTAATTGAGCCCCACTTACTTCTTTAGCAATCTTACCCACTTCAGTAATAACAAATAGTAAAACTGAAAAGACAAATAAGGCCTTAATTAAGCCCAGCCGTTTATTTAAGCTGGCCCCCACTTTTTGTATCATCGCCTTCAAAAAAATTCCCCCAATACCGTTATTGCTCTTATTATCGCAATCTTATTTCATTTATACAACCTTCCACCCAAGTTTTAAAACTAGTTTACAGTCTCATCATCATGGCTTTGATTAACTCACATAATTAAGTTCCGTAAACCAATCGCCTGTCAGTTATTAATCATAATTTCTAAAATTAAGGAAAAATGCCTATTTTTGCGTATTTAAGCATTTTTATTAAATTACCACTTTACCCAACGTAATCCGTTCTTGTATAATATGATTATCATACTTTGGAGGGGTACTTTATGCATTTTGGAAAACCTGTTTTAATTGCACTTTTAAGTCTGACGATTCTAAGTGGTTGCGCGCAGTCAACGGCCACTACCACACCTAAGATTGTCACCCGGACTAAAACAAGCTATGTCAGCAAACGGACTGCCGCAGATACTGCAGCTTGGTCATCAGCTAAAGCTGTCAGTCGAGCTAATGCCGCTTCGGCCAAACAACTCAGTCAACAGTCTTCGACTTTAACCCAAGCCAGCTCACAATCGAGTGCGCTAACTGCCAGTCAATCATCGGCACACTCAGCATCAGTCGCTGCGTCATCTTCGCTGGCTACTAGTACGAGTTCCGTACTGGCAGCCAGCGTTAGTAGCAGTCATGAGGCTTCAAAAGCTGCCTCACAGCAAGCAGCCACCGCCACATCAACCCAAACCACTAAAGCGACCAGTACCAATCGCTTTAGTGGCGACACCGATACTGCCCAACCTGGCCGGATTGTTGGTAATACGCATTCTAAAATCTATCATGTTGAGACGGACCATAACTACCGTATGGCAGAGAAAAATGTTAGTTACTTTTCTACTGAGGAAGCTGCTCAAGCAGCCGGCTATCGCAAATCATTACGCTAATAAAGGAGTCTAACTAACTATGGGATATTTATTATTAATCGGCGCTATTTATTGGAGCTGGCATCTTTACCAACGGCGGCATTTACGGGGAAAACGGTTCTTGCGACACAGCTGGCCCATTATCATTTTGTTACTACTAAGTCTAGGGGCTTTTAATCTTAACAGCACGGCTGCCACTAAACCTAAGACGGTAACTAAAACAAAAATTGTCAAAAAAACGCATCATATCACAGTTAAGCATGATACTAAGTTAGCAGATTTAATTGCCGCTAATCAGCGCTCCACTGCTAGTTTGAAAAAAACAGCTCAAAAATTAACCAGTCGTAAAACCACCATTGATCATCAAAAAGCACAGAATAAGACTGATGGGGCTACTAAAACAACCGCGGCGACCACGATGAAGACTAGCGGTAACCCAACTAACACTGCGTTAGCCAATCAGCAGTATCAAGGTCACCCGACCGTAACCATCAACGCGAATAATCCAGCCTTTAGTGCTGCGGACTTAACGACTCGCAATGGTGCCTGGCAAAAGTATGGTGACTTAGACCGATTAAATCGCCCGACCACTGCAGGCGCCTTATTAAATCAAAGTTTGATGCCCACAACTAAACGAACGGCCTTAACAGTTGCCCCTACTGGTTGGCATAATAAGCGAATTGCCAGTGGATGGTTATATAATCGTAGTCACTTGATTGGTTATCAATTAACCGGGCAAAATAATAACCCGAAAAACCTCATTACTGGGACCCGCTCACTGAATGATCCCGAAATGGTTACTTATGAAAACCAAGTTGCCAACTATTTACACGCTAGCCCGGACCACTACGTGCGTTACGAAGTGAAACCAATCTTTAAAGCTGACAATTTATTGGCTAGTGGCGTGCAAATGCGGGCCCAATCCATTGATAGTTCGGCTGTTAGCTTTAATGTTTACATCTTCAATGTACAAAATGGCATGACGTTAAATTATCAAACTGGAACCAGCCGTGTTGCTAATTAAAATGATCCGCTAACTAACCACCCGGTTATTAAGCAAACTGTCGTCAACGCAAATACCCGCTAATCGTTAGGCAAATAGCCAAACAATTAGCGGGTATTTGCGTTGATCCAGATTTTTTAGCTTATACAAAAAACCACGCCACCATGTTGCCATGGTTAGCGTGGTCCAGCGTAGTCCGCTTAAGTAATTAAATTACTTAAGGGTAACAACGCCACCAACTTCTTCAAGTTTAGCCTTGATATCGTTAGCTTCGTCTTCTGAGACGCCTTCTTTAACGATTGAAGGAACGCCATCAACAAGGCCCTTAGCATCTTTCAAGCCAAGACCAGTGATATCGCGAACGGCTTTAATAGCCTTAACCTTTTGGTCGCCAGATTCAGTTAATTCAACATCGTATGAATCCTTAGCTGCAGCAGCATCGCCACCGGCAGCGCCAGCAACAGCAACTGGTGCTGAAGCTGAGACATCGAATTCTTCTTCGATAGCCTTAACTAAGTCGTTTAAATCTGAAATTGAAGCTTCTTTTAATGAGTTGATAATAGTGTCTTTATCAAAAGCCATTTTATGTTCCTCCATTTTGTATGAAATTAATTTTTTTGTTTACACCAACAGCCTAAGCTGCGTCTTCGTCGCCCTTTTCAGCAACCGCCTTAACAGCGTATGCCACGTTACGAACAGGTGCTTGTAACATATTAGCAATAGTTGCCAATAATTCTTCACGTGATGGTAAGGTTGCATATTCTTGAACTTCTTCAAGAGAGGCAACTTTGCCTTCAATCACGCCACCCTTAAGTTGAAGGGCGTCAGCTGTCTTAGCAAAGTTAGCTAAAATCTTAGCTGGAGCAACGGGATCTTCTTCAGAGAAGGCCACCGCCGTAGGACCAGAAAAGACATCATTCATGTCAGCATAACCAGCTTTTTCAGCAGCCCGTACCATGATTTTATTCTTGATAACGCGCATCTTGACACCGGCCTCACGCAATTGCTTACGTAAGTCAGTTACTTGTTCAACAGTTAAACCACGATAATCAACTACAATAGCTGATACAGCGCTCTTTAATTGTGCCGTAACTTCTTCGACTTCTTTTGCTTTAATAGCAACAGTTTCTTTACTCAATAGATTCACCTCCCAGAATTTTGGTTCAGGGATTTATAAAAAAATCCCTATGTCCACCAAGACATAGAGAAAAACAATGTCCTCGGCAGGTATGTTTGAGGCCGTTAAGCCACCTGAGTCTTAGGTAGAGATATTACTTAACCTCTAGTAATCTATCACAGATCACCTAAGCGGTCAATTGTTTTAAAAAACTTTGTCCTTAAAATGAAGCTAAGTCAACACGTACGGCTGGCGTAAATGTTGAAGTAACAACTAAGTTTTGAACGAAAGTCCCACGTACTGAGGCAGGACGAGCTTTGATGATAGTGTCTTCAATGGTCTTGAAGTTACCAACTAACTTGTCAGTATCAAATGATACCTTGCCAACAGGAACGTGAACATTACCATCACGGTCAGTCCGGTACGTTACTTTACCGGCTTTTGAATCGTTAACCGCTTTAGCAACATCCATCGTAACAGTCCCAGTCTTAGGGTTAGGCATTAAACCTTTAGGTCCAAGTACCCGACCTAAACGACCCACTTGGGCCATCATGTCTGGGGTTGCGATTGCAACGTCAAAGTCTAACCAACCGTCTTGAATCCGGCCAACTAGGTCGGCTTCACCGACAACGTCAGCACCGGCTTCTTCAGCTTCTTTAGCTTTGTCTCCCTTAGCAAAAACGATAACTGTTTGTTCTTTACCAGTACCGTTTGGTAGGACAACCGCGCCACGAAGTTGTTGGTCGGCTTGCTTTGTATCAACGTTTAATTTGAAAGCAACTTCAACGGTTGCATCAAACTTTGCGAAATCCATTTTTTTAACCAAGTCTACCGCTTCAGTTACATCGTAAGCTTTGTCATGATCAACTAGCTTAGCGGCGTCTTGGTATTGTTTACTTTTATTTGCCATCTAAGTGTTTTCCTCCTTGCAAATGTGGTTCAAACGGAGATTTCCTCCCACTTGACACATTCATTTTGATGAAGTGTCCGACTACTCTCGGTACTGAATTAGCCTTCGACGGTGAATCCCATACTCCGAGCAGTACCTTCGATCATGCGCATAGCTGCTTCAACGTCAGCTGCGTTTAGATCTTGCATTTTAGTTTCAGCGATTTCCTTAACTTGAGCTTCAGTTACCGTAGCAACCTTGTTCGTGTTAGGTTCACCAGAACCGTGTTCAACACCAGCAGCTTTCTTTAAAAGAACGGCAGCAGGTGGGGTCTTGGTAACGAAGTCGAATGAACGATCCTCATAAACCGTAATCACAACGGGAATGATCATACCTGCTTGATCAGCGGTACGCGCATTGAAATCCTTTGTGAAGCCCATGATATTGATACCTGCTTGACCTAATGCTGGGCCAACTGGCGGAGCTGGTGTTGCCTTGCCCGCAGGAATTTGTAATTTAACAACGTTAGCTACTTTTTTAGCCACGAGACATTCCTCCTTAGTCCGTGATGTGGTAAATGGAGCAGAGTTTTTGCTCCTCCCACGTGAACGTGCATACGTGACGCACAAGCATCATTGTAGCATATCTACTTTTCGTCATCAACCGTTTTTATTTTATTCGGATATAAAAACTGAATAATTTGCCGGTCAACCTCATAATTTTCATGCAATCGGGAATGCCGAGCATTTTTTCCATGCACAACAAACTCTTGATAGCGATTAACAGTCGTCCGCAATAAAAAGCGTAATGACAGGGCACTATTCATCGCAACGGCGCCATCACTTTGAAACTTATCACCAATGTTACCCGCAATATTCAAATACGAAATCGTATTCGGCAACTGTTGTAACGTCCGTAAAAAGTAATTATAAACCGGGGTCGTTGTTGTTGGCCCAGTCGCCGTTAGGGGATGATTTTCAATCGGATAAGTGTTTTGACCCACTTCACTATCGTTAAACGGTGCCCCGATTGTCACCACTTTGCGAACCTCTGGCAAATTAGCCAAGCGCGCCGCAGTCGTTAAATATTGAAATAAAACTACCCCACCCATGGAATGCGCGACTAAATTCATGGTCTGTACATGTTCGTGGGCCAATAAATATTTCACTACTGCTAGGACCCCGGCTGCTTGGGCACGGACGGCCACGCGTGGTGTTGCAAAAATTAATTGTACCATCGGTCGATAGGGATCTAAATGACCGGTTACGTGCGGATGATTATGGCGATCAATCCAAACAACCAACGACTTATTCGCAATTTTTCCCATGACAAACCGCTGTAACATCCGTCCAAATGAGAACCGATTCCCTGCATATCCGGGAATAAACAACGTCACTGCGCTGTCATCGGCCGTCTGCGGCTGCTGACTAGTCACTAAATGCTGTGGTCGCCCATATTGCCAAAACTTATAACTGATGCGACTGATCATGCCAATTATGATCACCGCGATAATAATCAGAATTAATTGTGACATGCTTGCCCACCAGCTTATTTAAAATTATTGAATTTGATCAACTTGGTCGAAATCAAGTTCTGTACTCGTTTCACGGCCAAACATGTTGATATTGACTTTTAATTTCAACTTTTCAGTATCAATTTCGGTGATTTCACCAGCCAAACCTGAAAAGGCCCCATCAATGATGGTCACTTGTTCGCCAACTTCAACGTTAAGTTCTGTATGCCGCGCACTCATACCTAATTGATGTAAAATATCTTCTGCTTCTTCTGGTAACAATGGCGTTGGCTTACTCCCTTGACCATGTGACCCCAAGAATCCAGTAACCCCTGGCGTATTCCGGACAATGTACCAAGCTTGGTCAGTCATGACCATTTCAACTAAGACATAACCGGGGAAGACCTTTTTCATTTCAACTTTATCTTTCCCATTTTTAACTTCATGAGATTCTTCTTCTGGCACGACCACTCGGAAAATATTATCTTCCATGCCCATTGATTGGACCCGTGATTCCAAGTTAGAACTAACTTTGTTTTCATAACCAGCATAAGTATGTAGCACATACCATTTCTTTTCAACAGATTCGACCATGATTAAACTCCTTTAAGAATGTCTTTTAAGTAAAACAAAAAAACTTCGCCAAGACGAAGTTTTTCTTTCAATAACCATATTATAACAAATTTATTGCTAAAAGGCCATTAATGCAAAGCCGTTAACATGTTTAAAAGCAATTGGATGACCCAATCGAATAACGCGAAAAACGCCACGAAGAACAATGAGGTTGAGATAACCGTCCATGAATCACGCCGATTTTCTCGCCAAGTTGGCCAAGTGACCTTTTTCATTTCGTGTCCGACCAATCCAAAAAACTTAAATAATCGCATAGTTAGTCCCCCTACCGCGTTTCACGATGAAGTGTATGTTGTCCACAGAACTTACAAAATTTCTTAACTTCTAAGCGGTTAGTTCGATTAGGATTGGCATCAATCGTATAGTTTCGCGAACCACAAACCGTACATGCCAGTGCAATTTTCTTATGTGCCATCGATACTACCTCCATAATTATCAGGTCTAACAGTATCATGGAATTTTTCGAATGTCAATTTAATGCTAGCTTGCTAATTGCTGACGAAGCTTACGGCGACAACGATCAGCCGCATTAGTGACCGGTGCTAAACCGACATCTAAATCACGGGCGATGTATTGCGGTGAATAGCCAGCTAGTAAGGCGGTAAAGACTTGGCCTTCAAAGCTAGAACATTCTTTCGCAAATTCAGCCACGATATTGCGCACGTGCACAATATCAACTGCCATGAGATTGGTTACTAATAAGGCATCATTACCATCGTCCATTCCCATATCTAAAGATAAGATATCATGTTCAGGATGCCGTTTTTTGGCCTGCGAACGCCGAATCAAATCAATGACTTGGTTATTCAATAACAACCGGTAAAAAGCGCCAAAACTACACGCATGCCGTTGATCGTACTCACTAGCGGCTCGATGAATCGCAATTCGGGCCTCTTGTAACCAATCATCCTCATCATAATTTCGGATAAAGTACTGGCGGCGCAACTTTAAAACTACCGGCAAATATTGTTCAGCTAAATCAATAATACTTTGATTGTCTCCTTGTGCTGCTAACGCAATTAATTGCTGTTCGTTCAAATCGTATTCCCCGTTTCTGAATTACAGAAGCCGCATCGTCCAGTGTCTGCAAACTGAATATACACGGGGCTTTAACACGACACAAGCGAACATACGTTTTTGATTTATACTAAAAACTAGTTAAACAATTAATTAAATTTCAACTTATTATTGAGCCATATTAGAATACAATTTTGTCAGCAATAAATTGACTAATGATGATGCTTCGAATGTTCCCGTTCTAACTGTTGCCGATATTGATCTAAAGCCGACAATTGTTGCGCATCCCAAGGTGATTTTCGCACTGAACCTAAGTCCTGACTACGCACGGCAGTATGCCGAACTTCTTTCAAAGCTTCATGGACGCGTTTCCGCAATTCTAGTGCCGGAATTCGCAAGGCCCCTTCTGAAAAAATAACCCATTGTTCCGCTTGATCACTAGTGGCAACCGTCACTTGCATCACCCGTGATTGTTGGTCAGCGGCATACTTTTCAATGTAACTATCAGCCGTTTGATTTTTACTCGTCCAGACAATTTCCAAATCAGCTTGCCGGTAACGTTTTGAATTACCCGGCACATACATCGCATCAAAAATAACACTAATATTTAAGCCAGTGATTTTTTTATATTCGGTCAAAACGTTCAACAGCTCATCACGCGCATCTGGTAATCGATCGCTTTGTTTCAGCCGATTCAATTCTGGCCAATTACCAATCATATTATATGCATCCACAATTAATAATTGTTGTTTCATTATTAATTTCCTAACGGATGGCGCGACGTGTAACCTTGATAAATCAATAAACTAGCTGCGACACTGGCATTTAGACTCTGAACATGGCCAATCATCGGAATCGTGAGCATCTCATCCGCGGTCTTTTGTAGCAACGGTGAAATCCCCTTACCTTCATTGCCAATAATCAGGCCAACTGCACCGCTAGCATCCCAACGCCGATAATCGGTGCCATCCATTGCGGTCCCAAAAATCCAAAGGCCAGCCGTCTGCAATTCTTTAACCGTTTGAACAAGGTTCGTGACCCGGGCAACCTTGACGTGTTCGATGGCGCCCGTTGACGTCTTAGCGACCGTACTTGTTAAGCCCACTGCTCGCCGCTTAGGAATGATAATGCCGTGGGCCCCCGCTGCATCTGCAGTCCGCATGATGGAACCAAGATTATGGGGATCTTCAATATTATCCAAAATTAAGAAAAATGGTGGTTCTTGCTTCGCCTTTGCCACCGCAAATAAGTCATCGATGGTCGCGTATTCAAAAGCGGCCACGCCAACTGCAACCCCTTGATGGTTCGCGTTATCGGTTAACCGATCTAACTTTTGCTTCGGCACATATTGGACAATCAGATGACGTTTCTTAGCAATCTTAGCAATATCATTTAAAACATCAGCTTGTAGACCACTTTGAATAAAGACTTTATTGATTTGTTGTTCACTCTTAATGGCAGCCATCGCTGGATGACGGCCAATCACAAAATCAGCTGGTTCTTGATCATTAGTAGGTTGTTCATTATTAATTGACATTTGAAAGCCTCCCTTCATCGACTTGGGTGATACACCAATTCGCTAACGTGGCAATTCGTTCCGGTTGCGCCGTTAGCTGTAAGTAACCAAAAATCGCTTCAAAGCCGGTTGAAATTCGATACGTTAACACATCGGTATGTTTTGCCGACGTATGACTTTTAGCATTCCGCCCACGTTTGAAAACATCCGTTTCGGTTGCCGTTAAAATCGCCTCAGCCTGCATCCGTTTAATCAGTGCTGCTTGCGCTTTAGCCGACACATAATGCGTCGCATGGTGATGTAATTTCGTGGGCTTAGTATACCCAATTTCAATTAAATGTTGCCGAATAAACGGTTCATAAACTGCATCACCGAGATAGGCTAAGGCAATCCCATTTAATTGTTGATAATCAACTGTCATATTAATCCTTTCTGAACCGGACCCCTTGGGGGGTGTCTTCTAAAACGATCCCTTGGGCCTTTAACTCATCACGAATTTGATCCGCTTTGGCAAAGTCTTTCGCTTGCCGAGCTGCCTCACGTGCCGCAATCAGCGCTTGGATATCAGCGTCGGCTAAAGTGGTCGTTTCAGTCTTCAAGTTAACCCCAAAGACTTGCACCAACTGAGTTAATTGGGCAATCAAAGCTTTTAACGTTGCCACTTGAACGACTGGTTTAGCCGCATAGATATTCGCTAACTTAGCTAATTCATAAACCGCAGCAATCCCATTTTGCACATTGAAATCATCGTCCATCGCCGTCACAAAATGAGCCGTTAACGTCGCTAGTTGGGCGGTCACCGTTGCATCGGTACCAGCCGCCGCATCTTTTAACCGGTAAGTTAAGTTGGTAAAAGCATTTTGTAACTTACTTAAATTATTTGCCGCTTCGGCTAAATTCTTCTGGCTATACTGAATCGGCCGCCGGTATTGGGTCGTTGCCATAAAGAACCGTAGTGTTTGCGGATCAACCTGTTTAATAATATCATGAACCGTCACAAAATTACCTAAAGATTTGCTCATCTTTTCATTGTCATCACCAACCGTGACGAACCCGTTGTGTAACCAATAGTTAGCAAATTTTTGGCCAGTCTTCGCCTCACTCTGGGCGATTTCATTTTCATGATGTGGAAATTCCAAATCTTGACCGCCACCATGAATATCAATCGTCGCTCCTAAATACTTCGTCGCCATCACTGAACATTCAATATGCCAGCCTGGACGACCGGCACCCCACGGCGATGACCATGAAATCTCACCTGGTTTCGCACTTTTCCAGAGTGCGAAGTCAATTGGATCAGCTTTGCGATTCGTTTCTTCATCAGCGGTATGCTGACTAGCGCCAACTTCCAAATCATCAATTCGCTGATCAGAAAGCTGACCATAGTTTTTAAACCGTCGCGTCCGATAATAGACATCGCCAGCTGATTCATAAGCATAATCTTTGGCAATCAAAGCTTCAATAAAGGCAATAATTTCAGGAATGTTTTCTGAAGCCCGGGGATGGGCCGTCGCCGGTTCAATATTGACTGCTTTGGCATCCGCCATAAATGCTTTAATAAACCGATCAGCAATCGCTGGCACCGTGGTCTGATCTTGGGCCGCGCGCTTGATCATCTTGTCATCGACATCGGTAAAGTTGGAAACATAATCAACCTGATAGCCACTATATTCTAAATACCGCCGAATCGTATCAAAAGCAATTGCCGAGCGGGCATTGCCAATATGAATATAGTTATAAACGGTCGGACCACAGACATACATTTTAACGACACCCGGGGTAATTGACTTAAAGGGTTCCTTTTGCCGGGTTAGGGTATTAAATACTGATAACATTGCTGACCAGCTCCTCTCAACTCATCATAATTTTCATTTTTAGATTGCTTTAGTTTAACATGCCACCGGCCTACTTGCGGCCCGGTGCCAAAAAAGCGCCTTTAATATCAAAGGAATAACTTCCTCTGATACAAAAGACGCTTGACGCGTGTTTCCACTCTTGCTTCACCGGCGGACCGGTCTCATTACTGGGATAACGGCCACCCGCCTGTTCAGCTGATAATCGCACTGCAACTTGCGGCATCACGACTTCACAGTTACCGTCGCTCTCTGAGGACTTCGCAAGGTTGCTCTTATTATCAAACAGTTATTTTGCTAAAGTTGCAATCATTGCATCTAAATGCTTCATTGTGGTTTCACGACCTAATAATTCAATCGTTTCTGGTAATTCAGGACCGTGCATTTCATGACTAACTGCAATCCGGATTGGCATGTATAATTGACGACCTTTAATCTTGGTGTCTTTTTGAATCGACTTGATGGTCTTTTGAATTTCAGTAGCTTCAAAGACATCAATCGTTTCAATCCGTTGCCGGAATTCTTTTAAAACCGTTGGTGCCGTTTCCACTGCCAATTCAGCTTTCGCTTCATCATTGATTTCAGCGGGACCATTAAAGAATAAGTCGGATAATTCAACTACTTGACCAGTGTAACTCATCTGGTGCTTAAATAATGAGACTAACGTCCGGGTCCATTCAATCGTATTCATATCTGGACGCTTAGGTAAACGACCAGCCTTAATCAATTGTTGGATTGACATTGAAAAAATCTCATTTTCAGGCGCTTTTTTAACATATTGATTGTTAATCCATTCGAGCTTCTTACCATCAAAGGCGGCTGGTGACTTGCTCAAGCGAGTTTCATCATACATCTTGATGAAGTCACGCTTGGTGAACAATTCACTTTCACCCACTGGTGACCACCCTAATAAGATAATGAAGTTTAACATCGCTTCTGGTAAGTAACCTAATTCACGATATTGTTCGATGAATTGGAGCACTGTTTCGTCACGTTTGCTTAACTTCTTACCCGTTTCGGTATTGATAATTAAGCTCATGTGACCAAACTTAGGCGCTTCCCACCCAAAGGCTTCATAAATCATTAATTGTTTAGGCGTATTGGCAACGTGATCATCACCACGGAAGACATGGCTAATTTGCATCAAATGATCATCAACTACCACGGCAAAGTTATACGTTGGCATGCCATCCCGCTTTTTGATGACGAAATCGCCACCCACAGTCTTAGATTCAAAGGAAACATGACCTTTAACCATGTCATCCCAAGCATAAGTCTGTGCTTCAGGGACGTGGAAACGAATAACTGGCGTAATCCCAGCTGCCTTAGCCGCTGCAATCTTAGCCGCTTTTTCATCTTCAGTCATGCCTTTAAATTCATACACGTAATGTGGCATTTCTTTACGCGCCTTTTGCGCTTCACGTTGTGCTTGTAGTTCATCTTCGGTCATGTAAGACTCGTAAGCCTTACCTTCATCAATCAATTGTTGAATCAAAGGATCATAAAGTGACTTCCGTTCAGACTGACGATAAGGACCAAAATCGCCGCCCTTATCAGGACCTTCGTCCCAATCAATCCCTAACCAAGCCAAATTATCCATTTGGCTCTTTTCGCCATCTGCGATATTCCGCTTCAAATCGGTATCTTCAATCCGCAGAATGAACTTACCCTTATTATGTCGGGCAAATAAATAATTAAATAACGCTGTCCGAGCATTACCAATGTGTAAATGGCCAGTTGGACTTGGTGCGTAACGCACACGAATCTTGCTCTTTGCCAATGTCATTAACGCCTCTTTCATATTTTTATTACAATATAAATGCTAAACTTGCATTCATTTTCCGGCAAAATTGCCGAAGCGCGCTCATCAGTAACCACGAACGGTTCCAATAAACAGACTACTAGTTTAGTTTACAATGTTTATCCTTAAAAATAAAGTTTTGCCTAGGATTTCGTCGACTTATGCCGCTGATTAGTCGTCGACCGTTCATGAGACGGCTTACTATGCCCCTTATCACTATCTGACTTGGCTGAAATACCACGATTAGCATGTGCCAACCGGGCAAAAATCATCCGCCCAGCGTCTGTTTGTAAGGCACTCGTAACTACCACATCAACCTTTTCATTGATGTAGAACTTACCGTCTTCGACCACAATCATGGTCCCATCATCTAGATAGCCAACCCCTTGTTGCCGTTCACTACCATTTTTAACGACCATGACCGTCATCTCTTCACCCGGAATCACCCGTGGTTTCAAGGATTTAGCAAGCTGGTTGATATTAAGCACCTGCACATTTTGAAATTCAATGACTTTGTTGAGATTATAGTCATTAGTCACAATGACCCCGTTCACTTTTTTAGCCAACTGAATTAATTTAGTGTCAACTTCAGGGATATCTTCAAAATCACCCTTATACATTTCAACTGGAATAATGTGGTCACTTTGTAGCTTATTCAAAATATCTAAGCCGCGCCGACCACGAACTCGTTTGATGCTATCCGCTGAATCCGCGATGTATTGTAACTCGTACAACACAAAGTTAGGCACTAATAGCGTTCCTTCCAGAAAGCCAGTCTTCACTAAATCATAAATCCGACCATCAATTAAAATATTGGTATCCAAAATTTTATAATGATGATAATTTTGATCAGGTTGCGCATCCGTAATCTCAGGTGACGTTTCTTTTTCACGCCGTTTGAAATTAAAGACCTTCCGCCATTCATCAATTCGGGTGGTCCCAACACGTGCCCCAATGTACCCAAAAAACAGCATCAAAATTATTGGGACGACCGTGTTCAATAAGAATAATGGACTACGATTGAATAATTGCGAAATCAGAACCGCGATCAGTAACCCAATAATGAACCCAACGCTCCCGAATAATAAGGTCATCGGGTTTTGTTTGGACAAGTTTTTCTCGACCCGGTCCACTAATTTGACTGCTGCATTCGCTAAGAATAATGACAACACCCACAAAAATAGTGCCCCGAGCAAAAAATTAGTAAAAAGATTATTTAATAATGGATTTGGTTGCGACCAAATCGTGGCCCATAGAAACGGTAGGTAAGTTAACCCTAACGTCCCACCGACTATCACGAATACGAGTCGTACCGTTAACTTCTTCATGGCGTCAGCCCCTTTGTTATTTAATTTGGCTGTTGTAATGCTAATTGTAACGCTTCTTTTAGTGTGGCAACGCCAATCACATCAATTCCTTTAGGAATATCCCAGCCTTGCAGATTATTCTTCGGAATAAAGATTCGTTTGAACCCTAACTTGGTGGCTTCACCAACCCGTTGTTCAATCCGATTAACCCGGCGAATTTCCCCAGTTAGCCCCACTTCACCCACAAAACAATCACTTGGACGGGTTTGCTGATCGCGATAACTGGAAGCGACGCTCACGGCAATCGCTAAGTCAATCGCTGGTTCATCTAATTTTACGCCACCAGCCGCCTTGAGGTAAGCATCTTGATTTTGTAACATCAAACTCGCTCGTTTTTCGAGGACCGCCATAATCAACGAAACACGATTATGATCTAACCCACTGGCCGTCCGCTTGGCATTACCAAAAACCGTTGGTGTCACTAACGCTTGCACTTCCACCAAGATGGGCCGAGTCCCTTCCATCGAAACAACAATTGCCGAACCCGTCGCATCCTTTAAGCGTTCTTCTAAGAAGATTTCAGAAGGATTGGCGACTTCAAATAACCCCGCTGTCCGCATCTCAAAAATCCCCAGCTCATTCGTTGACCCAAACCGATTCTTAACGGCCCTTAAAATCCGGTACGTATGGTGTAAGTCCCCTTCAAAGTACAAGACGGTATCCACCATATGTTCCAGAATCTTCGGCCCAGCAATGGCGCCACCTTTAGTCACGTGCCCAACGATAAAAATAGTAATGCCGTTGGTCTTCGCAATTTGTAGTAATTCAGCCGTGATTTCACGAATCTGCGCAACCGACCCAATCGCTGATTGCACATCAGGTTCTTGCATGGTCTGAACGGAATCAATGATGACATATTGCGGATTAGTTGCTTCAATAGTCGCCCGAATATTAGCCATATCCGTTTCGGGATAGAGGTAAAAGTCTTCGCTTTCAACCTTTAACCGATCCGCACGCATCTTGACTTGTGAGGCACTTTCTTCACCCGTAACGTAAAGCACTGAGCCACCAGTATCGGCAAGCTGACCTGAAACTTGTAACAGCAAGGTGGATTTACCAATCCCCGGATCACCCCCGATTAAGACGAGTGAGCCAGGAACTACCCCGCCACCTAAGACCCGGTTAAACTCATTTAACTTGGTCTTAACTCGGGGGGTCTTAGTCAGTGAAACTTCCTTTAGTCGTTGCGGTTTAGCTGTTTTTCCAGCAAAACTCACACGTGACTTACGATCAGGTTGCTTATCAACATGTTCTTCAACTAACGTGTTCCATTCGCCACAGTTGGGGCAACGCCCCAAATACCGCGGCGTGGAATACCCACAATTGGAACAAACAAACTGTGTTTTAACTTTTGCCACTAACTCGTTTCCTCCAATCCAACCGTTAAACTAATGATTAAACCCAGATAACTTTTATTTTACCATTAATAACGCTGAAAACCGTCAATTTACCTTGTTTTAACTCTTTTTTAGCTATTTACCGCTCGACCCAAAACCACCAGTTCGCGTTGTCTGAACCGTTGTCTCATCAGTTGCCGTTAAATAAGGCGTGAAAATCCCCTGTGCCAGCCGTTCACCCTTTTTTATCTGAACATCTTGAATACCGAAGTTGATCAGTTGAATAAAGATTTCGCCTTCATTATTCGGATTATCATAATAATCGGCATCAATGACACCAATACCGTTTGGCAAAATCAGCCCGCGCTTTAACGGATTACTGGACCGATTGGCTAAAAGTAAGTATTCGTCATCATTCATGTAAGCCTTGATCCCAGTTGGCACTAAAAACGGTTTTAGCGTCTTAGTCGCTGCAGCCAAGTCGGCAGTTGAACTAGGGGTACCATGACGTAACTGCCAAAGCACTTTAATAAAGTTTAGTTTCCAAATTGAAGGTAGCTTAAAATCAACTGCGGCTTCAAAATCATACCCAGCAGCTTTTTTTGTGGTGCGGTAAGGCAACCGTAAGTCTTGGGTTGCATATTTTTGAACAATTTTAAATCCACGTGCCATCTTAAAACGCCTGCTTTCTGTAATTAATGATAGTGTTCACATTTTACCATACTTTCAGCCAGAGTATCGTTGACAAAACAGGCATTTATCGGTTTAATTACCTTAAGTTATAAAACCCTTTACAAGGTGGTGATAGCAATGGAATTCATCCGTGAACCACATCGTTTTTACTTTAACGACCAGCAGGGACAACTCGCTGGCGAAATTACTTTTCCTGCCATTAATCAAGACCAAACTTGGGTCATTGAACATACTTTCGTGCGTGATGATTTTGGTCATCAAGGTCTCGCTGCTCAACTGACTTTAGCTGTGATTGACGCCGCTCGGGAGTCACACAAACAGCTGCAGCCATTATGTCCATATGCCAAAGCCTTCTTCGACCGACATCCTGAATACGCCGACTGTTTAGTTCAACCCTAACTTACCGCATTTTAAAAATCAGTGATTTTATACAAAGGAGTCCCGCAAATGACACAAGATCAATTGAAACAACTCGTCGGTCGAAAAGCCGCAGCTGCCGTTCAAGATGGCATGCAAGTGGGCTTAGGCACCGGTTCAACCGTTAAATTCATGGTTGATGCCCTTGGTGCTCGTATTAAAGCCGAACATCTCAACATTGTTGGCGTCTCAACCTCTAACCGCACGGCAGAACAAGCCAAAAGCTTAGGCATTCCGATGAAATCCGTGGATGAAGTCGATCACCTCGACCTCACGATTGATGGCGCAGACGAAATTTCTACGACTTATCAAGGTATCAAAGGTGGCGGCGCCGCACTATTATTTGAAAAAATTGTGGCCATTAATTCCGACAAAGTCATGTGGATCGTTGACGAAAGCAAATTAGTCGACCAATTGGGCGCCTTTGGGTTACCCGTTGAAGTTATCCCTTATGGCAGTCAACACGTCTTCGAAAAAATGGCAGCACGCGGCTATCATCCTGTTTTCCGTAAAGTTAATGGTGAATTTGTTCGCACCGATTCTAATAATTATCTCATTGACTTACAAATCGACCCGATTACAGACCCTCACGCACTCGCCGATGACTTAATCCACATGGTAGGTGTGGTTGAACATGGGCTGTTTCTAGACATGGTCAATACCGTCATTGTCGGCCATGCCGCTGGTCCGGAAGTCATTAACGTCCGGCCTTAATTTTTACTGACCGAATCACTTGCCGGTGAGCCATTAAACCGCTACAATTAGAAACAGATTAAAGGAGCGTGATTTTTTGAGTAAAGCAATTAGTATGGATCAAATCGCTAATTTTCAAGCCGATTTAGATCAACGAGCCGATGCCAAAGTCATCGAACGTAGTGTCACTAAGAATGGGATTTTGGCTAGTAGCCAAGATATTCAAGCCATGAGTCAAACGACCCCCGTCTTCTCAATTGATTTGGATACCGGGAGCGTTGCCAACCAAAAACAAAGTGGGCGTTGCTGGATGTTTGCCGCATTGAATACGATGCGCCACGCCTTGGCTGACCAATTCAAATTAAAGGATTTTGAATTATCGCAAAACTATACCTTCTTCTGGGACAAATTCGAAAAAGCCAACTACTTCTATGAAAATGTCTTAGCGACCGCCACTGAACCAACTAGTAGCCGTAAAGTTGCTTGGTTAATGACGACACCACAACAAGATGGTGGGCAATGGGACATGTTAGTTGCCATTATTCAAAAGTACGGTATCGTGCCTAAGAGTGTCATGCCTGAAACTTATAACAGTTCTAAATCCGCTGAAATCAATAGCACCCTTAACTTAAAGCTCCGTAAAGATGCCGTTGAATTGCGCGAATTAGTCGCTGCTAAAACAAGTGCGACTGCGATCCAAGATCGTAAGGAAAAGATGTTGAACGAAGTTTATCGGATGCTAGCGATTGCCTTTGGCGAACCCGTGACTGAGTTTGACTGGGAATACCGCGATGATGATAAAAACTATCACATTGATCAAGGGCTAACACCTCAAAGCTTCTTCAAAAAATACATTGGCTGGAACTTAGATGATTACGTTTCAATCATCAATGCCCCAACTGACGACAAGCCATACAACCACACCTACACTATCGAAATGTTAGGGAATGTCTTAGGCGGACGTGCGGTTAAGCATTTGAACGTTTCAATGGCTGACTTCAAGCAATTAGCAATCAAGCAATTACAAGCTGGACAAAGTGTCTGGTTCGGTTGTGATGTTGGTCAATCTTCTGACCGGCAAAAAGGCATTATGGCAACCGATGTTTATCGTAAAGATGAATTATTCGACGTCGATTTAGCCATGTCAAAAGCTGAACGGCTCGATTATGGTGAAAGCTTAATGACTCATGCCATGGTCATTACCGGTGTCGACCTAGTGAATGGTCAACCAACCAAATGGAAGGTTGAAAATAGCTGGGGCGATAAAGTTGGGACCAAGGGCTTCTTCGTTATGAGCGATGCTTGGCTCGATGAATATTGCTACCAAGTCGTCGTTAACAAACAATTCTTAACGGCTGATTTGAAAGCGGCACAAGCTGAAGAACCAACTGTTTTGGCCCCTTGGGATCCAATGGGCGCCTTAGCTTAAGTTAAAACACAATATCACCAAACGAGATTTGGTCAAAAAAATAGTCACTTCAAGAAGTTTCACAACTAATTCTTGAAGCGACTATTTTGCTTTTACCCGCAATGGTACCGAAACGTGGCTTAAATTTTAAAGTTGACCCCAAGCTGAAGCTGAAATCGTTGGGAATAAATGAACGAGCCGTTCAAATTGCGCGGGACCATACTTAAACGTAATCGCTGGGAGCAACGTATCAATCACATCCGCCGCTTGATCACTGACTTCAGTCGCCCCAACTAAATGTTGGTCTTGATCAAAGATCAAACAGTTATCGCCGGTGGTTTCTTGCCCCACTTGGCGATACCAATCATCAGGAACGTGATGGGTAACCACGCGATATTGATCAGGGTGCGCTAAGGCAGTCGCGGCAGTGACCCCAACCTGTGCCAATCTTGGTGATGTAAAGACCACCGTTGGAATAGCTGGATAATCAATTGGTGCCGTCGTTTCACCAGCAAACGTATGCATCAAATACGTGGATTCAAAAATGGCAGTCGGTGTTAAGCGTGGTTGTATTTTATCAATCACATCTCCCGAGGCATAAATATTAGGGACACTAGTTTGTAAATGATCATTAACCACGATGCCCTTAGCATTATAAGTGACACCGACTTTTTCCAAGCCCAGATTTTCAACATTTGGTATCCGGCCCGTCGCATCTAAGATCCAATCCGTTGACCAGGCAGATTGCGTATCCGTCTCAACTTGGCACTGATCACCAACCGCTTTAACCGCCGTCACTACCGTTTCACGATAGATTTTAACACCCTTAAGTGTTAACTGTTGTAAGAGCTGTTCAACATAAGGCTGATAAAAATGGCGTAAGGCTTGCTTACCACGCAAGACCAAGGTAACTGCACTTCCTGCAGCTTGGGCAATTGTTGCAAATTCTAACGCAATATAGCCGCCACCAATAATGGTTAATTGTGCGGGTAACTTCGTTAAGCTCAAAAAGTCCGTACTGTCATGTAATAAGTCAGCCCCAGGAATATTTAACTGGTGCGACCGTAGTCCCGTTGCCAAAACAATGTTTTCAGCCGTACACGTTTGTGACCCCACTTTCACTGTATGGGCATCAACTAACGTCCCCCGGCCTTGAATCAGGTGCACGCCACTATTGGTCAATAGCCCACCAATTGCAGCGGGTAAGCCATCAATAACGGCCTTTTTATGCGCCATATTAGCCGTCCAGTCAATCTTAGTGGTCCCTGTTAGAACTGGTTTTAGCGCAGCTAGTTGTCGTTGTAATGCGACGGGGGCATCCAACGTAATCTTGGCATTACAACCACGATTAGGACAGGTTCCTCCAATTAAGCCCGCTTCAACGACGGCGACTCGAACCCCCTTAGCAGCTAATGGAATGGCCCCATCAAAAGTACCGTGACCACTACCAAGGTATAAAACGTCAAAATCATAATCAGATTTAGTCATTAGTTTTCCTCCCAAAAATTAGCTCAGCCAACGAGTTGTGCACAACTCACACCCCATTCTAACGAGGCCTACATGCAAACACAACTAACCCCACTTTTAAACGGGACTTAGTTAAGCGAGCTAAAAAGCTAATTTTAGACAAAAAAAAGCCAGGGTCACGACCACCCCAGGCTTTTAGCTCAATTCAGTCTTATTCACAATGTTCAGTCGGTCGTCTAATTGATAGCAAATAGGCACACCATTAGCTACTTCGACACCATCAATCCCAGTATCACTAATATGTTCTAAATATTTGATTAAGGCCCGTAACGTACTACCATGGGCTACGATTAACTGATTTTTACCCGCTAACAACCGTGGCGCCACCTGATCAATCCAGTAGGGCATAATCCGCTCATAAGCCATCTGTAGACTTTCAGCTTGCGGTTCAACGGCCGGACCATTAGTCGTATAACGCCGGTCATGACTCAATTGACTGGGTGCTAATAACGGTGGCACCGTATAAAAACTCCGGCGCCACTGTTGGACTTGCGCCTTACCATAAAGTTGCCGCGTTGTATCTTTATTTTGTCCCCGTAATGCGCCATAATGCCGTTCATTCAAACGCCATGACTTATATTCTGGTAACCAAAGCTGGTTAATCTCTGCCAAAATCAAGTTTGCCGTGACAATGGCCCGCTGTAAAACCGACGTATGCACTGCTTCAAATTGGATGTCTGCCACTTGTATCCGTTGCCCAGCTTGACGGGCCTGAGCGATTCCTACTGGCGTTAAGGGTACATCACTCCAACCAGTATAAGTATTATCACGATTAGCCGTACTCTCACCATGTCGTACAATTACCAATTCTGTCATTATCTCTCGCCACCTGTAACCTTCAATACTCTTATCATAATCGATTTTTAGGTTGAAGTGCAAGTCGCTCGCGGGGAGCAAAAGTCAGCTTGATCCACTTAACCAAAAAATTGGCAGTCATTCTCAAAAAAAGAATGACTGCCAATTTTAGGTTAATACCCGTAAATTAATCTTTTGAATTAGAGACCGCCGTCGTCTGTGAGCCTGACTTTTCAGCTTGATCTTCAGTAGTCCCATCATCAAGCATCGCACTATCCCGTTCCCGGAAGCGATTCCCAACAAAGGTGACCACCGAACCAATCAAGATAACAACAATCCCTACAATCGTGGTCGGCAAGATTTTTTCTTGTAAAATTAAGGCTGCTAAAATTGGGGCCAAGCCAGGTTTAATGAAGAACACTAGCGAAGCTGTTGAAACATCCGTTTGTTCCATGGCCAAGAAGTAAAAGGCAAAGCCGCCTCCGGTCACACAAACCCCAATAAAGAATAATAGCCAGAAATAAGTCATATTAACGTTGACCAAAATAGGAATCGCCGCAAATTGTCGTAACCCCACGGCCTTAAGTCCACCAGCAATCACTGGGATTTTAGTCAACCAAGCAATTATTAATAATTCAAAAGCGCCAGCAAAAAAGGTAAAACAGGTCATCGTCAGCCCATTCAAGCCGCGCTTAACGGAACCATACCGCGAAACAATACTGTACAACCCGAAAGTAATCGCTGACCCAATCGCTAATACCAAGCCGAGACCATTCGTTAAATGAGTGGGGTTAACAATAATTAGTAACCCAATCACCGAAATAACGACCGAAATCAAATTGGCTCGGCCTAACCGTTCATGCAAAATCAAGTATGAAAAGAGTAAGGCAAAGACCGGATTACAGCTAAAAAGGACGGCAACGGTTGACGCCTGATCGACCGTAATCGCCAATTGATATAACGACATACTAACGATCACACAGACAAACCCAGTCAAAGCGAATAAGCGCCAATCAGCGCCCACCAACTTACGACCAGCTTGCTTCAATGCAGTTAGGGCAAATGGCAATAAAATAACGGCCCCAATAAAAAAACGAATTAAATTTAGTTGAATCGGATTAAAGGCACTACCGGCCATCTTTAGGGCAATCTCCATCGAGCTAAACATCAACGTCGAAATTGCAATGTAAAGATATGCTTTCTTCACGAAACGTTCGCTTCCTTCTTAATAAAAATTTAATGGTTAACGTTACTCAGTATAGCACCCTTTTCATTTAGTTTTCAAATCAGCTAATTAGATTGGACTGCACCACAAACATCAAAATTGGAATCACAATTAAGCTCAATAACGTCGTTTCTGTCACCATTACCGCAGCATAATCCGCATCTGCCCCATAGAGCTTGGCGACCACTGGTGCGTTCGTCATGACTGGCATCGCCGATTGTAAAATGAAAACTTGTTTCATTTCTACTGGTAACGCCATCGGCATCAACATTAACGTCATTAAGACGGGGGCAAAAATAAACCGCCCCAATAGAATCCCGATGCTATCTCGATTTAAGCGCATGCTACTCAGCCCTGCATTA
The DNA here is from genome assembly GCF_002970935.1 of Lactobacillus sp. CBA3606. Classification (NCBI taxonomy): domain Bacteria; kingdom Bacillati; phylum Bacillota; class Bacilli; order Lactobacillales; family Lactobacillaceae; genus Lactiplantibacillus; species Lactiplantibacillus kimchii. Next base: position 2,100,208 of record NZ_CP027194.1, on the reverse strand, counting down.
GCCATCGAAATTCCAATAAAGATCATTGATAATGGCACCGTCATCCCACCGATATATGTGAAGTCTTGCATCAAAAAGTCTGGTAACTGTAGTCGTAACAACACTAAGACGACCCCAATCATAAAGCCCAGCAAAGGTGGTGAAAAGATTTTTTGCACGGTCTGCTTCCAATCAAACTTGGTCGCCTGCACCCCATCACGTTGAATAAGATAGACACCCAACGTCCAAAAAATCGTCGTGTTCGCCATGTAATACACCAACACATACGGTAACGCACTATTGCCAAATAACGCTTCATTAATAGGTAAGCCAATAAAAACGGTATTCGAATTTAAAAACATCGACGAAAATAGCCCGCGATGCGACTTACGGATATTGAGGGCGCGCATGACCCCAAAGGATAGCCCAAACAAAATCGCCATATTTAGAATTGGAAACCGCAATCCCGGTAAGGTCGCTAATAATTTATGCGCCGTAAAATCTTTCGTGATGGTGGCAATCATGTACGCAGGTAACGCAATTTGCGTCACTAACCGCGCCACTAGTTTCGTGGAGTCATCATTAAACCAGCCCCAAGTTGCCAACAGATAACCCACCGCAATCATGACAATGATAATCACAACGCCTTGAATACTATGTAAAAAAATCTGCATGCCCCTAACCCTCCTAGTAAAATAAAAATTCAATGAGAATTATTTCAGTATACCACTGTTTTTAGCCTACTTGAAGTTGGTTTATAGCCGAAAACGTTTGACTATAGTCATAATTTTACTTATAGTATTCTATAATTGTGTTCCGGTTGATTAGGTTCACTAGCCTGACCAATGATTGTTAAAATCTTCTTAAATCAACCATCTTTTGGAACAATAACTTAATAAACAGCATAAAATAGAGCTAGTGAAAATACGAAATTAATGAGGAACTTATATGTCAGAAAATAATCAAGATCCACTGGGCCCCCGTCAACGGCGACGGCGGCAACAAAATTCGCATATCAAGGCTCGTAAACATCATCCTTGGTTAGTGGTCGTGTTAATTGTATTAATCTTCATTGTTGCTGGCGCAGCGGCTTGGGGGTATAAAACCTGGAATGCTGCTAAAAATACCATGGATACGACTTATCAATCAACTGGCACGACTAAATCACGGAACGTTGCGGCCGTTTTAAAACAAGGTAAACCGTTCTCAATCCTATTATTGGGAACCGATACTGGTGCTTTGGGGCGTGGTTCTAATTTTTCGACTCGAACCGACACGATGATTGTCGCCACGATTAATCCCAAAAAGAAAACCATGACCTTAACCAGTATTCCACGGGACACCTTAGTGACAATTAATGGTCAGTCGCAAAAGATCAATGCGGCTTACACGATTGGCGGTGCCAGTGGGGCCGTTAAGTCCGTTCAAAAGTTGCTAAAATTCCCAATTGATTTTTACGTCTTGATTAACATGGGCGGCTTAAAACAGATTATCACGGCCATGGGCGGTGTGACCGTTACGCCAACTATGACCTTCAAGTATGGCAATGCCAACGTTAAAAAGGGCGTTAAAATCAAGCTGAACGGTGCCGCAGCCTTGGACTACTCACGGATGCGTTATGATGATCCTTTAGGTGACTATGGGCGTCAAAAACGGCAACGGCAAATTATTATGGCGATGGTCAGTCAATCAAATTCGTTGGGCTCCTTAACTAACATTGAAAAAATCACGAAGCATCTTGCTAAAAATATGCGTACTGATTTAACTTGGAATGATATGGTTGCCCTCGATACGAAGTACAAGAACGCCACCCATCATGCGAAGACTTACACCCTACAAGGAACGGATTCAACCATTGATGGTCTTTCCTATCAAGTTGCTTCAGCGACTGCACGGTATAAAGCTTCTAAGCGGATTCGGACGCAATTGCAGTTAACAACTAGTGACTTAACGGTCAGTGACTTCGAAACCACAGCCACGACTGGTAGTAGCACCAGTTCAACAACGACAACTACTGACAGTACGACGACGACCAATGAGACTCAAGACACGCAAACGACCAACAGTTACACTCCTGCAACGACCGGTCAGTATTAACCGTAACATCTAATAAGAGCTGCTCACCCCCTGAATCATGCGGGTAAAGCAGCTCTTTTTGTGCGCCTAATCTAAGGCCCATTGTGCAATAAATTGTTGAAATTTGGCTTCGCGCTGCGTGACGATTGTCGTGGCGGGTAATGGCCGTAACGTGACTAACGTAGTCGTAATCGCTACTACAATCGCCGCTACTAAGTCAGGTTGTCCATGCGGAATCACTTGATCCACCAAGCCCCGGCGTTTAAGCTCGGGCGCAGTCATTGGCAACAAGTCAATCGCAGTACTTACCGTCTGTTGGCCATGTAAGATTGCCATCACCGCTTCCGGCGACGCCACATTGAATAGACTGTCATCTAACATTAGTATGCGGTTGGCATTCGCAAAGCCTAATGCCCCGCCACTATGGCCTTCACCTAAGAATACCACCAGATTGGGGACCGTTAACTGCCCCATCGCAGCAATCAAATCTGCAATCGCTTGGCTTTGTCCATAACGTTCTGATTGGGGACTCGCATCCGCACCGGGCATGTTAATCAGGCTCACGACTGGCAACTTAAACTTTTCAGCATGTTGAACCACTCGTAAAGCTGTTCGATAGCCAGACACAGTTAAGGCGCCACCATTTTTTTGACGTCGACTGGCTAAGTCTGACCCCCGATCAACCCCCAAAACGGCCAATCCTTGCTGCGTTGCAGTCCGGCCAAAACCAGCCGTTAAAGCGGCATCGGTACCAAGGACACGATCTCCACGCTGGGCCGTAAATATGGGTAACAACGCTTTAATTACCGTAGGCGCACTAATGCGATCCGCTGCCCGTAATCGTTGTAACCGATCATCCACGTTGATCCCCTCCTTGGCACGCATAACTTGCTAACACGTCGATTAATTTTGCTCGTAAGGCTGGTCGTAAGACGACGTCATCTAACATACCGTGTGCTTCTAAGCTTGTTGCGGACTGAAAATCAGACGGTAACGTGATTGGCATTGTCTGTTGAATCACTCGGGCACCGGCAAACCCAATCTTAGCGTCAGCCTCCGCTAACACGACGTCACCTTTAAATCCAAAGCTCGCTGAGACACCGCCCATCGTCGGATCAGTCAAAACTGTAATCAAGGGTAGTGTCGCTTGTGCCAGCCGTGCTAACTCTGCCAAGATTAAATTCATCCCGACTAACGCATATAGCCCCTCTTGCATCCGAGCCCCACCGGAAGCCGTCACAATAATCACGGGCAGTTGTCGTTGACGTGCAACTTGTAGCGCTGTAATTAACCGTTGCGTCACAACCGTATTTAACGTTCCCATCATAAAATGACTGTCCATGACAGCTAACAGACTGGGCCAATGGTCAAAAGTTGCTGTGCCAGTAATTACGGCTTCAGTCAGGCCAGTCATTTGCCGGGCATGGGCTAATTTTTGATCATAATTCGGAAATGCCAACTGATTATGTGCTTGTTCTGGCATTGTTAATGGTTCAAAACTTCCGGGATCTACCAACTGATCAATCCGTTCGGTTGCTGTTAATCGCTGCCAATGTTGACAATAAGGACACTGCTGCCAGCGCCCCCACTGACTTGCATGCACATGCCGGCCACAAGCCGGACAAGCAGTCCAAATCCCTTTTTTTGGATAATGGCTCATTGTTCGGCCTCCCATTGCGCTAGACTATGAATTGAAAACTGATCTTGTTGGTAAGCCGATCGGGCTACCGTTTGCTGTAAAAAGGCGAGATTGGTTGCCGGACCGACTAATCGGACTGCTGCCAATGCGGTTTGTAACCGGGCCACTGCAGCCGCCCGCGTTGGTCCCGTTACCATTAACTTAGCAATCAAACCGTCATACATAGTGACCAAGTGATCACCCGCTCGATACCCCGTATCAACCCGGGCATAAGTCGGCCAGTCAAACTGTGAAATCACCGTCTGTTCTACTGGCAGGACTGCCGTTAAACGCGCTTCAATTGCCACTTTTTTTGTGGTTGTCACTGGTAAATGTAAGGACACCCCCGCCGCTTGTTTGAGCTGTGCTTGGACAATATCAATGCCCGTCGTTAATTCAGTCACGCCATGTTCGACTTGTAGCCGAGTATTCATTTCCATGAAATAAAATTGTCCCGCTGCAAATAAATATTCGATGGTCCCTAAGCTTTGATAATGCGATTGCGCCAATAATTGCCGCGATAACTGATATAACGTTTGTCGTTGCGCTGCGGTTAAACAACTAGCTGGACTTTCTTCTAACACTTTTTGTTTATGTAACTGTAAACTACAATCTCGATCACCTAACACCAAAAGCTGATCACCAGTCCCCAGCACTTGGACCTCAATGTGCCGTGCGGTTGGCAGATAATGCTCTAAATACATCGCATCATTCAAGAAAGCGGCGGCGGCTTCTTGGCGTGCCACGCGCAGTTGCTGATGTAAGTCAGCCATCGTTTGCAGTACCCGAATACCCTTGCCACCACCACCATGGCTCGCTTTTAAGACTAGCGGAAAACCAATCGTTAACGCCGCTTGCTTAATTTTGGGCCAAGTTAGCCCTTGAATGGACTGCCCAGCTAGGACGGGAACCTGTTGCTTTTGGGCATACGTTTTTGCTAATGACTTGTCGCCCATTAGCCGAATCTGAGCAGCACTGGGGCCAACCCAAGTAATCCCACATTCTTGACACATGGCGGCAAAGTCAGCATTTTCTGCTAAGAACCCATACCCAGGATGAATCGCATCGGCGTGTGTATTGATGGCCGCCATCAAGATGGCCTCTGCATTCAAATACGACCCGGTAGCCGCCGCTGGTCCAATACAGACAACTTCATCCGCTAATTGGGTATACCAAGCCTGACGGTCCACTGTTGAGCACACCGCCACGGTCTGAATATTAAGTTGTCGACAGGCCTTGATAAGCCGCACGGCGATTTCACCGCGATTAGCAATTAGCAGCTTGCGAAACATACTTACCGATCCTTTCGCATCTTAAATAGCGGTTGTTCAAATTCTACTGAGGCTTCATCTGCAATCAAAATGGCCGTTAAGGTTCCAGCCGCAGGACTCGTCAACGGATTAAAAAGCTTCATACTTTCGATTTGACCTAGTTCTTGCCCCGCTGTAATCGTCTGGCCCACTGCTAAATCCGTGGCTAAATGGACCACCCCAACCATCGGACTGGTGATCGTTGTCGCCGCCACATTGGTCGGTGCTGAGACTGGAACTTTGGTAGCAACTGCCTCAGGAGCCGGCTTAGTGACTTCAATCTCTAAATCGCCCGCCTTAACGCGGATATGCTGATAGCCCTGCTGTGCATATTTTTCGACTAATCGATCTAAATCTTTTAATGCCATGTGGGTCATCCTCCTATTTTTTGATTAAAATTGAGCCATATGCGAGGCCGCCCCCAAAAGCAGTCAATAAGACGGGGCCAGTCATCGTGGCATAGACGTCGGCTAAAGCCATCGCAACTCCCGCTGAAGACGTATTGCCAAACTTTTCAACATTATGTGGAAATTTGGTCATGGGTAAAGCTAATTTAGCCGCAATTTGTTCGATGATGCGCAGATTAGCTTGATGACAAATCACATACTGTAAGTCAGTTGGAGCAACCTGGGCCGTCTCCAATAAAGCTTGCATTTGTTGTGGGACAACCGTGGTCGCAAATTGGAAAACCTCGCGGCCAGCTTGATAGAACGCATCCGTTTGGGGATAATTACTAGCAGCAATAGTGGTGATGGGCTTTACCCGACCAGAATGAATCACAGTCGCATTGCCTTGCGTCTGTAGCTTTTCCGCCAAGATACTATTTTCAGCTGGATCAGTGGTCGCTTGTAAGAGCACCCCACCAGCACCATCACCAAAGAATACTGCCGCAGTCCGATCCTTAAAATCCATCATCTTCGAATTAACTTCAGCACTGATGACCATCACATTTTGGTATTGACCACTACGAATAAATTTATCTGCCGTCGCAACCCCAAAGGTAAAACCAGCACAGGCGGCACTCATGTCAAAGGCAAACGCGTGCGCCGCACCAATATTGGCCTGCACCAAACAAGCTGTTGCCGGGGTCAATGCATCCGGTGTAATCGTCGTGACGATAATTAAATCAATCGCACTGGCTGCCAAATGTTGTTGATCAAGTAATTGTTGGGCTACTTGCGTTGCTAATGTAGACGTATTTTCATCAGCCATCGCAAAATGTCGTGTTTGAATCCCGGTATGCGATTGAATCCAATCGTCATTAGTTGCCATAATTTGTGCTAATTCATCATTATCAACCACGCGTTTAGGGACGTACTGCCCTGCCGCGGTAATTTTCGTATATATTGTCATCTGCTGACCCCCAACTTATTTCGATTAAAGCTTCTGGCTATAATTTTATCAATAAAAGCCCCGCGGTCAAAGGTTGTCCCTTAATTTTAGTCAAATCCTAAGACAACTGTCATCAAATTTAACCATGCCACCGGTAAAAAAAGAGCTTGGTTTCCCAAACTCACTAAATCTTATTCCAGATTCGGACTAGTTTCAAAACCATTTTTTGCCAATAATGGTATCAAATCAACTTTTTTATCTGTGGGCACTTTCTGAGCAAAAATTGCAACGCCAGCCGCCTTTAATTGATATAAGGCAGCGGCTTCAGCATGCCCAACCGCAATCGCATTTGTCACCATCACCATGCCAGCAGAATAGGCTAAGCTGCCAATATCGACGCCCACGTGACTCACATCCAAGCCCCCCGCAACTAACCGCGCCATATTTTGTGGCGTGTCGGTCAAAATTAACGGTTTAACTGTATCGAATAAGGTATTTTGATAAATCTCAATCATCTTATCGACCGTAATCACATTGGCCTTAACCCCTGGTGGCGCAGCCTGCACAATTAGCATCTTGCGTAGGTTATCTTGCGCCACCACATCTGACACGACTAAGATTCGATTAGGCGCAACACTTTTGGTCCAAACGGTCGCCACTTGTCCATGTAATAACCGACTATCAATTCGGGCCAGTCGAATATCCATGGTCATGACTGCTCAGCTTCGCCGTCATCTTGGAGCAACGTTAAATGTTTAATGCCAATCTTGCCGGTCTCTTCTAAATGAGCAATGACTGCATCTAGCGGCTTATCCCGTACTGTATAGCCTTCAATTAACATCGGTAAATTCAACCCAGTGACAAGTCCCATGCGGTCAGTGTGTTCGGCCACAATTTGGCTCGCCGCATTGAAAGGTGAGCCCCCCCACAAATCAACTAAGAACAACACTTGGTCCGTCGCATCGAATGTGGCAATCGCCGCATCTAGTTTTTTAGCTAAGTCTTCTGGACCTTCATCCAACTGAAAAGTGACGGTTTGAACTTTTTCTTGTTGGCCGAAAATCATATATGATGATTTCACGACCCCTTCGGCAAATTCACCGTGACTGACAACAACAAATGCTAGCATCTAAACAGCCTCCTTTTGATTAACTTCTCTTATTAAGATACATGCAAAAAACATGCCACTTAGTGTATCAACTCGGCTTGATGATTTTCTAACAGTTGCACGATATAATAATTTTCTGCGGCTGAAAAAGTCAATTGGAGTTGATCTGTTAACTGTTGATCCGCTTGTTGCACAACTGGATACCATTTTGAAGCAGTAATCCTTGGTAATTCCTCTGCTGGTGCCGTGATTGCGTCTTTAATGGCTGTTCGTTCTAGTGCCCCAGCTAAATGCATGATCAAATCAATGCGAAAAGCATTGGTCATTGGCACCACTAAATTTTGATTAATCAGCTCACTGTAAGCCCATAAAATAGGCGTTAACTTATGCGGATTCAAAAAAGTAAAGTAATCACCCAAATACTGTTCACATAAGGCTGGCGTTAAGGCCCGTGCATCGGTTAATTTTGTTTGCGGCGCATCAAGGCCGGTCGTTAACTGGTCGATAAACTTCTCGCCCCCACCTTGTAATAATTCTTCCAACGAAATAAACGGCACATCTAAGTCTGGCTTGGTAATCCCAGTCGCCGCAATAATTTGATACGTCTGACTAATTTGAGTGAGCCGTGCTTGCATATTGACCACTGAGATGGGGAATACCGTAATTCCCTCAACAAAATTTTGGGCCAATAGACTATCTAAAATGGTCTTAATCCGTTCAGCAGTACCCACTCCGGTCGCACAAATCGCAATGATCGCCCGTTGATCACTCGTTGTAACCGGTGCGTCAACGGTTGGTGTAACTGGTGCGACTGGTAAGTTCCGTGAAATTCGTGAATAACCTTTAAACCCAACCAATTCGTGATAAATCGTATCTAAATTGCTGTCAATCAGACTCGCCTTCCGCACAGCTTCTAAAACAACCGGCGTCGTCACCATATCAATCGTCCGGATTTCAATGTCGGTATCCGCCTGGATGCGCTTGCCAAAAGTTGCCAGTGACCCCATATCAACCAACATGAGGACGCCATTACCGGCATCCAGTCCTTGTACTTGGGTCCTAACATGTTCATAGGCAACGCTTGGGTCCATATCTAGCGGCATATCAAAGGCACCGACATCATAATCATCTAACAGTTGACCAACGACTTGCGCCATTGAGGACGCCGTACTCATCCCATGCGCAGCCACCAAAACGCCGACCTTACCGTTTAGTTGCATGGATTTTAGCGAAATAAGTAAAATAGCTAAGTAATACACTTCTGATTGGGGAATCGGCAAATGATAATGATCATCCAAACTTTGTTTCAGCACTTGCGCAGCTTTGATTTCGGCTGGATATTCTTTGACCATTGCCAACATCTCTTGACTCATCTGCCGCATCGGCTTACCCGCTTGAATCCGTTTGATGAATGAACTAATATGCAAACTCACCGCATAAATAAAATTATCTTTAAAATTATAGCCTAACATTTCTTGAATCGTCGTTTGCGCCATTTTGGTAAAATCAATCACATCTTGATCGACAATTTCGGCTAACTTATTTTCAGGGGCAATATTCATCTGGGTTTGTTTATAAAATGATTTTAAATGTAAATTAATATCAGTCGTAATAAACCGATTAATATGTTCCTTATCGAGGCCTTCACGCCGTAGCAATGAGGCTTTATCGCCAATGATTTCATATAAATTATAAGGTAATTCATAATTATCATTCTTATTGCGAATGGGCATTGGACCATCGTTTGGTTTAACAATCAAATAGGGATCCAGCAATTCTGAAATTGCGCCGAGTTCATGCCGATTAGATGCGACCGTCATTAAGCCATTCCGAATATTTTGTGGCAGGTCATCCATCGTAATTTCAATTTCAGTATCGTTTTCAATACTATTAACAAAACCTTGGGCACACACCAGCTGAATATTGGATTTCAATTGACCAACATTCCCAAAAGTAACTGATCCTAGTAACGCCTGCACCACATCCTCCGTTAACCGAATCTGTTTATTAATGCGGTTAGCTTCCAGTGATAATAAGGCTTTTAATAAATCAAGCCGTTCCGCCGCTGAACGATGATTAAATGCTGGCAACTGAATCGTAATTGGAATCCGCCGCACAAAGGTCTGCAGTAGGGCACTCTCGGGGTCTTCCGTTGTCGCACAGACGAGGCGCACGTTGGCATGATGATCTTTTGCCGTTTCCCCCAGACGTGAATACGTCCCATGATCCATAAAGTAAAAGATCATTTCTTGCCCTTCTGGAGGTAACCGATGGACTTCATCCAAGAAGAGCATGCCGCCATCCGCCTCTTGAATTAAGCCATCCTTGTCTTCATTTGCTCCTGTAAAGGCGCCCTTGACATAACCAAACAAATGCGACATTAATAATTCTGGATTATGCGCATAATCGGCACAGTTAAACGTAATCAACCCTTGCGGATTCGTCAGCACGTGTTGCGTTTCAGCAAACTGATACATCACATTGGCAAAATACGTTTTCCCGGACCCGGTTGGCCCAATCACTAGTGTATTCAGCCCCCGTGGTGGATATAAAATGGCCGCTTTAGCCTGTTCAACTTGATTCTCCAAGCTGGCATGCGCACCAATCATGCTAGCAAAAACATCGGCTGGTCGAACCGCCTTGGTCGTCGGCGCTGCCGGTGGTCGCACTTGCGTCGCTGTCGCCGTCGTCCCAACTGGCGGTGCTGGCGTAGTCACAGTTGAAGCCGCAGTTGTCGCAGTTACCGCACTTACTGCATAGCGTACCGGCCGCCCGGACAACTTATATAGGTCGCCTTCACGTACTAATGTATTCAATTCTTTGCTGACATTCGACCGCGCTAGTGCCAACGCATTAGCTACCATTTCAGTCGTCACGCCATCAGTATCCCCATACTCACAAACATACTCATAAATTCGTGCTTTTCTGGTCAACTGGGCCACTCCTTCTTTATTGAATACCCGTTACAATCTCAAGTGTATTGACACACTCAGTTAGTCCTTATCTTAACACACAGTGTATCAACACACTATTTATATTTCCGTGACTAACCACTCGTCGCCTTAGCAACCAAAAAAGACGCTTGGGATTCTCCCCAAACGCCTGCACTAGCACCACCTGATTACTGATAGTTCGCTTACTTCAAATACTTATTACGATTTCTACCGGTAATAACCCGTTTCATAACATCGAAAAATGACAACGAACGCACGATATGGTCTGGTTCAACATGTTTACGAACCGCTCGCAAGACCTTCCGCGGCGTTTTCGAAGAAAACGTATAAGTCCCGTTCTTCTTAGTTCGAAAACCATAACGTGGAATCCAGCGGCCCTTAAACATGACCGACACAATCACCCGATCGACCTCATCCCAAGGAATCTGAATATAATTTTTGGCATTACGATTATCATAAAATTCAAAACCATGATCACCAATCATAATTTTTCCATAATCGGTCAAGCCTAAATGCGAATTACCGTCAACAACCATATCAACCTTTGTATTAAGCGATTGAACCATTTGAGTGTCTCCATTTCTTTCTCTTGATTACACCGATTATACGGCGTTGGCGCTTTTTTCGCAAAGTGCCGGTTAATAAAAAGGGATGAACTCGCAAGAGTCCATCCCAACAATTTAAATCAATAATTTAAATTGTCTCAATTCATCTTTACATTACACCAAGAACATGCATGATAACACCAAAGGCGAAGAGGCCGAAGATGATAATGATTGGAGAAACTTTCTTCTTCAATAACCACATGCAGAGGAAGGTAATCAAAAGCGCAGCTAAACCTGGAATCAATTGATTCAAGTTATCTTGCAAGGTCGTAACCTTGTATTTGTCCAATGACATCCCAGAAGCTTGTTGAGTCAAGGCTTCTTTGACACCCTTGGCACCAGCTGGCAATTTGTTCCAGTCGATGTAAGCACCACTAGCTTGTTTGATTGTTGAAACTTTAACTGGACTGAAGTCAACTGTGACCCACCGTTCAATTAAGGCTGGCAAGATGAACATCCCTAAGATTGAAGCACCCTTAGTAATATCTTGTAAAATACCACCAGATAAATCATCAGTAATCGCAGAACCGGCTTTGTAACCAAGTTCTTGTGTATACCACATGAAGGCCATCCGAATAATATTCCAAACAACGAAGTACAAGATAGGACCCATCACGCTACCACCAATTGCTAAGGAAGCAGCTAAGGCACCAATGATTGGCTTAGCCGTGAACCAGAAAACTGGGTCACCAACACCGGCCAATGGTCCCATCATCCCAACTTTAACCCCTTGAATCGTAACGTCATCAATGGGAGCCCCATTAGAACGTTCTTCTTCAAGTGCCATGGTAACACCAATAATTGGTGAAGCCACGTAAGGATGAGTATTAAAGAATTCCATATGACGCTTTAAAGCAGCGGCACGGTCTTCTTTAGTCGTATATAATTTTTTCAAAGCTGGGATTAATGAATAAGCCCAACCACCGTTTTGCATCCGTTCATAGTTCCAAGAACCTTGGAGGAACGTCGAACGCCACCAAACATGAATACGATCACTTTTGCTTAATTTAATTTGATCAGCCATTTTAGTTTTCCTCCTTCGCTAATACTTATCGATAATGTCGCCAACAGGGTCACCAGTACCGGATCCGCCACCATTACCAGAACCACCCATTTTAGAAAGGTTCAAGTAGATAAGGGCCATCGCAACACCAATACCACCTAAGGCAATCAACGTCAATTCAGAAATTGCAGCTAGGATGAAACCTAAAACGAAGAATGGCCATACTTCACGAGTAGCCATCATGTTAATAACCATGGCATACCCAACGGCAACAACCATCCCACCACCGATTGACAAACCATCAGTCAACCAAGCAGGCATTGCGTTCAACATTGATTTAACAGGACCAGCACCAACAGCAAGAATTAATGCAGCTGGAATAGCGATCCGTAACCCTTGCATCGCAATGGCAATCATTTGCCACATGTCAATTTTAGCAAAGCTACCTTCTTCAGCAGCACGGTCCATAACATGTACAATCAAAGTTGCTAAAGTACGTGCAAGAATAGTAAGTAATAAACCGGCAACGGCTAAAGGAACAGCAATCGCAATCGCTGATGAAACTCCGGCACGGCCTTGACCACCAAGTACCAAAATAATTGCAGATGCGATCGAAGCTAATGCTGCATCAGGCGCAACAGCGGCACCAACGTTTGACCAACCCAAGGCGATCATTTGAAGACTACCACCTAAAATAATACATGGGACTAATTGTCCGGTAACTAAGCCGATTAATGCGCAGGCAACAACTGGTTGATGGAAATGGAATTCATCTAGAATACCTTCCATACCAGCTAAAAATGCGACTAACACGACTAAAATCATTTGAATCGCGTTCAAATTCATGTTTTAATCCTCCATTTTTCTCCGATAGTTAACTAACTATTTGCTTGTTCTTTCAATAGTTTTTCAGCTTTATCCATGATACGATCCAAGTTATCTTGGCCATCAGTTGGAACCTTACGAACATCCATCTTGATGCCCATCTTTTCCAATTCATGGTAAGTATCGATATCGTCTTGGTTAAAAGCTAAAACCTTATTAGGTTGAACTTTACCAACTGAATGTGCCATGGAACCAATGTTTAAGGTATCCAACGGTACGCCACCCTTGATTGCTTTCAAAGCATCTTGAGGTGTTTCAAATAATAGTAAGGCTTTTTGACCACCGAAGTGTTTGTCATCTTTAGCCAACTTAATCATTTGATCAATTGGAACCACGTGAGCTTTAACCCCATTTGGCGCTGCTTGGATAATCATTTGAGTCCGCAAGTTGTCTTTGGCAACGTTATCAGAAACAACGATAATCCGTGTTGGGTTAACTGTTTTACTCCAGGCCGTTGCAACTTGACCATGTAGTAATCGTGAATCAATCCGAGCAAGCACGTAATCGAACTTACCAGGACGACCACCGGCATTAGCTACTGGTGCTGCCGCCTTAGTTTCCTTAGGTGCCAATGCTTCTGGTCGAACCTTAACCCCATCCTTTGCAGTCTCAATGATATGAGTTGCAATTTCATGAGCTGAGTCCATTGAAAGCCGTGATGCATAGGCTTCAATTAACATTGGCAAGTTCAAACCAGCAACAATCGCCCATTTGTCCTTATGTTCTTCAAACAAGCCATTGACTTGATTGAAAGGTGTGCCACCCCAAAGATCGACTAAGAATAAGACTTGATCTTGATCATCGAAAGAAGCAATTGCTTTTTCCAACTTAGCCTTAATATCATCAGGGCCCTCGCTAGGCATCAACGTAACGGGTTGAACGTTTTCTTGTTCGCCGAAAATCATTGAACCAGATTGATAAATGCCTTTGGCAAATTCGCCATGACTAGCAATGATAATGCTTACCATCTTTGTACCTCCTATTTTTTGTTACAGTCATAGGAAAATGAATAAATAATATCTAAATAGCCTGTAACTTCATTTATTGTGATACTGTAAGCGCAATCTTTTTTGCACTCACTAATATATATGCAACTTCCGTGCCAAAATACACTAGTTAGTAAAACGTGCTATCACAGGCTTTAATTTGATACACAAAAAGTGATACAGTCTTCTGTATCACTTTTTGTGTATCAAAACGACATATTTTTAATGCTTTTTTAGCTGTTTTATGTGATTTTTAGGATTTAATTTAGTTTTCCTTAATAAGTGCTCATTGCTGAAGCCGCTAAACTTGCAAAAAAGACGCAACCCAAGTTCGGTTACGTCGCTTGACTAAGTGACCCTTAAATCATTGGGGCTTCCCAAGCCCCTTTAGTATCAACATTGGTTGTTTGAGCCAAGTTTTCTAAATGCATCATATCGGTTGCCGTCAAATTAACGGTGACTGCCTTTTCTTCACTGGCAATGTACTTGGCTTTAGTGACACCAATAATCGGCATTGTACCTTTGGCAATGGCATAGGCCGTCGCCACATCAGCTGCCGTCGCGCCTTGCTTTTCGCCAATCTCATTTAAAGCCATTACCAACTGCGTCAATTGTGGTAAGACCGCATTATAAGTCTTTGCCCGTAAACTACCAGCTGGCAGCGGATGCTCAACATTATATTGTCCAGTCAGCACGCCTTGTTCTAAGACCATATAAGCGTAGAACGTCATCTGATGTTTACGACAATAATCAATAATCCCAGCAGTTTCCGATGATCGGTATAACAAACTAAAATGGTTTTGAACCGCCGAGATTGGAATACCAGCCGCACCAAGAATTTCACTGGCTCGCTTAATTTGGGCTAAGTTATGATTGGAAACACCAACCTGCCTAATTTGACCACTTTTGACTAATGGTATTAATTCTGGTGTCCACTTCTCAACGTCGGCAGGATTATGAATCCAATACAAATCAATATGATCCGTATGTAACCGTTTGAGACTGCCCGCTAACATCTTCGCCATCTCATGGTCACCAGTTCCGGCCAGTTGTGGCGTGAATTTAGTTGACAAAAGATAATCGCTTCGTGAATAAGGCTTCAGTAACTCCCCCAACAAAGTTTCGGACGCACCAGCGCCATAGGCATAGGCGGTGTCCCAGAGATTAAATCCAGCTGCCATCGCTTGATCGACAACCGGCTTCAAATCAGTCGCGGTTAGATAGTCACCGAACACTTGACTACCCCCATTAACTCCAACACCCCACGCCCAAGTCCCCAACGCAATTGCTGGTTGCTTTTTGACTATCATTAATTTACGGCTCCTTTACAATTTGCTTGTTTCAACAGCAGCATTCAGCTGCTACCCAATCACTAGTCATTAGTGATTCTCCTTTAGGGTAACATTATCATCTGACATTGCGTATCCTGACCAATTTGTTCGTTAACTATCAACAACACCTATTATAGTAGTAACAATTTAGACTAAACTACTACGCCATTGCATCAAAATAGTCTCCCGCGACCAAGTCGGCATTAGCGCTAGTTAGTCAGATGAGTTACCTTATTAATGCTTTCAAATCAGCTAAAAAGCCCAATATTGCGGGAACTGTCTCGCAATACTGAGCTTTTTAAGTAAATTAAGCTTAACTGAATTTGGCACCCTCAAGCCGGCATAATCTGAAATACCAGCCGCGTTGCTAGCGGCATAATAAAGAGATCACGGATAAAGTAGGCCATGGTCAGCGTGCCAAAGAATCCCAGAATAAACTGCGCCACGGTCATGTGGAACAAGGTCCCATTCATCAGTAATGCCAACGTACTCATGGTAAAGCACATGCTTAAAAGCATTGTCCAACTACGAATTGTCGCTGCTTTCAGACGAATCACCGCTGAATCAGTCAGCCGTCTAGTTCGCCATTTAATCAACAAATTACTTAAATTGCTGACCACTAACAAGTTAAAGACAAATGCGAAGGCAATTGTCGGGCCAATTGACAGCCCAAATAGCCGCCACATTTCGCCATTAATTCCCATACTCTTCGCCATTCCTAGCCAACTCATACTACCGGCCATCCCGGTACATAAAAATAAGGTAAAAAGCAATCGTTGTTTTAAAGTCATTTGATTTCCTCCATATAGTTGCTAAAGCAACTAATATAGAATAACCGAATTTAGTTTATTTGTCAACTATATGCTATACTATATTGAGATAAAGGAGGTCATTACCTTGGACATTATCAAACTCGGAAAATTCATTGGCGCAATCCACCGTCGCTTTCAGACAGCCACAAATCATGAACTAACGCTCCCTGGAATCAACGCTAGCAATGCCAATTTTCTCCTCTTCATTAGTGAACATGAGCGTATTACCGCCAAACAAATCACAAGTGAACTAGCCATTAATAAAGGCTTGGTCAGTCGAGAAATGACCCATCTTGAGCGGGACGGCTATATCGCTAGAGTCCCCAACCATAGCGATCACCGCGCCACCTGGGTCAGCATTACTCCCAAAGGACTAGCTGCCTGTGAAACCATCCGGCAAATCAAACAGTCGCTCTGGGACGAAGTACTCGCAGATATGCCCGCTGCCGACGTCGAAAATTTTTTCAACCAATTAGCGTCCATAAGCGAACGAACAAAGAAATTTGATTCTAGGTAATGAATCGTTTTTTTAGAAGGGCGAATTTACAATTGAAGCGCAACACATAATCGAACAAAAAAAGCCCATAGCGGGTACAATTACTTAACAACCAAGAAAAGCAAAGGGTACTCGCCATGAACTATCACTATTTTACTATGTCTGAACGAGAAAGTATCATAGAACTGTCTGCACAGGTCTACGATATGAGTAAAATACTGGCTCAATAATCAAAATCTGGTATCGTTTCTGGTATCGCTTTTGTTCCGTTTTATTCACTATCATGACTAATAAAAAAGCCGGCATATCAACGATTTCTCGTATCAATACCGGCTATTCTGTATATAAAGTGCGGCCAAGAAGATTCGAACTTCCACCGGGTTAACCCCGACAAGATCCTTAATCTTGCGCGTCTGCCAATTCCGCCATGGCCGCATCACACTCACAAAAACCATTTTACCAAAATGTCGTGAGTCTGACAAGCTAAATTTAAGATTTATTGATTTTAACCCCGGTTGCATCAATAGGTAACAAGTAATACTGTCCAGTTAACGCCACGTTTTGTTGTAACTGTTGTTGCAACCTTACCAAGTCGGCGCGCTGGCCCAGGGTCACAATCGTTGGACCAGCCCCACTCAGGTATGTGCCAACCAGCCCTAACGCATGGGCCGTTTGCCGGACAATGGCTAATGCTGGCACTAACTGTGCTCGGTACTGTTCATGGAATTTATCTGCTTCTAATAATTGTAATGCTAATGACCAATTTTTCGTGGCTAAAGCGGCAACCAAAGTATTCGCAACGCTACTCCCCGTAATTGCTTGTGTATATGCTAAGTCCGAGGGTAGCGCAGCCCGACTTGCCACTGTCAACAAGGGTTCATTAGGCACATACACACTGGCAAACCAAGTTGGTGTTGGCAATTGTACCGCTTGAACTCGCTGCTGCACTGCAGTTGCCACCACCAAGCCACCAAGAATTGCCGGCGCTACATTATCCGGATGCCCTTCTAACTGCGTCGCCAGCTGTAATAGATCAGTTGTAGCGACTGGCTCAGGCATTAAGGCGTTAGCTAAAGCCAAGCCAGCCACAATCGCTGTCGAGCTACTTCCCAACCCGCGGGCTAAAGGTATCGCCGATTGAACTTCCAGGTGTTGTGGCGGTAAATCTGGTGCTAAAGTTAGCGCCGTTTTAACGATTAAATTCGTCGCATCCGTTGGGACAGCAGCTCCAAATGGATGACTAACCTGCCACGTTGTACTCGGCCCCACAACGGTTAACGTTAACTGTAAATCCAAAGCCAAGCCAATCGAATCAAATCCTGGACCAAGATTGGCGGAAGTCGCTGGTACTGAAATTGTTAACATCATTTCACCTACTCATTTTTCAAAACTTTGTAACGGGCTAACAATTGCATGTTGGCTTGTTCGCCGATTGCCGTGGTAATAGCTGCTAATTGTTGATCATTCATAGCATGCGTAATAATCACCACCCGCGCATTGCCATCCCCTAATTGATTTTGAATGATCTGACTAAAGGAAACTTGGGCGCGGGTCATAATTTCAGTCAACCGCATCATCATCCCAGGTAAATCACGCATTTTTAGCGCAATAAAGTGTGGGTAAACAACGTCAACTGGGGCCGCTAAATTCGTCTCTTGCCGATAAGAATTAAACGTATTCCCAGTCGTATTCAAGGCAATATTTTTAGTAACCGTCGTAATATCGCTCAAAACACTGTTAGCCGTCGGTAATTCGCCGGCACCAGGACCATAAAACATCGTATCTCCCACGGCCATCCCAGTCACCATAACGGCATTATTTTCATTTTGCACCGTCGCTAATGGATGTTGATCTGAGACCAGTACGGGTCCGACCGATACCGCAATCCGATCATCCAACTCTTCAGCAATCCCTAATAACTTGATGGTATAGCCTAGTTGATGTGCTTCAGCAATATCCTCCGGACTGATTTTAGTAATGCCCTGCACTTTAACTTGGGACAACGATAAACTCATTCCAAAAGCAAATTGTGTCAAAATAATCATTTTATATGCCGCATCCAAGCCTTCAACGTCATTCGTTGGATCTTTTTCAGCAAATCCCAACGTCTGTGCACTCGCTAAGGCTTGTTGATATGACCAGTTTTTAGTTAACATTTGCGTCATGATGTAATTGGTCGTCCCATTAACAATCCCCATCACGCGCTGAATCTTATCCGCTGCAAAGCTATTATCAATCGTCCGTAAAATCGGAATTCCACCGGCAACACTCGCTTCATAGAAAAGGTCACGATGATTTTCACGTGCAATTTGGACCAATTCACGTCCGTACTGCGCAATCAAATCCTTATTAGCAGTAACCACATGTTTGCCTGCTTGTAGTGCCCGGGTGATATATTCTTTGGCTGGGTGGATTGATCCCATGACCTCAACCATAATTTGAATCTCGGGATCATCAATCAAGGTCTCAATCTGATCGGTCAAGCGGACGGCACCAAGTTCAGCCTGTTGATGATTATTCAAGTTATGCACGACAACACAAGCTAATTCGAGCTTACGACCAGTAATTTCTGAAATCTTCGCTTGATGCGCTTGTAACATTTTGACCACGCCAGTCCCAACCGTTCCTAGACCGACAATCCCAATTTTGATTGTTTCCATCGCTAACGCCTCCAAAATTCCTAATAGTTAAGCCCATTCTATCGAACCACTCACTGATAAGCAACGCTTTTCACACTAACTTAATCGGTCCCTGACAACGACCACAAGCATAGCGGTTCAGATTCAGTCGCCGTTTCCGGTGATAGACTTGTCCACAACGTTGGCACCGATACGTATATCGATACGCCAAGGTCGTCGTTTGCTTGGGCTTAGGGGCATACCGTGATCCATGCACTTGGGCTAATAGTTGTTTAAAACTTTGGTCGCGATGTTGATAGCCTTGCTGTGTCAGATGCAAATGATAATGACACAGCTCATGTTTAATCACACCAATCAATGTTGCTTCATCAAAATCCGTTAACATTTTTGGATTAATATCAATGTTATGACTGGCCAATTGATAACGACCACCGGTGGATCGTAACCGTGCATTAAAAAAAGCGCGATGGCGAAAAGCCCGGTGAAACTCATGGACTGAAATCTGTTCAACTAACTGTTGGAGTTGCGAGTCAGTCATGCTCAACCTCAGTAGGCGCAATCATTGTCAACGCAATCCGTTGACGTTGTTCATCCACTTCGTCGACCCAGACCGTCACAATATCGCCCACAGCAACAACTCGCCGGGGGTCTTTCAAAAACTTAGTCGTCAACTTAGAAATATGCACCAAGCCATCTTGCTTAACACCAATATCAACAAACGCCCCGAAATCAACCACATTACGGACGGTCCCCTGTAATTGCATCCCAGGTTTTAAATCACTCATTTTTAAGACATCTTGCCGCAATAAGGGCGCTGGCATGGTCTCACGCACATCACGGCCTGGTTTTTGCAAGCTACGACTAATATCTTGCAAGGTTAACGTCCCGACCGCAGTAGTCGTCGCAACTTGCGTCAAATCGACCTGCGTTAATTGTTGAGCCTTCGCCGTCCCGACATCTTGAGTCGCTAAGCCAGCCGCCTGTAGCAGGGCCTTCGCCGCTGGATAACTTTCTGGATGAATATCGGTATTATCAAAAATGGTCTTACCTGCAATAATGCGTAAGAACCCCACCGCCTGTTCATAAGCTTTTGGTCCTAAGCGCGGCACTTTTTTCAATTGTGGTCGACTCCTGAACTCCCCGTTTTCATCCCGATAAGCGACAATGTTTTGTGCAATTGTCTTGGATAATCCGGAAATATGGGTCAATAATTCGGCACTGGCTGTATTCAAATTAACGCCAACCTGGTTAACCGCCGTTTCAATCACAACATCTAACTGGGCCGACAGCGCTTTTTGCGGCACATCATGTTGATACTGACCAACCCCCACGGATTTCGGATCAATCTTAATGAGTTCTGCCAAGGGGTCTTGTAACCGGCGACCAATACTAATGGCACTGCGTTGCTCAACGTGTAAGTCTGGAAATTCGGCCCGCGCATTATCACTAGCTGAATAGACTGAGGCCCCCGCTTCATTAACAATCACGTAATACACTGGCCGCTGCAAGGTTTTCAAAATCGTTGCCACAAATTCTTCCGATTCGCGTGAAGCTGTCCCGTTACCAATCGCAATCATTTCAACCTGATACTTTTCAATGAAGGCCGTAAATTCAGCGGCGGCCGCAGTGCGTTTCGCCATTGGCGCTGGTTTATGCGGATAAATGACGAGCTTATCCAAAAATTTACCATTCGCATCCATCACAGCTAGCTTACAGCCTGTCCGATAAGCGGGATCAAAACCTAATACGACCCGGCCCTTTAACGGCGCTTGCATGAGTAAATGGTAGAGATTATCACCAAACACATCGATAGCTTGCTGATCAGCCGTCGCCGTCAATTCATGTCGCAATTCACGCTCAATGGCGGGCGCAATAAACCGTTTATAGGCATCTTGATACGCCGCTTCAATTAAGGCCACAGCTGGACCTTGATGTTGGCCGATAAAACGAAAATGGCAATACCGCTCAATGGCAGTCGGTGCGACTTGTAAATTGACCCGTAACACTTTTTCATGCTCGCCCCGATTAATCGCTAAGACCCGATACGAGACGAGTTGTTTCACAGGACTCGTAAAGTCATAATATTGTTGATAAACGCCCTGTTCATCTAAGGCTTTCCCTTTGGGCTTCACCTGGACCACCAAGTCACCATGATTGCGGGTCTCATTGCGAATCCAATTGCGTAAGTTAGCATTATCGCCGAAAGCTTCAGCTAAAATTTCGTGAGCCCCAGCTAAAGCGGCTGTCGCATCGGGGACGGCCGCCGTCACATACTGTTGTGCTTGTTGGTCAATGTCGCCTTGGGGAAACTTCAACAACCAAGCGGCTAGTGGTTCTAGACCCGCTTCTTTGGCAATTGTCGCTTTAGTCCGCCGTTTCTGCTTATAGGGTAAATATAAATCTTCAACCGTTTGTAGTTTATCAGCTGTCGTAATTGCGGCTTTCAGCGCCGGTGTTAACTGTTGTTGTTCAGAAATCAGCTTGATCACATCCGCCTTACGACTTTCTAAACTAGCCAACCGATCATAATTTTCCTTAATTGCCCGAATTTCGACTTCATCCAAATCACCAGTACGTTCTTTACGATAGCGGGCAATAAATGGCACGGTATTGCCTTCAGTCATTAAACTCAGCACCGCTTTAATTTGTTGCGGCTTAAAATCAGTTAGCGTTTTTTCGACCAACTTTAAAATTTCATTATCCATATTTTCACCCAATCTTTAACTGACTATTCTGTTATATTATACGCGCTTAACCCGTGATTTTCGTTAAATAAAAAGAGGAACCCGGCCATGCTGGCCAGATCCTCTTCATTTGATGCGTGTTACATCACCATCGTCATAATCCGTTGAACATCGTTAGAAACATGCGTCATCGCAGCTTCTTGATCCTTTTCAGCTTGGTTAAACGCAGCCACATCGACAGTTTGATCGGCAATTTTCAAGCTCGCAGTCATCGCGGCACACGCTGTCGTATAAGCGTCATATGCAGCCAACAGGTTACGATGCTTCCCAATCAAGCGTGCAGGAACAGCCGCTTGCTTTAATTGTTGTAGATTTTTTTGGTATTGTTCAGTGCCATCCGTGAATTCCATCTGAATATCATTAAATTCAGCGGGAACCATTTTAGCAATCGCATCCGTATCCACTGCCTGACGGATTTTTTCAAAACCGGGATTCATTTGTTCACCCATTTTTTCGGTATTTTCAATAACTTTCGATAAAACTGGCATGTAGGTCGCCATCGTTGCTTTTTTCATGAGTTATGACTCTTTTCTTAGTTTAAGTTACCTTTTATTCTAACAGTTCCTTAACCATTATGCTTGCGTAACCACCAACGTTGACCGAACTTAACAATTTCAACAACAATAACCATTGAAATTGATGCGGCGGCGACAATTCCCCATTGGTAGCCATCTAAATGACTGACATGGAACAAGCCATTTAAGCCTGGCACCATAATGGTCATGGCAAGTAAAGCAAACGCAATCAGAATCGCCCAGTTAAAGAACTTATTCCGGAACAGACCGACTGTGAAAAGTGACTCGTGAATCGACTTAGAGTTAAATGCATGGAATAACTGAATCAACCCTAAGGTGGCAAAAGCCATGGTTAACGCATCGGCATGTGCCAAGCTCGCACTGGCATGCACGGGATACGTAATCGCCAGCCAATAAACGAATAGGGTAATCCCACCTTCCAGTAATCCTTGATAGATAATACTGGAGAACACGCCCCCGGAGAAGAAGTTCGAATTACGTCCCCGTGGTTTGTGCTGCATAATGTTCTTTTCAGTCGGTTCAACACCCAACGCAATTGCTGGCAAGGTATCAGTCACCAAGTTAATCCACAAAATATGCACCGGCGCTAAGATTTGCCAGCCAAGCATCGTCATCATAAACAAGGTCAAGACTTCACCTAAGTTTGCTGATAACAAGTATTGAATCGCTTTTTGAATATTGGCAAAGACTTTTCGTCCCTCTTCAACAGCCACCACAATCGTTGCAAAGTTGTCATCCGCCAAGACCATATCACTGGCCCCTTTAGAGACTTCTGTACCAGTAATTCCCATTCCAATACCGATGTCGGCAGCTTTCAAGGCGGGCGCATCATTGACCCCATCACCAGTCATGGCAACGACTTTACCACGTTTTTGCCACGCATTAACAATGCGGACCTTATGTTCCGGCGCCACCCGTGCATACACCGCGTAATCGGCGACTTTTTTACTGAATTCAGCGTCACTCAATGCATCTAATTCTGCCCCGGTAATCACGGCAGCATCATCACCCGCTTCTATAATCCCCAAACGGACTGCAATTGCTTCGGCGGTATCACGATGATCACCCGTAATCATTAATGGGCGAATCCCGGCTGACTTGGCTTCAGCCACCGCTTGTTCAACTTCTGGCCGTTCTGGATCAATCATGCCGACCATACCAGCAAAAATCAACTCATTTTCTAAAGTCATAGAATCAACCGTTGCCGGAATTTCGTCAATAATCTTATAGGCAAATGCTAAGACACGCAATGCTTGTGTCGCTAACTGATGGTTAGTCGCTAAAATTTGATCACGCATAGTTGCCGTCAAGGGACTGACTTGTTCATTGTTTTCAATCGCCGTAACCCGTTTTAATAATTCATCTGGCGCCCCTTTAACGGCCACTAAGAATTGACCATTCGGTAATGGGTGCACCGTTGACATCAATTTACGTTCAGAATCAAAGGGCACTTCATTCACCCGTGGCCGGTCTTTTAAGAGTTGATCAACCGGATAATCCTGATCTAACTGATACTGTACTAATGCCGTTTCGGTCGGATCACCGGCTAACCCATCAGCCATAATTTTTGTATCATTACTTAAAATCATCACTTGTGCCAAATGACTGGCTGGCGCTAAATGAGTCGTCCGGGCGTCAACTAATGCTTGGTTAACAACTAACTTTTCAACCGTCATTTTATTCTGAGTTAACGTCCCAGTCTTATCTGACGCAATAATATCGGTACTGCCAAGCGTCTCAACGGCGGGAAGTTTACGAACTAACGCATGGCGTTTCGCCATCCGTTGGGTGCCCAGCGCTAAGGTAATGGTCACAATGGCTGGTAAGCCTTCGGGAATCGCTGCAACGGCTAGCGAGATGGCCGTTAGCAGCATATTGATCAGACTTTCGCTGCCCCGCAACATGCCGACACCAAACACAACAGCGGCAATAATTAAAATCAAAATGGTTAATGATTTTCCTAATTGCGTTAAATTGTCTTGCAATGGTGTGGTCGTCTCGTCAGCCGCTTCAATCATCCCGGCAATCCGACCAACCTCGGTCTGCATCCCAGTCGCAACTACGATCCCGGTGCTGCGACCATACGTCACGTTACTGTTCATATAGGCCATATTGACCCGGTCGCCAATAGCTAAGTCCGCCGCGGTCAACGTCACTGCTTGCTTCTCAACCGGGACTGATTCTCCAGTCAAAGCGGCTTCTTCAACTTTTAGCGAGGCACTGGTCAATAACCGTAAATCTGCTGGTACAATGTCACCAGCTTCTAATGACACAATATCACCGGGAACTAGTTCATCGCTTTTGACCGTTGTTAAGGCTTGATCGCGCAAGACAGTTGCATCCGGGGCCGCCATCTCTTTTAACGCATTAATCGCTTCTTCAGCTTTGGATTCTTGGAACACGCCAAAGACGGCATTCAATACGACCACTAATAAAATGATGATAGCGTCCACGCCTTCACCCGTAAAGGCTGCAATTAATGCGGCCACCAGTAAGACAATAATCATAAAATCTTTAAACTGGGCAATGAATTTTTGCAATAATGACGTTGTTTTTTGTTGATTCAACGCATTATGGCCGTATTTTTCCAGGCGGGCGTCCACCTCGACTTGGCTCAGACCTTGGTCGTTGGTTTGCAAATGCTGATAAATCGTTGCTAACGACTGCTGATAAATCGGTGTTGCTTTTGACATAAAATCTCCTCCTCGCATCTGAGCCTCATCTTCTTGGTATAGAAAATGAGACTCATGTATGCACGCAAAATGTGACATACATAAGTCTCACTATTTAAGACAACACCGGATTGGCTTCTTGTTGACGACGTTGCCGCAGATAATCTGCTAGTTACTCCCTTATGATTGTAGCATCAGTATAGCGAATAACTGGACCATTGTCTACTAATAACCATAAGTCATCTTTATTTCCAAAAATCGTCAAAGACATTAATTGCGGCGTGCCGCTTGTGCGCAGTCTTTAAATACCACGCCTCAATCTTTTCAGCGGCAGCAGGCGCAATCGCTCGGCCTTCTAAATAATCATCAATCTCATCATAATGCACCCCTAACGCGACTTCGTCTGGTAAAGCGGGGCGATCATCTTCCAAGTCAGCCGTTGGGACCTTTTCGTAAAGGTGTTTAGGCGCTTGTAAATAAGCCAACATCGCGCGCCCTTGCCGTTTATTTAAGCGATATAAAGGCACCACGTCAGCGCCACCATCACCATATTTCGTGTAAAAGCCTGTGACTGCTTCAGCGGCATGATCCGTACCCACAACAACGCCGTGAGTTTCACCGGCAATCCCATATTGCACAATCATTCGTTGCCGAGCTTTAATGTTCCCTTTGTTAAAATCATGAATTGTTAGTGAATTGGCCTCTAAAGCCTCAACCATCGCATCCGTTGCCGGTTGAATATCAACACGGTCAACCACGTCGGCCTGCATAAAATCAATCGCCGCCATCGCATCCGATTCATCCGCCTGATCGCCATAAGGTAACCGAACCGCAATAAATTGATAATCAGGATTACCCGTTTCCGTACGCATCTCGTCAATGGCCATTTGGGTCAATTTGCCGGCTAGCGTGGAGTCTTGGCCACCCGAAATTCCTAAAACGTAACTTGTCAAGAATGAATTCTTTTTGAGATACGCTTTCAAAAAATCAATACTCCGACGAATTTCGGTTTCGGGATCGATCTGGGGGGCAACGTGGAGTGCCTTAATAATTTCAGTTTGTAATGACCGCATCGGCTAAATTCCTCCTAATAGTCTTTTTGACTCACCCAGTCACGGACTGAATGAATGATGTTCATTTTATGATCGTAAAGTTTTTGTGATAAATCCACTGGATAATCTTGCGGATTTAAGTCACGCTTGTATTCATCCCATAACGAATCCAAGCTATCATAAGCATATTGCTTAATCGCCGCCAACTCAGGCAATTGATAGACTTGTTTTCCTTGGTCATAAATAGGCACTAACACGGGCCGTGCATCAAAATCACTCACCGTTTTGTTGATATAAGTGTAACTAGGATGGAACATATAGATAGACGCTTCATCGCGTGGATCTTCATCCGACAAGGTGACATAATCGCCTTCTGATTTACCATCCGCCCGCTTCGTAATCCGCCAAATCTGTTTGCGACCAGGCGTCGAAACCTTTTCCGCATTATTCGATAACTTAATCGTATCAACCATCTGATGCTGGTCATCTTCAATGGAGACCATCTTATAAACCGCCCCGAGTGCTGGTTGGTCAAACGCCGTAATCAGCTTGGTTCCAACCCCCCAGACACTAATTTTGGCACCTTGCATCTTCAAGTTTTGAATCGTTTTTTCATCTAAATCATTTGAGGCATAAATCTTGGCATCTGGGAAACCAGCTTGATCCAATTGTTCGCGCACGCGCTTGGATAAGTACGCCATATCCCCACTATCAATCCGGACACCTTGGAAATTAATCCGGTCGCCCATTTCTTTAGCCACTTTAATCGCACTCGGAACCCCGCTGCGTAACGTATCATACGTATCCACTAAGAAGACACAATCGTGATGGGTCTCGGCATAAGCTTTAAAGGCCGCATAATCATTACGGTAAGTTTGAACTAACGCGTGGGCATGCGTCCCACTAATTGGAATTCCAAAAATTTTACCCGCACGCACATTACTAGTCGCATCAAAGCCGCCGATGTACGCTGCCCGGGTGCCCCAAATTGCTGCATCAAATTCTTGGGCCCGCCGCGTCCCAAACTCCAATAAACCATCCTCACCCACAACCGACTTAATACGGGCGGCCTTGGTCGCAATCAAAGTTTGGTAATTGATAATATTCAACAAAGCCGTTTCAATTAATTGACAGGTCGCTAGGGGCCCTTCAACTTGCATCACGGGTTCATTATTAAAGACGAGATCTCCTTCACGAGCGGAGCGAATCGTCGCATCAAATTTAAAGTCTTGTAAATAAGCTAAAAAGCCTTCAGAATAATCTTCGGCTTCACGCAAATAAGCGATATCAGTCGCCGTAAAGTGAAGATTATTGATATACTTAACCACTCGTTCCAAGCCCGCAAAAATTGCGTACCCATTTTGGAACGGCATTTTACGGAAAAAGACCTCAAAAACAGCGTGCTTGTTATGAATCCCTTGTTCCCAATAAGTTTGCATCATGTTAATCTGGTAAGCATCCGTATGCAAGGTTAAACTATCATCCGGATATATTTGAGTCATGCGTCCAATTCTCCATTTCGTAAGTTGTAAGCGACTTTACAAATAAGTTAAGCCTATTTTAGCATTCTTTTAAAAACTAATGAATGTTAGCACCTGAAAAAGTTGCAGAAATTCATGATTTAACTATACTCTAATTAGGATTAGAAAGTGAGGCCTCTTATGTCAGCACCTTTTGACACCGTCACCATTTTAAACGTTTCGTTCATTAAGACGACAAACGTCGCTTTTCAAGCACAATTACAACAAGATATCTTACAGCACCGCAATCGGTTTGTGGTCACCGCTAATCCGGAAATTCTTATGTATGCTCGCGAACACCCGGACTATCAGCGCATCTTGACTCAGGCCGACTATATCACCCCCGATGGCATTGGGGTCATTCAGGGTGCCAAAATCTTAGGAACCCCGCTGCCTGAACGAATTACTGGCTACGATACATTATTAAGTTTATTAACTTGGGGTGCCAAACATCATCAACGCGTCTTTTTGTTAGGCGCTAAACCAGCCGTTTTAGAACAGGTTGTCGCTAAAGTTACTGCACGCTACCCACAACTAGTGATTGCAGGCGCAATCGACGGTTATTATACCGATGAAGCGGCTGTTGTTGACCAGTTAGTTGCGGCCCGTCCTGATATGATTCTGGTAGCAACGGGCTTTCCCAAACAAGAGGTCTTCATCGCCACCTATCGCCACCGGGTTGATGGCCTTTGGATGGGCGTTGGTGGGAGCTTTGACGTGTTAGCTGGCGCCGTTAAGCGAGCACCAAAATTCTGGCAACAGCATCATATTGAATGGCTTTATCGGTTACTCAAAGAGCCCAGTCGTTTCAAACGGATGCTCGTGTTACCACGCTATTTACGCCTCGTTAAAAAAATTGCCCGTCAGCACTAATCAACGCTAAAACAGGACCTGAGCGCTTTTATCTCAGATCCTGCTTTTAGACTAGTCTATTTTTCTAGATAAAATTCAAACCGATTGCCCACGTATTGAGTCCGCACATATTCAAACGGTTCACCCGTTTGTAAATACGAAATTTGCCGTAAGCGCAACAACGCATCCCCGCGCCGAACAGATAAAAACTCCGCAATCCGTTCTGAAGCCGACATCGCTGAAACTGTCTGTTGCGCCTTACCAGGGACAAACCCCGCTTTGGCTTCCAACGTTCGATACAACGAACTCGTGACCTCATCCTTAGTAAATTGTTTGACTAAACGTTCGGGCACCGTTGCGACTTCAAAACAAATCGGTAAGTCATCACCGTACCGAATCCGTTCCATCCGTAAAACCTGTTCGTTAGGTTCTAAAGCTAACTTTTCACTTTCGGATAAGGACGGACTCGTCACATGATATGAAATCGTTTTACTGGACGGGACCTTGCCCTGAGCTAGCATTAAATCGGTAAAGCTAGTCACTCCTGACATTTTTTCCTGCACTTTTTGGTTAGCAACAAAGGTGCCAGCGCCGACTCGCCGCTCCAGTATTCCCTCATCAACCAAAGTCTGAATGGCTTGACGCAAGGTCATGCGACTCACATCAAACTTATTGGCCAACTCCCGTTCAGATGGAATTCGGTCACCGACCGCCCACCGACCGGCCTCAATGGCTTGTTTAATTTGGTTGTGAATTTGAATATAAATTGGCGAACTCACGGTCCTCATCCCTTACTTCTAATTAATTTATTTAACAGCTTTTTGACCGTAACTATAAGTAGCGACCAAATCTTGATTAGCATCTAAGATGTTAAGATCCGCATCTTTGCCAGCTTCCAACGTCCCTTTTTTCGTGAGCTTAAATTCCTCAGCTTGGTTAACGGATGACATCTTAACGGCTTCCGCAATCCCACAACCAGTGAACTTTTGGACATTCTTAAAGGCGTTGATATAAGTTAACACAGAACCAGCTAAGTTACCAGCTTCCAAACGCGCTTGACCATCTTTAACGATAACCTTTTGGCCGCCTAATTCACTGATACCATCGGGTTCGCCCTTCGCACGCATCGAATCAGTAACCAATTCAATCCGATCGACGCCTTTTTGTTCATAAGCAAGTTTAATCATGTCAGGAACAATATGGAACCCGTCACAAATCAATTCACAATACATGTTATTTTCAAGCATGGCATGCCCGGTTACACCAGGTTCGCGGTGCTTAAATTCACGTTGTGCATTGTATAAATGAGTGACATGGGTCGCTTTACTTGCAAGCAATTGGGCACGAGTTGCATTACTGTGACCAACTGAAGGCACAATGCCATTTTCCAAGCAATACTTTTCAAATTCACGCGACCCAGGATCTTCCGGCGCATAAGTAATTAGCTTAACGCGCCCGCCCGATAATTTATTCCAGTTATCTAATAAAGCCACATTAGGATTCTTAATGTATTCTTCCGGTTGTGCACCTTTAAAGCTAGCTGAAATAAATGGTCCTTCCAAATGAACCCCTTGAATAACTGGGTTTTCTTTAGCAGCGGCATTAATCCCGGCCATCGAATGATCTAAGTTTTCATTTGACTGGGTCATCGTCGTACAGAAATATGACGTAATCCCTTCGCGTGCCACCATATCGTTGACCATTTCATTAATTTCAGCTGGGTCACCATCCATGGCATCAAAACTATAGCCACCATGACTGTGAACATCAATAAAGCCAGGGATAATTGTCTTCCCGCTAACAAATTCAATGTCATCATCTGGTTGTGCAACATAATCGTCCATCGAACCAACCGCTTCGATTTCTTTGCCGAAACGAATATAACCGTCATCAATCTTTTCTAAACCGGTATAGATGATCGCATGTTTTAACACTTTGCTCATGAACTATTCCTCCTAGGATTTACTGGTTATATTATAATCGGTATAGACCAAACATGCAACCATAAAAGTGGGTTGATCAATCCAATCTCAATAACCTTAGTTAATCCCAAGTTCCTTGGCAATCGTCGCATCAATGCCTTTAACGACCGCTGTCATAAACCCGGCTTCTTCCATAGCTAATAACCCAGCAACCGTCGTACCACCTGGTGATGAGACTTGATCTACCAATTCAAATGGCACTTTATCGGAGTCTAAGACCATCTGGGCACTACCCAAGGTCGCTTGCGCAGCAATTTTAGTCGCCGTGGCCTTGTCCAAGCCATGCTTAACCCCTGCCCGGGCCATCGCATCAATGAAGAAGTAGACATACGCTGGCGAACTCCCTGCTAACGCTGCAAAAGTACTAAAATCTTTTTCAGCCACGGCACTGGTTTGACCAATTGCATCAAATAATTGTTGTCCACTGGCATATTGCGCCGCAGTCAACGTATCGTTACCGACTAAAGCAGTCATACCAGCGCCAATCGCCACATTCACATTTGGCATGATACGTAAGATTGGCAAGTTGCCAACCGCTGCTCGATAATCTGCTAAATCTAGCCCAGAACTCATCGTAATGACCCATTTATCCGCCGTAATAGCCGGTTGTACGCTTTTGAGCACGTCTAACGCAATATTAGGCTTAACTGCCAACACAATCACATCAGCCGCCTCAGCGACCGCTAGATTAGAATCCAACGCCCGTAAGCCTTTCGCCTTAGCATAGGGACCGTAACTGTCGGCATGCGCACTATGCAGATAGATATCGGTTGGTGCTACCGCCTGCATTTTAAGCCAGCCCTCAATAATTGCCCGGCCCATATTACCGGCTCCAATAAATCCAATTTTCATTTTATTCGCTCCTTATCATAACCGTTCATTTTATCTTACAAAGCTCCCACTGGTTTGTAAAGCTGACACCCTTAAGGCTTAAAACCCTTTTTAGCAGATTGCTTCTTATAGTGTAACAGTTTTTTAAAAGCTGATGTCAGGCTTAACGGTTTATGCATTGGTCGCTTTGTGATTAGGCGTCATTTAGCGCTTACAACCTAAGACGCATAAAAATCCATGAATTTAGGCATACTTTTTATCCACTGGTATTTGTAGCCGGTACAGCCATTAGTGACGCATTGAGGCCCCTTGGTCATGCTGATTTAAAGCCTCACACCAGCCATCTCTTTACACATTACTACGGCACAACTAAATGCAGTAGTTACTAAATTAGCGTGTTACACGCCTATCCAACTTCGTGACACACTTTTGGTGCATCTAAAATAAAAAAGCCGCTAAATCAAGCTTTTCAGCTCTCATTAACGACTATCCGGTTACTGCGATTGGGCTAGCTGGGTTCGAACCAGCGCATGACAGGATCAAAACCTGTTGCCTTACCACTTGGCTATAGCCCAATAATTAAATGGAGGGAAGTGGATTTGAACCACCGAACCCGAAGGAGCGGATTTACAGTCCGCCGCGTTTAGCCAGACTTCGCTACCCCTCCATGAATCAATCAACTATATTAGAATACAAAACTTTGAATAAAAAATCAAGTCATTTTGCAAACTTTTTTTATTTTTCCGGTAAATTAAGCAAAAAAGTGTCCCGATACCACTCTGAAATAAAGTCAGTCGCTTGCCATTCATTAATTCGTTTTAGTCCATAACCCACAGCTTGATCATAATACGTGGTCGCCCCCACGACTTTAGGCGCCGGGTGCAGGTGTAAGTGACCAAATAAGACGCGTTCGACT
Organism: Lactobacillus sp. CBA3606; assembly: GCF_002970935.1. Lineage (NCBI taxonomy): Bacteria > Bacillati > Bacillota > Bacilli > Lactobacillales > Lactobacillaceae > Lactiplantibacillus > Lactiplantibacillus kimchii. Next base: position 2,067,909 of record NZ_CP027194.1, on the reverse strand, counting down.
TGGTATTGCTCAACTAACTGCCCTAATCGTGGTGTCCCCATTAAAGCCTGGGCCATTTTCCAAAAACGATTAGTCGGCAAGTTCGGCAAGTAATCAGCTCGGGGGACAAAATGTGTCATCAGAATGACCCGTTTTTTCGCTACCTGTGCTAATTTCAACTGTGCTTGAACTTGTTTGAGGACTAAATCGCTACGTTCCGGATCACTCATCGGTTGCTGAATCGTCCGATCAATCCAATACGCCTGTTTCCAAGTTTTAAAATCAGCCAGCGTCTTATCTGGCACTGCGGCAGCAAATTGATAATCATACCAGCCATTATTGCCTATAATTCGCCAATCGCTATTCGGCAGATCCACATATTGGTTATGCAAATAGCCTTCAAAATGACCGGTTTCAAGCCCGTCAAACGAGATGCCGTGAACCATGTCATGATTTCCCGCGACCCATAAAACGTGTGTCTGCGTGCCTAATTTGGCCTGTAAATCAACCACAAACTGTTGACTTCGCTGAAAATCATTAAACAAGTCACCAGCAATCAAATACCATTGCACCTGTTGACGTAATAAATAATCCGCCTGTGCAGCTAACATCGTTGCAACGTCCACCCGATTAACATCAAAATGATTATCACTACTAAAAGCTATCCGAATCATTCGTTTCATCTCCAAAAAAAAGATACATTATCATAAAGATAACATACCTGCTTAAATAATTCGCTTATAAAACGCCCTTCATTGCGCGTTTGATCATCGGTACCATCATAAATAGGATAATTCCCAAGATGATACTTACAATCCCAATCGTCGCAAAATATGGGACTTCAGTCTTAGTTGAATAGAATCGAACCAGTTGGGCATTTAAAGCACTCCCAGCTGAATCAGTTAAGAACCACATACTCATCATTTGTGACGCAAACGCCTTAGGTGCCAATTTGGTGGTCACTGATAAACCAATTGGTGAAATCAACATTTCTGCAATTTCAACGACGGCCCAACTACCCACTAACCAAAGTGGACTAACCTTACCAGCTGTGCCGAATAAAGCGCCCGGCATCGCCATAATTAAGTACGAAGCCCCGGCAAAGACTAACCCAACTGCAAATTTGGCTGGTGAACTTGGTTGCTTTTTGCCCCATTTAGTCCATAACCACACGAATGGAATGGTATATAACATAATGAACAATGGATTTAGAATCTGAAAATCAGACGCAGCTAAGTGAAAAATTCCGAAGTTCAAGTTGGTTCGATCGGCCGCAAACAACGCCAAGACCGCTGAACCTTGTTCTTCAATAGCCCAGAACAACGCCGCAGCGATGAATAGTGGGATGTAAGCCCGAACTCGTGATCGTTCAACGGCATTCGTCTTTTCAGAGGTTAACATCAACGTAAAGTAAGCGATTGGGGTTAAAATAACCAGTACACTAATTAAAGTAATGATATTGACCAAAGTTAAGGCATGTAATAATTGCATCAGAATTAAAATTAAGCCTAATCCAATAACACCAAGAACGGACCGGCGAATAACTTTCTTTAAATCGCCTGGTTCCAACGGATCAGTTGGATATAAACTAGCGGTGCTAAGATTTTTCTTACCATCAAAGTAATACTGTAACAATCCGAAGAACATCCCAATTGCTGCTAATGAGAAACCTAGATGGAAGTTAACGTTCAGACCAATGCGGCCCACCAAGATTGGTGCGACCAATGATCCCAAGTTAATCCCAAACACGAAAACACTGAAACCAGCATCGCGCCGCGAATCCTCAGTCGTATAAAGTTGTCCGACCATATCAGAAACATTAGGCTTTAATAAGCCAGTCCCAATAACAATTAAAGCGATTGAGACAAATAGTGCACTAACGCCAAACGGTGTCGCCAAGACGATATGGCCGACCATAATTAGGACGCCACCAATAAAAACCGTCTTTCGACTACCCCAGACACGATCGCTTAAGAAGCCACCGAACACACTAGATACATAAACCAGTGCTGAGTAAATCGACATAATAGATGCAGCGGTCCCTTGATCGAACCCTAGACCACCCTTAGCAACACTATAGTACATGTAAAAGATTAATAGTGCGCGCATCCCATAGTAACTGAATCGTTCCCACATTTCAGTGAAGAACAACGTTCGCAAACCGCGTGGTTGGCCAAAAAACGACCGATCCAGCTTTTGTTGTTTATCCAATTAAATTTCCTCCAGACGTCATTAAAACCGATTGAACTTCGTTTAAAAGAAACAAAAATAGTTTCCTAATTAAACATAATAACCATTATACTAGCCTTAATCTTATTCAACAATATATTTAATCAACTTCTAATTTATAACCCATAAATAAAAATCATCCTCATAATAACATTTAAGTCAAAAAGCCCGCCAAATCACTAAAACTAATAGATTAAAGTGTTTCAAGAAGCTTTTATGAACTATTTAATGACATTAATTTCTAATTCACTATGAGAATACACCTGATTGTTTTCACAAAAAAGACGGCGTAAAATTGCAATCTCAACCCGATTATCTAATTAAACAAAAGTTTAATTGATATTATTGCCCCCAATTTTTTGGCAGGATTGCCTTACAAAACGTCCCCAAAAGCATGGCATACTTCAACAACGTGTAACAACGCTTACCTAAGAATCCGAATGGTGGTCACCTTTCATCACCAATATTAGCCACAATTTGGGTGCTATATCACATCAATTAATCCTTCACTACTAAAAAAGAGCTCAGGAAGTCCCCGAACTCTAAATCACCCTGCTATTAAAATGATCATGGTAACAAAAAAGACGAGAACCACGTCTCGTCTCAACAAGTGCCGGCTACCAGAGTCGAACTGATGACCCTCGGTTTACGATACCGATGCTCTACCAACTGAGCTAAGCCGGCATGATAGAAAAAAGATGTCAACTCTGTGGCCAACATCTACTGTCACTCCGACAGGCGGGCTCGAACCGTCGACATCTTGATTAACAGTCAAGCGCTCTACCAACTGAGCTATGTCGGAATATTGCATGGCAACGTCCTACCCTCGCAGGGAGCGATCCCCCAACTACTCTCGGCGCTAAGAAGCTTAACTTCTGTGTTCGACATGGGAACAGGTGTATCCTTCTTGCCATCGTCGCCACACTATTGAGAAACTTGTGCTCTCAAAACTAGCTAATATCAAATTGTATTTTTCATCTTACCGGAACACCAATTACTTGGTTAAGTCCTCGACCGATTAGTATTAGTCCGCTTCACACGTCACCGTGCTGCCACTTCTAACCTATCTACCTGATCATCTTTCAGGGGTCTTACTTCCATAAAGGAATGGGAAATCTCATCTCGAGGTGTGTTTCACACTTAGATGCTTTCAGCGTTTATCACATCCATACGTAGCTACCCAGCGATGCGCCTGGCGGCACAACTGGTACACCAGAGGTATGTCCATCCCGGTCCTCTCGTACTAAGGACAGATCCTCTCAAATTTCCTACGCCCGCGACGGATAGGGACCGAACTGTCTCACGACGTTCTGAACCCAGCTCGCGTACCGCTTTAATGGGCGAACAGCCCAACCCTTGGGACCGACTACAGCCCCAGGATGCGATGAGCCGACATCGAGGTGCCAAACCTCCCCGTCGATGTGGACTCTTGGGGGAGATAAGCCTGTTATCCCCAGGGTAGCTTTTATCCGTTGAGCGATGGCCCTTCCATACGGTACCACCGGATCACTAAGCCCGACTTTCGTCCCTGCTCGACCTGTCTGTCTCGCAGTCAAGCTCCCTTGTGCCTTTACACTCTGCGAATGATTTCCAACCATTCTGAGGGAACCTTTGGGCGCCTCCGTTACTCTTTAGGAGGCGACCGCCCCAGTCAAACTGCCCACCTGACACTGTCTCCCACCACGCTAAGTGGTGTGGGTTAGAGTGGTCATACAGCGAGGGTAGTATCCCACCAACGCCTCCACCGAAACTAGCGTTCCGGTTTCTATGGCTCCTACCTATCCTGTACAAGCTGTACAAACACTCAATATCAAGCTACAGTAAAGCTCCATGGGGTCTTTCCGTCCTGTCGCGGGTAGTCCGCATCTTCACGGACAATATAATTTCACCGAGTCTCTCGTTGAGACAGTGCCCAGATCGTTACGCCTTTCGTGCGGGTCGGAACTTACCCGACAAGGAATTTCGCTACCTTAGGACCGTTATAGTTACGGCCGCCGTTTACTGGGGCTTCAATTCTGAGCTTCGCCGAAGCTAACCCATCCTTTTAACCTTCCAGCACCGGGCAGGCGTCAGCCCCTATACGTCATCTTACGATTTTGCAGAGACCTGTGTTTTTGATAAACAGTCGCCTGGGCCTATTCACTGCGGCTGATCTTGCGATCAGCACCCCTTCTCCCGAAGTTACGGGGTCATTTTGCCGAGTTCCTTAACGAGAGTTCACTCGCTCACCTTAGGATTCTCTCCTCGACTACCTGTGTTGGTTTGCGGTACGGGTAGTTAAATACTCACTAGAAGCTTTTCTCGGCAGTGTGACATCAGACGCTTCGCTACTAAATTTCGCTCCCCATCACAACTTGTCCTTAAATTGATAAGCATTTGACTCATCAAAAGACTTGTTGCTTGGACATCCTAATCCAACAGGATGCACATCTTAGCCTACTGCGTCCCTCCATCGTTCAAACGCATTTAACTAGTACAGAAATATCAATCTGTTATCCATCGTCTACGCCTCTCGGCCTCGACTTAGGTCCCGACTAACCCTGGGAGGACGAGCCTTCCCCAGGAAACCTTAGTCATTCGGTGGATGGGATTCTCACCCATCTTTCGCTACTCATACCGGCATTCTCACTTCTAAGCGCTCCACAAGTCCTCACGATCTTGCTTCACCGCCCTTAGAACGCTCTCCTATCACGTGACCTAATGGTCACATCCACAGTTTCGGTAGTATACTTAGCCCCGGTACATTTTCGGCGCAGAATCACTCGACTAGTGAGCTATTACGCACTCTTTAAATGGTGGCTGCTTCTGAGCCAACATCCTAGTTGTCTGTGCAACTCCACATCCTTTTCCACTTAGTATACATTTAGGGACCTTAACTGGTGATCTGGGCTGTTCCCCTTTCGACGGTGGATCTTATCACTCATCGTCTGACTCCCGGATATGAATCAATGGCATTCGGAGTTTATCTGAATTCAGTAACCCAAGACGGGCCCCTAGTCCAAATAGTGCTCTACCTCCATGATCCTTCATCCGAGGCTAGCCCTAAAGCTATTTCGGAGAGAACCAGCTATCTCCAAGTTCGTTTGGAATTTCACCGCTATCCACACCTCATCCCAGCAATTTTCAACTTACACGGGTTCGGTCCTCCAGTGCGTTTTACCGCACCTTCAACCTGGACATGGATAGGTCACCTGGTTTCGGGTCTACAACCTCGTACTAAAAACGCCCATTTCAGACTCGCTTTCGCTACGGCTCCGACTTTTAAGTCTTAACCTTGCACGGGATCGTAACTCGCCGGTTCATTCTACAAAAGGCACGCCATCACGCATTAACGCGCTCTGACTTATTGTAGGCACATGGTTTCAGGAACTATTTCACTCCCCTTCCGGGGTGCTTTTCACCTTTCCCTCACGGTACTGGTTCACTATCGGTCACTAGGGAGTATTTAGCCTTGGGAGATGGTCCTCCCGGATTCCGACGGAATTTCACGTGTTCCGCCGTACTCAGGATCCTGAACTGAGAACGTCTAATTTAATCTACTGGGCTATCACCATCTATGGCGGATTTTCCCAAATCCTTCGACTATCAAACGTTTTGGTAACTCAAATGTTCAGTCCTACAACCCCAAAGAGCAAGCTCTCTGGTTTGGGCTGTTCCCCGTTCGCTCGCCGCTACTTAGGGAATCGAAATTTCTTTATATTCCTGCTGCTAATGAGATGTTTCAGTTCACAGCGTTTACCTCCGACTAGACTATGTATTCATCTAGCGGTAACAGTTGATTAAAACTGCTGGGTTGCCCCATTCGGAAATCTCCGGATCATAGCTTACGTACAGCTCCCCGAAGCATATCGGTGTTAGTCCCGTCCTTCATCGGCTCCTAGTGCCAAGGCATTCACCATGCGCCCTTGTTAACTTAACCTCATTTTCCTAACGGAAAATGCGATTAATGAGTTTAGCGATTTAAAACTTCTTTAAAAAACTCAAAAAACGCGGTGTTCTCGGTTTAATTATGAAAAATTATATTTGATATTATCTAGTTTTCAAAGAACAAGTTTCATTGACAACCAAAGTTGCCAATGGAGAATAACGGGATCGAACCGTTGACCTCCTGCTTGCAAAGCAGGTGCTCTCCCAGCTGAGCTAATTCCCCATAGTGATGCAAGGACAAAAAATCCTCGATGGGCCTAAATGGACTTGAACCATCGACCTCACGCTTATCAGGCGTGCGCTCTCACCAACTGAGCTATAGGCCCAAAAGCGTTATTAAATTGAGAGTTAGACCTCTCAAAACTAAACAAAGTTTCAACAATCATGTGTAAGGTTTCCGTAATATTCCTTAGAAAGGAGGTGATCCAGCCGCAGGTTCTCCTACGGCTACCTTGTTACGACTTCACCCTAATCATCTGTCCCACCTTAGGCGGTTGGCTCCCGAAGGTTACCCCACCGACTTTGGGTGTTACAAACTCTCATGGTGTGACGGGCGGTGTGTACAAGGCCCGGGAACGTATTCACCGCGGCATGCTGATCCGCGATTACTAGCGATTCCGACTTCATGTAGGCGAGTTGCAGCCTACAATCCGAACTGAGAATGGCTTTAAGAGATTAGCTTGCTCTCGCGAGTTCGCAACTCGTTGTACCATCCATTGTAGCACGTGTGTAGCCCAGGTCATAAGGGGCATGATGATTTGACGTCATCCCCACCTTCCTCCGGTTTGTCACCGGCAGTCTCACCAGAGTGCCCAACTTAATGCTGGCAACTGATAATAAGGGTTGCGCTCGTTGCGGGACTTAACCCAACATCTCACGACACGAGCTGACGACAACCATGCACCACCTGTATCCATGTCCCCGAAGGGAACGTCTAATCTCTTAGATTTGCATAGTATGTCAAGACCTGGTAAGGTTCTTCGCGTAGCTTCGAATTAAACCACATGCTCCACCGCTTGTGCGGGCCCCCGTCAATTCCTTTGAGTTTCAGTCTTGCGACCGTACTCCCCAGGCGGAATGCTTAATGCGTTAGCTGCAGCACTGAAGGGCGGAAACCCTCCAACACTTAGCATTCATCGTTTACGGTATGGACTACCAGGGTATCTAATCCTGTTTGCTACCCATACTTTCGAGCCTCAGCGTCAGTTACAGACCAGACAGCCGCCTTCGCCACTGGTGTTCTTCCATATATCTACGCATTTCACCGCTACACATGGAGTTCCACTGTCCTCTTCTGCACTCAAGTTTCCCAGTTTCCGATGCACTTCTTCGGTTGAGCCGAAGGCTTTCACATCAGACTTAAAAAACCGCCTGCGCTCGCTTTACGCCCAATAAATCCGGATAACGCTTGCCACCTACGTATTACCGCGGCTGCTGGCACGTAGTTAGCCGTGGCTTTCTGGTTAAATACCGTCAATACCTGAACAGTTACTCTCAGATATGTTCTTCTTTAACAACAGAGTTTTACGAGCCGAAACCCTTCTTCACTCACGCGGCGTTGCTCCATCAGACTTTCGTCCATTGTGGAAGATTCCCTACTGCTGCCTCCCGTAGGAGTTTGGGCCGTGTCTCAGTCCCAATGTGGCCGATTACCCTCTCAGGTCGGCTACGTATCATTGCCATGGTGAGCCGTTACCCCACCATCTAGCTAATACGCCGCGGGACCATCCAAAAGTGATAGCCGAAGCCATCTTTCAAACTCAGACCATGCGGTCCGAGTTATTATGCGGTATTAGCATCTGTTTCCAGGTGTTATCCCCCACTTCTGGGCAGGTTTCCCACGTGTTACTCACCAGTTCGCCACTCACTCAAATGCTATATCACTCAGGTGCAAGCACCGTCATTCAATAGCCAGAGTTCGTTCGACTTGCATGTATTAGGCACGCCGCCAGCGTTCATCCTGAGCCAGGATCAAACTCTCAAATTAATGATGAGTTCTAAAAAAGCTCATTTAGTACTTGATTTAAAAATTGTTTGTTTACGAATTGACTTCGCAAATGTTTGCTACCAATTCAAGAATTGATAGACCCTATACATTTGATTTGTCGAAACTTTGTTCAGTTTTCAAAGGTCTAATTCGTTGGTTGATTACCTCAACGCAACTTAATCATCATATCAAGTGGCAAACCATTTGTCAACCACTTTTTATAATTCTTTTTTCGTTGAAGGCTTGCGGCTAACCGCTTTGTGCGCCTCAACAACGTATATAAATTTACCAATTTTCACGCTTAATTGCAAGCCCTAAATTGATAAAATAACCAGTCAATATTACCATGTTTAACCCAACACGAATCCATTGTACGGATATATCACCTGTGCAGACCAATCAAACTGTTATCCGCCGTTTCAAACTCAATAATCTTAATATTTAAAACGTCGTCAGCTGGTAATGTTCGTTTTAAAAAAGTTCAGTTTTTTTAAAAAAAGTTCCTTTTTAACTGAATTTCCACGTAAAACCGGCTCAACACGACCGTTTTCCTCGCTCACTATAAAAAAAACTAGTGCCAAAATTACCGCAGTAATTTCAGAACTAGTTTCAAATTATTAGTTATCTTCTTCTGGACGCATCGTTGGGAACAACAAAACATCACGAATTGAATCAGCATCCGTCATTAACATGACTAACCGATCAATCCCAATACCAAGACCACCCGTTGGAGGCATCCCGTATTCCAAAGCTTCGACGAAATCTTCGTCAATTTGTTCAGCTTCATCATTACCAGCAGTTCGTTCTGCAGCCTGAGCTTCAAAACGTTGGCGCTGATCAATCGGATCGTTCAATTCACTAAAGGCATTTGCATATTCATTACCTAAAATGAATAGTTCAAACCGATCTGTAAAGCGTGGATCTTTTTCATTTTTCTTCGCTAATGGTGAGATTTCCACTGGATGCCCATAAATAAAGGTTGGTTCATTTAGCGTATCTTCCACGAACTCTTCAAAGAAAGCATTAATGATATGACCAACTGTCCAGTAGCTTTCGTACTTAACATGATGTTCATCTGCTAACTTCTGTGCGGCGTCCAAAGTCATTGGTTGCCAGAAGTCAATCCCAGTCTGCGCCTTAATGGCATCCACCATATGCACGCGCTTAAACGGTTGGTTCAAGTCTACCTGCTGGTCATGATACGTAATAATGCCATCATCAGTTACCGCCTTAGCCGCGGCTTTAAAAATTCCTTCAGTTTCATCCATCACGTCATGGAAGTCAAAATAGGCCACATAAGTTTCCATCATGGTAAATTCAGGATTATGTTCACGGTCCATCCCTTCATTCCGGAAAACACGACCAATTTCATAGACCTTTTCCATCCCACCAACGATTAAACGCTTGAGGTGTAATTCTAAGGCAATCCGCAAGTACAAATCAATGTTCAAAGCATTATGATGTGTAATAAATGGTCGCGCTGCTGCACCACCAGCTTGATTATGCAACATTGGGGTTTCAACTTCAGTAAAGCCTTGACCATCCAAATGATGCCGAATTGCAGAAATGATTTTGGTCCGCTTCAAGAAACGATCAAAACTATCACGATTCGAAATCAAGTCTAAATACCGTTGCCGATAGATTTGTTCCACATTCTGTAGTCCGTGGAACTTGTCTGGTAGTGGTCGTAACGCCTTAGACAAGAACGTTAAACCAGTGACCTTTAAAGTTAATTCACCAAAATCAGTCTTGAAGACTTCCCCAGTGATACCTAAGAAGTCCCCAATGTCAGCACGTTTAAAAACATGATACACGTCTTCGCCAACAACATCTTTACGAATATACAATTGCATCTTACCGGAACGATCCCAAAGGTCAGCAAAGGCAACTTTACCTTTGCCCCGTTTAGCTAACATCCGGCCGGCAATGGTCGCAGTGGCTTTTTGTTCATCTAAGGTTTCTTTATCAATATCACCATATTTGTCTTTTAAATCCCGGGCCAAATCAGTCCGTTCAAAACGATGACCAAAGGGGTCAATCCCCGCTTCACGTAATTCATCCATTTTATCGCGACGAACCTTAAGTTGATCATTCATCGTTTGCTCTTGTCGTGCCACTAGTCTTCCTCCATTTCCAGTTAACAACATCGTTTACCGCTGTCGCTAGCCATTCACTACAATGTTAATTTTGACAATTAGACTGCAAAAAAGCAAGTTAATTCTGCATTTTACGGTTTAGTTGCCAAATAAGTTGCGGTTTGGTCCATAAATTGGTCAATAATCGTCGTCATCTTAGTCGCATCATCCGTTGCCATCAAAGCAACTTTAGTTCGGGTCGACCGGGGAATTCCTTTTAGGTAGTATGGCACTTGCCCGCGGAACTCTTGACATCCCTCGTGTTCACCCTTTAGTGCGACTAAACGTTGTAAATGGGCCTTGGCTAACGTCATCTTTGCCAATGGCGTTGGTGCTGGTAATAACTTTCCCGTTGCTAAATAATGCGTTGTTTGGTGTAACATCCAAGGATTACCTTCAACCGCGCGACCAATCATAACTGCATCTGCACCAACTTCGGTTAGCATCCGCTGTGCATCCTGTGGGGTCTTAACATCCCCATTGCCCATAAACGGAATTGTCAGTTGCGCCGCTACCTGTCGTAAAAGGTCCCAGTCAGCAGTCCCACGATAGCCTTGCTGCCGTGTACGCCCATGCATGGCAATTGCAGCGGCACCAGCGCGTTCCGCCGCTAATGCATTTTCAATCGCATTGCAATGGTCTGCATCCCAACCGGTCCGCATTTTAACGGTAACTGGTTTATGGACTACTGCCGTGACCGCTGCAACCATTTCGTAAACCTTAGCTGAATCTAATAACCATTTAGCGCCAGCATCCGTCTTCACAACCTTATTCACTGGACATCCCATATTGATATCAATAATATCAGCATTAGTCTGTTGATCCACAAATTTAGCCGCTTGCACCAGTGTCGCTTGGGACCCGCCATAGATTTGAATACTCATCGGATGTTCTTTAGGATCGACGAACATCATCGCCAATGTTTTTTGATTATGATACATGATACCCCGATCAGAAATCATCTCACAAACCACTAGGCCAGCGCCGAAATCTTTACAAATCACGCGAAAAGCAGCATTAGTAACCCCAGCCATAGGCGCTACGACCACGCGGTTTTTAATCGGGACATTACCAATTTTCCAAGCTGCCGTCATCTACCATCACTCCTATTCAATACACATGACCTAGGCTTGACCGTGTGATCGCGATAATACTGTCTGTAACTCAGCTTCAGTAAAGTGGTACTGGTTACCACAGAAATGACAGACCGCTTCTGCCCCATGATCTTCATCAATCATCGCTTGAACTTCATGTTTCGGCAACGCCATCAAAGATTCGCCAAACCGTTCTTTAGAGCAATCACACGCAAACTTAACTGGCATCTGATCAAGCACTTTAACATCATCAAACAGCGCTTTTAAAATATCTTGCGGTGTTTTACCCGTCCGTAATAATTGCGAGACCAATGGCAATTCTTTGAGCTTACGTTCTAAATCACTAATGGCTTCATCCGTGGCACCAGGTAAAACTTGCACTAAAAAGCCCCCGGCCACTTCAATCGTATTATCTTCATTAACAAAAACTGATAAGCCCACCGCCGACGGAATTTGTTCAGACTGTGCCAGATAATACGTAAAGTCTTCGCCTAATTCACCGGACACTAATGGCACTTGCCCCGTAAATGGATCGCCCACGCCTTGACTCTTAGTGATGGCCAAAAAACCGGTCGACCCGACTGCCGCTTTGACATCGATCTTATGCTGGGCGTTTAAAGGGAGGTGTACGTGTGGATGTTGTAAGTAACCTTTAACCGTACCATTTGCATTACCATCAATCACAATACCACCCACAGGACCATTCCCGTTAATTTTAACGGTCATCGTCTCGTCACCTTTTAATCCAGCCGAGGCCAATAGTAGCGTTCCAACCAGACTCCGGCCCAACGCTGCCGAAGCAGCACTCCACGTGTCATGGCGTTGCTGCGCTTCAGCAACCACGCCGGTCGCATTTACCGCATACGCGCGAAACATGTCGTTACCAGCTATACTTTTAACTAAATAATCTTCCATCAATATGCTCCTATCTCGTATTTAATAGTCCGATTAATAATACCGCATAAAAAGAGCCGAGACAAAGTCTCGGCTCTTTCAAACAAATTTAAGTTAAGCTTGACTCCCAGAATCATCCTGAGATGACGCTGAACTAGTCGTACTCGTCGCACTAGCACTTGAACTAGCTTCAGCATCTGCTGAATCTGGTGTTGTCGCTTGTTGCGATTCACTTGGGAAAGTTGGTTCAGTCTTAGCATCCGTATCGTCAGTTTGACCAGCCGCTTGCTTTTCAGCTTCTCGGCGTTCCAATTCACGTTTGGATTCTTCAAAGGTTGCCGCTTTTTCACTAGGAAATTCGTTGCCACCCTTGGCAGGCATTTCCCCAGTCTTAAACAAACTGAGAATTTGCTTTTCATCCAATGTTTCATACTTCAGCAAGGCTTCTGCAATCACCTTGTGTTGTTCACGATGGCTCTGGATGATGTCTGTTGCAGTCTGATGAGCTTCCTCAGCCAAGCCACGAATTTCATCATCAATGAGTTGCGCCGTATGTTGTGAAAAGGCACTAGAACCCATGCCTTGTTGGTAAGCAGCTTGCTGGTTAGCATTTTCTAACTCAACTGGGCCGAGCTTTTTGCTCATCCCATATTGAGTGACCATTGCCCGGGCAATTTGAGTTGCTTGTTCAAAGTCATTAGAAGCTCCGGATGACTGTGCATCGAAGATTAACTCTTCAGCGGCACGACCACCCATTAAACCAGCCATCTGTTCCTTGGCATCACGTTTCGACATTAACATCTGATCTTCCCGTGGTAACATGATGGCGTAACCGCCAGCACGACCCCGAGGGACAATCGTAACTTTGTGCACGACCCGTGCGTCATTTAAGACTAAGCCAACAATCGTATGACCAGCTTCATGGTAAGCCACGGTTTCCCGTTCATGCTTGCTAACCACTCGGTCATGCTTGGCAGGACCAGCAATGACTCGGTCTTCAGCTTCGTCTAAATCAGTTGCTTCAACCTGTTTCTTATTGCGTCGGGCAGCCAATAAAGCCGCTTCATTCAATAAGTTTTCCAAGTCAGCCCCAACAAAACCAGGCGTTTGCTTAGCGATTTCTTTCAAATCAACATCTGCAGCTAATGGTTTATTCTTTGCGTGGACTTTCAAAATCGCTTCACGGCCTTTGACATCTGGACGACCAACTAAGATCTTCCGGTCAAATCGACCTGGACGCAATAAAGCAGGGTCCAAAACATCAGAACGGTTAGTTGCTGCCATAACGATAACACCTTCGTTACCCGTGAATCCATCCATTTCAACCAATAATTGGTTCAAGGTTTGTTCACGTTCGTCATGACCGCCACCGCCCATACTACCACCACGTTGACGACCAACGGCATCAATTTCATCAATAAAGATGATTGATGGCGCATTCTTCTTAGCTTGATCAAACAAGTCTCGAACTCGACTAGCCCCAACCCCGACGAACATTTCGACGAAGTCTGAACCAGAGATTGAGAAGAATGGCACGCCCGCTTCACCGGCAACCGCTTTAGCAAGTAAGGTTTTACCAGTACCAGGAGGTCCTTCCAGGAGTACCCCTGATGGAATCCGAGCACCTAACGACACAAACTTGCGCGGATCTTTCAAGAATTCGACCACTTCGACCAATTCTTGCTTTTCTTCTTCTTCACCAGCAACATCTGAGAAACGAATTTTGTTTTGTTTACTATCGGCTGGTTTTGCCTTCGTCTTACCAAAATTCATCACCCGGTTGTTCCCGCCGCCTTGACCAGCTTGTCCCATCATCATATAGAATAGGAATACAAACAAGATCAATGGCGCGATATACATCAATAACGTGACCCAAATACCGCTAGATTCTTCAGCTTTTGCGGTTAACTTAACATTCTTTTTAGTCGCTAACTTAGATACTTGATCGACCGTCGAATTATTCTCCAACATGGTTGTGGTAAACGAGGTTGTCTTTGAAGACGAACTCGTAATCCCTAACGCATTGGTTGAAGAAACCTTGCGGGCTTTCCGATACTGACCAGTAACCTTGTAAACGCCACCACTAGGCTGAATACTAACATTTTTCACGTTATTCTTGTCTAATTGTTTGACAAATTCGCTATAGCGAATATTTTGAGTTTGGGAGCTGGAATTATTACCAAAGAAAAAGTAAATAATCCCCATCAAGCTTAGAAAAATCAAAATATAAAATAAGCTATTACGAAAGAGTCCGTTGCGTCGATTGTTCATATGGGCCTCCTTCATCGAAACTTTTATATACTGTTAAAAGCACGGTACTATACTTCGATAGTTTAAATAATAGCACATTTGACTATCATTGACCAATTATTTATGCTCGTAAATCGCTGGTTTTAAAATTCCAACATACGGTAAGTTTCGGTACCGTTCCGCATAGTCCAAACCATACCCGACCACAAATTCATTTGGGACTTCAAACCCAATATAATCGGCTTTAATATCAACTAAACGACCGGCTGGTTTATCTAATAACGTACAAACTTTAACCGAATTAGCTGATCGTCGCTTCAATAGATCCGTTAAAAATTTCAAGGTCCGGCCAGTATCAATAATGTCTTCAATGACCAAAATATCACGACCAGCAACCTCAACATCCAAATCCTTGGTCAGTTGGACTTCCCCACTGGAGACAGTCTCACTGCCATAACTGGACAAATTAATGAAATCTAAATCCGCATACACATCCATTTCACGGATAACATCCGTGGTAAATAAGACGGCACCCTTGAGTACACAAATAATCAATGGATTTTTACCCGCATATTCAGCGGTTAGGGTTTGACCCAATTTCTGCGCAACTTCGTGGATATCTTCGCGACTATACAGTACTCGTTCAATGTCGTTGTTCATCGTTTCAGATGTACTCCTTTCAACTCCGTATGTTTTAAGGCTAAAAATACTGTTTGGTGACCAACATCTGGCGCCCGGTAACTGAACTTGTGCCCAACTAGCCACAAGACAGTCCCTGATGCCGTGACCAGCACCATCACCGTCGATCGCTGGGCCACAGGGACCTTTTGATCAATTAAAATTCGCCGGACAGACTGATGACCATGCCCTTTCAAAGCTAAACGATCATCACTTTGCCAACGGCGAAATGTCAACGGCCAATCACTTGCTTGTAACCGAAATGGTTGTGCCGTCGAATTTGGTGCTTGCTGAAAGACGCCCGCAGTTTGCCAATCAGTAATTTTCTGCCATTGGTCTAAGTCTACCATAATTTTTTCAGAGGGCATTAACTTTTTATCCCTTTTTTTTAAGGGACGAACCTCAGCCAGATTACCGGCTTTGACCAACATGACGGTGGCACTTAACTGGACGGTGCCCGTCGGTTGCTGCGAGTTTTTTAACCACTGATAATAGGGTTGCAGTTTTATTGCGCTTAATCGGACTGCAGCTTGCTGTTCGAGCCAAGCTTGTAACACCACTAACCGCCATTGACTGGGGAGTTGTTGTAAGGCCGGTAACCGCAATTGTTGGGTGGCAGTTAGCACCGTTGGTAATAAGACAGTCACCATTTGAGCTTGCGCTGATAAGACCGTTTGTAACTGGGTTTCGTAGCTAGCCACATGCGTCAGTAACGCCGAATTAACCGCCGTTAGTTCTGGCACAACCCGGTGACGGACGCGATTGCGAGTGAGTTGAACATCCGTATTCGTGGCATCCTCAAAATAAGGCACTTGTTGGGTTGTCGCATAGTCGCGTAAGGCTTGTTTCGACCAGTCTAATAACGGCCGTACCAAGTGTCCTACCCCCAAAGGTCGGGTTGCTTGAATTCCCACTAATTGCGCTAAGTCGCCGCCCCGAGCCAACTTCATCAAGTAAGTTTCCACCTGATCATTAGCATGATGGGCAGTTAACACGGTTTTAGCACCAGTCGCCTGCATCACTTGGGTAAAAAAATCATACCTAAATTGACGAGCAGCGGCTTCAATCCCATGGGTGGGGTGTGCCGCTAGTGGCCAATCAGCGAGCTTTAAGACTAACTGCCGTTGCTGACAATAGGTGGTGATAAAGTCGGCCTCAGTGACACTTTGAGCCCGTAAATGATGATTAACGTGGGCCACGATTAAGCGTGGCCGTTGGTGCAGTGGAATTTGTTGTAATAACGTCAATAAGACCATCGAATCAACACCCGTCGAGACCGCCACCACGACCGTTGCTGCTGGCGTCAATAACTTTTGTTGTGCCAACTGACGATTAAATTGTTGAATTAAGGTCATGGCCTACCTCCCTTTTGATGATTAAGCGACAAAAAAAGCCCATGCTCGACAAGGACTGTCTCACACGAGCTTTAGTTTTTAGCTAGATTAATGGCACCAATAAGCTGGTACCGGCCACTAGCAGTTAGCACTGCTTAGCTACGCCGGCCACCACGACCGCCACGTTTACCCTCAGTATTACGCTTCAAGGTTGATAAACGGTCTTCGCTATCTTTTAAGAAACCAGACATTAATGAATCAAAGTCTTGCTTCTTAGGTTCATGTTGCCGTGATTGGAAACGACCACCGCCGTTGCCACCACGACTATGAAAATTATTGGGCCGATCACGCCGGTTGCCACCATTACTTTGGTGCTCACTGTGGTCAGAACGGCCATGATTATTGCTTTGATGACTATTATTATGGTCATGATGGTCGGCTTCACCCTGAGGATGATCAACAGCCTTACGAATTGACAGACCAATCTTGCCATCATTACCAACTGATAACACTTTGACAGTCACGTCATCGCCAACACTTAAAACATCGTGGATGTCTTTAACGAATCCATCAGAAACTTCACTGATATGCACCAGCCCCGTTTGATTGTTTCCCAAGTTCACGAATGCACCAAAATTGGTGATTCCTGATACTTTACCAGTGACTTTCGTACCTACTTCAATTGCCATAAAAAAAGTTGTTCCTCCTATGAAATAATGGTTTTAGTATAGCATACTTTGTGAAACGCTGAGTTAAATTTTTAATGACCTGTTTTAAAATGGTCTACCTATAAACAGTCAGTCAAAATCCCGTCTAATTAGCAGTTACGTCCGCCGCATTATCATTTGGTAAGCTATAAACCGTCTCGCCACTCTTCGTATAATCGTATTTCGAACGCAATAATTTTTGTAAGTAATCTTTATTATTGAGTTGCTTGATCTGCGTCTTATACGCCGCATGCTTCGTTTGCACGTGCTTCAACTTAACTTGACTAGTCGCAACCTGGCGATTGACCTGATGTAAGCTTGCACGAGTATTGATCAGTTGGTAACCGAAAAATAACACTAACGCCCCAAAAATAGCCACAATCCCAACAAACCGACGCCGGCGAACCTGACTACGACGCTGTTCATAGCTCAGCTTATTCGTCGCAACCTGACGTGAAAAATCATTATTTAACTTTTTGACCTTACTTCGTGACCCATTCGTCATGTTGTCCCAGTCCTTTCAAATTGAATTGACTAAATTATAACAAGTTCAACCAGCGGTGTAAACGACATCATTACGATTAGACCAATGTTTATGGCGATTTTTTTGAACTAAAGCCATTTACCACCCTAGCCGTTAATCGCTAAAAGGTTGCCGAAAATCTGTCTTATAGTCTTCGCTAATGATGTCATACATTAATTCAGCATCATTTTTCTTAGTTGTTTCTAGTAATTGGGTAATTTTGACCGTCAATGTCTTGTTTCCAAAACCAATAATCAACGTATCATCAACGTTAACATTCGATGATGATTTGCCAACCTTGCCATTAATTTGAATACGACCTTTATCCGCAATTTCTTTTGCGACTGACCGCCGTTTTATAATTCGTGAAACCTTTAAAAATTTATCTAAACGCATACTCATGAATGATGTTCCTTTCCTTGTGCGACTAATTTAATCAGTTTTTTACCATAAGGGAGCACGAGCCATTCGCGGATCGTGAAGAGTCGGGCACCCACTGCACCAGCCACAAAGACCACGACGCCAACTACAACCCCAGCTAGCGTAATCAGCCCCGCAATTCCACGATTATTCGCCATCGCTGGACCGACCAATGCCCGTACTTCATGACTGGTCAACAAGACCACGATGCCCATTAGGCCACTCACGGCGAGTAACTTAATGAGATAACCACTTTCGACTAACACTTGACGCAAGTCTTCAGGTGAACCTAACCACATAATGCCAAACATCACCGCTAAGCTGGCGACCGTTGTCAAACTCGCACCGTTAATCCCAAAATGAACGACCATGAGATAATTCAAGCCAATCTTAGTCGCTAAGCCACCAATAATACCAATAATCATCGCCGTATATTGATCCAAGCTTTGTAAGACACTCGTATAAGTCGTAATGAGCGCCGCAAATAAAATACTAACGACATAGACTCTTAACGCAGTGGTCCCAGCGACTGATCCAAATAACAAATGATTGATTTGCGGCATTAACGCCACTAAGCCCACCGTTGCTGCCATCGACAATGCCAAGCTGACATGCACCATAGCACGGGTATGCCGCTTGAATTCGATAAATTGTCGCTTGGCTAACGCGGCGGTTAAAGCTGGCAACAAGGTCGCTGAAAACGAGGTCGCAATCACTAGGCCTAATTGAACCAGCGGTTGACCGCGGTCGTAAACGCCCTTAATGCCCTTGGCAATCTCAATCGGTTGTCCTTGGCGCACCAAGCCTCGCATGACGGAGAAAGAATCAATTAATTGTAACAAAATAACAACGGCTGCTACCAGACAAAGGGTTCCACCTTCAACTATGAATCGTTTCGTCAATACCCGATAACTGGATAATGGTCGGGTGGCTACCGGCGCTGGCGCTAATAATTGCCGTAACCCGAAGCTTAGAAAAATCAAGGATGAACAAAATGCAGCAATCGCCGCCGAGCTCATGGCCCACGTTCCCATGTGATAATCATCCCAACCACGATGGAGGCCAAAGTAAGCTGCCATAATAATGACGCCCACGCGGACAAACTGTTCAATCAATTGCGAAACCGCCGTCGGTCCCATCAAAAACTTACCTTGGTAGTAACCACGCCCAGTCGCTAACCACGGCATAAAGAGAAACATCCAGGCTACCGAGCGAATGATTGGGGCCAATAGCCCATCGCCCATCCGCACAGCTAACCAATTGGATCCCAGTTGCAAGCCAAAGAACAAGATTAATGATAACCCGCTCAAAATTTGAAACGCCCGCCGTGTGATTAATGACTTACTCGCTTCATCCGGTTGTTCGGCAACTAATTTTGAAATAAAAGTTGGAAATCCCGTTAACGCAAAGGTCATCCCGATACCATAAATCGGATAAATCTGCTGATACACGTAAAAACCAGTGTTACCAACCATGTTTTGAAACGGAATCCGGTAAACTGCGCTTAAAATCTTAGCAACTAACGATGATACCGATAAGATTAACGCCCCTCGAAACATGGTATTCAAATGATCTTTTGGCATAACAATTCCCTTCTACCGCAATTACTTGCTTGGTTCAGTGACCGGAGTCAGTAACACAGTCCCTAATTGTTGGACAAACAAGGTTAACTGTTCCAACCAGTCGGCCACCTGCATTTTAGGCTGAATGACTAATTTAACTTTCATTTTATCATCATCAATCCCGACTGTCGCTCGTAATTTGGTTTTTGCTAAGGCTTTAAAGATATCTTTAGTATCTAGTTTCGTGGTTCCAACCTGTGATAACGTCAATTGTAAATCATTATCGACGCGTTGAATTTTTTCAATCAAGGCCTCATCAGCCAGCATTTTCAACTTGCCAACGGCCAATAAACCCGCGACTTCAGTAGGATAGTCGCCGAATCGATCAATTAAATCTGCTTGAACTTCCAAATATTGATCGTTATTTTCCAACTGGCGAATCCGTTTATAAATTTCAATTTTTTGCCGTTCATCTTCAATATAAGTGGTTGGTAAATAGGCCTCGATGCCCAATTCAATCGTCGCATCCGTCTTAGCTTTGATGGTTTGACCGCGTTTCTTCGCCACTGCTTCTGATAACATCTGCGTATATAAATCATACCCGACGGAATCAATAAAGCCATGTTGCTGCTTACCTAGTAAGTTACCAGCCCCACGAATAGACAAATCACGCATTGCAATTTTGAACCCTGACCCTAATTCGGTGAAATCCTTAATCGCTTGTAATCTTTTCTCGCCCACTTCAGTCAACACTTTATTCTGTTGATAAGTGAAGTATGAATAAGCGACCCGACTACTCCGTCCAATCCGACCACGTAATTGATACAGTTGTGATAAGCCCATGTGATCCGCATTTTCAACGAATAACGTGTTCACATTCGGAATATCGACCCCGGTTTCAATAATCGTCGTAGTCACTAAGACATCATATTCTCCCCGAATAAAGTCATATAAAATTCCTTCTAATTGTGACTCTGGCATTTGCCCGTCAATATGGGCAACCGCTGCTGTTGGCACCAAATCCTTGATTTGTGCGACCACTTTATCAATATCATGCACCCGATTATGCAAGTAAAAGACTTGTCCATTACGTTGCATTTCGCGTTCAATACCTTCTTTGATGACGCCATAATTTTGTTCCATGACGTAAGTCTGAATCGGATAACGGTTCGTCGGTGGTGTCTCCATCACCGATAAATCCCGAACACCGAGCATTGACATGTGCAACGTCCGGGGAATCGGCGTTGCGGTTAAAGTCAAAACATCCACATTTGATTTCAATGCTTTGAGCCGTTCCTTATGTTTCACACCAAAACGCTGTTCTTCATCGACAATCAATAAGCCCAAGTCAGCAAAGTTCACATCTTTTGACAATAGACGATGGGTGCCGACCACAATATCTAGTTCACCATCTTTTAATTGCTTAATCGTGGCTTTCATTTCTTTGCCGGTCCGAAAACGTGACAACATCCCCACATTCACTGGATAACCTTCAAAACGATTCAACATCGTCTCGTAATGTTGTTGCGCCAAAATTGTTGTTGGCACCAAGAATGCCACCTGTTTTCCAGCTTCAATGGCTTTGAAAGCCGCTCGCAAGGCAACTTCTGTCTTCCCATACCCGACATCGCCAACAAGTAACCGATCCATTGGTTTAGGCCGCTCCATATCGTGCTTAATTTCAGCGATACTCCGGAGTTGGTCAGGTGTCTCCGGGTATGGAAAATCATTTTCAAAATCATCTTGGTAACTATCATCTGGTTGAAAGGCATACCCGACTTCAGCTTCTCGTTGCGCATAGAGTTCCACTAGTTCATCCGCAATGTCTTCAATTTTAGCCGCCACTTTACGCTTGGCTTTAGTCCACTCCGTCCCACCTAACTTATTTACATGGGGCGTCTTGGCTTCAGAAGACACGTACTTTTGAACGAGATTCAGCTGAGTCACCGGAATAAAGATCTTGGCATTATTCTGATACGCAATCGTAATGTAATCTTGATGGACCCCATCAACTTCCAGCGTCTGCATCCCCACATACTGGCCAATCCCATGGTTCACGTGCACCACATAGTCACCGGGTTTTAAATCCGTATAACTTTTTAATCGTTCAGCATTGGCTAACGTTTGTCGCCGCGGCCGTTTTTTAGGCACTTTCTTAAACATCTCTTGTTCGGTCACAATCACCAAGTGACCGTCGGGGAATTCAAAACCATTTTGTAAAGTTCCTTGAACAATTTGCACCACTCCGGGCTGCAGATTCTCCGCCTTCGTCATGGTTGCTTCAATCTCAAAATCGTCTAACGTATTGCTGACCTTAGTCAAGCGTTCAGCTTCTGACACCATTAAAACAACCGTTTGTTTGAGCTTGTGCCATCGGTCTAATTCGATTTTTAAAGTGGGTAACTGGCCGAAGAATTCTTGCATCGGTCGGGTTCGCACCGGGGTAACTTGTGACAATCGCACATTCCCAATACCTTTTTGAAATAACGACATTAAAACTTGCGCATGATGATCACTTTTCAGTAGGTCACGCATATCGTTACCATAATTAGCCGTCGATAAGACCCGGTGATGTGCGAGTTGATCGGTAATCCAATCAGCCTCAGTTTGTAATAACTGTTGCTCACTATCTAAAATCCGTGAATATTCATCAAAAATAATGACACCTGCAGCTGGCGCATAGTCAAAAATACTTGTTTTACTACCATAGAGGTATGCCCCATACAGTAACAAATCATTGCCAATCAACCCTTTACGCATATCAGCTAACGGTTGGGCCAAGTTAGCCGTCAAAGTTTGTTGATCCGCTGCGTCTAATCGTTTATTTTCCACTGCTAATGCTGCCGTTAAGCGGTCAGCCCCGGCGGTCATCATGGCTTGCGTCAAAATAAAATCGGTCGCCGGTAACACGGTAAACGTCTCCAAATTATCTACAGAACGTTGGGTCTCTGGATCAAAGTATTTTAATGTATCAATTTCAGTATCAAATAAATCTAACCGTAACGGATAATCAGCATCCAACGGATAGATATCAACAATGGATCCGCGCACCGCAAAATCGCCTGGTCGAGCAACCAATTTTTCCTTAATATAGCCCATATCGTGTAACTGGACTTGAAGCTGTTCTAAATCTATATCATGGCCCACTGTTAAAGTTAACGCCGCCGTTTTAAACGTTTGTACGGGCGGTAAAAACCGCCGTGCGCCTGAAACCGAGGTCACGACAATCACTGGTGTCGGACTTAACAAGGCCGCTAACGCTTGCACCCGTTGGGCCCGATACTCCGGCGAGCTCGTCGCTAACTCAGAGGCTAACATCTCTTCGGCTGGAAACAAATAGACTTGCTCATCCGCCAATAAACTAGTTAAATCATCCACCGTCTGGCTGGCATGAAAGAGATTATCCGTCACAATTAATACCGAATGCGTGAGTTGATGGAACAACGCACTGATATAGACGGTTCGTGCTGATCCATTCAGCCCGGTCACTAACTGGCGACTAGCCGGACTTAAACCAGCTAAAATCGTTTGAAAATCCGGGGTCTGCTCAACAATTGCTTCAATATCCATCGCAACTTTCCTCCTATTAATTGTACTGATTCATGAGTGTTGCAAAATCAGTCCCGGCTAACCACGCCTCAATCGCCGCCGCGGCTGTAACGCTAGCATCTGCCACTAATGGCTGTTGCGTTGGCGTGAACTTGCCAAGTACATAGTCGACGACACTCATCTTTTGCGGATGTTCAATACCCACTTTAACCCGCTTAAACGTTGGGTCTCCCACGTGGCTAAGGATGCTCTTAATCCCATTATGACCACCAGCTGAACCCTTTTGTTTCAAACGGACTTTTCCGACTGGTAAATCTAAGTCATCATGCACCACTAATAAATCTGGCGCTGCGAGCTGATAATACGTCATTAATGGCCCCACTGCCCGGCCAGAATCATTCATATAAGTGGATGGCTTAACTAGTAAGACTTTTTCACCATTAACAAAACCAGTCGCCACTTCTGCCTCAAATTTACTCGTTTTAAACGGTACTGCGAGCTGCTCGGCTAACTGATCAACGATCATAAACCCAACATTATGCCGCGTTTGGGCATACTTCGGCCCAATATTACCTAAACCAACTATCATTTTCATTTTAATTATTAACTCCAATATCCGTATTAACATGCAAAACAGGCCGAACCAGTGATAACCTGATTCGGCAACACTCCTTTGCAAGTGTCGATTAACGTTTTTAAGCACACCAATTAACGACTCACCACTGAATCGCTTAGCTGGACGCCCTTTTAGTGCAATTAGTATACCACAAACCCCGCCTTAACACCTCGTTCAAACGTTTCACCAAGCTGGATTGCAATTGGATTAGAAGCACGCTAAAATTAGCGACTTCTGATTATTAAACATGGTATACTCTAATCGTTGAAAAACAAATTTTCGTTATGAGAGGATGACTTATTTTGTCAAGCATGCCAAATCATCAAAAAGTTGTGCTAGTCGGTGACGGCGCAGTTGGTTCCAGCTACGCTTTTGCGATGGCCCAACAAGGAATTGCTGAAGAATTTGTAATTGTCGATGTCGCTAAAGATCGTACCAAAGGGGATGCCCTTGACCTTGAAGACGCCCAAGCTTTCACCGCTCCCAAGAAGATTTATTCTGGTGAATACTCAGATTGTCAAGACGCTGATTTAGTTGTCATTACCGCTGGTGCACCACAAAAACCCGGCGAATCACGATTAGACTTAGTTAACAAGAATCTAAATATTCTATCTTCAATTGTTAAACCCGTCGTTGACTCCGGTTTTGACGGTATCTTTTTAGTTGCCGCTAACCCAGTTGACATTTTGACTTATGCAACTTGGAAATTATCCGGTTTTCCAAAACACCGGGTAATTGGTTCTGGAACTTCCTTAGATTCCTCCCGTTTGCGAGTCGCTTTAGGCAAGCAATTCAATGTTGATCCCCGGTCCGTCGATGCTTATATCATGGGCGAACACGGTGATTCTGAATTTGCTGCTTACTCAACCGCCACTATTGGGACCCGACCAGTTAAAACGATTGCTAAAGAACAAGGCGTATCCGACGCTGACTTAGCCGCTTTAGAAGATGGTGTTCGTAACAAAGCTTACGATATCATCAACTTAAAGGGCGCAACGTTCTATGGGATTGGGACCGCCTTAATGCGGATTTCTAAAGCCATCTTACGTGATGAAAATGCGGTTCTACCCGTTGGTGCCTATATGGACGGCCAATACGGTTTGAATGACATTTATATTGGGACCCCCGCCGTCATTGGTGGGACTGGTTTGAAACAAATCATTGAATCCCCATTATCAGCTGACGAATTGGCTAAAATGCAAGCTTCTGCCGCTACTTTGAAAAAAGTTTTGACAGATGGCCTAGCAACACTTGAAAACAACTAATTAACTCGTAACAACCAGAGCTGTGACTGCGGTCATGGTTCTTTTTTTACGTCAAAATTTGCTAACCAAAGTAGGCGCCTAACTGGCTTCATATTTGCACTCCCCATTAAAATGTTATAAGGTGGGAACATTATTATGGACATGGAGGCCAATGTTAATGACATACAAACGTGGACTAATTATTGCTGGCAGTCTCGTCAGCTTGTTAGTCGTCGGGTACTTGGCAACAAGTTTGATCTGGCAACATCAACAAACTTTCTTAGCCAATACCCAAGTGGCCGGTGTCAACGTTAGTGGCAAGACCGCTGCGCAAGCCGCACCAAAAGTTAATGCGGCCCTTGAACACCGCACTTATCATATCGTTGAAAATCAGAAAAAAGTTTATACCTTTACTAGCAAAACTGCTGGTATGACCATCGACACTAAGTCGGAACTCACACAATTAATCACCAAACAAAATTATTGGCGCTGGCCATTAGCTTTAATGCAAACAGCACAAGCAGCCGATACGGCCAGTCTAGGTGCCTTAAATGTGACTAAGACGACGCTACACACCCTCACCACTAAAATTACGGCACAGGCCAATCAAACGAAGCGAACTCAAACCAAAAACGCTAAGTTAGTTTATAAAAATAACCAAGTTGCCATTCAGAAAGAAGTTCAAGGGACCGAAATTAGTACCCCGAAATTAAAACAAGTCCTGACACAGGCATTGCAGACGGGACAAACCAAGATTAATTTAAAAACAGCCTACGTTACCCCGACTGTCACTAGCACGAGCCAAACGCTAAAAACAGCACAGACAAAAACGCAAAAATACGCAAGTGAAACCATCACTTATAACATCAATGGTCACAAATTTACGGTGCCACATGACTTAATCTTAAGCTGGCTAAAAGTTGATCATAACGGGACCGTCACAATTGATCAAGCAGCCGTACTTACGTATGTTAAGCAACTTAACGAAAAATACCATACTTACCATACCACGCGGACTTTTAAGAGCACTAAGCGAGGAACGGTCAAAATTAGTGGTGGGTTCTACGGTTGGACCATTAAAACCGAGGCAGAAGCGAAAGCCTTAGCCAAGCAAGTCTTAGCGGGCAAAGACTTTACCCGCTCACCACTCATCAATGGTTCTGGCTATAACACCGATCAGACCGATATTGGTCACACGTATATCGAAGTTGATAAAGTCAACCAACATATGTGGGTCTATGTCGATGGCAAAGTCAAAGTTTCGACGGACGTTGTTACCGGGAAACCTGGTAAACATGCGACAACTACTGGTATCTGGGATGTTTGGAGTAAACAAAAAAATGCCACACTCAAAGGTGACAATGATGATGGCTCTAGCTATTCGCAACCGGTCACTTACTGGATGCCATTCGATGATACCGGTGAAGGCATTCATGATTCTGCTTGGCAGACTAAATATGGGGGCACTTGGTATAAAACCAATGGTTCTCACGGTTGCGTGAACACGCCACCCAGTGTCATGGCTAAAGTTTATGCAGCGGTTCCGGTTGGCACCCCCGTTGTCGTTTTCTAATTTAAATCTAATTTAAGAAGTCAGTCCGGTCACTTATCGGACTGGCCTTTTTTGATTCATGACTATCACACGGCGTATATTACTCCCCCACCAACCTGGCTTTTATGGTATGCTTTATTAAAATAAACTAATAATTGGGGGATTTATCATGTTATTAAAAACACTCGTTAAACCGAAAGAACGTTTAACTACGGTCACCGCCGACGCAACACTAGCGGAAGCGCTCCAAGTCTTAGAAGATTCTGGCTTCCGGTGTGTCCCAATCCTAGACGAAACCGGTCACATTTTCCGCGGTAACGTTTATAAAATGCACATCTATCGGCATAAATCACGTGGTGGTGATATGTCATTGCCAGTTACGGCGCTGTTAAAGAATGCCACCAAAACAATCCAAGTCGACGCTGCTTTTTACAATGTCTTCTTCTCAATTAAAGACTTACCTTACATCGCCGTTTTAGATGAACATGGTTATTTCTACGGCATCTTGACCCATACGCGGCTCCTCGACATGCTCTCACAATCTTGGAACGTCAACGTTGGCAGCTATGTTTTGACTGTCGTTTCAATTGGTGAACGGGGTGACTTAGCCGCCATGGCCAAGATCATCACGAAATACACCTCAATTGCTGGTTGTTTGACGCTAGATGTGCAAAGCGGCACGCTCGGTCATCGGACCTTATTCACCTTGCCAGAAGACGTTGATACGGAAAAACTCAAACGCATTACCGATAACTTGAATCGCAAACAATTTAAGGTGATTGAAGTGGAAGATTTACAAGCTGAATAATCCACACCATTATTAAAAAGCGCGAGACAAAAATCGACATGCAAAACAGTCATTGCAAGTTATGAATCCTTGCAATGACTGTTTTTTCGTTTGTCCCACGCTTTTTTCTAACATCTTGATTTAAAGCAATACTGACTAAAGTTTCCGCTTATTGTGCTTCAATTCGTTTAATCGAAATAAACCATCCCGCGCTTACCAGTGCCAAGATGTTGACGCGATAGTTCACTCAAAAATGGTACTAAAACTGGCGTTAATTCTTGCTTTAAAGCTAAATGGGCCAATTGTGATTCTAAGCTAGTTGCGACTTGTTCCTCATAGGTCCCCTTAGTTAGTTCCAGTTGTGACTGCGCTAGTAATTGCCGTTCAACCGCTGAAATACTTGGATCAGCACTTAGCTCTGTCAACTGCTTCAAACTATCCGTCTTAGCTCTTTGGTTCTTTTTTTGCTTTAAATTCATTAGTAACCACCCATCCTAACGACTTGATTACGAAAAGTTCACCCAATAATAGTTGCTCAACAACTAAATTCAGTATAAGCCTAATCAACATCGTACTCGCAATAACGACACCAACGTGCTAAATAACGACATTAACGTCAAAACAAAGTAACTTTTCGCGTTAATGTCTCTCGACAAATCGTTTACGCCTTTCAAATTAAATCGACAACAAAAACTGGTCAGACAAGTAATTGCCGACCAGTTTTTTAAAGTTACCGACTAATGCGGTCACTAAATTGTAAGATACGATTCAAACCAACCATAATGGGCGCCGTAATCGTCATGATAATGAATTCAGAAAGGGCCGTCGTTAAGTAAGTTGGCCAAAAGGCTGTCGCGCCACCAACTAGCATTAACATCCAAGCAATCATGCACATTGAAATAGTAAATAAAATAATATTTAAGACCAAGCGTTGCCAAACTTTGGTGAGTTTGGGGCCAAGCCAACTCACAACTAACAAGGCAATTAGCGATTGCGCCCCACCAAAGACCACGTTTAGTAAGCTAGCTCCCGGGCCAAAGGCATCAAATAAGATAACTCCCGCCACAATCCCCCAAATATATTTCCGGTTAAAGACGACCAGATGATTCAAGCCTTCCGAAACTCGGAATTGAATAGCGCCCGAAGCTAAGTTAAAAGCAGCCGGACCAACGGATAAAACGATATAAATAGCCGCGACTAAAGCATTAATAATCCACGGCCGAATTTTTGATTGCGTCATATTGCAAAATCCTCCTAGTTTTTTAACGTGGGATGGTTACGAACCACGTATTTTTTTACAGCGGATTCCATCGTAGCACTGGCACAACCCTATCGCAAGGGCCACTTAGCTGTGAACTACTCGGCCATGAATGACTGAGCTTCTGAGAACACTGCCAACTTACACAATAGTGCGAGCACTATGCACAGCGGTTACAGCTATTTATCACGGCTCGTTCCGAGCCTAGTTAGCCTTTTCTTTAAGCTTTTAATATATTCTTGGCGGCGTTAATGTCACGATCATGATTAACACCACAACTAGGACATGTCCATTGTCGGATAGCGAGCCCATGCTTGCCGTCATCGTAACCACAGTCAGCACAGATTTGACTAGTTTTCCTGGGGTTCACAGTGACCAGTTGCTTACCATACCAAGCACATTTATAGTCAAGTTGAGTGCGTAGTTCCCGCCAGGCTTGATTGGCAATTGCTCGAGCTAACCGATGATTGCTGAGAAGATTTTTGGTTTTCAAATCTTCAATTTTAATCACATCGTACAACGTTACCAGTTTCTTGGTGAGTTGATGCAAATAGTTATTTCGCTGATTAGCGATTTTTTCGTTATATTTGGCAACCATGAGACGCGCCTTGCGATAATTACTGAAGTCGTTCAATTCACGCGGCTCTACTACTTGATTGTGTTTATCCCACGCAATTTCTTGCATGGCTTGTAACCGACGTCGGGCTAGCCGTTTTTCCCAGTAATGTTTCTTTTGCGATAAGGCTTTATCAAAACGAATGGTGGGATATTTGACCCCATCACTGGTAATCATTAGATCCGCTACGCCCATATCAATCCCAACCGATTGCTTAGTTTTAGGCAGTTTTTGGACGTCATTATCGACTAACACAATGGCGTAA
This sequence comes from Lactobacillus sp. CBA3606, assembly GCF_002970935.1. Lineage (NCBI taxonomy): Bacteria > Bacillati > Bacillota > Bacilli > Lactobacillales > Lactobacillaceae > Lactiplantibacillus > Lactiplantibacillus kimchii. Next base: position 2,038,303 of record NZ_CP027194.1, on the reverse strand, counting down.
TATTTGCCGGTAGCGGATAGCCGGATTGTGACATTCTTAATCTTACCGGTGAGTTGTCGGCCAGATTTAAAGGCAATATTTCCTAGTTTGGGTAATCTGATCAGGTGTTGGCTTGTTTGACTAATATTATGATTGACTGAATTAGACTGATAACTCTGTTTGGGAAACTTACGTGATTTGAACTTCGGAAAACCAACGTGTTCCTTAAATAATTTCTGAAAAGCATGATGTAAATCACGACTAACATGTAAAAGACTGGTTGATTCCGCTTGCTTGAGGAATGGGTATTCCTGTTTGAGACACTTAATCAGATCATTCATGCCAAATTCGTTGACGTAGGCGCCACCGTTATTATGGCGCTCAATCTGCATGCTCAATAGTTGGTTCCAAACAAAACGACAGCAACCAAAGTTGTTAATGATTTTTTCTTGTTGATTAATTTGAGGGTATATTCTTGTTTTAATTGCCCGCAGTGTCATCTAAAGATACCTCTCTTATTCGTCGGCCGTTGATATATTTAACAATTACTTGCTGGTTAGTGGTGCCGATAACTTTTGCGGTACATTAACTAATAAGTGGCTACAATCGTCGTGACCAATTTCCATCCGTTCAATACTAAATCCGTATTTTGAAACAATTTCTACTAAATAGACGCTACTTACAAACCAAAAAGCGATTCATCATGTCCTTGAAAGAACGTGTTTCCTCGCCTAATTTCAAAAAAGCTGGTCTGGAATGAATAAATGACCCAGACTGACTGCCATGATGGCCTTAATCGCAGGCATTCGATTCCCAGCTTCTTGAAAAATGACCGCTTGTGGCCCATTGAAGACAGCATCTGTAATTTCTACCGCAGCCAAATTAAATTGTTGTCCCAATTTTGCACCAATGACGGTTTGCTGATCATGAATTGCTGGCAAGCAATGCATCACAACCGTTGTGGTTTTCCCGGTTGCAGCAACTAAGGCCGCATTAAGCTGAAATGGCAATAATGCCTGAATGCGTTGCCCATAATCAACTTGTTCGCCCATTGATACCCAAACATCCGTATATAAGGCATCCGCCTGAGCGACAGCTTGTTGCGGATCGGCAGTAATCAGCAACTGACTCCCACTTTTAGCCGCTAGTTGTTGCGCAATCGCAACTATTTTAGGCGCCGGTTGTAAGTCGGTTGGCGCACCGATCTTGACGTTGACACCCAACATTGCACCGGTAACTAACAGACTGTTCGCCATATTATTGCGGCCATCACCGACGTAAGTTAACGTCAAACCCGCTAAATACCCAAAATGTTCTTTCAAAGTCATAAAATCCGCAATCATTTGTGTGGGATGCCAAGTATCGGTTAAACCATTCCACACTGGCACCCCACTATATTCAGCCAACTGCGTAACCGTTTTTTGGTTAAAGCCACGAAATTCAATGCCATCAAACATGCTACCTAACACTTTAGCCGTATCAATAACTGATTCTTTTTTTCCTAACTGAATATCCGCCTGTCCCAAAAACTCCGGATGGGCGCCTAAGTCATTGGCCGCAACGGTGAACGCCGAGCGCGTTCGGGTTGACGCTTTTTCAAATAACAACGCAATATTCTTACCTTGTAAATAAGGATGTGGAATATGCTGTTGCTTCAACGCTTTTAAATGAATCGCAAAATCAATTAAATAAGTTAACTCCGCTGATGTGTAATCTATTTCCTTTAAAAATGATCGACCTTCAAAATGATTCATCCAATTCACTCCACTTCCAATTGACTTAATCGTCTCATTATCACTAACATGCGCTTGTTTCACACTATATTCTAATCATCTGTCAGATGCAAGGCTTTCCTGATGAAATATTCACAAATAATGATTTTATTGAATATTATATCGTATTAAATCGTGTTTATGCATAAAATATGTATAATACACCTTGACATCCTATTAGAATAATAGTTTACTTAGCTCATACGAAAAATGATTTTAATCATTTCATTAGAAAGGTCGTGGTCGGATGGAAAAATTTTTAACATTAGCTGATGGTACGCAATGGACTGGCACCGGCTTTGGCGATCTTAACGTGCTGGGTGCGGGTCCCTTAGTTTTTAATACGGGGATGACCGGTTATCAAGAAACCATCACTGATCCTTCCTATCTCAACCAACTCATCGCTTTCACCTATCCCTTAATTGGCAATTACGGGATTGACGCTACGGTTAGTCAGGCCGCCACGATTGGCGCCCAAGCCGTTATCGTACATGAGTTAGCTGACTTTGCGGACCATTACACTAGTCGACAATCCTTAGACAACTTTTTATTAACACACCATATTCCGGGGATTCAAGCGGTGGATACACGTGCCTTAACTCACCATTTGCGGATGACCGGTACCCAACCAGCGATTCTGAGTAATCAGCCCGTTACCGACTTTGCCACCCAGCTAAAGCAGATCCCCTTAAAGCAATTAGCAGCAAAACCGTTACCAGCATGGCCCTCAACAACGCAGCACCCCCATTTAGTCTTACTGGATTTTGGTGAAAAACAAGCTATTACCACCGCATTACAAAGCCGCGGTTGCCAAGTTAGTGTGCTGTCAGCAACTAGTTCGCTCAAAACGATTATGGCCTACCATCCGGATGGCATCTTTTTATCCAATGGCCCTGGAGACCCACAAGCTTACAGCACTATTTTGCCTTTGATTCGCCAACTCGCACGTCACTATCCATTAGCTGGTATTTGTTTGGGCCATCAATTAATTGCGCTAGCCTATGGCGCTAAAACCTACCAATTGCCATTTGGACATCATGGTCTCAACCATCCCGTTCAAGCAACTGCAACTGGCAACGTCCTAATCACCGCCCAAAATCATGACTATGCGGTCGATCCAACATCGCTAACCAAAACACCCTTACAAGTTACCTACACGGAACTCAATGATGGCAGTATTGAAGGCTTGCGTTTACCCCAGGGAACCGTGATGTCCGTTCAGTTCCACCCCGAAGCACATCCTGGACCACAAGAAGCCGGCCAATTTTTTGATCAATTCATCCAAACTATTCTAAAGGAGGTCACCATTAATGCCTAAAAACACCCAGATTCAGTCAATTGCCGTAATCGGCTCCGGCCCCATTAAAATCGGTCAGGCCGCCGAATTTGATTATGCCGGCACCCAAGCCTGCCTGAGTTTAAAAGCCAACGGTTACCATGTCATTTTGATTAACTCTAATCCAGCAACTATTATGACCGACACCACGACGGCCGATGAGGTTTTCCTAAAACCATTGACCTTAGCTAGCGTCACCCAAGTGTTAGAACAGACGCACCCCGACGCCTTGTTACCAACACTAGGTGGTCAAACTGGGTTAAATTTAGCAATGGCCTTAGCCCAAGCTGGTGTTTTAGAGCGACTACATATTCAGGTCCTTGGAACCTCGCTTGCAACCATTAATCAAGCTGAAGACCGCGCGGCTTTTAAAGCGCTCATGCAGTCGCTAAAACAGCCAACACCCGCTAGTACGACGGTCCATCATGTCAAAACTGGCCTAGCATTTGCGGCTAAGATTGGTTATCCCGTCATTGTGCGACCTGCCTTTACACTTGGCGGCTTTGGCGGTGGGATTGCGACCGACGCAGCAGCCCTTACCCCAATTTTGCAACGCGGTTTGGCCTTATCACCAGTTAACGAGTGTTTAGTCGAACAAAGTATCGCTGGTTTTAAAGAAATTGAATTTGAAGTCATGCGTGATAACAGCGGCACGAAAATCATTGTTTGCAGTATGGAAAACTTCGATCCCGTCGGCATTCATACTGGTGACTCAATTGTTTACGCCCCCGCTCAGACCTTGACTGACACTGAATACCAAACTTTACGAAATGCGGCGTTAGCCATTGTCGAAGCGTTAGCGATTCGTGGTGGCTGTAACGTTCAGCTAGCCCAAGACCCGGCCAGTGCCCAGTATTACATTATCGAAGTCAATCCCCGGGTCAGTCGGTCATCAGCGCTCGCTTCCAAAGCAACCGGTTATCCAATTGCCAAAATCACGGCCGCAATTGCGATTGGCCTTAATTTAGCTGAAATTAAAAATCCAATCACTCAAACGACCTACGCCGCTTTCGAACCCGCTTTGGATTATGTCGTCGCCAAATTACCACGCTTTGCTTTTGATAAATTTCCCGCTGCGGATGCCCACCTCGGCACCCAAATGAAAGCCACTGGTGAAGTGATGGCGATTGGCACAACTTTAGAAGAAGCGACTTTAAAAGCGATAGCTTCATTAGAGACGACCATGACTTTACAAACCACCTTACAACCAGCCGCCCCCATCACCACTGCTGAATTGACGGCGGCATTGCAAGTACCTACTGATCAACGGCTATTCTACCTGTTCGCCGCCTTTGCCCAGCATTGGTCGCTAGCCAAAGTTGCTGCCTTGACAAAAATCACACCATTTTTCTTACGTAAATTGCAACACATCAGCCAATTAACCCAATTGCTCACCACTCAGCCCACCGTTAACACCCTCTTAACAGCTAAAAAATATGGATTAAGTGTCGCCACTTGCCACTACTATTCCGGTCTAGCTACCGCTGACATACAAGCGGCAACCGCCCAACAGCCAATCGTTTATCAAATGGTTGATACCTGTGCCGGCAAATTTGCCAGTACAACGCCGTATTTTTACAGTACTGCTTTCGGTCAAGTCAATGAGAGCCAGCCACTAGGACACAGCATCCTCGTCTTAGGTGCCGGCCCCATCCGTATCGGCCAAGGCATCGAGTTCGACTACACCACCGTGCATTGTGTCAAAGCGATTCAACAAGCAGGCTACCAGGCAATTGTTGTCAACAATAATCCTGAAACCGTCTCAACGGACTTTTCAAGTTCTGATAAACTCTATTTTGAACCTTTGACGGTCGAAGCCTTAATGCCGATTATCAACCTGGAACGGCCACTTGGCGTGATTGTTCAATTTGGTGGTCAAACAGCGATTAATCTGGCCCAATCATTGTCAGACTTAGGCGTGCCTATTTTGGGAACCAGTGTCGCAACAATTAACTTAACTGAAAATCGGCAGGATTTCGCCGCATTACTACATGCACATCAAATTTTCCAAGCACCGGGAACCACCGTCACCACGTGGTCAGCAGCCCTTAAAGCTGCCGCTACAATCGGTTATCCATTATTGGTCCGGCCGAGCTTTGTCATTGGAGGCCGCGCAATGGCTATCGTCCACACCGAAGCTGAACTAGCGCCCGTCATCAACACGGCCCTCACCGCTAGTACCGGCGCGCCCATTTTAATTGACCACTATTTAGCTGGTCAGGAATGTGAAGTCGACGTCTTATCCGATGGTCACGATGTTTGGATTCCCGGTATCATGGAACATGTGGAAGGCGCCGGCGTGCATTCCGGAGATTCGATTGCGGTCTACCCGCCGCAATATTTAACCCCAGCGATTCAGCAAACCATTATCCAGATTGCGACTAAACTCAGTCGTATCCTCCATTGCGTCGGTCTACTTAATATTCAATTCGTGGTCACTGCGACCAAAGTTGCCGTCATTGATGTGAATCCAAGAGCCAGTCGAACCGTGCCTTTCATGAGTAAAGTGACTAACTTACCACTCGCCCAATTGGCAACTAAGTTAATTCTGGGTCAGACTGTGGCTGAACTCGGCTTACCAACTGGTGGCTATCCGCTTGGCGACCAGATTGCCATTAAAGCGCCAGTCTTTTCCTTCAATAAATTACCAGGCATGCCAACTATTTTAAGCCCCGCGATGAAATCAACCGGTGAAACCATTGGCTTAGGCGCAACCTTTGCCAGTGCTTGGCAAGCGGCGATGACTGACAGCTATCACTTAGATACTTGGCAGCTAAGTGACGGCCTGATTACAGATGCTGCCACGATGGCACAAGCCAATTTTCAACAATGGTTAACGTTACACCCAATCCCGCTCACCGTCGTTAAAACCATCGCCGACTTACCTACCACAACCCAAGCGGTCAGCTTTTCGCTGGACCCGACCGCTCAAAATCTACTCACCAATTGGGCTTTAAATCAGGCCCAACCATTAATAACCGCCTTGGACACTTTAAAAACCCTAGTCCAAGTTACCGAAAAAACTGTTGACGCATAAGAAAAGCATTAAGACTAACCAAAAGTGGCTAATCTTAATGCTTTTTGTTCGGTTGCCCGAAACGGATCAATTATGTAAATGACTAATTCCCATGCCGATTACGATTGCATGGTACGCCGTGAACGATGCTTCGTGCGATCAGCTAATCCAACACTGACCTGAAGCGCACTATCAACCCGTTGCATCGTTTGTTCATCTAAGTGCGTTACGCGATCTTTTAGCCGTTGTTTATCTAACGTCCGAACTTGTTCCAACAGCACGACTGAATTTTTTTCAATGCCAGTATGGGCCGCATTGATGTTCACATGTGTGGGCATCTTTGCCTTTTGGACTTTCGCCGTAATTGCCGCAACAATGACAGTCGGACTGTAATGATTACCAACGTTGTTCTGTACGATTAATACCGGTCGCATGCCGCCCTGCTCGGACCCCACAACTGGCGATAAATCGGCATAAAAGATATCACCACGCTTAATATCAGCGGTGGTCATCGCCTCATCTCCCTTTAATCCTGTGACCAATTGCTAGTATGCATCTCCCCAATATACCGGTCCATCCTAGCCATTCATGCTACTCATAATAGCATGAACCCTTAGCTTTTAGCAACCGTTTACTAACCCGAAGCAGTTCTACTCGGTCCAGTAGTCGCCTTAACCTGAGATTTATGATCGTTTAACCCAGACTTCACCACTAAGCCAAGTCACCCGCAATCAACCAAAAAAACCGAGGCATTGGCCGCCCCGGCTAAGCTTAATCCGTATAAACTCGTGGCAAGCGCGTCGCCAGCCCACAGGCAATTTCATAGTGAATCGTCTGACAATAGTCGGCCATTGCTTGTAGGGTAATCGTGTTGTCACCATCAGTTCCAATCAACGTTACCTTGGTTCCCACTGCGACCTGATGTGGGAGTCGCACCATCAATTGATCCATACAGACCCGCCCGACGATTTCACAAAACTGACCATCAATTAAAACATGAAACCCTTGCAACCGCCGCTCATAGCCGTCAGCATAGCCAATCGGAACCGTCCCAATCCACTCTGGCTCACTAGCCGTATAAGTTGCGCCATAACTGACCGACTTGCCTCGGGGCAACTTTTTAACGAACGTTAAGGTCGCCGTTAATGATAATGCTGGTTGTAACGTATACGGTGCACTCAAAGCTTGACCAGCAGGATTCAAGCCATATAGTGCCACCCCAAACCGAATCAAGTTACCATTACAGGCTTGATGCCATAAGCTAGTCGCCGAGTTAGAAACATGAACATAGCGTGGCAACTCATCAACCGCTGCAATTAACTGCTTCCAAGTGGTTAGTTGTTGATTAAAATAAGTATCATCCGACTGATCAGCCGTTGCAAAATGAGTAAAGAGTCCGGCAAAATCAAACCGTTCTGGTTGGGCACGCAAGCTTGTGACCGCCGCCGCTAATTCAGCTGGCGTTTGGAAGCCAATTCTGCCCATCCCGGTATCTAATGCTAAATGCACTTGCAACGGTTGCTGAACCGCATTGGCAGCTAAGATGGTTGCCGCTTGGGTTAACCAAGCTTGCGAACCGACCGCCACTGAAATGTTTTTTTCAGCAATCAAAGGCGCATATTCTGGTTCTGTAATTCCCAACACTAAGATTGGCGCAGTTAAACCAGCCGCCCGTAAAGCCAACGCTTCATCTAAAATTGCGACACAAAAGCCAGTTGCGCCAGCCGCTTGTGCAGCCTGTGCCACTGGAATAATCCCGTGACCATAACCATTAGCCTTAACCACTGCCCATAGTTCCGTCAACGGATCTTTACGACTCATTTCTTCATTAATATTATGTTTAATTGCCTGCAAGTCAACTTTGACTTGCGTGTGGCGATGTTCCCCAATTACAACCATCACACATTGCCTCTTTCCAAAATAACTTGGGTCATGACGAGCTGATCAGTATGTGAAATCGAAACCCAGGCCGAACCATTAAATGGGTGGTGCTTAATCTCTGGTCGTCCCATCGGGTTATCTAGAATTTCAATATCTTGAAAACTGACTTGCGCACCAATTCCGGTTCCGAATGCCTTACTATAGGCCTCTTTAGCTGAAAAACGGCCCGCCAAAAATTCAATTTGGCGCTTAGCACCATAGGCGTTAAAGACGGCCAACTCGGCGGGAGTCAACACCTTACTGGGTAACTGTAACCCTTTTTGTAAAATAGTCGCAATTCGCGTTAATTCAGTTAAATCAATGCCAGTTCCGTAAATCACGTCCCCATCGCCTTTCAAAATCCAATAGTTCCAATTTACCACAGTCAGTGGCTTTGTAACAGGTCTCTCAGCACGCAATCTTTTCACGTCACCGTGAAGATCATTTAATCCCAGCATTAACATTGAATTAATAGCCTCATTTTAGCATTTTTGGCACAAAAAAAGCCGAGCAAAACGCTCGACTTTTCAATTGAACCCCGCTAATCACCGAGTTCAGTTGGTTATTTTAATGAGTTAGCTTAATCGTTCGTCCGAATCGTGAAGTTCCGCTTGCTACTTTGCTTACGGCCATCATCATGATTCCGATTATTACTGCGATTATCTTCACGGCTCCGGCTCTTATAGCCACCGCTCTTATGATCGCCATGACTATTGTCACGATCACGATTGCCACCACGATAACCGCCACGGCTATTGCCGCCACTGTTACCACCGCGACTACCGCCATTACTGCTACGATTACGGTTGCGATTGCCACCACGATAGCCGCCACTACGACGGTTACCACCACCGCCGCCTTTATGGCGAGGTAATGGGCGTTCTGGTGTGATTTTAACTGGAACGGCAGTTGCGTCGTCCTTAGTTAAGTCATTCAATAACGCCGCAACTAAATCAGTCGCATCATACTTTTGTAATAGTTCAGCTGCTTGGTCCGCATACTTTTCAGTTGCAGTCTTAGCAACTAACGTATCAACATTAGCTTCAGCGGCTGCGATTTGGCCAGCAAAGGCTTCATCGTCAGTTGGTGGCTTCAATGGTAACATCCGCTTCTTGGTTAACTTTTCGATAACCCGCAAATATTCCATTTCGTTAGGCGTTACAAAGGTTAAAGAAACCCCTTTATGTCCGGCCCGGCCAGTCCGGCCAACCCGGTGAACATAACTGTCAGGATCTTGAGGAATATCGTAGTTGTACACGTGGGTAACCCCAGAGACATCTAAGCCTCGGGCCGCAACGTCTGTGGCAACTAAGATATCCAATTGACCCGCTTTGAATTGACGCATAATTTGCGTCCGGCGTTGTTGACTTAAATCACCATGAATCCCAGCAGCGTTATAACCACGCGCTTCAAGACCCTTTGATAATTCATCAACTCGACGCTTCGTCCGACCAAAGACAATCGTTAAGTCCGGTGACTGAACATCGAATAAACGTGTCATGATATCGAATTTTTCAAATTCTTTCGCTTTAACGTAATATTGATCAACCGTATCAGCGGTCATTTCTTTTGATTTAATCTTAACGTGATGTGGTTCGTTCATGAACTGAACCCCGATGCGCTTAATTTCTGGTGGCATCGTGGCTGAGAACATCATAGTTTGACGTTCGCTAGGAACTTGTTTGATGATTGATTCAATATCATCCAAGAAACCCATGTCTAACATTTCATCGGCTTCATCTAAAACCATCATCCGCACGTGGTCTAACTTAACAGTCCCACGACGAATATGATCTAATAATCGGCCCGGCGTCCCAACAATAACTTGAGGATGCTGTTTTAAGTTTCTGATTTGACGGCGAATGTCAGCCCCGCCATAGACGACTTGCACTTTAGCGCGTTCGTCTTTACCTAACCGGAAGATTTCTTCCTGAGTTTGGATTGCTAATTCACGTGTTGGTGAAATAACTAACGCTTGGATATTGGGGTTGGCAAAATCCAACCGTTGTAGGATTGGGAGTGCAAACGCGGCAGTTTTACCTGTACCGGTTTGGGCTTGCCCAATCACGTCTTTCCCCTCAAGAACCATTGGAATGGTTTCAGCTTGAATTGGGGTTGCTTCCTCATAACCTGCTCGATTAACTGCTTTAAGTAGGCTATCAGATAAGCCTAGTTCTGTAAACTTCAAATATATTTCCTCCTAAGGATGACACCATGGGATTACTGGCAGCTAGGAAAAAATCCGTTCCCCGTGAGGCGCTGTCATGTAAGCCAACGGTCTGACTTTCAAATAGTACAACTAAATTATCATACACCGGTTATTATAAATTAGCAAGAGCGAGCCCCAGCGGTTAAAGCGGGCGTTTAACTTGGTTAAAATCATGTTAGCGTCACCACTTCCCAGCCAATCACCAGTAAGCTTGTAAACCAATTAATTAATTTACATTAATTATTTAATTTCCAGCTTAAGCTTCGAGTGCCGCTAGCACATTCTCCAAATGAATCCCATGACTACCCTTAAGTAGCACTTCATCATCGGCCGTGACAGCTTGCTTTAAATCTGCAATCAATTGCGGCTGTTCTGCCGTTGGGTAATAATGAATCGCTGCTGCCGGATACTTTGCCGTTAAGTCCTGCGCCAAGACGTGCATATGCTGCCCGTTAAGGTAGACACTCTGAATCATTGTCGGATCAAGTTCACTAGCTAAACTAGCATGTAACGCATCAGATTGACTGCCTAGTTCCAACATATCGCCTAAAACAACGATGCGTTGGCCCTTCGTTGGAATGGCGGAAAAGGCGGCCAAAACACGTTTGGCAGCGGTGGGATTAGAATTATACACATCGCTTAAGATGGCCTCACCTTGCTCGCCAGTTAACCATTCAGTCCGGTTTTCCGTTGGCACAAAACTCGCTAATGCTTTTTGCGCTGCCACTGGCCGAATATGGAACGTATCAGCGACCAATAAGGCGGCCAAGGCATTATTAACATTATAAGCGCCCATCATCGGAATCGTATACGTTTCAGTTGGCCAAAGGCTGGCTTTGAACTGGGTTGTCGCTCGGCTCGTTTGAACCGCACTACCTACTAACGTGTTGGTCGCCGCCAGCCCAAAGGTCCGCTGCCGTTGTTCAACCGTCGCACCGCGAGCGGTCAATAATGGTTCATCACCATTATAAATAAAGGCACCATCCGCCTTTAACCCGTGCACGATTTCCATCTTCGCATCAGCAATCTTGTCACGCGTGCCAAAGAATTCGATATGGGCTTCCCCAATCATCGTAATGACGGCCACATCTGGTTGCACTAACCGGCTTAAAAAGTCCAGTTCGCCAAAATGATCCATGCCCATTTCAACAACGACCACTTCCGTATTGGGTTCCATACTTAATAACGTAATCGGCACCCCAATTTGATTGTTAAAGTTGGCATGTGTCTTGGTCACGTTATATTGCGTACTCAAAACGTTGGCAATCATATCCTTAGTCGTCGTTTTGCCATTACTGCCCGTAACTGCGACGACTTTTGGATTGATTTTTTGCAAATAATACTGGCCTAATTGTTGTAAGGCGACCAATGTATCGGTGACTAAAATCACCGGCAAATCGGTTGGGGCACTAGTTGCATGATCACTAGCCCATAAAGTTGCCACCGCACCATGGTCGATGGCGCTTTGAATGAATTGGTGCCCATCATTAGCCCCGATTAGTGGGATGAATAAGTCACCTGCTTTTAGCTGACGGCTATCAAAAGCAACACCCGTTACACTAACATTTGGCCAAGCTTGAGTCATATTTTCGGCATGCACGGCCTTTGCAATTTCAGTCACTTGCATCTTCATAAAAATAAACGCTCCATTCATGGTTCTCCTATAATGGTAATAGAAAACCGTTCTTCTGACTAATTGTGCCACTATCTCGTATCGCCAATTTAATTTTGGCTACTCGCATAAAAATTATACCACTTTGATAGGCCGGACTCTATGAACGCTCATAAACAAAAGCGGGTAACCAGCAGTCTTTCACAGACTACGCAGCTACCCACTCCATTAACTCACTTTATAAATGATCTTCAAATGCCGTTTTATCATGAATCTGAAGACCCCATTCACCAGAATTTAAATTAAAGCGTAACGTCGCCACATTATGGGTCCGCCTTGATTCCTCACTTCTTGCGGGATCAAACACTTCAATATCATCATTCGCCAACTTGGTATGCACGGGCACTAGTAATTGCCGTTGTCGGACCATAGATTGGTCAAAATAAATAAAGAGACCATCTGGCATCAACCGGACTAATTGTTTTAAGATAGCTTCTGGAACCCGCGGCACTTGTAAGCTCCGCATAAACATCCGCCGACCACGATATGCCGCTAAAGTATGGCGGACAATCGACGCACTCAGGACGTGACTAAAAGCCGAAATATAGTAGAAGTATAGTTTGATACCGCCATTACGTTGCTCCAAGAAAACATAATGATTGCGTAACTTATAATTGAACGGCGAGCGAATCGGCCGATTCATATGGCCCAGATAAAGTAATTCAGCAATTTCCGTGGCCGTCAAAAAATCCAAATCACCGATTTCATCGTAATCCATCCATTTAACCATGGTCGCATGACTTTGCAATAAATAACGGCGAATCTCATTTTCATCATTAATCACGTTTAAACCAGTATGCGCATTAACAGCATGTTCTTCATCGTCTACTCCAACCAGTGAAACTAAGTTAGCGGGCAACCGTTTAATGCCATGCACAAAATCGCTTTGGTCAATGCCATAAGCAAATACTAAATTATCAAGCTTTTCTAAATTCGCGTAAATATATCTGCGTTGCAACCGACTCACTCTTTCAACTGTCTATTTGGAATAACTCACATCTGCTTTAATCGTTCAATACGATCGGCCATGGGTGGATGCGTATCAAACAAATGGGTCCAAGAACGCTTGGCTTTAAATGGATCAGAAATATATAATGCCGCACTGCTCGGGTCCGCTTTTTGCATTGGCGCACTATCGTCAATCTTGGTTAACGCTGCAATCAACCCTTGTGGATTACGGGTCAACTCAACGCTGCCAGCATCCGCTAAATATTCACGGTTACGCGACAACGCCAGCTGTACTAAGCTAGCCGCAATTGGGGCCAGGATAATGACAATCACCGCGACCACCATCAAAATTATTTGTAAGCCATTACTACCCTCACGATCATCATCACGCCGACGTCGACCACCACCCCACCAAAAGGAATTTAAGCCCCAATTAACCAGTAGGCTGATTGCCGCCGTTAAGGCTAACGCAATTGTTTGTAAACGAATGTCATAATTTCGCACATGCGTCATCTCATGCCCAATAACGCCTTCTAGTTCTTCGCGGTTTAAGCGGGCTTGAATACCAGTAGTGACGGCCACCGCCGCATGTTCCGGGTTATTGCCTGTCGCAAACGCATTCGGACTGGCATCATCGATAATGAAGACTCGTGGCATTGGGACTTTCGCAACCAGCGCCATATCTTCAACCATGTGCCAAAGCTCAGGTGCTTCATCAACTTGCTGAATTTCATGGGCATGATTCATACTCATAACCACATTGGTCGACTGACCGACCATAATCCCAATATAAATTAACGCCACAATTAGGGCCATCACGAGTCCAGCCACGGCACTATCAAAAAAGACATAGCCGACCGCTAAACCAATTACAGCCACTAACATGACAAAAGCGGCCATCACGTAAACCGTGTGCCGCTTATTGCGGGCAATTTGCTCAAATAACATGGGCGTAACCTCTAATCATCAAATGAAACGGTTGGCGCAGCTTTTTCAGCTTCTGGCACCGTTAAGAATTCAGTTGGTTGGAAATGATGCACCCCAGCCACCAAATTAGATGGGAATTGTTGCAATTTCATATTATAACTAGCTGCACTTGAATTAAATAACTGCCGTGAATAGGCAATTTTATTTTCTGAATTCGTTAATTCTTCCATTAACTTGCTGAATTCCTGATTGGCTTTCAAATCAGGATAGTTCTCAGCGAGGGCGAAGATACTTTTCAATGAACCCGTTAATTGATCAGAAACCGCCATGGATTGCTGATGATCACCACTAGGAACCTGGGTTAATTGATTTCGCAACGCGACAACTTGTTCCAAAGTACTTTTTTCGTGCTTCGCATACCCTTTAACAGTGCTCACTAAGTTCGGAATTAAATCACTCCGCCGTTTCAACTGAACGTCGATTTGACTCCAAGCCTCTTGGGTGTACATCCGGGCTTTAACGATGCCGTTATAGATAATTGCATAGATTGCCACCAAGACCAGCACCACTGCAATAATAATTAATCCAACCATCAAGTGTAACCTCCTCATAAAATCTGATACTAACACTATTGTACCGTGAATCACCGCCTAACAACACTTAGCGGCTCAAAATTTAATATTTGTTATTGAAATGACTTTCAAATGACTTTTGTACAGCAGCGGGCGCTTGCGTAAAGGCCCATTTTTGTACATATTGCCCTCGAATCATTAACCGCCCCGCACCCGTCTTATCACACGTAATCAGCGTAATCAGTTTTTGACCAGGAACGTCATTAATCACCGCCACATCCGTTGCAGCAATAAACTGACGTTGCGTCGTCTTATACGCATAAATAGATTGGGCATCCGTCAAATAAATCAGTTGCCCCACTTGACTCTTATAATAGAGCGGACTAAATAAGGCGCCATGCTTAATCATGTGGTGTCCCGCTAACGCATAGTTACCCGTTCCCATCGTCTGATCGGCTTTCAACGTCCCAGCTGATAACGCGAGCGTAGCATTGCTGACACCTTTACCGATTGGCAAATATAACTCAATCGCTGGAATCGCAATCGACCCCACCACATTGACCGCCGACTTATTCAAACGAGCCTTAGCGACCGTTTGAAAATCGAGTGACTTCACTTTAGTAAAATCAAAATCACCTTGTTTTTTAGTATTCTTTTTGACCGATTTAGCCGTAATCTTGGGCGCATATGAGCTAACCATTTGGTCTTTGATCTGTTCATTAAAAATCAAAGCTAACGACAAGGCAATCAAAAGTGCAAAAACGCCTCGTCCTAACCACTTCAAGCCGGTTCTCTTCTTTGGCTGCATCGCCAGACCTCCCCCAATCCTTAACCATTATCATCACAGTTCAACGTAAATATACCTTAATTAGCCCCAATAAGAAAGGGGCGTTCTTAAATGTTTTTAAACAATCAATTATTACTTATTCAGTTCATAACATTTGCATAATCGATACTTGGTCTGTTATGCTATTAACATCAACTAAAAGAAAGTAGGTTGGACCTATGGATATCATGGTAAAAAATGATCTTAACCAATTAATGCAACAACGCGATGCCGGACCATTCATCGCCATCTATCTGAACACTGAAGCCGTTTTAAACGATTTGAACCGACGCCGTTTACAATTTAAACAACTCGTGAGTGACGCTCAGGAACAATTAACGCAACGCTTTCCTAAAACGAGTTTTCGACCGTTCCAAGTCCAATTCGATCAATTAGCTAATGACAATAGTTTCTGGTTAAAGCATACTGGCCCACAAACTGGCTTGATTGCTAACGCCCAACAACTATTAATTTTCGATTTACAAACGCCTACTGATAATCAAGTCATCGTCAACAGTATGCCAGCGATTCGACCAATCTTAGCGGACCGTCAAAATGAATTCGATTTTGACCTCTTAGCCCTAAGTGAAACTACAATGGCGCTTTACCAACAACGCCAAGGTCAATTAACAGCAGTACCGTTGCCAGATGACGCCCCCACTACACTGAAAAAAGCCCTAGGGTCTGAAAAACGTGGTGGTGACTTAAACTTTAACTCAAGCCCAGCTCATGGTGTCAACTATCATGGTCACAATGCTAAAGCTGAAGAACGCGAAATTGACCAACGTAACTACTTCTTGCAAGTCGACCAGTATTGTTTAACCCACTACTCGCAGGCGTCACAACGCCCATTAATCTTGATGAGTTTGGGGAACAATCAGGCCGCTTTCCGGAAACTTAGTAAGAACCCGTACTTGTCACAACACCTATTAATCGAGACATCGCCAAATGGCCTATCCTTAACGGAAATCCAAGCGGCAACCACTCCGATTCAAACGAAATGGCATACCGAATTAACGGATATTCTCTTAACTCGTTACGATAATGCCAAGTCAAGACAATTAGCCTTAGATGATCCATTTGACATGATTAAGCCGGCCTTAGCTGGTCGAATTGATACCCTAATTGTCGCAACGGATGCTCAAGTCAGTGGGACCATTACCGCTAGTGGTCAGGTTCAAACCACTGAATTGCGCATGCCAGATAACTTAATCGACGATTTAGTCGATGTGGTCATGAGTAAGCAAGGTCAGATTCGAATTATTCCAGCTAAGCGGATGCCCGTTGAGACGGCTGCCCTAGCGTTATTACGTTACTAATCTTAACTGATTCCAAAGACAGCCGCTGTAAGAAGTCAAACTTCTTGCAGCGGCTGTTTTGTATTGATGAGCAAGTGCGTCGACTTCGAGCGCCCACTCACAACAATTAGCGAAAACACAAAAAAAGTCACCCGATAATTCGGCTGACTTTTTATTAAATAAACGCTTATTTGAGACCATATTTCTTGTTGAAACGATCGACCGCACCATCGACCTTGGTAAACTTTTGCTTACCAGTGTAGAAAGGATGTGAGTCCGAAGTAACTTCAACCCGGATTAATGGGTAAGTGTTACCGTCTTCCCATTCAACAGTTTCGTCAGACGTTGCTGTTGAACCAGAGATAAACTTAAAACCAGTTGTTGAATCTTGGAAAACCACTTGGTGGTAATCTGGATGAATTCCTTTTTGCATAATATTACGCTCCTTTGCCCTGAATCATTTGCTGAGACAGAGATTATCATAGTTTTAATCAACGCTAAATATCTTATCATGAATCCGCGCAACACGCAACGGTTATCTATGTGACCGCCGACTAGCTGGATTAAATTTCAGACTGCCTAAATCGTGTAAGAACGCCGTATTAGTATCGGTATGCTTTAAGAATTGGAGAATCTGTTCCGTATACTCCAACGCATTCCCCGTCATTGACCGCCGTAATTGCCAGACTGGCTCTAAATTAGCCTGCCGCAACAAGAGTTCTTCTTTTCGCGTACTAGATTGTTTCAAATCTAGTGCGGGGAAGACTCGCCGTTCGGCCAATTCCCGGGAGAGCTGTAACTCCGAGTTACCGGTTCCCTTAAATTCCTCATAAATCATATCGTCCATCCGACTACCCGTTTCGACTAATGCCGTCCCTAAGATTGTCAGACTACCGCCCTCTTCAATATTTCGGGCTGAACCGAAGAACCGCTTGGGCTTATAGAAAGCCGTTGGGTCTAAACCACCAGATAACGTGCGCCCACTAGAAGGCATCGTTAAGTTGTACGCACGCGTCAACCGTGTGATGGAATCTAACAAGATGACCACATCCTGTTTATCTTCTACTAAGCGACGGGCCCGCTCCAAGACCAGTTCTGCCACACGAACATGGTTTTGTGGTTGTTGATCGAAAGTTGAGCTCACAACCTCGCCTTTAATCGAGCGTTCCAAATCAGTCACTTCTTCTGGCCGTTCATCAATTAATAACATGATTAATTTTGCTTGGGGATAATTCGTCATAATCCCATTAGCAATATTTTTAAGCAGCGTCGTTTTCCCCGCCTTAGGGGGCGCAACAATTAAGCCCCGTTGCCCGAAACCAATCGGCACAAATGTATCAATCAACCGAGTTGATAACGTTTGCTTATTGGTACTCAGCTTAATCTGACGTTCGGGATACAACGGCGTGAGCGCTGGAAAATGGGGCCGTTGTTTCGCCTCATTCGGATCCTTACCATTAACGGTGCCCACGCGCATCAACCCATAATACCGTTCACTGGGCTTGGGTGGCCGAGCTTGCCCAGCGACATAATCCCCATTGCGTAATCCAAAACGATGAATTTGCGACTGCGAAATGTAAATATCCTCTTGAGAAGGGCCGTAATTAATTGGACGCAAAAAGCCGTAGCCCTCTTGTCCAATTATTTCAAGGACACCTTCCATTTGGACAAAGCCGCGCTTCTTATCTTGTTCTCTTAAAACTGCTAATGACAATTCTTTTTTATTCATTTGTGAATAATATTGAATTTTATAGTCACGCGCATACGTATAAATTTCCTTGAGGGTCTTTTGCTCAAGGTCATGCATCGTTAAAATCTTTTCCATTATCACTGCTCTTTCTCAGCTTATGATGGGCGGATTTAGCCCTCAGGAACCTGTTCGTCAGTTGCGATTTCGACATCGGCACCTAACGTATGCAACTTTTCAACCACTCGGTCATAACCACGTAAAATATTATCGGCGCGAGAAATCTCAGTCGTTCCATTGGCAATTAGTCCAGCAATCATTAAGGCCGCACCGGAGCGGATTTCTCCGGCCTCCACGTGCGCACCTTGCAGATGAGCTGAATGGCCCACCACAATTAAGTTATCTTGAACGTGAATATTAGCGCCCATTTTTCTTAGTTGTGCAATGTGTTGCGTTCGTTGTGGATAAATCGTATCAATGACCACACTGCTCCCGTTAGCCCGCAATAATAGTGGGGTAATCGGTTGTTGTAAATCCGTGGCAAAGCCTGGATAGGTCATCGTCTTAACCCGCACTGGGCTTAATTCCCCAACACGCGGCACATAAATACTATCTTCATTAATCTGTAGATCAACGCCCATTTCGAACATTTTAGCCGTGAAGGACTCCATGTGTTCTGGAATCACATTCTTTAATAAGACGCCATCGCCCATCGCCGCAGCTAATGACAAATAAGTCCCAGTTTCAATCCGATCAGGAATAATCGTGTGGGTTGCTCGTGACCGTAATGAGTCCACACCTTCAATCCGGATAACATCCGTACCGGCACCGCGAACTTTGGCCCCTAAGTTATTCAAAAACGTGGCTAAATCAATAATTTCAGGTTCTTTAGCAGCATTCTCAATAGTCGTCGTCCCGTGTGCTTTGACGGCGGCTAAGATAATGTTAATCGTTGCCCCAACTGAGACGACGTCTAAGAAAATACGGGCGCCATGTAAGCCTTCCGTACCCGTCGAAATAAAAACGGAATCATTTTTTTCGACAACGTTGGCACCCAGAGCCTTAAACCCTTTGATGTGCTGGTCAATTGGACGCGGACCGATATTATCCCCACCGGGGAATGTAACGGTTGCTCGATTAAATCGCCCGAGTAATGCGCCCATAAAATAATAAGAGGCCCGCAAGCTTTTAATTGCGTGACTTGGTAATTCAGATTCATTAATATGCGTTGGATCAATCGTTAAAACATCATTTTCAAAAGTGGAATGGACATTCATCGATTCCAGAATAATTTTTAAATTGTGTACGTCTAAGATATGCGGAACCGTATCAAATCGGACCGGAGTGTCTGCTAGGATCGCAGCAGGAATCAGTGCGACGGTACTATTTTTTGCGCCACCGATCGTTAATTCCCCAGAAAGTCGTTTTCCGCCATGGATAATCATTTTTTTCATAACATAACTTTCCTCGCTAAATAAGTGTCACACTGTATCATACAATCAATAACCATAATAAAGAATGTCATGCAAAAAAACAACCAATATCAGGAAACTGTAATCTTTTTTGCGCATAAAATTTTAAACTTAATAAATTTAACCGTTTTCATTACCGATTTTAACTTTTCTTGTAAAAAAAATAAGCTTGGGTTACCCCAAACTCATTTATTCAATCGTTATTTAACAGTACCCGTCACATTTGCGGCATCAATGAAAGCCTTGAATAAGCCTTCAGGCCGGTTGGGACGTGATAAAAACTCTGGATGATACTGACTTGCAACAAAGAACCGTTGCTTAGGTAATTCAATCACTTCTACCAAGCGGTTATCTGGCGAAGTCCCAGAAAAGACCATCCCTTTAGCTTCCATCGCTTCACGGTATTCGTTGTTGAATTCATACCGATGACGGTGCCGTTCCATGACAACTTCTTCATTATGATAAGCTTTAGCCGCAACCGTTCCCGGCTTCAACTTGCAAGGATAAGCGCCCAAACGCTGGGTACCACCCATTTCTTCAACATCTTCTTGGTCCGCCATCAAATCAATAATGTTGTCTGGCGTGTCTGGATCAATTTCTGTTGAATTAGCCGTCTTTAAGTTTAAGACGTCACGGGCAAATTCAACACTTGCCATTTGCATTCCTAAACAAATCCCTAAGAATGGCACATCGTTTTCGCGCGCATACTTAATGGTCGTAATCTTACCTTCAATCCCACGATCGCCAAAGCCACCGGGAACCAAGATACCGTCTGCATCGCCAAGTAAGGCTTGCACATTTTCAGGCGTAACCTCTTCGGCGGAAATCTTATTGAGTTCAATTTCGGCATCATCCGTATAACCGGCATGCTTTAAGGCTTCTGTAACAGAGATATAGGCATCTTGTAACGCAACGTACTTCCCAACCAAAGCAATCTTAATTGTCCGTGAGAGGTGCTGTACGTGCCGTTCAAGGTTTTCCCATTCGCTCATATCAGCCTTAGGTGCTTGCATTTCAAAATGATCTAAGACAATCTGATCCATATTTTGTTTTTGCACATTCAATGGAATAGAATAGATCGTCTTAACATCCAAGGATTCAATTACGGCTTCTGGTTCAACATCACAAAATGACGCAATCTTATTACGCATTTCGCGCGTAATTGGTTGTTCAGTCCGTACCACCAACATATTAGGTTGAATTCCGTAACTCCGGAGTTCTTTAACGGAATGTTGCGTTGGTTTGGTCTTCATTTCACCCGCAGCTCGCAAATAAGGAATTAAAGTGGTGTGAATGTAGAACACATTGTCTGACCCTAAGTCACTCTTCATTTGGCGTAACGCTTCAATAAATGGTAAGGATTCAATATCCCCAACCGTCCCACCAATTTCAGTGATAACAATATCAGAATCAGTCGTCGTGCCGGCCCGCATAATTTTTTCTTTAATTGCATTAGTAATATGTGGGATAACTTGGACCGTGGCCCCTAAATAATCGCCCCGTCGTTCTTTTTGTAGAACTTCTGAATAAATCTTACCGGTCGTTACATTGGAATACTTGTTCAAGTTAATGTCGATGAACCGTTCGTAATGTCCCAAGTCCAAATCAGTTTCCGTCCCGTCATCAGTAACAAAGACTTCACCATGTTGGTAAGGACTCATCGTACCAGGATCAACGTTGATATATGGATCAAACTTCTGAATGGTGACTTTTAAGCCCCGATTTTTCAGTAATCTCCCTAATGATGCTGCGACAATACCTTTACCAATTGACGACACAACGCCACCAGTTACAAAAATATATTTGGTCATGTGATAACTCCTTAAAGATTTATTTCGTGGGGATATTATAAATAAAGAAAACTCCCTATTCAGTGAATAGGGAGCTTGATTTCGTTCGTTTGTCTCTAGTATGACTACCAGAGAGCCCAAATAAGATAATACAAGTAGAATGAACATTCGTCAAGTTAAATCCTGGCAAATAGGCTACTTGTTTTCGGTTTCGTCGTCATCATCATCGAAGTCGTCATCATCATCGTCATCGTTCAACTCGGATAATTGACCTTCGATACCATCTGGCAACGTTTCGTCAGCGGCATCATCATCGGTATCATCGACACCAGATAAATCATCATACTTGCTGGCGCTAGCCGAATCATCATCGTCATCGGTCTGATCGTCATCATCATCGTAGTTATCATCGTCTTCAGGATCGTCGTCATCGTAATCGATTACGTCATCATCGTCCCCGGCGTCTGCTAAGAAGGCATTAACCTTCTTACGCTTTTTACGCTTAGGCCGATCTTCATCCTCATCATCGTCGGTATGAATAACCGCTTCGTCAATGGATTCAAATGGGTACCATGCACGCAGGCCCCACATATTATCACCGAGCGAAATGAAACTACCATCGATATTTAAATCGGTATAAAATTGTGATAAACGCTCCCGAATCTCTTCGTCGCTTTTACCTAAATAAGATTGTACCGCGTTAGCTAAATCGGCAAAGCCCATGGCATCACCATGTTGCGATAAAATCGCATGACCAACCTCGATTAAAGATAATTCGGACTTCTTCTGTCCATCAAATTGTTTTAGTTCCAAACTGGTGCACGTCCTTTCCACGGTTTACAGTTCATCATACCAAATCAAGCTGTAAATTGCAATCGCAGCTTGTAGTCGCCAATGGGTTGTTCGCCCGCATATAACTGATAGTTAACGTTGACTTCACCGGAAAATGGTCGTTCTCGTAATCGGACCTGTAGCATCGGCGTCACCGTGTCGACCGGCAAAATACCCATCGGTGTCCGATAACGAGCTTGAATCCGTTTGCCATTAGCAAAATGGAGCCGTAACCGATTTTCAGCACTCCGCGTCAAGACCACATCGCCATTGGAAACCAGTTTGATGGTTACGGGAACGGGCGCCGCATCATCACTCACTTCTTTGTACCGCAAGTAAAAAGCGTCCCCCATTTGTACTAACTGACCCTCAACATCCAGGGCATAATTAGCGGTATCACCTGCTTGGACCGCTTGCGTCTCCAGATGGATTGCCACTGGGACCCCCGTTGTTAAATCGTCCATCACTGTTCCTCCTAATCAGTAGCCGTTTCAAGTCACCAGTCATCAACTGTGCTTGAAACCAACCTTATTTAAATTACTTATTATCAATAATACTATTTTAAACGCTCCAGCCGAAACCAGCAATAACTAGCCTCGGATTCGACTAATTAACCAAATATCGGCGGTAAAATTAGCCCCTCAACGCCGGTATCAATCACTAGTTTAATTATAAGCCATGTTCTTAAAAAC
Organism: Lactobacillus sp. CBA3606; assembly: GCF_002970935.1. Taxonomy (NCBI): domain Bacteria; kingdom Bacillati; phylum Bacillota; class Bacilli; order Lactobacillales; family Lactobacillaceae; genus Lactiplantibacillus; species Lactiplantibacillus kimchii. The sequence continues at coordinate 2,015,356 of NZ_CP027194.1, read as the reverse complement.
CCCTAAAAATTAATCTATCCCGTAATTGCCCTGCGTGGTGCTTACTTTTCGAGTATAATTAACGTTGTAACCGATATTTTGAGGGGATGGCACCGTCATGCAGTCAACTATTGCAACTTTAACACAATTTTACCAGCCTGACGAAATCGTGGACAGCTTTGCTTATACGAACGCTTTATTATGGTTAACTGCTGAAATCCAGCAACCATTAGTTCACTATTGGCAGTTGCCCGCAACCGTCATCTTAGGCTTACTCGATCAACAACTGCCAGCCTTAGCGACGGGGCTCGCTGACCTTAATGCGGCCGGCTATCAAACGTTATTGCGTAACTCGGGCGGCTTAGCGGTCGTTTCAGATCCCGGTGTGCTGAATGTTTCACTCTTTTTACCAGCACAACGGGCTGACTATTCCATTGAAGCTGCTTATCAGCTGATGACGCGCTATGTGCAAGCCGTTTGGCCAGCTTGGCCGATTCAGGCCGGCGAAATCACCCACTCTTATTGCCCGGGGACTTATGATTTAAGTATTGCAGGTCAAAAGATCGCCGGCATGTCACAACGGCGAACTGCCTCCGCATTAGTCATCATGCTCTATCTCAGTGTAAACGGTGATCAAACACAGCGGAGTCAACTCATCCAACAATTCTATCAAACCAGTTTAGCCGGCCAGTTGGACGACCGTTTTCCCCAAGTGGACCCCCGCGTCATGACGACCATGGCAGCGAAATTGCAGCGCCCATTAACGGTTCCAACCGTCATTCAGCGCTTTGATACCGTTCTCGCACAACATGGTACCGTCGACCAGCAACAATTACCACGGTTAATCGCCGAGCCTGAGTTTCAAGCGCACTTGGCTCACGCTTATCAACAAATGCGACGCCGTCAAGAACGCCTTAAATAAAATTAGTGAACGGAGGCATTTAATTGTCATATCGTAATCAATTATTGCCCATGGAAAAGGTCTTTCGCGACCCCGTCCATGACTATGTCTATATTCAGCACCAAGTGATTCTAGACCTTATTAACACCTCTGAATTTCAGCGGTTGCGTCGCATCAAGCAATTGGGCACCACGTCATTAACTTTTCATGGCGCCGAGCATTCCCGCTTTGGTCATTGTTTGGGCGTTTACGAAGTTAGTCGCCGCATCTGTGATAACTTTGAACGCAATTATCCGACCAAAACACCCGGTGACGGCGGTTGGGATGACCGCGAACGCCTCGTCACACTGTGTGCCGCTTTGCTTCATGACATTGGCCATGGCGCTTACTCGCATACCTTCGAACATATTTTTCATACCGACCACGAAGCATTGACCGTCAAAATCTTGACGTCACCGGAAACTGAAGTGAATCAAGTCTTGCGTCAAGTGGCACCAGAATTTCCAAGTCAGGTCGCTGCGGTCATTCAAAAAACGTATCCTAATCCCCAAGTCGTCCAAATGATTTCTAGTCAAATTGATGCCGACCGGATGGATTATTTATTACGGGATTCTTATTTCACTGGTACCAATTATGGTAATTTTGATTTAACTCGTATTTTACGGGTGATGCATCCCTATCAAGGTGGCATTACGTTTGCGATGGAAGGCATGCACGCAGTTGAAGATTACATCGTCAGCCGCTTTCAAATGTACATGCAAGTATACTTTCATCCAGTCTCACGTTCAATGGAAGTCATTTTAGACCACCTATTGGAACGGGCTAATGAACTTTATCAAAGTCATGCAGCTGACGCTGAGGCCACCCCGCACATGTTATTACCATTTTTCAATAACGACTTTACGTTACAAGACTATCTGCGGTTAGACGACGGCGTCTTAAACACCTACTTTACCCATTGGCGTGATAGTCAAGATCCAATCTTAGCTGATTTAGCCACCCGCTTTTTAGATCGCCGGCCTTTAAAATCAGCTCGGATTGATGCCCAAACGCAGTCACTCGTCCCACAACTCCAAACGTTAATCGAGCGGGCCGGCTTTAATAGTCATTATTACACCGATACTAATGATAGTTACGATTTACCTTACGATGCTTATGACCCCAAGATGAAAAAACCACGGACGCAGATTGAATTAATGCAAGAAGACGGCAGCTTAGTTGAACTCTCAACAGTCAGCGATCTCGTCCGGGCGATTACTGGGAAAGTCTCTGGCGATCGGCGTTTCTTCTTTCCTAAAGAAATGTTGAGTCGGACGGCTGAGGTTGATTTATTCGATCCTATTTATCAAGCCTTTCAGCAACACATTCAAAATGATCGGTTAATTATTTAACACTTATTATTTTACATGGAGGAATTAGTCTAATGTCAGTTAAGCTCATTGCCATCGATATGGATGGCACCCTACTAAACGAACACAGTGAACTCAATCCAGCAACAATCCAGGCCGTGCAAGCCGCCCGGGCCCAGGGCATCAAAGTGGTGCTCTGCACGGGTCGGCCCTTAAGCGGCGTCACGCCGTTTTTAAAGCAATTGGCCATTACTGGGGATGACGAATACGTCGTGACCTTCAATGGTGCTATGGCTCAAACCGTGGAAGGCCGTATTATTACTAGTTTAACGCTATCGCACAATGATTATATTGATATTGAAGCGTTGAGTCGCAAGATTGGTGTTCATTGTCACGTTGAAAGTGAAGACCATATCTATACCGCCAATGCTAACATCAGCCCTTATACGGTAGGTGAAAGTTTCTTAGTTAATATGCCCGTCCGTTATCGAACCGCTGAACAGATGCGATCTGATCTGCCGATTGTGAAATGCATGTTCATTGATGACCCCCAGATTCTAGCGGCAGCCATTAAAAAAATTCCAGCTGAAATTTATGACCGTTATTACTTGGTTCAATCAGAGGCATACTTTTTAGAATTGATGAATCCAGCAGCCAGCAAAGGTCGGACCTTACAAGTACTTGCTGAACGATTAGGCTTCACGGCCGATGAAGTGATGGCTATCGGTGATCAAGGCAATGATCTCAGCATGCTTAAATATGCAACGAATAGTGTTGCAATGGGTAATGCAATTCCCCAAGCAAAGGCGCTCGCTAAGTACGAAACCAAAACCAACCGCCAAGACGGCGTCGCCCATGCCATTAATACTTGGGCCCTCACTAAATAACCGCAATTAAAAAACGAGCCTGGAAAATCAGGCTCGTTTTTTTGTGTTGCCATTATTCAGAATCATGGTTAGCTTGTTGTTCAACCTGCCCACTCATCGGATAATACCGATAAATATCGGTCGTACTCGTCGCACCAGTATCAGCGGCATGACTGACTTCAATCTGATAATAATGAGTCGTCCTAGCAAGCACGTTAAACTGGTCAGACTTGGCAAAAGTGACCGTTGCCGCTGCCTTGAACTCACTCAAGATGGCTTGATCAGAGACCGCACGACTACTCGTGCTACTGGTCGATTCGTCAGCTTGGCTCGCCGCCGTCTCACTACTTGTACTAGCCGCACTGCTACTCGTACTGCTCTCAGCAGTGACACTTGAACTGGTGGTACTCGTGGTCGCGGTATGACTACTACTAGTCATACTTGTACTAGCGACCGCCGAACTTGCTTGCCCCGAACTCGTTGATTGCGAAGCTTCATAGTTCATGATGGCTTGCTTCATTGCCAGCGCTTTTTTCTGTAATTGTTTAATGACTGGGTGAACTGGATCAATTTGGTCTAACTTATCAATCGCTGTTTTCGAACGGGCTAGTGCATGCACACTTAACTCATCACGAGCCGTATTATAATAGCTGTTCGCTAACTTAACTTGCTGATACTGATGCACCAGTTCAGCACGCGCTTTAATGAAAGTGGCATCAGTTGTGCCTTGATAAGCAGTTAACGTCGCAAAATAGCCCTTGGCTAAGCTCAATTCATTATCATTAAGAGCTACCGCCGCTTTTTGATAATACTTTAAACCCGTCGTCAAATTATCAATCGTTGCATTTGACGTCTTAGCGGTCGCCAACGTTTGTAACGCCGTCGCAATTCTTTGGTGCGAAATTTGTTGATTCGCCTTAGTCAAAACCATTGCATTACTATGCGTGGTCGTTCCAGCAGTGGTTGAACGATTCGTTGTGCCCCGCGAAGTTGACGCACAACCTGACAAAGTGAAAAGCCCAAATAAGATGATCACCATCAGCCCCAAACGTGGTCGATGTGTAAGATCCACGGCAAATCCCTCCCTTTTAACTTCGTCCATTATAACATTAACCTCGTGAACTACTCGACCATAAATGACCGAGCTTCTGAGAACACTGCTAACTTACACAATAGCGACTAGCACTATGCCCAGCGGTTACAGCTATTTATCACGGCTCGTTCCGAGCCTAGCTAGTCTTTTCTTTAAGCATTCAATATGTTCTTGGCGGCGTTAATATCCCGATCATGGTTAACGCCACAACTAGGACATGTCCATTGCCGGATAGCTAGCCCATGCTTGCCGTCATCATAACCACAGTCAGCACAAATCTGGCTGGTTTTCCGAGGGTTCACAGTGACCAGTTGCTTACCATACCAAGCACATTTATAGTCAAGCTGAGTGCGTAATTCCCGCCAGGCTTGATTGGCAATTGCGCGAGCGAGTTGATGATTGCTGAGAAGATTTTTGGTTTTCAAATCTTCTATTTTAATCACATCGTACAGCGTTACTAGTTTCTTAGTGAGTTGATGTAAATAGTTATTTCGCCGGTTAGCGATTTTTTCGTTATATTTGGCAACCATGAGACGCGCCTTGCGATAATTACTGAAGTCGTTCAATTCACGCGGCTCTACTACGTGATTGTGTTTATCCCACGCAATTTCTCTCATGGCTTGTAATCTTCGCCGGGCTAGCCGTTTTTCCCAATAGTGTTTCTTCTGCGATAGGGCCTTGTCAAAACGAACGGTAGGATATTTGACACCCTCGCTGGTAATCATTAAATCCGCCACACCCATATCAATCCCTACCGATTGCTTAGTTTTCGGCAGTTCTTGGACGTCATTATCGACTAACACAATGGCGTAGTATTTGCCGGTGGCGGATAGCCGGATTGTGACGTTTTTAATCTTACCAGTGAGTTGTCGGCCAGATTTAAAGGCAAGATGACCTAATTTTGGGATTTTAAGCTGATGTTGATCGATTTGACTAATATTATGATTGACTGAATTAGACTGATAACTCTGTTTGGGAAACTTACGTGATTTGAACTTCGGAAAACCAACGTGTTCCTTAAATAATTTCTGAAAAGCATGATGTAAATCACGACTAACATGTAAAAGACTGGTTGATTCCGCTTGCTTGAGGAAAGGGTATTCCTGTTTAAGACACTTAATCAGATCATTCATGCCAAATTCATTGACGTAGACGCCACCGTTATTATGCCGCTCAATCTGCATACTTAATAACTGGTTCCAGACGAAACGACAGCAACCAAAGTTGTTAATGATTTTTTCTTGTTGATTAATTTGAGGGTATATTCTTGTTTTAATTGCCCGCAGCGTCATCTATATGCCCCTCTTTTATTCGTTGGTCATCAATACTTGTTGGGTAAGTGGTACTAATGCTTTCGATATCATAACTAGGTAATCACCAGTGACGATTAGTTTTTACCGATAACTTTGGCGATACATTAACTAACTAAGTGGCTATAATCGTCGTGACAAATTTCCATCTATTCAATACTAAATCCGCATTTTGAAATGATTTCTATTAAATATATGCGACGTACAAAACAAAAAGCGATTCATCACGTCCTTAAAAGAACATGTTTCCTCGCCTAATTCAAAAAATACCACTTGTTTTCTCAAAACCACCACACTAGCCTAAATTAACTTTACTAACCAGGCCCCATAAACCAAGGTCAAACCAATGACCGCAACAATGTTAGCCCAGTGATATAACACAATCAAAGCCAAATACTCGCGAAACATCGCGAAGGGCACATAGTACCACGGGGTCCGTGCTCCTCGACTAACCATATTCAGCCGTAACCGGCGTGCTAAAATATTAGCGCGCAGCACATGATAATCACTGGTCACCACGACCGCTCGATAAAAAGGCTGGCGTTTGACCAACCAAGTATGCGAGAATTTTAAATTTTCAAGCGTCGAGGTCGACTGATTCTCTTCTTGAATCACGTCAACTGGTATGCCTAACGCCACGAGATATTGGCGCATAGCCGTACTTTCAGCCATGATTTCATCCGCCCCTTGACCCCCTGAAACAATTAACTTAATTGGTTGATGATGTTGCGCGCGTTGCCCACGATAAAATTTAGCCGCCGCTTTTAATCGGTAACTTAAGGTCCGTGTCGGTCGACCATCTGGCATTAAGCCAGCGCCTAACACAATAATTGCATCGACCGGGCCACGCCGACCTAACCGCGTCGTCACCCCCGCTACCAGATACGCCAAAAATCCGGCCGCAAAATAGGCCGTTAGTACTACCGCTAGCCCCAATAATTCCCAGAGCCAGCGTTGTCGCCAGCGCAACCCATTTAACGCCAATAATCCAAGCATGGTAACCAATAAAACACCGACAATTGCCAACAAACTATAATGTAAGTGCCAGCCTTCCTTACGAATTAAACGATAACTATACCGAATAAAACTCAGGGCCACGACCAATACGAGGATTGGTAACACCAAATAACCCACTAATTTTAGCCCCACGATAATAAATTGCCAGAGGGGACTCGCTTGATTGCTAACTGTCCGATAGGCTGCTAAGGCCAGTCCGATAATTGCAGCACTCACAAAATACCCCGTTAACCAGCGCCGCCGATCCGTCAATTGTAACGTGACCGCAATGACCAAAGCCAAACTACCCCAGTAAAACCAATTCATGTCACCCCACCTCCCTTTTAGTTCAATACTTCCATTGTAGCCACAAATAACCCTAATTGTAGGTTTTAGTAATAAAAAAAGTGTTTGGGTTATTGCCCAAACACTTCGTCATTAAAAATTAGTCTAGTTTTCTTCGTTATGGAACCGATTTTTGAACAATGGACTAACTGGTTTGTTTTCATGAATGAACTTAATGGCTTGACCCATCAATTGTCCCACGGAAACTTGAACAATCTTATCAATCTGCTTTTCAGCGGGTAAAGCAATCGAATCTGTCACAATTAATTTCTTGATTGGTGACTTTTCAATCCGTTCAATTGCTGGGCCTGAAAGGACTGGATGCGTACAGCTAGCATAGACATCCGTCGCACCAGCATCCATCAAGGCTTGCGCCCCTAGGGTAATCGTCCCAGCAGTATCAATCATATCATCAATCATGATGGCCCGTTTGCCCTTCACATCACCGATAATATTCATCACTTCAGCAACGTTAGCCCGTGGCCGCCGCTTGTCAATAATGGCAATTGGGGCCTTTAAGAATTCAGCTAACTTCCGCGCCCGAGTCACCCCACCATGATCTGGTGAAACCACAACGGCATTTTCAGCTAAGTGATGCGTTAAGAAATAGTCAGCCAACAGCGGTGCTCCCATTAAATGATCCAATGGGATATCAAAAAATCCTTGAATTTGAGCAGCATGTAAATCAAGTGCCAAAATCCGAGTTGCCCCAGCTGTTTCCAGCATGTTAGCAACTAGCTTGGCAGTGATTGGTTCCCGCGAACGCGCTTTACGGTCTTGACGTGCATACCCATAGTAAGGGATGACCACATTGATGGTCTTAGCACTAGCCCGCCGTAACGCATCAATCATAATCAATAATTCCATTAGGTTATCATTAACTGGTGCTGAGGTGGATTGGATGATGTAAACTTGGTCACCACGAATACTTTCCTCAATGTTAATGCGAATTTCGCCATCGCTAAACCGATCGACGGATGTCTTACCTAACTTAACACCAACGGCTTCAGCAATTTTTTCTGCCAATGGTTTATTTGAATTCAAAGCAAAAATCTTCAACTTTGGATCAAAATACTGTTCTGACATAATTTCCTCCATTCAAAACTTATTACATATAAATAATATGCATTTTGGGGCCGAAAAGCAAGCCCCCTTAACCGTTATAAATTGCATTAGACTGGGCTAGCAGTAGCTATTTCGGGTTTTTAACGCCGTTGTTACTTTAATATTAAAGTTTCGTGAGGTGAAATTCGTTCGGATTTTACGGTCATGCCGACTTAAACCAAACAAAACGAAACCGTTATCACAAATTTAGGCTCAGCTTAAGCGAACTGTGTTAGTGATTTTTTCCCGAACACCTTTATTTTTATGACGTTATTCGATCATCCCGTTCAACGTTAACCAAATCCAGTCACCGTTTTGCCAACTGAAGCCACCCCAGTAGACCTAATGCTAGCATCAGTCCGACCGCAAAAGTCGGTGTGGCCCCGCCGATATTATAGCTTAAAACAAATCCCAAGCTACCGATTGGTGTTGCCAACATGACGGCCGTGCTAATTAGGCCAAAAATTGCACCTAATTGTTGCGAATCGGCTTTGACCATCATCAAAGCAAAAAACTTAGGATCCAACTTACCAGTCAAACAGGCCAAACTAAAGGTGCCTAACAAAATCGCCCCCAAATGGGGATATATCAGTAGCACGAGAAACTCGCCGGCCAAGCAGCCAGCAATGCTGATGATGAGTTGCTGTATACTGAGTCGATCTAACCAAGTTTTTTTTGTCAGACCACCAACTATCGTTCCGCCAACAAAGCCCAAATCCACTAATAGCAGGGCAACACTATAGCTGACCGGTAACTGATTAGCGCGATCAATAAAGAATAGATTCAACGTGGCGGTTAATCCGTTAGCCAACAGGTTACACCCCATCACAAGTCCTAATCCGCTAATTGCCGATAGTTGCATCACTTCACGTAATACTGGCTGCAAAGCCGGCCATACCGGCGGCTGTGAGTGTGGTGCTGGCAATTGGCTAGTCACAGGCATTTTGATTGTGGCATGACCGAGTTGCAGGCAGACCGCCGCCAATAAAAAGGCAATGGCATTCAAGTCGCCCGCCAATGCATAGTTATGCGTTGCTGCCAATACAGCGACCCCGCACGCTTGCCCAATCGGTTGAACCAATGTCCCGACACTCTGATTCAGACCTAACGCTTGTTGTCGGTCGCTAGCTGCGATGCGGGCCTGCAACACTAGGGTAAACAAGCTACTACCGTAATTACCAAGCGTATCAGAACTCACGTTAATGGCGACGACCACGTAAAAAATCCAAACGGTATGCTGATTAATCATCTGTGCTAGCACTAAATACAAGCCCGCTTGCACTAACTTGGTCTGAATCATCAACCGCGGTTTCCGCTTAGTCTGATCCGCCGCTCGACCGGCCAGAACACCAAAAGCACTCGGTAAAACGGTTGCTATGGACACGATTGAAACCAATAGTTTGGGCTGCGTAAAACTCTTGGCATAGGTTAACAAAATAATATTAAACAAGCTGACCCCCAACGTTGAAAAAAAGTTGGCGCTAACTAGCGTTTGAACGGTGCGATTTCTCAATATCATGTGCAATGTTCAAGACCTCCCTAATTGACTAACCCTTAGTTTACGTGGCATAGTCATGTTACAACGATTGATTAGGTGGCATATAGGCCACCTTAAGGAGGTTACAATGATAACTCTCGGTCTAACCGTCAAACAAATTCGTTTAGATAAGGGCTTTTCTCAAAAAGAAATCTATTCAGGCATCGTCTCACGATCTTTTGCAACCCGATTTGAACATGGACAGCATGATATTGCAGCGACGAAACTCTTCGCCATTCTAGATAATTTAGGCGTCTCAGTTGACGAATACCGGTTTATTGCCCAACACTATCAGTCTTCACCACTCGATCAAGCTTTGTTAATCACCACTCAGGCTTATTATGACCAAAACTTTACTTTTTTAACTAATTGGGTACGTGATCATCAACATAGTCCTAAAGCTTATGAACGCCTGGTTGCTAGCTATACAAGTATCCGTTTAATTGCCTTTGATCATCGACAAATGCCTCTCACTACTGCGATCCAACCGGCCTATCAACACTTACGTCAAACCAAGACTTGGACGGTGCAAGAATTAAAATTAGCCAACTTGCTCCCCGCCTTGGTCGCAAGTGACGCCGGCATTGCCGCGCTAGCTGACTTTACGCTTAAAATGGTACAAAATTGCCACCGGTATCAAACAACCTTGGGGGATCCATTCCACGTTTTGACTGCTCTAATTGACTACTATGGGGCTGTGTTACAAACTTACCTTAACTGGCGCGAATTTGATTATGCTCGTGCTTTGGCACCTAAATTTCAAGCACTCGAACCGACCCGCTTAACCTGGGATGGCCGCCTCGGTCGTCAATTTTGGTTAGCCATCTGGGCCCTTTATTTTGGCGACGCAATTGCTGGTCAGGCAACACTCAAAAAACTCATGGCGGTCGAACGACTACACCAGCCGATTATTGATACGAATTTACGGACAATTATTCACGTACGCCAGCTTGAAGCCCAAGCCTACCGAGCAGGCAAGCTGAATTAAATAATAACTTTGGTTTTGTTACGATGACTAAGGGCTTAATCTGCCGGTCAAAAAAAGTTGCTAGGAAAAACTCAAAAACGAGTCTTTCCTAGCAACTTTTCAGTCAAATCAGTATTATGTCGCTGATTTGTTTTTAATTATAGTCTAATTATTTTCTGGCTCATGTGGTAATTTTTTCCAATAGTCTGGTTTATTGGTTTGACGGGCACGTGCAATCGCCATATCGTGGAAATTAACATCATCCGTAATCGTCGAACCCGCAGCAATAAAGGAATGATCAGCAACTTCAACTGGTGCGATGACATTGGAATTGCTCCCGATGAAGGCCGCATCACCAACGTTAGTATGATGTTTATTGACCCCATCATAATTGATAAAGACAACACCACAACCCACGTTAATATCCTTGCCTAAAGTCGCATCACCAACATAAGTTAAGTGACCGACCTTTGTCCGCGCGCCAATTTGGGCTTTCTTCACTTCCACAAAGTTACCTAAGTGGACATGTTCCCCAATCTCAGCTTGTGGTCGCAAATGACTATAAGGGCCAATATTGCTATCCGCATGCATGATGGAATCTTCTAAGAATGACGACGTAACGGTCACTCGGTCTTCAATTGTCATATCATGAATTTCTGAATGTGCGCCAATAAAGCAATCTGAACCAATCGTCGTCTGGCCTTTAATTAAAACCCCCGGTTCCACAACTGTATCGGCCCCAATTTTAACACCAGCATCAATATACGTCGCTGCGGGATCAATAATTGACACCCCATTAGCCATATGAGCGGTATTAATTCGTTTTTGCATAACCTTCGTGGCTTGAGCCAATGCTGCGCGCGTATTAACACCCATGGATTCATCAAAATCACTCATCCGGTAAGCGGCGACAATATCGCCTTGGGCCTTCATAATCTGAATCACATCAGTTAAATAATATTCACCTTGTGCGTTATCATCGGTCACTTGATGTAATGCTGCAAATAATTTCCGGTTATCAAAACAGTAAACACCAGTATTGATTTCATGAATCGCTTGTTCGGCTTTAGTCGCATCTTTTTGTTCAACGATCTTTTCAACAATACCTAAATGATTGCGAACAACTCGCCCATAGCCTTGTGGGTCAGGCGCTTCTGAGGTCAATACGGTCCCAGCGGCTTTCTTTGCTTGATGGTATTCAAACAATTCTTGGAAAGTTTCAGCCCGGAATAACGGCGTATCCCCACTCACAATTAAGGTCATCCCGTCAGCGTCACGTAATAAATCTTCAGCTTGTAGGACGGCATGGCCAGTTCCTAGTTGGGCTGTTTGTTCCGCATAATAGGTCCGGTCACCTAAAGCCGCCTCCACGTCTTTAGCACCATGACCCACAATGGTCACAATCTTATTCATCGAAGTAGCTTCAACTTGGGTCAACACGTGGTCAACCATCGCCTTACCACAAACTTGATGAAGCACTTTGACTAACTTGGATTTCATCCGGGTCCCTTTACCAGCGGCCATGATGATTGCATTTTTGGTTGTCATAACAAAATTTCTCCTTAGTCTTCAATTCACTTAATCATACCAAAGAACGGGTTCAAAAACATGGCCTTTAGACTTCCGCCCCAAAAACCTTCTCTAAATAATTACCAGGAATAACTTTGATTGCTTTTTCATTATCGTTGACATTAGTGACCTGTAGCAATGACGTATAGTCATCAATCAATCGGTTACCTGTAAAGGCGGCTTCGGCAAAGACGGTAATCCCAATTAAATTAGCATCAAATTCTTCAATTAACGTCTTCATCCCGTTAATGGTGCCGCCGCCCTTCATAAAGTCATCCACAATTAAAACATTGGCGCCTTCGGTTAAACTACGTTTCGATAATTCCATTTTTTTAATGCGTTCAGAAGAACCGGAAACATAGTTCACACTAACCGTAGAGCCTTCAGTAATTTTAGAATCGTTGCGGACAATCACGAAAGGCACGTTCAAATAAGTTGCCACACTCTGGGCAATTGGAATTCCCTTGGTGGCTACCGTCATCACTGCGTCAATTTTTTGATTCAAGTATTGCGTTGCAATCACTCGACCCACTTGCCGCAAAATTTCTGGTTGCCCCAAAATATCGGATAAGTAAATATAGCCGCCGGGTAAAACCCGATCCTTATCAGCAACTAAGTCCGTCATTTTATCAATAAATGCTTGGGCTTCTTCTTTTAAGATATAAGGAATAAAGCGAGCGCCTCCCGCAGCACCTGGAATCGTTTCTAGAATTCCGGTACCGCGCATCTGGAAGGTGCGTTTCAAAATCGTCAAGTCTTCACTAATGGAAGACTTAGCTGATTCGTAACGCGCTGCAAAATAAGTTAACGAGACCAATGTATGGGGTCGTTCCAACAAATAGCGCGTCATATCAATTAAACGTTCGCTTCTACGTACTTTCATGTTTCCACCTCAACCTAAATCATCTTTTTTAAAGTCTATGCAAAATGATAACACAAACGTTCGGAAATTAGGTAGTCTTTTGCTATCTTTTTAGAAAACAATCGGAATTTCTTAATATCATTCGTTAAATAGTGATTTAATACCTAAATTTTTGGTTAAATCGAGAACAATAAAAAAAGGCGCCCACTAACGGCTTAGCCGTCAGTGCACGTCTAGACGACCCAAGTTAACTGCCAACCCGTAATCGTTGGTAACCTAAAGCCGAAAAATAAAAAAGACACTCGATTGAAGCAATAAAGAAACTGACCGGTAGATTCGTCACGTAACTCAAATACAGGCCTAGCCAGACCCCAATCAGTGCAAAAACAATTGATAACCCAATCATTTTGCTGACAGTATGCACAAAGTAACGGGCAGCGGCTGCCGGTAACGTTAATAGGATGAAAATTAACAAAGATCCAACAATCTGGGCTGCCACACTAACACTCATGGCAACTAAGACAAGGAAAACCACTGAAATCGCCGTCGTCCACAATCCACTGACTTTGGCGCCAATCGCATCGAAAGAATCGAATTTTAAGGGGCGATATAACCCCAACATCACTAGAATAACCAATCCTGACAATACGGCCACTCGAATCACATCGGCTTGGGCAATCCCAATCACACTACCGAACAAGATGCTGGTAGCGTAACTCGACGTTTGATTTGATAGCGATAAAAATAAAATCCCTAAGCCAATAAACAATGCTGAAATAGCTGAAATCGAGGCTTCTCGTCGTGACTGCTTCACACTCATCTGACCGACAATCACGGAACTAATGACCGTAAAAATCAGCATCCCAGTCAACGCCGTCCAGCCCATAAAAATGCCAAAGGCAGCACCGGCAAATCCAATCTCGGATAAGGTATGCGTCAAAAATGACAAATTACGGGCAATCACAAAGACGCCGATAGTGCCACAAATAATTGCAATAAACGTTCCCGCAAAATAGGCATTCCGCATAAAAGCTAAACTAAACATTTGTGACCTCCTTTAGTTGGGCCACCGACATCTCGTCAATCGAACCAAACTGTTGATACCCCGGCTTCAACGCTAAATAATGCTTGGCATATTGCTTCGCTAACGGAAAATCATGGGTCACAAATACCACGGTAATATCGCTCGTTTGATTCAAGTTTTGCACCAAATCTAATAATTCATATTTCATTTCGTTATCTAAACTCGCAGTTGACTCATCTAGAATCAACAGTTGTGGCTGTTCAACAATAGCTTGCGCTAAGTAAGCCCGTTGTTTTTCACCACCGGAAGCCATCCCGAGCTGCCGTTGCTTGATTTTTTTGACATTAGTCACCGCCATCGCCGTCTGAACTTGTTGATGTTCCGCCTTTGATAACCAAGGTAACCAGCCTCGCACATTCAAGCCGACAAAATCTTCAATAGTTAGTGGGTATTCCTGATCCAAGTTACGAAATTGCGGGACATAACCGACTTTAATCGCAGCTTTATTGGGATAATACTTAATCTGACCCGCACTAGGCTTCAACATGCCTAATAAGGCCCGAATTAAAGTCGTTTTGCCAACGCCATTTTCACCAATGACGGTCAAAAAATCACCACGTTGAATCTTAAAATCTAAATCTTTAAAAACTTGATTATTTGGAAAACTGATTTCCAAATGTTGGACGGCTATTAAGGGTTCCGTCATAGTCTAACCCCCATCTCTCTAAATAAGGTAAATAGTAATGATTACTATTTTAGTTTACCTGAAACCGCCAATTTGTCAATAGGTCAATGCCAAATCAAAAAAACGCGATCAGCTTGATCGCGTTAACTTAGCTCTGCCAGCATGTAAACTGACTAGCTCAACTACTTAGGAGATTAACCCCACTTGTTCAGTCAAGAATTCACTTACCACAGCTTGATACCGATCTGGATGCGTGCGGATTGCTTGGACGTGGCCCGCATCGGCATCAATATACAAGCCTTTTTGCTGCGCCACCCGATTGTAAAGCTGGTGCGCATTGCGGACCGGTACCGTCGTATCATGCATGCCATGAATAATCAGAATCGGCAAGGCCCCCGTTTGAACTTGTTGTAAAATGTGACCATCATTGAATGCGTAGCCAGCACTGCGACGCGCAATTTGATTCGCCAGCGGCATGATGGGATAAGCTGGTAAATGAAATTGGTGCGTCAAGCGAAATTTAGCTTCATCATATAAATCCGCATAACCACTATCTTCCACGATTGCTTTAACATTTTCAGGCAAGGGGTCGCCACTGGTCGCCATAACCGTCGCTGCCCCCATCGAAATCCCCATCAAAACGATTTCGATATCAGCGCCTAATTGTGTCAAAGCCATGGCTATCCAACGGTCGTAATCCAACCGATCTAACCAACCATAACCAATCGTATGCCCATCGCTATCACCAAAAGCGCGCGCATCTGGCATCAGCACAGCGTACCCCAGGCTCATGAAAATACGCGCATAGGGAATCATCTGTTCACGTGAATGATTGAGACCGTGGGCCAAAATGACCAACCGCTTAGTTGTTTTAGGATTGGGGAGATACGTGGCAACTAAGTTCAAGCCATCAAAACTTTGCAGCTGCCATTGTTGTTGGGGTTGTTTATCGTACCAAAAATTTTCGATTTCAGTATTTTCTGACCGTGATAATTGTTGACCTCGCTGTTTCTGCTCGTCGCTCACGTGCATGGCGACTTGATAAGCGACAGCACCACCCAACAAAGCACCGACATAGGTTGTGGCACCAGCCACGCCCGCTAAAGTTAACCCTAATTTAGTTGTTTGCTTCATTATCCATCCACCCCATTTCTTTCAATTTAACCACACCTCACCCCATTTGTGCTGGGTTCAGCCATTGCTTAATGAAAAAAAGCGGCACTGACCAATTAAGCCACCCGCTTTAGTGATTACCGTTAACGATCCATTAGATTCACCGGGCGGACCAGATAAACTTCCCGACAAAAACCTTTGAGCGAATTATAGACGCGCTGGGCACGCGAACGCTTGCGACAAACGCCAAACACGGTTGGGCCCGTGCCACTCATCTGCGCAGCATCTGCCCCAAAGGTTAATAATTGTTGTTTAATTTGCATAATTTCTGGATAACGATTAGCCGTGATTGGCTCTAACACATTGCCCATATGCTGAAAAATCTGTTCTAGATTACCTGACTGGACGCCAGCAATCAACCCCGGAATCTCCGGATGAGTGGTTAATTGTCGATAATCGACTTGCCGCAAGATATTCGGCGTGGAAACACTGATTTTAGGCTTAGCGAGTACAATCCACAACGGCGGCAACTTGGGGAGCGGTCGCACTAATTCCCCTTTGCCTGTCACATGAGCGGTCTGGCTATAAACACAATAAGGCACATCCGAATCAATCTGTAAGCCCAAGCGCGCCAGGGTGGCTAAATCTAAATTAAGTTCCCACAACCGATTGAGCCCCCGTAAAACAGCGGCCGCATCCGAGGAGCCGCCACCTAATCCGGCCGCAACTGGAATCGCTTTTTTTATTTTAATCCGCACGCCACTCCGAATATGATACTGGCGTTTTAATAAGCTTACCGCTTGAAAGGCGAGATTTCGCCGATCGTTCGGCAGAAAGCCACTATCCGTCGCCACTTCAATCCGATTAGCTTTTAGGGTCTCAATCTGCACGTAATCGGCTAAATCAACCGACGTCATCACCATATTCCATTCCTTGGCACCGTTTTGATGTTCAAACAACGTATCTAAGCCCAAGTTGATTTTAGCCGGCGCTTTTTCCACGATCTGCACGCGTCTCACCCTCTTTTATGACCGCGATTATCTGGGTCGTTATCTTACTTTGATACAATTATACTAATATCAGGGCAAAATAAAAAGACCTTGCTGCGGGTCTTAGTATTGAGAGTTCGCACGTGGCGAATTAAGCTTCAGTTGTTTCATCTTCAAAGGCGATTTGAACGTTTTTCGTTAACACATCTGTGTAACTGTATGAGACCCGTTCAAAAGAGTTTTCTTGTTGGTCTAAATCAACGACAAATACAGAACGGTACGTTTCTTTCAAGATACCATGACGTTCAGTGGTCTTTTTACGGCCCGCTTGTGCAACCACTTTCATGTGTTGCCCAATGCGAGCGTCAAGCTTATCTTTAATTGCAGCTAGTGAAATTGGCATTCAGAAACCTCCTCATGTGAAACTACTATACTAGCTTTTCACTAAAAAGTCAATATTATATCACAAGGTTTTCTAATGTGCAACTGTTTTATAGACCAATTAGGCCGCAATTAAACCAACGGCATGTAAGGCATCCGTCAAGGTAATAAACGCATCGACCGTTAGGCGTTCCGCCCGAATTTTCGGATCAATCTCAGCCTGATCCAACGCAGCTTGAATCAACGTTCGCGTTTCAGGCTGTTTCCCGAACAAACTCTGCAAATTATTCCACAAATTCTTACGCCGATGGGCAAAACCGGCCTTAACAACTTTAAAGAACGCGGCTTCATCAAATGGCACGTGCGTCCGTGTTGGCAATGCCGTTAACTTCACAATCGCTGAATCCACATTGGGTGCTGGTACAAAAACGGTACGGGGCACCACTAGTGCAAGTTCTGCGGCCATCCGATATTGGACTGCAATCGTCAAAGAACCATATGCTTTAGTCCCTGGTTCCGCTGACAACCGATCGGCGACTTCTTTTTGCATCATGACCACAATATTTTCAAACTTAACATCGCCCGCCAATAAATTCATTAAGATAGGGGTCGTAATATAATAAGGCAGATTAGCCACCAATTTTAATGGTCGCGTGGGGTCTAAGTGCGTCTGAATCATTGCCGGTAAATCCGTTTTCAAAATATCTTGATTAACCACATCAATATTGTCATAATCAGCTAACGTTTCAGCTAAAATTGGTAATAAACGATCATCAATTTCAAAGGCTAGCACTTGATGTGCCGCCCGCGCTAGATATTCCGTCAAAGACCCAATTCCGGGGCCAATTTCAATGACATTATCTTCAGGACTAATATCAGCAATAGCGACAATATTATGCAACACATTTTGGTCAGTTAGGAAATTTTGACCTAAGCTTTTCTTAACACGTAAGCCATATGAATTAATAATGGCCTGCGTGCGGGCGGGATTTGCAATATCAATTTCTTTACTCATTTTGTCTCCTCTGTGTGTAGTTGTGCGACGGCCTGCCAAAAATCAGCCGGTTGTACTTGGAATAATTGCAACCGCTTAGGCAATTGCTTGCCATTCACGTAGCCAATTTTTAGTAATTCACCGAGCTGTTCACGGCGCTGCCGGGCAGCAGGGCCAGCTAATAGCCCGGCCTGAATCAAGTCCGTTTTAGTAATCAGGGTCGTCGGCTCGCTCAAGTTTTCAGTGTACAGATTGGCTAAGGCCGTCCGAATGGCTGCTGGACTAGCGTGTTCCACCCCTAAACTACCACCGGCCTTGGTAGGCACTCCCGCTTTACGCGGTAAAAAGGCATGCTGGACCCCCGGAACGGCTGCCGAAACAATCCGCCGAATCCGTTCACCTGAGAAATCCGGGTCAGTAAAAACAATCACCCCTCGGCTGGCCTGTAATCGTTTGATTTGTGCCACGGTTGCTGCCGAAACTGCTGACCCATTCGTTTCAATCGTATCGGCATTCACCGCTAATGCTAATCGTTTCGTATCGTCCTTACCTTCGACGACAATAACTTCTTTAATCTTTTTCAATCTTAAATAATTCCTCTGCATTTTGATAAGTTTGGGCGGCAATTTCGGTGGGCGTCGTTGCTCGTAATTTCGCCACGGCATCCACCACGTAATGCGTATAACCGGGTTCATTTTGCTTGCCCCGATAAGGTTCCGGCGTTAGATACGGTGCATCTGTCTCAACTAACAACCGATCACTCGGCGTTTGTTGAACCGACGCATGCACGTCATCAGCATGCTTGAACGACGCGACACCACTATACGAGATGTGCATGCCCAAATCCAAAAACTTTTTAAGCCATTCTGGATCACCGTTAAAGCTATGCATGACCCCGCCAATATCACGAATATCAGCGGCTTTCAAAATCTGATAAGTATCCTCAAATGCGTCACGATTATGCACCGAAATCGGTAAATGTAAATCTTTAGCAATCGCCACTTGCCGGGCAAAAACCTTTCGTTGCACAGCTTGCGGTGACGTATCCCAATGATAATCCAGTCCAATCTCACCAACTGCCACAACCGTTGGTAATTGGAGTTGGTCAATCAACTGGGCCTCCGTTGCGGGCGTATAATCCTTAGCATCTTCAGGATGCCAACCAACAATGGCAACTAATTCAGGATACGTGGTCGCCAACTTAATAGCCACGGCATTCAATTGCGTATTTGAGCCCACAATTGCCATTCGGACTACGTCTAACGCTTTCGCTTGGGCTAAATACTTGGGAACTTCGTTAATAAATTCTTCACTGTTTAAATGGGTATGGGAATCAAAAATCCGCATGTCACGGCCCCTTTCTAACTTTCGTCAACCCGACAACTAGCCGCGGCTGACCCAAAATGTATCTTAATTGATTTTACCATGCAACGCAAGCACCCGCTGACCGTCTTTAAGCTAGCCTTTTGACAACCAAACTTCGGTGGTTAAAAAAAGAGCTTGGATTTTAATTATCCCAAGCTCTCAAGCAACCATGTTTATGAAATCAAGGACCCATTCACTAGGTTTTCTGGTACCGTGATTAGTTGTACATCCCCATCATGTTCAGCTGATAGTAACATACCTTGGCTCATTTCACCACGCAATTTCCGTGGCTTTAAATTACCAACGATGATCACTTTCTTACCAATTAAAACATCTGGTTCTGGATACCATTTGGCAATTCCAGAAAGAATCTGACGATGATCAGAATCACCGGCATCTAATCGGAATTGTAACAGTTTGTCCGCCCCTTTTAATTTTTGAACGGCAATGACTTCAGCGACTTTTAATTCAACTTTATCAAAATCATCAATCGTCATCGCATCTTTGGTGAGATTAAGCTCAGTTTCAGCGGGGTTCCAATCGCTTTCAACTTCGGCTTCGTGTTTCGCTGCTTCCATAGCGGCCCGACCCTTCTTTTTATCTGACTTGGTCATTTGACCCTTTAAGAAATCAACTTCAGCGTCCATCTCGACCCGTGGGAAAATTGGCGTCCCTTTAGCAACGACCTGCGTTGCGGCTGGTAAGTCACTGAATTTTAATGCGGCTAACGTTAGACTCGCTGGATCTAGACCCAATTGGGTAAAGATTTCCTTTGGCGCATGCGTCATCACTGGACTAATCAAGCTAGCAATCACCCGCAAACTGGCAGCCAAATGCGCCATCACACTGGCTAATTGCGCCGTTGCATCGGCTGCATCACTTTTGGCTAACTGCCAAGGTGCAGTCTCATCAATATATTTATTGGTCCGGCTAACTAACTTCCAGACTTCGCCTAAAGCGTCAGCCAAATGTAACTCATTCATCCGCGCATTATAGGCGTCAATCGTAGTTTTGGCCGTTGCTTCTAAGTCGGCGTCAAATTCAGTCACCCCAGTTTTTAAAGCTGGCACTTGACCATTTTCATACTTATTAATCATTGCGACGGTTCGGTTCAACAAGTTCCCCAAATCGTTAGCGAGATCATAGTTAACCCGGGCAATAAAATCTTCCGGTGTAAATAACCCATCATTACCGTAAGGCATGGCTTTAATTAAATAATAGCGTAGCGCATCCAAACCATAGCGTTCCACTAAGGTTTCTGGATAAATCACGTTACCCTTTGATTTCGACATTTTACCGTCTTTCATCAATAACCACCCATGACCAAAGACTGTCTTAGGTAAAGGCAAGTCTAAGGCATGCAAGATAATTGGCCAGTAAATCGTATGGAAACGTACAATTTCTTTACCAACCATTTGCACATCGGCTGGCCAGTATTGCTTGAATAACTGGTCATCATCCGTCGCATAACCTAAGGCAGTAATATAATTAATCAACGCATCTAACCAGACGTAGACCACATGTTTAGGATTGCTCTTAACTGGGACGCCCCAAGTAAAGCTCGTCCGTGAAACTGCTAAGTCTTCTAGCCCGGGCTTGATAAAGTTGTTAATCATTTCATTCATTCGATTAGCGGGTTGAATAAAGTCTGGATGGGCTTGGTAATACGCCAACAACCAGTCTGCATACTTACTCATCTTAAAGAAGTATGATTCTTCCTTAACTAATTCAACGTCATGACCACTGGGTGCTTTACCACCAATGACTTTGCCGTTATCATCATGATAGACTTCGGCCAGTTGCGTTTCGGTGAAGTATTCTTCATCATCCACGGAATACCAGCCTTCATAATGACCTAAATAAATATCACCTTTTTTGAGCAAACGTTCAAAAATGGTTTGGACTGCCTGTTCATGGTAATCATCCGTCGTCCGAATAAACTTAGTATTGGAAATCTCCAACAATTTCCATAAGTCTTTAATTTGTTTTGCCATCCCATCAACATAAGTTTTAGGATCAGTATTTAGCTTTTCAGCTTTTTCTTCAATTTTTAAGCCGTGTTCATCCGTCCCTGTTAGGAAAAAGACATCGTAACCCATCGCCCGCTTATAACGTGCTAGAGTGTCACACGCAATCGTCGTGTAGGAGTTCCCAATGTGTAGTTTACCCGAGGGGTAATAAATCGGTGTCGTAATATAATATGTTGGTTTTGTCTCTGCCATGATTTTAATTCCCTTCAACCCGTTATAAATTTGCTTATAATATCATTTTAGTTAGATTCTTTTTTATTGTATCATACTTCGTGTTTAGATCCCTTAGCGATTACATCCCATGATACCGGTGATACCACCACTTGGTCAAAAAAAATACTCAACGCCAATAAATCAGCTGTTCCACCTGGACTCAGATGCCAATCAATAAGTTGCTGATCTAAGCTGTTTAGCGCTTTTGCCCAACTCGGTGCAGTTGTTAAACCTTGATCTAAAATAGCTTGAGCGGCCTGCTGAACCCGTATTAATCCAGACCGGCCACCACGATGTAGGAGATTAACATCTTCGAGCTTCGCCATTAGGTAAACCATTAGTTGCAAATAACGCAAGGCCGCTGGTAAATCAGCATGCTGTGCTAAAAATGGTAATGCAACGTTTTGTAACATTGGATAACCAGCCTCAGCTTCACCACGAATTCCCGTTACCCCTTGCTTAACATAAAGTGCTTCGCCATAAGACCAATGTGATTTGGCTAAAACATGTGCAAAATCGGCTGTCGTAATTCCCGCCGTCATCATTTTGACCGTCTGAAAAACGGTTGTAAAACGTTGCGCACATATTTGTTTTAACGTCTGAGTCTTTAAACACCAGCCCAAAGCACCCAATAAAATAGCATAAGAAAAGTTGGCACCTTTATGCGTATTGACTTGGTGGGTGGCCGTCAACATTGCCGCCTCTCCTTGTGCTCCAACTTGCCGCAAAGTCGCAAATAGGGTTGTTAACTTTGAACTAGTTGCACCAATCATCAAATATTGCTTTAAGTAAGGTGACCAAGCTTGAATACTAGTTATAAACAAATCATAGTCCATATCAACATGTGCGCCCACTGAAAAGGGATCTACCAACCCTGGTTTCGGTGCTAAAGATACTTCAATCAGTAATGATTGTTGTGCTAAGCGTGGCAATACCGTCATATCATGAGCATTAATCAAGATTATGGGCCCTCATTTCTTTAACAATAAATTGCAGTGACTGTCCTAAGTGTTCACGAATAATTAAATTTATTTGGGCCTCATCCTGATTAACCATTGCTTGATAAATCCGCCAATGTTCTTGTAATGCTAAGGCCCGGCGTTCACGAGACATGATTGAGATATCACGAAAATAAACTAAATAAGCTTGTAACTTAAACACAATTGTTACTAAATGCGGCATCTCACAATGCTGATAAATAAACTGGTTAAAATCAGTAAAATAGCTAACCATGGTGATGTCCGGGACCACATCTAATTCTCGTTCGGTCTGCTCAAGAAGTTCACGCAGCGTTTCAAAATCAACCGCTGTCATCCGTAACATCGCTTTGCGAGTCGCCAATGCATCTAGTTCTTTGCGAATATCAAATATTTCATAGGCATCTTTTATGGTAATGCCCCGTACAACCATACTAACGCCCGGAATGCTTTCAACCAAATTTTCACTGGCTAACCGTCGCAATGCATATCGAATGGGGGTCCGACTAACATTTAACCCTTCCGATAATTTCTTTTCATTAATGCGAGTTCCAGCCGCAATATCACCCAAAATGATAGTTTTTCGCAAGGCATCCAAAAGCGCATCTTTAAGGGGGGTATTCTGGGACAAATCTAAATTATTAGCAACTGCTTGCACGGTAGCATCCATTTGCTTTTCTCCTATTTCTTTCCATTATATCAGAGTATGTAAGCGTTTTCCGTCATGCATAAAAAATAGTTTATTGGGACTAAAAAAGCTCGGAGCTGTGACCTCCGGCTTTTTCAGTAGTACTTGCTGCTAACTTTCAGACGTAAAATCAAGCCGAATCTTTTGAACCGGAACGTCATAGAACCGATCTTCACGGCGACCTAAGAAATCACGACCTTGATCTGGGAATAATCCATAAGTTAAAATATCCTCTAAGCTATGAGCATAGTCTCCAATTTCTGCTTTGAATTCTGGTAATTGCGGTGCAATATCATCGGCTGGGCGAGTCGTAATTGGCTGCTCATCACCAATAATTTTTTTAATCATCGCCGGAGAAATTGCCACTGGCGACCGACCATATAACCCACGAACATAGTCTTTTATCTCATTTGGAATTAACTGATAGCGTTCACCACTCATCACATTCATCAAGGATTGGGTGCCAACCATCTGCGATAATGGTGTCACTAACGGTGGATATCCCAAATCAGCGCGAACTTTAGGAACTTCGTTTAAGACCTGCTCGTATAACATTTCTTGTCCCGCATCTTTAAGCTGTGCTAACAAATTCGACAACATTCCACCGGGCACTTGATAGCGCAGAGATTTCGGCTGAACATCCATTACTTTCGGATTCAAGCCACCATCTTGACGAAAGCGATCCCGAATTGGCGCAAAATAGGCTGCAATTTCAGCTGCTAGCGTTGGATTAACCCGTAAGTCATAACCTAAGTCTTTCAAAGCAACTAACATTGATTCCGTAGCTGGCTGACTGGTCCCCCCTGCAAATGGCGAACTTGCCGTATCAATAATATCAGCACCAGCTTCGATTGCCTTTAAATAAGTCATCGTTGCAATGCCACTCGTCGCATGTGTATGAATTTCAATTGGAATTGCAATCGTGGCTTTCAATTCACTAACTAAATCATAGGCACGTTGCGGCGTTAAAATACCAGCCATATCCTTAATACAGAGTGAATCGGCTCCCATTGCCGTCATTTCTTTAGCTAACTTAACGTAGTATGGAATCGTGTGAAAATCACTAGTTGTATACGCAATCGTCATTTGCGCATGCCCACCATACTTTTTGGTTGCAGCCAAAGCTGTTTTTAAGTTACGTGTATCATTTAGCGCATCAAACATCCGAATGATATCAATCCCATTAGCCAACGATTTTTGTACAAAAGCTGTTACAACATCATCGGCATAATTTTTATAACCTAAAATGTTTTGACCTCGTAGTAACATTTGCAACTTCGTCCGGTGCGTATGCTTTCGAATGACTCGTAATCGTTCCCAAGGATCTTCATCTAAATAACGTAAACAGGCATCAAAAGTCGCTCCCCCCCAAACCTCTAGCGCGTGATAGCCAGCTTGATCTAATTTATCCAAGATTGGGACCATATCTGTGATTGGCATCCGCGTCGCAATTAAGCTTTGCTGGCCATCACGTAAAACCGTTTCCGTAAGTTCAACTTTTTGCTTACTCAAATTTCTCGCCACCCTACTGTGATAATCTCATCAACGGTCCGCTGAACATCAACTAGCCCGTGCCGACGTGACCGACTACAAACTTTAGCATCTGCACCACAAATCAAACAAGGACGCACCGGTAAATCCAATCCGTGCCGATTAGTCTGGTGTAACTGGTTATTGACTAATGTTAAAACATCTAAGTCACATAACTGACTAAAACCAGGATTCTGTTCAATCGTAATTAAATGCTGCTTAACTGTGCTGGCAGTTTGATTCAAAATCAAGTAAAACTCAAAGCCAGTGGCCCAATCAAATTGCCCTGATGCCAGTACTCGCACCCCATAATATTGATTCAAGTGTGCCAATATCGCTTGGTACGCAGTCACGAGCCGTGGGCCGGTTTTAATCGGCCCTGGAATCCGGACAGAAGACCAAATCAAGGTTGTACCAAGGTAAGTTTGCAGCAGCTTTAATTGCTGGTCAGACCGCCAATCTCTAGTCGCTAACATTTGTGGTAAGGTAATGGCCGGCCCAGTCAAATTCTGAAAGGGATTAGACATTTTTAACCACATCAATTAAGGTTCCATCCCGATACTCAATTAAGGCTACGGTTTGATCACCATGTTCAATCTTAGCTGGTACGCCAGTAATCGCATATGCTCGGTCTTTAAGTTCTGTAATCGTTAACTGAGGGACTTTTAAATCTTTAAACATTGTAATTAGGTCTGGTCGTTGTGGATTAATCGCAATTCCTAGTTCAGTCACAACCACGTCAACACTGGCGCCTGGCGTAATTACAGTCGTTACTGCATCTACAATAGTTGGGATGCGACCACGAACCACCGGTGCAATCACCACGCTTAACTTACAAGCGGCACTCGTATCACAATGACCACCAGACGCACCACGCAAAATACCATCTGACCCTGTAATAACGTTAACATTAAAGTCAGTATCAATTTCTAAAGCTGATAAGATTGCCACATCTAATTGATTAATGACGGCCCCTTTGCTCAATGGCGAGGCATACATGGTCGCATCAATTTCATAATGATTGGTATTTTCAGCCAACGAAATGGCTGCTGGGTGATCAAAGTCTTGCACATCCATTAGCTTATCAACTAAACCTTCTTGTTGCATCTCAACCATGGCATTGGTAATGCCACCAAGCGCAAAACTCGCTTTAACATCTTGATCAATCATTGTTTGGCGCAAAAAACGACTCACTGCGAGTGCTGCCCCGCCACTTCCGGTCTGAAAAGAAAAGCCAGTTTTGAAATAGCTTGAAGCCGTAATGACTTTAGCCGCATATTCGGCAATTAATAATTCTTTCGGATTCTTAGTAAACCGGGTAGCCCCTTTGGCAATGCCATCTGGATCACCGATTTCATCCACTTGAACCACGTAATCCACATCGGTTTGAGGGATGCTGATGGGGGTATTTGGATAAGGCATTAAGGTATCGGTGATTGCGACCACTTGATCAGCATACTTAGCATCAACCATGGCATATCCCAATGAACCGCAAGTAGCCTTGCCATGCGTGCCATTAATATTGCCATAGATATCGGCACTTGGGGCGCCTAAAAAAGCAATATCAATATGAATATCGCCTCGTACAATTGCCCGGGCGCGACCTCCATGTGATCGAATAACAACTGGATTAGCCATAATGCCACTGGAAATAGCCGCGCCAACCTTATCACGTAACCCACTGGAGGTAATATTAGTGACCACGCCATTTTTGATATGGTCAATTAAAGGTGCATGCACATTAGCAATCGAACTTGGGGCAATTGACAAGTTTTTAATACCCATCTTAGCAATTTCAGCCAACACCAAATTCATGACATAATCGCCTTCCCGAAAATGGTGATGAAATGAAATCGTCATGCCATCTTTTAAGCCGGTCTTAACAATGGCATCGTGAATACTGGCAACTAATTTACTGGTATATGGCTGAAGTGGCTTTATCCGGCGGGTTGCCTCCTGATAGTGTTCAATATGTGTAAATTCACCAGTATAGACCCCATATTGCGTCGCATATTTTGCTGGAATCTCACGTTTCACTTGATTAACGACCATCTTTAGTTCACCTCCATATTAGTTGCTTTTGCTAAAGCCAAAACGCGCTCAGCCCGTTCAACCACTGGTTTATCCACCATTTGACCATTAACCGCAATCACGCCAGCCCCTTTAGCTTCAGCCGCTTTAATCCCCGCCATCATTTCTTGCGCTTTTTGTACTTCTTGACTAGTTGGTGCATAAACGCGATTAATAATTGGAATCTGACGTGGATTAATAACCGACTTACCATCAAAACCAAGTTGCTTAATTAATTCAGTTTCGCGTTGCAACCCAGTTTCATTGTCAACGTCCGAATAAACGGTATCAATGGCGGAAATTCCAGCAGCACGAGCAGCATGTAAGATATAATTACGGGCAAAAAATAATTCAGCCCCGTCCGCGTATCGCCGAGTTTTCTGGCTTGTCACGTAATCCTCGGCCCCTAACGCAATACCAATCATTCGATTAGAAGCTTTAGCAATCTCACGTGCATTCAAAACACCCTCAGCCGATTCAATCGCCGCCATCATTTTAGTGCGACCAACGGTTAACTGATACTTAGTTTCAACAGCTGTGATCGTTTCATCAACGGCTACAATATCTTGCGCAGTTTCCGTCTTAGGCAAGCGAATCACATCAATGCCGCCTAAAATCATGGCTTCAATATCTTGCTTACCACCAGCATCCAACGCATTCACTCGCACTACCGTTTCAACTGCCGTATAGTCAAATGTTTTTAAGGCAGAATAAACTAATATGCGGGCTGTGTCTTTTTCCTTTATTGAAACAGCGTCCTCTAAGTCAAACATGACCGAATCGGCACCATATAAGATAGCGTCGCGTAACATGGCCGGATTAGCTCCAGGGACAAACATCATGGTTCTTCTTAAGCGTTCCATGCGTCAATCACCTTCCAATCATAATCGGTTTTTCCTTGTAAACGATAAATGGCTGCAATCGTACGAGCTTTAATGGTACAGTCCAAAGCCCCTTTATCCACAGCCGTCACCTGAATATCCACCACACCAAAATGCTGTAGCGTTTCAATAATTAAAGCTGTAATGTGAGTACCAAATTGTTTTTTTACGTTGCTCTCTAATTCAACTTGAATACCACTATTATTAGGTTTGAGTGTAATCATTAAATCACTTGATTCTAAGGTTCCCACGGTAACTGTTTGAGATGTTGACATCGTCTAACTTCCTTTCAAAAATTGATAATTAATTGGTGGTACCTGGCGTTCAACAGTGGCCCAATCACCATTTGATAGCGCCTGCCGCACAATGGTTGC
Source organism: Lactobacillus sp. CBA3606 (assembly GCF_002970935.1). Lineage (NCBI taxonomy): Bacteria > Bacillati > Bacillota > Bacilli > Lactobacillales > Lactobacillaceae > Lactiplantibacillus > Lactiplantibacillus kimchii. The sequence continues at coordinate 1,987,164 of NZ_CP027194.1, read as the reverse complement.
ACTAATTGGTTGCCCCGCTTGTCGTAACCTTGGCACAACTGTCAATGATAGTTGACTTGCAAAAACTTGTGCCAACTGGTCGTTATAAACCTGCGTCACTGGCGAATCTGGTTCTGCCCCAACTAATCGTTGTTGAATGGCTAGCACCGGTTTAATTTTAGTTAAAAATAACGTCGCATCTAAGCGAGCCTGCGTTTTTGCAAGCATCAAATCGGCCTGATCTTTCAAAAAATACGTCGGAAAAGTCGCATTTGAAACTAAATAATGAGCCGTTTCTAAGACCACGACCCGCTGATTTCCTGCTACGGCACGTCTCACCATCGCTAAACGAGTTGCAGTTTTAAATTGAGAGCGGTCTTCAGAAACAACAAAAACATACACCACATCACTACTTTTTAAAGCTTGATCAATTAAATATTGATGCCCTAACGTAAACGGATTCGCATTCATCACAATAGCAGCAGCCTGCTTACTTGGACGCTGATATTGACGCAAGTAGGCCTGATAGTCATCGAAATTAGGATAACCCCATTCCAATAAACTTACTTCATCCGTAGTAACAATCACTTTAAATCCCATTGCTTCAAAATAAGGCGCTGTCATAGGCTTGGTATAAACAAAAGCTGACTCATATTTGGTTTCATCCAATCGATCCAACAAAGCTTTAATTAGCGGTGCCAACAAATTTTGTTGAGTAGCTGTTGGATCAATTGCAACTTCCTTAATAATATTTTGATAAAGTGAGCCGGTTCCAATTAATTGCGCACCATCGTAAATTCCGACCGTATAATCAACTTGCTCATCTGGCACTAATTGGGCTGCTACTAGCAAGTCCCGCCACTGTTGTCTGACGCTTGGATCAAACTGAAACCACAATTGTTTTACTACCATCATATTGGTCTCACTTAGCCGGTAATAGTTTCAACAGTAACTTGGCAATTAAAAAAATGATGAATAATACCAAGAAAACGCCACCCATACCAAAACCCATTAATTCAAATGCAATTTTTAAATTTTCAACCATGATACCGGCTCCTTTCTACATAAAGAATGATAGTAATAGGCCCCCTGCAATAACTGAACCAATCTGACCCGAAACATTAGCCCCGACAGCATACATCAAGACAAAGTTCTTAGGGTCCTCATCCGAAGCCATTTTTTGGATGACTCGACTAGACATTGGAAACGCTGAAATACCGGCAGCCCCAATCATGGGATTAATTTTTTCTCGTCGAAAGACATTTAACAGTTTGGCAAACAAAACACCGCCAATAGAGTCCATAACGAATGCCACTAGCCCAAAAGCGATAATCATCAAAGTTTGTAAATTCAAAAATTGAGCAGCTTGTAACTTCACTGAAATAGTTAGCCCTAACAAAATGCTGACAATATTAACCAATTCATTTTGCGCCGTAGCTGCTAACCGATCCAAAACGCCACATTCCCGCAATAGATTACCAAACATCAAAAAGCCAACTAATGGTAATGAGATTGGCGCAATAAAACCTGCCAAAATAGTGACAATAATCGGGAACAAAATCTTCGTCGTTTTAGAAACGCTTTCTGCCTTATAAGTCATTCGAATTTGACGCTCTTTTTTGGTCGTAACCGCCTTAATTGCCAATGGTTGAATAATCGGGACTAATGCCATATACGAATAGGCGGCCACCGTAATTGGCCCCAATAAATTTTGCGCCAATTGATTTGAAACAAAAATTGCAGTCGGTCCATCTGCTGCGCCAATAATACCAATTGAGGCAGCTTCTTTAATATCAAAACCAAATAAAACAGCTACGATGATGACAAAGAAAATACCAAATTGAGCTGCGGCGCCAAATAAAAGCATAAACGGATTTTGTAATAAAGGACCAAAATCAATCATGGCGCCAATCCCAATGAAAATTAATAATGGAAATAATTCCGTGGTAATACCGGCTTTAAAGAGAACATCTAAGACGCCTTCTGCCTTGGTCCCTCCAATGACTTGGGTTAAAACCCCTGTGTCGGGAAAATTAACTAAAATCGCACCTAATCCCATTGGCACTAGCAAAGTTGGTTCATATTCTTTTTTGATACCTAAATAAATTAAGATACCGCCAATTAGCATCATCGCAATTTGGCCTAAGGTAATTGATGCAATGCCTTGAATCAATGTCTCCACAGTCTTACTCCCTTCAGCTAAGTCTAATTAGCGCATCACCTGCATTGACCGTGTCATTTTTAGTCACATAAATGGCAGCCACTACTCCCGCTTGATTAGCGACAATTTCATTTTCCATCTTCATAGCTTCTAAGACCATTAACGGTTGATTTTCTTTCACCTGATCACCAGGTGCCACTAATATTTTAATAATTGCCCCCGGCATTGGGGCAACCATTGCAGTCGCATCTGTAACCGGCTGCGATGCCTGAACTGATGCTGCCTCCGTAGCCACAGGGGCTGGGGCTGACGTTGGTGCTACTGATTGAAGCGTCGTTGGTTGTGACGAGTTACCACCAATTTCTTCCATCTCAACTAAATATTCTTTACCATCAATCGTAATTTTAAATTTACGTAACATTAGTACTGATCAACTCGCTTTCTAATTGATTTGATAACAAACGTTCTATCACCCATAGCTAATGCACAACTACTGGCAATAATACTGACTAATTGGGCTTCGGGATTTTGAACGGCTAACCGTTTTAAACTTAATTGACTATTCGCAGCTTGATCAACCGCTACGCTAGCAGCAATCAACGCTGGAATGACCTGTTCACGGGGATCAACATCAATATATTTTGGTACTATTACCCACTCATCAATCGTTGATTTTTCAGCTTTTGTAGCCGCTAAACTCGCCGTGTTTGTTACTGTCGCATGATGAAATAATTGTTGCCAAAAGCTGGTCATCATCGTTACCTCCTTATTAGGATATCAACACATCGCCTTCCGTAAAGCGCTTTCGTTTCCTTGAAAATAAACTCACTGCGGAATGTAAAATGGCATATGCCCTGTTAAAAGAATCGTTACCACAAAGATAGCAAAAACACCTAAGGCATATTTGGCCGTTTCTTTTTGCCAAGCTCCCATATCTAACCCCGTTAATCGCAGTAGTAAGTAAATAAAAGCCACGAGTGGACTAAGTAAATGGAATGCCTGACCCATTAGCGATGCTAACGCCATTTGCATATTAGTAAATCCATACGCACGCCCAGCTTGCGCCAAGACTGGTAAAACCCCGAAATAAAAGCCATCATTTGATAGGAAGAAGGTGCCAGGTGCTGAAATAACTGCGATGACAATCCCCCAGAAACCAGCTAATTGATGTGGAATAATTTGGGTAAAGCTTTGAGCCAATGCCGTTGCCATCCCAGTTCCTTGGAATATTCCCATAAAGACCCCTGCCGCAAAAACTAAGATGACCACTTGAACTGCATCGCCACCATTGGCTCCAATACGTTTGGACTGATCTTTTAATTTAGGATAGTTAACCATCAAAGCGATACAGGTTCCCACTAAGAACAAAAGCAATGGTGGCATTTCCAGCGCTTTGATAAAAGATCCAGCAACTAACCAAGCAATCAGCACAATCGTTAAAATACCGTTAAAAGCAAAGTTCTGAGGGCGCCGAATATCTGCCACCTCAGGATCAGTAACTTGGGTCATAGCTTCAATTTCGGCTACTGTTAATGTTTTAACGCCCAATCGTTTACGTTCTTTTTTACCCATACTCGGTGCCACAATAAAAGTGACATAGGCTAATGCCAAAATCATACCGGGTAAAACATAAGCTAAGATACTAGCGTCAACATCTAAAACTGCCATTGCTCGCGCAGTTGGACCACCCCAAGGCAATAAGTTCATGATGGTATTCTGTAAAATGACTAAAACCCCTAAATTCATCATCCGCATCTTTAATTTTTTGTAAATTGGAATAAAAGCAGAACAACAAATTAATGTTGTCGTGGTGCCATCCCCATTTAGAGATACCGCAGCGGCCACCACGGCGGTTGCAATCAGGACTTTCATTGGATCACCCTTGGCAAAATAGATCATTTTCTTAGTAATTGGATCAAACAAACCAGCATCTAACATAATTGAAAAATAAAGAATGGCAAATAATAACATAATTCCAGTGTTGGCGGTGGTCTTAATCCCTTCTAAAACAAAATCACCGATGGTTCCTTTTTTAGCAACCCCGGCGACCATCGCAATAATTGCAAAAACTAACGGTACTAGCACTAATGCCGTGAATGGTGATAGCTTCTTCTTCATGATAATAAACATGAAGACGACAATCATGGCATACGAAATTATTGTCAGTAACATGATTTCAGCTCCTCCTTAAGTTTTCTATATGCTCAGCATATCTCATTGAAAACGTTTTCGATATCATTTTCATGGGTAAGAACACCTAAAGAACACTTCCAGCTAAACGATGCCATAAAATTGAATAATAGCCGCAAAAAAAGCGTCTGAGTTTACCTCAAACGCTTGCTTAGTGTGGTTACTTCGACTACCAGTCACCAAATTTTTCATCTTTTAACTGTTGTAACAACTTCTGATAATGGACCGTACCCATTTCACCATGAAAATGACCATCTTCTAATTTATTGAACCTTTCAGCCATATAGTAGGCTGTTAAATACAAAGTTAACTTGCGTTTAACAATGGCTTCAGGATCTAAATCATCCGAAACGCGATGCGAATTCACAACCATTTCGGCAAATTTACGCTGATCTAACGCTAAATTATTATCTTTAGACGCCACTTGTGCCACCAGAATTACCTCCTAAATTTTGTTCATCTGCGCTATCAACACTTATAAGCTCAGATTAACATGCTTTAGGCAACACGCCCTGTTCTTTTAGTGTTCTTCTGTACGCCTAAAACAAATCCAACTGCTGTGGTCCCAAATCACCAAAAGAAACGCCCAGTAATGTCTTTAATGCTAAGGCGTTATCTGCGGCATCGCCACCAGCGTTATTATTGAAAATAACGCAAACTTCCTGCGTTTGAGTTTGTAATTGGGCCACCAAGATCTTAAACTCAGCTAACTCGGAGGCACTATACCGATACAAGGTTCGCTGTCCCCGCCAGTTAGGCCCTTTGGTAGACCAGCCCGTTTGATTACGCCCATGTAACCGGACTATGGCAAGCTTAGGACTGGTTACGACTGGTTCTAAGCTAACCCCATCATTTAAAGCATGCGGTTCATCGACCACCACATGAATAATACCTAGGTCTTTTAGAAAACTTAAAACTGAGTCTTTCACACCGGGTTCATACCAACTTTGATTACGAAACTCAACTGCGATTGGCAAACCTGGTAGCCAAGTTACCAGCCGTTGTAAATAGTGAAAATTTCGTGTTGACCGTTCGAAAAACGGTGGAAATTGAAATAAAATCGCCTTTAATTGTTGATGTTGCAACAATGGTTTTAACATGGCCCGATAATTTCGATAAGCTAATTTCAAAGCTTCCATCGAAATGCCATCTTCATACGAATCGTGCAAGGTCATCGTTTGATTCGCTTTAAGAATAAACTGAAACCTGGCCGGGACCGCTTTTTGCCACTTGGCAACGGTACCTGGTTTGGGAATACCATAAAAAGGTGTATCCACTTCAACCACCGGTAAGACGCCCGAGTATTCCGTCAAAGTTAATTTATCCGTCCCACCTAGCAGGCGCGGATGTTCCGTCCAAGTTGTTAGTCCAATCGTTATCATCAAACGGTCACCCCTTCAAAAAAATAGCAACTTCCATTACGACCATTACCGAATCGTAAACGGTTCCTGTAAGTCAGTTAATAAGTCTTTCACTGATTTTGCATACAGCGTCTTGAAAAAGGCGTCGCTTCGTTTTTGGGCCGGCGCAGGAATAACAAAGGCATTTTGCCGATCACCTTTATTCAACCCAATGTACGCCCGTGTATGTTTGTTCTTATCAACCATTTCAGAATGATAAACATCAAATAATTGCCGCACCTCTAACCGCAATTGGCGTTCACTCAACACACTTTGAACGGTCACGAATTCACTCCCATGTAATAATGGCAACTGCCACGCCGTCATCTGAGCGTCAAATGCATTGAACAATTTAACGACCGCACGCCGCATGGCAAAAGGTGTCGTCACTGGCTTAGCCGTCATTCCAGCGTATAACTGCTGGGCAGCTGCCCAAGCTTGCGGATAATCAGCGGCAACTTTAGCCGCTCGCGTTGGTGTCAGTTGACCATCGAAAAAGACCAATAAGTCCGTTAATGTCAACAGTCGTAGTGTCATCATCGCATCCGTTTTTTGCGGATCTTCGGGCTCAATCGTCGCCGCGACCCCGTCAAAGTAGCGGGCTTCAATGTCGTCGTCAATTAAAGCGTGTTGGCGTTGCTTTTGAACGACAAGAATATGCGCTACCAAATCATATAATTCCATTGCGATTGCCATTAACTGCTCATCTAATTGGTCATTTCGCGTCGTTAGATTAAAGGTCACTTGCGGAAAACCTTGTAACAGTAGTAATAAATGTAAGAGTTCATGTGACGCCGTATAATTTGGCGCCGTTACATCGCTAACGTGAATCTCGATATCCCCCGCTGTCATCACTTGTTGGGCTTGGTCATGCCGCACATATCCGGAAACCGTCTCACCAAAAGTTACGGTCACATTCCCTGGAAACAATGAATTCGTCGTCGTTAATAAATCTGACACTGCTTGATTTAAGTTAATTTTAGTCATGCGTCTCTTCCTTTGATTGCCTTAAAGTGGCGATAAGTTGTTGGGTCGTGGCTAAGTCTTGTTGTGGGGCTTGTTCTAAACGTTGTAATATAACTGGCAACTCAGCGGTGGTCGCACCAGCCGCTAACGCTAGCGATTTCAGTTGCAAATGCATGTGGCCTTGTTGAATCCCGGTTGTCACTAGCGCACGTAAAGCCGCTAAGTTTTGGCCTAAGCCCACCGCTGCCATGGTTTTAGCCAGTTCAGTGGCTGTTGTTACACCCAATAAACGTTGATTCAGTTGGGCCAACGCATTGATCTTGATTGACCCGCCAACAATGCCTACCGGTAACGGCAATTCGATGGTACCAACCAATTCCTGACCGGTCAACGTCCAGGTACTTAGGCCCCGATACTGACCGTCACGGGCCGCATAGGCATGGGCGCCACTCTCTAACGCCCGCCAGTCATTTCCAGTTGCCATGGCGACGGCATCAATGCCATTCATAATGCCTTTATTATGTGTCGTTGCCCGATAGGGGTCTAACTGGGCCACCGTGCTGGCCGCTACCAGCTTTTGGGCCACTAATTGGCCCGAATAACGCCCAGCTTGCAACAGACTAACCGGCAGGCGACAACTAGCCCGAACCAAGCTGGCAGTTGCATAGTTAGACAAAATACTCATCAACGCATTATGTTTGGTCAACACACCAATCGACTTGGCAACGGCCTCTAACATACTATTGAGCATATTAGCCCCCATCGCAGCTTGCACATCAACGAATAAATCAATTGATAAATACCCCTGACCTAAGCGCCGAATACGTAATTGCCGGGCACCGCCACCCCGCCGTTGTAAACTTGGATGGGCCGCATCTGCAACGGCCAAAAGTGCGGTTTGCTGTGCCGTAATCAGTTGCGTGGTGGCCGCCACGTCGTCAACTTGTTCCAACACGATTTGACCAATCATTGCACGTTGCGTCACGCTTGTGCTAAAGCCACCTGCACGCTTCACAATTTTGGCACCATTACTAGCTGCCGCAATCACCGATGGCTCTTCAGTCACCATCGGCACTAGCCGCGGCGTGCCATCCACGACAAAGTTCACGGCCACACCCATCGGCACCGCATAATCCGTTAAATAATTTTCAATAATCTCACGATGTTTAGGGTCATAATGCTTTTTAAACAGCGCAGTTTCCGCTGCTGACAACTGTGCTTGTTCAGCTACTAAGGCCGTCCGTTCAGCCCAATCTTTTTGGTAAAAATGGCGAAAATCAGCCGTCATATAATCAGTCCTATCTTCAAATTCAGTTTACTGATTTAAATATTCTGAAATGATGCCTTCACGGACACCACTTTCTGAAAAGATCACACGGTCACTGTCTAACATTTGCAACAGGGTAACTAACGGTAGCATGCCCCCGACAATAATGTCTGCCCGGCCATACTCCATACCGGAGATATCTTGCCGGCCTTGGCGTGACCGATTTAATAAGTCTAAGAAGGTATGATAGACCGTTTCTGTTTTTAAGCGATAGCCATGAATATCTTCTACTTTTAACTTTTTCTGCCGGCGACGATTAATTCGTGCCAGTGTCCGATTAGCCCCGCCTAGTAAAACAATTGGGTAATGCATGGCTTCACTTAGCCACCAGATATCTGCTAACCGATTACGTAAAAACATCTGTGCTCGAAATAGGTTAGCTGCGGGCACCAAATCATCAAGTTGGAATTGTTCCGACAGCGTCACCGCCCCAAAGGGCACGCTAATCAGTTGCTGCTTGCGACCGTCTTTCACTAAAATCAGTTCACAACTGGCGCCACCGGTATCCAGAATCAAACAATCCTGAATAACTAGCGAATTCGCAACGCCTAAGTAGTCATAGTAAGCCTCGTCGTCACCAGCCAAGACTTGGAGGTCTAAGCCCACTTCTTTTTTGACTCGCGCCAAGAATTCAGTTTGATTTTTAGCCATTCGAACCGCCGCCGTCGTAATCCCGATGACTTTGGTATTTGGTAAATGCTCATAAAGTTGCTTAAAATTTAATAGCGCTTTGATGGTCCGCTCAATCGCTGCTGGTTGTAGGATATGCGCTGCACCCATCCCTTTTGATAACCGCGTATCTTCTTTGACGCGTTTGATTTCTTCAACCGTGCCGTTGGGGTGCAGGCGATTAACTGCCATTCGCGCCGAATTTGATCCCAAGTCCACAATTGCTAAGTTTTCCATCAACACCACGCTCACTTTACATTTTTAGTTATTATTTTATTTTAACATTAAAGCCGGTACGTTGCGGATGTAAGGTTGCAGGCCAATCAAAAAGACCCCCGACACTAAAAAGTCGTGAGCCTGATTGCCTATTAATCTAACTGTGCCTCAAAATCAGTTAAAATTTGCCGCACGGCCGCCGTTGATTTTGCTGCCATCAATTGGTTCCGTAGCGCCGTCGCCCCTAATTCTGGCCGCGCATAAATCTTAAAGAACCGTTTTAAGGCTGGAAAGCGGGGCACATCATAGCTTGTTGCAAACTCATCAAACAAATCTAATTGCAGTCGTAGTAACCCGAGTAACTCCGCTAACGTCTGCTGATGGGGTTGTTTCGCAAAGGCAAACGGACTTGCAAAAATGCCACGACCAATCATGATGCCATCTAATCCCGGATGCTGTTGCGCCAAAGCTAACCCAGCTTGATAATCTGGAATATCCCCATTTAGTTGTAATAAGGTCTGTGGTGCAATCGCATCTCGTAATTGAATCAACTCATCAATGAGTTCAAAATGCGCCCCAACTTTGCTCATCTCTTGCTTAGTTCGTAAATGGATCGTTAATAAGGCCACATCTTGTTGTAATAACGTTGTGACCCAAGCGCGATACTCGGCAACTTTGCTATAGCCTAACCGTGTTTTAACACTCACCGCTAACCCCGCCGTTTTCGCCGCTGCGATACATTCAGCTGCCAAGTCAGGATGTCGAATCAAGTCACTACCACCATGGTGTTTAATAATCGTGCCATCTGGGCAGCCCATATTCAAATCAACGGCTTGAAAGCCTTGTTGTTTAACCGCCATGGCCGCGGTCGCAAAATCAGCCGGCGTCTGGCCCCAAAGCTGGACAACTGGCGCTTTAGTCTCTGCTGGTGCCACATATAGCCGCCCATGTACGGGGAATTTCGTGGTCGCATCAGTGACACTGCGCGCATAGACGAATTCAGTAAAGAACGCATCCGGAGCCGCTGCTTGCGCAACAACCTGTCGAAAAACAGTATTACTAACGGCTTCCATTGGCGCCATCGTAAAAAATGGCCGCTGTTCTGAACGGGCCTGCGTTGCCAATGCTTGCCAAAATGTTGATTCTGTCACTACTAAACGCTCCTCTATCAATTATAATTGGTTATCATTTTATCATGCTTCCATCCGCTTGGCGAAAACAGTGTTTGGGCGCCGTTAAACCGGTTGCGTGGCTGAATAGTGGGCGGAGAGCAAAAAAATGGCAGTCATTCCAAAATCAGAATGACTACCAATAGCTTGTTGATGCGCATAAATGACCTAAATGCGTTTAGCGCTTAATCGAAATAATTAATACCAATCGCCGCTTGCATCTCACGCCAAGTCTGATCAGCAACCACGTTAGCTTTGGCCGTGCCAGCTTTCAAAATTGCCATCACTTGAGCTGGATCAGCTTCGTAAATGGCCCGCCGTTCCCGAATTGGCCGTAAAACACCATCTAAAACTTCAATTAAGTAACGTTTAATTTTGACATCACCTAAACCACCGTGTTGATATTGGGCCTTTAAGTCCGCAATCTTAGCCTGGTCCGTGCCAAAAATATCCAAGTAAGTGAAAACCACATTGCCGGCTACCTTACCAGGGTCTTCCACGTGAATATGGTCTGGGTCAGTATACATGGACATAACTTTCTTTTGGACGGTATCGGCGTCATCCGCCAAATAAATCGCATTACCTAAGGATTTACTCATCTTGGCGTTCCCATCTAACCCAGGGATTCGCCCTAATCCTTTAGGTGGAAAATAACCTTCTGGTTCAACTAAGACGGCTTGTTGATAAGTCTTGTTAAAGCTCCGGACAATTTCACGCGTTTGTTCCAACATAGGTTCTTGATCATCACCAACGGGCACTGTTGTGGCTTTAAAGGCTGTGATATCGGCTGCTTGACTCACTGGATAAACGAAAAATCCGGCTGGCACACTCTCGCCAAAAGCTTTTTGTTTAATTTCAGTTTTAACTGTGGGATTCCGATTCAACCGGGCCACCGTGACCAAGTTTAAGAATTGATTCATCATATCAGTTAACGCTGGAATTTGTGATTGCACTAAAATCGTTGATTTTTCAGGATCAATCCCGACGGCTAAATAGTCCATCGCCACTTGTAACAAACTTTTACGAATTTTTTCAGGATCATGCGCATTATCCGTCAACGCCTGATTATCCGCAATCATGATGTAAGAGTCATAGTCCCCTGAATTTTGTAATGCCACGCGGTTTCTTAACGATCCGACGTAATGACCAATGTGCAAACGACCGGTTGGGCGGTCACCCGTTAAAATTACTTTTTTTGTCATGTTTAAAACTTCCTTTCAAAAAAAAACGTCCTCATCAACTAAAACAATAGTCAATTAGGACGCATTACCGTGGTACCACCTAAATTGCAGAATTTTATTCTGCCACTCATTCAACCGATAAGGGTGGGTTCCCGGTTTTCACCGAATCTCCAAAAAGCCAATTCATTAGTCCATCTTAGCTTTCAGCAACTACTAAGTCTCTGTTATTTGGACGCCTTACTGTTCTTTTCTTCAACGATTATTTATCTTTAGTTTAAGCGTTACCCGCACCGCTGTCAAAACAAATCCTAAGCAGTCAGTGCCGACTTACATAAATTAAGCTAAACCCAGGCGCTTTAATTGACACTACCCCTAAATCCGCCTAAAATTATTCAAGCAAAATGGATACAATTAAGACTGGAGGCTGTTATCAGTGACAACATCAAACCAAGAACAGCAACAAGAACAACAGCGGGTGGACCAAGTCGTTGAACAGGTTAAAGCACGGTCCAAACAGACCGATCATCTCTTAAACCAAGCCCATCTTGAAACCGATGTGATTCAGAAAAACTATGGTGATAATAACTCCGTCAATACCTTTGAAGTGGATGACCGTATTGAAACCAATGCGGCATTGCAACAGCAAAAGCAAATGGTCGAACGCGCGGTTGAGTCTGAAGCAATCTTAAAACGCCAAGTTGGCGTCTTAAAAGACCTCAGTAATTCACCCTATTTTGGCCGCATTGATATTCAAGATAGCCCGGACGACGCGCCCGAACGCTTATATATCGGCACGGCCTCTTTCGTCGATGCCGACCAGAACTTCCTGGTCTATGATTGGCGCGCCCCCATCTCATCCGTTTACTACAATGGGACGTTAGGTCAGGTGCAATACCAAGCCCCAGCCGGTAAACAAAGCACCGAATTACTCAAGAAACGCCAATTTCAAATCAATCAGGGGCAAATTAAAAACATGTTCGACACCAACGAAACGGTTGGTGACGAAATTTTACAAAACGTCTTAGGTGAACAAAATGATGCGTATATGCAAAACATTGTCGCCACGATTCAAAAAGAACAAAATGACATTATTCGCGATACTTACAGTGATTTGCTCGTTGTGCAGGGCGTCGCTGGTTCCGGCAAAACGTCCGCCATTCTGCAACGCATTGCCTTCTTGCTGTATCACTCACGGGCCTCATTAGAAGCCGACCAAATGGTGTTATTTTCACCTAACCGGCTCTTTAGTCATTACATTTCGGAAGTGCTACCTAGTCTAGGTGAACGCAATATGCGGCAAGTGACGCTGGCTGAATTTTTAAGCGCTCGCTTTCAAGGATTGACTGTTGAAAGTCTCTTCGAACGCTACGAACAAGACCACCAAGCAACCACCCTTAATCCGGCCATCCGTGACTTTCAGGAAGGCGCCGCATTTATGCAACAAGTTGAGCGCTACTGTCATGAATTGCCCGCCGCTCAGCTTCGATTTACAGATGTTGTCTTCAATGGCGAAGTCTTCTTCTCTAAGCAGACCATCACCCAGTTGGCGACAGCTTTACCAGCGGCGATGCAGCCAGCCGACCGGTTCTTGGCGCTCAAGAATATGTTAATTAAGCAGCTAAAAAAACGCATTGATCACGAGGCACAAGCTGATTGGGTCAACGATATTATTGATCAATTAAATGATGAGGACTATCATGATTTGCTAGGGCATAAACGTCGTGGTGAATTTCAATCTTTAGACGATGAAGTCTTCTATCTTGGACAACAGATTGTAACTAAACGGCTCCGCCAAGTCTACAATGCAATCTATAATGGGTATTTTCTCGATACTTATGAACAATATAACGACTTTTTAGCCCAAATCGACCGGCCAGCCCCGATTACGGCTGAACAATGGACTGCTCGGCAAAAGGCTTTCCAAACAGGCATCGAATATCATCGAATCGCACTAATCGATTGTGCGCCGCTATTACTCCTACGCGATATTCTAACCGGTAGTGGTCAAAATCGACGGATGCAGTCAATCTTTGTTGATGAAATGCAAGATTATTCACTTGCGCAATTATTGTATATCAAACATGCCTTTCCGTTAGCTAAGTTCACCTTGCTTGGCGATAGTGAACAAGCCTTATTCAAGGGTATCGAAGCTCCCAAAGAATTGCTCACCCGCTTAAAGGCCGCGTTCGCCGTTCGCCGGGTCAACTTGATTACGTTGAACAAGAGCTACCGTTCAACCATGCAAATCACCAACTTTGCTAAAGCCTTACTGCCGGATGGCGACCAAATCCAAGCCTTCACCCGCGCAGGCGACCTGCCGAAAGTCATGTTGCGTTACGGCGAGACCAATGCCTTAAAGGGGTTATTGACTGAAGTGAACCGGCAACTCACTACGACCACCACCGTCGCAATTCTCACAAAAGACCTAGCCGAAAGTAAAAAAGTGTATCAATATCTCAAACACCATACCGTCGCAACGCTGATGGCTGACAACGACCGCACCATGCCCCAAGGCGTCATCATCATGCCGATTTATCTCGCCAAAGGGTTAGAATTTGATGCCGTGATTGCTTATGATGTTTCGGCCAAGACTTACCCTGACGACCGCTCCGTTGGCTTGCTCTATACCATTGCATCACGTGCCATGCACCACTTGACCTTACTCAGTGTTGGTGATGTTTCGCCATTAATTGCTCGCATGGCCCCGGGCTTATTCACCATCGAACATCAAGTTCGGGTTTAATTAGTTTTAAAAAACGACTGCTTAAATTGGCCTAGCCAATCAAGCAGTCATTTTTTAATACAGCTTAATTTAAAGCATACCGCTGAATGGCAGCCGCCAAGCCGTCAGCATCATTGGTTCCGGTAACATGGTTAGCATGGGCCTTAGCCGCTGCCGAACCATTGCCCATTGCAACCGCGGTTCCCGCAAAATCAAACATGGTAATGTCATTTTGCTCATCGCCGACTGCCATAATTTCACGCGCATCAAACTTTAACAGCTGTGCCAAAGCTTGAAGCGCTTGGCCCTTGCTGACTCCCGGATGCATCAGTTCCAAAAAGTTAGCGGCAGCGCGAACGACGTATAAGGATTTGCCGAATTTTTGCTTAACTAACGGTTCGACAGCATCTAATTGTTCGGGTGCTCCTACGAATAACCCTTTTGTGATTTGAAAATCAGCTGGTAACTCGTCCGGTTGGCGAATTAAAAGTCCAGCCTGATTCTCCCAAGCTTGGACAACGGTCACCCAGCTCACATCGTGGTCAGCCGTATAGATGACACTTTCATCATCGAGCACGTTAAATGGGATATGTTGTTGTTGCCCAAACGCCGTCAATTCACGATAATAACTATTGGCTACCAACTGTTTCGCCACCACCCGTCCCGTAACCGCTTCAATCACGGCACCATTATAAGTCACCACATATTGGTCATCACCAGTAATGTTAAGCGCCGTCAGATAGGGTTGCACACCCGCTAAAGGTCGGCCAGTACAGAGCACCACTTTAATCCCTTGGGCCTGGACTTGTTGCACAGCTGTAATCGTACTTGGCAGTAGTTTACCCTCCGAATTAAGCAGCGTATCATCAATATCTAAGGCAATTAAACGAATCGACATAATAAATTCCTTTCATTCACGAATCCGGTTACATTATCGCTGTCGCAATCGTCGTCGTGATTTGAGTTTAGCCTAAATATAGCATAGTCAAGCACCTAACGGGGGCAATTTTTAAAACTCGCTAGGACCATTTTTCGCTACTTTAATCCCGGATACACCAAAAACAGACCGCTAAAATTAGCAGTCTGTTTTTGATAACACCTTAATATAAATATTGTAAATCACTAGCTGGTGTTGGGTACGCCCAAATCAACTGTTGTAATTCTGACAACGTCACTTGTTTTTGAATCAAAATCATCAAGTAATTCACGACTTCATCCGCAATTTCACTTAAGCACGTTGCCCCCACTAATAAACCGGTCGCTTGATCAATCACGACCTTAGCCAACGCTTGTGGCGTCTGCAACCGATAATAGGTGAACCATTTTGTCATATCTAACGTGTTAACCGTATACTGTGCCGGTTGTTTTGCCGCCTGCGTTGGCGTGACACCAACTTGTGCCAACTTCAATTCTGAAAAGACCTGCGTCGGAATAACCGGATAACTAATGGCCGCACTAGGTATTGTCAATTCACCAACTAAGTAACGCGCTTCATAGCCTGCTACGGGCGTTAACTTTGGTGCTGCCGTATCGCTAACATCACCAATCGCATAGACATGCGGATTCGTCGTTTGCAAATGATCATTAACTTGCACACCACGGCGGTTCGTTGCCACCCCGATATTTTCTAACCCGAGATGGGCAATATTAGGTTGACGTCCAGCTGAACAAATCACTAAATCAGTTGTCAATTCGAAGCCGTGATCGTCGGTTAAATGAATACCGTCTGCTTGTTTAGTTAAGCGTTTAATGTCCACATTCAAATCAAACGTGATCCCCATAGTCGTCATATTCGCCATTAATGCCGTCACTAGCTCTTGATCAAACGCCTTCAACGGCCGCTCATTATGGTGAATCAAATGGACGTCAGCGCCCGCTGCTTGTGCAATGCCAGCTAGTTCGAACCCAACATAGCCACCACCCACAAATGTCACCCGCTTCGGCATAGTCGCTAGGTCTAAGAAGTCGGTACTCGTTTGAAAATACTCGTGACCATCAATCGGCAAAATCGTCGGTTGTTGACCGGTGGCAATCACATAATCAGTACCGTTAACCACGGTCCCATCGACCGTGAGTTGCCCATCAGCCTGAAAGTAGGCTTGTCCATGTAATGTGTCAATCGCGCTGGCTTGTAAGCCGTGTAACGTCCCGTCATTAATGCCATCAGTATACCCACGTTTGGTGGTCATCAAGGCTGACCAGTCCACTTGAGGCACGCCTTTTAAGCCGTGACCCTGTAAATCTTGCGCGCGCCGTTTGGCTTCAACCGCACTCAACAGAATCTTTTTCGGGTCACAGCCCCGATTAGGACACGTGCCGCCCCATAAATCAGCTTCAATAATTAAAACCGACTTACCTTGGGCCTTTAAGCCACTTGCCACAGCCCCGCCAGCCGGACCACCACCGATTACAACCACATCATATTGTTTCGCCATTAGTTTAACCCCCTAAGGTTTGCCTTTATCGTAACGACCTAATCTGGTTCATGTTGACTCAAATAACGCATCACAATCTGTCGATCTAAATACCCTTTAACCTGACCCTCTTCAATCACGGCTAAATAATCGTGGGTCGCTAATGCTTCAAACGCCGTCCGTAAAGTCGCTTGACCATCGACTGTTTCAATCTTCCCGGCCGCCACAGTCGGTTTGTTAGCCAAATAACCTTGAACTAAGCCGACTCGACCAACGTAAATGTCATACACTTTTTTGGCCCGACTCGCATGGAAGAAATCACGTACAAAATCATTCACCGGATGGCGCGCAATAGCCGTTGGCGTATCAACTTGTAACAGTTGCCCTTGACGCATGATGCCAATCCGATCACCTAATTTTAAAGCTTCACTCATGTCATGGGTAACAAAAACAATCGTATTATCATAGCGTTGATGTAATGATAGCACCAAATCTTGTAACTGTTGCCGTGACAACGGATCTAGCGCACTAAAAGGCTCGTCCATTAAGACAATCGAAGGGTGTGAGGCAATCGCCCGTAAGATGCCAATCCGTTGTTGCTCGCCGCCAGATAGTTCGTCTGGCATTCGATCACGATAAACACTGGGATCTAACCCAACTTCTTTTAATAAGTCATCAATCGTTTGGTTGATTTCTTTTTTCGGCGTTCCTTTCATTTCCGGAATGACTGCGATATTTTGTGCCACCGTCATCGTTGGGAATAAGGCAATCTGTTGTAACACGTAGCCCATTTGCCACCGCAATTCCCGGAGGGGCACGGTGGTGGTGGCTTGACCGTTGACCAAGATTTTGCCAGCCGTGGTGGGCTCTAACCGGTTAATCATCTTAAGCGACGTGGTTTTCCCACTACCGGAAGTACCTACTAACACGAACAATTCGCCCTGCGCCACCGTTAGATTCAGGTCTGGAATGACCACGTTATCATTGAAGTTTTTTTGCACATGTTGAAATTCAATTGCTGCAGTCATTTAGTTGCCCTCCTTTAATAAACCGTGTTGCACTAAATACCGTTTCGCAACACTAGCGGCCGATTCATTTTTAACGTTAACTTCATAGTTCATCTCTTGCATATCAGTTTCTGAAATCTTGCCAGCTAATTTATTTAAAGCGGCCACCACTTGCGGATGTTTCTTCGCAAAGCTGGCTTTCATCAGCGGTGCCCCCTGATAAGTTGGGAAAAAGTGCTGGTTGTCTTTTAAGATAGCTAAGTTATACTGACGCAATTCACTATCGGTGGAATAAGCATCCACTAAGTTAATCCGCCCCTTGCTAATCGCTTCATATCGGAGCGCTGGTTCCATCGACTTCGCAGTGACATCTAACCCATAAGCCTTCTTTAACCCTTTTAACCCGTCATCACGATCAATAAACTCTAGCGTCATCCCTGGTTTTAAAAGCGATTCGACTTGAGTTAAGTCACTAATGGTCGTTAAATGATGCGCCTTTTTAAATTGCTTTGTGACTGCTAAAGCGTACGTATTGTTATACTTCATTGGTTGTAACAGTCTCAAATCATCTTGATTAGCCAACCGCTTTTTCGCTAATTGGTAAGTCTGATTAGCCGTCAAATGCTGCGGATGACTGCCACTGACTAAGGTCTCTAACACTGAACCTGTAAATTCTGGGTAAATATCAATTTGACTATTTTTTAATGCGCTGAATAGAAAAGTTGTTTTCCCAAAATTAGGTTTTAAAGTGACTTTAACGTGTTCATCATTGGCTTCAATTAATTGCTTATACATGTTAATCAGGATTTCCGGTTCCGAACCTAGCTTACCGGCAATCGTAATCGTTTCAACCCGGTTAGCATAGGCACTGTAAGCACCCCCGCCACCAAGTAAAGCTAAAATCCCCACGAAAACAATTAAAGCTGATTTTGCTTTAGCCGTTTGGAACCAACGAACAATTGCACTTAAAATAATCGCTAGTAAAGCCGATGAAATGGCCCCGATTAATAGTAAGGACGTATCGTTACGATCGATTCCCAGCATGATAAAGGTCCCGAGACCACCGGCCCCAATTAAGGCCGCCAACGTCGCCGTCCCAATAATTAAAACTAACGCCGTCCGAATCCCTGAAATCATTTGTGGCATCGCAATTGGCAGTTCAACTTTAAAGAGTTTCCGCATTCGTGACATGCCGAAAGCATCCGCAGCTTCTTCAATTGACTCGTCAATTTCTGAAATACCCAAATATGTATTTTGAAAAATCGGTAGTAACGCATAAATCACTAGCGCGATCACGGCTGGTACCGTCCCAATCCCGACTAGTGGAATCAATAGTCCCAACAAAGCTAGTGAAGGAATCGTTTGTAAGACACTGGTTAATTGCAATAATACTTCCGCCATTTTAGGTCGCCGAACCGCCCAAATAGCCAATGGCATCGCAATCACCATGGCTAAGACTAACGCTGCTAGTGAAATTTCCAAATGTTGCCACAACGCTGTTAATAAATCCCCTCGTCGTTCAACTAATGTTTGAATCAAGGTCTGCATAATTACCCTCCCGTACTTTTCCCTTAATATTTTTAATCCTAGCATAACCCACTTTAAAACCGCACTAAAATGCTTTCATCATTTCAAACGCTGTGATTTCAAAAGTTACATTAATTATATTAACACGCTGATACGTAAATGTTAATTTAAATGTTTTTATCTATTTCAGCTGTGGCAAAATAAAAAAAGCAACCCTGCAGAGTAGCAGCGTTGCATGCTTCACCTAACATTTAATTCGTTGTGCGGCGATAGTGGGCCTTACCTGCCCGTTGACCACGATGCTGTAACTTGGCTAACTTAGCCGCACCAGTCACCATTTGCCCCATCATTCGATCGAACTGACGATCAGATAACCAGTGACGAGCCGTTAACGATAAGCCAGCGCCCATCCCTGCATGGTAGCGTGTTTTTGGACGCTCATCATTAACCGCTCGCGTCATTAACTTGGCAATGACACCCGGATTCGACGCAAATTCATCAAATAACGACAACATGGCCCCAACTTTGACGGCTTGTTTAGCGTAAGCCGTTTCACCTGAAATGGCTAACAACTTTTCTTCAGCAATTCCAGCCCATTCCGTCTTAATCCCACCGGGTTCAATAATTGAAACTTGAATACCAAAGGGCGCCACTTCCATCCGCAATGCGTCACTCATGCCTTCAATCGCATGCTTGGTCCCCATGTACCAGGCACTTAATGGTTGATAGATTTTGCCACCAATCGACGAGACATTAATAATCCGCCCGGCATGTTGCGCCCGCATCATTGGTAAGACGAGTTGAATCAAACGCATCACACCAAAAACATTGACTTTAAACTGATACTCGCCTTCTGCTAAGCTCACATCTTCTAGGGCGCCGTAAGAACCATAACCGGCATTGTTAATTAAAATATCTAACCGACCTTGTTCAGTTTTAATCGTTTTGACGGCAGCGACTAACGTGGCCTCTTCCGTTACATCGAGCTTTAAGACATGCACGCCACTGGCTGCTAAATCCGTCATTTTTTCAATCCGGCGAGCCGCTCCATACACAATATTACCCTGTGCCTGTAGCTTCAGGGCCGTCGCTTTTCCAATGCCTGATGACGCCCCGGTAATTAAAATCACGCGTGGTTTTCCCATTATAACTGCCTCCTAATATTCTATGTTCTGCTGTCATGCTACGGCAGTTACGCGGCAAATGCAATCGAATTCACTGTTGCGGTTATGCTAAAATAGAACTAAGTTATTTTGGAAGGTCGTGATTGGTTATGCCAGTCAAATTTGGAATTTTAAGTGCTGCTTCAATTGTGCCACGTGTCGTAGCCGGGATGCACGAATCACCAGTTGCCACCCCGCTAGCCATTGCAGCTCGTTCACAAACTAAAGCCCAACAACTAGCCGCTCAGTGTCACATTGCTACCGTGGCCCCAACTTACACGGCGCTAGTTGATAATCCGCAATTAGATGCTGTCTATATTCCAACCTATAATGCCGGCCATTTTCCGTTGGCTAAATTGGCCCTTGAACATCACCAAGCCGTGTTGTTAGAAAAGCCCTTTACCATGACGGTGACCCAAGCTAATGATTTATTTGACCTTGCACAGCGAAACCAGGTCCTGTTAATGGAAGCGCAAAAAGCCGTTTTCTTACCGATCACCCAACAGATCAAACAGTTATTGCAGGCTGGAACGCTGGGTACCGTACGCACAATCAACATCACAGAATATCATCCGCGGGGTAACCCTACTGGTTGGTTCACTAACCGTGCGGCTGGTGGCGGCGCGCTATATGGCAGTGGCGCCTACGCTTTAGATTATCTCCAATACTTGTTGGCACCCACCACCCTAGAAGTCACCGGGGTCGCCACAATTCCGACCGGCCTGACCGATACCCAAGCCGCCCTCAGTCTGAGCCTTGACGACTGCTTGGTTAACCTCTTAATTACGGCCGCCCAACCACAACCCAGTCAAATGGTGATTCACGGCGATTTAGGGACTATCACCATTCCCAATTATTGGAAAACTGACCATGCGACCTTAGCTTTAAATGACCAACCGCCACGACAACTTAAAGTCACCCAGCAAAGTGAATTTGTTTTTGAAATCAATCATTTTTGCGACTTACTAAGTCACCACCAGCTCACTAGTCCGGTCATGACACCGGCAATCACCAAACAAACGATTCAGTTAATTGAACACTGCTATACACAGTGGTATCACTAAACTTAACACCATTTGGAGGGAATACTTATGTCAACCAAAATTATTATGGATACGGACCCAGGGATTGATGACGCCGCTGCAATCACCATTGCCATCAACCATCCTGCCTTTGATTTAGACCTCATCACGACCGTTGCCGGCAATGTGACCGTTGATAAAACCACTTTAAATGCTTTAAAATTAACGCGCTTTTTCAATAGCGCCGTTCCCGTCGCAGCCGGCGCAGCCCAACCGTTAATCAAACCGTTTGAAGATGCTGTCCGGGTGCATGGCGTTTCAGGCATGCCAGGTTATGATTTTCCAACTGATCTAGCTCAGCCGCTGGCCGAAACGGCGGTTGAAGCTTTACGTGATCATATTATGCAAGCTGAACACCCCATCACGTTAGTCCCCACGGGTGCTTACACTAATATCGCCCTACTTTTTAAAACTTATCCAGAAGTTTTGCCACACATTAAAGAAATCGTTGCGATGGGGGGCACCTTAGGTCAAGGTAATATGACCAGTGCGGCTGAATTTAATGTCTTTACCGATCCACATGCGGCCGCAATTATGTATGCCGCGGGTGTGCCAATTACGATGGTCGGTCTCGACGTCACAATGAAAGCACTGCTAACACCGGCAACCATGCAACAATTACCAAGTCTAGGCCGGACTGGCGCCATGCTACATGCCCTCTTCAACCATTATCAAGATGGCGATCAGACTGGCTTGCCCATGCATGATGTAAATACATTGTTCTATCTCCTACATCCAGAAGCCTTTACAACTAAGGCGATGTGGATTGACGTACAGACGGAAGGCCCCGCCAATGGCGAAACCGTTGGTGATACTCGTGGCGCTTACCATGCGGGTCAAACCAACGCAACCGTCTGTGTGGATATTGATGCCCCGGCTTTTAATGCTTGGTTCTTGAAAACAATTGCCGCAATTGGCTAAATCATTTTAAAGAAAATCGCAAAGACACCTTGGTCGGATAATGCTGACCGAGGTGTCCTTTTTTGAGACTAGATTCCAGTTTATCGCTTACTTAAAACTAATGCCTTAATCGCTGAAATAACTAGTACGGGCACTGCTGGTAAGAAGATAACCATCAGATAGACCAGCTTGCTTAGTCGGGCCGTTCCCATAACTTCGTTAAAGAACGGCGACATCGTCACAAACAGCGAACTTAGCGCTGAAAAAGCCACTGCTAACACTAATTTTGGATTACTAAACGGATTGCGGTGAA
Organism: Lactobacillus sp. CBA3606; assembly: GCF_002970935.1. Lineage (NCBI taxonomy): Bacteria > Bacillati > Bacillota > Bacilli > Lactobacillales > Lactobacillaceae > Lactiplantibacillus > Lactiplantibacillus kimchii. The sequence continues at coordinate 1,964,778 of NZ_CP027194.1, read as the reverse complement.
ATAGCGTTTTGGCACTCCGCGCATCAAATACATGCCAGAGTTGCCCAAAAACTAAGGTTAAAAAGGCCACGGTTTGAGCTGCTTGAATGGACATACCACTACTGGCAGCCCAGATAAACGCGATAAACACCGTCAGGCCCATTACCGTCCCCCGCACCAGCACCCGTGGTAGCATGCCATTCGCCAAGATGGATTGATGCGTATTCCGTGGAGGCACCTGCATAATATCCGCTTCGGGAACATCATATCCCAATGCAAACGATGGTAACGCATCACTAACCATATTCACCCATAGCACCATTAATGCGGTCAGCGTTGGCACATTACTGCCAACTTGACCAATATCATGTGTAATCAACAATAGGCCGAACAACAAGGACAAGACCTCGGCCACATTGGTAGTTAACTCGTGACGCATAAAATTTTTAATATTAGTAAAAATAGTTCGGCCAGCTGCGACAGAATGTTCGATGGTCGTGAATTTATCATCTAATAGAATTAAATCGGCCGAATCCTTGGTGACATCCGTCCCGTTAATCCCCATCGCAATCCCAATATCCGCTACTCGCAATGCGGGCGCATCATTCACGCCATCGCCAGTCATGGCAACCACTTCGCCATGCCGTTGTAATTGTCGGATAATCCGTTGTTTGTGTTCCGGTGAGACGCGGGCATACACCCGAATTGCCGGCACCTTTTCATATAATTCATCATCCGTTAATTGATCAAGCTGTTGCCCCTCCATAGCGGCTGGCCCATCGGCGGCAACAATGCCTAATTTTACAGCGATGGCTTGGGCCGTTTTAGCATGGTCGCCAGTAATCATAACCACGTTAATCTTTGCTTGGTGTAACGTGGCGACCGATTGCCGCACCTCTTCGCGCGGTGGATCAATAATACCCGCCAATCCTAATAACCTTACCTGCTGTTCCAATTCAGCCATTGGCAAATCCAGGGCTTCAGCTTTGGTGACCACCCGCTCACCTACCGCCAAGGTACGCAAGGCTGCTGCGGCAAACTCATCAATCTTAGCAGTAAACGGCGCCCGCCCCGTCGCAATCGGGACCCGTTCACCATTTAATTCAACCGCTACGGCTCGTTTCAATAGCACATCTGGCGCCCCTTTGGTAATCACTTTATAGGTTTGACCACTTCTGATAACCACACTCATTAACTTACGGGTACTATCAAATGGAAACAGGCGCAGGATATCAACATCAGCCGTTGCTGGTTGATTTAACAATTCAGCGCGATCCAAGCCCGCTTTTAAGCCTAGAACAACCAACGCCACATCGGTCGGATTACCGAATGGTACATAGGCCCCATTTTCAGTTTTAGACACATTGGCTTCATTATCCAAAATACTAGCACTGATAAATTGCTGCGCCGCCGTCACTTGAGCTGACGGCGTAATCTCGCCCAACGGCTCGTAACCGCGACCTTCAACCTCAAAATCAATTCCATTAGCAAAAAAGCGTGTGACCGTCATTTCATTTTTAGTTAAGGTGCCGGTTTTGTCGGAAGCAATATACGTCGTGGACCCCAAAGTTTCCACACTATTAAGCGATTTAATGAGCCCATTACGCTTGGCTAATACCGTCGCCCCAATCGTCAAGACGATTGACAATACTGCTGGTAACGCATCGGGAATCGCCGCCACCGCTAAGGCAATCGCCGTGGCTAACAAGGCCATAAAGCTCGTAAATGAGAAGCTCCCCGTCGTCAACCAAGTTTTCAGACTACCCGCCAACAAGGTGAAAATCACGATGCCACCTGCAACCAACATTAACTTGTGCGTCAGCTCGTTAATCGTCTTTTCAATCGGGGTCTTTTGCTCTGGCGTCGTTTGTAATAAGCTAGCGATTTTGCCCAATTCGGTCGCCATTCCGGTCGCCACAACTACGGCATAGCCCGCCCCATTAGTGACCGTTGAGCCTGAATAACCCATATTTTTGCGATCACCTAAGTCAGTGGCGGTTGCTAGTTCAGTAACCGTTTTCATAATCGGCTCTGATTCGCCAGTCAAATGTGCTTCGAGCACTTGCAGTTCCGAAACTTTAATCCAACGAACATCCGCTTCAATAAAGTCGCCGGTTTTAACACTAATAATATCACCGGTGACCAGCTGGTTAGCCGCCACTTTATCCCATAAATCATCACGTAACACGGCCACTTGATGATTATTCATCGCTTTTAATCCCGCCAATGATTTTCGCGCATTCACCGTTTGCCAGACGGACAAGCCACTGTTAATCAATATCAAAATGATAATGGCAATTGCTTCATAAAATGATGACCGGGCATGATCCCCATTGCCAGTCTGAATTAAGTCATAACTACCGCTAATGACTGATAATAATGCCGCCAACAATAAAATAATCACTAAGGGTTCTTTAAAACTCCGCAACAACACTAACCAAATCGGAGTCGGCGGGTCAGTTTGCATTTCATTTTTGCCAGCCTTAATAAGTCGTTGTTGGGCCTCAGCTACCGATAAGCCGGTCTGCCGGCTCGTAGCTAAATCAGTCAATACCGTTTGTGAAGTTTGATCATAAAACATCGCGCGCCTCCTTATTTGACTTAGTAACAACTTAAGCTTAACAAATCCACCAGACGAGGACGTGGCTAAACCCTCGCGTTCGATAAGTCTCCAAACTTGAGTCACTCCAAAAGCACCCGCTTAATATGAAGTAACTTGCCCCCATGACCGTGACCGATTTCTCATCAAATCACCATTTTTGCAAACAAAAAAGGGGCCCAAAAGTCAGTTAATGCGCGTTAACCTCTGATTGGAAGGTTAAGCGACACCAACTGACTTTTGGCCCAGGCTTCACATTTAATCCGCGACTCGTTGATCAGCCGCATGCAATTGGCCTAACTGCTTAGGGTCCGCACCGTTAGCTACTAACCGATCAAATTCCTGCCGGACCGCTGGATCCACGTGATTGGTGTGCGGTAAATAATGGCTTGTTTCCGTTCCCGCTTGCAAAGCAGTCTTGTAATACCACTTTTTCCAACGTAAAAAGTCTAACGTCTGTTGCATCCGGGCCATTTTTTCTTCCAACTCGGTCTCGTGCTGGTCTAAATAGTCATACCGACTTTGCAACGTTGTATCACCAGCCATACAAAGTGCAATGAACGCTGCAATTTGTTTTACTGGTACCTCGGCTTCCTTTAAACACATGATTACTTCCAAATAATTAAAATCATTATCTTTAAATCGCCGGCGACCGGCTGCATTCCGATCAACAAAGGGTAATAGCCCGGCTTTATCATAGTAGCGTAACGTGTATGGGCTAATCGCTAACTTTTTGGCAACTTCGCCGATTGAATAGGTCATCTCTAAAACTTCCTTCTTTTAATTTTACTTGACTTAGAGTTAACTCTAGATTATATACTACAATCAATCAAGTTATTAATTTGGAGGCTACTTATGAAAACACAAAAACCATTGGTCGTTATTACCGGTGCTAGCTCCGGCTTTGGCGCTGAAGACGCAAAACTATTTAATGCTGCAGGCTACCCCTTACTTTTATTAGGTCGGCGACTTGAAAAAATCAAAGCATTACCTTTAAACTTTGATAATGTCCTCACGGCAGCCGTTGATGTGACCGATTATGCCGCTTTAGAGCAAGCCATTCGGACCGCCGAAGCACAATACGGTGCCACTGATTTGTTAATCAACAATGCCGGCGTGATGTTACTCGGTAATGTGCAGCGACAAGACCCGAAAGAATGGCAAACAATGCTCGACACCAATGTCATGGGCGTTTTGAATGGCACTCAAATCGTGCTCCCAGCGATGGTTGCTCGCCAACACGGAACCATCATCAACATGTCGTCAATTGCTGGGTTTAAATCTTTCATTAACCATGCGGCTTACGTCGCTAGTAAATTTGGTGTCCACGGCTTATCCGAAACGATTCGCCAAGAAGTCGCCAATGATAATGTGCGTATCTCACTAGTCGCACCGGGTGCCGGTGAAACTGAACTATTGACTCACGTGACGGACCAACAAGCCTTAACCGATTATGAAGCTTGGAAAGCCACCATGGGCGGCACGACTTTGGCTGCGAAAGACGTTGCCACAACGGTCAAATTCATCTATGACATGCCTCAAAATGTTAATATTCGTGAAATTGACTTGGCCGCCACACGTCAAGATAACTAATCAGTCATTTAGCACTAACGCAAAAAACGACAACGATAACTCATCCAACTAGGATAAGTCGTCGCTGCCGTTTTTATTAATTTTAAGAACGAGTTAAACCTCACTAGGCGTATCTAACGCCAATTGTAATAATGGTTGCCCAAAGTTAACTTCATCACCATTTTTAGCTAATAAGGCCTTTACTTGCCCAGCTTGTTGGGCTACGACTGGCCGCATCATCTGCATCGCCTGAATCAAGCCCACTTGTTGACCCACACTAACATGATCGCCAATCTTAACATAAGGCGCTTCATCCGCCGAATGTGCTTGATAATATATACCCACGACTGGCGCCGTCACACATTCTTTGGGGTCAATTTCATCGGTAGTCTGTTCTGGCGCTAACCGCGTCCCCACCGGAGTGGGTGTCGCTGCTGGGGTCACCGGCGTGTTCACGACTGGCGCTGGTGTCACGGGGGCTACCTCAGTAACGGGCGCGTTAGGTAACGGAACCGGCTGGCCGGCCACGGTTGCTTTACGATGACCCTTTTTACCCAGTTGAATCTCAAATTCTTGATCACGATATTCAAAATCAGTTAAACTACTTTGCTCAAACTTATCCATCAGTTGATAAACTTTATCTAAATCCATCAAACAACCCTCCAATAGTTTGCAGTTCCCATAATATGGTTCAGTGTACCGCAGGATTGTGGTGGAAATATGAATGCTTCTTTAAGAATTTATCAATTATCTGGTCAAGGCAGTGGTTGTACATGGCAACACTTTGAAACGAAATAACGGCGCCGGTGATTTGCCGGCCTTGACGTAAGCCAATACGGCATCGACATGATCTAGCTGTAACAACCGATTGTCCAGTTGCCATAAGTTCCGTTGGTAATAGTCACGACAATATTGCACTAAGTGAGTTAAAAGATTGCCGATGGCTTCATTAACCGTATTACCACGACCATCCACACCCCAAAAATCAGCAGATTCTACCCAATAACGACTTTCTGATAATTCCCGATAACGGTCAGTTTCATGAACTAAGACTAAACGTGGTGCCATTGCCAGGGCCTCCTCTTAAATGCTGGTTACCTTTAATGTCATTAAAGATAGCACGTTCAAGCACCCGCGACAATCCGCTAACGCTATTCCGTTTCAAAGTAAGCTGGTAGCAACTACTAGCCTAAGTTTTTGAGGGATTTTACGCCTCACATTAAGAATCTAAAGGTGGCTTTTGCGCCAAAAAATACCCATGATGGTGGGTATCGCGTTTTAAGTCAGCCATCGTAAATTGATGATAATAGGCCCGATACTGTTGGTCCGCCACCGTAAACAAGTCAGTCAATGATTCGCTTAAATTGGCCGCAATCGGCGAAGTCTCAACCTCATCATCGGTTCGGGAATGGCCGGTAATAAAGCGCGCATAACTCAAAGTGGGTGGAATCGTTAAGTCATATAAATCGCCTAAATTCATCGCAACTAAGGGTTTCTCTAGTTGGTAACCGCCATATTTACCGACTGTCCCAAGCAGATAGCCTGCCTTATGTAACACAGACAAAATATTACGAATCATTACTGGATTCAAATGTAAAGATTGCGCTAATTCGCGGCTAGATACCTTATCTGCCCGATGATCATCTAAGTACAATAAACTGTGAACTGCCACCGAAAAATCAAGCCTCATAAATATCCCTCCCAGAACCAACTCGTTTAATCTTATTTTACCACCGACTGTAATTATTATCATTTCAATTAATACTGACGTTACGTTACAATAAGCGACAGGGGGCTTTTTATGACAACTGAACTTAGTGCGGCGACCTTTAAGCTGACCGCGACAGCCGCTTTGTCACCCGCACAACAACAATTAGAACATGCGTTACTGACTTTTATCACCACGCATTTGGCGCAACCGACGACTGGCTTATTCGTCATTCACGGCGATGCCGGTACTGGCAAAAGTGCTGTGCTAGCCGCTGCTTTTAGTCGTTTACAAGCCTTAAGTCGCAGTGAAACGCCAAACGCCTTACAGGGCACTGATAATTATTTAGTTGTCAATCACAACGAAATGCTGAAAATCTATAAACGATTAGCTGGTTCAGCGCCAGATTTACGTAAAAAGGATTTCCAAAAACCGACGCCACTAATTAATCGGTTAAGCAAAACTGACCACCAGGCTGATGTGGTCTTTATTGATGAAGCGCACCTTTTACTCACCCAACCCGACCGTTATAATCGCTTTAACGGTCAAAATCAGTTAGCGGAACTCATCAAGCATAGCCGGGTAGTCGTCTTAGTCTTCGACAGCCATCAAGTCTTAAAATTAAAAAGTTACTGGCAAGCGGCGGATTTACAACCTTTCTTAGCCCAATATCCACACGAAACGTTCAATTTAGATGAGCAATTCCGAGTTACTGGGAATGCACAGGTGGTGAATTGGATCGACCAATTCACCCAAGGCCACTTATTGCCACAACCCGTTGATGCGAACTTTGATTTCCGGATTTTTGCTGACGGTCAACCCATGTATGACCTAATTCGCCAACGTGATCAGCAAGTACACTTGGCGCGCCTCATTGCGACTGCCGACTTTCCCTATGTGGTCAATCATGGCACTTGGTACGTCACTGCCGGTCATCTCAAGCTCCCGTGGGATAAAGTTAATCTGACTGACGATCCATGGGCCTTGCGACCCGAAACCTTAAATGAAGTTGGCTCAATTTATACGATTCAAGGCTTCGACCTCAACTACGCCGGTGTTATTTTAGGCCCATCGGTGGGCTACGATGCCGCAACGGATCGCGTCATCATTCATTTGGACCACTACGAAGATCAAGAGGCCTTTAAAAATCGATCAGATTTAGGTGAACTGGCGAAATTAAAAGTACAAATCGTTTTTAATTCGATTAACGTTTTAATGAAACGCGGGCGCTATGGGCTCTATATCACCGCGGTCGACCCGGCATTACGGCAACGACTATCAGAATTATCGGCACCACAACTTTAAGGAGGTTTTTTGATGAAAGTTTCAATTCCAACCGAAAACGGCGTCCTCGCCGCAGAATACAGTAAGCAAGCTGCCCCAGAACAACAATATAAGGGCCATCCTATTATTTCGTTTCCAATTCATATCACGGCTGTGCCCGCTGGTACCCAGACGCTCGCCTTTGCTTTTTACGATCACGATGCGATTCCAGTTAGCGGCTTTACGTGGATTCATTGGATTGCCGCCAACTTACCTGCCGAAACAACAACGATTCCCGCCAACGCCAGCCAAACTGGGGTGGTGCCAATGGTTCAAGGCAACAACTCGACTGCCGGAGGAGTTACGGGTGAGACTGATTTAAAGATCACACAACATTACGTGGGTCCCTATCCGCCTAACCAAGACCACGAGTATACTTTCACCCTCTATGCTTTGGACACAACCCTCCCGCTAGCACCGGGTTATTGGTTAAATGGCTTCTATAAAGCGAGTGCTGGTCATATTTTAGCCACCGCTGAAACCACGGTAATTGGTAAAAAATAACGGCTAACCAACTCAGAAAAAATAAGCACTGCAAGAATTTTTTGAATTCTTGCAGTGCTTATTTGGTATCAGTCGTCTAAAATACTGACCGCTACACCCATAATCGGCTGCTCAGACTTACTTAAGCTAAGCAAACTAAACCGAAGGCAATTAATGCGGGTAACCCTTGAATAATCATAATACTTTTGCTAACTTTAACGCTTCCGTAAATAGCCGCTACGACGACACACGCCAGGAAAAATAACGTTACGCCAGTACTAGCCACCGCTGGTACGACAAACAAACTAAAGAGTATGCCGACCGCTAAAAAGCCATTGTACAACCCTTGGTTCTTAAATAGAAGTTGCACGGTTGGCTGTGCTAACTGTGCTCGCGGTATCCCAAATGCTTGTGCCGTCATCTCACTATCGGCATTAAACATCTCTAACCACAAAATGAAGAAATGTTCTAACGCAACTAATACCGCCATCACCATTGCTGCAATTGCCATTCTTAACCCCACCTTTTATAACCCATTTAATACTCTAAGTTTAACAAACTAACGACTAAAGCTAAAGCTATCACCACATCAACTAGTTTGAGAATTGATTTAAATATAGTTTTGGAATTAATTATTACTTTACTTCATCATTTAAATGCCCATCAGTCGACCTGAAAGCCCTGATTAGTTGTGTTATAATCGAAAACAATTGACTAAATTCAATACTTTTATATATCATCAACGAGGAGGTTATCGAGATAAGATGCATTTAATTAACCGCGACTTACGCGATTATCTGGTGGGGTTCACACTAGTCCTACTAATGGTTGCAGCTGCGACTTGGCTCAACGATTACGAGGTGATTTTACCAGAAATCGCAGCGTTAACTACCGGTATGTGGATTTACCATAACCCGACTTGGCTACGTCAACCTTATAAGATCTTCTTAGTACCGTCCGGGACAGCCGTCATTGGTTTTTTCATCAATCAATTAGCCTTAACTTACCCTGAAAAGGTCTTGGTAGCACTTGCACTGATGCTGTTATTGTTAAGCGTGTTACGCTCAACCCTAGCCCCAGCTTTTGCTACGGGGCTACTCCCGATTATTGTTAATGCGACCCATTGGTCTTTTATCGTCGCCATTTTCTTATTCACACTCATCTTGATGGTGGGCGTCCTAATCCGCGGCTTGCATCAAGGCCTGGGTAAAGGTTCAGGTTCTAGCTATCAGACTATCTTTATTTTCATGGGTGCGGTTATCGTTTGGACGAGTGCAGTTTGGTTAGTCGGCCAACCACAACTAGCGGCAATGCCACCCGTATTAGTTGTCTTTTTCGAGGTCCTGCAACAACCCACTTACAGTGGTAAAATGGCTAGCAAACAAATCATCGCCTTAGCCGGTGCCGCAACGATTGGTGTTTTAGTTCATTTACTTTTCTCAGCCTGGTTAGTCACGACTTTGATTAGCCTGCCACTAGTCTTTGGGCTACTCCAGTTACTGCACTTAAAATTACCTGCCGCTTATGCTTTTCCATTATTAGGACTTGTTTTACCAACCAATATGTTTAGGGCGTTACCATTAACTGCTTTATTAGCTGCCAGTTTCTTTTTAGGCTTTAGTTTGTGCTACAAGAAATTGATGGCGGTAAGTAAACCAATTATTGAATCCTCAAAAAAATAAAGTGAATCGCTAAGCTTGATCTATCGGTCCAAGCTTAGCGATTCACTTTTTTCATCACAGTAGTGTTATCAAAGAACCCAAAATAGGTCGCAAAAGTTCCTTTGACCTATGCTTATTGCTTACATTCCTGGCATCCAAACATCTTCTGGTTTAACGCCTTGCTCTTCAGCAAAAGCATTGCGTAGGGTGGTCATATCCATCAGATGATACGTCTGTGGATGATCCGGATCATAGGATTCAATCTGTGCCATCATGCCACCATCTTCATGTTCAATAATGTGACAGTGATACATATAGACACCGGTCAAATCAAACTTGACTTTAATCCGAACCGTCTCACCTGGATTCACGCCCACAGTATCTTTCAGGCCGTGTTCATTCGGATAGACTGGACCATCGTTACGGGCCAAGACCGTGAATTGCGTCCCGTGCACGTGGAATGGATGGACCATCCCGTTTTTGGTACTATTCGTATTCGTAATTTCCCAGATGACCACATCATTGACTTTCTGGCGCGCATCAATCCGTTCCATATCAAACTTTTTGCCATCCATCGCAACTTCTTCATCCATACCATCCATCGTAATCTTACGAACGGGTACCCCAGGGGTCGGGGCTTCATCCGGAATGTCCACCAAATGGTCTGGCAACGTTGTGTTATCCGGCGCAAAGGACTTGATTCGGAAATGACATAATGGCGTCTCGTCAGACATCAATGTCACTTCATCACCAGGTTGATATTGGCCGAAATCAATCACGATTTCATCCCGTTCAGCACAAGTAATCATGAGTTTTGACAGATAGACTGGTGCTGGCATAATCCCGCCATCGGAGCCCACTTGGGCAAATGTTAACCCATCGTCAAAGTGTAACCGCCATTCACGTCGATTAGAACCATTCAAAATCCGCAAGCGAATCCGTTGGGTGGTCACCTCAAAATAAGGATTGATGGTCCCGTTGATTAATGCGGTATGCCCTTGCACACCATCGGGATCATAATCAGCCCGATAATCGAACTGGTTATCCGCATGAAATTCACGGTCTTGTAGAACCAACGGAATATCGTCCACGCCATAATTTCGGGGTAACGGTAATTGCGCTTCCACATCATCTTGGATAATCACCATTGCCGCTAAGCCTTTCCAGACTTGGGTCGCCGTTGATGGACAAGGATGCGCATGGAGCCACGTGGTTGCGGCTGGTTGCATGACTTTAAAATCAATATGATTCGTTTTACCAGGATATACGGGGGCATGACAGCCACCATCCGTAATTGGTCCGGGCACATTTAACCCATGCCAATGAAAGGTCGTTAATTCTGGTAATGCATTTTTCAAATCAATATGCGTTTGTTTCCCATTATGGAAAACGATTGTTTGCCCCAAGAAGCCCGCATTATAGCCCCAAGTTTTCGTTTTTTTACCTGGTAAAAATTGAGTTTCACTAGTTTCAGCTTTAACCGTGTAGTAATCATCCGTCGCTGTCTGTTTATCTGGTTGCAACAGCGGTGGAATCGCCAACGGTTGTGGCGCTAATTGCGGTGTGACTAACGGAATATAGCCACCATCGTGCGTATTATAAGCTGGTTCATCAAAAAAATAATCAGTATAGACTTTTTTTGCCATCTCGACATCCCCTTAAAATTCTAAACAATAATTACCATTGAATCACGTCCTAGTGTCAGCGCTTACCAACACATTAGCTTTAGTTTAGAATTATTTTAAACGAGTGTCAATCAATATCAAGGTTTAATATTTTAAACTTATTAGCGGAAAAAACGCCCACTTAAAACTTTAATCGGCGCATAAAAAGTGAACACCGGTAACATCAAAACTAGTGGGGTCCAGTGTCACTTTTTTTGAATTGATAGCTATACTGGTCATGCAATTAAAAAAACTATTTGGTTGAATCTTCGCCAACCGGTAATTGATATCGCTTTTTGACTGCCGCAATATCGGCCTGACTAATATGATTGTAACGATTGTCGGCTAACATCACACTGCGCGAATCACGACTATGTTGTAACCCAATCACATGTCCAAGTTCATGTTCAGCCACGTGTACTTGACTCGTGGTGGTGTAATGGTAAGTCATTAAATTTCGAGTTAATAGCAGGACTTGTGCCTTAGCAAAGTAATGATTGGGTTGCTCATACATTAGCGTTAATCCGGCTAACAGGTGATAACGTCCGGTCGTCGCTGTACTAGTCCCCAAAGTCACCTGATGATGTGCCGCAGACCCTGGTACGAATCGAAACTGACCGGTTGCGTTCCAAGCCTTAATCGCCGTGACATAAATATCGCGGTAATGAGTGGACCCGGTCATCACGTACGTGACCTGTGGCTTTTGCCAACGATTAACCCCAAATGGCGTAGCCGCTGCCTGAGCAACGGGACTCATACTTAAGCTCATGATTAAGGTCAATGCCATTAACTCGAGTTTATTTCGAATGCTTTGCATTGCTGTTACCCCTTTCACCATAATCAAGGTAGCCATCAATACAGTTATAGTGTAGGACCATTTGCTAAGAATCCCCATTTAACGGCTCAAAATCACCCAAAAATGTCACATCGCCCCAGCAGTTCAGGTTAGTTAACCAGACGTTCTAGCTCATCAGTAACCCTTCCGTGGTATGATAATCATAATCTAAATAACTTTGGAAGTGACCCTAATGACCATTAAACAAACAATCGCGCAAGCGGCACTCAAACACATTCAACCGGGGATGGTCGTCGGCTTTGGTGGCGGTTCAACAGTTGGTGAACTCGTCAATGAAGCAGCGAACTTCGTCAACGACATTCAAGTAGTGACTCCCTCACCGACCACCCGCCAATTGGCGACCGTTCTCGGCTACACCGTGATTGATCCGCAATACTGTGATCGCATTGACATTGCCTTTGATGGCTGTGATCAACTCGACCACCACGGCTCAGCTTTAAAAAGCGGTGGTGGCATCCATACGAACGAAAAGATTATTGCGAGCTTAGCCGATAATTATTGGCTATTAACCTTACAATCACGGTTAGTCGATTCCTTTGATCCTAAAATCCCATTAGTATTAGAAGTTTTACCGCGAGCGTTGGCTTTAGTCATGCGAGAAGTGGCTGCTCGTGGCGGTCAAGCGACGGTTCGCACCGCCACCAATCGTGATGGCTTGACCCTTACCGATAACGGTAATCTCATTATCGACTGTCAATTCCCCAACTATGCACAGTTATCTGAACTGAATCACCAACTCAAATTACTCGCTGGGGTGGTTGAAACATCTTACTTTGACCGCCTTGTGACTAACGCCATCTTAGGTGACGAAGTGACTGGGACCGTGCAGACATTATTTTAATTACTCGGTAACCAAAAAAGCTAGCCTAACCGATGCAGAATATGCGTCAATTAGGCTAGCTTTTTGTTGTTCCTATTTAAATTAGTGTTCTAATCGCCCATGAAATCGTTTTTCTACAAGACGACGACATGTTTACCGCTATCGTGACCGGCTTCTAAGTCGGCTTGCGCTTGTCCAACTGCCGCTAAGCCATGATAAGTTTTGGCAATTGGAACAGTCAGCGTGCCCTGTTCAATTTCCTTCAAAACACGATTAAAGACCGTTGCTGGCAAATCTTGTGCCTCACCAGCATAGCTCGTTAGAAAGGTTCCGGTTGGAATCATGAATGGTGAAAAGTCAGTGACCGTCCATTTACCTGACAAAGCACCGGTGAAGCACAATTTGCCACCCGCTTTCAAATACTTAATATCTTGAAATAAGGTCGTAACCCCAACTAACTCTAGGACTTTATCGACCCCATTGGGTGCCAATTGATGCATCTTTTCATCAAAGTTTTGATCATCTAATACCGGATAAGTCGCACCATATTTGGTCAGGGCTGCTAACTTATCCATATTTCTGGTCGTTGAAATAACGGTTGCCCCCATCTGTTTGGCGAGATCAGCGGCCATCAGCCCGACTGTCGAGGAACCACCACGAATTAAAAGGATGTCATTTTCACGCAAGTCTAAGCCACGCTTGAGTGACCCATAAGCCGTCTGCAACATCTCCGGTAAAGCCCCAACAATGCCCCAGTCCAGGCTTGTCGTTATCGGGATAACGTTTTCTGCTTTGACTAAGGTATAGTCTGCATAGGACCCATCAATAGCTCTCCCCATGCCGCCCATCATCGTCGCAACCTTTTGGCCGACCGCCAATGAGCCGTTTTCGCCAACCGCTGCAACAACGCCGACGCCTTCAATACCCAATATTCTTGGATAAGAAAAGTCCGCTGAAGATTCACCTTTACGACTAGTCACTTCTGACTCATTAACCCCGAACGCCTTAACTTTAATCAGGACATACCCGGCTTTAATAACTGGTCGTGCAACCCATTCAGGAACTAAATCCTTGGCATCAACGGGTTGACTAATTTTAATTGCTTGCATTTGATTTTTCATTTTTGTGCTCCTATCATTAATGTTATCCTTAATTATATGCTGTAACGTAACGTGACAGTCAATGAAGGAAGCTTATCTATGTTAAAAATAAGTGAAATGGCTAAATTAGCCCATACAACCCGGCGGACCTTAATCTTTTACGATCAAGAAGCCCTCTTTACCCCGAACTACAAAACCAAGGCCGGTTACCGTTACTATGACTATGATCAGTTATATGAGTTACTATTCATCTTAGGTTTACGAAACTTGAGCATCCCCTTAGAAAAAATCAAAAAAATTAAGGATCAATCGACCGATGTTGCCATTTCGCAACTGTTAGACACCCAAAGTAAAATTGATGATAAAATCAATGAACTTGTTAGAATTAAAAAGGTCATTAATAAAAGGCTTGAAAATCAGGCCGTCATTGCTAACACGTCATTCTATCAACCTGTAGTAAACGAGCGACACAAAAAAAGATTCTGGTGTTCGCGCCAATCAGTCGGCTGTACTGCAGCAGAGGTCGCCCAATTATTCTCTGAATTCTATCATCAGCTGGATTCGTTAGCCGTTATGGACACGAACAAATCGGGCTTTTTAACCACCTTAGCAGTTGATCAGCCAGCCGACTATGACACCGCTTCATTTCGGATAATCAGAGAAGTTATGACTGATGCTGCCACCATCCCAATGCCGACCATCGAAAAAGCGGCTGGCAAATACGCTTGTGTGTTAGTTGAAAACAATGCGGCTGGTATTCATCACGGCTTAACTAAGCTGAAGGCGTTTTGCCACACCAATGGACTAGCAACCGAAAAATTCTTATGGCAAATAAACGCCAGTAGCACCTTTATCAAAACTGGCTCATCCAAATATGGCTGGCTTGAATTCGCCATCATTGACGCCTAATAACGATGGCTCACGCCACTCAAAAACGCCCTTCATTTAACCAGCATGAAGGGCGTTTTTAAAATCAGCAACCGGTTTACCGAAACCGTTGATGTCGATCTAATAATCGGGCTAACTGCCCTTGGAATTCATTTTGATGTACTTGAATATCGGTTAACTCCGAACTGATGGGAACCGTGTAATCTGCAACCTCACCGTGTTCACCTTGATCTAAGCCCAATTTTTCTTCGGCCACATCGACCCGCATTTTGATCAAACGTTTCAAAATAACGATAATCACCACACACATTACCGTGGTGAAACCAATCGTGGCTACGGTCGCCAGCACCTGTAACCCGAATAGTTTCCAGCCACCCCCATAAAACAACCCATTTAACGCAATACTGGCATTCACTTGTTTTGTGGCGAATAAGCCAGTCAAGATACTCCCCACTATCCCAGAAACACCATGACAGCCAAAGGCATCTAGCGCATCATCAATCCCTAAACGTGGTTTCACTAACGTAATGAAGGTATAGCTTGTCAGCGTCGCAATTAAGCCAATCCAAAAGGCCCCACTAACTGTCACATAACCACAGGCCGGGGTAATACCAACTAGGCCACACAAGGTCCCCGTACAAACCCCGACTAAAGTCGGCTTCCCTTTAGTGGTCATTTCAATCACCATCCACGTCATCATTGACGTAGCCGTTGCCACCGTCGTGGTTAGAAATGCCTGAATCGCAATGCCATTAATGGCTAATGCTGAGCCTGCATTAAACCCGTACCACCCAATCCAAAGAATAGCCGTACCCAATAGGACCCACAGAATGTTATAGTGTTGCGTTTCACCCTTACCGTAGTTATACCGTGGGCCTAAAAACGCCGATAATACAAGCGCGGTAATCCCGGCATTAATGTGGACAACTGTCCCACCAGCAAAATCAATCACGCCAAGCTTGGCCAGTAGCCCATTGTCCCAGACCATGTGGACCATTGGATAATAGATTAAGATGGACCAAAAAGCAATGAACGCCAACAAGAACTTAAACCGAATGCGACCAACGACTGCCCCGACGAACAACGCCGGTGTGATAATAGCAAACATCATTTGAAAAATTAAATATAACCCGTTGGGGATTTTAGTCGGGGTTAACGCTTGTAGATTGACCCCGTGTAACCAGACCGCCTTTAAATTACCAACGATCCCACCAAAATCACCAGAAAATGAGAGCGAATACCCTAATAATAACCATAGTAGGATTGCGAGTCCGCAAATCATAAAAACGGATAACATCGTATTAACAACGTTCCGCTTAGAGACTAAGCCACCATAAAAGAAGGCTAATCCTGGTGTCATGAACAATACCAATATACTAGATAGAACTAAGAACGTTGAATTTGCAGCATTCATAATCATAACTCCAATCCATACCATTTGATGTGAGAAATTATAACATTAATTATTGAGGTTGCCCATTATTTTTTAATAATTTGGGTTATTTTGCTTTTTTTATTCAGATTATTAACCGATTAAAAGGATTTATTGTTATATCTTATGACATCTCTTTTTAAGGTTAATTATCTTAAGCCAAGTACCGTAACTTATCGGCACAGCTTAGTACTGAACTTAATATTATAATGACCTCATCAAGAAAACGTTTTCGACAATTGACAGGTATGGAGACCCGCTGTAAGCTAAGCCTCGTTATATTAAAAACAAATTAGATTATTAATTTCAATCTTATTAACAAAAAAACAGGAGGATGATGTTTATGCGTAAATATGCCATTATCGGGGTGGGCCATGTCGGCGCCACCATTGCTTATACTTTAGTTTGTAAAGGAATTGCTGACGAATTAATTTTAATCGACACTAATCAAGCTAAAGCCCGTGCCGAACAACTAGATTTGCAAGACGCGCAAGCGCGATTAGATAGTCGCACAATTATCAAGATTAACGACTACAGCGAATTAACTGATACTGATATTTTATTCATTACTAGTGGTAATATTCACGCTTTAGATCACGCTTCTGGTAATCGCTGGGCGGAATTCGAATATACGAAACAAATCGTCCAGTCAATCGCACCTAAGGTTAAGGCCACCGGTTTTAACGGGGTGGCAATCGATACGATGAATCCTTGTGATGCAATCACCCACTTCTTCCAGCGAGCCACCGGACTTTCGCGCCAACAAGTCTTTGGCACTGGGACCTTTCTTGATACGGCCCGGATGCAAAAAGTGGTTGCCGAAACTTTTGACTGCGATCCTAAAAACATTAGCGGTTACGTTTATGGCGAACATGGCGAATCCCAATTCACCGCTTGGTCAACAGTCCAGGTTAACGGCATTCCCATTACTGACCTCGTTAAATCTCATCATTTGGACTTGGATGCATTAGAAGCAGAAGCTCGGCATGGCGGCTGGGCCGTTCACTCCGGTAAAGGGTATACCAGCTTTGCCATTGCAACTTGTGCCGTTAAGTTAAGCGAAGCCGTTTTTGCTAATGCTCGGTTAGCTTGTCCGGTTTCTGCCTACAGCGAAAAATACGGGACTTACGTTGGTCAGCCCGCTATTATTGGCAAAGACGGGATTGAAGCGGTCACGACGTTAGCCTTGACCGCCCCAGAACAACGTAAATTCCAAAATTCAGCTAACACCATTATTGATAAGTTCCACGCCTTCGATGATGTCTTGCCGGATAATTTAGTCGCCACAGCTCGTAAGCAAGCCTAACCAATCCGGTGCCCTAAGCTCATCTTTTTCACCCACTAATTAGTAATAACTTGTCAAAAATAGGCCATTAATGGTAAAATTTTACTAAGCAGAACGTTCAATACGTCAACTAATTTATGGTGGGATGATGAGATGCAACAACGACTAACTAATCAACGACGAGTGCTGATTATCGTCGTTTTAACAATTATTAGCATTGGCAGTGCGTTACTCGGTAAATGGGGCTGCACATTGAGTGCCATTTTAATCGGAATCGCTTTGGCAACGCTAACTAGTGGTTGTCTACACTTTTTTAAGCGGTTGGGACTCAACCAGACCAGTGGCATGCTCTTTTCACTAGTAATTGCTACCGGGTATGTTCTAGCAATTTTAGGCAGTTACGGCTACTTCCGTGGTTAACTCAAAAAATAACTAAAAGTTGCGTTGAAATTTCTAATCAGAAATTTCAACGCAACTTTTTTAGCACCACTGCTAAACAAACTAAAAATCCCGGTTACCTATCGAAACGTGCTATGATGGATTGATAACAATCAAAGGGGGTTAGACCAGATGAGTTCAATTAAGACAGAATTACAATTGGCCGAGCAACAGGCCCATCTCATCAATCTATATCAAGCCGACAGCGAGGTCGTTTATACCGGCTATATTGATAGTCTGGCACCCGACGGCGTCATCTTAAACACTTATGACGATGCCGGTCTCCAAGATGGGGCCGTCTTTATGCGCTATCGGATTATCGATGAAGTCGAAACGATGAGTGAAGACTTAGACAATATGGCTTTTCGCATTGAAAATGCCGACGTTGAAGGCCTCAGCACGCTCCCACAACTAACAACGCCTTTTAATGCGCACCATGCGGAGTTGCCACAAATTCTGGCAGATGCCTTAACGACCAATCAAATCATCTTGCTCGTTCAAACGGACAGCGATAATTATTTAGAAGGTCAAGTACAGACATTAGCCGAACAGCAATTTAACTTTCAAACTTTCGATAAATTCAATTATCAAAAACAACCCGCGCAAACAATCGCTTATGATCAAGTCGAGATTATCGAATTTCGCGGCAATGAGCTTTTACTTGAAAGTGCCTTTGTCAAAACCGACTATCACCATGTTAATACGCTAAAAGTGACAGGCGACTTAGCTGTTAATAACACCCTGGTCCATGCGCAAGCGGACCATCAATTAATTGCGATTCAATCAGCGGACGGCTCCGACATGTTCTTCGTGGGCTTTATTAATACCTTGAACGCCGACAGCGTCTTAATCAATCTCGTTGATATGACGGGTCAATTCGGTGGTTACACCTTATGTCGCCGGTCATTAATCGAGTCGGTGACCGTGCAATCGGATTACTTGCAAACCATGCTAGGTTTCATTGAATTGAACCAACAATATGAGCTAAACGTGCAACCCGTTTTAAACGATGAACGCTTATTTGACGCCACTACTGATTTATTTGAAACACTACTACGCCAAGCCGGGAATTTTAATAACCTCTTGCATCTCACAACCAGTAATCCGGGCTTACCTGATATGACCGGTTATCCGGGCACGTTAACCAATGGCCATTTTATTTTTTATAACATTGATGAGGATAATCAAGTTAATCGAATTGGCACCTTGATTGAATTGGATCAAGTCGTTGAGTTGTCATTTGGGTACATGGATGCTTATTTATTAGAAAAACGTTTGAAAAATACTGGTAATTTATAACAGCAATGGACGCTTGGCGCTTAAACTCCAGGCGTCTTTTTTTATTGCTGAAACAAGCTAACTGGGGGGCGTGAGTTAAGCCTTGCTTTTCCAGTAGTCCCGGATTATATTGAACGGTAGAAAAGCCGGGATAAGTACCCCCTAAAATTGGTCCTAAAGCCATACCAATATCAATCCCTAAATAAAAACAATCGGTTCAAGAATTTTGTGAATTCTTAAACCGATTGTTTGCTTTTATCAAGGTGCCAAAATGAGCACCAAAATTTAGTCTGTTCCGCGCTTACTTACTCAAATCTAACTAACATCCATCACTTTAAGACAACCGTTTTTCAACGTGGTACTTACGGGCAACGGGTGCCTGCTTGTCCGTCGAAATGAGATCATCTGCATAAAAAACTGAATAGCCATGATCCTCTTCCAATGGTTTTGCAATCAACAGACCACGTTTACGACCATGTTGCGCATTATAGATATCCGCGCTCCGCAACGCTTCGTTATAATCGTGTGATTCAGAAATTGCATCGCCCGGATTAAATAAGACATTTTCATCCATTTCAGATCACCCCTTTCGATTGATACCTTAATTATACACGCTGATGCACTAAAGCAAAATTTTAAAGATTGATATCAACATTATAGGTTAACTTCGATAAAGTTAAGCCCTTCGTAATCAAACGACCAATCAACGCTTCAGCCTTATCCCGCATATCCGCAACCATCACTTTGTCTTGGGCAGTCAAGAAAGCTGTTAAGTCAGCACCAGTCAACTTAGCCGCTTCAGCATCCGTAGCTGCAACAAAGCGACCTAAGTCCATCCGGCATTCTTTCAAATAATCAATGTCATCTTGAACGAAGTCAGCATAATGCGATTCCACAATCATTGAGACCGTCCGATATAACCAATAAGCACTCTTACGGTCATAAGTTAATGGTGTGTTGGCAAAACTTGGATCAGTTTCTGAAATGTTCGCATGGAATGGCAAGAATGGTGCAAAAGCAGGGGTCCCAAAGGTCATCCACATGATAGCACTTTGTTCAGCTGGCACATCATTTCTGATTTGCATCACGTGCGCATTTTGCGTCCGGTTCATTGAAATCGGTCGGAACTTCTTAGCGTCCGGTGAATCAGTGAAAGGATCATATTGAGTTTCATTATAATGTGACCCTAAGACATATTCCACATCCGCCACTGAAATCAACTTAGCTGCATGGCAAATAAATGGTAATTCGCTTGATTGTGGATCTTGTTCAATTTCTGGATTGAAGACGTGTTGCCCATACCAGACCCGTGGCGTATTGTAATGACGATCTTTTTCGTTGTCAGTTCCAAAGATATGCCGGAAGTTAAAACCAGCTTTATCAGGGTTCAAATGATGAGCGGTCACAAACTCTTGAATGCCGTCAGACCACATAAAGTTATCTGGATCATCAAAATCAACCCATTGAATGGCAACTTGGTTCGCCGCAACTGCATAGGCGTCGTCTGGAATCCGTTGTGCCACCCAATGATGACCAGTGACGATTTCCATATACCAAACGTCATCTTTATCATTAAACAACACGCCGTTACCTTCTGGTGAGCCATATTTAGCAATTAATTTGCCTAAATATTGCACGCCTGCTTTAGCGGAATCAATAAAAGGCGTCACCATCGTTGGTAAAGAGTCTTCGGCCAAGCCATTTTTAACAAATGGATCAAACGTCAAAGTATGTTCGTTACCATAAACACTTTCAGTTGATGAAACGCCGACATTTTTTTCGTTAAAGCCGTTTTCTTCAAAGACCCCTTTTTCAGCAACTTCGATATTAGGGACCCCTTGATAACGATAACCATCTGCAGGTAATGGTGCCGTAAAGCCGTTTTTACCAGAGGTTAACGTTTCCTTACGACCATGGACTGCGGGATGCACAATGAATTTTTGTGGCGTGATGGGCATAAAGGTATCATCATTCCGGGCAATCATCGTTGAGCCATCCACACTGGCCTTTTTTCCGACTAAAATGGTTGTACAAGCTTGTTCGTTCATGCAAACACTCTCCTATTATTTATAATTGTAAAGCCGTCTATCAGTCCTAATTTTACACGCTCTCCTAAAAAATGCCACCATCTTGGAAACGTTATCAATAAATTCTTACGCAATTTTAATTGCAGCGGTCCTCACGGTAGCCATAATTTTAATGATTTGTTGATATTTAATGAATTATTCTTAAAATTGAAAAAACATCGCCACACTTTCTTCATAATTCGTTGGTATAGTTTACTCATAGCAATTAAGGAAGTTACTTCCGAAATTACTACTATAACAATTAACATTCTTTTCATTTACTCCTCCAAAGTAATGAAATCTGTCAGAGCGGATAGCTTTGACAACCCCAGTGAGCGGCATGTGAACGTCCCCCCGCTTATATGAATAAACGTTCACTGGGCATCACCACGCGACTCCCCATTGCGTGGTGACCTACTCCTTTTGACCTTCGTATTCCCGTACGAAGGTTTTTTTGCGTCCTCTGGTAATCCCCTGCCTATCAATTCCCCCATAAACAGCCTATAATTAGGCTATTACAACGAAAAGGTGGGAAGGGTTATGCAAGAAGGATACTTAGACCAACGCTTAATCGGCCAGCGATTCCAGCTCAAGGCAACGGATTTGACTGACGGAATAACGTTTTACGGCATCTTTTACCATATCCACGCGGCAACGCCGTTACAAGTTGGCGACTTAGTCGAAATTGTTCGAGTAAGTGCACATGGCTTAACTGTGACGGTCGTTACGCCACAATCATAGGGGGAATTAAGTGTCATGATGGCATTAATTATTGGTATCATTATCGTTTTATTACTTATTATTATCTTAGTCGCAGCAATTCGGATTATTACTCAGCCTAATCAGGGTGTTGTTTTAACATTCGGGAAGTTCGAACGCGTTATTGGTTCCGGTTTTCACTTTATCAAACCATTCATTTCACGAGTTATTACCGTAACAACGGCCCAAACCCCCGTCGATTTGAATCAACAAGTCGTAATTACCAAGGACAACGCTGAAATTTCAGTAAAGATTTCTTTGAAATATCACGTGACTAATATCGAGGATTTTGTTTTTAAAAATGAAGATTCTGTTCGAAGTATGATTCAAGATACCCGGGCAGCTTTACGTGGGATTATCGGGAATAAAGAATTGAATGAAGTCTTAAATGGTACCCAAGAAATCAACGCCGCCCTCTTCAAGGAAATCTCATCAGTCACCGCTGGTTACGGGTTGAACGTCGATCGGGTCAATATTGACTCGGTGAACCCTTCCGCTGACATTCAAGCTTCCATGAATAAGTTATTGCAGGCCACTCGGGAACGAGACGCTACCATCGCAACCGCTGAAGGGAAAAGCCGCTCAATCACCTTGGAAAATGAAGCCAATAACCAAGCCCTATTAGCGACAAACAAGGCGCAAAATGAAGCTTTAGTTAATAGCGCCACGGCGAAAGCGACTGCTATCCAAACAGAAGCGGATGCCGATGCTTATCGGACGCGGATTTTGAATACCGCCTTGAGCAATTCTTCAGAAAATTACTTCATCTTCCAAAACACGGAAGCCGTCAAAGCTTTGGCTAATGGTGATTCCAACACGGTTGTCTTACCAAACCAAACTTTAGATAGCTTGGGCTTAATTCCAGCCCTAACTAAGCTCGGTAAAACGAGTAAAAATTAAATTTAATCGAATGCGCTAAAAATTGCGACAAGAATTCAAACATTCTTGTCGCAATTTTTTTATCATCTAAGTTTTCATAACGTGTGACCGGCCTAATCGTGAATCCAGCACCTAAAATTAAATTGGTGTACAATTTAACCATGTGAAACTAATTGAACGGAGATGATAACTTGAAACAACCTTGGCAAACGGCTTGGCCGGAACGGATTAGTTACGGGCTAAGTGATGCCGCTGACAACCTCGTCTTTCAAATGATGACGACCTATTTACTGTTCTTTTATACGGATGTTTATGGCCTTTCGGCGAGTGCCGCTGCTATTTTATTTATCGTGGCCCGCCTCGCTGATGTCGTTGAAAGCTTAATTATTGGAATTATGATTGACCATACCCATTCTCGCTTCGGCAAAAGTCGGCCCTTCTTCTTATGGTACGCCTTGCCCTATGTCATTTTTGCGGTGCTCACCTTTGTCACCCCTAACTTTGATCAGACCGGCAAATTAATTTGGGCTTACGTGACTTACTTAGGCCTCGGCTTTTTCTATACTGCCGTTAACTTACCGATTACATCAATCTTACCGACGCTCTCGCAAAATGAACATGAATTAACCTTGCTCGGCGTTATCCGCCAATTCTTTGGCAGTTCCGTCCAGATTATCGTCGCCGTCTTCACCTTGCCATTAGTCGCCTTTTTTGGCCGTGGTGATCAACAGCGCGGCTTCCTACTGACGATTATCGTTTTTGGAATTATCTCATTAATTCTGATATGGAATACCTTTTTCCATGTTCACGAACGCTTCAGTCAACCAGAACAGGCCCATCAGCCCCTTAGTGAGGTCTGGGGCATGTTAAAGCAGAATCAGCCCTGGTTCATTATTTCCATCGTTATTTTACTCTACTGGCTCACAACGGCTATCAAGAACCAAACCACCATTTATTATTTTAAATACTTACTACATGCTGAAAAATTAGTGCCACTCGTCAACGGCTTCACCTTTGCCGCTCTAATTGGGGTCTTATTAATCGTCCGGACCTCCCGACAGTTAGGCAAAAAGCGCACCATGCTAACTGGTATCGCTGTCGCCGCTTTGGGTCAACTCGTATTAGCAGTGGGCGTGATGCAGCCTAACTTAGCTATCATTTTTGCGGGTACTTTTATTAATGCCATCGGTAATGGCCTCATCATTGGCCTCGTATCTATTATGATTGCTGACACGATTCGTTACGGCATGAGCATGGGTATTCAAGCTGAGGGCATCTTAGCATCCACCGATGACTTCGGTGTCAACGTCGGGCTGGGACTTGGCGGGCTTGTCACTGCCGGGCTCTTCCACTTATCCGGCTACGTCGCCAATCAGGCGCAAAACACCGCCACGCAACACATGATTACCTTAAACTACGCTTGGCTTCCTCTAGGCCTATACGTACTCATGTTTATCGTCTTACTCTTTTATCGTGAACGCCAACTCATGGCAGCCATTAATTCCTAAATCTTTTTCAACAAAAAACGGCTGAGAAGTTAATCTCAGCCGTTTTTATTTTATTTATTGTTAATAATCATAAGAAAAGTCGACCAAGGTCGACTTCTCCGAATCAAAAATCTAATTATTTAACAGCTGGTGTTTTGAACCAACCAATCCGTGATGTGATAACATCAACGATGGCTTTCTTACCAGGTGCCAATAACTTACGAGGGTCGTAGCCCTTACCGATTTGGTCAGCGCCAGATTCGATGTAAGCACGAGTAGCGTTAGCGAAAGCCACTTGGTTTTCAGTGTTAACGTTAACCTTGCTAATACCCATTTCAACAGCCTTAACGATTTGGTCCTTAGGAATACCAGAACCACCGTGAAGGACCAATGGCATCTTAACAGCGTTTGAGATTTCTTGTAAACGATCAAAATGTAAGCCAGTCCAGTTTTCTGGGTACTTACCATGAATGTTACCAATCCCAGCAGCTAAGATGTCGATACCAGTAGCAGCTAAGGTCTTAGCTTCTTCAACAGATGCTAATTCACCTTCACCGATGATACCGTCTTCTTCGCCACCAATTGAACCAACTTCGGCTTCAACAGAGATGCCTTTAGCATGAGCCAATTTAACGATTTCCTTAGTCTTTTCTAAGTTTTCGGCAAATGGTAGGTCATGACCATCAAACATAACTGATGAAAAACCAACTTCGATACATTCTTTAGCAGCTTCGTAGTTACCATGGTCTAAGTGCATAACAACAGGAACAGTGATGTTCATGTTTTCCATAGTATCAGCAACTAAGTGCTTGATTAGCTTGTAGCCACCCATGTACTTAGCAGCGCCCATTGAAACTTGAAGAATAACTGGGGTGTTGGTTTCTTGAGCACCCTTTAAGATGCAACGAGTCCATTCAAGGTTGTTAGTGTTAAACGCACCAATAGCGTAATGGTTCTTGTATGCGTCTTGTGTCATATCAACAGCATTTACAAATGACATAAAAATAACCCTCCTAGGTTAATTAAGAGATACGATTTTTGAATCACACTTATTTTAGCACACTTTACCTAGGAGTGATAACCGATTTATCATATTTCTTGCCTAAGTCAACGTGCTTCAGACTAGGGGTTAACAAACCATTTGACAATGTAAGCCTTTTCCGAAATTAATATTATTTATTCCGGTAATTAATAAACGATGGATTTTCAAGTTGTTTAATTGTGAATCAAATAACTAATTATCAAAGAATTAATAATGTAAGCGTTTTCTTTTATTTCACAATAAAGTCCGCTAACACCGGCATTACCAAAAGTAAGTAAAACTAAATTGTCGTAGAAAAGTTCTTATTTACATTTGTGAAGAAGTGTTTATAATAGAACTTGTGAAATAAACAACAAGTATCGTAATCGCTTAGGAGGAATCACTCGATGTTGAAAGAAATTGATGCACAACCTGAAATTAAACAATCAATTGATCGCTTAGTGTTAAATGCCTCTTTGGCTGCCAGTCGCCTGGAAGTCATGGACCAAGCCCAGATTGATCAAGCTGTTGCCGCCATGGCTCACGCCGCCCACGCTGCTCGTGGGATGTTAGCTGCAATGGCCGTTGATGAAACTGGCCGGGGGAACTACCGTGATAAGGTGGCGAAGAACGACTTTGCTGCTAAAAATATTTACAACTATATTAAAGATGACAAAACAGTCGGTATCATTAACGACGACCCAGTCAGTGGCATTACTAAAGTTGCCGAACCCGTTGGGATTATTGCTGGGGTAACTCCCGTGACTAACCCGACTTCGACTGTCATTTTCAACGCCATGTTAGCCTTAAAGACCCGGAATCCAATTATCTTTGGCTTCCATCCATTTGCGCAAAAGACTTGTGTCGAAACTGGGAAAATCATTCGTGATGCGGCCATCGCTGCCGGTGCCCCTAAAGATTGGATTCAATGGATTAAGCAACCTAGCTTGGAAGCCACTAATTCATTGATGAACCATCCGGGCGTCGCTACCATCATCGCTACCGGTGGTGCTGGCATGGTCAAAACAGCCTATTCAACTGGGAAACCGGCACTCGGTGTTGGCCCCGGTAACGTCCCTTGTTTCATTGAAAAGACGGCCGATGTTCAGCAAGCCGTTAACGATGTGATTATCTCTAAGTCGTTTGACAACGGGATGATTTGCGCCTCAGAATCTAACTTAATCGTTGATGACAGTATCTACGATGACGTCAAGCAAGCCTTGAGTGCCGATGGGGTCTACTTCGTTGGGCCCGAAAACTTTAAAGCCCTCGAAAGCACGGTCATGAACTTGAAAAAACAAGCTGTTGACCCGAAAGTTGCCGGTCAAACACCTTGGCAAATTGCCAAATGGGCTGGTTTTGACGTCCCAGCTGCCACCAAAGTCTTAGCTGTTGAATTACCTGATATTGGTGGGGATCAACCCCTTTCACGCGAAAAGCTATCACCAGTTTTAGCTGTGGTTCACGCTAAAGACACCGCTGCGGGCTTCAATTTAATGAAACGTAGCTTAGCGCTCGGTGGCTTAGGTCACACGGCCACTTTACACACAACTGATGAAGCCGTGATGAATGACTTTGCCCTTGAAATGACTGCTTGCCGGGCCTTGATTAATGTGCCATCCTCACAAGGAGCCATTGGCTTTAAGTATGATAATGTCGCGCCTTCCTTGACGCTAGGCTGTGGGACTTGGGGTCACAACTCCATTTCACATAACTTGGAAGATTGGGACTTGTTGAACATTAAAACTGTCGCTAAACGCTTAAATAAAATTCGTTAAACCTTTAAATACAGATGTAGAATTGCCGCCAAAAAACGCCGCCACTCAGCAAGTTTAGCTTGCTAGTGACGGCGCTTTTTAGTTACAGTAACTTTAATTTAATTTTTTAAATTTAAAGGCATCAAGAACTCGGTCCGGCCGATACATGAGCCAACGCCCAATACTCCAAGTTAAATAAGCCGTGACGATTGCCATGATAATGCCTTGTGACCAAGGAAACTGATCATAGGCCTGACTAGTCACTGTATTTAACAAGAGCGTACAAAAGCCAGAGAATCCCACACTAACGCTCAAATAAACAACTGCTAACCATAAGAATAGCGTTCTAAATTGTGGGAATAGTAAGAAGTCACCACTATTCTTCAATGATAAGTGTTGACTGGCCCAGCGATTCAAGCCATATAACCCAATGATGACCACTAAGGCGCCCATCGTCACCAGCCAAAATCCCGGCCAAGTGGCCTGATTCAATTGGTGCAAAGGATCAATTTTAATTGAACTCACTTGCATGAGTTTAGCGCTTAAGCTCAAGACACCATCATAAAAGAAGACCAAACTTGGTAAGAAAATCAGAATAACCAAAGCACTCGCTAATGGCTGGCCTAACCACAACCCAATTGTGGCAACTAGTAGGTATAGCGCCAGGATAAACATTAACTGACTAATCGTGTAACGTAACGTTGCCCCCCAATTGAGATTATAGGCTCGTGGATAATGTGTCAGTAGCCGCACCAACCCTAAAAATACGCCTTGCATCAACACATCACTAATCACAATGGTACTCATAAATAGCCCTATTTTTTGCTGATAAAGCTGTTGCCGGGTCGCCCGTAAGGCCAGCAGGTAATGATTAAAGTTAGTATAGTTATCCCACATAAATGTAAACCAACCTAGAATAATCACCATCCCAAAGATGGCCAATAACATTGGCACGCCATTATCATTAGCTGGCGCCCCATGTAAAAATACCTTATCCGCTAAAATGGCTGTATTGATGGCTGCCCGGACGCCGCCAATCAGCGCTAACCCGCAAGCAACGAGTAACACGCCCCAATACCGATGCCAGAGTAACCGCCGAACCGCTTGATTTGTCATTTAGTTTGCCCCCTAATTTAACCTAAAATATCGTAATCCTGTTCATCCGTTAAATTCGCCATGAATAAGTCGGTTAACGACAATGGCAACGTTTCTTGAAAGGCCGGTTGCGTCGCAGCTAACTGCGTGGCTAACTCAGTTGTAAAGTTCTCAAAGACCACCACAATGACCCGACCAGAAACATTGACAATGTGACCTTGTTCTCGCAACAATCGTGGGATTTTTTTGTCACGATAAACTAATTGTAACTTTCGTGCTTGCGTTCGCATTGTTTCTAGCTGATAGTCATGAATCAAGCGGCCCTGTTTCAAGATTAAGGCCCGGTCGATAATGCCTTCTAACTCTGACAAATTGTGGGAAGCAATCAAGACGGCGCGTTGTCCCGTTGCCACTTCATCAATCAAAATGCTCAACACATTCTTACGAATCAACACGTCCAGCCCATCCAAAGGTTCATCTAAAAACAGATATGGCGCTTCGGTCGCTACACTTAGAATAATCGTAAATAGGCCGAACATGCCTTTTGAAAAATGACGTAATTTTCGATTGAGCAGTAAGTGGTAACGTTCGGCAAGGCGCGTGAACTTTACTGCATCAAAAGCCGGATAAGCCGTCTGATAATACCATTGCACTTGTTGCCCGGTGAGTCCTTTAAAGAAATTAGCTTGGGCATCAACAAAGCTCAATTGCGTTTTTAAGGCTGGCTGCTGACTAAGCGCTTGACCATCGACTAGCACCCGACCACTGGTTGGCAAGTACTGGCCGTTAATCGTCCGAAACAACGTCGTTTTGCCCACGCCGTTACGCCCAATCACACCAACAATTTGGCCTAATTGTAGCTCAAAACTAAGCTCCGTTAGCGTCGCTTGTTGATCAATTTGTTGACTTAATTTATCAATTGTTAAACTCATGATGAGGTCTCCTCCAGTTCAGTTAACCACGTAATCAAATCCGCAATCGGCACGCCAACTTGTTGGGCTTGCTGGACCAATTGTTGGAGCTTTTGTTGAATCGTTGCCCGCTCTGCGTTACGGTCAGGTGGATTGACATAGCTACCCTTGCCTTGTACCGTCCGAATCACGTGCAGGGCTTCCAATTGTTTGTACGCCTTACTGACGGTATTCGGATTCAGCAAGTGCTGCTTCGCCATTTCACGCACCGATGGCAGTTGGTCGTCGGTCTGCAAAACACCATGCGCAATATCTTGTTGCAAACCCGCAACCAGTTGCGCATAGTACGGCTGGCCGTTTTGATGATCAATCATAACCATAGCGCTACCTCCGTAACTGTCTTATACTGTACTACACATCATACAGCATAGTACAGTATAAGACAATCAAATTAAAACCTTTTGAAAAAAATAATCACTACCAGAATTTTGTGAATTCTGGCAGTGATTATTTAATCTCAATCGGACTCAAAAGCTGGTTAGTTAAGGCCATACTAACTTATTTACGTCGTAATTCATGAACAGCATATTCCATAATGCCCATTAAAATAATTAAGCCACTTGGAAAGGCAATCGCACTGACGGTCATACTAGCCGTTAATTCAAAAAAGTAACCGATAGCTGCCACCAAAATAATCGCGGTAATCAACAGCCCCGTGTCCACTTTTTCCCAATGTCTAATCATCAAAATAACCTCATTTCTACTGTTTTTGTCACCACGAGTGTAACATGCCTCGCAACAGCTTGTGAGCGTTTTATCGTAAGAATTCCATTAGAATTATTTTAATGTTAACGGCCAAGATTTAAGCTAATAATCGCGTCATCGTCGTCACGGCTAACCGGCCATCATGGGCTAATGGTAAGAACAACTGATCGCCATCTTCAAAGCCTAACTTTTTCCAAAAAGCGGCGGTCGCAGTATCATCCGTCACCCGTGATAACTGTAAACAGTGGATGTTACTTTTGAGCGCTGCCTGCATTAACCCCGTAGCAATCACACTGCCCACTGAGCGCCGCTGGTAGGGTTGGCCGACCATTAACAAACCGATGAACAAGAAATCCTGCTTCGGATATTGCGTCAACACGTCTAAAACGGCCACTAAATGGTGCGCCAGATAAAACCCAAAGACTTGTTTTTGTTCCGCCGCTACGCCGGTTGGGCGGGTGGTCAAATCAGCTTGGACTTCAGCTAACGTTAAGTCATTCGGTGAAAAATACTGGTGATATTGGGGATTGCTTTGTTCGAGTTCCAATAGCGCTTGTTGATCCGCCAACGTTAATAATTTAACCGTAAAATTGGGTAATTGCGTTTGCAAAGTTGATAATTTCATGATTGGTTACTCCCATGTTTTCTCTAAGTTATACCAAGTCTCGCCAGCATGTGTCGAGGCTGCGACGCCTTGGTTTTTAAAGCCATTTTGTTCATAAAACGGAATCAACCGGGCCAGGCAAGTCAGGGCCATACTTGTCCGCCCAGCCTGTTGAGCCACCGTAGCTAACGCTGTCAATAGTTGGCTGCCAACATGTTGATGCTGGGCAGTCGGGGCCACAGCCAAGGTGAACACCAATTGATGCCCACCCTGAACTAAGTTAGTCGGCGTCACTGTATACATATCATCTTCAATATACCGGGCCGTCACTGCCGGACCAACAATAAACCCTAAGACCGTATCCGCTGTTCGCGCGACTAAAAACGTGGTCGCTAACTTAGTCATCCGTTCGCGATAGGCAAGTGCCGTGCCCTGTTCGGCAGTCGTAAACCCAGCCGCTTCAATCGCTAAAATCTGTGGTAAGTCAGTTGACCTAACTGGCGTAATTTCCATCTTAAAAACTCCTTTCAAGCTTAAAACCGGCCCTTAACTCGCCTTTATTATAACAGAAATAACGTCAGGACTAATTTGGCCCACACCCATCGCAAATGGCTTGTCGCTTTGGGTTTCAACATGCTATACTTAGGTTGTGAATTCGGTTACAAAAAAACCAAGTTCAATACTCTAATCGAAATTAGGTGAAAGTTATGCCAGCACAATCAGCAGCACAATTATGGCAAAATTTTAATGAAACAACTGCCACCAATGGCGCCTCTTATCAGACCCGGTGGTTTGGTGATCAGAAAAAACCAGCCGAAGTTCAAGCCTTAACTGAGGCAATTTTGGCCGGAATCAAGACCGCCACCACGACACCGTTAGACGCTTACACGGCTGAACAAGTTGCAATTCCGCAAGTTGGTGATTACAACGTCCTCTTGGATGGTGATATGAAACCCGTCGCAATCCTTAAAACGGTTGTTTCAGAATTAATTCCGTTCTATCGCATCTCCGCTGAGCATGCTTATCACGAAGCCGATGGCGACCGTTCAATCGGGAATTGGCGCGAACTCAAAACTCAGGCCTTTACGCCTGACTTAGAAGCCCATGGGCATGTTTTAAATGCCGACACCCCCATGGTCAGCGAAGTCTTTGAACTCGTCTACCGTGCCGACTAATTAAGCTAATCCCGCCAATCAAGTGGAAGCGGCAGGAATCTGAGGCCATCGTCTCAGATTCCTGCCTTTTTTATGAGCTTTGAGGCCGGGCTAATCCCAGCGAGTTGTGACTTGCTACTGGGTGTTTTTTCGTTATAATTAAGGGTCGAACGATCCGAGGAGGTCTTTAAATTGGCGGTTAACACACAACCGATTATTCGGTTAACTCAGGTTGGAAAAAGCTATGGCGACCAACCCATTCTTAAAAATATTAATTTAGAACTTGAAGCCGGTAAATTTTACACTCTACTAGGGCCCTCTGGTTGTGGAAAAACCACCATCTTACGGACCATTGCTGGCTTTACAGCGGTCACTAGTGGGCAAGTTTATTTTGATGGTCAGGTTATCAATGACTTACCTGCTAATCAGCGTCAAGTCAATACGGTCTTTCAAGACTATGCACTATTCCCACATCTAAATGTCGCTGAAAACGTGGGTTTCGGCTTAAAACTACATAAAGTCGCTAAAGCTGAAATTGCCACTCGGGTGCAACAAGCCCTGGCCCTAGTCCAACTAGCTGATTTTGGTGATCGTGAAATTAGTGCCTTATCTGGTGGTCAACAGCAACGCGTCGCAATTGCCCGGGCACTGGTGATGCAACCAAAAGTGCTCTTACTCGATGAACCCTTATCAGCATTAGACGCTAAACTCCGTAAGGCCATGCAATATGAACTCCGCGCCTTACAACAACGCTTAGGGATTACTTTTCTCTTTGTCACTCATGACCAAGAAGAAGCGCTCGCTATGAGTGACGAGATTTTCGTCATGAATGACGGTCAAATTTTACAAGGTGGATCGCCCGTTGATATTTATGATGAACCCATTAATCATTTCGTGGCCAATTTTATTGGTGAAAGCAATATTATTCCCGGCCAGATGGTTAAAGACTTTGAAGTGGCTTTTGTTGGCAAACGATTCGAATGCGCCGATGCTGGGATGCGCCCCAATGAAGCCGTGGAAGTCGTTTTGCGGCCGGAAGACTTAGACATTGTCGCCGCTGACCAAGGTAAGCTCGTTGTAACCGTTAATTCACAGCTCTTCCGTGGCAATTACTTTGAAATTGTTGCGACCGATAATGACGGTAACGAGTGGTTGGTGCACGCCACCAATCCGGCCACTGAAGGCGCCCCAATTGGATTAACCTTTGATCCCCAAGATATCCACGTCATGCGCTTACACGAATCCGAAGCTGCCTTTGATGCGCGCTTGGAACGTTATGATGTGGATTAGGGGGGCTTTAAAATGCAACGAAAACAACGTTTAAGTCGTAATACCGCCTACTTTGTGCCCTACACCCTTTGGATTTTATTATTCGTATTGGCACCGGTCATCTTATTGATTTATCAATCATTTTTCAACATTGACGGTCAATTTACTTTGGCTAATTACCAAACTTACTTCACCTCCAAGACCTATCTCTTGATGACGGTCAATTCAGTCTGGTACGCCTTTTTAATTACCTTGGCAACGGTTCTAATCAGTTATCCAACTGCTTATTTGTTGAATGAAACGAAGCATGCCCAGCTCTGGTTATTGCTCATTATTATGCCAACTTGGATTAACTTACTATTAAAAGCCTATGCCTTTATTGGAATTTTTAGTCAAAATGGCATCGCCAATCAATTTTTGAGCTTCATTGGAATTGGCCCTAAGCAGCTCTTATTTACGAATTTCAGCTTTATTTTTGTGGCCGCTTATATTCAGATTCCATTCATGGTGCTACCGATTTATAATGCGCTGAGTGAGCTCAAACCTTCTTATATCAATGCTAGCCGCGATTTAGGCGCTACCAATTGGCAAACCTTTAGTCGGGTGATTTTTCCACTGACCTTGCCAGGTGTCAAAGCCGGGATTCAAGCGGTTTTCATTCCGTCACTCTCACTCTTCATGCTAACGCGCCTGATTGGCGGTAATAAAGTCATTACGTTAGGTACGGCCATCGAAGAACACTTCCTCACCACCATGAACTGGGGGTTAGGCTCAACAATTGGGGTGATTCTTATCATTGCAATGGTGATTGTTATGTGGCTAACCGGCGGCGATAAGCGCCATCATCGAAAGGGGCTGACAAAATGAAACATCTCACTTTCAAATGGCGACACTTATACCTCTGGTTGATTTTCATCGTGCTATACGCACCGATTATCTTTTTGGTGGTTTACTCCTTTAGTGCCGGCACCACCATGACAAATTTCCATGGGTTTACTTGGGCTCATTATCAAGCCTTATTCGCCGATAGTCGGCTAATTGCGATTTTTTTGGACACCTTGTTAATTGCCTTGCTCTCCGCTATTTTAGCGACGACCATTGGCACTTTAGGCGCTTTAGGTATCAATAATACAACACGACCAGTCACTCGCAGCACCTTATTAGCGTTAAATAATATCTTGATGGTTTCCCCAGATGTCATTATTGGGGCAAGCTTTTTAATCTTTTTTACTGCTCTAAAAATCCCACTCGGGTTTGGCTCAGTTCTGCTTAGTCACGTGGCCTTTTCAATTCCCATCGTCGTCTTAATGGTCTTGCCGAAGATTCAAGAAATGGGCACGAGCTTGCTCGACGCTGCCGCCGACTTAGGTGCAAATAACTGGCAACTTTTAAGCCAAGTGATCGTCCCCTACATCATGCCCGGAATTTTTTCCGGCTTTTTCATGGCTTTAACTTACTCGCTGGATGACTTTGCAGTAACTTTTTTCGTGACCGGCAACGGCTTTACAACGCTATCTGTCGAAATTTATTCCCGTGCCCGCCAAGGTATTAATCTCGAAATCAACGCCTTATCGGGACTCATGTTGCTCTTAGCGTTGGTCTTAGTCATCGGCTATTACTTTATTAACCAGTATGGACGGCGACATCGCCGCTTACCAAGGAGGCGCCGCGGATGAAAAAACTATTGAGCGCAATCGTCGGCTTACTCCTGATTTGCGGCTTATTGGCGCTAGGTGCCCATCAGTTGCAAACGAGTGCGGGGAGCAATAGTCGCCACGTTTTGAACCTCTATACTTGGGGGGATTATATTGATCCCAGCTTGTTGACTAAGTTCCAAAAACAAACCGGCTATCACGTTAACGTTGAGACTTTTGACAGTAACGAAGCGATGTTCACTAAGATCAAGCAGGGCGGCACCAGCTATGATTTAACGGTTCCTAGTGACTACATGATTGAAAAAATGAAAGCTGCCAAGTTACTCCTGCCATTAGATAAAAAACGCCTAACGGGGATGCAAAATTACGACCCCCGCTTCTTAAATTTAGCGTTTGACCGGCACAACCAGTATTCCGTGCCTTATTTTTGGGGCACACTTGGCATTATTTACAATGATAAGATTGTTCAACCAGGCA
Organism: Lactobacillus sp. CBA3606; assembly: GCF_002970935.1. NCBI lineage: Bacteria > Bacillati > Bacillota > Bacilli > Lactobacillales > Lactobacillaceae > Lactiplantibacillus > Lactiplantibacillus kimchii. Next base: position 1,929,793 of record NZ_CP027194.1, on the reverse strand, counting down.
GCATTCAGCATTGGCAAGACTTATGGTCCCAGAAATATCGCAATAAAATTATGTTAATCGACAGTGCCCGCGATGTTATGGGGATGGCCTTAGCGTCCATGCATCAATCCATGAATACGACTGATCCGGCCACTTTATTAGCGGCGCGCAATAAGTTAGACCAATTATCGCCCAACGTCAAAGCCGTCGTCGCAGATGAAATCAAAATGTACATGATCCAAAATGAAGCGGCCGTGGCCGTTGACTGGTCCGGTGAAGCGGCCGAAATGTTAGCAAACAACTCACACTTACATTACGTTGTGCCTACTGAAGGCAGTAATCTCTGGTTTGACAACTTAGTCATTCCGAAGACAGCACGCCACTTCAAGGCAATCTATGCCTTTTTGAACTTTATGAGCGTGCCGAAAAATGCGGCGCAAAATGCGGCTTACATCGGTTATGCCACGCCTAATCGGGCTGCTAAAGCACTGTTACCAAAAGCCATTCGTAATGATCGCCAATTTTATCCGGATGATAAGACCATCCGCCATCTGCAAATCTATCAAGATCTCTCACCAGCAAAAGTGGGCCTGTATAACGATCGGTATTTAGAATTCAAGATGCATCATTAAAACCAATAAAAATCAGGACCGACTCGTCGTCGATCCTGATTTTTTATAGGTCTAATAATGACTTTAATGATACCAATCAAAGCGGCCTTTCTTCAAAACCGTACTCAAATGTGCGCTTTCAACTAACGAACGATCCGTAATGACTTTTTTGAGCACCGAAGCTGGATAGCCTTGAACGGGCCGATTATTGCTAAGAATCTCACCGATTCCATCCCGATCACTCAAAGAGGCAACCGTACCACTTGATTGATAGCTAAATGGCATCGTCGCCTGATTATGCCGCAATGCCCCAATATTTTTAGCCGCTTGTTCTCCCGCAGCTAACGCAATCTGCGCCGTCGTTGGATACGGACGATTATTAGCGGGGTCCATGACTGCTGCAACATCGCCAACAATGAACACTTCCGGATGATCCGTCAATGATAAGTCCGGTTGAACCGTCACCCGATTTCGCCGTTGCGCAAAGCCAGAATCATTAATCACGTGTGACCCACTCACGCCGACTGTCCAAATAATCGTATTCGCGGCGAATTCCTGTGCCTGATGCGCGCTATCTTCATAAGCCACTACGCCGGGTTTGATTGCCGTGATGCTAGCACCTAGCTTCAGTTCAACCTCATGTGCGGCCATGAAATCTTTCGCATAATTTTGCAATTTCGTTGTAAACATCGGTAAGATGCCGGGCATTCGTTCAAAACAAACCAACTTAATTGCCGGTGTCTGATACTTCGCTTGCAACTTTGGCAACGATTGGGTCAATTCGCCCAACAACTCAATTCCCGTAAAGCCAGCGCCACAGACGGCAACTTTTAAATCGTTATGATCCTTAGTCGTCGCATACCCTTTGACTTTGGCCTCTAAATGCTGACAAACGGCTTCAGCCGTCGTCAAATCATCCATTGGTAACGCATTGTCATCCGCTCCCGGAACGCCGAATGTCTCCGATTGAAACCCTAGCGCAACAACTAAATAATCATAGTTAATTGTCGGTTGATCCACTAATGCCACACATTGATTAGTGACATCGATTTTAGCGACAACGGCTTGCACAAACTTAACCCGCTTATCAAGGACGGTTCGAATATCATAGGTAATACGTTCTGGTGCAATGGTGCCCGCGGCGACTTCATGCAGATTGGTTTTTTCAGTATGCGTTGGTGTCTGATCAACTAAGATCAAATCATCATCTAATGGCGCCTTTTTTTGTAAAAATTTAAGCGCCCGCATCCCTGCATAGCCCCCACCAAGTACTAAAATTGTTGCCATATTAGTGACCCTCTTTTCTAACTGCGGTTACGCTTGCTTTTGGACAGATTCCAGCTTCACTGGCAGTTGCCTTTATCGTACACTGGTAGTCCCCAAAAATCAGCTAAAGCCACTGGTTAGTTTATTAGCTGGCACTACTGCTCAATTTTAGCGGTGGTATTGGTGGCGGCGATGGCGAGACTTTCAAATAACAGCTGTTGTTGACCGGCCGTCAGTTGTTCACTAACAACGGTGGCGCACCACTGTTCATAGGCATGTAGCTCCGGATAAAGCGCTTTGCCAGCTACAGTAGGATACAAACAACGGACTTTCTTATTTTCAGGATGTGCCGTCTTGGTGACGTAGCCCTTCTTAATCAAATTTTGAACGGCACGATAATTCGTCGTTCGGTCCATCTTCATTTGATCCGCCAACTGACCAAAAAACAGCCCGGGCTGTTCGCAAATCCGAATCAGATAGATGAATTGATTATGATTCAACCCATACTTGGCAAAACGTTGATTGCCCTCATTCATCACACTCCGTGAAATTGTTCCCATTAATCTTAAAGTTGGTATCATTTTCCGCTCCTAACATTATTGCATATGCAATAATTTGGTGGTAAACTAATTTGCAAGTCAAAGGAGGTTAAATCAATGTGGTCAATTAAACAATTTAAAGATTTAACAACAGCTGAATTATACGCTATTTACGAATTACGCGTCAAAACTTTCGTAGTTGAACAACACCGTATTTATCAAGAGGTCGATGCGATCGATTTAAAGGCCATACATATTTTTAAGACTGAAGCAAACAAAATCGTTGCGTATGCACGCTTATTCAAGGAGGATGACCACTGTTCATTTGGCCGTGTCGTCGTTGATCAACGACGACGTGGTCAACATCTCGGTGGGGCCCTCATGACACAACTTTTAACCGTGGCAGCCGACCGTTTTCCACAACTGCCCATTCAAATTGAAGCTCAGATTCAAGTCACTGGTTTTTACGATCACTTCGGCTTTCGCGCTGTCGGACAGCCCTTTATCTTCAACCAGACTGAACATCAAAAGATGGTCAAAGTAATGGCTTAGCAATAAACAATCGCTACAAGAATTTTACGAATTCTTGTAGCGATTATTTGCTTTTATTGTCTCATTTGATATCAGTTATCAAGGGGACCTAAATAAACCCAATTGGGGCTAGACCTAACCAGCTCATCACATACACAGTGACGCCAGCCGGTAAAACAGGCTTTAAGGCCGTTCGAATCTCAGCCTCACTAGCCAAAGTATGCAAGTCATACCAGTAGGTCCCTTGCTTATCGTTACCGACTAACATCCAGTCACCTAAACTCGCTACTTTTTCCACATCCAAATCAGCCGGCATTTTTTTCAAAAAGATGTGCATCGTTGGTTTCCACGCCCCATCATAATTTTGCGTCCGCACGCGTAATTGATTCGCCACCCGCTGTAATTTTTTGGCCCGCAACACACGAAATCCAATCAAAGCTAACCAAATAAAGATGACGGGCCAAATTACTGTGTCGGATTGTTGCACGCCCAAGCTGAAAATCAACGCGATGACCATCAATAAACCGGCATAAACCGCAATATTCATTAAATTAAGCTGATGAGCGCGCATCCCTAAAACAATCTTTAACTGGATTTGCGCATCTTGTTGGTCGACGCGCGCATGCTGTATGTCTGGTTGGGTGCTCCCCGTATAAATCACCTGCATTTTTGGCGTTGCTTTTAAAGGAACCGTCGCCAAAATTTCAAAGATAGCCGCCTCGCTCGTTAAGGTTGGCACTACTTCGGTACTGACATACTCACTAAATAACCGATAATGCGCCGTGGTTGCGGTAAATTGATACCAGTTACCCTTGATTCCAGCCAGTAGCCACCCCTTTTGTGCCATCTTATTCAACCAAGTCAGTTCAGTCGCTGAACCTTTAATCATTGTTCGATATCGTTGCATCTTAACCTACCCCCGACAGGCTTGTCAGTTCCCGCTGACAAGCACCAATTTTTTAACCGTAAAAGAAAGCGGTTTCCTAGTCCTCGTTTTAAATTATGCGTCAGTTAACTATTGAATGCAACCTCGCACCAACACCTATTCAAACCCAACTAGCAGTGCTAGACTAAAATATGATAGCGATATCATCCGTTATTAACGGGGGGCTTTATTGATGTACAGCAGTCAGCAGCGTCCATGGACGCAAAGTTTATCATTAATTGTTTTAGTGCCACTTTTATTTATTGTTGGGGGCTGGTTAGTCAGCCGAATATTACCCACAGCTTACTTCGGGATTGGGCAAGATCTGATTGTCTTAGCGGTTGTCCTAGGATTCAATCACTACGTCAGTCATAGTCCCATCAAGCTTTGGAATTCACAACAGCCATGGCAACAAGCCTTACAGCTGTTGCCAGCCTTGATTTTTCTCCTCTTACCAGTTAGTCGAAATTATGTGCACTTATTTCAATTAGATTTTAAGCCCATCATTTTCCTTTATCTCGGTTATATCTTACTCATTGGCATCACCGAAGAATACGTTTATCGTGGCGTCTTATTACCCTTACTGGGGCGAGCTTTACCTCATCGGCCGATGACTGCCATCATTATTGACAGCTTACTCTTTGGTATGAGCCATGTTTTAGTTAACAGTCATCAGCTGGCGCTTAGTTATGTCATGCCACAAGCGCTATACGCAGCTGTTTGTGGCTTATTACTTTGTGGCGTCTATCTTAAGACAAAGAATTTGATTCTGCCGATGCTATTGCATGCGCTCAGTGATGTTAGCTTAGTCGTTCAATTCATGACCCACACCCATACGCAACGTGCTTTAACCTTTTCTGTGCAGACGACCATCATCTCATTAATCCTAACTGGTGGCTTTTTCATCGTCGTTGCCGCAGTCGTTTATTGGCAAATTCGGCACGTCACTATCGAAGAACAATTACTCGTTTAAACTAGAAAGTCCACTTATATCAACGCTAATCGCTGATATAAGTGGACTTATTATTAATCTAACTTTAAATAGTGGCGTAAATGTTGGGCGGTAAATGACTTCGGTACAGTCAATAACGCTTTAACTGGGCCTTCAAACAGTACATGTCCGCCATACCGACCAGCGTGTAAGCCCATATCAATGACCCATTGGGCTTGGCTGATGACCGCTAAATTATGTTCGATAACAATCACCGTTTTATGTTGGGCGACTAGTCGCTGTAAGAGCACCAACAAATCGGCGACATCGGCCGCATGCAACCCAGTACTGGGTTCATCTAAAATAAAGATTGGATGGGTATCTTGAGTCACGAGACTTTTGGCCAACTTCAAGCGCTGTAATTCACTACCCGAAAAAGTCGCTAATCCCTGGCCTAGCTTAATGTAGCCCAGCTTCACATCAAGCAAGGCCTGTAACTTAACTTTCAAACGGGGTTTCACTAACGTAATTGCTTCGGCAGCTGTCAGTTGCAAGACATCATCAATATTATAACCATGCCATTTGACCGCTAAAGCCGTCGCATTGTAGCGGCGACCATGGCACGTTGCACACGGTTGGTCGCGGGTGCCCTGATAAGCGGAATCTAAGGTCATCATACCCGTTCCATGACAGGCCGGACAAGCCCCCGCACCATTAAAGCTAAACAACGTGCTTGGTTCTCCCGAGGACTGGGCAAAGAGTTGCCGTAAGGTGTCAAAAATACCCAGATAAGTCAGCACGTTCGACCGCTGGCGCCCCGGCATCAGACTTTGATCAAATACCTTGGCTCCAGGATATGCTGCTGGAAATAACTGTTGTATGAGAGTCCGTTTGCCCGCACCCGCAACGCCAGTCACAACCGTTAAAGCCGCTTTTGGCACGCGCACCGTCGCATGATGCACGTTAAATCGGCTGACATTCGTTAAAGCATAAAAAGCGTTAAATGGCCGCTCCTCAGCTTTAACCGACCGTGCTGCCCGTAAGCTTTGCCCCGTAACAGTTGAACTTTTAAGCAATTCTGCATAGGTTCCGGTAAAGGTCACTTGACCGCCAGCGTGCCCAGCCCCCGGGCCTAATTCAATCACATGATCTGCATGCCGTATGATAGCTGGATTTTGGTCAATTATGACCACGGTATTCCCCTGATCACGTAGCTGTCCAAACACCCGATTAATGCCAATTAAATCTTCGGCATGCAGGCCAGCACTAGGCGTCGTTAAGATGTACAAGACATCCGTTAACGGACTGTTTAAATATTGAGTCAGCTTAAGCCGCTGAATTTCACCACCAGCTAAGGTACGTGTCGCTCGATTCATGGTCAAATATCCCAAGCCAATTGTTAGCAAATTAGCCAAGCTTTGTTGCAGGTTATGTAAAACTGAGACAACATGGTCATCATAGATTGTATTAATAAAGGCCAATAATTCTGTCACCGATAAATCCACACAATCGGCCAATGACCGACCGTTCACTTCCGCTTGCCGGACATGGGCATTGACCCGGGTGCCACCACAAACTGAACAGGCTTGCACTGGCATTAAAGTCGTCAATCCTTTCACGGACTGACCCGTGGCTAAAGCCTGCTTAATCATTGGTATCACGCCCACATATAGCGCGGTGGCCGGCCATTCAGCCGTTGGTTGGTCTGGTTGACTGCCCTCATCATACAATAAGCGTTGCCACTCGGCCGCAGTATAGGTGGCTAAAATTTGATCGTTGTCAAAATTACCAGCAGCCGTATAACGATTAAACAGGTCGCCACCAGGCTGAAATGCTGGCAGTTGAATAGCACCCGCGTTCAGTGATTTCGTCCAGTTAATGAGCCGGCGCACCTCAAGTTGTGGCTCAACACCGGTCCCCAAACATTGTGGGCACCAGCCAGTCGCTTGCTTGAAAGAATAAGCCCCGGCCGGTCCAATTGCTGGTTGCGCTAGCTGCGCAAATAACAACTGTAAGCCTGCATAGATTTCAGTCACAGTTCCAACCGTTGAGCGGTGCTTCAATGCTAACGGTTTTTGATCAATCACAATAGTGACTGGTAACTGCTCAATTTTGTCTACGACTGGCACGACCGCAGGCGGTAATTGCGGTTGTCCTAGCGGTGTCGCACTCCCTTTTAATAACCGCTGCGATTCTGCCGCTAACGTCGCTAATATCAATGATGATTGACCAGCGCCGGCCACCCCAGTCACGACCGTAATCTGATGTTTAGGCAACTGGACATTAATATGTTGTAAATTAGTTGTACTAGCACCTTGAATCAAAATATCCGTTGCTAACATCCCTACTTGCCCCCTATTTTACGTCATCGCACAGCAAAAGTGCCCCACAACCTTGTGAGGCACTCAAAAACACTGATTTTAGTTTAACACATCTTACTGCGGCATGGGCGCCCGATGCGTCAACCGCGCGACATCCCGGACAATCATTAATTCTTCATTCGTTGGTACGACCATCACGGTAACTGGCGCACCGGCCTGACTGATGACTTGTTCTTTACCATGGATTTGATTCTTTTCTTCATCCACCGTAATCCCAAAGTAACCCAGTTGTTTCAAGATACGTGACCGCATCGCAAATGAATTTTCACCGACCCCCGCCGTAAAGACTAACGCATCAATACCGTTCATCTCAGCGATATAACTGCCGACATATTTAACCACGCGGTTGGCAAAAATTTCCAAGGCGAGTTCTGAACGTGGCCGGTCATGCTTGGTCTCATCCAAGTCCCGCATATCCGGTGACAAGCCAGAAATCCCTAACAAACCGGATTTATTATTCAAAATATCAATAAAATCCTGCACGTCCGTAATGCCTAAATGCCGCATTAAGTAGGGAATCAACGACGCATCAATATCACCAGAGCGGGTGCTCATGGTAATTCCTGCCAATGGCGTAAAGCCCATTGACGTATCAACCGCCTTACCATGATCAAAAGCCGTAATCGAAGCGCCGGAACCTAAATGCAAGGTGATTAACTTCAAGTCCGCTAACGGTTTGTCTAAAAGTTCCGCCGTACGATGGGCAACATAGCGATGGCTAGTCCCGTGGGCGCCATATTTACGCGCACCAAATTTTTGATAATAGTCATAGGGAATACTGTAGAGATAATTTACCGCCGGCATCGTCGCATATAGTGAGGTGTCAAAGACCGCCACTTGGACCGTCTTTGGTAATAATTGCTGAAAAACTTCAATATAATAAGCTTGCGTTGGATTGTGTAACGGCGCATATTCAGATAATGCCTTAATTTGTTTTAACGTCGTTGGGGTAATAATTACTGAATCTTTGAATTCTTCCCCACCGGCGACGATTCGATGACCGACCCCAGTAATTTCACTCAAATGTGCCAGAATGCCGTCACTCTTTAGCCGTGTCAAAACCATGGCGGCGGCTTCATGAACATCAATCTTGGGTTTCGTCTCTGAATACTTCACCCCGTCCGCCTTTTTAATCTCAAAAACTGAATTAGGTAAGCCTAACCGGTCCACCATCCCAGAAGCGATGACCGTTTCAGCTGGTAAATTAAACAACTTCCATTTCAAAGTTGAACTACCAGCATTAATTGCTAATACTTTTGCCATTATGCGATTTCCTCCATCCATCATCAAGTGTGCATACTGTTAGTGTAACCAATTATGGATACGCTTTCAATAGCACGTTGAAAATGGCACCATTTTGTTCATCTGTTGACGCATATTATTTTTGCCCCCGCAACGGCTACGGTATAATAGCCTTAATGAAAGCGAGGGGATTGAGATGGCAAAGCAACCTTTTCATTGGACCATCAGTAACTTATTTGCAACCGTCCTATTAGTCGTGGGCGCTGGCTTATTAGTCATCGCCCTCCTGACCCAGTTTGGTACCCGCCTAAGTGTTGAAGCCACCGTCACAGCCGCAATCTTATTCCTAGTAGGGCTCATCTTCTTTAAGCCCACACCTTTCTGGCTGTTAACAAGCACAATTGGCTTGATTAGCTTATGTGCCGGCTATGCCGCTTACTTCAGCACACCTTACACTTGGCTAGGCGCCATCATTGCCACCGTTGTCATGGCTGGTATTGTGAGTTACGGCTTCAATCTTGGTCAAGTCATGAAACGGCGGCACAGTCGTTGGTATCAATAAGCGTATGCCGTAAAATTAGTCAGACCTTTGTCGCTAGACTGAGGTCTATTTGTGATGGTTTTGCAAAGCTGGCTGGAAATCATTGTCACCCGCGTAGAATACTTAGAAATCAAAATTTATCGATTGGATGGGATTAACACGAAAAATATTATTTTTGCATTTGAGCTTATTTTCATTATCTTATGGTTATTTTTGGGACCACATGCGACCGTACTAAAAATAATTGGTATCGTTGTGATCATCGCAATTTCTCAACTTGCACATGTCCTTTTGAAAGCTCGCTAATTCGTTGCGTGTTATTTTGATAGCCGAAACGGGCTGCAAAAGGCAGCTACCTGGGCTTAGCTACGCCAGACCGCCGATGCCTAGGACGCATCAGCGGTCTGGCTAGGCTATGCTCGGTGGCTGACCGCCTTTTGATGCACTCTTGCCGAAAGCGAACGTCTGTTTTATAATTAAAGCCAATCAAAATCAGAAAGGCGTTGCGTATGGCGACTAAAATTGGGATTCGTCAACTCGTTGAGTTCGTCCTGCGTAAAGGCGACTTGAACGAAATTAAAAATAGTCAAAACACCGCCCTCGCTGGTGCAAAGATTCATCGGCAACTGCAAAGTAGTCGATCGGTGGATTATCAAAGCGAGGTTTATCTTAAAAAAAATGTGACAATGGCGGGCACCGACTACTTAATTTCAGGTCGCGCCGATGGCATTCAGACCACGGATGCTGGTACTCTAATTGAAGAAATCAAAACTTCCGACCAAGCCTACGACGACTTAACTGATAACACTCGGGATTTATATTGGGGCCAAGTTCAAGTTTACGGCTACCTCTTCTTACAAGACCATCCAGCAATCGACCAGGTCACGTTACAACTCACTTACTTTCAAGTTATTAATGAAAAAATCACTAAAACTCAACGGATTTTGACCCGCGCTGAACTGGCAACTTTCTTTAAAAAATTGATTACCGAATACGACTATTGGCTCACCTTGCGAGCTAATTTACGTGACCGGCGCAATGCTTCCATCAAATCACTGCCCTTTCCGTTTCCAGCCTATCGGACGGGCCAACGTGAATTAGCTGTCGCCGTTTACAAGGCCATTCGCTTACAAAAGCGCCTTTTCGTCGAGGCCCCCACGGGAACCGGTAAAACTATTTCTACCTTATTTCCAGCGATTAAAGCCTTAGGTGAAGATACCATCGAACGCTTATTTTATCTAACAGCCAAGCAAAGCACCCGCCACGTTGCTGAAGATGCAGTGACCTTAATGAGCCACGATGGCTTAACGTTAAAAAGCATCACCTTAACGGCTAAAGATCAGATTCAGTTTCCAGAAGAACGAGACGTGCCGCCAGAAGAGAATCCATTCATGCTGGGCTACTATGACCGCCTAAAACCGGCCTTAAAGGATCTATTGACGCATGAAGACCAGCTAACCCGTCCTGTCATTGAGACTTATGCTCGGAAACACACGTTGGACCCGTTTGAATTTTCACTGGACGCGGCCCTATTTTGTGATGTCATTATCTGTGACTACAACTATCTATTTGATCCCTTAGTTTATTTACAACGCTTCTTCAGTGAGTCCGATGAAACCACCTTTTTCTTAGTCGATGAAGTCCATAATCTGGTTAGTCGGGCCCGTGATATGTATTCAGCGACCATCAGTGACCAACCCATCGCGGCTTTATTAAAGTTAGCCTTACCAGACAAATCCCAAGCTAGCGACGACTTACAACAGGCCTTGAAAAAAGTGCAACGGTCCTTTACTCGCCTCAACAAAGTGCTCTTAGCGGATGACATCACCTCACAAATTGCGATAGAACCACCTGAAAAATTATTAAAGACGTTGCGAACTTTCAATGAATTTGTCAGTGATTGGCTCCAACAGCAACCGCCATCCGAGCGCTTAAACGCCGTTCGTGATTATTTTTTTGCAAGTCTCACTTTTGTTAAAATCGGCGATTTATATGATGGTAGCTATCAGACACGCCTTGTCCGTGACGGGCATCATATCACGGTTAAGGAACTTTGCCTCGATCCGAGTGATTTTTTAGACCAATCGCTAAGCTTAGGTGCTGGTGCCGTCTTATTTTCAGCGACTTTATCGCCAATGGCCTACTATCAAGACGTGTTGGGCGGGCAAGCTAACAGCCTCGCCTATCAATTGCCCTCACCATTTCCGCCTAAACATCAAGCAATTCTGGTCACACAGTACGTCCAAACCACTTACCATGAACGTGCGCATAGCGAGGCCGCCATTATCGCAAGTCTGCATGCGTTGGTAACCGCTAAAACAGGCAACTATCTGATTTTCTTCCCATCTTATGGTTATCTCAATCAGCTAAAAGCCGCTTTTGAATTAGCCTACCCAGCTATCCAGACAACCGCCCAAACGACGGGCATGGATGCGACCGCTCGGATCACTTTTTTAGCCCAATTTAAAGCCGAAGCGACTGAAACATTAGTTGGCTTTTGCGTTTTGGGTGGCATCTTCTCTGAAGGCATTGACTTACGCGGCGACCGCTTAATTGGGGTCGCTATCGTTAGTGTCGGCCTGCCCGGAATAAGTGCCGAAACGAATCTGATTCGCGACTACTATGACCATAACAACGGTAACGGCTTTGCCTACGCTTATCAGCTACCCGGCATGAATAATGTGTTGCAAGCAGCGGGGCGCCTGATTCGCAGTAGCCATGATACCGGCATTATTTTGTTACTGGATCAACGTTTTGCCAGCCGGCGCTATACTGAACTATTTCCACCGCACTGGCAATATTTCCAACGGATTCAATCTGTCCCACAACTCACCGCCACGATTGCTAATTTTTGGCAAACCACTCAGGGAGACCACACACATGAAAACTAAATTAACCCGTCAATTAGAAAGCACCCTTTACCATTACTGCCTCGACCAAGGGGCCTACGTGGTTGAAGAAGTCTCAATGCCAGCTGATCAGGGCATTGTCGACACTTTGAGCTATCAACAACTGGCCGATGGGCAGGTTGAATGGCGCTGTTACGAACTAAAAGTGACCAAAGCTGATTTTCATTCCAAAGCCAAATTATCCTTTATTGGTAACTATAATTATTTCGTGCTGCCCAAAAAACTTTACGATGAAGTTGCCGCCGAAATTCCGGCGCATATTGGGGTCCTCATTTATCGGGCCTTTGACCAACGCGCCTTGGACTTGGCGCCCGCACCGTTAACAACCCCAGGCTTTTTAACCATTGCTAAAAAGGCCCAGCATCAACCATTACAAGTTGACGCTGGCCCGCTGACGAGTCACTTTATTGCTTCCTTATTTCGTGAAGTCGATAAAGCCAAACGGGTCAAAAAAGGCCTGGCCTTGTATTCTGATGACCAACTTTTCAAAGCGCTTAAACAACGGGCCCAAGTCGGCTACGACATCTATCACCCTGATCAAAATCTCTATGATCGATTCGTCACCGACCTCCAGACCGACGCTGTTACTGCCCTTCAAACCGAACTAGATGCTCGGAATGCTGAGTATCAAGCGCTGCAATTAAAGTTGCATGCCTTAACACAGCCCAACTTAGAGGATCGCTTATGACAACTTATTATCCTTATTTGCGCGGTCGGATGTATGACTTGCTAGCTTTAAAAGCGCTATGTGAAAGCCAGCAGCTAGGCCCGCATATCATTCCCATAATTGAACCTGTTCGCGATTCCAAGGAACTCCAACAAACGGTTCAGGTCTTGTTAGCAGCGAAACAACCCTTTAGTGTCATTGCCAACCCCCAAGTGAGTGTTTACGGCTTGAATCACACTAAGTTGTATCCCTTACCAGACCTCACCAGCGCCCCATTCTATCATCCAAGCGCCATTTTAGCGGCGGATTTTAGTGCAGACTTTTTAACCACTACGCCTGGTCAGACGAGCCTCTTGATTGCGCCCAACTATCCGTTGCTCAAGACTTACCAACGAACAGCAGTTTTAAAACAAGTCGCCGGTATCTTGATTCCAAATGAAGCCCGCCTTCATCAAATAGCTGGCTCACGGTCAATTTTGTTAACTGATTCGCTCACCTTTTGGCCCCATGTCGCCGACTATGCCCAGCTAACCGATGACTATTTTGCGCCTGCTAATTGGCACCAAGCACCCCTGGGCTATCAAGCCTTTGGGGACTATTCGATGGTCGGTAGCGTTTACTTTGATAAAGGCTTTCCCGCTCGTGCAATTGCAATCCACGTGATTTACGTGACGCCGACTGGTTGCTTACGAATTCACCATTTTGTTTCCGCTAGTAATGATCAGCGGGGCGGTCAAAAGCAAAAGTTTTTCGAGGCCCTCACTAAGTTGATTACGTGGGCGCCAACCCATTTAACTGGCCTTAACGCAACGCCGGCCTTAGCTGAATTAATGACGTATGCACACCAACCTAAATTTCCCGGTCTGGGACCGATTAAAAAATTAATGTTAATGCATCACCTGCAACTGATGAATCGGTTATTAGCCGATTAGGCAAGCATGTTATACTTAAACGAATTAGAAATCGGAGGTTACACCATGCCAGAACATTTACCTGTTTGGAAGACCGTCTACTTATGGTACAAAACTGATTACCAAGAACGCCACGAACTGATGGCTTATGGCGACCTGTGGTTACAGTTAAAATCACGGCAACGATTAGTCCTCGGCCTAACGACAACTGGTCAAGCTGAACTGGGGACCATTACCGCAGTCACCTACGCTGCTGTTGACCAACACTTGGCAGCCGGCGATGACTTAGTGACGATTATTGGTACTAAGGCGACCAAAACATTAACCCTCCCCGTCAGTGGTCACTTAAAATCACTCAATCAGGCCGTTTTAACTCAGCCGGACCTATTAAACGGTAAAGCTGAAAAAAAACGTTGGTTAATCAAGCTAAAAGCTGATTAATCTAAAATTAATCACTCGATTAGTCCCTAATATTACAAAAGATTACAAAAAGTGGCTTATATTACAAACGCACCGCCAATTCGTAAAATGATTGCTATTCGTTTGTTACAATTGACGGCTATACTATGAGTTAACTAAGGTGCTTGGGATGTGTTTCGGGGCCAAGCAAAAACTCGGACTAAAAAAATAGGAGTGACCATTACTTATGAAAATTAAGAATGTTTTATTATCTACTGCAGCAGCCGCATCAGGTCTTTTTGCTATTGGCGCCACCGCTCAAGCCGCAACCGTTACGGTTAAAGCTGGTGACACCGTCTCAGCAATTGCTAACGAAAATGATACGACCGTTGCCGCCATCGAAAAAGCGAACCAATTAACTAACGTTAACTTGATCTTCGTTGGTCAAAAGCTTGAAGTCAACGATACGACTGCTACTACCACACCAGCCACAAGTACCACGACGCAAACTCAGACCCAATCAACAACAACGACCACACCTAGTCAAAACACGACTACACATAGCACTAGCACCCCAGCGGCAACTACTCAGAGTACCACGACAACTGCAACTAATACTAGCAGTAACACGAGTTCATCTGATAGTTCTGCTAAAGCTTGGATTGCCAACAAGGAATCTGGCGGTTCATACGGTGCCCGTAATGGCCAATACGTTGGTAAATACCAACTAAGCGCTTCTTACTTAAATGGTGACTACTCAGCTGCTAACCAAGAACGCGTTGCTAATAACTACGTTAGTTCACGCTATGGTTCATGGTCACAAGCTAAGTCACACTGGCTTTCAACTGGCTGGTATTAAAGATTAAAATTAACTTTTAGCAAAGCGCCTGACCGGTCCAAGTTCAACTTGGATTGGTCAGGCGCTTTTTTGATGACTTAATTTTCACGGCCAGTTTGTCGAAATTTAGTCGGTGTCATCCCTTGAGCCTGCGAAAAAGCTTGGTAAAAACTCGTCACATTCTTATAACCCAATTCAAAACTGATTTCTGTAATCCCTTTTGTCGTCAAGCTTAACATCCGACCAGCCATTTCCATTCGAATTCGGTTTTTTACCGCCGAAAAAGATTCATTAAATAACGTGCGACAGAGCCGCGAAAAGTAATTCGCCTGATACCCAAAATGAGTAGCCGCTTGAGTTAAGGTCACCGTTGCAATCTGGCGTGATAAATAAGTAAAAATAGCGCCAGCTTGTGTTTCCCGACCGGCATGCCGAATCGCTCGAACTGGGAACTGAGAATCGACTAGCGAGACCGTCTCGCGATGTTGTCGTAATAATTCAGTTAATAATAAACTAAAAACTTGGTTTCGTTCAAAATCTAAGTAACGATCCGCATCTTGCTGGTCCATCTGCACTAATAAATCACAATAAGTATGACTTAGCCGATTTTCCAGCTGATGAAAGACGACATACTGACTAGCCGTGCTCGTATCATTCATTAAGTCATGAATTAACGGATTATCACCGACCACGGTCATATTTAATGGATTGGGAAACGTCACGTTAGCCGTAAACGTCCGACATTTAACCACACCCGGCTGTGCGCTCACCTTTATTTGCGTCGCTTGCTGAACTAAAATAATATCTTGTGGATTTAACGGCACCACTTGTTGGTCAATTTCACATACACTGGCCGTTAAGCTCTCAATAATTAATAAGGTCGTTTGCTGGGGTGCCGGCGTTACCGTCTTAACCCCGGTATGATTATAGACTCCAGGAATTTCAATCGGTTCCTTACTTTGATAATTTTGACTCATCCGTCCCCCTCCAAAATCCCAAAAGATATATTTACATCAGAAAAAAGATATCTTGCTTGGTTATATTGTACATTTATTCACTTTATAATGGAATCAAATTCAATTAGGAGTGATTAATTATGACAACAACTATTAAAACTGATGTCGTCGTTGCTGGCGCTGGCGGGACCGGTCTGGCGGCCGCACACGCCGCTGCCGAACAGGGGCTACAAGTTCTGGTTCTAGAAAAGCAGGCGCAAATTGGTGGTAACACCAAGATTTCTAGTGGCTTTTTTGCCATTGATTCTAACGAGCAACGTGCCAAAGGCCTCCAGTTATCAAAAGCTGAAGCCGTCAATCAGTTAACTACTTATAATCACAATCTGGCTAATGGCCCCTTAATTCATCGTATCGTGGACACCGCCGCCGATACGTTAGCTTGGTTAGAAGAGCTTGGCATGACAATTAAATTAAATGATACTGCCAAGACCACTCAATTTGCCCATCGTGATAATCCCTATCAAGGTGGTGCTTACCATATGTATCAAAACAAACCTGAAAGTTATGCGCGAATTCAAGCCAAACTTGAAAATGAAAGCGTTCAATTCAAGTTTGGTGTCACCTTAACTGACTTACGTCAAACCGCCGCTGGTAAAATCATTGGCGTTTCAGCAACGGATGTGGATGGAACCTCCTTCAATGTTGACGCCCAAGCAACTGTCATCGCAACCGGTGGCTTTGGTGGCGACCGTGAAAAAGTCGCTCATACAATGCATACCAAAGCTTTACGAACTTTAGGAGTCCCAAATATGGGCGAAGGACTTCAAGCGATGGTCAAGGCGGGCGCCGAAGATATTGACGGAACCGCATTAATTCATGCCGCCCAACTAGCCAAATCAACCGTTACCCAAAAGACTTCGGCCGAACATTTGGCAGGCTTTTCACACACCGCTTTAACCCAACTCCTATTAACCCCTTTATTCTGGGTCAACGGGGCTGGACAACGCTTTACCAATGAAGATGTTGTTTATGATACGGTCAACTGGGCCAACGCTGGCTGGTCAGTCGGCGGCCAATATTACTTCGTCGTGGATCAAGCAACCCTAGATAGCTTCACCAAGAATGGTGGCGCATTAGAAGTCTCGCAAGCTGGCCCCGGTGCAGATACTGAACCCGGTGACTTCACTGCTTTAGCCAATGCTTCGGTCGCGGCTGGCACGGCCTTTAAAGGGGCCACACTCACCGAGTTAGCCGCAAAAGTTGGGATGGTCCCAGCGACATTAACTGCAGCAGTTAAAACTTATAATCAAGCGGTAGCCACCAAAACTGATACCACTTTTAGTAAATCTGCTGCTTCACTAGTTTATCCGGTTAATGTAGGACCTTTCTATGCCTTTACAGCTCAAGTCGCTTACTTAGGTACGGTCGGTGGCGTTCGCGTCGATGAGAATTTATGCGTTTTAGACCAACAATTCCGACCAATTCCTGGCTTATTTACCGGCGGCGCGAATGCCGGTGGCTATTACGAGGGTCATAGTTATCCTGCTTATGAAGGACTAGCCTCCGGATTTGCTTGGACCTCTGGCCGCTTAGCTGGCACTAGCGCGGCAAAATTCATTGCGCAAAATACCACTGAGGAGGCGTGACACACATGCCTAAACAAAACACGCACGGCTGGCCTTTCAAACTCGCTTTGCTGTCACTATCCATCTTAGCAATGACCGCCCCATCAATCGCAATTGCGAATCCCTTGATGGCTAAAACTTTCACGGCCCAAACCACGGCCCAAGTTGAAATGATTGCCACTTTGCCAAATCTAGGTGTCTTGTTACTCATTATGTTTTCAACTTGGATCGCGCAAAAATTAGGGGTTAAGCGAACCATTATGTTAGGGTTGTTTTTATATCTGATTGGCGGTTTAATGCCAGTCCTAATTAGTAATTACGTCATTATTATCCTAGCTCGCTTTATCATGGGCTGTGGCATTGGATTATTCAATCCCTTCTCAGTTAGTCTGATGTATAACTTCTACCAGGATCAAGAACTAGCGGATATGCTAGGTTATCAAAATACCGCCCAAAATTTAGGCAACGCTGGGTTTGGCCTATTGCTTAGCTTACTCGTGTTAGCTGGTTGGAAAACCGTCTTCACTGGCTACTTAATTGCCCTCATTCCACTACTATTATTTGGCTTATTGGTTAAAATTCCAACACCTAAAGTAACTGTCAAGGCAACCCGACCTAAACAAACCACTAATGGGCACGTTTTAGTTCTCGCCGGACTCATGCTAATTATTTTTGGGCTGTTTATGATGATGACCATCAAATTAGCCAGCTTTGTCACCACCCAACAACTAACGACTCCTGCCATGGCATCGACTATTTTAGCCGTTATGGGGGCCGCTTCCATGATTGCCAGTGCCATCTTTGGCAAATTGAGCCACTACCTAGGTAATTATATGTTACCAGTAGCCCTAATCGGCATTGCCATGGGTTTTCTTATTGTTGCAACTGCTAATAGTGTGACCTTGATTTTTGTCGGCGTTATCATTGCCGGTGGTTTCTTTGGCTGGGTCTTTCCCCAAGGCTTTCTCCGGGTTGCTCAAATTGCCCCCGCACATTCTGAAAATTTATCAACATCCATTATGTTAATGGGGATTAATTTAGGTGCATTCTTATCACCCACCTTGGTTAACGGGGCCGCTAATCTACTCGGCAACGACCAACCGGCATTCGTTTTAACCATGTGTGGTTGGGGCTTCGTCACACTCGCAGTCGGTACCAGTCTCTATACCCTAATTGACAATCGGCGGCAAACTAAGCTTCATGCCTAAGTCAAGTTCTAGATGAAGTGAATTAGCTTAACGCCTCCTTGCCAGCCAGACTGGCTACAATTGGCCTATTTTAAAAGGCGCACCGCAAATTTCTATTGTGTTGCGTCTTTATATTATCAATTCGACTTAGCTATAATCTAAAGATGATTAACCTCGTCACTTTTAGTTTTAGTCCTTAATCAATTAATCAGCCCTTTTTAGCCTTAATTGCTGCTCAATTTGGTCAAATTCATGAAAACATCACATTTATTTCCAGAAACTGTCACCAAATATTACAATTCATTACAAAAAGCGCGTTATATTACAATTACTGGCCCAAAACGTAACCTCCTGTTTATTGTGTTGCAATACTCGCTCGGTATACTAGTCATTGTTAATTAGTTAAGGCGACATTAGTTTCCATTGACTAACGCGAGATATTTAGATAAGACAATCGACCCCATTTAAACTTATAGGAGTGTATGACTAATATGAAAATCAAGAACCTTGCATTATCAACTGCCGCAGCTTTAGCTTTATTTGCTGCTACAACGACTGCTGCTGACGCCGCCACTGTTACTGTTAAAGCTGGTGACACCGTTGCCGAAATTGCGAACACTTACAACACCAGTGTTGCTGCAATCAAGAACGCCAACAACTTAAGCAACGTTAACTTAATTTTCGTCGGTGACCAACTTGAAGTTAATGGCACTGCAACGACTGCCACTACTTCAACGACCACACCAGTTGCTAATACAACTACAACCACAGCTGCAACGACTCAAAGTAACCATTACCAAGCAGCCGTTTCATCATCAGCTAACACGGCTTCAACAACTAACAACACGACTGTAACCACTGCACCTAAAGCAGCCGCTACTAGCAGTTCAGTTGCAACGACCGCCACTAAGCCAGCCGCATCAACGACTAGCACCACTACTACTAACACAACTAATAATAGTGAAAGCTCAGCCAAGGCTTGGATTGCTAACAAAGAATCTGGCGGTTCATATGGCGCAACTAATGGTAACTACTACGGTAAATACCAACTAAGCAAATCATACTTAAACGGTGATTACTCAGCTGCTAACCAAGAAAAAGTTGCTAACAACTACGTTACTTCCCGTTACGGCTCATGGGCTGCTGCTAAAGCTCATTCACAAGCAAACGGCTGGTACTAAAATTTAAATTTAATGCTTAAAGACCATCATGACGATGGTCTTTTTATTTGCCCTAGTTTTAGGTCTTGACTGCTGATAAAATGTCTATCGGTTAGACTGCTACCTCAAAGCGCCCCTGAAAAACTCATTAATGCCCACAGGATTAGCCCCACTAATGACAGGCCTAACCACCAATAACGAACCAACCGCTCCCAACCACCATTGGTCGTCAGCCTAGGCAACGTGGTCAGTTGCCGATTAGTTGACTCACCTAAAACCAAGTCATCCAAGCTAACCTGTAACAACGCTGCTAACTTAATTAATTGATCTAGTTCCGGGGTTGTTTGTCCCTGCTCCCACTGCGCGACAACCGAGCGTGGCAATGTTAATTGGCGTGCCAGTTGGGCTTGCGACAAGTGTTGTTGTTGCCGAATTTTGGTTAGTTGATGGGCAAAAGTTATCGCCATGCTCAACACCTCCTGTTTTATTTTACGGCTGCATAATACCTCAACCGTGCCCTAACCCGCAACTATTTCGTCAGTAACCTAAAAAAGAGGAAATTCCAAATGGAATTTCCTCTTTTAGACTTAATTTAAGTTTAGTACCAGCCGTTAGCTAACCAGTGCGCTTTAGCGGCACTCCATGAGCCGTAACGGGAATTAACATAACTAGTCGCAACCTTTTCTTGGTTAGCGGCTGAATAGTCGCCATTCAAGTAAGACTTGCTTAATTGATATTTACCATAGTAATTGCCATTTGAAGCGGTGTATGAGCCACCAGATTCTTTATTAGCAATCCATGCTTTAGCGGCACTGTCGCTAGAGTTAGTTGTCGTAGCAGTTGTGCTCGTTGTCGCTGTTGTAGAGCTAGTCTTAGTAGTTGTTGTACTGGTTGTATCAGCTGCTGAACTTGTACTCGTCGTAGCTGAAGTAGTTGTACTACCAACTTCAAGTTGATCGCCAACGTAGATTAAGTTAACGTTGCTTAAACCATTAGCTTGTTTGATGGCACTGACCGTCGTATCGTTAGCACTGGCGATTTTAGCCACCGTGTCACCAGACTTAACCGTCACTGTATCGGCATTAGCAACCGTATTGCTAACTGCAAATAATCCTAAAGTGGCCACCGTTGATAGAACAACATTTCTAATTCTCATTAAATTAATTCACTCCTGTATTTTCTGCTTGTTTTTTATAAATTATCGGTCATTAAATTTCGATTGGCGTTAACCAATCAACACTAATTAGTATACCGGCTACATATTGCATACGGATAAATGGCAGGTTACAGTTTACTGGGTCACTTGTAATAAACCGAAGATTTCGTAATGGTTTGTAATATTATCGCTGTCCTTACAGCTACCGCCATCAAAAAAACGGCCGCGACAAGTCCTGTCTACGGCCGTTCGAACGATCAGCATGCTTATGCTTCTAGTGTAAATTCATGACTTGCTAACCGATAAGCATGGTCGCAAGCGCGCGCCACGTCCGGTTCATGTGTCACAATAATCACACACTTTTGTTGGTCATGCGCAATCTTTTGAAATTGATCAATCACATATTTCGTATTTTCTTCATCTAAGTTACCTGTTGGTTCATCCGCCACCACCACTTTGGCATCGCAGACCATCGTTCGCGCAATGGCGACCCGTTGTTGTTGCCCACCAGACAACCGCTGCACATTTTTCTTCATTTGGTCATCAGTAATCCCAAGTTTGTGCAACATATCCGCCGCATACTGCTTATCACCGCGATGACTAGAAGCCGTAATCGCCATTGCCGTTAATAAATTATTTAACGGCGACATGTAGGTAAACAGATTGTACGCTTGAAACACGATTGCAACGTGCGATTTTCGATAGGCCGTTAACCCAATTTTGTTAATCGGTTCACCGTTTAGTTCAATTTGACCAGCACGCGGTTTGTCTAACCCAGCTAGTAAGGATAAGAATGTCGTCTTACCAGAACCACTCTGCCCAACAATCGCATAAGAATTGCCTGCCTTGAATTCGAGATTCACATGCTCGAAAAGACTGTTTGCTTGGCGATCATACCAATAACCAATATCATTTGCTTTTAACATGAGTCCTGCCTCCCTATTCAATTAAGACTTTCTTCGGTTGTAGTCGGAGAATTCCACCAGATGCTAGCATAATGGATAAGAACATAATCGCTAAGCCAAAACCACCTAGTTCAACTAAGTCCATAATGGTAACGCTGATATCCAATTCCGTTTGCTTTTGTGAGGCGGTTGCACTCGTGGTACTGCTGCCTGGATTGCCGCCCATATTACCACTAGGCTTACTACCACCTGTAGTGCCACTAGGTGCGCCACCGCCAGTGCCACCGGGTTGTCCCGTTTGGGTACTGGTGGTACTTGTCGTGGCCGTCGTCGTTTGTTGGGAAACCAATTGTTGACCTAACTGATTACCCACGAACTTACCGCCAATGCCAGCAATGACAATTGAAACAACTAAAACCATCACCATTTCAACGAAGAACTGGGCCACAATCTTCCACCGGGCTTCACCTAAGGATAGCAAGACACCAATCTCATAGCGTCGTTCCCGAATCATCAAGATAACGATTAGGGCCAAAATAATGGTCCCAGCAATCGCCACTAACCAGACAATTTTATCTGCAAAGGACTTCACGTTATTCATCGACGCCTTGACCGTTTGATAACTACTATCATCCGTCGTCAACGCATATTTCGACGTGTTGATTAATTGTTTACCGGCTTTTTTAACCGCACTCACTTTAGCTGGATCCGAGACGTTAAACGTAATCGAATCAGCCGTGTTCTTATATTTCGAGCCTTTGACCGTATTCGCAAAGGTATATGATGTATAGACACTGTTCGATGGATCGGTTGCATCTGGCCCTTGGGCAGTCGTCGTGCTAGAACTAGCCTTGTAGACCCCAACAATCTTCATCGTATAAGTCGTCTTGCTTCCGGTGGTCGCTTTAAGTTTAATGGTATCACCCACACTCAAGCTATCTTCTTTGGCAAGTTCACTTTCAATGACGACATTAGTCGTGCCTTCATCAGCCGTGGTAATCCCGCGGCCTTTGGTAATTTTGCTCGTGCTATTTTCAAAATCAGAAGTTGCACTGGTTGATGTTACCCCAGAAATCGCAATATCGCCGGAACTGGTGGTACTTGCGCCACCCATCCCTTTCATACCACCACCTTGACTACTACTAGAAGTCGAAATAGCATCAAAATCTTTAGCATTTGCAGACGTCGAAACCGTTGCCGAATAACTGGCAATGTTATTAAGTTTCGCAATCTTTTTGGCATCACTTAACTTAACGGGCGAAGTCGTTAAAGTCGGCTTGCTCTTTTTGCTCGTTGATGCGCTTCGCATCTTCTTAAAAGCAGCGTCGCGATTTGCAGCCAGCGTGACGGTTGCCCCGACACTCTGCTTCGCATTACTCGTTGCCGTATCAGCGGCATTTCGAATCAAAAGACCGGCCAATACAAATAACATAATAGCTGATGTGACCAGAATTAATAGGACCGAGCGCCCTTTCTTCGCTGTTAAATTAAGCCATGCGCGTTTAAAGAAATTCACGGCTTGTAACCTCCTTAAAAAATAAGTATTGAGACTGCTTGTGACTGAACAAGTTCTAACATACCCGGCAAAAGTATCTAAAATGTGAAGTTCCTAAGTCAATTCATCGGCTACTCAACGAATTTTTTTGATAAGCAACGTCTAATGCTCAAATAGATGGGCTTAAATCAAAAAAACAGTTACGTACGCCATTTACTGGCTAACGTAACTGTTTAACTTACCATTTATTATGATTAACACGCCTTAATTGACGCTATTTAACCCCAAATTTACTAAAATAAGCGGACAGTGGTTGTAATTCTTCAGCATCATAAGTGTGTTTAAAATCAGCCACCGACGCTGCTGATGTCTTCGCTGGATCAACATCTAAGATTTCAACTGGTAAACCCCGTTTAGCGGTAATCTTGGCATCAATGAGTACCGGACGACCGGCTTTGATTTCTGCCATCGCGGTTTCAAAGGCCGCATGCAGTTGGTCAAATCGTTCGACTTTAATCCCCTTAACGCCCATGCCTTCTGCAATCATGGCAAAGTCAGCGCCAATTAAATCGATTCCGTAATAAGGCTGTGGCACATCTTCTTGTTCCGACTTAATAAAGTTCAACGTTTGATTCGACGTCACAATATTAAAGATTGGCAATTGGTATTTCACTTCGGTCAATAAATCCTGCATGACCATTGAAAAGGCGCCGTCACCCGCAATATTGAATGCTTGGCGTTCTGGATAACTTAACTTTGCTGCAATCGCTCCTGGCACGCCGGCACCCATGGTTGCAAATAATGCCGAAGTTAATAATTTTTGTTTCGGATTCATCTTTAAGAAACGGAAACTATTAATCGTATTGTCACCGACATCCATTGAGAAGATGGCATCATCGGCTGCGACACGATTGATTTCTTGATAAACTTGTTCATATTCCAATGGATCAGTGGTCCGTTCACTGAGCCGTTGCAGATAACGTTGCCAATCCGCCATATCGGCTTGAGCAGCCTGATAATATGGCGATGGTGCCGCTGGTTCACCTAACGTCAAAGCCCGTTTAATAAAGGCTTTCGCATCGCCATGAATCCCATAATCTAAGTGATGATGCCGACCAAACTTAGCCACATCTAGTTCAATCTGGACATACTTGAACGAATGCGTGGTATACATGATTTGTGCAAAGGAATAATCGGCCCCAATGGAAACCACTAAGTCTGTAATTGCCATTAACTCATCCGCCGCTTTTGACGCCGCACGATAAGCACTACCCATGTTGCCAGCAAAGCTATCTGGAATCACACCTTTAGCCAAGCCAGTGATAATAATCGGAACTTGTAACCGGTCAGCTAACTGCATCATGGCTTCGGTAGCACCGCGAGCCCCTTGTCCCACATGAAAGACCGGATACTTGGCCGCCTTGATTAAAGTGAGCACGTGCTCAATCTGATCATCGGCAATTGCTGGCGCCGTGACCGTATTCGCCGGCACACTCGCTGAATCGTAAGCCACATCGGGGATTTCCACGTAGCCAAAATCATTTGGAATCGTGACAACCGCCACGCCCTTTTCCTTATAAGCGGTCCGAATGGCCTTATCGACCACGTATGGCAAGCTTTCAGCCGTCATGACGGTTCGATTAAAGACCGCCACGTCACTAAACATGGGTTCCTCCGCAAACTCTTGGAAATAATCATAATTCATATTGGTATGAGCCACTTGCCCTACCAAGGCCAACACTGGCACATGATCTTCTTTAGCATCATAGAGGCCATTTAAAAGATTGACAGCACCTGGACCCGCGGACCCAAAAGCGACCCCAATCTGACCAGTCAACTTTGCTGCCGCCGCAGCTGCTAAAGCCCCGACCTGTTCATGGCGCACTTGAACATAGTGCAAGCGGGCTTGTTCCACATCAAGTGCATGCATCGTCGAATTAAACGATCCACCAGCGTACCCATAAATCTGCTTAACGCCCCATGCTTCCAAAACTTTTAACATTGCAACTGATGCTTCAACTGTTTTACCCATGATAATTGCCTTCTTTTAAGTATTATTGTTAGCGTTTTCATTTATGAGTTAACTGTAACGCTATTTGGTGTAAAATTCAATTGTTTACAATCAAAAAAACGATCTAATTCATTGTTAGAATTAGGTCGTTCAAACAAGCATCGTAATACGCTAACAGCTAAAGTTCGTCAAAGTTATCAGTAATTGGTCTTTCGATGTTCCGGCGCCCAATCACAGCTCGCCAAATGATCATTGACCAAGCCAGCGCCTTGTAAATAAGCATAAATCGTGGTCGGGCCGACAAACTTAAAACCTAATTTTTTCATAGCCTTCGAGATTTCAATCGCTAAGGTGGTCGTCGCCGGTAAGTCACGACTAGTCGGCCAGGCTTGCCGGATTGGTTGGTCATTGACAAACTGCCATAACCACGCTGAATAGGCCTGTTTTAATGGCCAATCACGAATAATTTTCGCATTATTAATCGTCGCCATGAGTTTTTGGCGATGCCGAATAATGCGTGCATCCGTTAATAACCGATCCACATCAGCCGTGGTCATGGCGGCCACGCGCTCAATATCATAATTATAAAAGTCTTCATTAAAAGCTGCCCGTTTATTCAGCACCGTTTGCCAACTCAACCCAGCCTGATAGGTTTCGAGGCATAACAGTTCAAACAATCGTTGCTGATTATGAACCGGTTGCCCCCATTCGGTATCATGATAATGCTGCATTGCTGGCGATGAATTCGCCCAGTCACATCTCGTCATTTGCTGACCTCCAATTTCAACTAAAAAACGACGCCCGCCGAAATTGATTACTCAATTTCGACCGGCGTCGCCAGTGCTTTAACAGTAACATACCTGCTAAATTATCTTTAATAATTAGTGTCGGTTACGCTTGGTTTGCTCGCCAGCTTCGTCATCATCCGTCATCTTATCAGTCAACGGATACGTTAACCGAATCAAACTTGGAATAACCGCTGGAATCGCAAAGACTAAGATAATCAACCCGATGATAACGACCATTGCAACTTGAATCAAGGTTAAGACCCCAGATGGCATCAAGGCCGCGAAGGTCCCACTCAAGATTAACGCTGCGGATAAGACAACCGCACCAATAACAGCCGAAGCCCGTACAATCCGGGTACTTGGCGTTGCCGAAGTATTGTCAAATTCACGGTACTTCATCATCAAGAAGATACTGTAATCAACCCCAAGGGCGATTAACATGATAAACCCGAAGAATGGCGTGTTCCAAGTTAACATGTCTTGGCCCATGAACCAACTGCTGAGCATCCGTGTAATACTTAAGGACATAATGTAAGCCAATAATAAGGTCCCTAAGATATAGAATGGTTGCAAGACTGAACGGGTGATAACCATTAAGGCAATCAGAATCCCGATTAACATAATCGCAGCCGTCCGAATGAAGTCACTCGACGCAATTGATTGAGTATCGTTAGTCGTTGAGGTCTGACCACCGATAGCAATCGTTGAACCTGCTAAGGAAGTCCCCTTCAACGCATTCGTTGCTTGCGTTTGAATGGCATTAACCTTATTCATTGCCGCCTTCGAACTTGGATTATCATTTAAGACAATCGTCATCTTAGTGGCATGGTTATTACCAGACATGTAGGCCTTCAAAGCAGTCTTGTAAGTCTTACCCTTTAAGGTACTCTTCGGTACATAGTAAGTCTTGGCCGCATCCGACTTCTTCAAACCGACTAGGTAGCTATTCGCTGACCCAACCCCTTTGTTAATCGTCTTCGTGCCATCACTCGCCGTACCTAAGCCTTTTTGTAAGGTTGCCATTTGCTTAACTAGACTTTGTAACGTGGTATACATGGTCTGGTTCCCATCAGCAACTTGTGAAGCGCCGTCCGCTAAGGTTGCTGAATTAGCAACTAACTTATTGGTCCCAGCGTCTAACGCACTGATTGCACTTGTTAAGGTTGGAATTTGACCTTGTAAACTCGTCATCCCAGTTGAAACTTGGCTGGCACCAGAAGACAACTTGTTAACACCACTCACAAGCGTTGGCACTTGGGCATTTAATTGCCCGTTACCACTTGCAAGTTGTGAGGCCCCACTGTTAAGGGCACTGGAATTGGCAACTAACTTGTTCGTCCCAGCATCCAAAGCACTGATGGCACTCGTTAAGGTTGGAATAGATGATTGTAACGTTCCAACCCCATTGTTAACTTGGTTAGCACCCGAAGCAGCGCTTGAAACACCGTTCGTGTATTCGCCTAAGCTGGAAGCCAACGTCGTTGTACCAGATTGTAGTTGACTCAGCCCAGTCGTTAATTGACTAGAACCAGGTACTAAACCAAGTTGCGTATTGGTACCTTCGAGTGCAACTTCAATTTTTTGCATGCTGGCAACTGCTGTTTGCAACTTACTAATTGCTTCCATAGAAGCTTCATTGCCTGCAATTACACTTTTAGCTAACGTACCCACATCAGACAAGCCACTTAACCGATTGCTTAAATCGGCTGCCTCTTTTTGCATATTGTTTATTGGCGTTTGTAACGCAGATAACGCTCGCAACCCATCTTCGGCATTGGTTGTCGAACCAGCTTTCGTGGTTGCCGTTGATGAATTAGCATTGGGATTTTGTGCCGCAACTTCGGAAGCAACCGCAGCACTGATGGCTGATTTTTCAGTATCCGTTGCCGACGAACCGGCTGCCGCAATCGCTGCCGAAGCAACTGAATTGGCATTGACACTGGTACTAGGTTCACTCGCCTCTGCAGCGTCCTTACTGGAGGCACTTTCTAAAGCACTCTTAATGGTATCCATGTGAGTTTGTGAGGTTGCCATCGTATCTTTAAAAGTATTCAACGTTGAAATGTTTTGTTTAATAGTGCCCGGTAACTGAGTTAAAGTTGTCATCTGCTCATTAATCGCCTTTAGCTCACCCGCCAATTGCGTTAATTGTGTTAATTGCGCCGTATTAAAGTTACCTGTCCCAGCTTTAATCTGTTCATCCATTTGGGCTAAACCATTAGAAATTGAGCTAGCGCCAGTTTGTAACTTTGCCACATTGGAGGTTAGATTTGCAGTGCCATTAGCAATCGTTGCATTATTACTACTTAACTGATCCAACCCAGTTGACAACGATTGGGTCCCACTAAATAGTTGATTAACACTCGAACTCAACGTGCCAGTCTTACTATTTAACGTATTTAAGCCATTATTAACCGTGTAAACGCCGTTCGTGTAAGTTACGACCCCGGTCTTTAAACTATTGGCCCCCGTTGATAACTGACTCGTGGCACTGGCAAGCGTCCCGGTCTTACTACTTAACGTATTCAACCCGGTGCTAACTTGCTTCGAGCCACTTGCTAACTGGTTGACACCACTAGATAACGTCCCAGTCTTACTGTTCAACTGGTCTAACCCGTTATTAACCGTGTAAACACCGTTGGCATAAGTGACCACGCCATCAGCGACCGTTTTAGCCCCGGTAGCAAGCTCTTTAGCATCACTGACACCAGATGACATGTTGGACCCTTTGAGCTGACTATCGGCACTATCTAAGCCACTACTAATCTTAGTGAGGCCTTTACTTGCCGATTTCATCCCACTTGTTACTGTTCCTAATTGACTCTTAACGTATAACGCACTGATTTCTGAGCCACCTGGTTGGGTCGCTGAAGCCACGGTCTTAACACCGTCGACTTTTTGCAGTTGTTTCGTTAATGAATCAATCACTTTTAGATCTTTTTCGTTATTTAACGCATGATCACTCTTGATATATAAGGTTGATGGTTCCGCCGTCCCTTTCGAGAAATGCGTTTGAACCACTTTAAACCCTTGCTTAGCCGGAATCGTATCTTTCAATTCAGCTAAAGTATCATAATTTAATTGATTGTCATACGTCACAATGAATGGCAACGACACCCCTAAAACCACGACCAACGCGATAATTGGATAACGCACTGAACTGGCCGAAATGCCATGCCACATTTTACTGGTACTACCGCCGGCAAACTTCTTAGTTGGCCAGAATAATCTTGGTCCTAAGATTGCCATGAAGAATGGGTTCAAGGTTAGTAAAACTAACAACAAGACTGCCACCGCAATGGCAACCCCAACGGCTGACCGATAAATCGAGAAGTTCGCTAAACCTAACGATGTGAACCCAATTAAGACAGATGACCCACTATAGAGAATGGTTCGTCCAGCAATCTTTAACGCTCGCCCAGTCGCGGCGACTGGACTATCGCCATGACTGAGTTCTTCTTTGAATTGATCGAATAGCAAAATATTGTAGTCGGTCCCAATCCCAAAGAGCACCACGACCATAAAGACTTCAGTAAAGTTTGATAGTGGAAAATCAAATTTATTAACCAAATTCATCACGATACTCAAGGAAATAATGAAGGAGACCCCAACTGATAATAATGAAACTAATGGTGTAATCGGTGACCGGAAGACTAACGTCAACACAATGAAAATAAAGATGACGGTAATAATTTCAGTCTTTTGAATCCCGGCTTCCGTTTCTTGCGTAAAGTCATCATTTAAGATGTCACTCCCAGTGATATAGGTTTTCACCCCACTGGTTTTGGCACCGTCTGTGATGCTAGCGGTCATATTCTCAACGGTTTGATTCTTACCGACCATCAATTGTAACAACTCGGTTGATTTATCTTTAGAAATCAATTGTTTCTTAGCCGCTGAGTTATCACTCGCAGCCGTCATTGATTTCACATGATATTTCGACTTTTGAACCTTGAAGCGTTGGATCGTCCCAGCGATTTCTTGCTTCTGGTTAGCTGTTAATGGCTTATCACCATTACTAAAGACCACCACTACTTGGCGCGTATTGTTCTGATTACGTCCCCAATGATCTTGGATAACTTGTGCAACTTGACTCTTAGCCGAACTCGGCAACTGTGTCTGGCCCTTATCACGAACCAGTTGGCTGACATTTGGGAGCATAACAATGGCCGCCACCATTACTACGACCCAAATGAGTGCCTGGATTATAAAGCGTCTATGACTCCCTTTCAATCTGTATCCCTTCCCTAAATCAGATTCTAAAACGACATCGTGACATTTAATCAACAATGTGTTTAAATAATAACAACATGTTAGTTGAAAACAATATAAATTTCAACCAACAATTTTCATAAATATGTCATTAAATAAACAATTAATAGTGAACTGTCCATATAATGGAGTGATTTTAAAATGGTTGGAACAAAAAACAATCGGCGGTCCCAAATGACCGACCGTTTAATCCAAGATAGCTTAATTGAACTACTACAAAAACAGACGATTAACGAAATTACTGTGACTGCGATTTGCAAGGTCGCTGACATTAATCGTGGGACCTTTTATGCCCACTACGAAGACGTCAAAGACTGCATGCATACCATGGAACAAGATGCCACCAAAGAATTACTCGCTGTGATCAATGAACATACGCATCCGAATTCCTTACGTGCGATTTTAACGGGAATTTTCGAAATCGTAAAAAAGCGGCATGCCGTAACCTCCTTTATTTTGACCACTGACCAAGACTTTTTGATGCATTTTATTGCCACAACTAAACGCGAAATTCTCGAGCATGACCGTGCGAAAGTCGACGACGCGACTAGCATCCGTGAGGGTCAGTATATGTTTGAATACTACTTAAATGGTATCGTGGGCGTTGTGCGTTATTGGTTGAAGACTGGGTTGCAAGAGACCCCCGAACAACTTGCGAGCTTCATTAATGATTGGTGGTATCGCGGCAAACCTCTGAAAGATATTACCGATTTGCCCACCGAACCTTAACTAGCTTTACCAATTCACAACTTTCCTTACCGGAACTAAAGCAATTCATAACAAAAAGATCACTTAACCCCAGCAAAATGACCCTATTTTATCAGTATGATTATCATAGTGTTACTAATGAAGTCAGCTGGAAAGTGAGATGCACAAGATGCTACTGGATAATAACCCACGTATTAAAAATATCATGGCGGCTAAAATTGTGAAAGTATTCTATCCTCAAATTATTGTCCAAACTGAAACCGGGCAATATCTCCCCGTCAACGTCAGCAATCGGCAGCGCCAAGACTCAATATTTTGGGAAAGCGTCCAAGATATTTGGCACGCTCAACTGTGGGTCCCTATCGGCCGTAAGTTCCACCAATTACTCGCCGACGACTGGGTGCTACCGCAACGTGATGAACTAGCTTTACACAACTAAAAATAAAACAAAGCGCCGGCTAACTGGTTTAAAACCAATTGGCTGGCGTCTTTTTGCGGTGCGCAGGCTAGTTACTTAGGATCTTGATCATACATCCGAGTCTTAATATCATCCATTTCTTGATCTAAACGAGTAATTAACCGAGCCTTTTTAGTCAAGGCCCGCTGTAAGGTCGCTTGTTCAGGCACATTCTTTTTATAGTTCAGTTCATGTTCTAACGACGCCCAGAAATTCATCGCAATCGTCCGAATCTGCAATTCGACTTCAATAATATTCGGGCCATCGACGGTATACACTGGGACGCCCAAAATCAAATGTAGGCTTTGATAGCCATTCGCCTTCGGGTGATGCACATAATCTTTGACGCGTAACACTTTAATATCCGCTTGGGTCGCCAATAAGTCTTCGACGATTTTAATGTCGCTCAAAAATCGAACGATTAACCGAATCCCAGCAATATCATGTAAATTATCAAACACCGTTGCCAGCGTTAACGGTAACTGCTTACGTTTGACCTTACCGATGATACTTTCCGGCGACTTGATGCGGGACTGTTCACTATCAATCAACGCATAGCCATAGCGTAGTTCATACTCACGACTAATATAGTCTAACTTATCTAAAACAAGCTTCATCGCGACTTCATACCGTAACGAATACGCCTTCAGCTGGTCAACTGCTTGTAATAATTCGGGAGCGGCGGGTAATAATTGATTGGCCGCATCCGACTGAGGATTTGCTTTACTCACGTTGTTTTATCGCTCCAATGATTAACTTGACTAAGCTAACAATATTATTGAATCGTGACTAACCATTCTCTTACAATCTGGTGATAGTCAATCGTGTATTGGTCACGGCCGGCATGGTAACTCAAACGACCCGCAACGTCTTTAAAATCACTCGGGATTAACCCATGACTTTCCAACACGTTCAGATGACCTAACACCACCCGATCCTCCAGAAAATGTTCAAATCGGTGCCAAAAACGTTGAAAACTGGCAAAATCTTCGATGTCAAAAATCTCATTACGCAAGACCTCCGCATCAAATTCAAGGCGGATTTTAGATTCCTTTAATGCCATAACAAGCGCCTCCTTATCTTTCAATTCTACCCTTATATCATAAGCATTATCGTCACGTGACGCAATCTTATTCCGTTAATTTAACCTTTCATTAAACGACCCGGTCTTTTCCGGCCAGACTATTTGCACAGTTACCTATCTAAGACGGTTCAATGGTATCTATTTTTTAAATTACGTACACTTAAATTAAGTATTTTCCAGCTCACAACAAAACCGGTATGCTAGCTACTATAGTTTTTAAAAACGCGGGGAACTTTGCACCAAAAAACAGAGGGGAAGTTACAAACAACTTATGGCACATTTTAAATTACGACCGGTACTAATCGCAGGGGGCATCGTTGCCTTAATCGTTTTAATTGCTGGCGGCCTATTCGTCCATCAAACTTTAGCGGCCTACCAATCATCAATTAATTCCGGTAAAACGGCCAAAAATGTCGACACCAGCAAACCACTCAGCATCTTATTATTGGGGACCGATACTGGCGCCGATGGCCGGATTGATAAGGGGAATTCTGATACGATTATGGTCGTGACCATCAATCCGCAGACTAAAAAAACCGTCATTACCAGTATTCCACGTGACACCTTAGCCGAAATGGTGGGCGACTCACAAACTAATGTCCAAAAACTAAACGCCGCTTACAATATCGGCGGTTCCGATATGGCAAAAGCTAGTGTCAGCCGGTTGCTCAACATCCCCATTAACTACTATGCCACAATTAATATGGGTGGTTTGAAACAAATTGTGAATGCCGTTGGCGGGGTCACCATCACCAGTCCGATGGATGTCACCTTTGATAATATTACCGTCACTAAAGGGACCCATCACCTCAATGGGAAAGAAGCATTGGCGTATACTCGGATGCGGCACCAAGATCCACGGGGCGATTATGGCCGCCAGCTACGGCAGCAACAAGTCATGAAGGCAGTCCTCGCTAAACTTGCTAAAACGGCGACTCTCACTCATTACAGTGAATTACTAAGTTCACTTAAGGGCAACTTAAAGACCGACCTGAGCTTCAAAGAATTAGTCGGTTTAGCCACACATGACCATGAAAACACGAAGAATATTCAGTCTACGCAACTGGTTGGTACGCCCGCTTGGATTAATACCAGTTCTTATCAAATCGCTAGTACGAAGACCTTACAAGCAACTTCTGATGCGATTCGCCAACAATTAGGGCTAAAAAAGGCTAAGTTGTCGAATATGGAAACCAAATTAAATGCGTTAAATCCGACCTATGATGGCATTAATAATTTAAATTATGACACCAATGGTTTGGACCGCATCACTTATACCGATAGTACCAACTAAAAATCAAGCAGCACCTAAATAGACACCGCAAGAATTGTCATAACTCATTCTTGCAGTGTCTATTCTTTTGGTCCTGATTACTTTATCTTAATCGCCGAATACCATTAACACTGGTGGTGCCAATTCATTAATTGGGTTATTAAGCCACCCGTATCGTCATTAAATTCATACTTTTTGTGATTAGCCGCTGTCACGATTTGGTGGTGACTAATGCGCAAATCACTCACGCGAAAGGTCAATTCAAAAGGCTTAAAAGCTTGAAGTGACCGAATTCGAATCCATTCTGCCTGCTGACTTGCCGCTACAAAAAAATACTGTTCCGCCGTCGTCTTCAAATCAATTTGCTTCAAAATACCCGTTTCCATGACTTAAACCTCCCACTTGTGACTTACTTTTGAGTCTACTATAGCTGGTGAAACGCGTTTCAGGTCAAGCGATTACGCTTCATTTTTTCAATTGCAACTATGTTTATTACATTTCAATAACACTTCTGCAAAAGGCTAGGATTATTAGTCAAACGGTTGTACTATATATTGGAAAGTTAATTTAAGGGCTGACGTAATTAACGCCGCTCTATCACGACAAAGGAGCTGACAATCATGGTCGTCACCGCTACAAGCCATCAATATAATTATTGCTACTTACTTGAATTAACCGGCAATCGTTATACTGACTTATTGGTCAATCTCGCCCCCGATGAGCAAAATATGGGGACTTGGGAACGCGTCTATTCCGCTAATTTACCGACTTGGCGGCTTTGGACTAACGCCAATGCTGATATGGTCCGTTTTGTCATCACGCACATTATCGCGCGCCATGCGCTCCCACAAAACGACTATTGGCTTATTCAATATCAAGGTCACGACCATCAGCATCCTAAGTTACTACATCCGCAATTTCATACGAGTTAATTAACAAAAACGAGCCCGGGGATTTCCCCAAGCTCGTTATTTATTTACTCATATTAAGCTTTGACAGTTTCGCCAGCTGCTTGTTTTTCAGCAAATGTTTTTTCTTCTTTGATCTTATCACGATCTAAGGCCTTAAAGAAGAAGTAGTAAATCGCACCATCCATGATGATATTAGCAATTTGTAAGACCACCCCAGAAATGTGACCCGTTGCTAAATATCCAGAAATGATTGGTGGCGTGGTCCAAGGAACCATAACCCCCATCGTCTTAGCAACCAAGCCAGTCGACATCGTGACATAAGTAGTCACAACATTAGCTAATGGCGCCACGATAAATGGAATTGCCATTCGATAGTTCATAACGATTGGTAACCCAAAGACGATTGGTTCATTGATATTAAAGATAGCCGGACCAATAATCAATTTACCTAACGTCTTAAATTCAGCACTCTTCGAGACAAAGGCAATCATGAATGCTAACCCTAAGGTCGCACCAGAACCACCCATGTGGACGAAGTTATCGAAGAATTGTTGGGTAACGACGTTTGGTAAAGCTTTACCAGCTTGTAACGCATGCGCATTTTGTGACATCGCAGCCAACCAGATTGGTTGCATGACACCACTGACCACGTTAGCACCATGAATCCCAAAGATCCAAAGGATACAAACGACGAATTCAGCAACCATCGCACCAGGTAAGGTGTTGCTTAGTAAGCCTAATGGTTTTGCTAACACGAAAGAAATCACATTTGGGATACTTTGCATTGGCGTTGCTTCAACAAGTAAGCGTAACAACCAGATGAGAACCAAGATAATGGCCCCTGGTACTAACGCTGCAAACGAGTTACTAACAGCCGGCGGTACACTATCAGGCATTTTAATCGTCCAATTGCGGTGCACCATAAAGACATAAAGATCGGTAATAAATAGACCAATAATAAGAGCTGTAAACAAACCGGCTGAATCAAGTTGGGTCAATGGTACCCATAAAGCCCCAGCTTTGTCGCTGGTAAATGGAATTGTTAATAAGAATGCACTCATCGAAACAATCGCCGCTGAAATTGGATCAACTTTGTAACTCTTTGCCAAGTTATAAGCAATCCCGATAACGGCAATCAACCCCATCACATGGAATGAGGCGTTAGTTGGATATTGAACAATCGTTGCCCAGTTCTTACCAAAGGTATTCAACATAAATGTTTGATAACCTTTGATTGGAAACTGCGCGATAATCATGAAGACCGACCCGATAATAATCATTGGTACGGCTAGTGTCATCCCATCACGTAACGCGATTAAGTGACGAGAACCAGCAATCTTACCAAATAATGGGACAAGTCGATCATTAACGAAACTTGATTTATTATTTTCGCTCATGTCGTGACCCCCTAGAATAATTTAAAAACCACTTAGCTGTAACTGGCTTGGATATCGCCAAACCAATTCATCTAAAACCTACCTACCAACAACGGCCGCTTGCCAGTAAGCCTTGCTAACTTATAAATAACAATATGTTTCACAACCACGTCCAACTTATTCAGTAAAAAAGTTGAATGCGCTTTCCACAACATCCATTATACCAATCGATGAGTGAATGTATACCCTTTCAAAACAAACAGTGTGCTGTTTCCAATAAAGGAATTCGTTCCAATTATGAAACATGTTCCACATTAACTTGATATACCGGTCTATGCCAATGGTTGCACGCCCATCGCCAATTGTTCTAAGAAATAAACGACTGGTAATTGTGATAAAGTACTGCCACCACTGACCGCTTGCACTTCTGGAATATCGTAGGTTAAGACCACATCGCCAATCCCCGCCGCTGTTGAATGACTACTAGCGGTGATGACGATTAAGTGCGCCCCACTTTGCTGATAATATAGCCCCTGTTGAATCACCGCTTCGGATTCTCCAGAAACCGATAAGAGCAATAATACGGTTTGTGACAAATCACGATGTTGGACGGGTAACGGTTGCGTTGTCTCCGCAATTTGTAGGGCATACACGCCAAAGTTAGCTAGTAAGTGCGTCCCATAACTCGCTAAGCCTTTGCTCGTCCCCGCACCAATGAGAACTACTGTTTGAGCATGTTGAATCAAGGTCGTCGCTTGTTGTAATTTCGTCGTGACTGCCGGAATATTCAGACGGTCAAAAAAGGCCCGCATCGGTACCACTGTTTTAGCTAAGGGTTGTTCGGCATCTTGCTTTAACTGTTCGCGCAAGGTAAATTTGAATTCAGCGTAGCCGTCATACCCCATCCGCTTTAAAAACCGCAAGATGGTCGTCGCCGAGACATGACTTTGATTCGCTAATTGCCGAATCGTCATCGTGCTCACTTCCACCGGATGACCCATAATATACTTATAAATCTCAATCTCTAAGCGATTTAACTGCTGAACTTGATCATATGAAAACATCTTTTCCACCTCAAGCTTTTATTAATTGGTATATTATATAATTCATAGTTACAACCAGCATTTGTAGGAACAAATTCCAATTATTACCGATCGCCCCAGCGGCCATCCATTTCCGGCTTAATTGTGATAGCCGTCATTTCAAGCGGACAAGTCGCAATCGCCGCCGTCAACTTTTGCGTAAACTCGGCTACCTTAAATGGTGAATCGACTTCCCAGGTTTTAAAATTAGGGGTTCGGTTTACCTGACCTAACGCCATAATCGCTGGCACCGTTTTTGGATCCACAGCCGGCGCCGTTTTTTTAATAATGATGGCATACCGATAATGCCCACTATGATATAAGGCTTGCATTGCATCGCCAAAAAGTCCCATTTTGCCACTACCTTTCCATTTTGTTACTAGCCCAAGTTTACCATAAGTCACTAAGGCGCTTACATTTAGATTATAAAGTCAATTGCCAATTCAGTCGACTATCGCCAAATATCCGTTATAATTAATCTAATCAATCATCATCAAAGGAGTTTTGTTAACCGATGAAAAATACAATTTTAATCGTGGAAGATGAACATAGCCTCTCCGGTTACTTAACCAAAGAATTACAATTTGAAGATTTCAAAGTACTAGTCGCTGATGACGGCTTGGCAGCAATGGCGACTTACGAAGCCCATCAAAATGAACTCTTGCTCATCTTACTAGACTGGATGCTCCCCAAGCTAGACGGCATGGAGGTCCTCCGGCGGATTCGTAAACACGACCAAGTGCCAGTCATCATCATGACTGCCCGCGATTATATCGGCGATAAAGTTGCTGGCTTAGATAATGGCGCCGATGATTATATGACTAAACCCTTCGAAATCGAAGAACTCTTGGCTCGGGTCCGGGTCATTCAGCGCCGTGCCGAAAATCAAGTTGAACCCAATCAAGTTTATCAACTTGATGACCTGGTTTTAGATACTAAGGCGCACCGAGTGACTAATGCTGGCACCGACGTCCAACTCACCCATCGTGAATACGACTTATTGCAATTTTTCTTAGCCCATCCCGAACAAGTCTTCACCCGTGATGACTTACTCGATCAAGTCTGGGGGGCCGACTTTTTAGGCCAACAAAACGTCGTCGATGTCTACGTGGGTTATTTACGCAATAAAATCACCAGTCCAACCGCCGTCGACCCCTTAATTAAAACGGTCCGCGGGGTCGGCTATAAACTAAGGGAGCCATTAGCCAATGCCCAAAACAACTGACACCACCCTCACCTATGAGCAACTGATTAACCGGGCCATCAAACGACTGGTCTTGACCATTACCCTGATGATTAGCTTGATTATCTTAGTCTTAGTTGGGGTCCAGCAGACCGTTAATACGACGCATGAGGCCCATGACCTGATGAGCAGTCTGAAACGAGCCAACATTAAAGACGTGCCGAGTTTTATTCAGTGGAATAATTCAACCACTCGCAACACGAAGCAACCCGCCTTTATTCGGGTCACGACGCAAAAAGCGACGTTAACAACCACGACGAAGAGCCGCCGCACCATCTTAACATCGCCGTCATCCAAAAGTTTTTTTGCTAATCACCAGACGCACCTAGTTGGGCCTCTAATTTACGTCCAAAAATTCGGCTTCTTTCTATTATATACGCAAAAAGATGGTCACAATACGTATCAACTGGGTGTGAGCTTGCAGCGCTTAATGCATAGCTTACTCATTTTGATTGTGTTAATCATTGCGGTTACCCTCTTGACTCTAGCCATTGGTACTTGGTGGGCGCACCGCTTAGCTGCCCGGTTGAGTGCCCCAACAATTGCGCTCGTACATGAGACAAAATATACGTCAAACAATCCAGAAGCTGATCAACCCACGCTAAAAGTCCCGGCTAGTCCACGTGAAATCAACGATTTAGGACAAGCCTTTAATGAACTCTTAGTGACCCAGAATCACCGGCTGCAACACGAACGGCAATTCATTTCGGATGCTTCCCACGAATTACGGACCCCAATTGCAGCTATTCGGGGTAATCTCAGTCTCATTCGTCGCCGTGGCACAGCACATCCGGAAGTCATCCCGGAATCCTTACATTTTATCGATGAAGAGTCCTTACGCATGCAACATCTGATCGAGAATCTCTTACATTTATCCCGGGCCGATCGGGCCAAGTTAACCTTGACGGACCAAAACCTATCGGACCTCTTAATACAACTAACCGAACATTATCAGCCCGCTTGGTCACAACCCTTAAAATTAGCCATTGCCCAAAACATTCACGTCGCTGGTAATGCTGAGATGCTACAACAAATTGTCGTTGCCCTCTTAGATAATGCCCATAAGTATTCACCGGCCGACCAGCCGATTACGTTAAGCTTAATCCAGACCGCTGAACAAATTCAGCTGGTCGTCGCTGACTTAGGTGAGGGCATCCCAGCCGACCAAAAAGCCGCCATTTTCCAACGATTCTATCGCGTCGACCAAGCACGGTCACAAACGATTGAAGGCAGCGGCTTAGGCTTAGCAATTGTGCAACAGCTGGTCACTTTAAATCAAGCGACCATCACGGTCACTGATAATCAGCCCCAAGGGACGATTTTCACGGTCAGTTGGACCCTCGCTTGACCTTTTTAACCAGCCACCACAAGCAGTTATGACTGCTTATGGTGGCTATTTTTTGTGCTTACATGCTTTTCTAAGAAATTTTTATTTAAAGCTTACTAAAACTCGATAGTTAGTTAGGCCAATTCCCGGTAAACTAAAGTCATTCAAGTCAAGCCAGCAACTAAGGAGTTGTCCATATGTTATTAGATACCGACCCAAAAATTAAAAACATTACTGCGGTGCATTTAGTCAAAGTCTTTTATCCCCTCATCATCGCTAAAAGTGAACAAGGTGAATACATCAAGGTTAAGTTAAGTGACGCTCAACTCAGTGATCCCCTCTTTTGGGAAACGGCACGCAACATTTGCAACTCCAAATTATGGGTGCCACTTGGCCGTCACTTCCATCAACTACTTTCAAACGATTGGCTGATGCCAGTCGCCTAAGGGAAAAATAACGCTAACTTTAATCAACTAAAAGGAGTTCGATACTAATGAAAAATACATTTAAAAAGCTCACCATCACCTTAATGGCCGCCGGGACCCTCTTCGCAACCACCGCTACCGC
This sequence comes from Lactobacillus sp. CBA3606, assembly GCF_002970935.1. NCBI lineage: Bacteria > Bacillati > Bacillota > Bacilli > Lactobacillales > Lactobacillaceae > Lactiplantibacillus > Lactiplantibacillus kimchii. Next base: position 1,889,540 of record NZ_CP027194.1, on the reverse strand, counting down.
CATGGCTGACACGACCCCCACTACGACTGCCCAAACGACAACAACCCTGACTAAAAGAGTCACTCACGAGACTAACTTGGCAATGCCCGTAACTAAACACCCCATTGCCCCTGACCTGACCCCCAAAGCAACGAAGTTAGTCAATAAGACCATCCAAAACCAAGTGCTCGCAACAATCGATACTAGTAGTCAAAGCCTTGATAAACTCAAATACCAACCAACTGCTGATTAAGCCTACCAAATTCGAAAGGAGCCCTGCCAGATGTCGACTTTAACCACTGCAATTGAACAACAATTACGTCAAAATTATCAACGTCCCATCATTAAGACGCCCACCCAAGGCATCTGGTACACTGGTGCCGATCTGCTTGAAGATGCAGCACTGTGTCGGACCAGTTTACAACAGCAGGCCGTGACCCCTGGACAAACCATTCTGATTAGTCTCATTAACTTAACAACTTTACCGGCTTTATTACTAGCCAGCTGGCAATTAAACTTAACCGTGCAGCTGACGCCACCCACGGCAACGCTACCGCAACTGGCACCGCAACGTTATGCAGCCATGGTTTATCCCCCCGCCCAGATGCAGCAATTGGCCCAGCAACTTAATCCAACAGAAATTAGTCGGTTACCCTTGTTACTGAACACCGCCCCCGACTTTGCATACTTCGTCCATGACTTAGCCCCTAAACTAACTACCGCCACACCCCCGGCCCTAATACTAGCAGCCGGTCACGCTTATTCTCTGGCTGATTTAAAACAAGCCGCCAACAGTCCCAGCACCCCGGTGATTGATATTTATGACTTTGAAACAGGCATCCGACCACTGCTAGCGACGCTCCTCAACTTGACACCCTTTACCTTAGCCGCCGGTTAACCAAATTTTGCTCACAAAAAAACGAGCCAAGGACTTATCCCAAGCTCGCTACTTTAATGCATTATCATTGTCGGCAGAACAATCCGCCTTAAAGGTTGACAACACACTTGGATAGGTACGTGATATAGTTGTACCAATGAGGGAGATGAAACTCCTTGCAGTTCAAACTAAAAAAGCCAACGAAAATCGAGTTCGCTTTAACAGTGAACCTGATAATCATCAGCTTAGAAGTCAGAAAACGATTTGATGAACCAAGTTACAAAGTCAAGCTACAGCTTAACTTATGGGTCTTCAAAATCGAATTTAGTTGTGAGTTGTGAGTTTCACAAGGGGTGTTAGCCCACCCCTTGTTGGTACGTTTTCATTATATCAAATATACAGTGCTACTGCACTAAAAAAGGGGGGGAAACCATGAACCGATTTAAGCCTAAAAATGTGAAAGTGAGTGTCAACCGCATTACGCTGAAACAGGCATTACCGAACATTACTGTTTGGCTGCTATTGATTAGCTTGCTAGTATGGCTATTCATACTCAGATAGGTAAATACGATAATGTTACGTCTGCTGGTAATTGTGGCGTTAACCATGCTCGAGATATTAATGCCGTCAGGAGCATAAACTAAGCGCTTAACCAGCCTTGCTAGGCTCGAAACAAGCCGTGATAAATAACTGTAACTGCTGTGCAGTGCTAGCCACTATTGCGTAAGTTAGCGGTGTTCTCAGCAGCTCAGTCGTCTATGGCCGAGTATTTCACAGGGGAGGTAATATACGATGGCGTATAGCGAAGCCAAAAAGGCCGCTAATCAGCGGTGGGATCGTAAGAACAAGGAGCGGGTAAATTATATTCAGTATCGGTCAAAAGCCCGCAATTTTATAAAAAATGAAGCTACCCTAAAGGACGTGGCCGAATTTCAAGAGTTGTTGTCAGCCCGTATGCAGGAGTTGATAGCAGAAAATGAGTCTAAATAATATAGTTTCTAGCTAGTAGCTACGACCCTGATTGGTTGTGGCTACTATTTTTTCTGGCGTCTGAAATCATCTGTACCATCGGACCAAACACGTAAGCCATTCTCAGATGTTTTAAGCGATTCGGTGGGGTGTCTATAATATGGATTGAGTATAAACGCAAGGGCTGGTTATGACAGTCCTCACAAGTCTAGTGCAGTTTACGTTGGTGACTAACCATTTTTGAAATTGGGTGAGTGGTTGATCTATTGGTGGCCCTGTTTGCCGATTGGTTAGATCGTAGGCAACACTCTAACCCACCCGTTTATTTACATAAGCGATAAGCGTAAAAAGTCCCTCAACTACTCCACATAGTTGGGGGACTTGGTGTATCCAATATTTTAGTGTTCCTTGCAACAGTATTATAACAGGCATCAAAACCGAAAACTATTGTTTCCTCGCCTAATTTCGTCTTTAAGACAAAATAAAAGTGCAAAATCCATTGGCTTTGCGCCTATCCAAGTGTATGCTTTAGTTATGGTCAAGTGAGGGAGTAATTACCCCGAACAAGACTTAGCAAGATATAGTGTGTGCCCGAACCCCTCACATTCTAGGCTAGGAGGTACGGACATGACTATATTACTAGAAAGGCTTACGGATTGGTCGACTTTTCAATTAGTATCTGGGTTTTTGCCAACGCATTTTACATTTATGCCAAGGCTTACCGGATAATAAAAGAGACTAACCACAAAAAGGGTTAGTCACCAACGTAAACCGCACTAGACTTGCGAACTTGCGGGGGCTGTCACTAGCAGCCCTCGCTTTTATACTCTAATTATACCTGATACCAGCCATAATTCAATTAAACTAAACCAATTGTTTGCAGAATCAAGTAAATATTCAAAATAATCAGTACCGCCGTAATGACCCAAGCGGTCCACTTAACCCACGTGCGACTCTTGAAGTTCCCCATCAGTTGCTTATCACTCGTAAACATGACGAGTGGAATCATCGCAAATGGTAAGGCAATACTCAAGAAGACTTGCGAGAAGGTCAATAAACTTTCAATCTTAGCTTCATTGCCATGATAATAAATGGCGAATACCAAGACGGGTGTTACTGAGATCAGCCGAGTTAACAACCGTTGTGCCCATAATGGCATCTTTAGCCGGATGAACCCTTCCATAATAATCTGACCAGATAACGTCCCTGTAATGGTTGAACTTTGACCAGAAGCCAGTAACGCAACTGCGAACAACATACTTAATACTGGGCTGGCAATCGCCCCAACAACCTTACTATCACCCAAGGCGTTGTATAAATCCACGAAACGACCCAAGTCACCCTTAGTCCCAAAGAACAAAGCAGCCCCTAAGATTAAGAGCAAACTGTTCACAACAAACGCAACTGATAATTGAATATTAGAATCAATCGTGGTGAACTTAACCGCTTTGGCAACTTCTTTTTCATCGCTACGGTCAACTGCTCGTGTTTGCGAAATTGACGAACCAAGATACAGATTATGCGGCATAACTGTCGCCCCAACAATCCCTAATGCCAAGTACAGCATTGATTGATTGCTGACAATTTTTGTGGTTGGCACATAACCTTTGAACATTTCTGGGACGTTAGGTTGTGAAATAATAACTTCATATAAGAAAACAAATAAGATAACGGCAACTAAGGTTGCAACAATTGCTTCAATCTTTCGGAAACCAAGCTTCATCAACAACAACAAGATTAAGACGTCGGCCGTTGTTATCAGAATCCCCACAATTAAGGGGAAGCCGAATAACAACTTTAAGGCAATCCCAGAACCAATGATTTCGGCCACATCCGTTGCCATAATCGCTAATTCAGTAATAACCCAGAGGAAGATTCCCATCCCTTTTGACGTTCGTTCACGTGTCAATTGGGCTAAATCTTTACCTGTGACAATCCCTAACCGTGCTGCCATTGCTTGCAATAACATGGCAATTAAACTTGATAACAAGATAACGGATAGCAATGCGTACTTATATTGTGAACCCCCAGCAATTGATGTAATCCAGTTCCCTGGATCCATGTAACCAACTGCTACCAGTGCGCCCGGGCCCGTATATGCAACTAATGTGCGCCAAAAGTTTGCATTTTTCGGGACCCGAACACTCCCATTCACTTCGTCCAAGCTCTTACTATCGGTCCCAGTTGAATGAACCCCCGTACTACCTTTGGTGGCCACCATCGCTGAACGGTCCTTCGTTTTTGCTAGTTTCATTATGAAACCCTCTCTTCTATTGGTTTAGAATTCAGGTTGTGGACTACTGTGTGATCCTCAACAGCTAACACCCGTTACTATTCAATTGAGCGCTCGCTTTAATTCCAATAAGTAGTATATCATCATTGAAAAATTAGTCAACTGTTTTCACTTATTTTTTTGGTGTTCCTAAACTCACTCAAACCCAGGTTCATCAACATGTAAGGGCATCCGTCGTGGGCTCAAGCCATTTACTAAGAAATCACTGAGGTACGTGATTTTAGCTGGGTTAGCGAGTTGATTCAAAGCGGGATATAGGACCGCTTCCACCAAGTAGCCCCCAAGCGTTGAAAACAACAACTGTAAAATCATATGATTAGGCCAATCGACCAATTCGCCCGCCGCTTTTAATCGATCCATCACTTGATTGGCCTGCGTTAAAATCGCTGGCGAAACCATGCCCATAACCGCAGCACGATCGGCGGAATTATTGAAGAATTGCGACAAAATCACCGCCAGTGACGCCCGATTCTGTTCAACAAAAGCGACGCGATCAGACACTAAGGCAAATACAAAGGCATCTAACGTTTGATGATCACGCTCTAAGACCGCTTGATCTAAAGCATTTAGCATGGCTGGCAGGACTTGCTTCACGATTGGTTGCATGATAGCAGCGAGAATCCCATTTTTATTCGTAAAATTATGAAAAAGAGTCCCCTCAGCGACCCCTGCTCGGTCAGCAATTTCACGCGTGCCGACTTCTTCATACCCTTTATCAGCAAATAACGCTAAGGCCGCAGCAAGTATTTTTTGTTGGGTTTTGGTAATTTGACCATCCTTACTCAACGAGGCGGCATAATATGCCTGGATAGTTTCAAGCTCACTCATGTTGGCCTGGCTCCTTTTGCAGTAACTGCTCAATTTAGTACCATCATCATAACTGATTTTATCCTAATAAGCGATAATTATTGCTAAAAAGTTACAAGATAAGTTGATAATAACTTGATAATTGCTTTAATAATCCGCTTAGTTTATAATCACGGTAATTAATTAAGTTACAGGAGGAACCGCAGATGCGTGTGTCAACTCGTTTTAGTGATTCAATTCACCTGCTAGCATTTATCAAAATCTATGACCAGGCCAAGTTAACCAGTGACTTAATCGCCAGTAGTATTGAGACCAGTCCCGTGGTCGTGCGCCGACTAATGAGCAAGTTACGCCGGGCTGGCTTAATCACCACGACGCCGGGAACGGCCCAGCCGGCTTTAGCCAAGCCCTTAAGTGACATTTCACTTTTAACCATTTTTTATGCCATTGAAGGTGATAAGGCCCTGTTCGCAGTTGATCCCAAGACCAATCCCGAATGTATCGTCGGTGGCAATATTCAACATGTGCTCCAACAATACTATCAAGATGCGCAGACGGCCGCGGAAGCCCGCCTCGCAAAAGTTAGCATGCAAGACGTGGTCGATAGTATTTTAGTCGATCAAGCTAAAAAAGACGCGCAACACTAACGCACTGGTTATTTGCGCATATTAATCTGAATCGGCAGTCATGCGCAAACACCGCATGACTGCCGATTTTGCATTAACCGATCCATCTTGACTTTTGGCAGCCGTGACGACCGTCTTGTAGTCAGCTGCTAAAATAGTCTCGATTATTTTAGCAAAAAGCCTTGCCTTCAACTTACTTTAACCCTGTATGCTAGAGGCAATCAAATCATAAGGAGTGCTTAATATGGCAAAAAAAGTATTAATCGTTGATTATTCATGGTCACAAACAACGGCCGCAATGGCGGCTCAATTGCAACAACTCACGGCGGCAACCCGGATTGAACTCACGGTTGCACCAGGCACTTTTCCTAGCGACATGTTCGCCACCGCCGATGTTGCTAATCAGCAACTAGCTAGTGGACACTTACCTGAACTAACCAATTCATGGCCTGAGCTAACCCAATATGCCATCATTTTAGTCGGTGGTCCCGTGTGGTCGGCAAAAGTTGCTACTCCGGTTCGCACATTTCTAAAACAACTCACAACCTATTCAGGCACAGTCGCACCTTTTTATACTGATGCCGGAACACCCGGCAACTATGAAGCCGACTTTGCCAGCCTATTACCAACAACAACGGTGGTTCCAGGCATTGGGTTAACGGCAGGTGCCCTGCAATCTGCAACACAGCCACTCACAACTTGGTGGCAAACATTACTTAACGGGCTAAAGTGAACCTATGACAAAAACGCTAGTCGACCATCATTTTGATGGGGACTAGCGTTTTGTAATTCAACTAATTAACGATAATATTCAGGTTTAGCGGCTTGAATCGGATTGGCTTGTAACCAAGCAATAATTTGTTGACCTAAGTCTAAGGTCATCGGCGCGGCGGCCGCAATCTGCGCCTTCGTAATCTGATTAACATGAATCCCAGCAGTAATCGTACAACTCCCCGTTAGATGGGGCTGTAACTGTTGTGCTAAGCGTTCTGAAATAAAGTTATCTTTATGAAAGCGGCCATCATGACTTGGAAATTTAACTGTTTTTGGGCCCGTTGTCGCCGTTAGCGTGGTGACATCGCCAATATGGGGATTCGTTCCACCCGTCACGACGACCAATAAATCAAATCCAATCACTTGCAAGGTTGCCGTCATCTGGTAACCCGCTTGTGTCGTTGTAAAACTTGACATTCCTAATCGCCCTCCCAACGGTGATCATTTTTATTAGCAATTTGGAAGGCATCCAAGATTTTCATCGTCTGATGATTAACTAAGTCCTGAATGGTTTTCGGCTGATTATAAAAAGCTGGAATCGGTGGAATAATCTGTGCGCCTAATCGGGCTAGTTTCGTTAAATTTTCTAAGTGAATCACGCTCAATGGTGTTTCACGTGGAACAATCACTAACTTACGTTGCTCCTTAATCGTGACGTCCGCCGCTCGCGAAATCAAGTTATCACCAAAACCAGTCGCAATCCCCGCAACCGTCTTCATACTAGCCGGCACAATGACCATGCCATCGTTTAAGAATGACCCACTCGCAATGGTGGCGCCCTGGTCATTAATATGATACGTATAATCGGCTAACGCCTTTAATTGCTTTAAGGTGTAGTCCGTTTCCAACGCTAAATTTTTTTTGGCCCAGGTACTCATCACTAGATGGACTTCCACCGTTGGATCTTGATGCAACTTTTCTAATAGATCAACCGCATAAATCGTCCCGGACGCCCCGGTAATTCCAATCACAATCCGCTTCATCTCTATGACCTCACTTACTAACTCTTTTTTATATCGACTTTCAATCTACTCACCTTATTTATGTTAAGCGTTTCGGCGTTAACGAACAACTCGACTTTTGACTAAGTGATATTCGTTTTAAGAATATTAGCGTGAAAAGTGCTTAAAATGGCCATTCGACAGTTGTGAAATTGCAAATTAGAAACAAAATTTAGCCAACAATAATGCTCACTTTAAAGGTACCAATGTATGCGCCCAACCGCAACTTCATTTTGGTAAGCCGTAGCAGTATCAATTAAGCGATAACCTACTTGCAAGGCCTGAGTTACTGCAGACTCACATTTTTGCTCATCAATAATTTAAAAAACACCGAAACCGATTTGTGACATTTCAACCCCATTATTTAATTCTACCAATTGAATGACGCTATCATAGGTCGCAACTGAATATTTGAAAATTACCAGATAAACATGCTAATATACGTTTAACGCATGCTTAGGAGCTGATGAAATGATTGAAAATTATTTATTAGAAGAACTCACCGTCTTTGCTCAGACCGGAACACTGACCCAAACGGCGGCCCAATTGAACGTGACCCAACCATCGGTCACGCGTGGCATGCAAAAACTAGAGGATGATTTTGGTGTGCAATTATTTGTTCGCCAAGCAAATCGAATCAAACTCACGCCTACTGGTGAACTAGCTGCTAAAGAGGCCACCAAGCTGTTACAAGCGAGCACCGCCATGGTTTCCAGAGTTCAGAATTACTACCACGGTCAACACACAACAATCCTCGCCGCCACTGTCCCTGGTCCACTAATTTTATTGACTCAATTACAGAACACCCTTAACGAAAAAATTCAACTTGTCGATAAACTGGTCCCCACAGAATCGATTGAAACAGTACTGACTAGTAATCAATATTCAATCCTATTTTCCAATCAAGAGATTTTTGCGACCGACATCGAATCTCAATACATTGGTGAAGAACGACTACAAGTTAATCTAGACCAGTTTATGTACCTAGCCAACCAAGCAACCGTAACTTTCGACGAATTAAAAGGCCTAAGCTTTATCGTCATGCGTGCCATTGGCTCATGGCATAAAATAATCGAAAAACAGATTGCAAATGCAAAATTTATGTATCAAGACGATCGTGATTCTTTTACTGAAATCACTAAATATTCTCGTTTTCCATTCTTTACCACTAGCCTTTCACAGAGTGACCCTTTATATGATAAAAGTGTTAAAGCAGACACTGATCGAGTTTCCGTACCAATTAGCGACGATAGTGCTCAGATGCCAATCTATGCCAACTATTCACTGTCCCAAAAGAGCCGCTTAATCCCCTTAATTAGGGACATTCAACAACACTGGCCCACTGCTATCCCCAAATAGGAAAATTTAGTATCAAAAATGGTCCAATCAATGGGTTTTAGTCATTGATTGGACCATTATTTACTTCATTTCTAAGCTTACACTGCTAAGATACGAATCAGCCGTTGATCCGCATCGATAGTCACTTCATCACCTTGCGCGCCCGTCACGACTAAGGTCGTTGCCGTCACTTCAATCGTATAGCTAATCCCGCGATAACGTAACTTAAACGTACAACTGGTCCAGTTGGCCGGTAGCTGTGGCCGTAAAGTGGCCGCTTCATCATCAACAGTCAAACCCATCAGCCCCCAAGCAAAGTCTATCCAGCTCCCCCCCATGGCTGCTAAATGCAGACCAGCTGCCGTATTACCTTGTTCATTTTTTAGGTCCGTATTGATGGTCCGTTGAAAGAAGGCACTCGCGTCAGTATTGTCACCAAAGCGTGCCGCTGCAATCGCATGAATTGCTGGCGAAAGTGATGAATCAGGCGTTGTTAACGGTTCGTAATAATCGTAGTTGGTCTTTACTTGTGCCGTGCTGAACTGTTCTGGTAACAGCACCATTGCTAATAGTAAATCCGCCTGCTGCAAAACTTGTAACCGGTATAACATCAACGGATGGTAATGTTGCAAAAGTGGAAATTGATCCTTAGGGATGCGGGTCAAATCCAAGCGTTCCTTCGATAAGAAACTATCATCTTGTGCAATCAAATCGCCATGAGTTTCAAAGTACATCTGGTCTGCTGCGGCTTTAAAATGATCCCATTCACGTTGTGAAACTTTAAAGCGGCCGATATCTTTTTGCGTGAAGTGGTCCGTTAAATAACGTAGTTCAAACTGAACCAGATAATTTGTATAGGCATTATTATTAATTAACGCCGTATATTCATCCGGTCCGGTCACCGTATTCAAAACAAATCCTTTTTCCTGATCAAAATTGCCATAACTTAAATAAAAACGACTGGTTTCAACTAATAGCTCCTGTCCATAGTCTCGCATAAAGGTGGCATCATGCGTAATCTGATAATAGCGAATCACAAAGTAGGCAATATCCGCATTAATATGGATAGCCGTGGTGGCCGCTGAAAAGTGGGCTGATGCGGTTTCGCCATTAATCGTTTGCCAAGGGAATAAGGCCCCATTCAAGCCTAATGCTTGTGCATGCGCCTGCGCTGCCGCCAATTGATGATAACGGCCTAATAATAACTGCCGCGCTAACTGTGGGTGGTTCCAATAAAAGAAAGGAGCTTCATAGATTTCAGTGTCCCACAAGTAATGCCCATTATCGCCACTCCCGGTTAAGCCCTTTGCAGCAATGCCTTGATTACCTTGATGCGTGCCAGACGCCTGTAATAACCCAAATTGTGAAAAACGGAGGCCTAATTGCGCCGGCGAATCCCCACTAATCTGAATATCACTAATGGCCCAAAACTTGGTTAACACCGCCGTTTGTGCCGCTGCTAGTTCTGCAAAGCTCGTCGTCAACTGGGTGGTCGCCGTTGCTGATAAAGCCGTGAGGGCGCCTAATTGGAACCACCCGGTTTTAGTTAAACTGATTGGTTGCGTGGTTAACTCAAATTCACCCAGCCAATTTCCATCAGCAACCCACTGTCCCGGTTGATCGTAGTGGGTCACTAAGGTCACCATCTGTTCACTATGTGGCGCCGTATAGGTTAACCCACGTAAGGCTGGCGTTAATTGCGTCACTGCTGGTTCGATAAGCTGATCAGTCGCTTTAGCCTGGGCCTGCACATGTCGCCCAGAAATCACCCGCAACCGACCGTGTTCAAAATTAAGCGGTTGCACTTGGAGCTGTTGGGTTAATAACCCCACCGTATCCAAGCTCGCAAAGCGCGTTAAGGTAATGGCTAGTTGTCGGCCAGTCGCCTGTTCTTCCCAAGTAATCGTATGGGTAAATTGCCCGGTTTGCATGGATAACTGATAATGTTGTGCCACGAGTCGCCCTTGTTGTAAATCCACTGGCACATCGTCCAACCACAGGTCAAAACGGGTGGGCGCTGGCAATGGTAACATGGTTTGATTTTGTTTTGGAAAACCAAATTGGGCTTCACCGTATTGAATCGGGTCATCCTCATAAAACCCATTTACATAAACAGCCGTATCAGTCGGTTGTCCGGTTTGTAACTGTGGTATTTCAGTTAAATCTTTAACTCCAATCAACCCATTACTAACCGTTAATTGGGTTGCCAATTCACGGGTTGGTTGATCGGCTTCAATTGTCCATAAATCCATTTTGGGCCTCCTCAAACTCTTACCTGCTAACCGTCTAAAACTGGTTATCAAATAATCAGCTCTCACTTTCCATTATACCGCGGTCACCTCGAATTACCGCCGAAAGTCATCAGTCTTTTAAAATTTGAACTTTATTTGTGTGGTCCGCAGTACTTTGACTTATACTCAGGGTAGTTTATTTAGTCAGGAGAGATGCGTGTTGGCAAAATGGCGAACAACTCAAACTTCACAACCATTCATTAATACCGCCAGTCATCGGCGTCAACTCCAGCTAGCTGTTCAGACGGCGCTACCGGCTACTGTTCACATCCTCGCGCGGAACTTTGCGCGGTCTAGTGCCAGTTCCTACTGGTTATTAATGTTGGATCAACCAGCGCCACAAGCCGCCCGTTTTTTAACGTTACGGCTAGCCGACCATCCGCTATGGTTAACAAATCACGATCAATTAGCGCTAACTTGGCAAGCTGGTGATTTTTTAGCGTTGCAACAAACGTTACATAACCACCTGACCGCCGCTAATTTAACCCATTATAGTTATGCCCTAACGCCAACAGATCTCATCACGTTACGGTTACTGCTGCACCTAGAACAACACCAACTCATCTGGTTAGTTCAACTATCACCGGTGATTGCTAAAGCCTATAAGAATCAACAGCTCGACTTGTACACCGATTTTCCACACACAAAATTATTATTAGGCGATATGAACAACAGTCGTTTGCAACTAATTCCCGTCAATCAACCCGGCTTTCAGGCGCGTTTGGGACAGCTCTTTGGGCGCAATTTATTGTTCTCCCAATTCACGAGCCACCGCTTATTACGCTTGCTTCCAACTAATCAATGGATTCGACCTTTACTGCAAGTCTTGCCACCGACGCCGAATCTTGAACAACACTTGGCGACCACGTATGGCACCGACTTTGTGCGTATTTACGTTGAAGCGATGCATCAGCAAGCCCATGTGAGTCAGCTAAATTAAAAAAAACGGCATGAATTCGAGAAAATAAACGAATTCATGCCGTTTTTGCGTCGCATTGAGCTGTTTGAAATTAGGCCGTTGCGCCTAAATGACGTTTCTTAGGCGCCGTCTTAACGGTCGCGACATCTTCATCCTTAAAGCCGAAGAACCAAGTTAAGGTAAATGACACCACAATTGTGGCAAGCGTCGCAATCCAATAACCCCAGAAGCTAAAGTCCAACCCCTTCGGATTCACAAAGGAGGTAAAGCCAATTAACGAACCGCTAAAGCCCCACATATTAACGTGTAATAGTCCGGTCAAGAACCCCCCAACGGCGGCCCCAATACTAGCGGTGACAAAGGCGCGACCATACTTCAAGTTAATCCCATACATCGCCGGTTCCGTCACGCCAGAAAAGGCTGAAATGGTTGCCGGCCAAGCTAACTCTTTGATATTAGCTAATTTAGACTTCATCGCAATCGCCAGTACGGCCCCACCTTGAGCAACCATCGTTGCAGAAATGATGGCATTTAAATAACTATGCCCTGTCGACGCAATATCGTTGGCGACGATTGGAATCAAGGCCCAATGTAATCCAAAAATCACGAGGACTTGATAGAAGCCACCAATAATCAAGCCAGAAATTGCCGGACTCAAGTTATAGATTGCCACAATGGCATTGGCTAAGCCCGTTGAAATCACGGTAATGATTGGCCCGAGGAATAAGATAATGACCCCGGAAATAATAACCACTTCGAATAATGGCACAAAAATCATCCGCAAAACAACCGGAATCACCCGTTTTAACCACGGTTCAAGCTTGCTAGCCAGCCAAGCCCCCGCAATCATTGGAAAAATAGAATACGTGTACGACGCCATATGCACCGGTAAGCCAAAGAAACTCGCATTCACACTCATACCGAGGAAAGTCCCCAACGTCTTGCCCCCGCCCGCAATTGAAACCAAGGTCGGATAGGTCAAGACCCCACCAATAATCCCCATAATGACAGGATCAGAGCCTAATTTTTTCGCAGCGGTGAAGCCGACAAAAATCGGTAAGAAGTAAAACACCGAATCACCCATGGCATTAATAATGATATACGTCGACGCTTTCGGATCAACGATATTAAAGGTCGTCAGTAATGCCAGCACCCCTTTTAAAATCCCGGAAGCAGCCAATAATCCAATCACCGGAATCATCGACCCCGTAATCACCCCAATTAGACTACTAAAAGCATACTTGATTTGCCCCCACAACGTGGTTGGCCGATTAGCAGCGGCATTGGTTTCGGCGACCGCTTTAGCCGTTTCCGCATCATTGGATAATTCGGGTCCGATTAACTTAATTACGGCATCATAGACATCCGTCACGGCTGGCCCAATAATCACTTGATATTGACCGCCAGCTTTCGCAACGTCGATGACGCCCTTTAAATTCGCAATAACGTCATCATTAGCCTGCTGTTCATCCTTAAGGTAGAAGCGCAGCCGCGTAATACAATGAATCAAGCTTTTAATATTCTCAACGCCACCGACATTAGCGACAATCGCTGCGGCTAGTTCATCATACTTACCGGCTTGTGGCAAACGTCCTTGCTGTTTAGCATTAAATGTATTGGCATTCAATCGTCCCGTCGCAACCATTTGGCCTGCCGTAGTGGTCCCGGTCGCAATATCTAACGAGGCCAACTTATCACTAGAATTAGTCACCGCTAGAATCACGGTCGTCTGCTTATTGGCTTGTTCAATAGCTGCTAAATCCATGGTCGCAATCACGTCGCCGGCTTTCACCTCGTCGCCAACCTTGACCGTTAAGGTAAACGGCGCACCTTTTAAGTCCACCGTATCAATCCCTAAATGTACCAACACTTCCAAGTTATCAGCCGGTGTACTGAAGCCAATCGCGTGCTTGGTTTCAGCGACCATTGTCACTTTACCACTGACTGGCGCGACGATTTGCCCAGCACTAGGCTGAACGCCAAATCCAAGTCCCAACATGCCGGCTGAAAAGACCGGATCTTTCACTGATTTTAACGGTATCACAGTCCCAGTAACGGGGGTTGCAATTGTAACCGTTTGCATTTTCTTCACCATAAAAATGGCCTCCTTTTTATGCTTGCATTAAGACAACTGACTGGTAAGGTTTCAAAACTAAGTTAGGTTGCACCTGAACTTGCGTATAGTTAGAGAGTAAGACTTTGGCCGTGACCATTGCAGTCGGGAGGGTCACGGTCGTTGCCGTGCCGTAAAAGTTATTTAAGACTAGTAACCGTTGCGTCCCTAGTTGACGCCAATAACCAAAGACTTGATCATCATCTAAACGCCACGGCTGATAATCCCCATCCGCAACAATTGGCATCGTTTTCCGCAAGTGAATCAACTGTTGATAATAATTAAAAATTTCGCCATGGGCTAATTCCTCATCAACATTAATCTCAGCCTGATTAGTTGGCTGAAGCCAGGGCGTGCCGGTCGTAAAGCCAGCGGTGGCACTCGCATCCCATTGCATCGGTGTCCGTGAATTATCCCGCGCTTTGGCTTTGACAATGGTGAAAGCATCTTCAGGGCGATACCCCTGTTGAATCAAGGTGTGATAAGCATTCTCGGCTTCAACATCCACATAGTCAGTCATCGACTGATAATCCGGATCGGTCATCCCGATTTCTTCACCCATATATATGAACGGCGTGCCCCGCATCAAATGAATAACGGTGGCTAACATCTCGGCCGACTTAGTACGGTACTTGCCAGCATCGCCAAAGCGATTAATGGCCCGCGGTTGATCGTGGTTATTCCAAAATAGTGCTTGCCAACCACCACCGACAGCCATTCCCTTGGCCCAGTCGTCTAAAAGTCGTTTCAGGCGGGGAAAGTTAAAGGGCATCTTTGACCATTTGCGACCATCGACATAATCGGTCTTTAAATGATGGAAATTAAACACCATCGATAGTTCCTGATTAGCCGGTGCCGTGTACCCAATACTATTTTCAATCGTGGTCGATGACATCTCACCGACAGTAATGCTAGCCGCATCTTGACCATAGCTGGCTTGATTCAGTGCTCGCAAATAATCATGCACCACCGGTTGATCCGTATAAAGCGTCTTGCTGGCAACACCAGCGGGAGCATCCACTAAGGTGGTGGCTTTGCCGGTCACATTGAAAACATCAAAGCGAAAGCCTTTAACGCCCTTTTGACGCCAAAAGTTAACGACTGCGCTACAAGCCGCACGCACGGCAGGGTTATGCCAATCCAAATCCGCTTGGGTGGGGTCGTATAGGTGTAAATAATATAAACCAGTCGTCCCAAACGGTGCCCAGGCCGGCCCACCAAACTTCGATTCCCAATTCGTTGGTAATTGGCCATTGGCTTTGGCTGGTCGCAAATAATAAAATTTTTGATAGTTAGGATCGCCGGCTAATGCCTTTTGAAACCAGGGATGCGCCGTCGATGTATGATTGAAGACCATATCGAGCATGACTTCAATCCCGACTGCCTTGAGCTTCGCGACCAATTCGTCAAAATCAGCCATCGTCCCAAAAGTTGGGTCAATTTGGTAATAATCCGCAATATCATAACCGTTATCATTTTGCGGTGATACAAAGAATGGATTGAACCAAATCATATCAATATTCAGCTTTGCTAAATAAGGAATCTTGGCAATAATGCCTTGTAGATCACCAATCCCATCACCATCACTATCATAAAATGATTTTGGATAAAGCTGATAAATGACTTGTTGTGATAATTTCATAACGCCGGCTCCTCTCTAATTTGACTTCTTAGTCCGGCGGGCAAAGTCCCGAAACCGAAACTTATCTGCACGATGTCGTGATTCGGTATATTGGAATGGCGTCGCATCCGCTAGACTAGTGACACTCCGGACCACTGCCATATACGCCCCAGCTGCTAAGTTGAGGCGTTCACAATCTTCAGCGTTCGCCGGCTCCATCGTAATCTCTTTGGTGGCATAGGCAATCTCTAACCCCAATTCATCCTCAAAGTAGGCATACAATGAATCTTCAGCCGCACTTTTTGGTAAATCCGGTACCACCGCTTGTAAAATATAATCCTTGTCGATAATATCTGGTTCGCTATCAATGACGCGAATCCGCTTAATCGCAGTCACTGGTTCGGCAGCCATCTCGACCCCTAACGATGTAAACTTTTGAACTGGTAAGCTCACATGTGGTTCAAAGTAGTACACGTCATTTTCAGTATTCACATGTAGCTGTTGCGCTAACTCCTTATAGCTGACAATCCCAGAAACTGGAAATTCATACTGTCGATGTTCAATTACCATCGACCCCTTCCCACGAATTTTCTGGATATAACCATCCTCAGCTAACATTGCCAAGGCCTTGCGCCCAGTTTCTCGTGAGATACCGTAAAGTTCACAGATTTGATATTCACTCGGCAGATAAGTGCCTAGTTTGTAAACCTCGCGATCAATTTTTTGCATTAAGTCATCATAAACTAGTGCTGATTTATTTCGCATCTACTTGGCCCTCCAATTGATTAAGCAATCGCTTTCAAGGCTGACTATAAACTTGTTTAGACAAGTTGTCAAATAGCAACGCTTTTTGCTTTTAATAATGAGTTTCATTATGTTTTAGCTTGTCTATACTAGCTAGACAAGTTATCAAAAAAAACGATTGCGACGTCAATCATCGCAATCGTTTTTTAATCGTGTTACCTATTCTGATTAATGATTTAAACTAAAGTCCGTTGCCGCATCATCTGTTGATTCACTGGCGGCCTTTTCTTCGGCAATCAAGCGAGCCCGTTCATGCTTGTTGTACCAAGGCGAAACAGTAAACGCTAAAACGTCATTCATTAAGTAAACGGAACTATTAATGAACATCGCTAAGGTTGCGGAACCTTGTCGGAACGAGATGAACCAAAGGACCATTTGCGCTAGCCCTGATGCAATCCACCAGAAATATTGATTATTGTAACGTAAGTAGCAAATCACACCCGCTGTTAGGCAAATGGCGAAACTAATCGCATCAACCCACGGCCGTGGATCATCCGTTAAAGCGCCGATTAAGTAACCGGATACCCCGTACACCACTAAGGTTGCCACAATGGCCACGACCCAAGTCCGGCCAGTAAACTTTCGAATTTTCGAGACCATGTTGACATTCCAGCTCGCACTGAGTAACACCGGAATATCCAAGGTCACGACGTAAGCAAGTTGTTCCCCAATACTTAAATAGTTTTTCGCTGAAAAACCAACAACAATGAAGCAAATTGCTGATATAACGCCCAACAAACCGTTGACTGATTTCGCCGCATTGATTGCTAAGACACATAAAACACCCAAGGTCGTCCCAATAAATGTTAGAATAGATAGGATTGTGATAGGCGCACTTACCAAGGTCATCACTTGGCAACCCAAGCTAAAATAGAATAAATAGTAATTCTGTTGTGGCCAACCTTTTAATTGGTGGGACAAAAATTTAAAATAATTACTCAAAATAAAGTTCCTCTTTCCATCGCTAAATATACCGCTGTATGCTAATAGTTGGCCAACTATTCGGTAGCCACTACAGTATGTAGTGGCCTTGTTTGAAACAACACTATATATTGTATCATTAACTTTTGGGATAACCAGCCTTTATTTTGAAATGGCGACTCAATTGTAAACAACCAATCCGCTTACTTGCCCGCCAATTCAATATCCGGAGCCGAGCAAATTTTTTATAACTTTTTTATTGCGCAGCCTTAGCCTGACACACCACAAACAATGCATTTTGTCGGATATGGCTGATTGCAGTATACTAACAAAGGAACCAATTTTACTCATAAATTCATTTAATTTTTTTGGAGGAAACATGATAACTCTTAAATCAGATCGCGAGATTAAGGGCATGCAAGCAGCTGGCGACATCATGGTCGGCTTGTTTCATGCCTTAGAAGATTACATTAAGCCTGGCATTACAACTTGGGATGTGGATCATTTTGCTTATGATTACATTACCGCCCACGACGCCACCCCGGGTGAACTTAACTTTGAAGGCTACAAATACTCAACTTGTGTCAGCGTTAATGACATGATTTGTCACGGTTGCCCTAGTAAAGACATCTTAGTTAAAGACGGCGATTTATTAAAAATCGACACCGTCATTAACTACCATGGTTACTTGAGTGACTCTTGCCACGCTTTCGTTGCCGGTACAGCCTCACCAGAAGTCAAAAAACTAATGGCCGTCACCTATGAAGCACTTTACCGTGGGATTGACCAAGCCGTTGTTGGCAACCGTATCGGTGATATCGGCTGGGCAATTCAAGATTACGCTGAAAACCAAATGGGTTACGGCGTGGTCCGCGAATACATCGGCCATGGTATCGGACCAACGATGCATGAAAAACCAGACGTCCCTCATTATGGTGAAGCTGGTCACGGGACACGGCTCAAGGCTGGGATGACGATTACCATTGAACCAATGGTGAACATCGGCGACTGGCGTTCTGGCGAAACAGCTGATGATGGCTGGACCGTCCGGACGATGGATGGCAGTTTAAGTTGCCAGTATGAACATACCCTCGTTATTACCGATGATGGGCCTAAGATTTTATCCTCATTCGATCATGCAGCGGATGCGGCCTATTTATTAAAATAATTCTGTTTGATACAATCGAATTTCAAACCTCGATAAAACAAAAATAAAGTGACCCTCAAGGCTTGGACAATATTTGTCCTAATTGAGGATCACTTTATTTTTTATTTGTTTGAAAACGCCACATAATAATGCTTATTGAAACAAGAAAACTAATTTAAAATTTACGTTCTAAGCAACAAGATTGCTAATGCGAAGAATGCAAACGCAATGGCTTCTTTTAGTCTAAGCTTGTTAGCAAATTGGTAGTCCGCAACCGTTGGTATAATGATTTTTTGATTAGGATCAGGCTGTTGCGACCAATAATTATAGATTTGTTTAGGCATTATGATAATCCCTGGAATATACGATAAAAATGCGATAGCTAGGAACTCTTGATTGATTATCCCATGAATCAGTTGATACCCGGTGAAGAAATATAGTACCGTACCAATGCTAGAACATAGATAACAGCCCCAAACAATCAGTTTATTACGTTTGGAGGCTTCGTATGGCCCGTTAAAAATAACATTTGAAGTGAACCCCATAAATTAGAGTGAATTTCTAAGCTGCTAATTGGCTGGTATGTTCCCGGTATTTTACCGGGGATATACCGGCCAATTTTGTTATGCCTTTAGGCCTAGTTGAGCGCGCTAAAGCGTGTGAAACAAAAAACCACCCGCTATGCGGGCGGATGGCAAAATGGTTAAACCAAAACGCCCCCATCAGATTTAGAATGTAAGTGTCAGAGCCAAACATTCAAAATCGAAAGGAAACGTCAGAAATGGCGAATAAACTAAATAGTCTTGCGCATACCAAATGGCTTTGTAAGTACCATAGCGTATTCACTCCAAAATATAGGAGAAAAATAATTTATAATCAATATCAACGTGAGTTGCAAGATGATATTTACTTGTTGTACCAATACAAAGGCATAAAACTTGTGGAAGGTAAATCGGCATTGATGATGTTTGTTCAACATGAAATTTAAAAATCGACATTTCTGGTCAGTTGGTTATTATGTCAGCACAGTTGGATTAAATGGATCAACCACCAAGAGGTATATACGTGATCATTAGGAAATATGGAGTCTCTATTAAGGGTCCAGGTAAGTAATACCAGCAAGCACCGCGTAAAGCAGTGGCAAAAGTGACAAGAGTGGTTTGGCTTTGATACATAAAAGCCAGCATCTCGAGATGCTGGCAAGTACATAGAGCTTATAACCCTGGAGTAAATTATTCGTTTTATGGGTAGTTATGATTTTAAGGGGAATTCAATAATTACTGTACCAATTAATATAACGCTCTTAGGCTTCTTTGAGTGACTCGATATCTTCGCAAAGGCGGATGAACACTTAAACATTCAGTTTTTTAGAGTTCAAAGATTTATGAATTCATCTTATCTTTTAATGGTCGTATCAAGTGTTGGCCGTTTATAATTTATAAGACTAGTTAAATCGAAGCCGGTGTTACTCTGAGCATAAATAGAGCATATGACGAATAAGTCTTTGTTGGCAAATTTGACCATCTTAAATGTGCCTGAAGATGCTGGAATGTGATGGTGACCATGAATGACACCGAGGATATTATAATTGGTAAATAATTCTTTTATCTTGGGTTCCAGACAAACATAATTTTCATGATAATCTACATTTTTTGATGTGAGCAGACTTAATTCATTGAATAATGGTGCGTGTGAGATGATGATTGTTGGTATCGTGTAATTATAATCTAATAGTTCATTTAATTTTTGGAGTAAAAAATGCTGTTCTTCATTTATCCGTTTATTAAATTCAATCGGTATAGTTATACCAATGTAACGAACACCGTCATGTATGGTACTATTATTGTTCAAAATCGTCATTTTTGGAAATCGTAACTGTAGTTCAGAACTGACACTTTTATAAAAATCATTGTCACCAATTGGTAGCATCCACCACCGACGTGTCGAAGCATCGACAAATTTTTTAAACCATGGTTCTCTTAAAAAAGAAGCACCTCTTGTGCCTATCTGTCTTGCTAAGAGCGTAGTCTGCGTAAGTGCATCTGTTGTATCATGGTTTCCGAGTACATAGACACCTCTGATGTGCTTATCAGTGACCTGTGAGTCTGAAATATCACCAGCTAAGATATTAAAGTGTTGGTTAATAATTGGCAGTTTACTGTTAGTTGAATGGATATCTGAAACGACGTTTAAGAGATTGTCATTTTCCGCTGTAGTGGTATTTTCAAAGTAGGGTGCTAATAAATTAGGACTAATGCTTTGTTTAGTGTAATTTTTTCTATTCTGAATCAGTGTTTTTCCAACCTCCGATTTTAAGATTGGTTTATTTGATAATTTAATATCTAGATTACTATTATTTTCGTTCATTGCTAATAATTTTTCTGCAGTATGAAAATTTGAATGAGTACTCAGATATCCGTCTGGATTAATTACTCGAGTTTGATTTTCCATGGCGGGTAGCATGGCAATAACTGCTCGGCCGTTTGTTGCAATTGGCAGAATATGTATTAATTGTATAACAAATTGCATGTAAGCTTTTAAATATTCAGATATACCGCTTGACCGATTGATTTTAATTAGAAATTTAGCAGGAATATTTGCTGAAATGGCACCAGTTTCTTCATGTTGTAGAAGTCGACCATTGATTTGTATTTCAAATAATGGATCATTAAAAATTTGTTGATAGGATTGATTAACCGCAACTGAATTTTTCCCGTAGACTTGACTATTTATTTTGTTTAATGCAAAGGCAAAATAATTCAGTAGATTACTCTTTTCCTGACGAATATGTTGATGGACTTTTTCTGGATTGAGCAGATATTGAATTGCAGATTGTTGCATGTAATTACGAGTGGTGTCGTACGGAATTGTTGAATAAACAATATTTCCTAAGGATATTATGGTTAATGAGTCGTCATTAACATTGTAGACTAATTTAAAAAATGTATCCTTATATAGTGTTTTGTTCACTGGTCGTCGTCTGTTTTCTGGATAAAGTGAAAAAGCATTTTCCAAATTATGGACCGTGTTCAGATTTGCTGAATTAACTACAATCTGTTTTTTGTTTTTATTAGGTTTCATACAAATATTTTAGAGCAAATTTAATAAAACGGCAACTTATGTTGACTTAATAATAAATATTGTACTTTACCTATCTAGATAGTAATGCAGAATATTTTAGTGTGAAGCTTTATGAATGGTTTTGTTTGTAGGAATATGCCACAAGAGATGAGTGCTTTTTCAAGCTCTTTAGGTGTTAAAAGACATCAATAAATGAAATAAATAAAAAGCTGTCCAGACGACTAAAGTTGCTAAAGTGAACCCCCTGAGTTGGAGTAAATCCAAACTCAAGGGGGTTACTATGTTTTCAGCTAAAATAAAGCAACAAGTATTAAGGGAATATCTCCAGGGAACTTCGTCCCTGTTACTTATGAAAAAGTATGACATTAAAGGAAGTGCAACGATTTATCAGTGGCTCACTCAATTTAAAATTTTTGGAATTCAAGGATTAGAGCATTGTCGTAGGAAGACATTTTATGACTATTCCTTTAAAATTAAAGTTATCAAATGGCGACAAGAACACCATGCCTCATATCCAGTAACGGCAACCCATTTCAGATTAAAGCAACCGATGATGGTTTGGGACTGGGAACGCAAACTGATTGAGGGACGTCTTAAGCCATCTAAAGGACGGTCTTTAAAAATGACAGATAAATCTAAACAACCCAAAACTTTGAAGCAACTTCAAGAAGAAAACGAGCTTTTACGAATACGGGTAGCATACTTGGAAAAACTCGAAGCCTTGGCACAGAAAAAATCTCAAACCAAGAAAAAGCCCAGCTAATCACTGAGCTAAGGCGTAAATTCAATGTTAAATTAGTTGTGGTTTTAAAAGCAGTACAGATGTCGAGTAGTAGTTACCACGATGCACTTCACCGTGACTATCAATCATAACTACCCGTAAAACGGGTAGTTTGCTCCAGGGCTATAAGCCCTATGTACTTGCCAGCATCTCAAGGCGCTGGCTTTTGTGTATCAAAGCCAAACTGCTCTTGTCAATTTTGCCACCGCTTTAAGCGGTGTTAGTATTACTTACCTTGACCCTTAAAAGGGTCCTCATATTCCCGAACGCTCACGCGATCCTCCGCCTGATCATGTTTCTCCTGATCACGGATATACTTCTTGATGGTTGCTTCATTCAATCCAACTGTGCTGACATAATAACCTACTGACCAGAAATGTCGATTTCCAAATTTATATTTTAAATTCGCATGCTGGTCAAACATCATCAATGCTGATTTACCTTTCAAATACCCCATGAAACTTGATACACTCAGCTTCGGTGGAATACTTACCAATAAATGCACATGGTCCGGCATCATATGGCCTTCCAAAATTTTTACGCCTTTGTATTGGCATAGTAATCGAATATCTCCTTGCAAATCACGTCGATATTGATTATAAATTATTTTTCTCCTATACTTTGGAGTGAATACAATATGGTACTTGCACAGCCATTTGGTATGCGCAAGACTATTTAGCTTATTCGCCATTTCTGACGTCCCCTTTCGATTTTGAATGTTTGGCTCTGACACCTACATTCTAAATCTGATGGGGCGTTTTGGTTTAACCATTTTGCCATCCGCCCGCATAGCGGGTGGTTTTTTGTTTCACACGCTTTAGCGCGCTCAACTAGGCCTAAAGGCATAACAAAAGGTATGTTCTCGATCAAATATCGAGAACATACCTTAGCAACATAGAAATATATAGCCTTGTCTAATTTTTGTGTTGAAGTTCGACATATCTGGTCTTATCTGACTTTAATTCAGTTAATCTAACTGTAAATAGGTTTGATAATCACTTTCAACTTGGTCAACATACGCTTCAGCCCAGTTGCCCATCGCTTCATCAAATTTATCTGAGCTCCCGACGTACCCGCGAATCATTGCGGCAGTGGGGCTTTGCGCATGTGCTTGGGCTAAAATCATCGCACACGTATTTGCATAGGCGCTAAATTGGCCCCATGACAACGCTGGAATATCAATTGACTCTTTCATATCGCGGAATTGACGGACGTAAAAACTCTTATCCGCCATCTGGAAATACCCTAAGAAGACGTCCGAAGTTGATTGCAAGATTCGTTGCGCACTCACAATCCGTTGCCCTTCTGTCAATTCCAAAGCCGCCGTTAACTTAGGTCCGGTCGTTTGACTACCAATTTTCCGAGTTGGCAAGGCTTCTTTGATCTGTAAGACCATGTGACTGCCATCGGTACTCGTTAATAATACGAGGTAGCACAAGGAACCAAAGCTCCCCACCCCAACACTATGCCGAATGATATCCGTGACTTCATACTGTGACAAGAGTAACGCCACATCCGTGCGCACCGTCTGTAAATAATCTAAGATACCCTGCTTCAATCCACGATACGTTTTTTTATCAATGTGAACTGAACGGGGGGCGTTGTCTTTGAATTGGCGCTCACCACGACTGTTCGTAATCGTAAACTTTCGGACAACCTGTTCTGAATTTCGACGAGCAGCCTTTTTAGCTAACTCCGCAATAAAGTCCACCGTATCTTCCGGTTCACCACCAAAGTTCAAGACAGATTGTGCTTCATTATCCCGATAAAAACGTTCCAGTGTCGTTTGGTTAAACATCCGTTTAATCCCATCACGATAGCTGGCACTGGCTTCGCGAACTAATTTTTCAATTTTTTTAGGTTTAAACTCAGAATCCTTGGCCGCCAGAATAATACTGACCAATAACCGCCGCAAATCCCATTCCCAAGGATGGACACTGGCTTCATCAAAATCATTCAGATCAAAAACCAAGCGTCGTTCTGGTGACGCATAAAATCCAAAATTACCAATATGGGCGTCACCGCAAACCACGGCCGAAATTTCAGTTGATTTCTGGTAATCTAAATCATAATCCATCAATTCGACAGATCCCCGAAAGAAGGCAAAACTAGAGGCCGACATTCGTTCCCGCCGCAATGGTAATAATTCTGGCACTAACATTTTACGGACCCGCTTCAGATAAGCGGCCGCATCCCGTTTTACGGGGATAAACGTCCCTAATTGGTCAAAAGTCGTAACCAATCGGCGGGCCTTTCCAAGCGCAATCAATTCGGCAACCGTATGGTGCTGGCGAATATGCGTTAAATCAAGTGGTGGCATGCACATCAATCCTTTGTTTTTGAGCTGTTTTCATTATACCGGTAAAATCATTTTAGGAGTACGATTAAGCCGATTAATTCAGCTTAATTATAACTTATTTCATGATTTAGCCCGTCCTTAGTTGACGTCCGCCCTTGGTTCATCTACAATTTAAGTTAATCAACATTGAAAGCGTTTTCTAAAACTTTAGGAGGTCCTTGATTATGGCAAATTCTGAAAAAACTTTAGTACTGGTAAAACCAGATGGTGTCCTTGAAGGTCACATTGGTGATATTATTTCTCGTTTTGAACGTAAAAGCTATCAAATCACCGCACTGAAAGTCATCACTGCGACACCTGAACAATTACGGCAACATTATTGTGAAAAAGTTGAGAAACCTTACTTTGCCGAGATTGAAACTTACATGACAGAAGGACCCCTAGTCGCCATCATCGTTAGCGGCACTGGTGTCGTCAAGTCAGTGCATAATCTTGCAGGTAAGACCCGGCCAAACGATGCCCAACCTGGCACCATTCGCGGCGACTTTGCACATGAATATCCTGATGGTATTCTGCGCAACATCATTCACACCTCCGACAGTCGTGAAAATGCCCATCATGAAATTGCCATTTGGTTTCCAGAATTAGCTGTTAAATCACGTAAAAAAATCGAAAAATTGACTAAAAAATAAGCGCACTTAGTTAGCCAGTTTTCATGAAATCGACAGTCATTCTGTTTTTGAGGATGACTGCCGATTTAGCATTAAGCGGCTAATCTGACTTTTGGGACACGTTTCGACACCTATGCCGACAGCTGACAAAGCCGTTGTTTGTAAGCCTTACTAAGGTATCTTATAAAGATACCCAACTAACGACCCTTACATGTCGAAATTATAGAACCTTCGCTTAAAAGGCCTTATGATTAAATTATCAATTAAGGATTTGGGGGAATTCTTATGAATTTAGTTGTCGGACCTTTTTTACGTAAAACACGGGCAGTCCCAAAAGTTTCAATGTATACAGCCCTAGAACGCGTTGATCAATGTTTAAAGTTAATCACTAACACAGGGGCCATGGGGCTGACCAATTCAACCGCCACGTTAGGACTTAACTTAACACACTTACTTGATGCTAATGTCGTTGTGACCAGTAATCATCAGACCTTTAACATCATCATTCAAGTTCAAACCGAGACGCTGGTTATGACTGGTTGCATCATTAAGGATGCCTTTCATAACATGGTCAATCCCATGCATCCCACTTATTTGATTTCGTTAGATCGTCAATTAATTGTAAACAGCGATGATCTGATTGAAGCCATTTACACTCATCTATAGGTTACTATCCGAACTAAAAACGCCGTTCAACAATTTCCCTTGTTGAGCGGCGTTTCTGACTGGCCTAACTAAAAATGGCAACGTGTTTCCAAAAACACTGTCATTCACAAAAAATGGAAGTACACTTCCAAAAAAATAGTTTTTACGCTAAAATGGAAGTATACTTCCATTTTATAATTTAATATTTTGTTGAAAAGAGGCCAACATGATTCAGCGTGATGCTTACCTAAATAAGTTAATTCAATTAAAAGATATTGATGCCATCAAAGTTATTACCGGCGTACGTCGATCTGGTAAATCAGTTCTGCTGATGCTCTATCGTGATTATCTAAAAACACAGGGCATCTCTGAGCAATCAATTTTATATTATAACTTTGAAGAGTTCGAGCTCTTAAATATCCGCAACCAATCTCAATTAATGACCTTGTTAAAACCAAAACTAACTAAAGAACGACATCTCTACCTGATGTTTGATGAAATTCAAATGGTTACCGGTTGGCAAAGTGTGATTAATGGGTTGCGCGTCAGTTACGACTGCGACATCATTATCACTGGTTCCAACGCAAAAATGTTATCCGGCGAATTAGCGACCTTATTAAGCGGTCGCTATGTTGAAATACCAATTTATCCCTTTTCATTTCGAGAATTTTTAGCCGCTAAAGATATTAATCCTAACACACCTAATATTGATCAAGCCTTTTTAGAATATGAACAGTATGGCGGCTTTCCATCCGTAGTTTTAGCCAATCCCGTTATTAAAGACACCATCTTATCTGGCATTTTTGATACGATTATTTTAAATGATGTTTCAATGCGAGCCAACGTTCGTGATCCCGAATCATTACGAGGCTTGGTTGGCTTTTTGGCAGATAACATTGGTCAACTTGTACGACCAGCAAAAGTGGCGGGCACTTTAACCAATGAAGGCATTAAAATCACCAATCATACGATTGAACGTTACCTACAGTTACTAGAAGATGCCTTTTTATTTTATCAAAGTCGACAATATGATATTCGAGGCCGTTCTTATCTGAGATCGGCCGGTAAGTATTTTATTGTGGACCCTGGATTAAGAAGAAATGCCGTTGGACGCCGGCCCGGTAACTATTCAGGCCAATTAGAAAGTATTGTTTATCTTGAACTAATCCGACGTGGCTACACTGTCGATGTCGGTAAGTTGGATACAACAGAAGTAGATTTTGTCGCCCGTAAAGTTGACCAAATCATCTATATCCAAGTCACTTACGAAATCCCTAAGAATTCCCACGAAACTGATAACTTATTGCATATTCGAGACAACTATCAAAAAATTCTAATCACACAGCGACACTATCCCGACCTTCAAGAAATTGATGGCATACCGATTATTAATATCGTTGACTGGTTACTATCAGAATAATCTGCCTTTTGTCAGTATACCTAAAAACGCTAGCCACTAATCACATCCGATTAGCGGCTAGCGTTTTCTATATAAACTCACTATCCCGCTGTTACTTCTGCGAGCTTTTGATCTAAATATTTTTTTAAAGCCCCTTGAGGATGAAAACCCACGACTTTTTCGGCTGGTTGGCCGTTTTTGAAAACAACCAAAGCTGGAATACTCATGATCTGCAACTCTTCTGCCAGCGCTTTATTTTGGTCAACATCTAATGATGCAAACTTGATTTTGCCATCGTATTCTTCATCCAATGCTTCTAGTGCTGGCGTCTGCATCTTACATGGCCCACACCAATCTGCCCAAAAATCAACAACCGTTAAGTCAGTACCAGCAGCAACAGTCGCAAACTGATCACCATTGATTGGTTCAATCATCTTAGTCCCTCACTTCAAATTCATTTATTCATTATCATAGCACGTTTGGGGACTAACTTTCTTAATTGAAGTTTCAAATCTAAAGCGGAATCACAACCGCATTTAGATCGCCATCTAACTTAGTCGTTGCGTATTCAGTACCAAACACCCCCGCCGCCTCTTTAAAATCTTCATCATTCACAAAGGCTGGTTGCCAGAAAGTTTCACGATTATTGGCATAAAATGGGCATAGATAGAGACGTTGCTTGTCCAAATCAAGCCGAACTGTCGCACCATAGGCTAAACAACCACGTTTAACAAATTCACCGTTATTATTGAACACACCGTTACCGATACTATAAATTACCGGCGCCTTACCCACATACTTAATTGGCTGTAAGATATGGGGGCCATGCCCAATAATCAAATCTGCCCCAGCGCTCACGAGTTTTTCGGCTGTTGCTTGCTGGACTGGCATAATTTTTTCTTGGAAATCATTACCCCAATGGGCACTAACAATTACCTTGGCCGTCGGATTTTGTTGTTTATAATCCCGCACTGCCTCCCATACTAAGGTATCCAAACAATTAACACCGGCCACGTTTGTTTTGGCATAAAAATCAAATAAATTATAGGCCGGGTTACGATACCAATAGCCATTAAACAAGGCAATCTTTTGCCCATGATAGTCAAACTCAACGAAGCGACGGCTATCAGTCTGATCGATTCCCGCACCGACCGTGGCAATTCCAGCTTGATGAAAGGCCGTAATACTAGTCATCAAAGCTTCTGCGCCCGCATCTTTCGCATGATTATTCCCCATCATTGCTAGGTTAAAGTGGCGCCGTTTTAATTCAGCAATCGTTGGCTTAGCCTTAGCATCTAACACGAATGGTTTAATCCCCGTAAGGGCACTCGGCCCACTGGCAAAGACCGCCTCAAAATTAAAAATATTATACGCAGTTGCTGAAAAGAACGACCCGATTTTTTCAAAAGAGTGCCCATAGCCATATTTTTGTAACCCATCATCAATCTGGCGCCGTTGCCGGTCTCGCGTATACATCTCGCCAAAGTAAGTATCACTCAATAAATTTATAATTGGTTGCGTTAACGTGACTTTATCCACCGGCGTTTTAACGGCCGTTGCTGGCAAGCCACCATCAATCAGTTGTTCCAACTTAGTATCAATATAACTAATATGCGGCGCATTAATAAATGCAATAGCCCGCTTACCCGTTGGCGTATTGAAAAAGATCAAGCCATTACTTTCTTGGGGCCCAAAGAAAACTGAACCATAGTTTTTCCCAGTTTTTAATAACTGCGACCGCTTCTGATAACTCTGACGACTATTAGCCAGCTGTGCCCGCTGTAAACTTAACAAGCTTAAAAACTCATTCGGCAATTTAACTAGGGCAGCCCCAATCTTTTCTACATCACTTAAATAAGTCCGTTGCGGATGCCGAGTTGGTCGACCAGTAATGTTAACCACCGCTTGGGCCGATAATCCCAATTGCTTGGCCCGCTGTTGTATGCCTTGAATTGCCGCTCGATTACCGCCAAAAATTGATTCGGCCAAGTTAATAATGACATCCGGTGCTGGCGCAACAATCGCTAAACTCAACAATTCTAGTACCGTGTGAGTGGCGCCCACCGTTAACCCAACTTTATTGACACTACGATCGTGATTTAAATCTTGCGTGATCTTAACCAAATCTGTGAGCTTTAACTTGCGATAAGTTAAGCGTTCTAAACAACTTAGAATCACTAACAATCTCCCAACACCGTTAGTGGTATACGCCGTTGAACTTGGTTCAATTTCAGTAATTGCGACTTGATCAACACCGTCAACGTAATGTGGCGCCTGCTTCACAAACTGCCGACTAATACGATTGATTTTCGAATTACGACTCGATCCCTTGATAAAAATAACCGTATCCGTGGATAAACGCTTCGTAATCGCTTGAATCAGCAACTCAATTGTTTCAAAATGTCCGCCATAAAGTGCTGGCTTAAATTCAGCTGCAACTTGATCAATCTCCGGACCAAACGTATAGACCGTATCAAACTGGCTTTGATTAAATTCCGTCACTAGTTGCTGATAAACTTGGCGCGCTTGCGATTCTAAGTTAATAATCCGCCCGACAATAAAAATCTTTTGCGTCTGCGCTGAAACAGGATAGCTTTGGGCATACTGCATAAAGTTCGTCATCGAGAGTAACTCGGCATTATGCGTATCATCAATAATGGTCACCTGATGATTCTGCACCGTTGTCTGTTGCAAAGCTTTAACAGCCAAAGCCTGACAACTGGTGGCAAAAGTTGTTAAATCAGCCGGCGCCAAATCCCCTATTAACAATTGATGAGCTGCCAAAGCACCAATAATATTACTAATGAGACCTTGGTCAAAACCAGCCACCGTTAACGTCGCCACCGCTTTATCTTGGTAAGTCACAGTCAGTTGCCCTGCAGCATTGACTTGTCCAACAAAATCACAGGCCGCGGTGGTTCCATATGTCACGATATTTTTCGTATACCGTTGCGCATTCGTTACTACTTCATCAATATTGGCAATATCCCCATTAACTAAAAAAGGTTGACCCGGCTTCAACCCATAGGCAATTCGCGTTTTAAAATCGGCCATTTTATGTTCATCATAACCGCGTTGGCCGACACCAACCTGCGTCAAAATCGCTAAATCCAACTTGACATCTTCCACAATGCCCACTTTTTGGCGGCCATACCATAATGAAGCCAACGCAATTTCTAAGATATTGTAGTCGGCTTTAGCATTATTCAGAACTGTAATCCGCGATGACGTCCGTGAATTATGATTCAGTGGCGTTTTATTCGCCGTGGTCGTACATGATAACAACGTTGCAACTAATTCCTTCATCGTACTTTTCCCAACAGTCCCCGTAATGCCCACATTACGACTAGGATTATGTTGATTGACCCATTTAAAGAGTGTGACCATCGCTACATAAGGGTCTGTGACTTGTAGCTGAGGCACGGTCGTATCAGCCACCGGATGTTGGACAACTGCCATCTGCAAGTACTGTTGATATTGGCTAACTTTAGCGTGTGAGTCAGCAAAAGTGGTGGCATATACCCCAGTATTACTTGTCCCCCGCTGCCAAGTTGGGACATCCATTGCGAACCATAAATTGGCATGGTCTTTATGTATTAACTCACCTGGATAGATTGCATAATGCTCGACTAACGCTTGGTCATCAGCCGGTGGCAACACCCACTTTCCATCTAACATTTCAGCAATTTCATGCATACTTAGGAACGTTTCATTACTAATCATCGCTTTCCAACCCTTTCTGGCTTAACTGACATAATCAGTTTTATTAAGTCAATTATGCCATCGCTTACATTTTTTGTATGCCAATTGCGCTTGCTAACCTGATTTTTTTGATTAAGTCCATCTGCCGATAATTAGCCCAAGTAAATAACCCGACTGACATTTGAGTCAAAAAAGGACTGGTTGCCCTGGCGGTTGGCAATCAGTCCTTTAAGTTAACTTGATTTATTTTTCAGCTAAATGTTTTTCATACGCAGCCTTGATTTCATCAATCAAAGCGGCATCTTTCAAACCAGTCGCTGTCTTAATGACTGCTTCAATTGGTTCATCCTTCAATAATTGTTGTAACTTGACGCTTTCGGCATCATTCGGATAATCAAAGAAGAACATCATACCGGCAGTGTCGACTAAGGCACTGTAATCCCGGCCACGTTCCTTCAATTCACGAATTGGACGAATGAATCGTTCGTCAAAGCCCAACTTCCGAATTGGGGTCCGGCCAACCCGTTCGATATCATCGGAGATATAAGGATTTTCAAACCGGCTCAAAATCTTCGCTTGGTAAGCATGGTGAACTTCTGGATCAAACCCCCACTTTTGAATGAGTAAGTCTCCAGTTTCGCTTAAGACACGTTGCGCTTGAGCAACAACACTGTCATCTTTAACCGCTTCACCAATCGTCTTGTACCCTTTCATATTACCCGTGTAAGCCACGGTCGCATGTCCGGTATTAACAGAGAAGAGCTTCCGTTCGATATAAGGTTCCAAGTCATCTGCATAATCGACCCCTTTTAATTGAATCTTTGGGTTCTTCATTTGTGACTTGTCAATGACCCATTCTTTGAATGGTTCGACTGAAACGAATAACGGATCATCATGTTTTTGTAACGGTACAATCCGGTCAACAGCGGCATTAGGGAAGCCAATATATTGGTCTGCCCATGCTTTTTCGCTATCATCCAAAGCTTCATAAACGGATTGCTTCAAAGATTGGCTCCCACCAATCATATTTTCACAAGCAATCACATCTAAAGGTGTGGTATCAGCATTAGCTTGACGTAACTTAATCCCATCCGCAATCAACGGTGCGATGAACTTCAGAATCTTAGGCCCAATCGCAGTTGTGACCAAGTCAGCTTGCGCGATTTCAGCGGCAACGGCTTGTGGATCTTTACCGTTATTAATCCCTTTAACGTCATGAACTTCGATATGTTCTTGGCCTTCTGCCGCCAATTCAATCGTATAACCATGTCGCTCGTTTAATTCATCAATCAACGTTTCGTTAACATCCACGAAAGTAATCTTAAATCCATTGTCCGCTAAGGTTTCACCAATGAAACCCCGACCAATATTACCGGCACCAAAATGTACGTCTAACATGCTAATCAACTTCCTTTAATAGATTAATAATTTCATCTTCGGATTGAGCATCAGCTAACTTCGCCACGTTCGCCACGTCGCTACAGTAGATGGCAATCTGTGATAAGAGGTTCAAGTGTTCACCATTCAAGCCAGCAATCCCGAAGATTACTGTGACGGCTTTATCATCGTCATCATTTTCGGGATCACCCCAGCTCACACCCATTGGAACTTGCACCACGGAGATTCCCGTTTTCTTAATATATTTCATGCCATCCTCAGTTCCATGGGGAATGGCAATGAAGTTACCCATATACACGGAAACATCTTGGTTACGGGCCTGCATCGCATCAATATATTCTGGTTCGACACAACCACCATCGACCAATAATTGACCAGCTAACCGAATCCCTTCTGCTTGCGTGGCAACTTGTTGATTTAAAGCAATCATCTTTTTATCTAAAGCTTCCATTTTTATTCACCTACACTATTTCGTTAGTTCGTTCAAAAATGCTTGACTAATTAATTGATACAATTCTGGGCGACTGCCCGTCATAAAGGCGGTGGTGTTCGCTTGGTTTTCGATCACTAGGGCACTTAACTTGCCCATTAAGCGATTTTCAAAACTACTCATATTTTCCGGACCCAGCATCAGTACGATACGCTGGAGTTGAATCGTTTGGTCATCCATGCTTTTAAACGTCATTGGCGTTGTCAATTCAAAGATGGCACAATACGGTGCCGTGACTTGTTGACTTAAAGTATGCACGAGCGCCAAGTTGGTTTTGGGAATACCAACTGGGGCAACTCCAATTCGGTGTAACAATTTTCCGGCCACTTCTAAAGGGTCACGGACTAATTTTGGATCAAGTAACCGTGTGATTTTCACTAAGGTTTCCGCAATCGTCGCCTGTTCATTAGCAATGGCGGTAATTGTGAACTGGTCCAAAATTTTTTTCGCAATTGTTAGCCGTTGATAGGTCGTGTCAAAGTCTAAAGTGAGTTCCGGCTGGGGGGCCGGTTGCGCATCTACCAACTGGGTACTTGGAAAATACTGGTGGATATAATCACGCAACGCACTCACTTCATTTTCAAGTAACAAGGGACTGACTACCCGATAATTCAACTTGAATCCCGGTAGTTGGGTCGTTGAGAGAATCATGTCAAATTGCTTTAAATCAATCTGACCAAGACTCCCAATCCGAGCCACTTCAATCATGGTAATTTCTGGAATCAAGCGTGCCAAACGCGTTTTTAAAATCCGCGCCGTCGTCATCCCATTGGGACATAGCACCAAGACTTTCAACGCTTGATGACTTAACTGTTGTTCATAAGTACTGGCAAAATGAATCAGCAAATACGTTAGTTCATCAATCTGAAAGTTCTGATCCGGGAACGTGGCCGCAAAGCCCCGCACCACGGCCGAATATAACTTTGGATACTGAGAACGGACTTCCTGTAACTCTGGACTCGGCGGTACTGGCCCGGGAATACCGTTCCGTTGTAATGCGATCTGCATGTGTGCCGTCAAATTATTGAGCAGTTGATCATCCGTCCCAAATGACCAATCAAAATACTGGGCAACGGCATCAATTAACTTTTTCACTCGATACGTGAGTTGCAAATCATAATTAGACAATGACGCATCCTGGTCAATCCGAAACGTGAGGCCTTTAATCTGCTGGGCTAAAAAGTCAATCTCAGCACCGGTAATCTGGGCTTTCAACGTTCCTGGCAATTGTGTCAAAATCGCTAAGGCAATCCGTTGATACTTTAAGAAGTCATCGCGATTGATACCTTGTAAATACGTCACCCGTTGACCGCGTTGTAACCGCATGACAGCGGTCGTTAGCGTGATAATCAATTGTTGTAATTGACCATCCGGCACCGCCGAAAAATATTGTTTTTTCAAGCTTCGCACCGCTTGGTAACAGTACATTAAGACGGTGGTATCTAATTGACTGAGAAAATAAGATTGTTCATCAATCGTTGACACTTCCAACCCACGTTTGAGCTTACCAATTGTTTTGAAGAATTCGTAGTCATTGATGGCATGATTCAAAATCGTAGCAAACAAACTCCGAATATTGCCTTCCGTGCCGGCCACTTGAATTCCCCGCGACTTTAAGCGTTCAATTGAAAGTTCATAGTCTGCAAAGGGGGTACTCAACGTGTTTAAATCATTGGAAATAGTCGCAATACTGACGTTAAAATCTAACGCTAATTCTTTTAACTTCATCGAACGGTCCGCCATTAGGATGCGACAAGCTAAGGCATTCTGCCGTGTTTGCGAATCAAAGGCGGGCGTAATCCCATGACTAGCTGTCAATTGGGCTTTAAAAGCCGTTAATTCCGTCGCCGTCCCACTTAATTGGAACCGATGCTCGTGATTAACAACTTTTAAATGCGCATTTTCAAGAACTAGTTCTAAGTTGCTAAACTCTCGATAGATCGTCCGACGACTGCTATTGATGGCGGTTTCAATCTGACTCATGCTGAGTCCCGTTGGGCTAGCCAACAATAACTGTAGTAATTCGTCTTGACGTTTCGTGAACTTAACCATGGGTCACCTCATATGATAACGGTTTATTTTAATCCTAAGACCATCTTATCATATTTAGGCGAGTTCAGAAGGTCGTCCGTGACTAACACTTGAACGTGTGTATAACGGGTCTTCAAGTTTTTAGCGGCTTCCGAACTGGAAACAACTAAGAGACTGTGGTTATCTTGCAATTCATCAATACCTAAGTTCTTAACAGCAATTGACTTGTTAGCTTTCTTTAAACGCCCTTTCATCAATGACGTTGCCATGGTTGCGGTTCCCAAGTGACCATCATGATGAACAAAGACCACTTCGTTAACGACGGTTAAATCTAAGTTGTCAGGTAATGCACTCGGATCTTCGGTGGCACTTTGTGGTGCTGCTGAAGCAGGTGCTGGTTCCGGACTAACTTGATCGCGAGCCTTTAAGTTAACAACGACTTGATCATACTTAGGACTGCTCAAGAAATTATCAACGGCCAACCGTAAAGCATGCGGTGCTTTTTGGGCAGCTCGATCAGCTAATTCATCTTGCGTAATAACTAATAAGCCTGGTTCATCTTTCAAATTACTGATGGCCGTATTCGTCACGGACATCTCAATACCAGCTTTCTTCACTTTATCCCGTAATAAGGATGCCCCCATTGCGGATGATCCCATACCGGCATCACAAGCGAAGATAATATGATCAACATCTTTATAAGAAGCAATCACGTCAGCGGCTTCGGCGGGATTAACCGCTTCACCATTCTTAGCATTCTTCATCGCACTCATTTGACCTTGAGCAGCAGCCAAATCTTCGGCACCCATACTCTTATCACGGCGTAAGATAATCGCCGCAACAATGAATGAGGCCACCGTCGCCAAGGCAACCCCTAACAAGAGGCCAATATAATTTGAAATGCTACGGGGTGACATGATGAACAGCATGAAGATCGAACCAGGTGATGGCGTTGACTTCAAACCAACGTTTAACAAACTAAAGGTCGCCGTACCGGTAACCCCACCAGCGATAACTGCTAAGAATAAGGCTGGTTTCATTAAAATGTATGGGAAGTAAATTTCATGAATCCCACCAAAGAAGTGAATAATCATCGCACTCGGTGCTGAAGCCTTGGCCGTTCCTTTACCGAATAAAGCAAAGGCTAACAAGACCCCAAGACCTGGACCTGGATCTGGTTCAAGTAAGAACAGAATTGATTTACCAGCTGAAGCAGCTGATTGAATCCCAAGTGGGGTTAAAATCCCCTGATTAATTGCATTATTTAAGAATAAAATCTTGGCTGGTTCAATAAAGACATTCGCTAATGGTAATAAGTTAACCTTGATAATCCAGTTAACCCCGGCGGCCATCGCTGCACTAGCACCCGCAACAACCGGCCCAATACCGTAATACCCAACAATGGCTAGTAACATCCCCATAATCCCAGCGGAGAAGTTATTAACGAGCATTTCAAAGCCACTCCGGACTTTATCTGAAATCGCATCGTCCCATTTCTTGATGGCCCAGCCACCAAGTGGTCCCATAATCATGGCCCCAATAAACATTGGAATGTTGGACCCAACAATGACCCCAATGGTTGCAATCGCACCAACGACCCCACCACGATGACCGGCAATCATATTCCCACCGGTAAACGCGATTAGTAGTGGTAAGAGATAATTAACCATGGGTTGAATCATCTTAGCCAAATCCGCATTTGGGAACCAACCACCCTTCATAAAGATGGCGGTAATTAACCCCCAAGCAATAAAGGCCCCGATATTCGGCATGACCATGTTACTTAAGGCACTCCCAAATTTTTGTACCCGGGCTTTGATACCCGGCTTCTTTGCAACAGGAGCGGATTGGGTTGCAGAATTATTTACATTTGCTGCTTTCATTACACTAAAGCTCCTTCCTTTTTCTTAACGTCTCTATCATATCGAGTATAGAAAACGGTTTCAAGGAGTTCTAGGTAGACCCGTGGCACAGGAAAGTGTGCCAAAATTAAACTCACTAATTCACAAGTCAAAAGGTTGGCACACGCTCGCAAATTGCTAATTTAAAAGGAATGATAGCCGTTTCATGAATTCAATTGCCACCTAAATGATTGCGTTTTCACAAGTGACTCATCTGACCACCGTTGAATTCTCGCCTCAGACTCCTATACTAGAAGCAATCAAGGGGGCAACACTAATGATAAATAAAAGTTCTGATTGCACCGAAATATTAGTCGGTAAAGCCGCTAGTATCGATGGGTCCACGATGGTCGCACGTAACGAGGATGGTTACGGCCCAATTAATCCCATTAAATTTGTAGTCCATCCTGCTACTGATCAGCCGAACGCGACCTTCACCTCGGTCACAACCGGCGTGACGGTGCCGTTACCCGACCACGCTTACCGTTATACGGGTACCCCACAGGCAGACCAAAGCGACGGTCAATATGAAGAAGCTGGGATTAATGACCATAACGTCGGCATGAGTGCAACTGAAACCACAGCCACTAATGCCCGTGTTTTAGGTTACGATCCACTCGTCACCGATGGGATTAATGAGGAAGCAATGGTCACATTAGTGTTGCCGTACATCAAAAGTGCGAAAGCCGGCGTCCAACGGCTGGGTGCCTTAATCGAAAAATACGGGACTGGTGAAAGCAACAGCATTGCGTTCAATGACCATAATGATATCTGGTTGTTAGAAACTGCTGGCGGTCATCATTGGGGCGCCATGCGCTTACCTGAAGCGACCTATGCAATTGTCCCTAACCAAATGGTCATAGAAGAACTGGATTTAAACGATACTGATAACTTTTTAGGTGCCACCGATTTAGTGGCCTTTGTTAACCAGAACCATTTGAATCCCGCTCCTGATCACTTTAATTTCCGTCAAATTTTTGGGACCCATGGCGAAGACGATGCCTACTACAACACGCCGCGAACTTGGTACGGGCAAACCTTGTTCAACCCTGAGATAACCACACAACAACCGACCGATCAAACGATGCCAATGTCTCGTAAACCCAGCCATTTATTAGCAGTTGATGACGTTCAGTTCTTCCTATCGTCACACTATAATGGCACGCCATATGATCCATTTGACACCTATGCTTCTGGAACTGTTGCGGAACAAAAGCGGTACCGTTCGATTGCGATGGACCGCAATCAATGTCAATCCATCTTGCAAATCCGCAATGATGTTCCGGCCGAACAAGCGGCGATTCAATGGGTAACGATGGGCTTATTCGCCTATGCGCCCGCCGTCCCATTCTTTACCAACATTAATGACACGCCGCTGGACTACCGCAATACGACAGCCACGGTCGATAGCCACAACGTCTACTGGTTAAACAAAACCTTATCCGCTTTGATTGAACCACACTGGCACGACTTCGCCGCCACGGTTAATGCCTTTCGTGCTGGGTGCCAATCCTATGCGTTGGGCCGTGTGGCGAAGACGGATGCCATGGTTAAAGGAAAAAATGTCGCAACTACTTTAACGCGGGCAAACGCTGAAACAGCTGGTGAAATCTCAAAACGGACCTATGCTTTATTCGATCAGCTGGTTAAACAAAGCTTATTATTATCAGCAACTAGTTGGGAAAAAGGCCAGAATCTATAACTTGATATTTGATACAAAAAACGTCACCTTGATTAATTTTAGGGTGACGTTTTTTCGATTGTTTTTCAACCAGCAAAAAAACATCACAAAACCAAAATGGTCTCGTGATGCTAAGCTTCTAGGATGCGTTTAAATTAGTATTTTTTGCTTAATTTGCTAGCTGCAGCTTCATCAATAATAACGGTAACGTTAGGATGATTTTGCAAAATGCTGGCTGGTAGATCAGGGGTGTCAGGACCTTCAATCATGCCCTTAACTGCGTCGGCTTTGTTCTCGCCAAAGGCTTCAAGCAATAAGTGCTTGCTCTTCATGATTGAAGCTAAGCCCATTGAGAAGGCTTGCTTAGGCACATCATTTTCGCTGGCGAAGAACCGAGCGTTGGCTTCGATGGTTGACGGTGTTAAATCAACAACATGGGTCGTAACATCGCGAGAAGTACCAGGTTCGTTAAACCCAATATGACCATTCCGACCAATTCCTAAGATTTGTAAATCAATTGGATGTTCGTCGATAACCTTGTCATAACGTTTAACTTCTTCATCTGGATTAGCAGCTAACCCATTTGGTAAGAATGACGCCTTGAATGGCTTTTGGTCAAATAAATGTGATTGCATGAAATATTTGTAACTTTGGTCATTGTCTGGTGCAATACCAACATATTCATCCAAGTTAACGGATGTGCAGTTACTGAAATCTAAGTCACTCTTTACGATTTCTTGATAAGTTGTAACGGGTGTTGAACCAGTTGCCAACCCAAATACTTTAGCCCCATCATCTAAGGCATCCTTAAAGACCTTAAATCCTTCTTTGCCGCCGGCAGCTTGATCCTTTACTACGATAACTTTCATAATTAACTGACTCCCTCTTTGTTTGGTATAGTCCAATTGTATATTGGTCTAGACTAAAATTCAAGCAGTTTGTTCAAAATATTTTATTTTTCTTTGTAATCGCTACCATATTCACCGATAATGCCACTGTCTAAATAACATAACAATTGTATTTTTACATTAATTTGCCTATACTGAGAGTGTTCGTAACTCCGTAAGGCGTGAGAAACCTTACGACTAGCCAAAGCTGTAAAGCTATTGGCTATTTTTTTTACTTTGATTGTTAACTAGTCTGTCGAACCAGTTCCAACTTATTAATAATAAAGTGTTGATGATTAGCTAACTAACCCCTATCCAGTACCAATTCAAATTAATTTGCGGTAAACTATTGTCAGCAAAATCCAAGTAATGTGAGGTTTTAACTCATGGAACCAACCTTTAATAAAATGACTGCTGCCGGTTACCACGCGATTGAACAAGAAATTGCTGAATTGATTGCCCAACGTCCACACCGCATCAAAGTGCTGGCAGCCGCGGCCGCATTAGGTGACCGCTCTGAAAACGCCGAATATACGAATTCCAAACGCGATTTGGGCCGTTTGGAAAGTCGCGTTCGCTTTTTAAATAAGCAATTGCAATACGCTAAGGTCGTTACGCCGGCTGATAATGATCAACTTGATATTGGCAAATCAGTCACGTTAGAATTCATGGATGACCACGACCGTGTCACTTACCAATTAGTCGGTAAACAAGAGGCCAACTTAACCGATAACAAAATTTCATTTACCTCACCTATTGGTGCTGCCCTGAACCAACATACCGTTGATGACATCGTCACCGTCATGGCGCCCAATGGTCATTACCAAGTTAAAATTATTGCGATTCATAAGGCCTAAAGTTCCCGTTACGACTGTTTTAATGATAAAAATAAGTGCTGGCAGAATTTTGTAACTTCTGCCAGCACTTATTTTTTGTCTCAATCGCATTTTCCAAACATTGTAATCTGACTTAAAACTCTTGATAAACGGCGGGGTCTTGGGCTTTCAGGCGGCCATCCGCCTGACTTAACCCATTAATGGTTGCCATATCTGCCGCTGAAATTTCAAAATCAAAAATAGCGAGATTGCCGGCTTGCCGCCCAGGGGTTGAAGACTTGGGAATTGGCAATACCCCGAGTTGCGTTTCCCAGCGTAAAATCAATTGACCCACATTTTTGTCATAGGTGGTTGCTAGCTTTTTAAGCGTTGGATTTTTTAACAGCTCACTGGCCCGGCCAAGCGGACTCCAAGCTTGTGTTAAGATGCCGTGCGCCGTGTCATAGTCACGCTGATCTGCTTGATTGAAGTATGGATGGAGTTCAACCTGATTAATCACCGGTAACACGCCCGTTTCCTGCGCTAGGCGGTCCAGATGAGCTGGCAAAAAGTTCGATACGCCGATTGACCGCACCAGCCCAAACTTTTGCGCATCAATCAAGGCTTGCCAAGCTTCCACATAGTGGTCTTCCTTGGGATTCGGCCAATGAATCAGATAGAGGTCATAATAATCTAACCCCGCCCGATATAAGGATTCTTCAATCGTTGCAATTGCTTCATGATAAGTATGATGCCGGCCGGGCAACTTCGATGAAATAATTAAGTCAGTGCGCGGTACCGTTGTCCGCCGTACCGCTTCACCAACGGCCCCTTCGTTTTCATAATTAAAAGCCGTATCCAATAACCGGTACCCACGATCGATAGCACTATCGATGACTTGAACCCCTTGTGCGCCATTCAATTTATAGGTGCCAAAACCAATCTTAGGGACCGTTAACCCATCGCTTAATGTATATGTTTCCACACTAAATTCCTCCCATCTTATGACCGATCCGCTAAGGCATCGCGAATCGCAGCTTCGAATGTTTCTGGTCGCGTGGTCGGTGCAAACCGATTTAAGACGCGCCCATCACG
Organism: Lactobacillus sp. CBA3606; assembly: GCF_002970935.1. Taxonomy (NCBI): domain Bacteria; kingdom Bacillati; phylum Bacillota; class Bacilli; order Lactobacillales; family Lactobacillaceae; genus Lactiplantibacillus; species Lactiplantibacillus kimchii. The sequence continues at coordinate 1,848,184 of NZ_CP027194.1, read as the reverse complement.
ACCAATTAAAAATTTCGTAAAATTCCATTTTATCCGACCATGTCCCGCCGTTTGTTTCAGATAAGCAAACAGTGGATCTTCATCCTCACCGTTGACTAACACCCGCTTAGTCATCGGAAAAGTGACGCCATAATGCCGTTGACAATAGTCATGGGTCGCTGCGTCATCCGCCTTTTCTTGGTGGAATTGATTCGAAGGCAAGCCTAGAACAACCAAGCCCTCTGCTTTATATTTTAGATACAACGCTTCTAAGCCTTTAAACTGCGGTGCTAAGCCACAATTGCTAGCCGTATTCACAATTAAAATCACTTGCCCACGGTACTGCTCTAATGCGAGTGAATCGCCGGTCATTTCAGTCTCTTTAAAATCATATATTGTTGTCATCTTAACAACCTCCAACTTGACTGCCACTTGATTAACTTGCAAGTTTACTAACTTATAGTAAAGCACAAAATCATGATTTTCCAATGAACTTTGCTCACTCCTGGTAAGAAGTCATTGCATGCCCCGCTGAATTCGGTTACACTAAGCGTAACATTCATAGCAACTGGGGTGCCAAATGGCTGAGATAATACCCATTGAACCTGAATCTGGACAATGCCAGCGCAGGGAGCAATGCTTTTAGGGAACCATCAATATGGACTTTAGCCGGCCACCACTAGTTATTTATGACTAATGGTGACCGTTTTTAGTCTACCGAATGCATGAATGCCACATTATTGGGGAGGTTTTATTGATGAACTGGACAAAAGCATGGCATTTAAGTGATATTATTCTGATTGCATTAATCGGGATCTTTTTTGGGGCAATTTTTATGGGAACTAACTATGTTTATGACGTTTTAACAGCGCTTTTAGCGCCCGTTGGCCTATCCGGGCTCGCCAATGAACTCTTACTAGGTCTTTGGTGTATGCCAGGGATGTTAGCCGGCTACCTGATACGCCTAAAAGGAGCCGCAACACTAGGCGAACTACTTGCTTCAATTGTCGAAATGTTTTTTGGCGGTCAATGGGGGATTTCAACTTTGATTTCGGGAGTGACACAAGGTATCGGTGCTGAATTAGGTTACGTAATCACGCGCTATCGGCACTATGACTGGTTCGGCCTGACCGCTTCGGCCCTAACGACCACCATCGTCACCTTTGCTTGGGACTTGGCTCGCAACGGTTATATCAAGCTCCAACTTTGGTTACTAATTTTGTACTTCGTCGTCCGCTTCTGTTCCATGTTCTTATTTGGCGGCGTCTTAACTCGCTTAATCACCAATTTATTAGATCGTAGTCATGTTTTTAGAACACACACTAATTAGAAAAGGGGCTTTTTGATGGCAACGATTGCGCTAAAAAAACTCACTTATACGTATCCGGCGGCGCAAACGCCCATCTTTGATCAGGCAACGCTCACCTTTCCGGCCCACCAGTTCACTTTACTAACGGGGCCATCCGGTGCAGGCAAATCCACCTTACTCAAATTGATGGCCGGTTTATTACCTGCAACCGCCGCTACCGATGCCATTTATTATGACCAAACTCGGCTCACCGACTTACCACTCACCAAACGTGCTAGTCAAGTGGCGTTAATGTTTCAAAATCCGAACCAGCAATTCGCTATGGATACGGTCGAAAATGAATTAATCTTTGCATTAGAGAATCGCCAAGTCGACCCGGCCGCCATGCCAGCCAAAATCACCCGCGCCTTAGACTTAGTCGGTATCGGGCCACTCCGCCAGCGCTTGTTAGATCAGTTATCCGGTGGAGAAAAGCAAAAAGTCGCCTTAGCGGTCATTGTTGCCATGGATAGTGCCGTTATTTTATTAGATGAACCCTTTGCTAGCGTTGACCCGGCGGCGCGCGCGAGTCTGTTACAGTGTCTCGTTCAGCTCCGTGACCAAGCTGGTAAAACCATTATTTTAGCGGATCACGTTTTCACTGGTTATGCCCCCCTCATTGATAATCTGGTTCAGATTACTGCCGGCCAAGGCTTAGCCACGTTACCACCAAGTCAGTGGGCCTCGTTACTAACAGCCTTTGAAACGCCAACGAAAACTTGGCCCGTACCGGCGCCAACTGCGACGCCGCTGTTTAAGCTCGCTAACGTGCAACTAATGGCCGGAACCCGACTTTTGTTAGCTCCCACTGACCTATTGTTATACCAGCATCACAATACCTTGATTACCGGACCAAATGGCAGTGGCAAATCAACTTTTTTTGAAGCACTCGTCCGTTTGGCCCCCTATTTGGGAACAATTAGCTACACTGGTCATGACATCAAAAAAATCAAGCGTCGACCATATGCGCGCCAAGTGGCATTGCTATTCCAAGAGGCTGAGACGCAATTCTTAACGATTACCATGGCCGAGGAATTAGCGCTTAGCCAGCAACACGCTTATGGGGACTATTTCACGCCAGCCCGGATTCAGGCAGCATTACAACAACTGAATCTAGCCGACCACACCGACCAAGTCATCTATACGTTAAGCGAAGGGCAAAAGAAAAAGCTACAGATATTAACGATGCTCATCATGCAGACGCCGGTATTGCTCATGGACGAACCACTAAAAGGGCTGGACTTAGCTTCGGTGCAGGCATTAGTCACGTTATTGCAGACCACGCAAGCAGCCACCCAGCAAACCTTGATTATTATTAGTCATCAGTTAACTGGTCTGACCTCTTTAATTGATTATCATTTGCGGTTCAATCAGCAGCATTTACGCTATCCGGAGGTGCGCTCATGAATCCTAGTATTAAGTTATTACTATTATTAACAATTGCCTTAGAAATTTCGTTTACAACGATTATCAGTCTCAACGTGGCATTAGTCCTCTTAGCCATCATCGACCTGCTTTGGCACGGGATCAAGTTGCGCACGCTCGGTTGGTTATTATTGGTGCCATTGCTACCCGCTATCGGTCTATGGAGTACCCAATATATCAATGGTAGTGGCAATCAGACCATGATGGCCTGGGTGTTATTTACCCGGATTTATGCGTTCGTCTTTACCGGAGCAACCTTTACGCTAACGACTAACATTCTCCAATTAGCTGATTCATTGGAACAAAATTGGCATTTGCCCGCTAAATTTGCTTACGGGGTCTTAGCGGCTTATAACCTAGTCCCGAAGATTCAGCACGAAGTCAAAGTGATTCACACGGCAGGCTTAATGCGTGGTCAGGCGCTAAGTTTCTGGTCACCCAAGCTGTATTTCAAAGCCGTGCTAGTGGCTGTTAACTGGTCACAAAATCTGGCACAAGCAATGACGTCCCACGGGTTTGTCGAAGACGCACCACGCACTCATTATCGGCAAGTGCCATTGCAAGCACGTGATTGGGCCCTCTTAATTAGCGGTATTATTTTAATGCAACTTGGCGTCTTCATTATTCCTTGGCCCTAGCCTTAAAGTGCGCGAACCAAAAGTCGAGTTATTGACGCACATTACCTTAAAATCGGCAGTCATTCTCAATACCTGAATGACTGCCGATTTTAGATTAAGTGACATTAAACTGACTTTTAATCCACGCACGTTGTACGCCTTATTTTAAGGCCTCAATTTGCGTACGCAAGGCTTGGATGTCAGCAGTTTTAGCAGTTGGATCTTGCATTAATTGATCATACTTGAACTGCAACAACGGTAAATCTGACGGTTGGGCCGCTTGTGTGGCAACTTGGGCTGGGTCAATCAAAGTCCGGTCAGCGAAGGTTAACGTCCGCGTCACGACTTGTTGCCGAAAAGTCGCATCATGGGAGACAAACAAGACCGTGCCGGGATAATGTTGCAAGTAAGCCGCTAATGCATCTAAGGCGGCGACGTCTAAATAATTGGTCGGTTCATCCAAAATTAAGACGTTGTACATCCCAACTAAAATCCGGGCCAATTGTAGCTTGACCAACTCGCCACCACTCAAGTTTGCCACGAGTTGTGAATAGAATCTGGCCGGCAATCCCAGGGCGCCCAAAACATTGCGAATCGTTTGATCAGGCAACGCACTGGTCGCACGGACTGTTTTCCAGACTGTCAACTGGTCATCTAGCACTGTCATATCTTGATTAAAAACGCCGATTTTAGCAGTTGGTGCCACGGCTAATCCTGCCGTCCTAGCTTGAATAGCCTGTAATAGCGTTGTTTTGCCACAGCCATTCGGACCGACTAATGCCACCCGTTCGCCCGGTTTGATTTGCAAGTTAAGTTGTTTTAAAAGCGTTTGGTTGAACGCCTTTAAGGTAAAGTCCGTCGCAGCAACGACTGTTTTACCCGTCAACGGTGGAAAATCAGTTGCCACTAATTTGAAACCAGTCGCAGTCACTGGTTTGGCAACGGTTGCTTCACGCGCCCCACGCTGGCCCAAGCTACTAGCACTGCGTTCCAACTTGGCAGCCGTTGCTTCCCGTAGCGATTTTGAATTAGCCCGTTCCGCTGGTGTTAAACGTCGACTGCCACGCCGAACGCGTTGGGCTTTCTCCCGTCGCGCCTGCATGGCCCGTTGTAACTCCTGCGTATGTCGCGTTTGGCGGGCATACGCATTTTGTTGACTGGCTAATTGTTGCGCCTGTACCGCGGCGTAAGCCGCATAATTACCGGCATAGGCCGTAAATTGGTGTTGCGCAACCGCCCATGTCTGGTCAGTCACTGCATTGAGCAGCTGGCGATCATGCGAGATGAGCAGCAATAGACCGCGATATTGCTGTAGCTTTTTAATCAACCACGCTTGATGCGTTTCATCCAAATTCGATGACGGTTCATCCAAAATTAGTATTGCCGGTCGCGCTTGTAATGCCTGCCGTACCCGGGCCAACATGGCTTGCCCACCACTGCGTTCATGATTCGCCGCAATTTGTGGCACATAGCGGACTGGTGCATCGACTACTATTTGACCAGTATAATCCTGGTCGGCGCCCGTAATCAGGTGTGCCAAGGTCGATTTACCAGCACCATTGCGACCCACAACGCCAATATGCGCCGAGCCCGTCGCTTGTAATTGGTCAATTTCAAACAACGTTTGACCATTGATTTGTTTTTCAATTTTACTTAATTTAAGACTTACCACGTTAAATTCCCCCTTAAATTCAGGGATTAAACTGGGCACAAAAAAAGTGCTCTCAATTAAGAGACCACTGGCATTTAGTATCCTGCCAGCCCAACTAATTAATCCCAAGAAAAGACAGTTGACCCCTTAAAGAGTGGTCAAAACTGTTCAATTGCTCGCATTAATTAGTTACGCATTGGCTGAATACCCCGTTTTTCATAAGTTGTGTTATAGGTTAACATGCTTTAATTTATTTTGCAACTAGCCGGCAAAGGCTTTAAACTGAAACTAAACAATCCAAAGGAGCCCAATATTTTGAAAAAAATAAGTGCCATCGCCATTTTTGGCTTTATCGGTGGCGGTAGTCGCGAATGGCTCAGTCTGCTCATCAGCTGGCCGCAACATTTTTGGCTAACCGTCATTATTAACGTGACGGGTGCTTTCCTGTTGAGTCTCGTGACGCAATTACTCCCAACCTGGCTACCGCTGTCCGAAGCGGTCATCACCGGGTTAAGCGTTGGCCTCATCGGTAGTTTTACCACTTTTTCAACGTTCACATTCGAAACCTTGCAACTACTCCAACAACATCAGCTGGGCTTAGTAGGCGCCTACGTCGGCACCAGCTTGGGATTAGGACTTATTGCCGGTTTAGCGGGAAATTTACTGAGTCATTATTGGCTGACTAAGGGGGCGACCCCATGTTGATCGCAGTTAGTCTAGTTGGTGGTGGCGCGGCACTGGGCGCCCTCACTCGCTATGGTGTCATGACCCTCGCCAAGCCACTCAATCAACGTTGGGCCTTCCCTCTCGCTACCTTCATCATCAACCTTAGTGGGGCCCTATTGCTTGGCTGGGATTTGCCCAGTTCACTGCCACCATTATGGCAACTTTTTTTAGGTGCTGGTATTATGGGTGGCCTGACAACCTTTGCCACCATGATTAACGAAATTGTTTTATTAGCACGCCACCATCATTGGACCACCGCTAGTTGGTATTTAAGCCTCAGCCTTTTTGGCGGCCTCAGTTTTGTTTGGCTAGGAACTTTGCTTTAAACCAATATCCGCCTGAGCTGTACTTTTCATCTTACATCAAAAAGCCGTTAGTCATAATCCACCAGTGATTATGACTAACGGCTTTAAAAATAGCTTGAATTTACTAATTACGAAATGGGCTGGCAACTAAGGCTAAACCACCAATGGCTAGCACGGCAACGCCTAACCATAAAGCAATCCGAATTAAGAATAGGCCGACCACAATCATGGCCGCCAATCCAATCAGCCAAAAACCAACTTTAAAGACAACTTTCAGCAACCAAAAGCCAATTACTAAAGCAATCAATAACCCGATCATCTATGCGCTCAACAAACTGAGCTTCCCTCCTTACGGTCATCGCGACTGCTGGTTGAACAAACTTGTTCTCAACGTTAAGTTTAGCATGGGCTGGCACCCAACGCCTACCGTCCAGTTCCAAGTTTAGGAAAGCTTAATTACTGTTGTAGTGCGGCGACCTGGCGCACCATCGCTAACTCTTCGTTGGTTGGAATTAACATGACTTTAATCGCTGAATCGGCACTACTAATCACGCCTTCGTTACCGGCAGCATTCAAGTCAGCATCTAACTTAAGGCCAAAGATACTTAATTCATCCACAATTTGTTGCCGTAATTGCGCATTGTGTTCACCAATCCCACCGGCAAAGATCACCGCATCGGCCCCATGCAATTCAGTCAAGTAACTACCGGCATACTTCGTAATGCGGTTCACAAAAATATCAACCGCTAACTTTGCCTGTGGATTAGTTGTTTCTTGCGCTTTAATCTCACGCATATCTGGTGAAATGCCTGAAACACCGAGTAAACCCGACTGGTTATTCAACATCATCATGATTTCATTGGGATCACTAATCTTCAAGACTTGCATTAAATAAGGCAGCACGGCTGGATCGACATCCCCAGCACGTGTTCCCATCGTAACCCCCGTTAATGGTGTAAAGCCCATCGAAGTATCGTAAGCTTTGCCAGCTTTAACGGCGGCTAATGACGCACCACTACCCAAGTGTAACGTCACTAAGTCGACTGCTGAAACGGGCTTACCCAATAGTTCTGCCGCCCGATTAGTCAAGTAGCGATGTGAAATACCATGTTCGCCATACCGTCGAATATGGTATTTTTGAGTTAATTCATACGGCAAACTATAAATCGCGTTCATCTCTGGCAAATCCGTAAAGAATTGGCTGTCAAAAACAGCATATTGCTTCACATTGGGTAATGTCTGCGCCATGGTTTCAATCCCTTTTGCTTCCATCGGATTGTGTAACGGCGCAAAGTTACTTAACTGTTTAATTGTGTCTAAGACGGCCGGCGTTACTTCCACCGCCTGCTTGAACGTTTCACCACCGGCAACCACCCGATGGGCAACCGCTGTAATTTCTGTCAACGTTTGAATCACCTGCAACCGTTGCAGTTCTGCCAACATCATTTGAGCCGCTTGGTTCTGGTCCAAATTATCAACCACGGTCTCAAATTTTTGATGGTCACCGTACTTAATCGTAAAGATTGAGCCGGGCATACTAATTCGCTCTACCATACCGCTAGCTAGCACCGTTTCAGCGGGCATTTCAAATAACTGCCACTTTAACGACGAACTACCGGCATTAATAATTAATGTTTTTTGCATCGAAATATCAACCTCCCATATAATAGAATACCGAATTTTCATGAAAAGTGTTGAATTATTTTGAATGCGGTATACTAAACCTACGTTTATCTTCAAGCAAAGGACGGTTACTCATGTCAATTTCAACCGAACCAACCGATACACAACTCGTTCAAGCTGCGATGACCCGGCAGCTTTTTCGGACTGACAAACAAATTACAGCTTTGACCCGCGCCATTGGACAAGTGGGCGATGCCACCGACTTACAAGTCAAAGGCACTTTACTAAAAACCTACGCTAGCCAAATCACTGGTCATCAGCAGACTGTGACCTTGCCCGATTATCGAACCCCCGGACAAACTATCACGATTCCACTCGATGTGACCAAGTCGATCATGGTCAATGCAGAAGCTTACTTCCATGCTTATCGCAAAGCCAAGCGTGGCCTAGCAACCGTTACTGAACACTTACAAACAGCTAAGCAGCTTCGGCAAGCTCAACTCGACCGGCAAGCCAGCTTTCAACCGACCGATGCCACCCAAGTTGCCACGCTAAAACAAGCATTGATTGCTGAAGGCGCCTTGAAAACGCATATCTTACATTCATCGAAAGCCCCGGAACCAGCGCATCCCCGTCGTTTTTACACGAGCGACCACGTGTTAGTGGAAGTCGGTAAAGATAGCGATCAAAATGATCACTTGACCCTGACTGCCCGTAAGGATTACTACTGGATGCATGTGAGCGAACTCGCGGGATCACACGTGGTCATTCATAGTAATCACCCTAGCCAACAGACCTTGACTGAAGCGGCCGTCTTGACGGCTTACTACAGTAAAGGCCGCAAATACCCCCGGGTCCCGGTTGACGTCTTAAAAGTTAGTCAACTTCGAAAGCCGAAGGGCGCCAAATCTGGCCTCGTCACTTTTAGTGGTCAAGCGAAGACAATCACGGTCCGCCCAGATGCTGCATTAGTCAAACAGTTACGAGTTCAAGCTGATTAACACGTAACTTGGATCGAAAAAATAATCGCCGCAAGAATTTTTTTAACTCTTGCGACGATTATTTGGTATCGGTCATTAAAGATACCAAAGCAGACTTTTAGGCTCACTAGACGTACTAGTTAACGTTGCCACCAGGGTTCTTTCAAAAAGACAATCTCAGTCACATCGCTGATGGCAATTTGATTAACAATGCCGGCCTGTTGATTTAAGAAGACGGCCGTATCATTGACCGCTGCAATCAGGCCACTGGGATTGCGCCCATCCGTTAAGCCTAATCGCACCACACAATTCAATTCATACGCTTGTAATAACGACGCTTCAATTGTTTTCAGCTGTTCCATTCAGATCACCTCATCGAAAATAGTATCCTAATCATAGCACATTTACAGAACGCACGTTCGATATTTAAAGTTACAGTTTGATTACTTTTTAGGCCACCGACCTAGCCTAAAATTTGCTTGATTGTGGTCACTTCGGCGGCACTAAAAGTTAACTGTTGCGTCGCTGCTAAGTTCGCCCGTAAATGGGCCACACTGGTCGTGCCAATAATGACACTCGTCACCGTTTCTGAACGTAATAACCACGCTAACGCCATCTGAGCCAGGGTTTGGCCCCGTTGCATGGCAACTTGATTTAGTGCGTTCAAGCGTGCGACCACTGGTGCAGCGCCCGCTGCTAAAAGCGCTTGATTTGTTCGATGAATTGGAAAATCAGCCGGAATCCCAGCTAAATAGCGCTGCGTTAATAGGCCTTCTGCCAAGGGTCCATATGCCACCAAACCGGCCTGCGCCTGCGTCAAATAATCCAGCAAACCACTAGTGACTGCTTGCTGATTCAGTAAATTGTATGACACTTGATTGACCGTAAATGGCGTATGCATCGCTTTAAAATAGCCAACCATGGTTTCAGTTTGCGCTCGGTCATAATTAGAAATTCCGACGTACAGAGCCTTGCCTTGCCGCACTAATAAATCTAAAGCCGCTGCGGTTTCTTGGAGATCAATATTTGGATCCGGTCGATGAGAATAAAAGATATCCACATAATCCAAATTCATTCGCTGTAAACTGCGATCCAGCGAACTAATCAAGGTTTTCCGGGACCCAAACGCCCCATATGGCCCCGGCCAGGCTGGATAGCCTGCCTTCGTTGTAATCACCAATTCATCCCGGTAAGGCTTTAAATCCGTTTTCAGAATCTGGGCAAAGGTTTTTTCGGCTGAACCTTTGCTAGGACCATAGTTATTCGCTAAATCAAAGCTAAACACCCCATGATCAAAGGCATCTAACACTACGGCACGGGACTGTTCTAGTGGCGCGGTATCGCCAAAATTACGCCATAGTCCCAGTGACACGACTGGGAGTTGTAGCCCCGTGCGGCCTACTCGCCGAATCGGTAAATCTTGATAACGCGTCGCTGCTGCTGAATAAGTCAATTTAAATCATCCTCCATTTTTAAAAGCCAACCTGCCGATTATAATAGCTCACATAAGCGCGGTCTTCAGCTGGCACCACGGTCAGCTTCGTCATACTGGCATTATCCGGTTCAGGAATACTCATGGGATCAGCCGGTTTTAAGATGGCAAGTAACATCGCCTTCACCGTAAACCCGTGCGTCACCACGATAATCTGATCAGCTGGATGGGCTTGCGCCGTTGTCGTTAAGAAATCGGTCACCCGTTGGACCACGTGATCAAACGACTCACCCGCTGTGGCAACGGTGACATAGCTTGGCAGGACGTCGTGTAAGGCTGGATCAAAATATTGGGGATACTGCGCTTTTAGCGCGGCATTCTTTTGACCATCCCATTGACCATATGAAATTTCAAGTAAACGCTCATCGAGTGTGATTGGCAAATCACGACCATGATTTAAAATAGCGGCGGTTGCTTGCGTCCGAGCTAACGGACTCACGATTAAACGATCAGCAAAACTAATGTCAAAACGTGCTTGTAGGGCTTGCGCTTGGCGCTCACCGACCGCATTTAAATGTGTAATAGCGGTATTAATCGTCCCTTGTTTTAAGTCTTGCGCATTGGCGGTCGTTTGACCATGCCGGACAATATAGAAAGTAGTCATCAGCTGAATCTCCTTGCATTAATTGGCTTAGTTGCTTTTCATTATGCCACAATAATTTTAGTCATGTTAGCTTGACAAATTTTTACCGGCTTGGTAGATTTAAGGCAACGAAATTTTAGGAGTGGTCAGCATGGTTATTAATCGTCAAGCTAACTTAATCGTCTCCTCCTGGTCAACACAGACAACTGTGTCGGCCTAGTTTTGCGTTCCAACAAAGCCCGCGCACTTGTCAATGACCATTGATGACGCGGACGGTTATAACTCCTGACTTTAAGTCCGCGTGATCAAAATTGATTGCGCGGACTTTTTTAGCTAGTCACCGTTAATTTGAAAGTGGGGATATTAATGCCAATTTATAATTTTTCCGCCGGTCCGGCCGTCATGCCGCAACCAGTGATTGCTCAGATTCAAGCCGAATTACCATCATTTCAAGGATCGCACATGAGTATCATGGAACTTTCACACCGCTCCCAACTATTTGACCAGGTTATCACTGATACTGAAGCCGATTTACGAACGCTAATGCAAATTCCTGATAATTATCACGTGCTTTTCTTTCAAGGTGGTGGCACCTTACAATTCACCGCCGCACCGTTAAATTTAGCGACCAAACATCATCATATCGGGCTCCTTGATAGCGGTCATTGGGCGAGTCGCGCCGCAGATGAAGCCACACGGGTCCACACTAAAGTCGATATTTTGGGCAGTAGCGCGGCGACTCACTTCACCACCCTACCAATCCTCACTCAACCGGTCGCAACTGACTTAGATTATGTCCATGTCACAACTAATAATACGATTGAAGGCACCGCCTATACCACTTTACCGGTCACTGGGACCGTCCCCTTAGTTGCTGACATGTCCTCTAACTTTTTAGGCCAGCCCTACAATGTCACCGACTTTGGGATGATTTTTGCTGGTGCTCAAAAAAACCTTGGTCCGGCTGGCCTAACCTTAGTTATTGTTCGTGACGACCTAATCGGGCACGCCCAACATCTGCCCAGCATGCTTGACTATCAGCTTTTTGCAGCCAAACGGTCGATGTTCAATACCCCACCAGTCATGGCAATTTATGCAGCCGGGCTAGTCTTGAAATGGCTCAAAGCGCAAGGTGGCGTCACCGTCATGGCCCAACGTAACCGTCAAAAAGCAGCCTTATTATATGACTTTTTAGATCAATCCACGCTGTTTAATAATCCCGTCGCTCCCGCTGACCGGTCACTGATGAACGTCCCTTTTAAAACGACTAGTCCAGCTTTAGATGCTCAAGTGATTGCCGGTGCCACTCAAAATGGCTTATTGAATTTAAAAGGTCACCGCCTATTAGGTGGCCTGCGGGCGAGTCTTTATAACGCCATGCCAATCGCTGGTGTGCAGGCACTCGTTGATTATCTCGCCACTTTTGAAGCCACCCATAAAGGAGTTCAGTCAAATGTATCAAATTAAAACTTATAATGCGATTGCCCAAGCCGGTTTAGACCGATTTACTAGCGCTTACCAACTCAACCAAACTAACAATCCTGATGCTTATCTCATTCGCTCAGTCGACCTCACGCACCAACCCTTACCAGCGACGCTCAAAGTGATTGCCCGCGCCGGAGCTGGTGTCAATAATATTCCCATCGCCGCCGCCACTAAAAATGGGACAGCCGTCTTCAACACACCTGGCAGTAACGCCAATGCGGTTAAAGAACTCGTCATTGCACTCTTAATTGTGGCCTCACGAAACTTAATCGAAGCTGCCAATTATTCAGCCCACCACACCGAAGCAGATGTCTCGCAACGCACTGAACATGATAAAACCAAATTCAACGGCACCGAATTATTCGGTAAAACGCTCGCCGTCATCGGCCTCGGTCATGTCGGGGTCTTAGTGGCAAACGCTGCCCTTGCACTTGGGATGAACGTTGTTGGTTATGATCCATACTTATCAGCCGACGCCGCTTGGAACATTTCCAAACAGGTCCAACGGGCCGCCACCTTACCGATGGCCGTCAAAGACGCTGATTACGTCACCGTCCATGTCCCTAAAAGTGCGGCCACATTAAACCTAATTGGCGCCACCGAACTGGCCGCAATGCCAGCTAAGGTTCAGTTATTCAACTACGCGCGTAGTGGGATTGTGGATAATAGTGCCGTTTTAGCAGCCATTAAGACCGGTCAGGTGGCCCACTATTACACCGACTTTGGTGAACCAAGCTTGGCTAATCAAGCCCAAGTCACTGTCACGCCACATATCGGCGGGTCAACCTTAGAAGCCGAAGTTAACGGCGCCACCGCGGCTGCGCAAACCATTATGACCTACCTGGAAACGGGCAATGTTCAAGATGCCATTAACTTACCCAACTTAAGCGTGCCATTTAATGCAGCGCACCGATTCACCATCATTCACCAAAACGTCCCCAATATGGTTAGTCAAATTACCGCAACATTAGCGGCGGCGGGACTAAATATCGCCTCAATGGCGAATGCTGCCAAACAACAAACTGCCTATACCATCATCGATATCGATGAGCTTGACCACACCCGTAGTCAGCAATTAATCACGACACTCAACCAAATTCCAGCCGTTGATCGGGTCCGGCTACTTAAGCGACCTTACTAAACGACGGCTACTCTGACATTGTTAGGTGAATTCTTTTACTAAGCAGTCCCGGCGAAACTCACCGTTTGGACTGCTTTTTTGGTGACCGCTTAAAAATAATTTTAAATTTAAGTTGATTTTAATCAGTTTTTAATGTATTCTCATTCTTATATCATAAAAGGAACTAGGGGGTCACCACTCATGAAATGGCAAAAAATCACCGCGGCACTTGCCGCCACTGCCACCATCGGGCTATTATTAGCCGGTTGCGGTAAAACCAACTCATCCAGTAGCAGTCAGTCAACTGGCAAACTAGCCAGTTCACAAGTTTTAAATTGGTCCGAAAATGGCCAAGATTTATCCACACTAGATCCATCACTAGCAGTCGATGTCATTAGTGGTACCATGATTAGTAACTCGCAAGAAGGCCTTTATCGTATTGGCAATGATAGTAAAATCACGCCCGGAATTGCGACGGGGACCAAGCTTTCTAAAGATAAATTAACTTATACTTTTACGTTACGTAAAAATGCCCATTGGAGTAACGGCGACCCAGTCACGGCGCAAGACTTCGTCTATGGCTGGCGCCGGAGTGTCGACCCTAAGACGGCTTCACAATACGCTTACCTCTACTCTGGCATTAAAAACGCCGACAAAATCACCAGCGGCAAAGCCAAGCCGTCAACTTTAGGGATTAAAGCCAATGGGAAGTACCAGTTAACCGTCACGTTGGAAAAACCCATCGAGTATTTCAAGTTGTTGATGGGCTTTGACGTCTTCTTCCCGCAAAACGAAAATGCCGTTAAAAAATATGGCAAAGGTTACGGGACCAGTTCTAGTAAAATGGTCTACGATGGGCCGTTTAAAATGACTGGTTGGGAAGGAACCAACGCGACTTGGACCTTAGTTAAAAACAATCAATACTGGGACAAAAAGAATGTCCATCTAACCAAGATTCATGATCAAGTCATCAAATCAACCACGACCGCCTTTAACTTATTCCAAAGCGGTAAGCTGGATATGGCAACCCTATCTGGGCAACAAGTTAAAAACGAAAAGAATAATAATAAATTAGTTATTCGCAAATCTTCGCGCCTGAATTACTTGGAGTTCAATCAAAAGAAGGTTAAGGCCTTAGCTAATACGAAGTTACGACAAGCGATGTCCTTAACGCTCAACCGGAAGCAACTCGTCAATAACGTTTTAGGTGACGGTTCGGTCACACCAAAGGGCTTCGTGACCGCCGGCTTAGCGAAAGATCCAACCACTGGCAAAGATTTTGCTACGGAAAACACCGTTAACAGTTCTGTGACCCAAGACAATGCCAAGGCCAAAAAGCTCTGGCGTGAAGGCTTGGCTGCAGTTGGCAAAAAGAGCTTAACATTGACTTTAACGCATGATGATACTGATCAGATGAAAGCTCTATCGGAATATGTTCAAGGCCAATTAGAAAAAGAATTACCGGGTCTAAAGATCACGAGTATCACCGTGCCTTATAAGACGCGAATTGCTCGGGAAACTGCCGGGAACTTCCAGTTGGTACTATCCGCATGGCAAGCTGATTTCTCTGATCCAATCTCAGATTTAGGTATCATGACCTCGACGAACGATTATAACTTCGGTAAATGGACCAACTCAGATTACGATGCCGCCATTACGACCGCCGCTAATACGACCAACAGCAAAACACGTTGGGCAGCCTTAGCCAAAGCCGAAAAGATTATGGGCACTGACCAAGGGGTCGCCCCACTTTCGCAAAACGTCATCGCGCAAATGGTTAATCCAAAACTGAAGGGGTTAATTTACAATACCGCGGGCATTAACTATAATTTCAAGTCCGCTTACATGGCTAAATAACTGAATCAGGTCGCACTGAAGCACCCCCTAATCATTAGACAATTTGTTTAATGACTATAGGGTGCTTTTTTACTGACCGGTTCCAGCCAAAGCTTGTCACACGCGATGTTAGCCTTGTTGTTCATCGTTAATTCTGATAAAGTTAATGCGATAACCTTTAAGGGGGTCCATAAGAATGAACATTGAATTATTTATTGCCCGGCGGAAAGCTTTAGGCTTGTCGCAAAAAGCCTTATCTGCGGGAATCTGTACCCAAGCCACCTTAAGTAAATTTGAAAATAACGGCAAGGCCCCAGCAATTCGGATTGTCGCACAACTTTGTCAACGGCTGCAATTACAATTAGAAGACGTTTTCCCAACTGAACGGGTCGCAGATGCGGCCGTCTTAACGGAACTCGAAAAAGTTGAATTTGACTTAATTACTAGTGACTACGCCGACGCCGAAACGCGGCTCAAAAAAGTTGCCGACGTCCCTCGCCACGATCAAGAAACCAAGCTACAATATTACTATTTAAACGGCTACGTCGCCGCTCTTAATCATCATCCAATCAGTGATGTCCTCTTTAACTTTGACCAGATCATCACCGATTTGGATGAACAACACGCCCTCATTTATACCCAGCTTGCTTATTGCGGCAGTGGGATTGCTTATCAATATAATCATGAATTAAATAAAGCCCAGTATTACTTTGAAAAGGTCCGGCATGCCCTACCAAATCTCGCTTTAACAACAACAGCCAGCGTCTGGCGGGTCATTAACTTAGCCTTTCACACGGGTGCCTTTTACGCCGAATTAGGTGAAACCGACCAGAGTGAAAAGCTCCTCACCTACGCCATTAAAATTTGTGCCCAATTTCATGTCACTTTTTATGTTGCGCGTATTAAATTTTTACAGGCTCAATTAAGCTCAGATTCAACCAAGACCGCACTACTCTTAAATGACGCCGCCGCCTTTGCTAGAATCAACCATAATCAACAATTACTTAAGAAAATTGCAACTTATGCAAAAGTTCGTTAATTTACCAGCTTATTAATTGCATTTCACCGCCAACTCGCCTAGACTGCAAGTAATCAAAACGTTACTAGTGCTTTAACGAAAAGGAGGTCTTGCACATGCTATTAGCTGGTTTATTAGCAGCTGCCGGGCTCGCAGCCGTTGCTGGTGTTGTCGCCGGGAACCGCGTCCCCGCTGCTCAACCCGTTCGAATAAGACCCACGAACCGATCACATCAAGATCGGCGTTAAGGACCCTGCCATCAAAATTAAAAAAACTGCGACCAATTTGCGTCGCAGTTTTTTTATAGCTAAATTAGTTACTGTCACCATCAAAAAATTATATTTAATTTGGTTTGTTTATAATAATATTTTATACTTAATTAACAAACTAGTTGTTTTAACACCATTTATCTCATTGAAAACATGTTTAGTATTATAATAACTTATATTGAATCGCTTGTTAGCCAGTCCTGCCAACTAAATTAGCACACCCCTTTAACCGATACGCCATACTTATGTTAGTTTTACTTAACTTAATCTGGACGGGCCCAACTACTCAGCCAGCCGAACCGACTCATTAACATCAGTTATAGTTTCAGGGGGTTAACCTTATTTATCTTAAAATTAGCCAAAACTAAGCAACCCATTGCCAGTACTAACTTTAACCCCTTTTCAGCTAGCAAATTGGCTGGTTAAATTTAAATATGACACCGCTTTAACCAATAAGCAATGCTTATAAGTTATCTTTTTGGCTCTTGACCGTTAACTCATCATCATTGGCGACGACAAACGGGTTATAAACTAAATTTATTTTTCAGCATAATTTCTAATATTAATTATAACTATTATATAGTGTTCTGATGAGCGCCTGTTTTATGCGGTCCCAGTTAAACTGTACAACTTCGTTTAATCAGCAGAATCGCTGAAAGCCATCACTCATCAGCGTTTTCAGGTATCAGTATTGCCGGCGAAACACTATTAAAATTAATTATAAATTTAAGTATTCAACCATTATATGATTAATTACCCTAAATTAAATATTCAGTAACATAATTGGCCTATTCAAGCAATAATCGTGGTATGATTAACTGGTCAACTGATAACCCAAACATCAAGGGCGGGTCATTGAACACCCCCTTAATCAATAAGTTTTTTTTATAATCATGTTTAAATAACACAAACTTAAGCTAGCCCAGAGCGATTCTTTTAAGACTCGTTACTAACAATTCTTATGGAGGCTACATTTTCATGAACATTAAGGATCTGTATTACTTTCAGCGTTTGATTAGTACCCAGAGCTACACCCAAACAGCTGCCGACTTTCATGTCAGTCAGCCCACAATTTCTCAAGCCATCAAACGCCTTGAACGTCATTTTCAAGTGACACTCTTTTTTCGCCAGGCCAAGACAAAAGCCTTGGTCTTAACGCCTAGCGGTCAGCAACTCTTATTAGCAGCTAATGATATTACCTCTAACTGGCAACACGTGAATGAATCCATCAGTCACTTGCGTCAGCATACGTTGCGGCTCGGTGTTGAACCAGCGATTGGTGAACACTACTTACCAGCCTTAACCAGACCAATCATCGAAAAAGACCTATTAAATAGCGTTCACACTGTTGAAATGGGTGCTAACCAATTAGTCAAACAAGTTTTAGCTGGTCAGCTTGACTTAGCCATTAGTGGGAATCTCGACCAAACACTTGATGAACGCTTGGCGGTGACGCCTTTGCGACCATTCGAATTTAAAATTTTAAGTCATCCTGATCACCCCTTTGCCCAATTGGAACATCCGACTTTCAAGGATGCTTTACAGTACCCGTTCGTGATTTTGAATGCCACTTATTTAAACAAACTCGTCTTTCATCAATTGACAGAACAGTTATCAATCGAACCACAAGTTTTATTTGAATCGGATAATAGTAACTTAATCAGCGGTCTAGTCCGTGAAAACAAGGTGTTAGGCTTTGTTTCAGATATCACCACGGCGCCCATTGATGGCTTAGTTAAATTACCAATTAACGACGTTCAAATTCCTAGCGTGCATATCAACTTAATTCGCCGCTCCCACCAATTTCCAATTGGCTTGTTCAAAGAAGTCATGGATATCGTGGAACAAACGTTTAATGCGGATCAAGGCTAACCTGTTAGCTGTCGCACTTGACGTTCTGGTTACAACATGCTAATATCGCCTTTAACTTAATAATGAACGTTAATTTTACTTTCAAGTAACATCTTAACTGTGGGTCAGGAAGTCGGTGGTTGCTGCGAACCGATCAGGTTAATGATGCTGAAATACGGTAAAATGTCCGGGATCACCCGGCGGATAATAACTAGAACCGTTACCTTCTAGTGAGTGGAAGTGACTTAAAGTGACTTCAAGCTGGGTGGTACCACGGTCTAATCAATCGTCCCTGTTGCATTAACTGCAACGGGGACGATTTTTTTGTTAAAAAAAAGGAGTGTTGACCATGCAACCTAATTCTCATTGGCGGCCGGTTCGTTTACCCGCCGCGCTACTTATTTTATTACTCATGTTAACGATTATGGGGCTAGGCGTCATCAAATTCGGGCTTTCTCCACAGACCCCCGTCATTTTAGTTATCGCATTACTAATTCTCTGGGCCAAAACTCGCGGGGCAACCTGGGAAGAGATTCATGCCGGCATTGTAGATGGCATTACCACTGGTATCATTCCAATCTTTATCTTTCTGTTGATTGGTGCCTTAATCAGTGTTTGGATTGCGGCCGGTATTATTCCATCCATGATGGTCTTCGGCTTTCATCTGATTTCCGCACAATGGTTCGTCCCCTCAGTCTTCTTAGTTTGTGCTATTATCGGAACTTCAATCGGGAGTGCTTTTACCATTATTTCGACGATTGGGATTGCGCTATTCGGGATTGGGACCACTATGGGGATTAACCCGGCCTTAATTGCCGGTGCCATCATTTCAGGTGCTATTTTTGGAGATAAGACGTCACCACTATCTGATTCAACGAACTTAGCTGCCGCCATCGCTGAAAGTGACCTCTTTAACCATATTCGAAACTTAATGTGGTCCACGATTCCCGCTTTCGTCGTTTCACTTGGCCTATACACCGTTCTCGGCTTAGGGGCCGCCACAGGTAGCCAGTTGGGAAAAATCCAAACAACCTTGGCCGTGCTAAATCAGAATTTCACCATTAGTTGGTGGGCCGGATTACCGCTGTTACTCATGTTAGGCTGTGCATTGCGCAAAATTCCTGCCATTCCGACGCTCTTATTGAATATCGGCCTAGCCATCGTGATGTTATTTATTGAACAGCCGCACACGCCATTAAGCAAAGTTGCTGGCATGATTGAAACGGGGTTTGTGGCCAAAACCGGCAATGCGAGTGTCGATCAATTGCTATCCCGGGGCGGTATCAGTGCAATGATGGGCACCGTCTCGTTAATATTGTTAACCCTAGCGTTAGGCGGCTTGCTCATGAAGTTCAACCTCGTGCAAACTGCGATGGTGCCCCTCGCTAAGCGACTCCACGGCACTGGTGCCACAGTCACCGCCGCGATTTTAGCAGGAATCGGCGTCAATCTCTTTGTTGGCGAACAGTACCTCTCCGTTATTCTGCCGGGAAAAGCTTTCAAAAAGACTTTTAATGACCGCGGCTTAGCTAATCTTGCCTTAAGTCGGGTCCTAGAAGATGGCGGTACCGTCATTAACTACCTCATTCCTTGGGGTGTTGCGGGAGCCTTTGCCGCCAATACATTAGGCGTGAGCACGCTAGCTTACCTCCCATTTTGTTTCTTCAGCTTATTGTCACCACTCTTCTCCATTCTCAGCGGCTTCACTGGTTGGGGGCTCAAGCGTCAGCCTAAAAAGCAGTTACCGAGTGAATAAGCAAGCCGTTGCGCTTACTAAGTTAGTCACCAAACAAAGCCCCTAATCTGATGGTTGTAGCTTGTGATTTACCCTAGTCCCCCGCTACAATTGGCTTAAAGAACTTTTTTGCCTAGGAGGGGGAAAACGATGCTTGCATATGGTTATCGCAAATTTGGGGGACCTGCCATTTTTGAAGCAATCGAACAGCCAGCTTTAGAACCAACCGCGAATCAGCTGGTGATTGAAACGCTAGCGGTAAATTTAAATGATAGTGATCGTCTTGACCATCGGGGGACTAATCCGGACACACCACTGCCACTCATTCCCGGCCACGATGTGGTTGGTCGTGTCATCAAAGTGGGGGCCGCCGTGACAGACGTGCCGTTACAGACCCGGGTGGCGGCACACACAGAGCATGCCTACGCTGAACAAGTCTGTGTGGACGCTGATACCGTGGTCACAGTTCCAGATAATCTAACAGCAGCGATGGCAGCTAGCCTGATTACGCCGGGTATTACTGCCTACAAAACCGTGCGTTATTTCGCTGATGTTCAGGCCGGCCAGACGGTGATTGTCAAAGGCGCGGCTGGTGGTGTCGGCATGTTGGTCGTCCAATTGGCCCAGCGCTTAGGCGCTCACGTGATTGCCATTGCAAGTCAGCGCCATGCGGATGAACTAACGGCCTTAGGTTTAGACCAGTTCGTGGCTTATGATCATCAAAATCCCGCCCATGTCTTAGCTGACCGAGGGGATGTGATTATCAACGTCACGCTCAATGGAATTGATGGTAAGACCGATTTGGCAATGGCTAAATTCGACGCAACGATTGTTTCAGTCGCTAACCGCTTGCCAGCTAGTAGCAAGTCCATTCACTTCCAATCCATTCACGCAACCAATGTCATTTCTGATCAGGCCGCATTGCAAATGTTATTTAAATTACTCAGTACCGACCAATTACGGACCACCATTGGAACCCATTTACCATTCACGTTAGCCGGCTTCACTCAAGGCCAAGCATTATTAGCGGGAACCCATGATGGCCGGATTGTCATTGAGAAATAATTAAAAAAATTGCGTCAAGAATTTTATGAATTCTTGACGCAATTTTTTTTGGATTTATGCTCAATTGACGACATTAAACAGCGTAGACTTTAGCTTCATAAGGCCGCAATACATCGCCCTGATCATCCGCATAGTTGCCAATCATTAACCGCGCTTGTGCTGTCAAATATGGCGTTAACGCACGGGTGACTTGCTCAGCGGTAAAGTTGCAAACGACTAACCAAGTTTGCGATTGATAGTGTCGTTGATACATGAATACTGCTGGATCCGTTGGCAACAATAAGGTAAAGGTCCCCAAGGTAACCAACGGGTAGTCATGGCGTAACGCAATTAATTTTTGATAATAATACCAGACTGAATCAGGGTCAGCTAATGCTGCGGCCGCATTCACCGTCGGATAATTAGTGTTGACCTCAATCCACGGTTTGCCAGTACTAAAGCCCGCATTTTCATGGGCATTCCATTGCATCGGAGTTCGTGAATTATCACGTGACTTCGCTGCGATACGCGCTAACATATCTGGTTTCGTCAATTGATGGTTGGTCGTGACTAAATCACGATACGCATGCAACGTTTCAATATCTCGATACTGACTGAGGTGGTCAAAATGCGCATTCGTCATTCCAAGTTCCTCCCCTTGATAAATATACGGAGTCCCCTGTAACAAATGCAAACAGGTCGCTAACATTTTGGCCGATCGTTCACGATACTGTGGCGTATCATTGCCAAACCGCGAGACCACGCGGGGGGTATCATGGTTATTCCAAAACAAACTATTCCAAGCCTGACCGTTTAGCCCAATTTGCCATTTTTCAATGACTGCTTTTAGGGCCACCAGCGGTGTTTTACGGGTACTCCACTTGCCGTAACCAGCCTGACTATTATCTAGTTTAAGGTGGTCAAATTCAAAAACCATATCCAATTCGTGCCGGTCTTGACCCGCATATTTAAGGGCATCCGCCGGCGTCACCCCATGAGTTTCACCAACAGTCATCACATCGAACTTGGTCAACACCTGCTGATGCATTTCTTGCAAAAACTCATGCACCCGCGGACCATTGGCTAACTGGGAATCGCCAAAGACACTATTCGGTTTCAAAGGCCCATCTGGCAGGCCTGGCCGCTTGGAAATCTGATTAATAACATCCATGCGAAAGCCATCAACGCCCTTCTCCAGCCACCACGTCATCATCTGATAAATAGCTTGACGCACGGTCGGATTTTCCCAATTCAAATCAGGCTGTTTGGTTGAAAAAGTATGCAGATAGAAGGCGTCAGTGTGCTGATCATACTGCCAAGCCGAACCACCAAAAGCCGAATCCCAGTTATTAGGGGCGGCTTCACCATTGCCAGCACGCCAAAAGTAAAAATCGCGATACGCATTAGTCGTACTTGAGCGACTCTGGCGAAACCAGGGATGTTCATCTGACGTATGGTTAACCACTAGATCCATAATAATTTTGAGGCCCCGCTGATGGGCAGCGGCTAACAAGGTCTCAAAATCGGCCATCGTGCCAAATTCTGACGCAATCTTTTGATAATCACTAATATCATAGCCATTATCGTCATTAGGCGACCGATAGATTGGATTCAACCAGATCACATCGACCCCTAATTTTTTCAAATAATCTAAATGAGCGGTGACACCGGGTAAGTCGCCAATACCATCCTGATTTGTATCCTGAAAACTCCGTGGATAAACTTGGTAAACTACGGCTTTTTGCCACCATTTAATTGCTGCCGTCTGCATCTTCAAACCGCCTTTCTTACTTTTAAGCTGTAGTGCCTTTAACTAACTTTACTGGTAACGTGTATTTCGCTTCTAACTCACAATTCGCATCGACAATGCGTTGTAATAATAATGACACCAACAACGTGCTAATATCGGCCAAGGGTTGTTCAATCGTGGTCAATTGGGGTTGATAGTTGCGCATCAAGGCGGTCCCATCATACCCCACCACCCTTAATTCATTGGGAACATCAATCGGAATTTGTCGGGCCACATTTATCGTGAGCAACGCTGTCAAATCATCACTACAAAAGACCCCATCATAATCATTGTTTTCCAAAATAGTCCGAATTTGCATCATTTTTAATGCTGGTGACAATTCAAAGGGTAACTCATGAACATGGGGCGTCAATTGCTGTTGCTTTAAATAGGCTGTAAAACCTTCCCGGCGCCCATTAGTTGGGGAACCAGCTTGGTTTTTACCCGTAAAAATCGCTAATTTCGTTGCCCCCGCTTGCCGTAAAGCTTGCGCAGCTAAGTAACCGCCATTAAAATTATCCGAGCTCACAATTGGAATATTGGCTGACAAATAACGGTCAAACGAAATAATCGGTAAGCCGTACTGTTGATATTCTTCCAACCCTAAATTATGTGCCCCGGCAATAATGCCATCAACTTGATTGGCCATTAACATTTGTAAATAATCGCGCTCTTTTTGGGGATCATCGGCACTGTTACATAAAATGACTTTATAGTTTTTAGCAAATAATAGCTTTTCAATCCGAGAAACCAGTTCAGCAAAAAATGGGTTGCTAATATCTGAAAAAATCACTCCCACTAATTGGGTATTTTTACCTTGTAACGAACGGGCCATATTATTCGGCTGATAATGTAACTCGCGCATCGCCGCCATAACCGCGGTTTTTGTTTTTTGACTCAGATAACCATGATTGTTAATCACGCGCGACACCGTCGTGACCGAAACACCAGCTAACTTTGCCACATCATTTAATTTTGGTTTCATAGTTTGACTCCAGTACTCACTTATTTACGCCATTCCCAGACGGTCCCAGTGGTCGGTGAACCGGCTAATTGAACCGTGGTTGGCGCTGCATCTAAAAAGAAGCGGCCCGTTAAAACGGTATAGCCCTCATTAATATAGCATTCAAAGACTGACACATCTACGATTAGCCGCATTTTTATCGCAGTACCAGCTGTCACTTGCGCCGTTCGCACCTGACCATACTTTTCCGCAAAGGGGTGGCCTGTGGCACTTCGATCAACAGTAACCTGACCACGGCGGGCATCGAGGGTTACGGTTAAGTGCCCGGTGCCAATCCCCGTCTTAATCGTGACCGTCGCAACGGTTGCGGCCGGAACAGTGAGTTCCACTTCAAAGGCGCCGTTCAATTGCGTTACTTCAGTCACTAAATCATGGGACTGCGTTCTTAATTGCGTTACTTCGGCAACTGGATTTTGATAGAGGTGATTATCTTTTAACGTTAACGTCTTCACCACACTTAAACAGTGCGCCCAATTCTCAGCATCCGTCGGGTAAGCGACTTCTGGTAAACCAATCCAACTCACCGCTAAGGCACGGCCATCAGGCGCATTAAAGGCTTGCGTCGCATAGACATCAAACCCAGCATCCAATTGCGTTGGCCCGGTGGGTGCCGTCAAAGTGGCCTGTGACCAATCATAGGTTTGCCCGACGATATAAACATTAGGATAGATATTTTGATAAGCTAGGGTCGTTTGCGGTAACCCCTGTGGACAAAACAAGAAAACGGGTTGACCGCCAATAAAGACTAAATTAGGACATTCCACCATATAACCACGCAACGCTGCTGGCAAGTTGAGTTCACCTTTGAATTGCCAGTGTTGTAGATCGGGTGAGTCATAAACTAAGGCCGCCCCAACTTCTGCAGTCGTCTGACCACCAATAATGGCTTGATAGTGCCCGTCATGGTGTAATAAGTACGGATCACGAAACGAAGTCGTGTAACCTGTAGGTGCGGCGTCAATTAACGGCGCTGCCAGCTTTTCAATGTGATTATCTGGCCCCATCCAAGCGCCCAACTGATAAGCTTGCCGCTGCCAAGCTTCATCACGAACATTGCCGGTATACATTATAAACAACCGGTCGCCAATCGGTAACGCCGTCCCTGTATAGGCACCGTGGGAATCGTAACGGGTATCCGGCTGAATCGCTAGGCCCTCATCATGCCAATCAATTAAATTTTTAGAAGTCACATGTTGCCAAGCTTTCAGACCATGTACCGGCCCATATGGAAAAACCTGGTAAAACAAATGCCACTGCTGGTTAAAATAAGAAAACCCATTTGGATCGTTTAACAAGCCACTGGCAGGTTGAATATGGTGCTGCATCCGCCACTTGGACCCTTTGGCTTGCGCTTTTAAAGCCGTTAACCGCGACTGTGGCCACTGTTGATAAGGGGTATACCTTGTTTGCCGATTCCATTCCATGATTGTTAACTCCTTCGATGGACTAATTTAAGTTAAGCCTATTATAAAACCGCTTACAACGATATGTCAAACGTTTATCACATTTTGCTTAATTATGTGTTATTTTTTATGAAATTGGCTTTTTAATAAAGAACACCTTGCTAAATTATTTTATGTTAAACGCTTGACATATTTTGATAACTTGTTATTATTGGATTGTGTAAAGCGCTTGCAAAACTAATTTATCAACCTAAAAGGAGTGGTCCTAATGAACCATCAAGCAGTCGCTGATCGTGTTTTAGCTGCGATCGGTACTAATAATCTTCAAGCCGCTGCCCATTGTGCAACTCGGCTACGGTTAGTCATTAAAGATGAAAGCAAAATCAATCAAAAAGCGTTGGATGACGATCCCGATGTTAAGGGAACTTTCGAAACCAACGGACAATACCAGATTATTATTGGACCTGGCGATGTTGATCACGTGTACGATGCTTTAATTGAAAGAACTGGACTTAAAGAAGCCACCCCTGATGACATTAAAGCCGTCGCCAGTGCTGGTCAAAAGAAAAACCCCTTAATGGACTTTTTGAAAGTGCTATCTGATATTTTTATTCCAATTATTCCAGCCTTAGTTGCTGGTGGTCTATTAATGGCTTTAAATAATGTGTTAACGGCCGAAAATCTATTCATGGCCAAATCTGTGGTTGAAGTTTATCCCGGACTCAAAGGCATTGCCGAAATGATTAACGCCATGGCAGCTGCTCCTTTCACCTTCTTACCAATCTTATTAGGTTTCTCAGCTACGAAACGCTTCGGTGGTAATCCCTTCTTAGGGGCTGCCATGGGCATGATTATGGTCTTACCCGACCTCGTTAACGGCAATAATGTAGCCGCCGTTACGGCAGCCGGCAAAATGACTTACTGGAATATCTTTGGCTTAAACGTTGCCCAAGCTGGGTATCAAGGCCAAGTCTTACCCGTACTAGCCGTTGCCTTCATCCTAGCCACGCTTGAAAAATTCTTCCATAAGCATATTAAAGGCGCCTTCGACTTTACGTTTACACCGATGTTTGCTATTGTAATTACCGGTTTTCTAACCTTTACCATTGTTGGTCCAGTTTTACGGACAGTTAGTGATGCTTTAACCAACGGGCTAGTTGGCCTTTACAACACCACCGGCTGGATTGGGATGGGTATTTTCGGGCTCCTCTACTCAGCCATCGTTATTACCGGGCTACATCAAACATTCCCGGCGATTGAAACTCAGTTATTAGCTAATATTAGTAAAACTGGTGGCTCATTTATCTTCCCGGTCGCTTCCATGGCTAACATTGCCCAAGGGGCCGCAACCTTAGCAATTTTCTTTGCAACTAAGAGTCAAAAACAAAAAGCATTGACTTCATCTGCTGGACTATCAGCGTTGCTGGGAATTACTGAACCTGCCATTTTCGGGGTCAACTTAAAAATGAAATATCCCTTTATCTTTGGGGCGATTGCCTCTGGGATTGCTTGTATTTTTCTAGGCCTGTTTCACGTTTTAGCCGTCGCCATGGGACCAGCTTCCGTCATTGGCTTCATTTCGATTGCATCACGTTCAATTCCGGCCTTCTTATTAAGTGCTTTAATCGCCTTTATTGTGGCTTTCATTCCGACCTTCATCTATGCTAAACAAACTTTAGGTGATGATACCGATATTCAAGCAACCACACCTGTTGCTGCTCCCGTCGCTAGTGTCGTTGCTGATGAAGTCTTAGTTGCCCCCGTCAGTGGGACCAACGAAAGTCTCCGCCAAGTTCATGACCAAGTCTTTTCCGCTGAAATTATGGGGCAAGGGGCGGCCATTATTCCCATCAGCGACCAAGTTTTAGCACCAGCTAGTGGTACCGTCACGGTTACCTACGATAGTCACCACGCTTATGGTATTAAGACAGATGCTGGCGCTGAAATTCTGATTCATCTTGGTATTGATACCGTTAACTTAAACGGCGAACACTTTACGACCAAGGTCCAAAAAGGCGACCACGTCCAAGCAGGTGAGCTATTGGGAACCTTTGACATTGCTGCCTTAACCGCGGCACACTATGACCCCACCGTAATGCTGGTCATTACTAATACACCGGCCTACGCCAATGTTGAACGCTTAAAAGTTGACCAAGTGACAGCGGGTAACCAGTTAGTCGCCTTGACGCAACCGGCAACTAGTGGCGTCGCTGCAGCCATTTAAACCTGATTGGAGCCTTTAAAATGCCTGTTAAATTCGATAAAGCGAGTGGTCTGATTCAACTCTATAATCATCAGATCAGTTATATTATTCAGTTACTCGACAATCGGTATCCGGTGCATCGCTATTTTGGGCGTTATTTGCCAAACTATTGCGGAGAACCGGGCTTGCCAACTGGCGCCCATGCCTTTGCCACTGACCCCACCGCAACTTTTCCATATGCCATCACGTCGCTTCCGCTAGAATATGCCACGATTGGCAGCGGAGATTATCGGCAACCAAGTTACTTGATTAAAGACACAGCTAATCAACTATTGCCGCTCCTAACTTACACTGGCATGACAGTCACGCAACAGCCCTTAAACCCACAGCAGTTGCCTCCAACCGTTAAGGCCGGCACAGCAGTGACCACGTTGATTTTACATTTAAGCGATGCTGTCACCCAGTTAAAGCTGGATTTAAATTATACAATTTTTGAAGATTCGGCTTTAATTTTACGTAGTACGACCCTAATCAATGCGGGTTCGACCACACTGATGGTCGACGCTGCGGCTAGTCTACAATTGGACTTAGCGGATGCAAATTATAAAGCGCTAACCTTTAGTGGCACTCACGCGCATGAAGCTCAAGCCACCTTCACCCCATTGCATCCTGGGTTGCAAAGTCAGCGGAGCTTACGCGGTACTAGTGGACCACAACACCAACCATTTGTGGCGTTAGCTCGCCCTCAGACAACCGAATTTACTGGCGAAGTCTTGGGGAGTGCGCTCGTCTGGAGTGGTAATTTTCAACACACCGTGGAAGTTGATCAATATCAACAAACCCGCTTAACGATTGGTTTAGAGCCCACGACTTTCACTTGGAAGTTAGTCGCTGGCGCTACTTTTCAAACACCAGAGGCACTTTTAAGTTGGTCTGATCAAGGCTTTAACGGTTTGTCGCAATCATTGCATGCTTTTGCTAACCAACTACAGCCCACTACAAACCACAAGCCAATTGCCCTGAACACTTGGGAAACCCTGGGTTTTGCGGTCTCAGCTACTAAAATGCAGCCTTTGATTCAGACGGCACAAAAATTAGGCCTAACCATGGTGGTCTTAGACGATGGCTGGTTCGTTAATCGCAATAGTGAACACGGTCAATTGGGCGATTGGGTGGTAGATTCACAAAAATTTCCACAAGGGTTACGGCCATTAGCTGAGCAAGCTCATCAAGCTGGCTTAAAATTTGGTTTATGGGTTGAACCGGAAATGATTACGATGACTAGCCAGCTCTACCAGCAACATCCTGATTGGGCCCTCCACTACCAACAACGTGCGCCCATTACTGCACGTCATCAGTTAGTTTTGGATCTATCGCGAACTGTTGTCCGTCAACATCTCTTAACAACATTGACCACACTAATTACCACTAATCATTTGGATTACCTGAAATGGGATATGAATCGGCATCTAACCCAGGTGGGCAATGATTGCCTCCCTAGTGACCAACAAGATGAACTTTATTACCGTTACGTCTTGGGATTATATGATCTATTAGGTCAATTGCGCGCCCGTTTTCCGGCCTTAATTATCGAAAATTGTTCCGCAGGCGGTGGGCGTTTAGACTTTGGGATGTTAGCTTACACTGATCAAACATGGCTGAGTGACTTAACCGACCCGGTTGATCGAGCCACCATTATCAAAGGTTTCAGTTATCAATTTCCTCAAGCGGTGTTTAGCTCTCACGTCGCCGCTAGCCCCAATGCCCAAAACGGTCGGTCCACACCATTAAAAACACGTTTGGATTTAGCAACAATCGGCCAACTAGGCTTCGAATTGGATTTAAACACCTTATCGGCCACGAATCAGGCCGCCATTAAAAAACGGCTTAAAACGTATCAAACTTGGCAACCGTTGTTTAAAACCGCTAACTTTTACCGGCTGGCAACACAACGACCCACAACGACTGAACAAGCTTGGTTGTTAGTAACAGCTGATCAAAAACATGCGGTTTGTTTCTACACCGCGGGTTTAAGTTCAGCGGTAAAAGTCCCCACCCAGTTACCGTTGCATTATCTCAACGAAACTGCGCATTATCAGTTAAGCACCGGGGGCCAATGGTCCGGCCAAGAACTAAACCAAATCGGCTTGTCACTAGACCCACCAGCACATGATTTTGAAACCAAGTTATTATTCTTGCACCAAGTCTAACGATTTTCTTATTAGTCGACTCGTTTGCGAGTATTAACATGAAATTGGTAGTCATTCCTCTTTTTGAGAATGACTGCCAATTTTTGGTTAAGCAGAACAACCTGACCTTGGTCACCTGTTTGCGACATTCTGCTGATAAAAAAACGTATTCCCCTTCAGGAATACGTCGTTTAGGAGTTGTTTAGAATGAAGTTTGACTCATTCTAGGGTGTGAACACTTGATTTCAACCAGATTCGGCCACGTTGAAATCAGGCCTGAACTTTAGTAGCTACGGTATCTTTTAAGTTGACCGCTTGACCAGCCAATTCAATCGTCAACGGCTCACCGGCAACCAATTCAACCGTCGACCCTTGTTGATCAACATCAACTTTCAATAAGCGACCACGGAAGTTGACATGGAATTGATAGTGCGACCAAGCTTTCGGTACAAATGGTGCGAACGCTAACTTACCATCGCGTACCCGCATTCCTGCGAAACCTTGGACGATTGCCAGCCAAGAACCAGTCATTGAGGTAATGTGTAACCCATCGACCGTATCATTATTGTAATTATCCAAATCCAAGCGCGCCGTTCGTTGATACATTTCAACGGCCTTATCTTCATAATGCAAGTCTGCGGCTAATATCGCATGCACTGCGGGCGACAGACTGGATTCGTGGACCGTCAACGGTTCATAAAAGTCAAAGTTAGCTTGCTTTTGGGCTGGTGTAAACTGATCCATAAAGTAATAGATGCCTTGTAACACATCCGCCTGCTTAATATAAGGTGACCGCAAGATGCGATCCCATGACCAGTGTTGATTAATCGGTCGCTGATCAGCTGGAATTGATGCCGCTGGTTTCAAATCCTTATCTAAATAAGTATCATTTTGAACAAAGATCCCTAATTGATCATCGTGTGGGAAATACATCCGATCCACGATATCTTGCCATTTAGCACGTTCAGTCGCACTCACGGCGAGTTCTGCTTGCTTCGCCGAGGTCACTTTCTTCAAGCTCGCCAACGTGTATTGCAACGTCCAGCGCGCCATAAAGTTGGTATACCAGTTATTGTTAACATTATTTTCATATTCATTGGGACCAGTGACGCCATGAATCATGTATTGTTGGCGCCGTTCTGAAAAATGAACCCGATCCGCCCAGAAACGAGCAATTGCGGTCAAAACATCGATACCGTGGGTCTTCAAATAAGTTTCATCACCAGTATAACGGGTATAATTGAAAATTGCGTACGCAATCGAGCCATTCCGATGAATTTCTTCAAAGGTAATTTCCCATTCATTGTGACATTCGATACCGTTAAAGGTCACCATCGGGAAAAGTGCACCAGCTAAGCCTTGCATCTGCGCATTATGATATGCACCATCTAATTGATTGTGTCGATACTCTAGTAAGTTTTCAGTAACTTTAGGCTTCGCTAATGACAGGTAGAAGGGCACACCGAAAGCTTCAGTATCCCAATAAGTTGCCCCGCCATACTTTTCACCAGTGAATCCTTTTGGTCCCAAGTTCAGGCGCTTATCCTCACCATAATACGTGCTAAATAGCTGGAACAAGTTGAACCGAATCCCCTGTTGTGCCGCATCGTCACCGTCAATTGCCACATCGGCTAATTCCCAGCGCTGCGCCCAGACTGCCACGTGCGCTTGCAATAGGTCTTCATACGTCTGGGTATTGATCTTTTCACTTAACTCAGCTAAGCCGGAACGTAAGGCTAACATATCTTCATAGTCGCGCGAGGTCACCACGAGGACTCTTTTTTCAAAATTTTTCGTTTCATCCGCTGCCAGGGTGCCACGAAAAATGTTGGTGACTGATTTTTCAGTATCCGGTGCATTAACACCCCGAAAATCAGTCATATGCATCATTTGCAGTCCTAAGGTAAACCGCGGTGTCCCAAAGTCATTAGGCTTCGTTTCAGCGACCATACTGCCACCGGTGATGGTGTGTCGTTTATCAAGAACCTGCCAGAATTGTTCATCATAATTAGCATCTTCATTAAAGACATCTGCATCAATTTGTGAGATAAACCCAACTTGCACAGGTTCCGCACTCAAATTATGCACGCTATAATGCACATCAAATAGTTCTTTTTGCGCGACGCTAACGAACCGGTCAATCATGAACTGAACGCGCTTAGCACCTTTTGTTACGATGAATGATCGCCGTAACACCCCTGTGTGCATATCTAAATCGACCGTAAAATCACTAATATCATCTTTAGCCAAATCTACTTGATCACCATCAATCGTTAAGTTCACTTTAATGAAATTAACCGCATTAACGACCTTACCAAAGTAGTCCGGATACCCATTCTTCCACCAGCCAACCCGGGTCTTATCTGGATACCAAATACCACCAATGTAAATTCCTTTGAGCGTATCATTCGAGTAATGCTCTTCAAACATCCCACGCATGCCCATGTAACCGTTGCCAATGCTTGTCATACTCTCTTGTAGTCGCTTATCAGTCGGCACTAATTCGTGACTAATCACGTGCCATGGATTGACTTCAAAAATACGTTTCATTTGCTTACGTCCTCCTAATTAGCCCCGCTAAAAAAGAGCCTGCGACAGTTACTGCCACCAGACTCTTTTCATCAGCATTAACTTAACCCCACAACAATTGTTTACTCAATTGTCAATTCAGTTTCGTCATCGAAGAAATGAGCTTTACTCATTTCAAAGGCCATTTTAACTTCTTCGCCTGGTTTATGATAATCACGTGCATTGACTTGGGCTACAAATTCCGTGGCCCCTGTCCGTGAATAGAGCATTGAATCAGTACCTAAGAATTCTGAAACTTCAACTTTAGCATTAACAACTGCATCTGCCATGGCATCCAAAGCGACTTGTTCGGTATGAATATCTTCTGGTCGAATCCCAACCGTTAGTTTCTTGCCATCGTAGCCTTGCTCACGTAAAAGTTTTAAACGCCCTTCTGGTACCGCGACATCCAGACCTTTGCCATTTGAAACACGACCATCTTTTAGTTCGGCTTCAAAGAAATTCATTGATGGTGATCCCATAAAACCAGCGACAAATTTGTTAACTGGTTTATTATACAAATCGTCGGGCGTCCCAACTTGTTGGACTTTACCATCATTCATAATCACGATTCGATCAGCCATGGTCATCGCTTCGATTTGATCATGCGTCACATAAATCATATTGGTCTTTAAACGCTGATGTAACTGCGCAATTTGAGTCCGCATATCAACTCGAAGTTTGGCATCTAAGTTTGATAAAGGTTCATCAAGTAAGAATAATTTAGCATCCCGCACAATGGCGCGACCTAAAGCCACCCGTTGACGTTGTCCACCAGACAAGGCACCCGGTTTCCGTTTCAAATAATTAGTGAGGCCTAAGATATCAGCCGCGTTATTAACCCGTTTTTCAATTTCATCCTTTGGCATTTTTCGAATTTTTAATCCAAAAGCCATATTATCAAAAACTGACATTTGTGGATATAATGCGTAGTTTTGGAAAACCATGGCGATATTCCGATCTTTGGGGTGAACATCGTTCATAACTTCCCCATCAATCTTTAAATCACCCTTGGTAATATCTTCCAATCCGGCAATCATCCGCAAAGTTGTTGATTTACCACACCCAGAAGGACCGACAAATACGATAAATTCATTATCTTTAATATCTAAGTTAAAATCAGTTACCGAGTCTGCGTCGTTTCCAGGATAACGTTTATAGATGTGTTCCAATTTTATTTCTGCCATTATGCCAACGCTCCTTTATTTCCATCATTCATTTAGTTAAAATCAGTTTGTCGATTCAGCTTTTAAGTGCGGGTTAAAAATTCGATAGGTTGTTAGCGCTGACAAAGACATGCTAAACAACAAGATAAAGAAAATCAGCCGCAACTCAAAGTTAAGTGCAAATAGAATTATCGTAACCACTGCTGATAGCAGTAGCTTGAATGGGTGGGCTACCACCAATTCAATGACCGATAAATTTTCAAACTGACAATAATTCCACCCGTTCCAAAGAGTTAGTAATACAATACCGAAAACTAGTGTCGCAACGTGTAACCCAACATTAGTTGTCGTTAATCTTAAAGCCGTGATCCAGCTACCTGCTACTACTGCCACTAGCAGATTTGCTTGCCAATGCATTAATGCCACTAAATAAGCGCGCCAAGTGACCTTTAAAAATGAGCCACTATCGGTAGTCTGCCACGCTTGCACCGCTTGATACGTTGCAGTCGTAGCCGGTACGGTGAAGGCTGCTAACATCACAACCGTAATCGCCAGTGAACCCGCATAGGTTTGGTTTAACGGTACGCTGAAACTTAAAACCAGCATAACCAGAACCGGCAGTGTCACTAGAAACCAAATTAGATTGATCGTTACCAATGCCGCTAACCAATTACCAATGACGACGAGTTTTTGTCCAAACTTTGATTGTAAATTTAACATTAGCACCCTCCCTTCGCTTTATTCAATTGCTTAATTTACTTGACCGCACCATCAGTAACACCTTTGATAATGTAACGTTGTGCAAAGGCGTAAAAGAGAATGACTGGAATAATCGACAAAGTCAATCCGGCTAACGCTAGATGCCATTGTTTGGTATATTGACCAAAGAAGAAGAACATCTGTAGCGGAATCGTATACTGAGTTTGTGGTAAAACCAGTGATGGTAACAGATAATCGTTCCAAATCGAGATAATATTTAGGATCCCAACGGTCACCGTAATTGGTGTTAACATTGGAAAAATAATTTTAAAGAAGATTTGGAATCGATTAGCCCCTTCCAATTCAGCCGATTCATCCATGGCAATCGGAATACTGCTCATTGTGCCTTGATACAGGAAGATTGATAAGCTGGCATCAAAGCCAAGATACATCAACATTAATCCCCACATATTTAACATATGAACATGTCCAAAGTTAGCCGTTAATGGAATCATAACCGTTTGAAATGGAATCAGCATCGCTGAAACAAATAACATCAACAAGGCACCGCTTAACTTACTCTTGTTACGTTGCAACGCATAGGCCGCCATTGATGAGAAAAAGACAATGATGACTACCGAAACAACGGTAATTAGTAACGAGTGACCTAATGAATTCATGAAATCTAACGCTTTAAAAGAGTTTTTATAGTTAGCCGTCGTAGCCGTTGTTGGCAACCCTAATACGGAAGCGAAAATTCCCTTTGGCGTTTTAAAAGAGTTTGTTAAAATCATGTAAAATGGGAAGAGCCAGACCAGCCCTAACAGAATTCCTAAAATCCCTAAAAAGATTCGACTAGTTTTCTTCATTACAAATCTACCTCCCGCTTACGGTTATAGTAGACTTGCAACATAGAGATGGCCGCCACAATCAGGAAGAAGATTAAAGCTTTCGCTTCAGCTAAAGCAAAATTATTTTCTGAGTAGGCCGTATTAACAATATTCATTGCTAACATTTCCGTTGATTTATAGGGACCACCGTTCGTTAATGACAAGTTTTGATCATAAATCTTAAACCCATTTGAAAGTGTTAAAAACATGCAAATCGTAAAGGCTGGTGCAATCATTGGGAACGTAATATGAACGAATCGTTGCCATGGTGAAGCTCCATCCATTTCAGCAGCTTCAATTACTTCACTGGGAATATTTTGCAAATAAGCAATGTAAATAATCATGATATAACCACTCATTTGCCAGACCGTGACAATGACTAAGCCCCAAAAACCAGTCTTAGCATCCGTCAACCACCCTGATAATCCCGCGATGTGTAACGCTTTCCCAATTGCTGTAAAAGCTTGGGTAAAGATAAACTGCCAAATGAAACCTAAAATCAACCCACCAATTAAGTTTGGCATGAAGAAAATTGTCCGTAATAAATTACTACCCTTAAACTTTTGCGTTACTAATAACGCTAATGCCAAACCAATCACGTTCAATAAGATAACGGTTACAATTACAAATCGAACAGTAAACCACAAAGCGGCTAAAAAGCCACTGTTATGGAAAAGTGTGATGTAATTTTTAAAACCGAGCATCTCAGTATAGCCAAGCCCATCCCAGTTAGTGAATGAGTAAAATACACCCATAATGGCCGGAATGAAAACAACTAGTGCTAACGCAACGAGGGTTGGCGTTAAAAAGAGCCAGAAAGATAAGCTTCGATTCTTCATATATAATCCCCTCTTCTGAAATACCTTTAGACTTTACTAATTTGACGATTGTTGTTCGTTCCAACCCTTAATTGAATTCTTAACGGTTGTATCCCAACTTTGCTTGCCTGACAGATACTTCTGTAAGTTTGGTTGGAAGGTATTTGGATCCCATGATGTCCCAGTGTAAGCAGGGAATGCCCAACCAATTGTCTTATTAGCTTTTGAGTACTTGAAGACAACTTGTGACAATGCATCTGGCATCTTAACGTTACCGTAACCCTTGTAGGCTGGTACGAAATGAAGCTTGTTAACAACTAACTTCTTACCTTCTTTAGATGTGTATAACCAATCTAAGAAGTTCTTAGCTGCTGTTTGTTCAGCCGTTGACTTGTTCTTGTTAACACCCCAGTATAATGAAGTCCCAACTGGTAATTTATTTTCATAACCTTTAACTGGAATTGGAATCATGCCAATATCATTCTTAGCAAATTTCTTATCGATTTGTTCAACCGTTGAATAAATCCAGTCCCCTTGTTGAATCATCGCAACTTTACCTTGTGAGAAGTTTTGATTAACTTGGGCAGAATAGTCTAATTGCATAACTGGTCCAACAGAATACTGCTTCTGTAAATCAATCATTGACTTCATTTCTTTATTTGCTGTAAAGCTCATGCTCTTAGATTTATACATCTTTTGCGCATTGCCATTAAATTGTTGACCCACATACAAGTTAGCTAAATGGTCAGAAAGAATCCAAGTTTCCTTACCAGGTAATGCAAAGACGCCTTTAATCCCTAATTCAGATTTTTCAGAATCAATCTTCTTAACAGCAGCAGTTAATTTAGCCATCGTTGTTAAGCTAGTTGGATCAATCCCAGCCTTCTTGAAAATCGTCTTGTTATAAACAAACCCATAACCTTCAACGTTGAATGGTAACCCAACTGTTTTGCCATTCGTTGTAACGGCATTTAAAGTCCCAGATTGGGCAGCTTTAGCAGCCTTAGTGTTAGACAAATCAGCTTCTTGTGAAGCAAATTGCTTAACATCCGCTGGTCCAGCTAAACTAAAGATTGTTGGCGCATTCCCTGAAGAAATCCGTGTCTTTAGAACTGGACTATAATCGGTCCCCCCACCAACTGATGAAACTGAAATTGAAACATTTGGATGTAACTTATGATACCGTGCCGCAATTTGTTTAAATTGCTTGTTTGATTCAACCTTCCCTTGGAAGATCGTAATCTTAACTTTCTTGTTAGAAGCACTTGAAGAATTGCTGTTACCACAACCGACCAATGTTAATGCCATTGCCCCGGCTAAAACTGTAACTCCTAACTTTTTCCATCCCTTTGTCATGATGTTACCCCCTACTTAATTTTATTAAGATCCATAACCTTTTATGACAACTTCAATTATGCAGTTTTGAAAGCGTTTTCGCAACCCCTTTCACAATGTTACCGATAACAATTTTTATATTTCTTTTATAAACAGCGTCATTACACGACTTTCTGCATCTAAAAACCTATGCAATCGGTTGCGCAAATTCAAACATTCTTAACATTATGATCATGTAAAAGCCTTAAATCAACCCGTAATATCACTGAATTTTGACACAATTTTATTTGAAACAAATCAATTGTTTTATAAAAATAACTGGGTCACCGGTGAAACTAAACTGATTGTTTTTCACCATAATATCTTGGCCATCTAGTTGATTAAGATACTTTCCATTCGCTAATGGACAACTGATTTCACCGGTAAAAGTTTGAAATGCGAAATAACCTAAGGCCAGTTCATCAGCTTGCTGATACTGAACTTGCATCACTTGCTCATTAACTGGTTGAACCTGATAAGCCCCTGTCTCAAAGAGGGAATGATGCTTAATTGAACTAATTTGGCGAATCATCGGTGTCAAAGCTAGCGGACCATTTAAAGCAACTGGATCACGATCAAATAAACTCGGCAAATGCTTAGCGCCAAACTCTTCACCGGCATAAATTAAAGCACTTCCCTTTTCAAATAGATTAAATGCTAATAAATTTTTTACTTGTTGGGGGGTTGAAAGATAGTCGGCCGCTCTAGGCACATCATGGTTTTCTAAAAATCGTAACTTCACATAATTTTTCGGGAAAGTAACATCTTGTTTCATTAGGATTCGTGCAAACTCGCCTAGACTACGCTTACCAGCTACGGTGGCATGTAAATCAGCTAAAGTATCATAGTCATATACCATATCAAAAGCTTGATAGAGTTCGCTATCTGACAAATCTTCAAAACCGGCATCACGAACTTGCTTCAAAAAAGCTGAATCATTACTTTCTGCTAACCAAATTAGCCCCGGTTTATAGGCTGCCAATTCTCGCCGAGCGGTTAACCAAAAGTCTAAAGGTACGAGGGGCGCTACATCACAGCGAAAACCATCCACCTCGGTCGCCCATTGCTTTAAGGTCTCAATTTGATACGTCCACAAAGCCGAATTCTGATAGTCTAAATCAATGATATCCGACCAATCCGCCACACGATTACCAAAATCACCATTCGATTTATGATAGAACCAGTCCGGATGCTGTTGGACTAACTTCGAATCTGGCGATGTATGATTATAAACAATATCAATAATTACTCGCATCCCTTGTTGATGAATCGCAGTCGTCAACGCTTTAAAATCTGCCATCGTTCCTAATTCTGGATTAATACTACGATAATCTGCAATTGCATATGGTGAACCTAGCGCCCCTTTTCGATGAGCCTTTCCAATCGGATAAATCGGCATTAGCCAAATAATATCAGTGCCCAAGGCCTTTATTCGTGGTAGATCAGCTTGAATCGCACTAAATGTCCCCTGCGCCGTATAGTTACGCGGAAAAACAGAATAAATCACTTGTTGCCGTAAATTGGTAATCGTATCATTTGCCATTTAAAAAACCTCCTAATTTTTAGTAACGATCACTGACCAAGGATGATAAGTCGTCGTCGTTGCGGTCTGGGTAACATCGCCTTCCAATAACTGCACCTTAGCCAACGTGGGTACTGCGACTGTAATGGCCGTATCCGTCAGATTACAAGTCACCGTTGCTCGTCTGTTATCCAATTGACGTGTAAACTGGAATAATCCTTTTGGTGATGCCTCAATCAGTTCATCACCAGCTGTAAATAACTCAGTTTGTTTAAGCTTGAGTAACTGGCGATAAAAACTTAATAGGCTCGCCGTCATTGCTGAACTCTCAGGCTTAGTTTGACCAATGAGCCAAGGCGTTTGGGTTGAAAACCCATCATAGGGCTGGTTTTTATCCCATTGCATCGGACCACGGGCCGCCAACTTATGGGTTTGATTCAACATCTGCATAATTTGGTGCTGATCATAACCTAAGGCTTGAGCCTGCCGATCGAATGGCCCCACCGTTCGGTCATTAAATGCTTGCAAATTTGGCAAAGTTAAATTTTCCATACCGACTTCTTCGCCGTAATAAATAATCGGAATACCACGTTGTAAATATAGCATCGCTGCTAAGCATTTAAGACTTTGCTCATGATGCCATTTGCTCGCATACCGTGTCGCTAATCGCGCCAAATCGTGATTGCTCCAATATAAAACCGGTAAGCTCACGCCAGCTAACTTAGTTTGAATCGTAGTGAGTTGCCGTTTCATCCCTTCGATATCTAAGGGCTTAGGTTGAAATTCCGCGGGCAGTTTTGGATTAAGATGGCTTTTGTCATCAACCAATGACCGAAAAGTAATGACTGCATTACATTCATTGTTAGCTGGACGACTATAATCCATTAACAATTCTGGGCTGGCAGAAGCTGCCTCACCTAAAATAAAAATATCTGGCTTTAGTTGCCGCAATGCGCCACAAAATTTACTTAAATAAGGTTGAACATGCGGCAAATGCGCATAAAACGCCTCAGCGACAACTGGTTCAGTTGACTGGCTAGGAACCTGTTGCTTAAAATTAGCTTTATCAATATGGATAAAAGCATCTAAACGTAAGCCATCGATGCCTTTCTTCACCCAAAATTTGGCGATCTCCAGCATTGAATGCCGTACTTCTGGATTACGCCAATTTAAATCCGGCATGTGCCGATCAAACAAATGGAAATAATATTGTTCAGTTTTTCCCGGATCGGCTTCCCAAACACTCCCGCCAAAAAATGACCCCCAATTATTCGGTAACTGATTAGCCGGTGCATCTGACCACAAATAATAATCCCGGTACAACCCCTGAGGGTGCTTAATAGCATCTTGAAACCAAGGATGTTGATCAGATGTATGATTCATGACAAAATCTAACAATAAGTGCATATTATTTTGATGCAATGCTTTAATTAGCGCTTCGACATCACTCATCGTGCCTAAAGATGGCTCAATCGCATAATAATTTGATACATCATAACCATTATCAACTTGAGGTGAAACATAGATTGGATTTAACCAAATTGTAGTAACGCCCAACTCTTTTAAATAGGGAATTCGTTGAATCACGCCCTGTAAATCACCAATGCCATCATCATTTGTATCTTGAAAACTTTTTGGATAAATTTGATAAATAATCTGTCGATCATACCAATTCACCATTGCAACTACCCCCTTCGCCCATCAAGAAAACGTTTTCTTACACGATAATCCTACTGACTATCCATAAGAGAAACAAGGGTTTTCCAATTGTTATCGCTAACAGATTTTAACCCAACAAAAAAATCAGGATTCTCATCCTGACCACCAATCATAAAAAACATGTCAAATCAATTTATCTTGTTGAACCACCGATTAGTAACGTCGGTTTCACCTGATGAATGCCCTGTGGCTGACCCCCTTGACTGATTTTAGTCAGTAGCATCTGTGCACACTGGACACCCAATTCGAAAACCGGCTGCTGAATTGTGGTTAACTTGGGCGTTGCCACCTGATTTAAAAAGACCCCATCAAAACCAATAATTCCAAAATCTGCCGGGATTTTAGCGTTAAAACGCGTTAAGCCCTTTTCAATGCCAAATGCCAACCGATCACTGGCACAAATATAACAAGTATTGGCTTGCAAACGTTGCGCCTGTTGCTGAATATATTCCATAGCTAAATGACTATGATTACTAAATCGTTGAATCGACGTGGTCAATTGATGCTTTTGCATGCTAAGCAAATAACCCGCTTCACGTGAATATTCGAAAGGTTCCTTTACATTAATCCCAATAAATTCAATCTGCGTATAACCTTGTTTAATTGCATATTCAGTGGCTATTTTTGTTCCCAACGTATTATCAGTATCACAATAATCAAACTCTAAGCGATTTTCACCAAATAAAACGACTGGTCGCTCTAAGCGTTGTAACCACTCATAGTCTGCATGACGCATCCCAGTGACGATATACCCATCACAACCACCGATGTCAAAATTATGCTCCGTCACTAACTGTAATGAATACTGTTCTTTCCCCAATTCCTTTGAAATTCCGGCTAAAAGCTTCATGTAATAGGGTTCCGTCGTGTCCATATCTTCTAAAATAAATAACTTAATAATTTGGGTACGATTATTTACTAACGCCTTAGCAGCAACATTAGGCCGATAATTTAACGCTTGCATTGCCGCAAAAACACTGCGCTTCAATTCATCACGAACTTGTTCCGGATGATTAATCACCCGTGATACCGTCATCTTGGAAACATTGGCCCGCTTTGCAACATCTGTTAATGTGGTCACACTTACACCTCCGAAAATGATGTTTTACATGGTTACGACAGAATGACGTTCAATGATTTGATGGGGAACAATAATTTTAGTCGTTAAATGTTCGTGCGTTTGTAACCCCGCCGCAATTTTAGCCGCCTCATGACCTAAACGGCGTGGGAATACTTCCACTGAGGTTAAAGCTGGATGTGCCGCTTCTGAATAAACCGAGTTATTAAAACCAATAATTGATATTTGCCGTCCAGTTACCATTTCAGATGATTGCAGCACTTGTTGAATCCGTAAACCCAACATATCATCCACGGTCACAAAACCAGTTATTTCTGGATGTTGCGTTAAGTATTGAATAACTAATTGTCGTCCACCTGGATACTCTTGTGCCGG
Organism: Lactobacillus sp. CBA3606; assembly: GCF_002970935.1. Classification (NCBI taxonomy): domain Bacteria; kingdom Bacillati; phylum Bacillota; class Bacilli; order Lactobacillales; family Lactobacillaceae; genus Lactiplantibacillus; species Lactiplantibacillus kimchii. The sequence goes on along the minus strand of NZ_CP027194.1, from coordinate 1,806,280 downwards.
TAATGCCAACATCTTAACTGGAAAGTGATTTTCCATCATGATTCGTTGATAGCCTAATAACCGATCATTTTGAACCATCTTTTTTAAATCATTATGCACAAAACAAATGTCGTGATGCCCATGCGCCACTAAAAATTGGGTGGCATCTGAACCAGCTAAAATATTATCATTATCAACATATGGCGTCTCGTTTACTAATCGATACGGTTTTCCAATTATGACATATTGAGCCTCTAATTGTTGGAGCTTAACTAAAATTGGATCATCGCGTTCTGAATACAGAACAATAAATCGTTTGATCATTCCCTGAGTAACCATAATATCAATACTTTTTAATAATTCAGCTTGTGATGACCCAGTCGCTAAGTTGACCATCATTTGCGCATGATAACACGCTTCACTGATCCCACGTAAAACTTTCAAGAAAAATGGATTGGTAAATATTTCTTGTTGATCAATTGGTAAAATCACCCCAATAGCGTTACTGCGTTTGTTTGCTAACCCTTGGGCATTAAAATCCGGCGCATAATGTAGTCGCGCCATCGCTCGCCAAACTCGTGATTTTGTTTTTTGACTGATCGCTGGATTATCATGCATTGCGCGCGATGCCGTTGATGGTGAAACCTTCGCTAATTTTGCAACGTCTTTAATTGTCGCCATAAAATCGCCCCCTACATTTTAACTTTCATTAGTCATTGTAAGCGTTAACTTTAGCTAGCGCAACCGGTTGCAAAGTGATCATATCAGCATTAAAGTCACCAAAACACGCACCGAAAGTCAGTTTGGCTCCCATTCGCTAAACCACTTAAATTTAATTAATAATCAATTCAGTAATCATCGCCTTAATCTGCGTTTCATTAAGCGTTGATAAGTAACCTAATAATTGATTGGTGTTATCAGCCTCATCAAATGCCTGCCAAATTTGCCACTTAATTTCGAAACTTAACTTTGAAAATTGCAACCGTTGCTTAACTAATCGTGCTACTGTGGGCATTTGCAACTGAGTTTTGTAATCGTTAAATTGAAATGTGGTCGCCGTCCTTGCAGTTATTTGAGCAGTTGCCCCAACTAATACTGGTTGGTACTCACGATTAACTGGAATCAAGTGAGTAGGATCATCACTAACCATACTTAATCGCTGCTGCTCTTCATCCCAAGTAATCGTTGTGATAGCCCTTCGTTGACCTAAATGTTCAACGAGTTCATAAGTCCCCGCTTGACCAGTAAATATCTTAAGTTTTAATTTTATTGGTAATTGCGTCAATGGCGCCATATAGTCAGAGCTTAAAGGAATTATACTGCCAGCTTTGACAAATACTGGATAGGTCGCCTTTTCACGGTACGCTTCAAAAACACGGTTTCCTTGGTAGCGTAAGCCGGTAAAGAAATCATACCAAGTACCCGCAGGTAACCAGACCTTAGTCTTCGCTAATTGTGTCACTGAATCTGCGGGCGTCGTAATTGATGCCACAATCATGGCAGGTCCAAATTGATATTCGTTTGGCACTTGATAAGCCACTTCATCATTCGGATGACCATAATACATTGGTTGCACTAACGGTAAGCCTTCCGCATGCGTTTGATAATTAGCACTATCCAAATAAGGTAATAACTGTGTCCGTAACTGTAAGAATTTAATCATAACCGGTGCTATCGTTTGGTCATAATTCCAAGGTTCTTTTCCCATGAAAATATTGTTAGAACTATGCAAACGCAAGATCGGGCTGAAAACACCTAATTGCAGCCATCGCAAAGCTAATTCACCATCATATGTGCCACGCATATGCCCACCAATATCATGACTCCACCAAGTGTAACCAATGTTACTAGCAGTCGCCGTAAAGTATGGTTGAAATTGTAATGAGGCCCACGAAGCAACTGTATCACCAGAAAAACCGATGGGATAACGATGGCTCCCAGGGCCAGCATACCGCGATAGTACTAACCCTTCTCCAGGGTGTTGCCGTTCATTATCTAAGTAATGATTAAGGTTTAATAACCATAATGGATCAATTTTTGACTTACCACGAGCGCCGCCTTGTTGCCAATCAACCCACCAGAAATCTACTCCTTGTTGTTCCAACTGCCGATGAATAAAGTTAAAATAAACGAGTTTAAATTGGTTGTCTTGCAAGTTAAATAAAGCCGGTTGTTCATTAGCACGATCTAACTCTAATTTTTTCGCAACGGCTGGATACTCGACCTCACTCGCTCGAATACCAGCAGCTGGATGGACATTTAAAGTCACTTTTCGACCCTGAGCGTGCAACTGTTGCATCATTTTAACGGGATTTGGAAAATAATCCCGATTCCAAGTATAGCCAGTCCAACCACTACCATATCTTTTAGGAATAGCTGTTATATGCCAATTCATATCAAAGACGGCGACCGCAATCGGAACTTGCTGCTGATCAAATTTTTGCATTAACTCTAAATATTCATTTTGGGTATAAGGATAAAACCGACTCCACCAATTTCCTAAAGCATATCGTGGCACTAGCGGTGGAAAACCTGTTAACTGATAATAGACTTGCAACGTCTGACGATAATCGCGGCCATAGGCAAAATAGTATAAATCAATTTCTGGCTGTTGCCGCACACTAACTTGATCATTTTCTAAAATAAACGAATTTGAATCATCTAACACACTAAAACCATCTTTAGACATAAGACCATCTGCTAACGAAATAGCACCATCCGCTTTATCCAAAGTTCGGGCGGTTCCCTTTAGATTTTTAGTCAATGGCTCTCCGTAATACCAGCGACTGTAATGAGTACCATAATTCGAAGCCGCATCGATAAACAAGCTTCCAGCATCAAGTTCACCGCCATCATAGTACAGATGAAAACCAGTCGTCACTAATTCTAAAACATGCCCATGTTCATTTTGATAAACTTTAAACTGAACTGGCGGAAAATCTCGATTTTGAACTAGTTGCGTCTTTTGATTCTCAAATTGACCAGACTTTGAATATTCAATTCGAATTAATTTATCCGTTAAAATAGTAAACCGGACTTGCTCATTTTGAATAATACGATCTTGAATTTGCATGTTTAACTTCCCCTTATTTTGACATTAAGAACCCGGACTGGTATTCGCCACGACCTAAAAAAATAGCTTCCGAAACGACACTTTGTGTTCGGAAGCTGGATCTATTAACTATTTCCCCTCACTTCAAAGCTGCCAAAACGCCAGCCAAAAATGCTGCGGCCGTCCCAACAAACGCTTGCTGTGATACTCTAAAAATTGCTGCCGTGGCATCTTGATTAACCGACAAGATATGGGTCGCCCCCATCATGCCGCTAACATATTGCTCGGATCCAGAAATACCGATATTAATAATTACTTCCGGAGTCACCGTCGCCCCACCAGTACCAATTTGCTGGTCAATACTAAACTGTTCCTTGGTGGTTAACGGCCGGGTCACGGCCACGGCCGCCCCAATCCATTTCGCCAATTGCTGTGCTTGCAACAAAACTTCTGGATTATCAGCGCCGCGCCCTAAAGCAATAATTCGTTTGGCAGTGCGAATGCCACCGACCGTCACCGGGACCTCTTCCGTCAACCGCAAAGCCTTAATTACCCGTGGCAAATCTGCAACTTCGATCCGTTTCGTTACGGGCACCGGTTGTTTAGTCATTAAGTGCCCCTCATTGGCCGCGTCTAACTCAGCTGCGCCCAATTCCTGTTGCAGCATTTCAACGGGGCCGTCAATTAGGGTTAACGCTCGCATGTCACGCATTAATTGTTCAAATGGCAATTGACGCGTGTAAGCCAAACCACCGGCCAATTGTAAGGCCTGATTTGTAACCGTCAGGCCATTTTGACTCCCAAATAACGTTGCCATCGTCGCAGCGGCCGCAAAATCTGGTTGTCGATCCATTTGGCGCGCTGCATCGAGCGTTAATAATTGGGTTGCCCGTAATGTTGTCGCCATTGTTGCAACCTGAGTTTGTGCCGTTGCGAACGTGTTTAGGGGACCATCAACTAAATGTCGTTGTTGCGTATACGGTTTCAATTGCGTTAAAGCATGTTGCATGATTCCGGCTGCCAAAGCGCCGTTGAAGATTCGGGCCATATTTTGTTGGTGTCGTGAAATTTCTAACCCTTGACCGATTTGGCCTAATAAATGGGTCGTCGTAACGGCCACATTATTTAATTGTAAGCCAGCCACTGCGACTCCCCGTAATCCTAATGTTTCAACTGGTTGCGTCACCTTAACACCTGGCATCGTGGCGTCAATCATAAAAATGGCAAAATCATTTTGATCAGTTTTCGCCAAAACCAAATAGTGAGCTGCTTGCCCCCCATTTGTAATCAACACTTTTTCGCCATCTAATAACCAGCCAGTTGTGCTTTTAAATGCCGTCGTTTGAACGCCCAACGCATTCCCGCCACCGGGTTCAGTAACGGCAAAGCCCATTAATTTAGTCTGCGCCGCCGCCAACAAAGTCGCGCGCTGGTCAGCCGTGCCATACCGATCAATTTGCGCTGTAATTTGCCATAAACTGGCTAATGTTGTGGCGACACTGGCGGAACCTTGCGCTAATGCCATGACACATAGCACTTGCGATACCATATCCAAGCCCTGACCAAAGGGTGCCGTTAACCCTTGTTGTGGGAGACCTTGTTGCACCAATAGCGCATACGCTTCAGCCGCAAACCGACCTTGTTGATCAATCTCATGATCTAACGGCGTTATTTTTTGGGCGGTAAAAGTCGTCAGCTTTTGCCACAATGCCGCCTGTTCTGTTGTTAAATTCAATTCCATCACCGTTGCTCAACTTTCACTATCAATTTTTGGTCCAACTAAACCAACTTCTAAAATATGCATATAAGCCTTAGCCCGTTCCACAATCCATTGCGTATCCGCCATGGTCGTCATCGCTGAATGGGCCGGTAACTGCTGTTGAAATTCGGTAAAGATTTGGTTATAGACACCCATAATGAGGGCCACCACTGTTGATCGATCCAATTCTGGTCGCAGCGGCATCCGCGCCAGGACCGCTTCAATCAACGTTTGCATCGCCACCATACTTTGCGTATAAAGTTGCGTTAATTGCTGCTGAATCCCGCTTGGTAATTGCTCAGCATTACCATACGCCGCAATCATGAGCCGCATTTCATCCGGATGACTTTGCCCGAAATCAGCTTTAGCTTGAGTACTTTGAACCACTAACGTCACTAAATCAATTGGTGCTACCGGCGTCACTGGACTTAGCGTCGCCTTGATCAAAGCCGTGGCCGCTTGCACCGTTTCAAAATAAAGTTGCTGCTTATTCCCATAATAATGAAAAATTAAGCCCTTTGATACCTGGGCCGCTTTAGCAATCTGGTCGGTCTTTGCCTTGGTATACCCTTGACTAGCGAATTCATGGGTCGCTGCTCGCATGATTCGCTGCACTTTTTTTGGATCTTGCGGTCGTCCAACTACTGCCATGCTTGCCGCATCCTTTCTAGCTGATCGGTTATTATTCATTAATAGTATCACAATTAGGTTCAGCCAACCGCTTCCCCAAAAACAATACCCGCAAATTTAGAGTAGCAAAAAAGGCATTTGGATTTTATCCCAAACACCTTGCAACTAATCATCAGACTTATGTACGCGTTATTCCGCGCTTGACTTGGCATATTCGGCTAGTACGGGCATCACATAATGTTGCTCTGCCTGTTTACGCGCTAAAATAGCATCATCCATATCGGCAAATTGTTGATTTAAAACCAAGCGACCCCGATACATTAAGCGAGCGACCCATTTCTGTGAGCACCGATCAAAAGAAACCCCGATGACACCACTGCGGTTACGACTATTTGGCTTTAAGCGATCCACGGACGTGCCTTGATATAAAGGTAAATTATCACTACGGCCCATATTTTGACGGGTTTTAGGATTTTCAAAGATATTTTTTCGACTGACATCGGCCCGTAAACAGCCACAACTCTTCGTAATTTCTTTACGCAACCGATAACTGTCCACAACCACTTTTCGCCCGCAAGAACACTGGCATAACCAGCGCGCATTGCCATTAGGGGCACTTTCCGCCCGTTCAATCACTGTTAAACGGGTAAAAGTTACTCCAGTTAAATCTTTTAATCGCATCAAAATCACCTCGCTAATTTTTTCCTGGTCAACCTAATTGACCCTAACTACAATTTAAACTGATTTTATGAAAATAGTATGACGAATACCGCAACATTCATAGCATTATTTATTTATATTTTAATAGTTCAATACTCAATGATAATAATAACGCACATCCCAGCCTTAGTCTTTATCAGAGTACTACTATTTTAATTTTATGTCACCTAATATTATTTATATTATAAAAAAGCCCGGCGTCGGGTAACACAAAAAGGGCCCGTTTAATTCTCCGGACCCGACCTTGATATTAGTTAAATAACCCAACCAAGTGGTGCTAATCCCAGCCAACTAATCACATTCACTTGGGTGGTGGCTGGTAAAAATGGTTGGAGCGTTTGTTTAATTTCGGCTGCTGACGCTAATGTTTGCAAGTCATACCAATAAGTGCCGTTATGACTATGGCCAACTAGCGTCCAACGGCCCAAACTCGCTACTGGTTCTAACGCTAAGTCACTAGGCATGGCCGTCAAAAAGACGTGCATCGTTGGCAGCCATGCGCCATCATAATCTGCCGTGGCGCGCCGTAAAATCATGATTTGTGCCTGTAAATTCTTAGTTGCCTTCGCAAATCGCAATACGACATAAATACCAATTGCCCCATACACCGTCAGTAAGATAAGTTGCAAATCACTATCCATGGTAAAAATAAGCAACCCAAAAAAGCCAACGCCTAAATAAATCAATAGATTCATCGTATTGAGCGCGCGATCACGTAAACTGAGCGCGACTTTTAACCGCATGGACGCATCTCCCGGTGATAACCGGATAGCTTGGACCACAGCTTGCGGACTCCCCGTATAAACAATTTGAATAGCTGGCTTCTTGACTTGAACCGTGGCTAACACGCTAAACAGCTGATTACCCGGTGCCACAGTCGTCATCAATTCAGTGGGCACATACTCACTAAATAGACGATAAGTCACCTTCGTCCGCCGAAAGTGATACCAATTTCCCCGAATCTGAGCCAGCAACCACCCTTTTTGGGCCAACTGATTCAACCAAGTTAACTCTTGTGCTGATCCTTTAATTAAAAACCGATAACGCCACATTGACTCGCTTCCCCAGTCACTCTAAATTAACGTACTTAGACTTGTTCTTGTTTTAAAATCGCGGTTAGTAGTTGCAGGCGATCGCGTTCGGCCGCCAATACGGCTGCGCCACTCCCAGTGATTTCATAAATGGCCTGATCATCGGCGTCTAAACGCTCCGTCATCAAATAATCCTTGGTCATCGCATGTAAGGTCGTAAATAAGGTTCCTAATCCCAATTGCAATTTTCCCTGCGTCAACGCCGCAATTTTTGCTGGTAACGCCTCACTTTTAATCGGTTGCCGGACACTCACTAAAATTAAAAAAGCCGCTTCCGTCATTGGTTCATACTTATCAATCAAACGTTGATAAAAATCTTCAGCCATTTGAAGACCCTCCTTTAGCGTTTTAGAAAACGCTTACTTTTTCAAATAAATTATGCACCTCTTATTTACCGAATGCAAACCACTCAAAAAAGCCCATGCGACAGCCATGGGCTAATAATTTTCGGTCATTAGTGCACTTGAATATCTGCCACTACCGTACTGCTGGCATACGGAAAATGTGATTCTGATAATTCGAAGGGTTGGCCATCGTCCGTATAACTGACTTGATTAATCACTAACACGGGATCATTCAATTGGGCCCCCATTGCTTCAACGTCTTCCGTAGTGGCCTTGGCCGCCGAAATTAGCCGATGCGACCCAGCTAACGACATGCCCCGGGCTTGTTCTAAGTAACCATAGATTGAACCTTCTAGCACCGTCTTCGTTAACGTCACAATACTGGTTGGCATAATGGTATGCTCATAGGCCCACACCTTGCCATCCACAAACCGCGTTCGGCGAATCACGTACACGGGATCCATCTCATCAATCATGAGTTGTTCAGCTTCATGCGTCGTTGGTAGCCGGGCCTGGAGTTCTAACACTTTGCTAGTTACTTTTTTGCCCTGATTGGTCCGCGTTGTTCCAAGGGGCGGTCAACCTGAGTTGCTTGCCGCTGTTCTTTTAAACCAAAATCCTTTCGCACAAAGGTCCCAGCACCGCGCTTAGAATAAACCATGCCTTCAATAATCAGTAACTGAATCGCCTTATGAATCGTAATCCGGGTCGTGTCAAACGTGGTTGCTAACTTATTTTGATCAGGCATCAATTCTCCGGGCGCATATTTACCGGTTTTGATGTCTTGCCGCAAACTAGTTGCGATGGCTTCATATTTGTAAGCCAAATTAGTCACATTCCTTCTTCATTAGTCTTCTTTTCCAACAGTCTAACCTATTTTGGCGCGAAAACAAAACATTTGTATATACTTTTTATTTTAATTGTCATTTTTATCAATTCTGGGGTTTATCGTTCCCCTTAGCTGCGATTAATCGCTATAATAACGATAACTAGACTGCAATTTCTTTTAATGAGGTGATTAACGATGGAAGTACATTCATTGAAACTTGACCAAGACGCCGTGATTTATTCAGCCGCTATTAAGGCGCTGGCTGATTTCAAGCCCGAAATCGACGTTGATTTTTCAAAACTATCCAACCAAGCGGAGGCCCAGATTTTAGCCCAGGCCACCACTGAACAATTTACCGTAATTTTCCAAAAATTATTAGAACAAGGCTACGCCAAAGCTATTTCAAAAGGGCAATTAGCCGAATGGGGCGCTTATTATATGGCGCATAAGGTCCATAACAAATAAATTAGCCGTTCAATTTAGTGTAAACGGCTTTATTCGTTCGGATTTACTTGCTTATCTGGTTAGTTTAGCGTATGCTATGGTAAGTTAAATTCAGATGAGAAAAAGCTGTGACGAGATGAGTAACTAGGCCAGCGTCCTAAGAGAGTCGTGTTTGGTGCAAGCGATGACGTGAACTAGTGAAGATGGTCTTGAAGAAGCTACTGAGGGTAATCTCAGTCGGAGCGATCCGTTACCATCAAGACAAGTCCCAATACTGGGAAAATTCAGGTGGTAACACGCAAACGCGTCCTCGAAAGCATTTCGCTTTCAGGCGCGTTTTTTTTCGTCATCTGTACAACTTTAACTGATCTAGCCATTATAAGGAGTGTGTCATTAGATGCAAAATAAACAATCAACTTCCATTCGGACCGTTGTCGCCACTGGTATTGGCGCCGCCGTCATTTTTGTCCTCATGAAATTCGTCGCCATCCCAACCGGAGTCCCGAATACCCAATTTAACGTTGCTATGGGATTTTTAGCCTTATTGGGCGCCATTTTTGGCCCCGTTGCAGCTGGATTAGCTGTTTTTATCGGCCATGCCTTAAATGACTTCGTCACATACGGCTCCCCTTGGTGGACTTGGGTCATTGTCGACGGCCTAATCGGTGTAGCCTTTGGTCTCGCCAAAAATCGCCTTAAGATTGACCAGGGCGTTTTAAGTAAAGCGAAGTTAATTTGGTTCAACCTCTACCAAATTATCATTAACTTTATCGGCTGGGTCATTTTAGCACCCACCGGCGACATCATTATTTATCACGAACCTGCTAGCAAAGTCTATGTCCAAGGTATCACCACTTGGATTGTCGACTCAATTTCAGTGGCCGTTATTGGGACCATCCTCCTCGTTTTATACGCCCGGACGCGGACTCAACATGGCAGCTTAAAAAAGGAACGTTAACCTATGACTGCACCGATTATTACCTTCAAAGACTTTTCATTTCAATATGATAGTCAAACGGAACCAACGTTACGTCACCTCAATCTCGCCATTTATCCAGGTGAAAAGGTGCTGATTGCTGGGCCATCTGGTTCAGGAAAATCAACACTAGGCCGTTGTCTCAATGGCTTAATCCCGCAATCTTTCAAGGGTCAGCTCAGCGGTGAAGCTAGTGTGAACGGGCAAGCGGTCCAAACGACGTCCATTTTTGAACGTTCGCTGGCCGTTGGGACGGTCTTGCAAGATCCCGATAGTCAATTTGTCGGCTTGTCCGTGGTAGAAGACATGGCCTTTTCCCTTGAAAATGACCAGCAATCACAACCACAGATGCAAGCTGCCACTGCCAAATGGGCGCAAACGTTACACCTGCAAACACTGTTGAACCAACGGCCGCAAGCGTTATCCGGTGGTCAAAAACAGCGCGTTGCCATGGCTGGCGTCTTAATTGATAACAGCAAAATTCTTTTATTCGATGAACCCTTAGCAAGTCTTGATCCCGCAGCGGGTAAAGCGTCAATGGCTTTAATCGAGCAATTAACCCACACAGAAGCTTTAACCGTGGTTATTATTGAACATCGCATTGAAGCCGTCTTAGAACAGCCAATTGACCGTTTAGTCATCATGAACGACGGTCAAATCGTAGCGAACGATCGACCTGAAGTTATTCTGAAGACCTCATTGTTAGCGCAATTAGGCCTCCGCGAACCGCTTTACTTAGCCGCCTTAAAATTAGCCGGCATCGACCTACATGCAGTAAGTCATGTGGCAGATTTGCAACGGTTAACCGTGCCGAACTTAACGGCAACCTTGCAACATTGGACCGCCGGGGTCGCCTTAAAGTCACCTGTGCAACATCTTGATCCCTTGCTTAACATCGACCAACTTAGCTTTGGTTATGACCCCAAGAAGCCCATTATTACCCAACTATCATTAACACTGTATCGCGGTGAAATGATTAGTTTAGTCGGCCAAAACGGGACCGGTAAGTCGACGCTTAGCAATCTCATCACCGGCTTTTTAACGCCGCAAGCGGGCCACTTAACTTTTGACGGTCACGACCTCTTGACCCAATCCGTTAAAGAACGGGCAGATAAAATCGGTTATATTTTACAAGATCCTAATCAAATGCTATCAAAGACATTGATTTTTGATGAGGTCGCAACTGGCCTAATTCTACGTGGCGTTGCGGCTACCACCATTAAACAGCGGGTCTTAGCGACTTTAAAAGTCTGTGGCCTTTACGAATTTCGCCATTGGCCCATCTCGGCTTTAAGTTTCGGTCAGAAAAAACGCGTGACCATTGCGGCCATTTTAGTTTTGGAACCCACCATGCTCATCCTAGATGAACCTACAGCCGGCCAAGATTTAAAACACTATACTGAGATGATGACCTTCTTAACGACGCTTAATCAGCAACAGCATTTGACAATTATGCTCATCACCCACGATATGCACTTGATGCTTGAATATACCAATCGAACCATCGTGTTAGGTCATGGCAAAATCATCAAGGATGCGGCCCCAGCCGACGTCTTAACCGATACCGCTACCATCAAAACCGCCGGCTTAGCTAAGACGAGCCTTTATACCTTAGCAGCGCAACATCAACTTAATCCAACTGAATTTGTCGCCAAATTCGTCCAAGCGGAACGGGAGGCACGTTAAGATGCAACATCAACTCCTCATTGGTTATACTGATCGAAAGACTTTCTTAAATCGGCTGAGTGGCAGCACTAAGTTACTTGGCTTCATCGGCCTATCAATCATCGGTATGATGACTTACGATACCCGCTATCTGATTGGAATCATGATTTTTTCGCTTATTTTATTTCACTTTTCAAAAATAAAGTTCCATGAGATTTCAGTTGTCGTCAGTGTCATTATCGGCTTTTCAGTGCTCAATCTGATCATGGTTTATATTTTTGCACCGCACTATGGCGTGACCATTTATGGGCCGGAACATTTGCTGTTAGGTAGCAACCAGCATTACTTTAACCTCACCGCTGAACAACTATTCTATGAGTTTAATTTATTGCTCAAATACACGTTTGCCGTACCCCTTGCACTCATCTTCTTAATGACGACTAATCCCAGTGAATTTGCCGCCAGTCTCAATAAGATCGGGATTTCTTATCGCATTAGTTATTCAGTTGCCATCGCCTTGCGCTACATTCCGGATGTTCAAAATGACTATCGGACAATTAGTCTAGCCCAACAAGCACGTGGCTTTGAACTCTCAAAAAAAGCCACGCTAACAACGCGAATTCGGGGTGGCATCCAAATTCTTTTGCCATTGATTTTTTCAAGTCTTGATCGTATCGAAATTATTAGTCAAGCCATGGAATTGCGGCGCTTCGGGAAGGGAAAACATCGGACTTGGTACCGTGCCCAAAAATTTCAGTGGCGTGATTACTTGGCACTAGTCATCGTCCTCTTCTTAATTCTTCTCGGTATCGCCGGCTTTAAACTCAATGGCGGCCGTTTCTGGAATCCTTTTAAAAACTAACTGAACCAATAGCTAACAATCACCTGATCAATGAGTCAACTTTAAAAGTTGGCTCATTTTTTTGCTGGCATTAGTCCTTTTTACAGTTGTTCAAAAGGTACTGATACCAACGTTAAACTTGAATACGCCGCAATTATCTAACAAAAGAATATACAAATATAGTTAAAAGGATTGTTTTTAATACCAGTTCAGGCTATACTATCAGTGTTAAGGAAAGCGCTTCCTGTTATAACTTTTAGATTGGAGAAAACGATGCAAGAATCACGTAAAATGCCTAAAGATTTTTTCTGGGGAAATTCCGTTTCAAGCATGCAAACTGAAGGTGCCTGGAATGTGGATGGTAAAGGCTTATCAGTTTATGATGTTCGACCAGCGACGGCCACTACCGCCGACTGGCACGATGCGATTGATGAGTATCACCGGTATGATGAGGATTTAGACCTCATGCAAGCGTTGCATATGAACATGTATCGCATTCAAATTTCATGGTCACGAATCGTCCCTGACGGTGATGGCGCCTTTAATCCCGCAGGCTTGGCCTTCTATGATCGTCTCGTCGATGGCATGCTAAAACGTGGTATCACCCCAATGATTTGTCTCTATCACTTTGACATGCCATTAGCGTTAGCTCAAAAAGAAAACGGATTCATGTCCCGCCATACGGTCGCGGCGTTCGTCCGTTTTGGTAAAAAGGTTATTGAACATTTTGCTGATCGCGTTAAATATTGGATTACGTTCAATGAACATAACCTCTATTTCAGTGATGAGGCCTTTAATATTTCCGGCTATACCACTGGTGATCGGTCATTGAGTGAGTTATACACGATTTTTCATCACACGATGCTCGCCCATGCGCAATTAGACGCTTTCGTGCATGCAAACTATTCTGACGTCAAAATTGGTGGCATGTTGGCTTACACCCCAGTTTACCCGGCGACTGCCAAACCGAACGATGTTTTCGCCGCCCGTCAGTTGGATCAATTTTTGAATCAAAATTTGAATACAGCCTTCGTTAATGGGCACTATGACCATGAAGTTCTGACATTTATTAAGAACCAGCACCTTGATTATGATTTACAACCTGGCGATGAAGCCATTTTAGCGGCAATGCATGCTGATTTCTTAGCTTTCAGTTATTATCGGTCAACGACGATTAACGCTGATAAAATTCCCGCACATACGGCGCCAAATCGCTACTTAAATTTCGGCATGGAAAGTAACCGCTTTCTAGAGACTAACGAATGGGACTGGTCGATTGATCCTTTAGGTTTCCGCAATTTAATTACTGATTTATACAATCGTTACCAAGTCCCTGTCTTTCCGATTGAAAACGGCATTGGCATCCGTGAACATTGGGATGGTCAGCATCCGATTGCCGATGACTTACGGATTCGTTATCACGCCGAACATTTAAAAGCGATGAAAGATGCGATGTTTCTAGATGGCGCCCAAGTGTTAGGTTACTTGGGCTGGGGCCTCATTGATATTCCGAGCTCACATGCGGATATCGAAAAACGTTACGGGGTTGTTTATGTTAACCGGAGTAATCATGATTTAAAGGATCTAAAACGTGTACCGAAGAAATCTTATTATTGGTTACAAGCAGTTTTAGAAAAAAATGGAGATGAATTGTAATGGATGAAACAAGTAGTAACAGTGCTTTCAGTAATTTCATTAACAAAAAAGTGCTACCACCGATTATGAAGTTCGTGAACACTAAACCGGTGAAGGCCTTACAAGATGGGATGGTTTACGCCCTCCCCTTTATCATTATTGGGTCAGTCTTCTTAATTCTATCAAATATCCCAATCGCTTCCGTTGCAGCAGCGGTGAAAGCTTCTGGCTGGTCAGCCTTCTTTAACCAAGCCTATACCGTCACTTTCGGGATTATGTCACTTTGGGCCGCTGTTGGGATTGCCTATGTTTATGTCCGTAATGAAGGTTACGAAGCTTTGCCAGCTGGCTTAACGTCGATGGCAACTTTCCTCCTATTGCAAACTTTGAACATTGCTAGCCCATTAGCTGGAGCAATGGGCAAAGCCGGTACTGGGATTACTAATGCCGCTGGTAAAGTAGTCATGTCTGGTGGCGCTGTTGCAACCAATATCGACAAGTTACCAACCGCTTTACAAAACTTTGTGACCTCGCCCGTTACCGGTGTCATTAACATCACTTGGCTAGGTGGTCAAGGGATGGTTGCCGCTATTATCGTTGGGATTCTAGTTGGTTGGTCATACTCTGCAATGATTCGCGCCGGCTGGAAGATCACCTTACCTGAACAAGTTCCTTCAAGTGTCGCTAATCAATTTACAGCGATGATTCCTGCTGGGATTATTCTATTTGTTTCAATGTTAATCTATGCTGCTTTCAATGCTTTTGGTAACACTGATATTTTGCAATTTATTTATAAAGTTTTACAAACACCTTTACAAGGATTATCTGATTCCTTAGGCGGTGCCCTAGTCATCGCGCTATTGGTCCCATTCTTCTGGTTCTTTGGGGTCCATGGTGGCTTAATCATGGGGGCCATTACCAGTGGCTTGTTGATTCCAAACACCTTTGACAATGCCGCTTTATATAAAGCCGGTAAATTAACCGTTGCTAATGGTGCTCATATTGTAACCAATGAATTCTACAATAACTTCATTAACTTAACAGGTTCCGGGATTACAATTGGGTTGGTTATCTTTACGTTAGTTGCCGCTAAATCAGTGCAATTTAAGACGATTGGGAAAATTGAATTAGTCCCAGCCCTCTTTAACATTAACGAACCTTTCCTATTCGGTTTACCAATTGTTATGAATCCATTCTTGGCAATTCCATTCTTCTTGACACCGGTGATCGTCGCTTTGTCGACTTACTTAGTCATCTATTTTGGGATTGTACCGCCATTAAATGGGTTCGCCGCACCTTGGACAACGCCTGCCATCATTTCTGGGTTCTTAATCGGTGGTTGGAAGATGGCCATTTGGCAAACGATTACCTTGTTAATGTCTGTCGGTATCTACTTCCCATTTGCTAAGAAATACGATGCTGTCTTGACGAAACAAGAAGGCGCCAAAGCCGCTGCTGAAGCAGCCGCTGGCAATGCCGCTACTGAAAAATTATAAGATTAAAAGGAGTTCATCATTATGGCTGAAAAAATAATTATGTTGGCTTGCTCAGCCGGCATGTCAACCTCATTACTAGTTTCAAAAATGGAAGCGGCCGCTAAAGCCGATGGCGTTAATTACAAGATTTTTGCCACCGCTTCATCCGACATTGATCATCAACTAAAGTCTGAACACAAACCAGATGTTTTGATGCTGGGACCACAGATTAGTTATATGGCTGATGATGTAAAAAAGAAAACGGACCAGGCTGGGATTCCAATGGCTCTCATCAATATGCAAGATTATGGCATGATGAATGGTGAAAACGTCCTAACTACTGCTGAAAAATTATTAGGCGATAAGTAATTGGCTAACTAAAAACGCGTTTTCAGGTTTAGCGGAACAAATTGATTATTGGTATACCTTTAAAACCGCTTGATCACCGATACCAAATAGCGACTGTAAGAATTCACGTGAATTCTTACAGTCGCTATTTTTTGTCGCAGTCGCCGCTTTTCATTTGATGCTAGCTATGCTAAGGTATTGCTTAATATACCGTCGTAAAGGAGCCTCATCCATGCCTAAAAAAACCATCATGTTAGCTTGCACCAGTAGCATATCCACCTCATTACTCGTTGCTAAGATGCAGACAGTCGCCGAACAGCGCAATACTAATTACCACATTTTTGCCACTGCAGCGGCCACAATTGACCGCGCCTTAACGGCCGCTCAACGGCCAGATGTCCTCTTATTAAGCCCGCAAATCAGCTTTTTAGCACCAAAAGTTAAAGTCCTAGCGACCCAATTACATATTCCCATGGCCATTATCAATATGCACGACTATGGCACAATGAACGGTCAAAAAGTGCTCGCTTTAGCAGAAGCCCTTTTGACATCCTAGGAGATGTTTCACGTGAAACAATCTAAAGTTGTGTGACACGCACTATTGCCGCAATAACCATTGCAATTGCTGGAGCGCAACTTGATGGTCGGCAGTACTATGCTTCGCCACGTAATAATACGCTAAAGTCTCGTGCCATTGCGTTTGACGCTCAGCTGGCAACTGATAATAACGGTCAAAAGCTCGCTGAAAATCCACCGCTGTAGCACTTGCAGTCAACTCACGCTGACAAAATTCCCGTAATTCTGACCGGGTTAACCGTGATCTGGCAATTGGTCCGGCCGTCTTGAGCCGCTGTTTCAACTGAGTTTGCATGATTGTATCGGCATGCTTAGCTAACCAAGCAACCACGGTAGCGTCAGTCTGCTGAGTCAGTTCTTGAAACCAAGCCAATGACAGATCAGTACCAAACCGAGTTGCTAATAAACGTTGCCAATCGGCCCGTTGATTGGCGGCCTGATGGTAGGTCCACCCCCAACAACTATTATAAACATCATCATAAAACCGAATCGTTTGGCGTTGGTCTAATTGGCGGGTAACTTGGTTCAACGCTTGCACAAAATCACGGTCCAACATTGCCAATCGTCGCACTTGGATTTGGCCGATCTGCTGATACTCCGTTACCATTAAGCCAAATTGGTAAGAATTGACTAGTGGCCGGGTGGTTGCTGGCGGTGTCAGTTTGCTGAACAGGGTTTTAGCTGTCGCACGGTCTGGACGTGACACAATAATGACCGCTAATTGATGTAAATATTGGCGGTAAAGCGGGCTAGTCTTAAGCTTTTCGACAGCCGACTGCACCGTCCGTTGCACTGCTTTGGTCCGTTGTTGCTGAGTTGCAACCGCTTGGGCTTCTTTTACAACGGCTTGAGTTGCGACTGTTTTCGCTTCCAACTGGACCAATTGGTCATAATCCTTCAAGGCTGGCTTTAAGGCTAACAATGGCAAGGTCGTCGTGCGCCGTTTCAGATAAGTCGTCACGGTTTGGCTGGTCATCGTTCGCAACTGCTTTGCTTGGGCATGCTGGTCGCTTGGTAATTGCGGCAGCCACGGTTGCTTGAACATAATCGTTGGGATCACCGGAACTTGTGCCGTCAATGTTTGGTATTGCGCGACCGCATAAAAGTTATCTTCCGTCGTAATCACCATTAGATACCGCGTTTCGGCATTCATGAACTTCTTCACGCACTCAGAACCCACCACTAAGGCTTGCTGGTTATGTTTATTTTGCACATGATATTCGTAGCGTACTGGCTTATGGCACAGCTCACAATGGTGCCAATTATGCCGATCATCGCTCGGATTAATCACATATGGCAAGCTCGCTAAAAGCTGCCATTCATGGCTACACGCCGTCATCCATGCCGCATGGTCATGCAAAATCAAATTACGAACCGTGTCTAATAAAAAATCACTAGTTACTTTGACCGTCACATGGTCTCGAAGCAAACCGCTAATTTGTTGTAATGTCGTGGTTCGTCGGGCCCGTTCGCTCAATAAAAAAAAGCGATTCTCAGCTGGCGTAATCAACGTGGTCATTGCTGGCATATCAATTCCACTCCCCATAAAAAGTCTTTTTCTAGCATAGCATACCTCGCTAAAAATCCGTGCTGATAAGCCTAATTATGATTAATACTGACGGTTACCATGGCTGCATCCATTCAGATTTGCTGACAATTCATTTTCAAAACACATTTATTTTATCTGTTCACATTCATAGTCTAATAATAACTAAATCGAACGCTATTGAGCGACTTTATTAATCTTCAAAAAAACTTAGTAGCACTAGTATTGAAAACGGATACGATTTTCATTTATTAAACGGACGGTGAAATAAACACTGCTCCGTCCATTTAATCCCGGGTAATTTGTATTTTTATCCGACCCATGTGTCGTTGCAGTAATCGTTGCGCCTTTTTTCGCTGTTCAAAATGACCAATGATATGAATGCCTTCATAGTATCCCGCATTCCCCCCGTAGAAGACCAACCGGGGTTGTGGCGACCAATAAGCAATATCAACGGGATGTGGATTCGCACCTACTGGCGTACCTGTTGTTCGTAGTGATTGCGGTAGTGGCGCAATTTTTTCTACAAAACCACTCCCAAAATCAGTAAAGCTAACCGTCATCGGCAATTGCTGCCATAACTGCTGGGCCGGTACCGTTTTATTTAAACGAGCAGTAAGCTGTTTGTGTCCAATAGTCACAATTATCCGCCGATTGTTTGTCCCCACTACTGATTGCGATGCTGTCCTCTGAAATGACGGCTGTTGGCTAGATTGGCGATGCGTCTGCCAAAACCAGGCACTCACAATAACTAGCACACTAACTAAAACGACGAAAAGTATCTTACCCGCAACTTTATATTGCCGATTCATCGTCTACCTCCGCCAAAACATGTCGCAGTATTTTGGCAGGTGTTCCCACTGCGACCACATTGGCGGGGATATCCTTAGTCACCACTGCACCAGCACCAATAATGGTATTTTCTCCGATTGTAACACCGGGAAGAACCGTTACACCAGCACCTAACCAGGCCCCCGCTTCAATATGGATTGCTTGCGGCAAAAGATCACGCCGATGTTTAGGAGCTTCCACATGGTTCACTGTAATCAACGTTGACCGTGGTCCAATCAAGACACCATCCCCTAAATAAATACCGCCAAGATCAGTTAATATCACATCTTGATTAATAAAGACATTTTCTCCAACAAAGATATGACCGCCAAAATCGCTATGGAGCGGTGCCTTAATGTCCGTTGAAATTGGCACAGTTGTCCCAAAAATATCACTGAGTAATTGTCGGCGTTCTGCTCCGGTTTGCGTAGTCTGATTAAACATCTGTAAAAGCCGAGCTGTGTGGACAACTTTTTGCTCCACAATCGCAAATTCCGGATCCGTAAACACGAGTCGTTCACCCGCCAGAGCACGGTCAAGAATCGTTGTCTTCTGCATTTATTTACTCACTTTCTTACATCGCCTGACCAGCGGGACGGATCAAGACTTCGTTTACTGCTACACGGCTAGGTGCACCAATAGCATAAACGACAGCAGCCGCAAGATCTTCGGGCTGCAGGGCACTATCTGATGTTGCATGCCAAGCGGTCACTAAGTCTTTAGCCGTCTTAGAATCACTGATAGACCGGTATAGTTCCGTATCAACTGCTCCTGGTGACACAATCGTCGTGCGAATCCGATTCTGAATTTCTTCTTGTCGTAAGCCTTCCATAATCGCTCGTACAGCAAACTTCGTTCCACAATACACCGCAGATCCTGGATAAACCAAGTGACCTGCAACCGAATCCGTTGCTAAGATGTGGCCGAATCCTTGTTGATGCATGACAGGAAGTACCGCTGATATCCCATTTAATACGCCCATCACATTAATATCTAACATCCGTTGCCACTCATCATGATGATTCTCAGCTAAATTAGCCGTGGGCATCACTCCAGCATTGTTAAAGAGGGCATCAATCTTGCCAAATGTGCTAACAGCCAAATGAATTAATTCCTGAACAGATACGAGTTCTGCCACATCCGTCACCTGATAAGCAATTTGATCCTTAGGTAAATCAGCCGCAACCATTGCCAATTTATCAGCACGTCGCGCACCAAAAACCACTTTGGCGCCTTGATTAACTAATAATTTAACAGTGGCCGCACCAATGCCACTAGATGCTCCAGTAACAACTACAACCTTATTTTCAACACTCATTTTTTTAATCTCCTTCAATGACTTTGTGGAGACTAGCATAACTGGTAAACTATAGTATGTCTAATACCTAAATTGATTAATATATCATGCTTAAAAAGCATAGGAGGTTTCTCATGGAAATTCGAGTTCTACGTTATTTTCTCACCGTCATCCAAGAACAAAATATCAGCCGGGCCGCCACCAAACTCCACATCTCTCAACCCACCATCTCACGACAACTGCACGATTTAGAGGATGAACTAGACGTGACCTTATTCGAACGTGGCAGCCGCACAATTGCCTTAACTGCCAGTGGCACTTATTTCGCCCAACAGGCTCGTCAAATTGTGGCACTTGCGGACAAGACTATCTATAATATTCAAAAAACAACCACACTCAGTGGCAACGTCTCCATTGGCGGTGGCGAAGTCCCCAGCATTACCACCATCGCACAAGCGGCTAAGACACTGACCAATCAGCATCCACAAGTGACCTTCCAGCTATCCAGCCTGAATGCAGACGACGTGAAACGGCAATTAGCTGCAGGCCTACTGGATTTTGGTCTCCTAGTAGGTCATGTCGACAAAGAGCGGCTTAATTTCATTAATTTGCCAAGTCACAGTCATTGGGGATTACTCTTACCCAAGACTTCAACACTGGCCAAACACGCCCAAATTGTACCGACTGATTTATTCACAGTTCCCTTGATGATGTCCTATCAACGCGGGGTTAACACAGAAATTGCCGACTGGTTTGGGCAAAATATCACTCAGTTAAATGTGATAGCAACCTATAATCTACTCTACAACGCTACTAAGTTTGTTGAGGCTGGGATAGGTGCCGCCATCGCCATTGAAGGTATCTACAACACCGCCAGTACTGCACTAGCTTTCGTTCCGCTAGCCGACATACCACCTGTGGCCGTTAATTTAGTCTGGTCCAAAGACCTCTCCCTTACTACAGCAGCCCAAGCTTTTTTGCATGCAGTACAAGAAGCGCTAGCACCGTCATGACTAACACAATGCGTCACACTGAATTATTCAAATAATTAGACCAAGGATCACCGCTTAGTTTTTCTAGCCCGCATAGTGGGCTTTTTTAGACTCAAACACCGACAAATCATAACTACCCGTAAAACGGGTAGTTTGCTCCAGGGCTATAAGCCCTATGTCCTTGCCAGCGTCTCAAAGCTCTGGCTTTTGTGTATCAAAGCCAAACTTGCTCTTGTCACTTTTGCCACCGCTTTAAGTGGTGTTGGTATTACTTACCTTGACCCATAAAAGGGTCCTCATATTCCCGAACACTCAAGCAATCTTCCGCTTGATCATTTTTCTCCTGATCACGGATATACTTCTCGATGGTTGCTTCATTCAATCCAACCGTGCTGACATAATAACCAACTGACCAGAAATGTCGATTTCCAAATTTATATTTTAAATTTGCATGCTGATCAAACATCATCAATGCCGATTTACCTTTCAAATACCCCACGAAACTTGATACACTCAGCTTCGGTGGGATACTTACCAATAAATGCACATGTTCAAGCATCATATGGCCTTCCAAAATTTTTACGCCTTTATATTGGCACAACAATCGAATATCCTCTTGCAAATCACGTCGATATTGATTATAAATTATTTTTCTCCTATACTTTGGAGTGAATACAATATGGTACTTGCACAGCCATTTGGTATGCGCAAGACTATTTAGCTTATTCGCCATTTCTGACGTCCCCTTTCGATTTTGAATGTTTGGCTCTGACACCTACATTCTAAATCTGATGGGGGCGTTTTGGTTTAACCATTTTGCCATCCACCCGCATAGCGGGTGGTTTTTTGTTTCGCACGCTTTAGCGCGCTCAACTGGGCCTAAAGGCATAACTAAAAGACGAGTTTGGGACAAAAGTCCTAGATTCTAAAAAATAGTTCTGAGAAATCGTTTTTTGATTTCTCAGAACTATTTTTTCATTCTTTATGTACGCAGAGAAAGTTCTCTGGTATTCTTATTGCGACCAAACAAAAAAGAAAATAGAGGTGCTTTCTATGCAAATGAATTATATCAATAATCAAACTATTTTGAAACTAGAATTGGACTGGCAACCCAAAAGTAATCACATTGTTTGGGCAATCAATACTTTAGTTGAATCAATTTCAATGGCTGATTTGGACGCCGAGTCCTCTCGGACCGGTCGTCCTGAGTATCCTGCTAGATTATTACTTAAAATGTTATTATTTGGATATTCTCGTAAAGTTTTTTCTGGTCGAAAAATCGCTGAAATGGCGGAAGAAAACTTACCGATGCGTTGGCTATTAGGCAATATCCAAACAACACCTAGTTATCGAACTATCAATCGTTTTCGGGTTAAACCGCAAACTAAAACACTGATCAAACGGCTTTTCTTAACTTTCCGCCAACGGTTAGAAGCATTGGGGCTGATTGATGACTCGGCATTATTTATTGATGGTACTAAACTGCTTGCTAACGCTAATAAATATACTTTTGTATGGCGAAAGTCTGTTGAGAAAAATGAGCCTAAGCTTAATGTTAAAACTAGCCAACTTTATCAGGATTTAATTCAAGCTAAAGTTGATTTGGCCGTCAATCAAGAGACCGATCGGCCTCTTGATAGTGCTAGTTTAGATGTAATCTCCAATCAAGTGGATGATGAAATCACTCATTTGAATACAATTATTGCCGACGAAAAGATTAAACCCGGTGGCTCTCAAAATAAGCGCCGTCGTCGTAAACTAAAACATTACTCACATTTGCTACACAACGATCTGATTCCACGCAAACAAAAATACGAGTTTGCCAATAGGACTTTTGGTAAACGCAATAGTTTCTCTAAGACTGATCCTGCGGCAACTTTCATGCGTATGAAAGAGGATCCAATGAAGAACGGTCAACTAAAACCAGGATATAATCTTCAGGTCGCAAGTCAAAATCAATTTACATTATTCTTCGATTTATTCCATAACCCTACCGATACTCGGACGCTACAGCCATTTTTATCGACTATCTTTGATACCAACCAATATACTGCCCGGTATATTGTTGCTGATGCCGGTTATGGTAGTGAAATGAACTATCAATATATTACTGATGAGCTTAAAACTAATTTTTTGATTCCATATGGCATGTATGAAAAAGAACAAAAACGTTCTTATCATAAAGACAAACGGAAAGTTGCTAATTGGAATTATGATGAAAAGAACGATTGTTTTACTGATTTGGATGGCATTCAATTTGTCTTTTCTAATTACAGCACTCGTCACGATAAATACGGTGCTGAGCGAAACTTCAAAGTGTATCGAGCTGTTAAATATTTTGAAGATCCTATTCGGCAAAAATTAGCCACTACCCCCAAGGGTAACAAGCGCCAAATCAGTATTAACTCAAATTGGGAATATTTTAAAAACAAAGCAAAAGAACAGCTTTCAAGTCAAGTTGGCCAACAAATTTACGCGCAACGTAAAATTGATGTTGAACCAATTTTTGCCAACTTGAAAGCTCATTTGTCGTTCAACCGTTTCTCGGTGCGAGGTTTAATGGGTACATGGAATGAAGTTGGTATCGCATTAATGGCAAATAATATGGCAAAATTAGCCATGCTATTTGCAGACCCGGAGGGGCAAAGAAAAAATGAGGTAGTAAATTCTCAAAATTCGAGAATTTACTACCTCATTTTCTTATGGAATCCGAGTTATGTCCCGGACTCGTCTTTATTTTCTGGATCATTCATTGGATTTTCAATTTTTAAATCTGGATTATCTTTAACAAAGCCATTTAGTTGTTTTTGAATGGCTGCTTCAAAAGTGATTTTAGAATTAATCCAAGGATATTCACTCAATTTATTTTTAATCACCTGGTCATGCTCTCTTCTGTAAACTGACACAAATTTTTGGCTATTATCATAGATCACTACGTTATCAACTTTGAAGGCAACTGCTGGCAAATTATGATTTGATTGACTATAACGTTTTTTTACAACTTCATCTGGTACACCATGCCCACCTTTTTTGACCCGCTCATGAACACGATTAATTGCTATTTTTTCGCTTTTTAAAGCCACATATAAAAGCGTGACCTCAAAACCATTTTTGTGAGCACGATCAATTAGATTCAATTGAGCCTTACCTTGTCCAGATAAGGTTGTTTCAACGTGAATACTCTGTCGCTGATTTAAAGCAGCATGTAACTGTTTAATTTCTTCGCGCATGGCTTTAAAATTATCACGATTTTTTCGCCAATCACCACCCATTGCTTGCAGAATTTCATCAGCGTTCAATCGTTTAGAATGCGCAAATAATTCTGGCCGTGTACGATACAAAGTACTTTTCCCAGCGCCGTTTATTCCAGCCACAATGATATATCTTTTTTGTTCACTCATATTAGACCACAAAGTGTTTTTCATTGATGATTTGTTCTTGACGTTTGTCTAAGAGGTAAGTGTGTAAAGCGTCAAAGAGTTTGCGTTTATCAGGATCAGGATTATGTGCTGCTTGCTCCCAAATTTCTTGAATATCGACTGCCCACGGGTCAGCCAACAATTGCTCTATCTTTCCGACTTTTTTGATTGGTTTAGTCATTTTAAAAGCTCCTTTCATGTTCAGCTACTTATCCAGCATGTGCCGTTTAAGCTATCTATTTTTTGTTCTAAACGGTTTTAAGCTGTTTCCAATTAAATGGTCCTCACACGATTAAAGATCTAGATATAAGCTTATACAGGCCTTCAATTCCAAGCATGATCGTTATTAGCATTTTCGGGGTGTTTGGCGGCATAATCTCTGGCAACATGTTTATTCCACCAAACCCCAAATAGATTTTGAATGGTGCCGTATAGGTAATTCTCAACGTCTTTGATATGTTTCTCATTACTTCTAAGGGCGTTAAAGTAGCGTCTTAAAGTCCTGGTCATCAAGGGCTTTAGCTCTTCATCGTCTAGTGGAATATAGACCCCAATGTTTTGACGTTCCTTTTCGACCTCGTACTTGGCATTGAGAATAATACCGATAAACCGGCGCATCTGTTGCGGGGTTCGGCACCAAAAGCTAAGTAATTGAACCGCTTCGAGTTCTAAGAAAGCTGGTAGTCCACTGTCTTCATCAGTTAGGAATTTATCAGCATGAGTGACCAGGTCTCTGTTTTGTTTTTCAATTTCTGCTGGTGAGAAATAAGTTGTGGGAAAGTCCAACTTTTGAGTATCTATATTGTATCTATTAGTATCTATGTTCTTAGGTTCTTTTAATTGAGCAAGATCCAGAACATGATCTTACACCATAAGATTAATGTTCCGAATGCTTTTTTAAATTGTCAGCAATACTTTTTGTAGAGGATTCCATTGCTTCTTCACGGTTTTTCTTGGTAACAAAGTAAATCCAATTTGGAACTAAAACAGTTGCAGATCTAATATTAATAAATATAAAATCTTGAATAGATCTTAAGTCTTCAACAGAAATTGAATATCTATTTTCATCTATAGAGTGAATGATATCATCTATCTTGTTAATTAGTTGGGTTTCTTCATCTAGCAAAGCTTTAAAACTGATCCAATAACTTACCAGTTTGATAACAATTGGAATTATAGTAACGATAGCAGTATCCATAGCATGTACCCACATGTAATCTTTAAAAAAGATACCAGCAGTAATAAATCCTAGAAATAGCAAAAGCAAAAATACTATTATATTTTTACAGATTTTATGGAGCTGTATATTCCATACCACATTATTCCTTTGGCAAATGATTATATTTAATTCATCTGAATCTAAACCTGGATTAGTGTACCAATTTTTTAAAATACTTTGATCCTGATTTTTTGAAAACTTATTAATAATCTCTGGACTTGGTTCTCTCCCGACTAATATTTCATTCCAATATAGCCCGAATATAATAGTGTCAAATTTTTCTTGAATTCTTGCGGCGCTTTTTATTTCGTTTTTTGACCACTGAGTTAGTAAAAGAGCTATCACGGGGGCGATTGTTGTAATGAATTGAATGCAAATCCCATTTCCAATAAAAAGTACAAGGACAATCGGAACTAATGTTGACAACAGGCTAAAAAGCTCTATAAATTTTGCTTGAGAATATAAATTCCTTTGTGCAGACAATAACCGAATTGCTTTGGGTGTGTTTTGCTTAGCTATGTCAATTTTCATTTTCATCTATCAGTTCCCAAAAAACTTAGTCCAAGATTTTATTGCTTGCTCACTCATAAATTCAGTTTCGTATTTATTAGCCTCTTTTATCACGTCATGGTAATATATTGCTTTTTTCTGAATTTCTAAACGAGCTGTAAAATCTAAAAAATTCAAATCTCCTTGAAATCCTTTTCTGTCTTGAACAGAACCGAAAACTGCTTTTGAAAGATAAAGAAGGAAACTTTCTACAAACTCTCGGGAGTTGGAGTATATTGGATTAGTGTCTATAAAGTCAAGAACCATGGTCTCTAGTGCATAAGAATTAAGCTTGCATACTGCATTATGAGCCTTTCGCCAATATTTGAGAATACGCACTACTTCCCTTAGATCAATTGAGGCTTCTTTTTGATATTCAGTTAAGTTTTGACGATCTATTCGTGGATTTGTTTTTTCCCAGGCACCTTCCCCATTTGGAATGATGTAGTAGTAATATCCCTGACCATCAGTAACAGTTCTAAATCCAGGGACTATATCAAATCCCCAGTCGTAACTTGACAATTCCAGTCTGAGTGCCTGCTGACTCCTTTTAATATCTGCCGACTGATATTGCGATATTCCATTCAATAGCTGTTTAAGATAATTCAAGACCTTTATAGAACTAAGCCCATTTTCTCCATCCATTTTCTTTAATTCAGGAGCGCTATCTGGAACATTTACAAACACCTGATTCCATTGAGATGTATCTAAATTAGCGGTGCTCCCCTTTGCCGAAAAGATAATCATTTGGTCAACATCGTCAAGAGGTCTAATCTGTGTCTTTCGAGCAAATGATCCCATTTTTAATGCAAATTCTGAGCCCGAGTATAATTCAAGGTTTTCCTCGTTTCTTTGACTAAGATCCTTAATATTTGAAGTTAACCAATTTCTACTATTTCTTGCACCTGTGCTTTTTTTACTATCTATATTTATGTTTTCTGAAACATAATTGCTAAACCAAGAATCTACAGTCATAAACACATACCCCTTTTTTTATCATCGTCTTCAGCTTGTGTTTTTCTAGCGAATTTTCTACTTACTAATCTTTTTTGACATGATTATCTCATGTAAACGTCATCTTTTCACATCGAATTTCTTTCGATATCGAATAAAGGTAGTCCGTTTAATACCTGTATTCCTGGCAACATCCACATCACTCATGCCTGCTTTATAAAGCTTAAAAGCATGTTGCAAACACGAATCATCTTCGGCATATTGAGGCTTCCGTCCGCGATACTTATCCTGCTGTTTGGCCAAGGCAATCCCTTGTTGCTGACGTTCGATGATCCGTTTACGTTCACTCTCGGCTTGGTACTTATACAATTCAATAATGAGGTTGGTCATCAATTGGCGCAAGTTCGGATCCGCAATTCCGGTCATGGAAGGTAGATTTAGGACATCCAAGGTGGCACCCTTAGTTTGAATAGTGTTCATGATCTTGGTTAAATCCTGGTTGTTCCTACCTAAGCAATCTAATTCGGTGACTAGGACAACGTCACCCTCGCGAATATAGGCCAACAACTTTTTCAGCGCCGGGCGCTGGGTGTTGACCCCACTTAATTTATCCGTAAATAGTTGATCAACGTCCTTTAAAGCCATTAACTGCCGATCCAGATTTTGATCTTTGGAACTCACCCTCGCGTAACCGATTTTAGCCATTTTCAGCGTTCCCTTTTGGACAGCTCTAATGAACATTTATAATCACCAGTATAGCACTAAGCTAAAAATGACCACTAGGGTATATCCTAATGGTCAGACTCGGTTTGCAGAGAATTATCTGAAAAACAGTTAGAGCAATAAAGCCCCTAAGTTTGTACTAGTCCCTGTCAAGTTGTCATTTGAAATAATATAAGTTTTGTTTTGCTTTGCTTAAACGGCCTCATTCCAGTATTCCGCTGGGGTGCGGTCGTTTCTTGCTGGTGAACGATCTAGTTGATTAAAATAGTTGATGCCTTCTTCGACCAAGGCCACTAATTCTTTATAGGTAACTGGTTTAGCGTGTCGATCAATCCAGCGCAATTTGAACTCGTTCCACCAACGTTCCATTGGTGCGTTATCATACGGCGTTCCTGGTCGTGACATACTACGGGTGACTTCATGTTGCGCCAAAAAGTTATTGAATGTTCCTGATGTGTATGCCGAACCTCGGTCAGTATGCACTACAGGGTGGACGTCACCCGCAAAATTAAAGGCCCGTTGAAAAACCTGAACTTCTGCCTTCGAAGTTTCAGTTTCACTTAATTTATGGGCAATTAGATGGCGACCGTAAAGATCCAGTACGCCACTCAAACGCACTTTATACTGACCGTTAACACCATAGGTCAATTCCGTTGAATCAGCTAACCAAACCAGGTTTGGTTGGTTAACGCTAAAACACTGATTTAAAAAATTATCTTGTAAGTATTGCTCCTGTTGTTTGGATTCGTGAATGCTTTTTCTGACGAACCTGGCAACGAATTCCTAGCTTGATCATAATCCGCTTAACTTGCTTTAACGTCACCTGTTCGGTGACGGCCAGGTCTTTTCTGAGATTAGATAATATTTTGGTACTGCCAATACTTTGATGATGTTGGTTATACCAATATTGAACCCGTTCAGTTAAGAAGTTATCTCGAATCTCCCAATCCGTTACGTTACGATGTAGCCCTTTGTAATAGGCTTGACGACTAACCTTAAGTATTGCTAATAACTTAGTAATCGTCCCATGATTGTTTTGACTAACTTCCTTGATTGCGTGGTAAGCCAGTCGACGTTGATGTTTCACCCCTTGCGCTGAAGTTCCTGATATTTTTTTATGAATGCCTCTAATAATTGCTGATCCTTAATTTGTGACTCTAATTGCCTAATTCGGAGGTTGGCTTTATCCAGATCCGTTAGTTCTGATTCAGGTTTACGATGCCCTCGGTTATCAACCAAGGCTTCAAAACCTTTGGCTTGGGCCTTTAAGGCCCAAGAACGAGCTTGTTGATAAGAGACGTTAAAATGCTTGGTGGCTTCACTGTATGAATGATTACCTTTATTAATCCACTCCACAATTTCTACACGTTCATTAAAAGTTGTTTTACGGCTCATTTTAGGGACCTGCTTTCTAGACGGCGAAGCCGTCACAGTTTGGTCCCTATTATACTTGATTAGCCAGTTTCTTAGCTGTGAAGTTGAGCGCATTTGGTATTTATTAGTTAATTCTTGAAGTGTTCCCTCGCCATTCAAATATGCTTGAATAATCATTTGCTTGAATAATCATTTGCTTGAACGCTTTACTGTAATGCTGATTCTTAGTGGTTGCCATTAATCCATTGATACCATCGCGTTGAAGACGTAATTTCCATTGACCAATGGTGTGATGATCCAACCCATGTTGCTTACTAAATGCAGTAATAGAAAGACTGGAGCTCTGAAACTCAGTAATTAAAGCCAGTTTTTCGGCTAGTGTATATCTAGACCTTGGCATACAAAAATCCCTCCATGGAATGTCAGATGAATTATATTATTTCATCTGACAACCATAAAGGGATCATAGCAAGTTTGGATTTACTCCAACTCAGGGGGTTCACTTTATCTCTTAAAACCAATTTTGATTTTAGTCAAACATTTTCTTAGTCGCTTTCAACAAGGTCTTTGGATCCTTGTCATAACGTGGTGTCTTAACTAAGTTATCCATTGGAACCCCTGCAAAGTGATAGGCTGCAATTTCACCAGAACGAACTGCACTTTGTTCCGTGAAAATCATTTGGTAAGGTTGTTCCGCAAATTCACCCGTAAAGGCTAAGTTGGTTGAATGTTGTGGGACAACTTCTGGCCGATCAGTCTTAGCCCGGTTATTGAACAACGCAGAGGCATATGGCATGTAAACCGGAATATTGTTGATGATGCTATCTAATAATTCTTTTTCCTTATCCTTAATGTTGCCAGGACCAGGATCAACTTTCGAAAGCTGACCAATTAATTCTTGCGCCATTTCTTTACCCGTCATCTTAATGTATGGCTTGTGAACAAATTCGCCTTGTCGCCGTGGATAAAGGAAGTAACCCCAGAGTACGGTTTCATTTGGATTTTGGGTAGTAAAGTGTGGCTGATGATGAATAACAATCGACATATTAATATCTTTTTGATTCAAAGGTGTAATTGGCGTCGTTGATAGGAAGGAGTTCAACGCATTCCCTGGTTCTTGCGTCGTAATCCGCACGATTTCATTTAAGAAAGCATGATCCTTGGTCGTTAACGTAAAGCTGACCCATTCACTTGCATTCCGATCATTAAAGAATTTGTCCGGCGTACCCAAGTTATAGAAGCGTTCCGTGGCTTTCTTCCAGAGGGCGGCACTAATCCCGTATTCCATATTTTCAGGTGCGGGCGTATTGTAATCCCCCATCGTTGCAGAATCGGTAATTGACCCATTGGTAAAGATTACTGCAGTGTCATCATCGACTTCAACTTCTTCAGTCTCACCGGTTTTAGCATCTTTCACAACTAATCCTGTCACCGTGATTTCATCTTGCATCGCAGTATCTTTAAATTGCCAATCTTCAACAATCTTGTTGTCAATAAAGGTCACATTTTGAGCTTGTAAATACTTAATTAATGGTTCAATCATACTTTCAAATTGGTTGTAACGCGTCCGATTAACCCCAACTAAATGTTCAATTTGAGTAAATTCATAAATCATTTGATGCATATAACGCCGTAATTCTTGTGCAGAACTTTGTGTTCTGAACGCAAAGGTTGTTTCCCACATGTACCAGAAGTTCGTTTGGAACATATGTGGATCATCCGCAAAGTATTCTGCGATAGTCACATTGTCGAGTTTTTCTTCCTCAGCATCTGGCATCAAAATCAGCTTCGTGAGTAAGGTCCGATCTTTGTTGTTAAAGCCTAACTTGCTGGCATTGATAATACCCTTGCCACCTTGTAATAGCCGTGCCTTATCAAAAGTCCGGTGTTTTGCATCAAAGTCGCGAGTATCTTCTGCGGCTGTCATGCCTGGTTCCGTAATTGATGGAATCCGGTCTAACAATTCCATTAAATCCACATAGGTCCGATAATTTAACATCCGACCGCCCCGAGCAACATACCCGGTCGTGTTCTCCATGGGATGATTCTTGTTCCAATATTCGTTCGTGAAGTCTGCGGTTGACCCGCCATCATTGGCACCATGCATATCAACCCCGTAAAAGGTGATATCTTTGCCATCCCAATGACCATCTTGAATCAAATACACTGCTGAAGCCATGTTCGATAGCCCAGCACCAATCATAATTGCTTTACTTTTAACCATAACTAACGCCCCCAAATTCGGATTTTGTTAACGCTTACAGGTACATTATACAACTTGGATATCAATTGTCTAGTTTGAACTGAAAAAAAGCCCTTACTTTCATTTAATTACGATTAATTTAGGCTTTTATCATGATATTTATTGGCCTTTACACCAACCGCGATTAACTTCTAGTATAATCGTTTAATAAGGAGTGACGTTAATGATGACACCTTATTTAATCTTTTCCGACGTCGACGGGACACTTATGATTGACCATACCCGCCTGACGACGGCGACCCAGCTTACCCTCCAGCGCTTGATGGCGCGCGGACACCACTTCTACATTGCTACCGGCCGTATGTTGCCCTTAGCTCGACAAGCAGCGGCCCAAATTGGCGGTCCAGTTAAAATTATCGCCGCAAACGGTGCGACTTTTGAACTCGGCGACCAGCTACAGACGGCCTATTTATCAGCCAACCAGCTCACAACCATTTATCAGACCGTCTTAGGCCACGATTGCAAAGTCTTCTTCTTTGAAACCAATCGTTTATACTACACGGGTGACGAACCGCCTTATCAAGCTGACGCTGCCCGCGCCAACGTCGTCACAATGCCAGATTTAAATGCATTACCGTTGATTGGGCCTGAATATCTGCCCAAGCTTGCTGGGTATATCACCAATGCAATTGCCTACGGAAACCCTGCTCAGTTGGCGGCAATTCGCACTGAACTAGGCCAGACAACCACCCTAAATTTATCGAGTTCTAACCCGCATAATTTAGAATTAATCCCGCATGGTGTTGATAAAGCCACTGCTATTACCACCATTCAACAAGCAACCGGCATTGACCGTGCGCACACTTTAGTTTTTGGTGATGGCTTGAATGACTTGGGTATGTTTCAAGTTGCCGATCACAGTATCGCCATGGGTAACGCGCCAGCTATTGTGCAACAAGCCGCAACGGCAGTCACATTGCCCAATACGCAAGATGGCGTGGCAGTTTATCTTCGGGACTTCTTCAAATTAACCGATTGACCGTTAAAATGCTACTCAAACGACAGCAACCAGCCAGTTCTTTAACTCGCCTTAATGAACTTAGGCTTTTTATTACTTTATTTATTTTTAACTTAAAAGACTGCTTAATCAAAATCTGATCAAGCAACCTTTTTGATACTTTATTTAAGGGTTAGACTAGTGACTTCCGCCCCATGTTTAATCGGTTGCGTGCTAATCGCCGTTAACTCAGCTAACTGGGTCGCAGAATTAGTAACCAACGTTAATACAACGGTCTCTTTACCAGCAGCTTTAATTTGCTCAAAATCGACATCCGCTAAAACGGTCTTAGGAGTAACCTGATCATCTTTTTTAACCTGGATGCTGAATGGTACACCATTCAATTCAACCGTATCCAAACCAATGTGTATTAATATTTCTAATCCTTCCGGCGTCGTTAGACCGATGGCATGTTTAGTCTTAAACACACTAGTAATCGTACCACTAATCGGCGCATACACTTGACCACTGGTTGGCTGAATACCAAACCCTTCTCCCATTAACTTTTGTGAAAAAACAGGATCGTTCACATTTTCTAACGCTACTATTTGACCATCAACCGGTGCCACTAACTTCAACGCTACTTTTTTCTTCAAAAATTTAAACATTTTATTTTTCCTCCTAATCAGTACCTAAAATCTGATTAATCTCTTGACTATACAAATCTGCTTTACCACCGAAAACAGCTTGAATACCGCCACCCATTTCAAGAACAGCAGTTGCACCTAATGATTTAAGCTGCGTTTTATCAACTAGGCCACTATCTTTAACCGCAATTCGTAATCGCGTCGCACAAGCTTCAATTGATTCAATATTCGTTGCACCGCCCAATGCGTCAATGATTATTTGCGATTGCGTATTTAAATCACTATCGCTACTGCTGGATTCTACGACACTAGTGTTATCGACATCTACCATTCCTGGAATAGCAACTTTAAATTTTTTGATACAAAATGAAAAAACAAAATAGTAAATAAATGCCCAAGCAATCCCATAAGGAATAACATACATCCAATGCGTCCTATCTTGACCCTGTAGCACACCAAAGAGTAAATAATCAATCAAGCCACCGGAAAATGAATTGCCAATTCGAATATTTAAAATATCAGCAACAAAGAAAGAACAGCCATCTAAGAACGCATGAATAACATATAACCAGGGTGCAACAAATAAAAACGTATACTCTAAAGGTTCAGTAATACCTGTTAAAAACGATGTCAAAGCGCCACTAAAATACAAGCCACTATTTTGTTTACGATTACGTTTTGGAATGGCATGATACATTGCTAGTGCCGCAGCTGGTAGGCCAAACATCATTGTTGCAAATCGACCAGCAAAGAATCGTGTCCCATAGGTGAACAATCCCGTATGGTTGGGGTCAGCTAATTGAGCAAAGAAAATGTTCTGTGCCCCTTGAATCGTATGACCAGCTACAACTTCGGTTCCGCCCAAAGAGGTGTACCAAAACATAGGATAGATAGTATGATGCAGACCAACCGCACCAAGTAAACGAAGTAAGAAGCCATAGAGAAAAGTTCCGATACTACCTAAGGTTGCAATTTCTTTCCCCGCAACCACTAACCATCCCTGAATCGGTGGCCAAATTAAGTAAAAAATCATACCTAAAACGATTGCTGCGAAGGAAGAAACAATGGGAATGAACCTTGATCCACCAAAGAAACCTAAAAATTGTGGTAATTCAATTTTACGGTAGCGGTTATGTAAATAGGCAACTACCCCACCAACGACAATGGACCCTAAAACACCCGTATCAATTGCAGCATCTTTGGCGGAAAACAATTGTAATAATCCACTGATTGTAGCGGTATACACTAGATACGCTACCGCCCCAGACAACCCTGCCGTCCCTTTATCCCCTTTAGCTAAACCAACTGCAATCCCAACTGTAAAGATTAGCGCAATATTAGCAAAAACAGCATTTCCTGCAAAATTCATTACTTTTAGAATGGTTTGTAACCAACTGACATCTAAGAAAGGGTATGCCGTCAACGCACTTTTATTCGTTAGAGCCCCACCTAATCCAAGTAATAATCCTGCTGCGGGTAAAATAGCAATTGGCAGCATAAAAGCTTGACCCAGCTTAGAAAATTGTTTAAACATTTTTCAATCCTCCTAAAAAGTTATTTGATTGCTTGAATAAAGCGCGTTGCAATCTCTAAAGGCCGCGTAATTGCCCCACCAACGACCATTCCAGCCACACCTAAACTATGAACGACCTGCGCTTGTTCAGGACTATGAATACGACCTTCGGCAATCACGTCAACCCCGCCAGCTACTAGCTTATTAATCAGATCAATGTCAGGGCCAATTAGTCTAGGACTTTCTTCTGTATAGCCACTGAGTGTGGTTCCGACAAAGTCAATCCCTTGTTGCCAAGCAGTTATCCCTTCATCAAAAGTTGAAATATCAGCCATCAATAATTGATCAGGATACTTGGCTTTAACTTGCTGAATAAAGGCCGTCACGGTTAGCCCATCATGACGTTGACGATCAGTACAATCAAACGCAACTACTTCAACCCCGGCCGCAACTAACGCATCAACTTCTTGCATGGTGGCTGTAATGAATGGTTTCTCTGGTAAATAGTCTTTTTTTATAATGCCAATAATTGGTAAATCAACAACGCCTTGAATTTCCTTGATGTCCCGAATTGAATTCGCCCGAATTCCGACTGCTCCGGCCTGTTGTGCGGCACTTGCTAATAGTGGCATCACCCCACCAGTCTTGGTGTACAACGGTTCCCCCGGTAATGCTTGGCAAGAAACAATGAGACCATTTTTAATTTGTGATAAAAATTGTGATTTTTTCATTATCCGTAATTCCTCCATAAACAATCTTTTTGGATTTTATCTCCAAATAAAATATAACAGCTGTTTTGGATAATGTAAAGCGCTTTATTTATTTTTATGGAGTAATACTCCAATTTAATTTCATTTGGAATAGCGTATAATATTACCTATAAGGATGGTGATAACTGTTGCGCTATGATTACTTAATTCATGAACAGTATGAAACGCTAACCCGTTCAGAAAAAAAAGTTGCCGACTACGTCTTAAAAGTTGGTAGTCAACTAATGTACGCTACAATGAGTGATATCAAAATGGCAACTAAAGTTGGTGATGCAACCATTATTCGTTTTTGTCAAAAATTAGGCTTTAGTGGCTTTTCTGACTTCAAAATCGAAATTGCTAAAGAGGATTTTACTCAAAAGGAACAGACCCGACCAGCTGATTACTATGATGATATTAATCGCCATCTACAAGATGCTTTAACTGCGACTGCTCAATTAATTGATCCTAACCGACTAAACCAGGCTATTGATTTGCTGAGTCAGGCTAAATCGATTTATATTTTTGGTGTTGGTGGCAGTGCCCAAGTAAGTGAATCATTTGCTTCAATCCTTTTACGTGTGGGCGTGCAAGCGACGCCCGTTAGTGATCCACATATTCAGGCGCAAGTTGCCTCATTATTTAAATCAACTGATTTAGTTATCGGTCTGTCTCTAACCGGCCGAACTAAAGATACCTATGATGCCCTAAAAATTGCCAAGAATAACCAGGCTAAGGTTATTGCGATTACCAATAATTTAAATAGTCCTGTCGCTCAACTCGGTGATGTCGTTTTACAAACAGCCATCGAAGAATTTCTAAATGGTGGTTCAGTTGCTGGGCGAATTTCACAGCTATACATTTGTGATGTGCTCACTCAAGGCTATGAAAATCGTAACCAAGTAGATGCAGTTGCACTACGTGAGAAAGTTCTACGTTCAATTCTTGATAAAAGTTTAGATTAGTTTAAAAATCTACTTAAACTAAATAACGCCATTCTGATAAAAAATTATCAGAATGGCGTTATTTAGTTATATGATTATGGTATTTATCGAATCGCACCAGCATACTGAAAGTCATCCGTCGTCGGATCCTGTAAAAATGCCTTCAAATCAGCCATGTTTTGGACTGTTGCTTTGCCTGATTTCGCCAACATTACATTAAAAGTTCCATCAGCTAAAGTCTCAGCGTAATAGGCCACTGGAATGTTCAGTCCAAAGGCCGTACCAGTCTCCCAGATTGTCCCTGTGTCAAAACCATCCACAACCGCAACGACTAACTTAGCTTGCTTCAAATGCGCTACATTGTCATCAAAAACAGCATTACGGTCAGCCTCAGTTGCATCTGGCGTAAGATCGATTCCATCTAGGCGTGGGCTGTAATACGTTAATTCTAACTCATTCATGAGTTGTTCAATCTTCGCTAACCGTTCGGGTTGACCCGCTGTAAACCAAGGTCCCGCCAAATAAATCATTGGTGTCTTACTTTCAAGGCGCGTCTTCATCTGATTATCCATCCTCTTTCAACTTAAGCTTTCTCTATTCTAAACGTAACTGGTTCAAAAAAACAAGCACAAAAAAGCGTTCGGGTTTGAGCCCAAACGCTAATAATCTATTTAAGACTTAATTGACTTAGTTCGTTGAAGTCAGCCGTCGTCAAATCGACGTTGGCAGCTGCAACATTATCCGCCAAATGAGCC
The DNA here is from genome assembly GCF_002970935.1 of Lactobacillus sp. CBA3606. NCBI lineage: Bacteria > Bacillati > Bacillota > Bacilli > Lactobacillales > Lactobacillaceae > Lactiplantibacillus > Lactiplantibacillus kimchii. The sequence continues at coordinate 1,769,204 of NZ_CP027194.1, read as the reverse complement.
ACGGAACTGGTCCCAGGAATTGGCAAGATATTCGCTGACCGCTTCAATAACCAAGCTAAGGCGATTTGAGCCGGACTAACGTGATACTTTTCAGCCATCGTGCTCAATGCACTGCCGGGCTGTGCTAATTTACCAGTTGCCAATGGGAACCAAGGCAAGAAAGCCATGCCTTGTTCAGCCGCATAATCAACCACGTCATCATCATGATGGTCGGCAACGTTGTATAAGTTTTCAATCGCATCAATCTTAGCGACCTTTTGAGCTTCTTTGATTTGGGCAACCGATACTTGGCTTAAGCCGATATGCTTGATTTTGCCTTCGGTTTGTAATTTCTTCAATTCACCGACCTGTTCGGCCACTGAAAAATGACTGTCAATTCGATGCAAGAATACCAAGTCTTCATGGTCTAAGCCCAACGTCATCATGGACACTTCAACTTGTTGCCGCAAATAATTGGCTTCACCATGTGGCGTCCAAATATTTGGTCCTTGCCGAGTTTGACCAACTTTATCCGAAATAAAGATTTGATCCCGGTTAGCAGCGCCCTTTAAACCAGCTGCTAAATACCGATCCGCAAACCAAGGGCCATAAGAATCCGCAGTATCAAAGAAGTTAATCCCATAATCAAGGGCTTGCTTAACGACTTTAATCCCTGCTTCAGGGTCTTTGTAAGGACCCCAGGTTCCAGGTCCAGTCAATTGCATGGTCCCGTAACCTAACCGATTAACCTTAAAATTATCATCAAATGCATAAGTGCCCGCATTAGCGGCATTAATTGTTGCCATCAAATTTTGCTCCTATCATTTTTATTGGCTTCATTTACAAGTCTTAGTGTAGTCCCTGTCACCGGGGGGCGGTCAATTATTTGACCCGCAACTTTTTAACCTTGGGTTGGATTGTGAAAAACAGAAGCATCCACAACCGACATCGCATTTAAGGTCACCATATCCGCCGCACTAATTTCAAAATCTAACTTAGTATTGGCCTCAATATGGGCCGGATTGATTGCCTTAGGTAGCGGTAAAATGCCATTTTGGAGCACAAAACGTAACGCCAACTGTGGGACACTAACCTGATAGTGATCAGCGACTTGCTGAATTGCCGGATTGTGGACCAGTCCACCCGTTGCTAAAGGCGAATAAGCCTCAACCAACATCCCGTTGGCCGTTGAAAACGCCGTAATCTTAGGTTCAGTATAGCCTAAATAGTATTGAATCTGATTAACCATTGGTTTAACTTCAGCCTGTTTTAGTAGATTTTTCAAGTCGTGGACAGCAAAGTTAGAAACCCCGATAGCTTTGGCCCGACCGCTTCGATAAATAGCTTCCATCGCTTGCCAAACTTCTAGATTAGCTTCATCATAATTGCTTCCAAGTTGACCCCATGGCCATGGCGCATGGATGATATACAAGTCAACATAGTCCAAACCTAAGTTTTTTAGTGATTGGTCAAAATCCGCTAATGTTCCTTGATAAGACTTCGTTTCAGCAGGTAGTTTTGTCGTGACAAAAATCTCGTCACGTGGAATACCGGCATCACGAATAGCTTCACCGACACTACGTTCATTACCATAAGCTAAAGCAGTATCGATATGCCGATAGCCCGCAGCTAACGCATTTTTAACTGCTTGATAGGTGGTATCACCACTTGGAATTTGCCAAGTACCGAAAGCCACCTGTGGAATTTCAACCCCATTGGTTAAAGTATACGTATCTGTTAGTACTGTCATTTTTAGAAATCTCCATTTCTATAATTAAATTCATTAGTTAAAATCGGCTTAGTGCCGCCGTCTAATCCGTTGTGTTGCTAGTGGTCGTGTCGGATCACCAATAAGGGTCAATAACCCAGTCGCAACCAAGACAACGACTAAAATCTGAATTACTGCCATTGTTGGGCCCTCCTAATTAAGATAGCTTGATTAAGTTAACAATGCTCAGTTTAAGACCTTAGTCCTACTCTAAGGCAACTAATTAGTTCGTAAATTTTAAATTTTTTTAATTTAATAAAATGACACTCCCAACACCCTAGTCATAGATTGACGGATGTCGCTGTATGACCAGGCCTGCTAATGTGAGTAAGGCTGAAAAAACAATTGCCAACCACAGAACTGGCGTCCAGCCAAGCTGACTCCCTAACCAACCGAAAACAACCGGACCCACGGCCGCCAGTAAATAGCCGGCGGATTGGGCCATCCCTGACAAGTCTGCGGTTTCAAAACCAGTCGTCGTTTTTTGCGTAAAGAACACCACTGCCAGGCTAAAAGCCGCACCTGAGCCGAGACCGATTAACACACATAAGCCGGCAACAACTACAAAGTTGAGTCCCCCAACCAAAATGCCAGCAATCCCAGCGATAAAGCCAACACCGACAACCGCCACCATTGCGCGTATACCGGCTGGCTTACTAGCCGTCGCCGGTACTAAATACGACATTGGTAGTCCACTTAATTGCATGACAGTGACTAAGTTTCCGGCAGCAACTAGCGTGAAGCCATGTGCCACTAAAATAGTCGGTAACCACGTTAACAATGAATAATAGACCAAGGCTTGTAACCCAAAGAACGCCGTCACCACCCAAGCTAAGGGTAACCGCCAGACACTAGCATGTGCTACGGCACTCACCTGACGCTTAACGGTGGGACGTTCAGCACGGTGATTATATTTCAGATTTGGTCCCCAAGCAATTAAGTTAACTATCCCTAGCACCGACAGCACTGCCATTGTAACTGGTAGCGACCAATACGCTGTTAGTACGCCAGAAAGTCCCGTCCCAAAGGCACCGATAAGTAGCATTGACAAGGTATACTCACTGGTAGCGACGCCAATCTTAGTTGGAAAATTATCCTTAATAATTGCTGGAATCAAGACATTGCCACCATCAGCGCCAATTCCAACCAATAACGTCCCTAAAAATAGTAAAGTAATTGACGGAATCACCCGTAAATAACTGCCGATGACTAAAATAACCAGCATGGCATAAATGGTCAGCTCATTGCCAAACCGGCGACCCCACCGTGAAATTAGTGGTGACATCACGGCAAAGGTCAGCAACGGAATCGTCGTCAATAAACCTGCCATTGAGCTCGGTAAACCTAAAGTTCGTTTTAAACTACTGATTAACCCTGGCATCATTGTAATCGGCAAACGCATATTAGCGGCGGCTAACATCATGCCTAAAGTCAGATAACGGCTATGCTGATGCGTGTTCAACATGAAAATCCACTCCTCTTAGCTTACTTAATTCGACAAATATCGAACTAAGTTTCAGAAAAATTATAGCGTGCTTAAAAAACCAGGTAAATACTGGTCAAACGTCGCGGCGCGTAAAGACAAATACTTCGTCTGCGCCACGCGCCGTGTATTAGTTAAACCAACTAATCGTAAGGCTTTAAAATGATAAGACACCGTGGACTTGCTAATCTTTAATTGCGCACCTACCTCACTACAAGTCATTTCACGGTTCGTCTGATAAAGTACTCGGATAATTCGCAATCGGTTTTGATCAGCCAAAGCTTTAAAGATTGCGATACGTTGTTGGTCTTCACTAATCTGTTGTTTTAGTTCGATAGTCATAGAATTACCATACGCCTTCGTTTCAATTTTGACAACAAAAAATGGTTAGCGAGGTACGCCTCCCTAACCATTTAGACCGTACTATTCAGCTAATGACCCCTGTTGTTTCCAAATTCCTGGGACCAACCACAAAATCAAGCCTAAGTTAATGGCCAACATCACGGCAGTCAGAATAAAGACTGAATTATAGTCAAAAATCCCAGCAATTACGCCACCTAACAAAGCGCCTAACATATTACCAATCGCCTGAAAAGACTGATTGTAACTGAAAATCGTTGACGTCAAATGCACTGGCGTATTCTTAGTCAATAAGGTTTGAATTTCTGGGAACAGTGCCCCATCAGAAATTCCAATCGCAAATCGTAACAACCCTAAGGCAATCACACTCGTGACCCAACCTTGTGGGAAATACATAATAACTGCAAAAACATACCCAAACAATAGCACCCGCCCTGAACCATGCTGGTCGCCATACCGACCTAGCCGAGGGGCCGCTAAAATATTAGAAATTCCGGGTAAGGCAGCAATAATCCCGGCCACAACCGTAATTGGGCCTTTATAATGCATCAATTCGCGCACATATAAACTAATAATCGGCGCAATTGACGCATTCCCTAGTTGGACAATCATGGTCGAGCACAGCATGATAATGATTAACTTAGGATTTTGAAAGGCTGCCAATGGATTGCGACTAGCACCCGGTTCTCGATGATGATCAACTGGTTTGAAATGTTCTTGCACGAAGAACAAACTCAGCAAGAATGCACCAACTAATAACCCCGCCGTAATAAAGAACGTATTTCGAATCGAGAACACTTCGGCTAAGACACCACCGATAACCGGCCCAAATAACTGACCACTAACGGCCCCAGTGATTAAGGTACTCAATGCGTGACCACTATATTTACGTGGTGTTTGAGAAGCGACTAGCGCTTGCGCATTGGAAATAAAACCGGCAAAGACACCTTGTAAAGCCCGTAAAGCAACTAATTGCCAAACATTGGTGACAAACCCCATTAACCCCATCGCCAACGCCATCCCTAACGAAGCGCGTAGTAACATCACTTTACGACCTTTTTTATCCGCAATAATACCCCATAATGGTGCGGAAATAGCAGAAATAGCATAATCAGCCGCATAGGCAAGACCACTATAAAAGGTCACTTGCTGCTTATTAAAGTCTCCTAGCTGGCTCACAAACAATGACAAAAATGGCATAATTTCACTAAATGCCATCCCAGCCACAAAGGTACAAAACCATAAAACAATTAAATTACGATGCCATGGTCCGCGCTCACGTTCTGCGTCATCCACAACTATCATCTCCAAATCTAGCGACTACTAATTTTTTGTAAGTCAAGATAGTACAACCTAGCTTATCACATTTCAGCCCACATTTTTTGAGTAGTTCACGATTATTTCCCGGGAAATATTAGCGTAACTGGCACACCTTTGATTTTCAGTGCGCTGCATTTCATAGGAGGTTTCAACAAGTAAAATCTGTTTTACTAAGCTTTGATCAAAATTAGTATCTCAACGAAAATTCCAATTTTACGACTGAATATAAAAGGTCATTATCGCTTTCAATACCAGAACTGAGTATGGCTTGTCAGCTATTAACTTACAATTTTGACCGTGGCTGTCAATGACTTATCATTCCCAGATGCTAGTCACAGCTTGATTTGGCGAATTCGGTGCATCAAGGTCACGAACCGGGTCAATTCTGCTGGCGTATAGTCTGCAGCAATGGCGCTGGCTTGTGCAGCAATCGCCAGCTTTAATTGGTGCTGGAGTTGTGCCACCTGTTGCCCCGCTGTCGTTAACCGCACTAAAACTTCTTTATTGTTTTGCAAACTCCGAAATTTTTCAACTAAGCCCACCTGCGCTAACTTAGTAACTGCTCGTGAGATGGTCGCTTGTGACAACGTCGTTAGTTGTGGCAATGCTTTAGCGTGCGTCGCCGATTGTGTCGCTAATTGCGCAATTACCTTAATATCGGTAGTCGACAATTGCTTGAGTTGCTGTTGCAGGTGGACATCCGTCGTCTGTCGTTGCGCCCATTGTTTCTCGTCATCATCAACGCCATCTTGGGCGATAAATGCATTTAATTCAGACATTATCTGCTCGATTAACGGTTCGGTCATCTTTTCATCTCCTTTTTAATTCACATGAATAAATACTTGTATTATTAAGATTATCCGTCTATAATAACATTTTGTATTCATGCGAATCAATAACGAAATGGAGTTAATTACTTATGCAAACAATTGCGATTATTTTAGGTAGTACCCGTAAAAGTTCCCTCGGTCGGGCTTTATTCAACCATTTGCAGCTGACGGCACCTGCATTATGTACTGAATTAGGTCTCAAGACGACCTTTTTAGACTTAGCTCAATACAATCTACCCTTTTTTGATGAAGCACTACCACCAATGGCAAACAACCAGCGTCACTTACCCGCTAATCAGCAACAATGGGTTAGTGATATGGCCCAAGCAGACGGTTACCTCATCTTGACACCAGAGTATAACCATGCGATGCCGGCCGCGCTCAAAAATGCCCTCGATTTTCTGGCTTTTGAAGGCCAGCGTAAACCGGTTAAACTCGTTTCATATGCTGATAACATGCGTGGTGGCCAGTTTGGTGCGGCAGCGCTGGTCCCCGTCTTACAACGGCTAGGCATGCTGGTCTTACCTAAACCCACCCCTGTTGGTCAGTTACAAAACAACCTGCAACCCGATGGTCACTTCATCGCGGCAGCCCCACTAAAAGCACGCTATACCAAAGGCTTATCACAAGCACTCCAGGAAATCGCTTACTACACAACAGTACTCACTGAACATCCATTTCCAACCGCTTAAAAGCCTCTTAGTAGACGGACCAGTCTGAACACGCTACACTAGGTGTAAATACACTTCAAGGAGGGCTTTCGTCATGAAAATTAACATTCATCGTTCCAATCAAAATCGTGTGATTGCCGGTGTCATTGGCGGCATTGCCACCCGTTACGACTGGAATGCCAATCTCGCACGGCTTATTTTCATCGTACTCGCAATTACACCGATGTTTCCTGGATTAATCGCCTACTTAATCCTTTGGTTACTCATGAAGGACCCTATCGACTAAGCTAGTAATGCCTTTAAAACACTAAGCGCTCAGGACAAAGTTGCCCGAGCGCTTTTTTGTAACGATTATTAACGCCGATCTTGACTGATTTCCACTACTCATCAATCAAATAAGCCAAGCCATAGTCATCCACAAAATGACCATCTAAGTAAAAGGCCTCACGGGCCACACTTTCTACTTGAAATCCCAGTTGTGCATAGAACTGCCGGGCCACCAAATTAGTCGCTAGCACCCGTAATTCAAGCCGATGAATCCCGAGACGCCGCGCTTCAGCCTTAAGTTTCGTCATCAAACCACGCCCAACGCCTTGATGTTGTGCTTGCGGTAAAATCCCGATGCCAATATCCCAAGTAAATCGCATTGACATAAAGGGCGGCATTGGATTCCAAGAAATCATCCCTAAAATTTGCTCATCTTGAACTGCCACCAATTGACTGCCGCTTGGATAATTTTGCGTATATGCCGCGAGGTCCTTGGCTAGTATCGGCCCCGGACTATTTTGTGAATTCCAGATAGTTTGATCAATGGCGAATAATGCCGGTAAATCCGCCGCCACAGAATAGCGATAGGTAATCATCAAGTTAGCTTCCTTTTAGTTATATTTATTAGCCATCATACTGGTTTTAAACCCGGGTTGCAATGCTAACTAGCGCCTTTTAACGGGTAATCTGATATACTATTGCAACTAAAGTAATTAAGCGTTATATAACTGTAAAACATTTTTATAACAACGCCGATTAATATTCGTTTATAATAATAACTAACGACAACCTAAAACCGGAAGGGATGTGGCCACCTTGGCCTGCTTAACGCCCAAAAAACGTAACGATTTTACTGCGCCCCATCGTTAAGCTTAATTTAAAACTTTTATAGGAGTGAATTTAATGATAGATAATAACAATCAGCAGTTGACTAACCCGGAAGACCAAGATCAGGTGCCTCCGGATACCACCCATTTGTGGCAGCTTGATGAACCAACTTTAGCAACCAAGTACCGGACTGATCCTGTGACTGGCCTTAGTGCTGCCGAAGCTGAGCACCGTTTACAACAAAACGGTCGGAATGAACTGGAAACCAAGCACACTTCTCGCTTCATTCAGTTCATCAAGCAGTTTAATAATAGTATTATTTATATTTTAGCTGCCGCCGCAATTATGACGTTTCTCATGCATCGTTACTCAGATTCCATCGTCATCGGGTTGGTCATCATTGCCAATGCCATCATTGGTTACGTGCAAGAACGTCAAGCGGGAAACGCCTTAGAGCGCATCCGTGAAATGCTGATATCTAAAAACTTTGTCATTCGCGACAACCAAAAACTTGAGATTGATGCGCGCGACTTAGTAGTTGGTGACTTGGTCAACTTGGAGGCGGGCGACGCCGTCCCGGCAGATATGCGCCTCATTTCTGCCGATAATCTAAGTGTGCAAGAATCCATTCTTACTGGTGAGACCAATCCGGTTGAAAAGATTGAAGAGCCCATGCCAGCTGAGCAATTGGCCTTGGCAGATCGGCGTAACTTGGTCTATGCTTCAACGGCGGTCACGAGTGGTTCCGGCTTAGGCATTGTCGTGGCAACCGCCGAAGCAACCGAAATCGGGGCCATTCAACAATCGGTTGGCGCTGTCAAAGAAAAGCCGACCCCGCTAATGCGAAACTTGAATTCATTGGGTCTCGGCTTATCAATCGCCATCGTCGTCGCAGCCGTCTTGTTATTTGGTCTGGGCCTGCTGATGGATACTTACAGCTTACCAACCCTACTAATTGCCGTGATTACCATGGTCGTGGGTTCCATGCCAGAAGGCTTACCTGCCAGTACTTCGGTTGTCTTAGCCATGGGGACCCGGCGCATGACGAAGAAAAATGTCATCGTTAAATCATTACCCGCTGTCGAAACCCTGGGGGCCGTGGATATTGTTAATACCGATAAGACTGGGACCTTAACTAAAAATGAAATGACCGTCACGAAAGTGGTCACCCCACACCATTTCTTCGATGTTACTGGTGTGGGTTATGATGCCGATGGTGGCGTTAACTTCGACGGGTCCTTAAAACTAAACGGTCAAACAATGGATTGGCATCAGGATGAAAGCATGGAATGGCTAGTCAATATTGCCGGTCAAACCACTGATGCACAATTGCATTTTGAAAACAATAAATGGGAACTGACCGGTGAACCGACCGATGGCGCCTTAACAACGCTTTATCGTAAGATGACTGGTCATGATCCGAAAGTAGCCGAAGTCGACTCGCTACCTTTTGACTCTGCTTTCCGATTCTCCGCACGTTTAGCTGACTTTAACGGCCAACGCTTATTGATGGTCAAAGGCTCGCCCGCTACTATTTTGCGATTAACCGATCAAAAAACAGCTCCCACTTATTGGGATCATGCCATGGCCGACCTAACCGCAGATGGCTTGCGCGTCGTCGCCTTAGCTTATCAAGTCGTTGCGCCAGACATGACGACCATTGATGCCAAAAACATTAGCAACTTAGCCTTAGCCGGTATGGTCGGAATCATTGACCCACCCCGTGAAGAAGCCGCTGCCGCCATTGCGGAACTTCGCCAAGCTGGTGTCCAAGTTAAAATGATTACCGGTGACCACCCAGATACGGCGATGGCAATTGCCAACAAGTTGGCTTTAGCGCCACACGTCAAAACCATCACGGGGCCTGAAATCGATGCTTTAGATGATCAACAACTCAACGCCCAAATTGATGACTACAATGTCTTTGCCCGCGCTACTCCGGCCAATAAATTACGGATTGTCCGCGCACAACAAGCTAATCAACACGTCGTTTCAATGACTGGTGACGGGGTCAACGATGCACCAGCCTTAAAACAAGCCGATATTGGGGTTGCTATGGGGATTAAGGGAACTGAAGTCGCCAAAGAAGCTGCTAATATGGTCTTAGCAGACGATGATTTCGCCGACATAGTGGCGGCAGTCCGTGAAGGTCGCCACGTCTTTGATAATATTCGGAAAACGATTCGCTTTTTACTGCCAACCAGTTTTGCAGAAGGCTTGGTCGTCATCATCAGTATTCTAATGGGCCATGAATTGCCCCTCTACCCGACACAGTTACTCTGGATTAACATGGTATCGGCATTAACAATTCAGTTTGCGTTTATTTTCGAACCACCCGAGGCTGGGATTATGGCCCGCGGGCCGCGAAACGTCAAAGCCGGACTTTTATCCAAGTTAGACTCCTTTGAAATTGTCTATGTTTCGTTGCTCATTTCCGGACTAGGTATTTTCGCCTACGACTACTTAACTGCGTTAGGTTTGCCAAATGTGGTCGGAAGTACGATGTCGTTAAACATCATTATCTTTGGGAAGATTTTCTACCTGTTTAACTTGCGGAATAACCATCCCGTCATTTCTAAATACCTCTTTCAAAATAAAATGGCCTTTTACATTGTCGGCATTCTTATTCTGCTACAGTTAGGGATTGTCTACTTGCCATTTATGCAATCAGTCTTCCACACAACCAACGTTAGCTTTGGTTACGGCTGGGGAATTCCCATCCTAGCTGGAATTGTGGTCCTAATTGTCACTGAAATTGGTAAGTTCATCCGCTTCCACTTTTTGGAAAAAGATCCGGGCTTAAATTAAATCTTAAAACTGATTAACAAAAAAATCCTCGCTGGAAGCTAATTTCCGGCGGGGATTTTTTTGAGTTTTAGCAATTGTTTCACGTGAAACAATTTTACAATGGCGCCAACTGTTCGCCACATAGCCATTGCATCACCATCGGCAACTGCTGATTCCACAACGGCCAATCGTGACGTCCAGGTAATTCTTGCCACGTAAAATTCGTTTTAAAGGCATTGGCAAACCGGGGCTGATAGGCGACATCCATTGCCCGCAACATATCTTCACTCCCCGTCGTCATTAAGACTCGTAAGGTCTGGCTAGGTGCGGACAAGTGCTGTAACAAGTAATCAATGCCAACCGGCGTATCGCTTAAATGTTGCGGATCAAACGCTAAGTCAAAATCGGGCATAATTGCGGCCTGTTCTACCCGAAAACGTGCCAAATCCGTCACTGGTGATAGTGCAGCAACGGCGGCAAAACGTTCTGGATACGTTAGCGCCCATCGCAAGGCCCCATACCCACCCATGGAATTTCCGACCACAAAATTTTGTTCACGGGCGGCACTTAGTGGGAACATGAATCGTAATCGGTCTGGTAATTCAGTCGTCAAAAAGGTCCAATACCGGGGTCCAGTGACCATATCCGTATAAAAGCCGCGTTCCGTTTGTGGCATCACGACAGCGACGCGATACTGGGTCGCTAAACGTTCAATTGCAGTCTGGCGGATCCACGTCGTCGCATCGCCACCTAAACCATGTAACAGCCAGATAACAGGTAATTGGGCTGACCCGCGACTGAAAGTAGCGGCGACCTTCCCCGCCGAATTCATTGGCTCCGGTAAAATCACCGTCACGTTAACCAGCCGGCCTAATTCGTTAGCATAAAAATTGTTTTGATGAATTGACATTAAGCCATCCCCATTTCGTTCGCTTAATTTAGCCTACCCCATCGCTAAAATATATTCGAACAAATTATGGCATATTTAGTCAACAAAAACAACTAAACAGCGATGCTAATCCTCATCGCTTGACGTTACCGTTGCTAAAAAATGTAATAATGCGGTATTAAACGCGGCTGACTGTTCAGCCATAACAATATGGCCGGCTGCTGGAATCACAACACTTTGCCCTTGTGGGGCGGTCTGCGCCACAACCGCCGCAAAATCTGAATTAAAGTAAGGGGATTCTTGACCTGCAATAATCAAAAACGGCTTGGTCAGTTGTTGGATCACATCGCGCCAGTCTTGAACAGCGTGATTGATCAGTAAAGGGCCCATTAAGGGGGCATCAAATGGCGCTTGGTTGGCAACCGCTTTAACTTGCGCATACGTTGCGTCATCAATGTGTTTGAAGGTCGAACGCCCCAATGGTTGCTGGAAACTAGCGGGAAAATCTGTCCAAGTTAATTTTTTAAAGCCATAAGGCCATTGGGGGGTGTTGATCATTTTAGGCGATTGATCAACATCAATCACTGCGCCAACGTTAGCATCCCCAAACAAGGATAGGTAAGCAAACCAAGTTGCTGCTCCCATAGAATTTCCCATTAAAATCGGTTTTTCTAATTGTAAGGCTGCAATTAATTCAGCCGCATCCAGGGCCCGCCGACTCATCCGTAATCCTTTTGCCGTGTGTTCTGAAAGCCCTTGGCACCGGCCATCCAGATTAATAACCCGATAGCCCGCAGCAAGCAACACCGGGATTTGGGCCGCCCAGATAGCTTTAGCACCACCAAAACCGGTTAAAATAACCACTGCTTGTCCGTGGCCCGCATCCGTATAATCTAAAGTCACCTGATCAGACGTCATAAATTTCATTAGTGCATCTCCTTTTTGAACATTTAGTCAAAATCTTTCGGTGTTAATTTTCTCAGTTGTTGCACCCAAGTCTGTGTACTTATATCTTGACTGGTAGCCGTGGCCGCAACTGGTTCTAGTAACGTGGCGACCCGTTGCCAGTCCACCTTACCCGCTACTTGTAGACTTGTTTGTAATTGTGCCACCTGCGTCGTCGTCACTTGGGCTAATCGCTGTTCATCTTGGCCCAGCAAGCCTAACAAGCCATTCACCGCCAATTGTTGCATCACCTGTGCTTGAATCTGTGTCGGCGACTGCAATGCCGTCAACGTTAGCCGTGTCGTCAGTGGCACTGCGGGAACCTCTTTAACCAAGAAAGCTTGCCACGCTGCAAAATTTTGTAATACCAGCGCATACCCCTGCCAAGGTAACTGCCGGTTGAATGCTTGCAACGTTTGTGCCGTCAAAGTGGCGACCGACCAAGTCGTGGCAGGCGTCGCTGTGGCTAATGCCAACCACTGCGTTAGCCAGCGTTGCATGGTTTTACGTACGATTGGCCGTTGTGCACCGGCCTGCGTCAAATGATACCGGACCTGTAAAAATTCGGCTATCGCCGCTGTGGCAATGACCCGATCAGCCTGCGCTTGATGATGCTGTTTGAGCTGATGGACAACCTTCCGTCGACTTGAGCTAGCATAATGTCCTTGTTTAACCATTGCCTCAAAACCCCCTTCATTAATCCGTTGATACCCAATTTTACCGCAACTTTTGCCCAAATAAAAAGCCGGTGACCATTAAGTCACAAGCTGATCATTGATAACTGATTAATGTGTATCCGTTGATTGGCGATATTTTCGGAAGTAAATGATCGTCATGATAACTAAAAAGACAACTCCCACTAAAATCGAATACCGCGTTTCCGGATTAATAAACATAAATACCAAGGTTAACGCTAAAAAAGCTAACGTTAAATAATTCGAATACGGTGAAAATGGCATCTTGAAAGGATGGTTGACCATCTTAGCCGCATTTTGTTTGCGAAATTCAATCTGACTGATCAAAATCACAATCCACGGCACCATCCCAGGTAAGACACTCGAACTATAAACCATCACGAAAATTTCACTGGCACTTTTAAAGTAATAGGGCAAAATCACATTTAGTAACACCCCAATTAAAATTCCAATTGAAATTGAAATGACCGCATAAAACGGGACCCCATGGCGATTTAACAAGGTCATCTTGTGTGGTAATTGTCGATTTTCCGCTAAGGTATACGTCATCCGACTGGCACTATAAATCCCAGAATTCGTTCCAGATAGTGAGGCCGTGATGACCACGAAATTAATAATCGACGCGGCCGCAGTAATCCCAATCTTGGCAAACGTTTGAACGAAGGGGGAGCCGATCTGACTCAATTGATCCCAGGGATAAATACTAACAATCACGAAAATGGCGCCGACGTAAAAAATCAAAATTCTAGCGACGGTCGACCGGATCGCTTTAACTAACGTGCTCTGCGGATTTTCAGCTTCACCAGCCGTCACACCAATCAGTTCAATCCCCTGATAAGACGCCAAGACAATTGCTAAGGCAAACATGAAACCTTTCACCCCACCCGTGAAAAAGCCGCCGTGCGCCCACAGGTTACTGATACCAATAGCATGACCATGATTCCCAAAACCAAACAAGATCAGTCCCAGCCCCGCAATAATCATTAAAATGATGGTGACCACTTTAATGAGGGAGAACCAAGTTTCCAAGGCGCCAAACATCTTGACCGAAATCAAATTAGCCGCACATAAAAAACCAATCGCAATTAAGCCTGGAATCCAGTCTGGTAAGTTTGGCCACCAATAGCGGCAATAGCCGCCTAACGCAATCATCTCACTCATCCCAACCACCACAAACTGGAAGACATTACTCCATGCGGTTAAATAGCCGAAGACCGGATGAATATATTCAGAAGCAAACTTGGCAAAAGACCCCGTATTTGGATCAACGTACAGCATTTCACCCAAAGCTCGCATAATCAGGTACAAAAAAGCGCCGGCGACGATATACGCAATCAAAACTGACGGTCCGGTCCACTTGATGGTTGAGCCAGAACCCATGAAGAGCCCTACGCCAATCGTGCCACCTAATGCAATCATCTGCATTTGGCCCGTACTTAATTTTCTTTGCATCGTTTTCTCTCTTTTCATTATTCAAAGAACTACTGCTACTATGATAGCAGGATATAGCTACCATCTTAGCTAAAAAACGACGGATGCGCAAACCCAGTTAGCATTAAAGTCGCTATTTAAGGCCCAACAAAATTGGCAATTTCCGCGGCTGTAACCGGTTTATTTATTATCAGCAACGCGTATAATTAACTTTAACAACCATGAAGGTGAGGCATAATAATGGCAAATTATATTCAAGAAATTCGCGCTTTAGTGGGCCACAAGCCCATTATTTTAAACACGGCCGCTGGAATTTTAGTTGATGAACAGCAACGGGTACTCCTGAACTTACGGACTGATACCCATAATTGGAGCTTACCCGGTGGTTATTTAGAATACGGCGAAACTTATGCCACTGCTTGCGTCCGCGAATACGAAGAAGACAGTGGCCTCAAGGTTGAGATAGTAGCCCCCATTGGTATTTTTGATCGCGGCGAAACCGCCTATCCAAATGGCGATATCGCCCAAACAATCACGCGACTATTCTTAGTCCGCGCAGTTGGCGGACAGGTTTTACGTCAAGCCACCAATGAAACTTTAAAACTAGCCTACTTTGATTTCGACCAATTACCACCGCTACTTAATCAGCAGACCGCTGACTTAATTAAAGCCGGTCAAAACTTCATCAAGCAAGCTTAAGTCGTTTTCACTTTCCAAGTTGACCGATTGGTAAAAATGCTTTTGGCTTCATCGAAAACACTCCCCACTAATAAGGGGTGCACCCATAATTCGGTCGTAGCTGATTTGGATGCCCCATCGCATCCAAATCAGCACTTATTTATCGTGACAACCTAATAAAGTACCAATTGGTTAGTCACTTTCGGCTGTTTAGTTCTCTGAACAAACACATTAATTGCCACAGTTTTGCCGATTTCAGCACCCCTTCCAATCAGTTACAAAAAGTGGGGCCGCCATATTTGACGGCCCCGCTTTAGTTTATTCAGTTTTAAGTGCCGTTAAATAACGATAGACTTGTTGCCCTGCCTGCCGACCAAAAATCACGGTTTCAGCAATTGAGTTACCACCAATCCGGTTATTTCCATGCAGCCCGCCAACTACTTCACCGGCCGCATAGAGCCCTGGAATCACTTGTTGGTTGGCATTTAAGACTTGGGTTTGCCGGTTAATCTTAACCCCACCCATCGTATAATGTACAGCTGGTGCAATGCGAATCGCATAGAATGGTCCCGTCTTAAGGCCATGACTCATGCCAGTTTTCCGGTTAAAAGCCGCATCATTTTGTGTCGCCACGGCCGTATTCCAAGTCGTCACGGTTTGCGTTAACGCCGCAGCTGGCAGATTAATTTTAGCCGCTAATTCAGTTAAGGTTGCGCCGGTTTCAACTAACCCCATATGATCGTAAAATTCAATTGCGGGCACGCGTTGCCGTACAGATTGATCCAAAATCAAAGTAGCATGCTTAGTTGGTAACTGGTCAATCGCCGCTGTGACAGCTTTTCGGGTCGCTAACTCGTTCACAAACCGTTGTCCCGCTTGATTGACCAAGATAGCGCCCTCGCCACGCACGGCTTCACCAATTAAGAACGGATGATCCGTCTCTTGTTGCACAGTCGGATGAACCTGAATCTGATCCATATCAACTAGTTGTGCGCCGACCTGGGTGGCTAAAGTTAAGCCATCACCGGTCGCACCTGGTTGATTAGTGGTTTGATAAGCCGTCAAATCTGGCCGATAGTTGCCAATCAAAGTCCGGTTGGCGCCAAAACCACCGGTGGCTAAAATTACCGCTGCGCTTTGTAACGTTCGTTCTTCACCGGTGGCTAAGGTCACTCGTACTCCCGTAACTTTAGCTTCCGTTTGTTGTAAGCTGGTCACCGTGACTTCAGTAAACAGTGGAATCTTTTCAGCTGCAATCACTTTTAATAATTGCGTGATCAAAAAGCCCCCAATTGGTGCTAGACTACTTGGTCGGTGGGTGCGTTTAACTCGCATCCCTCCGGTAATGGTTAAGTCGTCTAGTTCAATCTGATGTGCTGCCAGCCAATCAAGCGCTAAGGCGCCATGTGACGCAAAATAATCCAACAAGGCTGGGTCATTTTGACGACCGCCACCAATCAAAGTCTCATGATAAAAATCAGCATAGCTATCCACCACGTGGTGTTTTAATTGCACCAAGCTTTCAGCCGCATTCATCCCAGAAGATGCCCGCGTCGTATTGCCACCGATTTTAGGCATTTTTTCTAAAATAACCGGCCGCAATCCTAACTCATGGGCCTGAACTGCACTAACTAAGCCACTACTGCCAGAACCAATAATAATCACATCATACTGATCCTTTAATGCCGTTATTGCTGTTGGTTCGAATTGAAACTTTGCCGCCATGCTGACCAATCCCTTCACTAACCGTTAATTTTAAATGTTTCACGTGAAACATCTTGGGTTATCTTCTATTTTACCGTAATCTGAGCAAATAAACAGGCTATGACGCTGGCAGAACTCACTGCTAAAAGCCGTTATTTCCAATAAGCATAACGATACAAGGCATCTCGTAACAACGTAAAATGAATGCCCCCGACCTTATCACTAACCAAATGAGCAGCCGCAGTTTGATACAATGGCGTGACACCTTGTTCAGTCGCAACTAATTTAGCGGCTTGCTGCATCGTTTGATACCGTTGCGTTGTACTTTGAGTACCAGCCGCCAGTTGTGCGATTTGCGCTTCATAAGCTGGTAACTTGAACTTTCCAAAATCAACTGAATTAGTCACGGAAGCCTTATTCAAGAAATCAATTGGATCTTGAAAATCACTCGACCACGATAACGTCGCAAAATCAAAATCACCATTACTCAAGCTCGAGATTTCATTCGTCAACGGTACCGACTTGATGTTAACCGTCACACCGGCCAAATTTTTCTCGATGGCCGCCTGAATGAACTCGGCGACCGATTTATTCACATCACTATCATTAGTTAACAATTGCAACGTTATTTTTTGATGACCTAGGCTAGCTTGCGCCTTTTTCCAATAAGCTTTAGCTTTGGTAGGACTGTAGGGGTATAAGTTTCCCGTATCCACATTGAAGTCTTTCCCGGTCGTTGGATTAGTCGTGTTCCCCGTTGGAACTAAGGAGGTCGCCGCGGTCGAGCCATCCTTTAAAACATTTTTAACTAATGATTGGCGGTTCAAAGCATAACTAACCGCTCGCCGCAAATCCACATTTTTGGTCACCGTGCGACGTTGATTCCAAGGCATAAAGTAAAGCTGGTTTAATTTCGTAATCGTCAAATTAGTCTTCAATTGCCCGCGTTGCGCATTTTCAACCTGCGTCCCAGTCAGCTGAGTTACTTGCACCCCATTACTTTCAAATAAGTTTTGGGCCGTACTATTAGTTTTAACCGTTTGCACTTTCACCGTCTTAATCCGGACACCTTGTCGCGCATAATAATAGGGATTTTTAGTATATTGCCACGTATCACTCGTGCCATTCCAAGCCGTTAACACGTAAGGGCCATTTGCGAGTGTCTTACTAGCCGTCGTGCCATATTTATTGCCGTACTTTTCAGTAAATGTCCGCTTTAACGGATAGATTTCAGTCGCTAACCGGTAATTAAAATACGGCACTTTTTGCGTTAAGGTTAATTGCAGTCGATAGCGACCTAAGGCTTTAACCCCTAAAGCTTTAACCGACTTTTTGCCAGCCATAATCGCAGTTGCGTTCTTAATTTCGGCCACGTGACCGACTTCCTGAGATTTCGTCGTGGGATTAACTTGGCGTTGCAAGGCGTACACAAAATCAGCTGCCGTCACCTTTTGTCCATTTGACCACCTGGCATTATGGCGTAACGTGAAAGTGTACGTTTTACCACCATTCGTCGGCTTGACCAGCTTAGTCGCAATCGCCGGTACGATTTTGCCGTGCGCATTAGTCGTGTATAACCCCTCCATAAATTGGGCAATTGCAGCTTGACTCGCAATGTCATCGGCTTTATTCGGATCAGCCGTGGCAATCGCCTGCGACGCAGTTACCTTTAAGGCTGCTGAACTCGTTTTAGTTTGCGGTGAGTTAGTGGTACAACTGGCTAGGCCAATTCCCAATACCACTACGCCCAGCCCAATTAACCCTTTTTTATTTATTTTCATCGAACTAACTCCCCACCTAGAATTTAATTTGTTACTGTACTTGTGTTAATAAATTTAGCAAACAATTGGGCCATCACTGGATTGTCAGTTTGCATCATTTCTGGATGCCATTGCACACCCAACTGCATACCGCCAGCAGTCGCCTCAATCGCTTCGACAACGTGGTCCGGAGCAGTCGCAACCACTTGAAAACCTGGTGCAATCCGATGCAATGTCTGATGATGAAACGAATTAACCGTTAACGATGTTTGACCTAGATACGTTGCTAATTGCGACGTTGCTTCAACCTGAATATGATGCATGCCATATGCGGGTAATTGCGCCTGCATATGTTTCAGGGTTCCCTCGCCAGCTGGCATGTCGGTAATATCTTGATACAACGTCCCACCATATAACGTATTCAGCAGTTGTAAGCCACGACAAATCCCCAGAATAGGCTTATGCGCCGCATGGACTATGGCGACTAACGCCCGTTCATACTGGTCACGTTGCGGATCAATTGCCCCTAGCTCAGCTAACGGTTCTTCACCATAAGTAAGCGGATCAATATCTTGACCACCGCACAGTAGTAACCCATCTATCAACTGAACGTATCGTTGCATGGTGGCTACATCCGTCGTCACCGGCAAGACCAGTGGGATGCCACCATTATCAGTCACTGATTTTAAATAATCGCGGTTCACATAATCGCGTTGTCGCCCGGGAAACATCTGACTATTCACCGTTAAAACTCCCGGTGCAATACCAATAATTGGTTTAACCATTCGTTTTATAAACTCCTCTCTATCGACGCCATAAAAATCCCCTGTACACCATCACAGGTCCACAGGGGATTGGTTTTCATGACGCCACCCTAAACTACCATTAACTCTTTAATTAAAGAAAAATGATGATTCGATTAATTATAGATTAGGTTTAATCAATTCGAATGTCAACTAATAAGTTAGCACCCCAACAATTACGACTAGTAGTGTTAATTAAGGCGTTTATTTCCCGGGAAATTAAATCCTGATTTTTAACGCGTTGCTGCTAACATCGCTTGGACGGTCGCTTGATAATTGGGACTGTGCGTTAGCAACGAAATAACGGCTGAGCCCGCAGCACCGGCAGCTATGATGGCTGGTAATTGAGCCACTGTAATTCCACCAATTGCCACAATTGGCCGCGTTGTCGCTTGGACTAATTGGGTTAATCCAGCTAAGCCAATTGCTGGGGCAGCATCACGTTTCGACGTTGTTGGAAAGATTGGACCACTGCCCAAGTAGGCCAACCCTGAAAGCTGATTAGCTGCGTGAACTTCTGTCAGATTGGCACAGGATAGTCCGACAAATAAATTATCGGCGGCACGTTGTAACACTTGCTGCACCTGACCATCACTTTGACCGACGTGCACACCATCGGCCTTTAATGCCAACGCTAAATCAATATCATCATCCACGATAAATGGGATTTGCGCCTGCGCACAAGCAGCACGTAATGATTGGCCTAACTCGTAACGCTGCTGCGGGGTTAATTGACTTGTGCCTTTATCGCGATACTGAAACGCCGTAATCCCAGCAGCCACAGCTTGTTGTAAGACCTGCCGTAAATCCTGACCGGGGACATCTTGCGTGCCTGCCACAAAATAAGCCCGTAACTGTGCTGGCTCAAAATCAAGCATCATCTTCAGTCACCGCCAGACTGGGACTCGCCCAATGGTTTAAAGGCCCATGACCGTGCCCGACTTGAATCGTGGCCGCAATGGCTGCTGTCACCACCGCCTTGCCCGTTTTAATTGCTGCTCGCAACGGCTGTCCTTTCGCCAGTTCAGCTGTGATACAAGCTGATAATGTATCTCCGGTCCCATGAGTACGTTGCGTTACAGTCCGAGGAGCTGTTAGCCAAAAAGCCGTTCCATCTGCCAATAATACGAAGTCACGGGCGCATACAGCATCAGTTTGATGTCCGCCTTTAATCATGACATTTTTAGCGCCTAATTTTTGTAATGCGTTACCCGCCGCTACCATCCCAACTGTATCGGTAATTGTTAATCCAGTCAGTTGTTCAGCTTCTGGCAAATTCGGCGTGATCAAAGTTGCCAACGGGACTAGCTCAGAACGCACCACTTGAATGGCATCAGCCGCTAATAATGACGCCCCACCTTTGGCAATCATCACTGGATCGACCACTAACGGGCCAAAGTCGTACCGTTTTAGATTGCGCACGACAGCTTTAACATGGGTCGCATCCGCCAGCATCCCGGTCTTACAGGCTCGAATCGTCAAATCCGCCGCTAATGAAGCAAACTGTTCATCAATCAAATGTGGCGGTAAGGCCATAAAGTCCTGCACGCCCAAAGTATTTTGCGCCGTAACGGCGACCACTACGCCCGCACCAAAAACTTGTCGCGCTTGCATCGTCTTTAAATCTGCCATCATTCCGGCACCACCACCGCTATCCGTCCCAGCAATCGTCAAAGCTTGTGGAAAATCTGCCATTAGTTATCTGCTCCTTTAATCGTCAAAATAGCTTGAATCTCAGCTGCTGTCACTAAATGTAACTTATCAATTAAGGCCGTCCCAAATGAACCGGGACGCTCAGAAACGAGTTGATTAGCAACCCATTCCCCTGTCGTTGCTAACACTGCACTAGCCACTTGTGTTGCCTCAAAAACCGCCGTTGGACTGACGGCCAGCATGGCCGCAACTAGACTTGATAACAGGTCGCCCGCCCCCACTTGTAATTGAAATAACGAGGTTCCATTGGTGAGTTGAATGACTCGGTGACCATCCGTAATGATATCCGTTGGTCCCGATAACAAGACGACGCAGTGATATTTTTGGGCGCAGGCCTGCGCAATCTTAACTAGATCACCAGTACCAGTGCCAGCGTCGATGCCGTTAGCTTGCCAGTCAAAATCCGCTAAAGCCGCAATTTCGCCTGCATTCCCACGAATAACCGCAACTTGGCAAGTTGTCAATAACCCGAGCGCCACTTGGCGTCGATAAGGCACGGCACCAACCGCAACTGGATCCAATACAATGGGCTTCTGCTGCGCATTAGCGAAACGCCCCACCACCTGCATCTGTTCAACTTGTGACGTGGTCACCGTCCCTAGATTAAAACAAACAGCGCCCGCAATCTTGACGACCGCCGCTGCTTCTTGCACTTCCGCCGACATAATTGGCGACGCACCGACAGCATTCAATCCATTCGCTACCGCCTGCGCGGTCACCCAGTTCGCTAAATTAAGGACCACTGGGTTTTGTTGTCGGAGCTTTGCTAATAAAGTTAAATCCATTTCGGTTCCCCCTTACAGATAACGTTACTCACGGCCACGCAAAAAAAGCGGCCGCTTCAACTTTCATTGAACCCGGGACCGCTAGCTATTACTTCATTAGCTATGACACTTTCCCTACGCAAGTCTGAACTTACAGGTTCAAAGGGATCAGCGCATCGGCACTGTCTCAGCCCAGTCATGGACACCCCTAGTGTATATATTTTCAGTGTACTGGTTGTAAGCGTTACCGTCAACTGGTTAACTGAGCTAAACTTTGCTATGATTAACTAGGGCTAGTAGCCTTAGTTGTCAAACAGATTCAACACTGTCCATCAAAGTGACACTATTATCACGATTTTTCGTCAATAGTGCGATTGATGACTTTATATAATAAGGAGTTGGAGAATTTGATTAACCCGAATGGTGCCGTTCATCGTGGGTGGAATCGCCGCGTCGTTACTGGTAAAACTTTAGCTGAATGTGACGAACTACTCGTTCAATATTTAAATGATCAAGATTACGGTTCTGGTGAATTCGTCGTTTTACATGAAAATGACGGTAGTAACCTCAACACTGGTTATGATTTACCCGATGGTGATCAATGCTATATTAGTTTCTTAATTTATAACAGTCGTCTCTAATCACGACCAAGAGTTTGGGCCTAAACGCCCAAGCTCTTTTTTAGTAACCAAAGTAAACGACTAATTTAAACAAGACTTTAAACCTTTCACTTGCTTGGGAGTTAGGTCCCAGGTTTATACTACAACCATCAATTAGGAAAGCCGGCAAATTTCCATGAATAGAAAAGAAGTTTCAAACTTAATTGGTTTCTCAACTGACACCCTACGTTATTACGAAAATATTGGTGTAATTCCACCAATCAAGCGTGACCAAAATGGGTATCGCGATTACCGTCCCAATGATTTAAACTGGTTATTTTTGGTCAAGTGTTTAAAAGATGCTGGCTTGTCAATGGCAGCATTAATTGAATTTGCCACATTGAACCAACGTGGCGAAAATGAGCCCGCGCAAAAAGCCATTTTGCAAGAACAATTGACAGACCTCAATCGAAAATTGGCCGAAATGAAACGAACTCAAGCCCTCCTACAACATAAGATCGATACCTTTGAAGACCACACCGCCAAGTTCAAAACTGGCGAAATGGATGCTGATCATGTTGAGGAGCTTTGGCGGATGTCACAGTTTAAAATTCCGCAACCGAAATAAATTTCCTCGAAAATTCAACTGATATGAAAGAAGCGTTATCAATGACAAACAATAACTATACGAAGAGCACTTCTCCTTTTACTTTTAAGAACGGCCTGACTCTAAATAACCGGATGGTCATGGCACCAATGACGACCTGGTCTGGCAATGCTGATGGCACAGTCTCTGATCAAGAGATTGCTTATTATCGTCGTCGAGTTAACGGCTTAGGACTAGTCATCACTGGATCAACCCCCGTCGCCGCAAATGCAATTGGCTTCAGTGACGAATTTGCTGGCTATGATGACAAGTTTATTCCAAGTTTTTCACGGCTAGCCGACGTTGCTAAGAGTGGTGGCGCCAAAGCAATCCTGCAACTGCTACATGCAGGTAATAAGGCTAATACCGACTTAGTGGACCCTCAAGATGTCGTCAGTTCAAGTACAATCACAACCAAAGAAAGTACTTTTGTCAAAGCCTTGAGTCCACGAGCGTTAACTGAAAAAGAAATCTTGGTTATCATCAAAGCATTTGGTGAAACGACTAGAAGAGCAATCGCTGCTGGATTTGATGGCGTCGAATTACATGGGGCATTTGGCTTCTTATTCCAAAACTTTCTCTCGCCATACTATAACAAACGGCATGATCAATGGGGTGGGTCCCTTACAAATCGAATGCGGTTTGCCTTAGCTGTCGTTGATGAAATAAAAGCGGTCATTGCACGTTATGCCAAACACCCCTTTATTTTAGGGTACCGGATTACACTTGAAGAACATCTCGATGGTGGCTTACGGTTACATGATTCATTGGCCTTAATCGATGAGCTGATTAACCACGATATTGATTATGTTCATGTCACATTGAACAATGTATTAACTTCTAAACCAATTGGCAATTCAAAAACAGGACCGACCTATCTCGACATATTAGCTCAACACATCGATCAGCGGGTCCCATTGATTTCTGCTGGGTCATTAGATACACCAGAGCAGGCCGAGCAAGCCTTAAACGCCGGGTTAGATTTGGCCGCAATCGCACATGGCCTAATTATCAATCCTGATTGGGCTGAGAAAGTTAAAACTGGCGCAACCGCCGATATCGAGAAACAATTGCACATCTCTCAATTAGCCAATATGAAATTACCTGATAAATTATGGCAATTATTGCAAAATTCGGGTGATTGGTTTGATATCGTTCAGTAGCGCGCGAAAAAAAGGGTTACAACGACCAGCAGGTAACGCCTATATTCTTAATATATTTAGCTAAAAAGCAGTATGGTGCCCCTCGTTGGCGGAAACCATACTGCTTTTAGTTCTTAAACTGGGCGCAAAAAAATGCGCTGAACCCAACTCAATCGGTCATTCAGCGCATACTTATTTTATTTATCAGCCAATTCGTTTAACGTATTACTTGAAATGTAACGTTCCTTTGGGTTGTCCGAGTCCCGGATCAACATAGACATCTTTAAGCACGAGTTCAAAGACGACTAACTTAGACCCGATTAAATCCCAAACTTTTTGATAATTTGGGACCGTTGCCAGGTAACTCGGCAATAACTCGGTCATCGTCTTCTTAGAGGGCCGCAACTGCACATGTTGCGCCCGCATATAAGGATTACCGGGTGTCCCATCCTTTGGGACCGAGATGAACGCTAGGTCAGGGTTTTGCGCATAAATAGCTAGCGCCGAACTATCTTTAACCGATGAAAAAAACAAGCGGTCGGGCTGCTCAGCTAACCAAATAAAATTAACGATTTTAACATCAGCTTGATGATCCAACGCTGTACTTAACGCAATTTTGTTACTCGTTTTAACGACTTGTTGTAAGGCAGAAATCTCCATGATAAAATCACCTTTCCTACTAATTGATAACTTTTATTATACCCCTTTTCAGCTCATAAGGGAACGTATGTTTGGATTAATTTTAACGAGTCGTGCGGTGAACATGTACTTGATACCAGATTATCCCAATCAGACCAAACAAGACTGGCCCAACTAACATCCAAAACGTGTTCTTAAAGTTCCCCGTAGCTAGAACCGGTTGAATCAACGTGAAGATATTCGCACCTAAGACGACGACAAACACAACCCAACTAATCAGCACCGTTAATCGTGGTGATTTATAGACTTCAAACGGTTTTTGAATCGCTCGATTTTGCTTGAACTTTGGAAAAGCATAGAGCAAGAATAAGTATGGCAAAGTCATCGAAACATTGGCCATCAACGTTAAAACATTATAAAAGGCCGATGCATCACTCGTTGCAAAGGAAGCCACCAAAATAATGACAATAACAATCGCACATTGCACCATCATGGCATAGCTAGGCATCTTATTTTCGTTTAATTTAGTAAACTTTTTTGGCCATAACGACTTGGGCGTCCCCAGAATCAAGGTTTTTAGTGGTGAATAAGTTAGCGTAAAGAACGCTCCCGAATAAGCCAAGAACATCCCTAATCCGGTATAGCGGGCAAACCACAACCCGATTAAATTACTCGTCGCTTGGCTCAACCCTAATGACTGCCCTAAGACTAGCCCTAAATTACGCATCATCACGTAACTAATATTCCCCATATTCGTCGTTGGGTTAGCTAAGACGGCTTGCCAATTCGTACTAATCCCCCAACATAAAATCCCCAACGCATAGCCAAGTGTAATCACGATGGCCGAAATAATAATACCGCGGGGGAAGGTCTTTTCTGGATTTTTCGTCTTATCGACCATGCCACCAAGAACTTCCAGTCCGCCATAAGCGAAGATGGCAAACACTGCAAAACTCATCAATCCCACCGGCTGCTGATAACCTGGATTAGGCGAATCCAACAGATGCGTCATTGGTTGTGCAAAATGGCCATGATTCAAGGCCAAAATGACTCCTGAAACAACCAATAAAATCGCATTCAAGCTGGTGACCGCTAAGCCCCCTAAACTCGTAACCCGCACAATTCCTTTGACCCCTTTGATGGATACTAATGTCACAATGACCATCCACAAACAGGATAGTAACCCAATTACTTGGGTGGCGTTCAAGCCTAAAAACGCAAATTTTTGCGTTTGGTCACTCCCAAAAAACATCGTGGTAAAGGGAATCCAAACTTTCGCTGACGTCGAAACCAACCAAATGATATAAGAAGCAAACCACATAAAAGTACCAACAAACGCAAAACGTGCGTTGACACTCACTTCCAGCCACTTATACATCCCACTGCTATCTGACTTAATCGCCGCACCATATTCCGCCATCATCATCGCAAACGGAATGAAAAAGAGTACCGCTGCTAACAGATAGAACAAGATTGACGCATAGCCCATCAAGTAAAATGCCACTGTACTATTGGCAAAGCCAAAAACTGTGGTAAAGATCATCATAACTAACGCCGTTAGCGTTATTTTATTATTATTTTCCGCCATTATTTCGCCCCACTACTTCTCATTTGAACTTTTTCCAATTGATAGGAAATTAATATTCAATTATAATTTTAAAGTAAAAACAATATAATCACGTTGAGGTTTAATAATAAGCGACTAATTTTTTTATGTGATTATTGCGTCGTTTATTAATTAAATAAACCCGACTAACCACAAGGAATTTTGGACAGCAAAAAAGCGTTTGACCTTTCAGCCAAACGCTTCTAAGTGCATTAATTATTTAGTTTTGAGTTGCAAACGTCGCTAATTGTTGCTTAGTCAACGTATCATTCATATGACCACTCCGGAAGCCACCTAAATCTAAGGTAACATATCGGAAACCTAATGATTGTAATTGCCGATTAACACGGTCATTGAAGACCAAGAAATCCCCAATCCGAGCTTCTGGTAATTCAATCCGAGCAATATCATCATGATAACGAACCCGAACCGTTGGGAAGCCTAAGCTACGCAAGTATTTTTCTGCTGCCATGACTTGTTTGACGTTAGCATGCGTCAACGTGGTGCCATAAGGGAACCGTGAAGAAACGGAACATGAGGCAACTTTATTCCAGTTTGTTAAGCCAAGTTCTTGTGCCAAGGCCCGAACATCTACCTTGTAAAAGTCTGCTTCTTGTAACAAGCTACGAGCACCGGCTTCGGTCCGTGCCTTCAAACCAGGACGATAATCTTGTTCATCGTTTTTGATCATACCATCAAGAACAGTGGCACTCCCATTTTCAGCAGCTAAAGCGGTCAAACGATCATAGAACATTTTCTTTGCATAGTACCAGCTGTCTGCCGTGTTATGTTCAATATGCGTATCACTCAAATAATCCAAGGTGGTCGTTTGAACAGTAGCACCTAATTCTTGTGCCAAGCTAACAGCCTTTTCAAATTCTTCGTCCGTAAATAATTCTGAATTAGCAACAACGGCTGTGACGTTTTCAGCGCCCAATGTGTTTAAAGCCATTTTTAAAACTAAGGTACTGTCAATTCCGCCTGAAAATGCGACGGTAACGCGTTTTAAATCTTTTAATAAGTTGGTTAAAGTTACTTTCTTAGTTGCTAAAGTTGTCATTCTAATGACCCTCTTCTATTTAGTTTAAATTAAATACCAAAAAATCCATGCATAAACCAAGCTGCCAAGGCTGCCCCGACAAATGGTGCAATCCCGGGAACCACAATACCGTATTGCCAGTCGCTATCCGCTTTATTGGCAATAGGTAAAATAGCATGCGCAATTCTGGGACCCATATCACGCGCTAAGTTCATGGCGAAACCGGTAGGACCCCCAAGTCCCATCCCGATAGCCCAAACTAGTAAGCCCACACCGATTGGCACAATCCCGGGCGTCTTTACCGTCGAAATAGCTAAAATTCCTGAAATAAAAATAAACGTATCAAATAATTCGACGAAAAAGTTCCGCGGTAAGTTCCGTACGGCTGGTGACGTACAAAATAAATTTCGAATCGTAATCGGTGAAATTTCATCGGCCGATGCTTTGAAATGATCCGCATACATAATCCACACGATGACAGAACCAACGACCCCACCTAAAACTTCGGCGATGGAATAAGGAATGAACCGACTCCAAGCCAAATTGCCTAATAAACATTGGGCCAAAACCATGGCCGGATTAATACAAACATTGCCAAAAATAAATAAGGCAATCGTAATCCCAAATCCCCATGTAGTGATTGCAAAAATATGACCAGAACCACGATATTTGGTTCCTTTGAGCACCGTACTACAGTGCACGCCGACCCCAAAAATAATCATCAAGGCGGTGCCCATAAATTCGGCAATTAATTGATGTAACAAAACTCATTCCTCCTGCTTCAAATCAGTTGCGGCCACTAAGGCAGCTTGGTAAACGGTCATAAACGGAATATGGTAACGCTGCGCTAAATGTGCACAGTCCGCATATTCTGGCGTCCGCTTTTCAAGGTCGTCATACGTTGCGATTTTGATTTGCACGAGTCCGTATGGTGTTTCAACGCTTGTAAACCGCCGCCGCATAATGGTCCGTTGCCAAGTCTGATAACGCACGCCCATCGTGCTAGTGGCCGTTAAAATAATTTTAGTTAGTTTTTCACGATCACGCGGCTGACCTAATACCGACAACTTCGTAGCAGGTCGATTTTTCTTCATCTGAATGGGAGTAAAGTAGACGTCATAAGCGCCGGCTGCCAAAAGCTCCGCCATCGCATAACCTAAACTTTCCCCTGTTTGATCATCCAAATTCGCTTCAATCAAGACCACAGCATCCGCTGTCTGATCAACCAATTGATGACTTAGTTTTTTTTTTCGAATAAAACTGCACGTAATGCATTGAAGCCACCAGTATCCCGTTGTCCAAAACCATAGCCAACTTTGAGTGGCGTCTGATCGGCGGGCAATGGCCCAAATTCATGCACTAAAGTTTTAACCAAGCCCATCCCGGTCGGCGTAATCAATTCCGTTTGCACATCTAACCGTTGGTGAATTGGAATCTGCGTACCGACACGCATCTGCATCACTGCAGGTACTGGTACAGGCATCTGCCCATGTGCTACTTGGATAAACCCGCTACCATCACTTAATGGTGACGCAATTAGCTGGTCGATTTTCATCAATTCCAAGGCCACACAACAACCGACGATATCCACAATCGAATCTAATGCCCCGACTTCATGAAAATGAACCTCGGCAAGTGGCATTTGATGAACAGTCGCTTCAGCCTGCGCAATTTCAGTAAAAATAGCTTGCGCCCGCTTTTTCACCGTGGTCGATAAGGCACTGTTATCAATTAGCGCTAAAATATCGCTTAAATGACGGGCTGCACCATGATGATGGTGATCCGCAGCCGGATGATGATGTTCCACAAAACCATGATCCTTGCCACCAGCGACTTGCACATCAAAACTTGTACCATAAATGCTACTTTTAGCTAACCGCGCATGCGTTAAGGTATAGCCAGTCACGGGTAATTTGGCAAGTTCGGTTTTTAAGGCCTCAAAATCCAAGCCTAAATCCAAGAGTGCCCCTAAAAACATATCCCCGCTAATGCCGGAAAAAGCATCTAAATAGAGTGTTCGCATGTTATTTTCCTCTCTGTTCAGTTAAGTGAACAATCCTATAATTGGTTAATCATGCTGGCTGAATACGCCGCGCCAAAACCATTATCAATATTAACCACGGTAATCCCGGACGCACAGCTATTTAGCATGGTCAACAGCGCGGTCATGCCTTGAAAATTCGTGCCATAACCAATGCTGGTCGGCACCGCAATTAACGGTTTGTCGATTA
This sequence comes from Lactobacillus sp. CBA3606, assembly GCF_002970935.1. Taxonomy (NCBI): domain Bacteria; kingdom Bacillati; phylum Bacillota; class Bacilli; order Lactobacillales; family Lactobacillaceae; genus Lactiplantibacillus; species Lactiplantibacillus kimchii. The sequence continues at coordinate 1,739,627 of NZ_CP027194.1, read as the reverse complement.
AGCCGCCAACCACACTGGCTAAAGCGCCTTCCATGCCCGCAACCACGATGACAACCTTAGCACCGCGAATCACGTCTAACTTAGCAAATAACCGATGAATCCCAGCCACACCGACATCGTAGACCCGTTCAACCCGGTTACCAAAAGTCTGGGCAGTAATCACCGCTTCTTCTGCTACTGGCATGTCTGATGTTCCGGCTGTCACCACGGCAATATAGTCCGCTGACTTCGCTGGGGTTAATGCCCCAACCGTCATGCATTGCGCCGTAGCATGATACACCGCGGTTGGTAAGGCCGGCTGAATAGCCGCAAACTTCGCCGCTGACAACCGTGTTGTTAGAATCGGTGCTGCAGTGGTCGTCATGGCAGTGACAATATCGACAATTTGAGCAGCAGTTTTACCCGCACCGTAGACGACTTCTGGAAAACCATTGCGCCGTTGACGACTTAAATCAACATTGGCAAATCCTAAATCAGCGGTTTGGGTGGCCTCTAATTGGTGTGCGGCGGCCGTTGGACTGAGATTGCCAGCAGCGACGGCTTGTAAGATTTCATCAGTTGTCATGTTATTTTACAATGACACCTAAACCGTCTGGCACTACCGTTACGCGGGCGTTTTCTCCTTCACGAGCATAAGCTTTAGCCATGGCTTCATCTAAGGTTTTAGCAAGTTCCATATGCATTCCCGTAATCAATGCTGGATCAACCAAATCTGACACAAAGATAACATGATGATGCACCAAAATGCGGGCAAAAATTTGTGCCGTCCATTGGTCAGGAATTGTCTTTAACCGTGGCGTATTAATCGCCTGGTCTAAGAATTCTTTCGGATCGTCAACATCAGCCAAGTTATGGAAGAAACCTTCGCCACCGTGACCATCACGGGCACCGGCAACCATCACGATCGTCCCGCCTTCTTTATTCGTTGCTTCAGCGGCTGTCATCCCTTTAACCGCTTGATAAATGTTTTGATCTAAGGGGTAACCACCATTGGTTGAAATTGCAATATCAGAATCAATTTTAGGGACACTGGAAAGTTCTTTGACAAAGTCACAACCAACTTTGTGCGCTGCTTCCATGTCACCAGCAAAGGAGCCAATAATTTTTTTATCTTCATCTAAGACTACGTTCAAAATAAATGCGAGCTTGGCAGTCCGAGCTGCATAAACCATATCTTTATGAATCGGATTATGCATTAAATTACCGGTCCGGGCTTTAGGTGAATTAATAAATTCACCGGAATGGTTTGCCATGATGGTCTTATAAGACGCTACCCCTGGCAAAACTGACTTACGCCCACCAGAAAAGCCGGCAAAGAAGTGAGATTCAATGAAGCCTTCTGAAATTAGTAAGTCGGCTTCAGCGGCGACTTTATTAATAATGCAAGCGCCACCAGATGGTAACTGGCCGATTTGAACCATACTGCTATCATCGGTTGACACATGCATCACGATTTCTTCATTAGCGACGATGTCAGCACCATATTTGTTAACTAATTCCTCATGGGTTGATGGCCGATGGAAGCCCGTTGCGACTAAAATTCGAATCCGTGCATCTGGTGCAACGGACCGTAACCGCCGTAATAAAATAGGCGTCATAATGTGTGACGGTACCGGCCGGGTATGGTCAGAACTAATAATGACGATATTCTTTTTTCCTTGAGCTAAAGTTTCTAATTTATCCGTGCCAATGGGGTGATCTAGTGATTGTTCCACCGTTTCACTTTCGGATAATTTGTTATGATATGTTGCAGCTTGTGAGACTAGTTTACCGGCGAAATTCTTTTCTGGAATTTCAGCGGTAATCGTGGTCTTATCATAGGGTAAATCAATTGCAACCATGTCTTTTGGCCATCCTCTTTCATTAAACTATTTTTTACACGCACCTTTTGTTATACTCGTCCCTGCCAAAATTAACTGCTACATTTAAAGTTTTCAAAATGCGTTAACAAATGTATACTTTAAATGCGATTGTACTAATTCATAAAAAAGGTATGCTTAACAACGGACTGATCGTGATTAGGACAATCGTGACCCTAAATCTATTCACGAAAGAACTGAAACTAAGATGGTATTAACTGATATTGAATATTTACTGAGCTATTTAGAAGCCCATCATGTCCCGACAATTCAAAAAAAACGCCATACTTACTTGACCTATCATGGTTTAGCAGAGCACTACACGTACGTCTTAAAGGATGGCATCATCAAGAACAGCATCATTTTACAAGACGGCCGCGAATTTAATTTATCGTACATTGCCAAGCCTGATGTGATTTCTTTACTCCGTGATGAAGTTTCACGGTCGACCGATCAACCTTTTAACGTCCGGATTGAATCCGAATATGCTACTTTTTACCAAGTTAATCGCGTCGATTTTTGGAAATATGTGAACCATACCCCGGAATTACAAAATTACGTCAAAAATTATTATCGGAAGAAATTGTCCGAAAACATTTTACGCTTGCAACGTATGGTCATGAACGGTAAAAAAGGCGCTATCTGTGCTTTTATTTACAGTCTAGTTGGTTTATTTGGCCGTCAAATTAAAGCTGGGATTTTAATTGATTTTGTCGTCACTAATGAAGATATTGCGGGATTTTGTGGGATTAGTTCACGGAGTAGCGTCAACCGAATGTTGAAAGAATTGCGGGCTGATAACGTATTGTTGGTTCAAAATCATAAGTTCATTATTCAAGACATCAGTTATCTCTTAGATCAAATTGCTAATTAGAAGAGGTGCTCATCCGTGCATATTCCGGATAACTATTTAAGCCCTGCCACTTGTGGCACACTCGTTGCCGCCATGGCGCCCATTTGGACCGTGGCAGTACTAAAGGTTAAAGTTCAGATTAAAACCCACCATGAAACCTTACCGATGCTCGGCATTGCTGCCGCGTTGGCTTTTTTAATCATGATGTTTAATCTGCCAATTCCAGGCGGGACCACCGCACATGCTGTGGGTGGGACGCTGTTAGCGGTGCTGATTGGGCCCTGGGCGGCCTGTTTAGCGTTAACCGTGACCTTATTACTACAGGCCCTACTTTTCGGTGACGGCGGGATTCTGGCCTTTGGTGCTAATGCATTTAATATGGCAGTCATCATGCCGTTTGTTGGTTATGCTTGCTATCGTATCGGTCAAAAATGGCATCACGAAAAAATAGGCCTCGCAGTTGGGGCCTACCTTGGCATTAACACCGCTGCCTTAGTTGCGGGAATTGAGCTAGGCTTGCAACCTTTATTAGCTCATACGGCCAACGGCACGCCGCTTTACTGTCCATACGGGCTTAACATCGCCGTACCAGCCATGTTAGCGGCTCATTTATTAGTCGCCGGTTGGGTGGAAGTCGGTTTTACGTTACTGGTTTATCAGTTCGTTAAGAAAGTCGCCCCGCTCAACTTATATCAAGCTACCCCACGGACGAACCGACGACCATGGTTGTATCTCCTGATTGGGTTGGCCTTAATCTCACCACTCGGCCTACTCGCCAGTAACACTGCTTGGGGTGAATGGAGTCCCAGCGAGCTTCAACACCGGCTCGGTCAAGCCACTGCTCCGGTTGGCATGACCCACGGCATTCATTTTCAAGCCTTATTTCAAGATTATTCGATTGCCGGGTTACCACTCGCTATTGGCTATATTTTATCTGCTTTGACGGCCATTTTACTTTGCTTATTATTGATCCGAGGTCTTCAACATGATGCCAAAAGCACCCACTAAGTTACCCGCCTGGTTGCAACAGGCGCCGCAACCAATTGCCATGGGCAAACAACGGCCATTTTTAGCCCGTAATCGACGGCGACTACAAAAGTTATTAGCCCAATTTGCCCAGCCAGCGCCCGTCCAAACATCGTCACGCTGGCAACTATCCCCTGCCATTAAATTAGTACGGTTGTTACTGCTATTATTATTAATTGCCTTAATTCAAAACGGCCTGCTCTTATGGGGATTAGCGCTATTACTTGGCGGTCAATTACTCAGCTTATCACCACGACAATTGCGCCGTTTCACCCGTGATTGGGCCGTTAGCTTACTCATCGCTTTATTAGTGGTGTTACCTAGTTACTGGTTGACCGGTCCCACGACGGTGCTATTCTTCGGTATCAAGACTGCGCTACTGCTAGCAAACGCCCATTATTATCGGTTAACCACGCCATTTCAAGATTTGTTGACTGGGCTCAAAAGTTTACACTGTCCTGACGTCTTAATTATGACCTTAGCGATTGCCATCACTTATTTACGGATGCTTGGCAATTACTTATTACACACCATGGAAGCGTTGGATTTAAGAACCGTCGCACCAACTAAACATCCGTATCATTTAATCGGTGCCCTCTTTGGCAATCTCTACTTAAAAAGTTACGCCTATGCTTTAGAACTCTATGCTGCGATGGAAGCCCGTGGATTCAACGGTCATTACGCTCAGGTACCCACCAAAAAGCATCACTGGCAAGACTATCTCTCGCTTAGTCCCGAACTGATTTTGATGGCTGTCTTACTGCTAGGGAGGCTTTAAATTGACCTTAATCAAGCTTGAAAATGTGACTTACAATTATCCAAATACCCAAGGGCTCGATCAGCTGAGCCTCACAATCGACACTGGCGAATGGGTCTGTTTAATGGGACCAAATGGATCTGGTAAATCAACCTTGTTACGGTTACTGAGCGGGCTAACCACTGCCAGTCAGGGACAGTATTGGTTTAACGACCAAGCCATCACACCGACTTATTTAGCCGACCCCACTCAGCGACAACAACTACATCAACAAATTGGCATGGTTTTTCAAAACACCGACATTCAATTGTTTAACCCCTCGGTAGCCGCAGAGATTGCCTTTGGTCCTCAACAATTGGGATTAAGTCCGACTGAAATCAATCAACGCGTGACCGACTGTCTTGAACTAACCGACTGTGTGGCCCTACGTGATCGGGTTCCTTATCAACTTTCTGGTGGTGAGAAAAAACGGGTGGCTTTAGCCAGCGTGTTGGCACTTAATCCGGCCATTTTATTGCTTGATGAACCACTCAATGGTCTGACCATTACCGCCCAACAACAAATGTTGGGCCTGCTTAAACGGCTCCAAACAGCTGGAAAAACTATTATTATGGCTAGCCATAACTATCAACAGGTTCAAGCGGTAGGCCAACGTTATCTAATTTTTAATGCCGCTCATCAAATTGAAGCTGACTTAACGGCAGCAGAATTATCTGCCCAACCTCAACGTCAAGCGCAACTACTAACTTTATAATTAAAGGAGTTACAAAATTATGATTAATCCAAATGGTACCATTCACCGCGGCTGGAATCGGCGCATCGTCACCGGTAAGACCTTAGCAGACTGTGATGAAAGCTTAGTCTTATACTTAAACGATCAAGATTACGGCGCCGGTGAATTCATCGTGTTACATGAAAATGATGGTTCAAACCAAAATTCTGGTTACACTTTACCAGACGGCGATACATGTTACATTAGTTTCTTGATTTATAACAGCCGGCTTTAAGCCGTAAAAAAGGACTTTGATTTTCCACTTTGGGAATCAGCGTCCTTTTCTTAGATGTTTCACGTGAAACATTTTGCTTAACTTTTAGTTGACGGCACCTAGTTGAACGTGCGATACTACTGATGGTGCCAAACCATGATGGAGGTACGCGATCGGCGCGCAAGCGTTCTGAAGGTCGCCGCACTTCATCAAGAAACACGCTGGTCATGCCTTTCGGGGCATTACCGGCGTGTTTTTTTAGTAATAACATTCATAACTTAAGCCAACCAGCGACCTCCGCTTAGCGACACACCCCCGCTGATGCTAAAACCGCATCAAAGGGGGTGCTAGACTATGCTCAGTCGCTAACCGGTTGGCTGAGCACTCTTACTTTATTGTTCCCATGGATACTTGCCATTCTCATCTTTTTTGGTCCGCGCCATTAAGCGTTTCGTTTCTTCATCCATTTCAGTGCGAGATTTTTTACGGTGTCGGTGGCGAATAATCAAAACTAGACCACCTAATACCAAATAGGCCACTAACCGGATACCCATTTTGATACTCGTATAAGTCGACATCATAATTAACATTTATCAGTTCCTCACTTTACAGTTGTGGCGACTGGCTTCGCACCACTTGGAAAGACATCCAATAACGCTTGCCACTTATCAAAGACTGCTGCCGCTGAATAGCGTTGACTATTTTGATAAGCATTGGTACTATAAGTCGCTAACTTAGCTTGATGACTTAATAAATCTAACATTGCATCGGCCAATTGTTGGACTTGACCATTCGTCGTCAAGACCCCACTAACACCATCTTGAATAATATCACTAGGACCGTATTTGACATCGTTAGCAATCATCGGTAACCCATGTGCTTGCGCCTCTAGTAACATTAATGAAAAACCTTCCGCCCGACTTGGCAGTAGACCAATTTGAGCCCGATTATAAACCGCATCAACATCATTAGTATACCCTTTAAATTGAACGACTTCTTCAAGACCGGCCGCCTTAACTTGGGCTTTTAATTGCTTTTCCATATCGCCATTAGCGTAACCCCAGAACTCTAAGCGGGCCTCTGGAAATTGCTCGTATACTTGTTGAAAGGCTTCAATCGAATGATTTTGTTGTTTTTCAGGCGCTAACCGAGCAACTTGCACGAGTAAGTATTTTTGCCGTTGCGCAAAAGGCACATGTGGCGCATCTAACGTAGCTGCTTCCACATAGCCGACCGGAATTGTAAAGGCCGGTATGGCTTGACCAAACCGAGCTTCTACATCGGCCGATTGTTCAGGAGTCGCTGAAATAACCGCGTCCCAATTAGCCCAATTATTCAGGGCATGGGCATAGTTATTATTGAAACTAGCATGCAAGCTATCCGCATCCTCGCCCACATGATTATTATGCAGATGTAAAATCTTTTTAGTCGGTGTCACCATGTTGAACAAACTCCAAGCACATTCCACTGTCCGATCACAAATATAGACGTTTTCCTCATCGTTTTGGTTCAATTCATCATAAAAGAAACGTGTTAATTCATTCATGCCATTGAACGTCCAACTAGTACCGCGATAATTTAAGACCCGCCAAGTCACTCGTTCTTGTCCTGCATGGTTTAAGTAGTGCAGTTTTTCAATGTGAATCTGCTCATCAGGACCAAAGTAGGCTTCTTCCACGATTTTGCCATCCCAGTCAAACAACTGTTCCAAGCATTTCATACCTCGTGTATCCCACCAAGTCATTTTTAGGGTTTTCCCATTAACATCAAAATACTGGACATTGCTAATCTCATCTTCAGTCGGTCGCAAGTAAATAATCATCATCAATTTACCCTGCTGAACAACGTGAACCTGACGATCTTTTCGTGTCTTAATCGCATCCGCCGGAATCTTAAAATCGGCGAGCTTAACTGACTGCGACGCAACTTGTTGGCTACCGCAGAAGAAGTCGAATAAATTAACTAAATCAGTCGCAGCTAAACCGGCATCTGCCATAACCGCATGCAAGTTCATTGCAAAAATCCGCGTCACGATTTTTGCTGGAATCTGGTGTTGTTTGAAAAGCGTTAACCGTTTCAATTCGGCATGTTCAATCCCAGACTTAGAAAATTGTAAATTATCATTCAAAAAATAATACAAATTTTTATCCTCCGTTTTTCAACCCTAATACCTGTTGCCATTGATGCCAAACCTTTAAGTAAGTTTGGTCGGTATGCAGTTTATTGAATGCCGCTGCACTAAATTTAGCTAGCTGTTTTTCATCGGTTAACAAGTCAGTAATGTGCGTACTCATTGCCAGCTGGTCACCTGGTTCAACAATATAGCCATCTTGCCCATCATTTATGAAATCATGGGGACCATAGTTAAAGCGGTAGCTAATCACGGGTAAGCCTTGGGCCATGGCTTCTGGCATCGCCATCGGCCCACCATTAGCTAATGCCGCATTCAATAATAGCTGATAACTTGTATAACGTTGCGCTAAATCTGGTTGATAACCCATCAAATGAACATTGGTCGTCAGATCCAACTCATCAATCAATGCAGTCAACGTCTCACAATAAGCCGTGTCACCGTAGCCATATAAATCAAATTGTATCGTTGGAATCTGTTGTTTAACTAACGCCACAACCCGAATTAAATGATCAATTTGGCGATCCGGCGCTAACCGACCAACGTATAACAATTGCTTAGCACGTTGCGACATTGGCACTAATTGACTTTGGTTTAGAGCCGTCGTTGCGACGACTGGTAATTGTGTCACTTTAGCCTGTGAGAAACGAGTTTGTAAATGTTGTGCTTGCTGGTTGGTTGACGTGATAAAGCCATCAAAATGCGGCGCATTATCGAGGGCCGGTTCCAAAAAGCCATCAAGTGGCGCATGTAGTGGATCATTTAGCGTTTTGGCATGATAAATTGGGACCATGACGTATTTTTTCGAATCATCATTTAATTGCAATAATGGTTGAATCCCGGTACCAGGACGATCGTTAATAAAGGTCGTCGTTTCAGTATCGCGATGACTTAATTCAGCAATAAAAAAGTTAAATAACGCTGTGGTATTTTGGAAAAAGCGATCGCCTTGATCCTGATAATCTTTTAAGATTAACCGTGATGCCAGCGGATTGCCTTCAGTATCCGGCACAAAGTATTGTTCAATCGCAATCTTACCGGCTGGCGTATAATACCGTTCCATCGTCAGCTTACCATTTTGACCAAAATACTGCGTACAAGATTTAAATCCACGCCAATCCCATAAATCCGTTGCCATTCGGTTGCCTTGATTATCTAGAAATTCTTGATAAAAGACCCGACCAATCGTGCCTGGAATAAACCCGACATTGCCGACTAACTCATCGCCATTAAAGATACGACTGAAATTAGCACCAACTTCCACCGCATATTCTACGGGCAACTGTAACTCTTCGACATGGTAGACTTGCGTCAGCACCGTGGTGGCTTGCTGGAAATAGTCAAACATATTGAGCACTTGTTCATCTGGTAAATTGAAAGTCGCGAGTGTTTGGTGTAACAAACGATCGTACATTTTGGTCACGATTTTAGCGGGCGTTTGGTAGTGATTAAAGAGCTTAACCCGGTCCATGGCACTATGTTCCACGCTAGAATTTTTAGGTAGTAAGTATTCATTAATAAAGTAAAACATGCTAACATCCTCTCCCAATAATGACGTTGTTCGCTTTATTGGTACGTATAGTTATAGTAGTTAATTAACCCTGATAAAAAGTGTTCACAGTCATCAATCCGGGTCCGAAAGCTGTCATGACGCGCATAGAAGCCACCGATAAACTTAGCTGGTCGATAATAATACATCGCTAGTTCTGGTAAAAAGCTCCCCGTCGTCACTTCATATTCCGCGCGATACTTTAAAACTTGGCGTAAGCGAATCACATCATACGGTGCCAATAAATCTTCATTGCCAGAAGCGCGTATAAAGTCAGTCATTTTTACTGCGGCATCGACTAATTCCAGCAAGGTTGGATAGGTCGTATCGCGTTCTTCAATGAACTTTAAGTGAATGAACACATTCTTCAAGCCCAACGCCATATAATCCCGGTTATCTGGAAAGACTTGTAACGCTTCATTAATTGCATATGAAATCCAATGGTCATGATACTTACCATAGTCATTAGCAACCATGTAATCTAAAATCTGCTTAACCAAGTCCAACACGGCTGGATCATGATTTAATTCATATAATCGCGATAAGCCAAATGCGACTTCACCTTCATAATAAATGGTCCGATAAGCACTTTTAAGCGTTAAATCAGGATTCAACACATGATTTAGTTTCCCAGATGCTTCCCGGAAAAACGGTACCCCTTTAAAAGCCTTATTTAAAACTGGTTCAAAACTCTTATCACCAGTGACCGTTTGATATTGGCAAAGCGTCAGCATTAATAAGGCTTGACCACCCAATTTAAGCTCGCCATTATCGTTAATAAAAAGCGCTCCTTGCTGCTCGATTGTCGCATTATCCAGCCCCCATTGAATGGCCTGCTTAACTTTGACATAGTCGGCAGTGCGACCCGTAAACGGAATCGCTTCTAACAATGCATATAAGGATGAAAAATGCCGCACGCAATTATAATTAGATAATACTTTTTGCCGACTCGGAAAATAGCCATAAACGAATTGGCCATCGGATTTAATTTGATTAATCAAAAAGGTTTCACCTTGATCAATCACGGTCGCAATCTCCGTCTGCGGATCGGTGAGCACCCGAATCCCCTTAGCACAGTTTTCTTTTGTTTCTAAATTCCACAGTTGCTCCCCGTCTGTAAAGACGCCCGCCGTTGTAAAGACCCAGACAAATTCGGTCTGTTCAATATCAACTGGCAGTGTGCCCATTCGTTGTTTTAAATAAGGCGTGATTCGTTGATAATCAGCCCATGAGCCCGACCGATTACGACCAATCCGATGGTCCTTACCAGGTCGGAAAAAGGCTTGTCCATTAATTTCCATTTCCAACAAAGCCGTCTTAAAATCAGCGTCAAAACTTACACCATAACGCCAATAATTCATCCGAAAGGTCGCCGCCAACCGTTGTTCAAATTCAGCGCGCGGTAATCGTTGAATAGACTGAATACTTTCAACCCGAACCCAACTATGTTGAGGCGTCGTCGCTAATTCAGTTGCCACAACTTGCCAAGCTTGATTAAAAGTTTCTCGGCGAACAAATTGCACTTGCGCACGATGTTGTTGATCAGAGATAGATACTGCTAAGGTAACCGAATTGGTTCCATGATCCACCACATTCCCAGTTGCTAAAACTGCTTGTTTTAATTGTTTAATAGTTGTTTTTTGCACGTCAGTCACCTTCGCCTTTTTTCTTTTATGTATATCAGGCGGGCCTTTAAGCCCACCTGATGTGTTAACTCTAATTTACCATGTTACTGGTCAGTCATCATGCAAAACCACCTATGAATCTTAGTTCTTATTACGACGACGCCAGCCAATGGCACCCACACTACCTAGAGCAGCGATAGCAATGGCAGCTAGCCAAGCGCCAACTGTCGCCCAATTACTTCTTGAACTAATCTTATCGCTATCACTTTGTTTCTTATCTGGCAGCGTTTCTTTAGCAACCGTCTTAGTCTTGGCCGCTTTCTTGGCCTTAGACTTAGCCTTTTTGCTAGTAGCAGTAGCTGCTTCACCAGTATCACTATTGGTACTTGCTTGTGCCGCAGTTGCCAATGCTACCGCTGGCGTGTTTGCTGCCGCACCATCACTCAAAGCATTGCCAGTTGTTGCAGCATTAGTAGCAGTTACACCACTAACATTGGCATTGTTGGTTTGAGCACTGAGGCTAGTAATACCAGTCGTACCATTACCAGTAGCGGTATTGGCTACTGCACTTAATTGTGTCGTAGTCGTACCATTACCTGTGTTGGAACTAGTTGTTGATCCGGTTCCGGTAGTGGTGTTATTACTACCGTTGGTTGATCCAGTTCCAGTAGTCGTATTCGACCCATTATTTGAGTCAGTAGTCGAACCTGAACCATTACCTGTTCCTGAACCATTACCCGCACTACCATTGCCTGAACCAGTATCACCCTCTGAACCAGAATCAGTGCCTGAGTCAGTGTCAGTATCGATGTCAGTATCAGTATCCGTGTCAGTATCGGTATCCGTATCAGTATCCGTGTCGGTATCCGTATCAGTATCGGTATCGGTATCAGTATCGGTATCAGTATCGGTATCTGTGTCGGTATCAGTATCGGTATCAGTATCGGTATCGGTATCTGTGTCGGTATCAGTATCAGTATCGGTATCCGTGTCAGTATCGGTATCGGTATCCGTGTCAGTATCGGTATCGGTATCCGTGTCGGTATCTGAATCGGTATCCGTGTCAGTATCGGTATCTGTGTCGGTATCAGTATCCGTGTCGGTATCCGTGTCGGTATCTGAATCGGTATCGGTATCGGTATCGGTATCCGTATCAGTATCCGTATCCGTGTCGGTATCTGTGTCGGTATCGGTATCAGTATCCGTGTCAGTATCCGTGTCTGAATCCGTATCAGTATCCGTGTCCGTATCAGTATCAGTATCTGTGTCGGTATCAGTATCTGAGTCGGTATCCGTATCAGTATCCGTGTCGGTATCCGTGTCCGTATCTGAGTCGGTATCTGTATCTGTGTCGGTATCAGTATCGGTATCAGTATCGGTGTCAGTATCAGTATCCGTGTCGGTATCAGTATCAGTATCTGAGTCGGTATCTGTGTCGGTATCAGTATCGGTATCCGTGTCAGTATCGGTATCCGTATCGGTATCGGTATCCGTGTCGGTATCCGTATCAGTATCGGTATCCGTGTCAGTATCGGTATCAGTATCGGTATCTGTGTCGGTATCAGTATCGGTATCCGTGTCAGTATCGGTATCGGTATCAGTGTCGGTATCAGTATCAGTATCGGTATCCGTGTCAGTATCGGTATCTGTGTCGGTATCAGTATCCGTGTCGGTATCCGTGTCGGTATCGGTATCGGTGTCGGTGTCGGTATCAGTATCCGTGTCGGTATCAGTATCAGTATCTGTGTCGGTATCAGTATCAGTATCTGAGTCAGTATCGGTATCCGTGTCAGTATCGGTATCCGTGTCGGTATCGGTATCGGTGTCGGTGTCGGTATCAGTATCAGTATCCGTGTCGGTATCCGTATCGGTATCCGTATCAGTATCCGTATCAGTATCAGTGTCGGTATCGGTATCGGTATCGGTATCGGTATCCGTGTCGGTGTCTGAATCGGTATCAGTATCAGTATCGGTATCCGTGTCGGTATCAGTATCAGTATCCGTGTCGGTATCCGTATCGGTGTCAGTATCAGTATCCGTATCGGTGTCGGTATCGGTATCCGTGTCTGTATCTGTGTCGGTATCCGTATCAGTATCGGTATCCGTATCAGTATCAGTATCCGTATCGGTGTCAGTATCGGTATCCGTGTCTGTATCTGTGTCGGTATCCGTATCCGTGTCGGTGTCTGAATCAGTATCTGTGTCTGAATCCGTATCAGTATCAGTATCGGTATCAGTATCGGTATCAGTATCAGTATCGGTATCCGTGTCGGTATCTGTGTCCGTGTCCGTATCGGTGTCAGTATCGGTATCTGAATCCGTATCGGTGTCGGTATCAGTATCCGTATCGGTGTCGGTATCCGTATCAGTATCTGAGTCAGTATCGGTATCCGTGTCAGTATCGGTATCCGTGTCGGTATCGGTATCGGTGTCGGTGTCGGTATCAGTATCAGTATCCGTGTCGGTATCCGTATCGGTATCCGTATCCGTATCAGTATCAGTGTCGGTATCGGTATCGGTATCGGTATCGGTATCCGTGTCGGTGTCTGAATCGGTATCAGTATCAGTATCGGTATCCGTGTCGGTATCAGTATCAGTATCCGTGTCGGTATCCGTATCGGTGTCAGTATCAGTATCCGTATCGGTGTCGGTATCGGTATCCGTGTCTGTATCTGTGTCGGTATCCGTATCAGTATCGGTATCCGTATCAGTATCAGTATCGGTGTCAGTATCGGTATCCGTGTCTGTATCTGTGTCGGTATCCGTATCCGTGTCGGTGTCTGAATCAGTATCTGTGTCTGAATCCGTATCAGTATCAGTATCGGTATCAGTATCGGTATCAGTATCAGTATCGGTATCCGTGTCGGTATCTGTGTCCGTGTCCGTATCGGTGTCAGTATCGGTATCTGAATCCGTATCGGTGTCGGTATCAGTATCCGTATCGGTGTCGGTATCCGTATCCGTATCGGTGTCTGTATCTGAATCGGTATCAGTATCCGTATCGGTATCGGTATCGGTATCCGTGTCAGTATCGGTGTCAGTATCGGTATCCGTGTCGGTATCAGTGTCGGTATCTGTGTCGGTATCTGTGTCAGTATCCGTATCTGAGTCAGTATCGGTATCGGTATCGGTATCGGTATCAGTATCTGTGTCGGTATCAGTATCAGTATCTGTGTCAGTATCCGTGTCGGTATCTGTATCCGTATCTGTATCCGTATCTGTATCTGTATCAGTATCAGTATCCGTGTCAGTATCAGTATCCGTGTCAGTATCAGTATCAGTATCGGTATCTGTGTCAGTATCTGAATCAGTATCAGTATCTGTATCGGTGTCGGTGTCAGTATCCGTGTCCGTATCAGTATCTGTGTCAGTATCTGAGTCAGTATCCGTATCGGTATCAGTATCCGTGTCCGTGTCCGTGTCTGAATCGGTATCGGTATCCGTATCAGTATCCGTGTCCGTGTCCGTATCGGTATCTGTGTCAGTATCCGTATCGGTGTCTGAATCGGTATCCGTATCTGTGTCGGTATCTGTGTCAGTATCAGTATCGGTATCCGTATCCGTGTCCGTATCTGAATCGGTATCAGTATCCGTATCTGTATCAGTGTCAGTATCTGTGTCAGTATCTGTGTCAGTATCGGTATCAGTATCCGAATCAGTATCGGTATCAGTATCCGAATCAGCATCGGTGTCGGTATCCGTGTCCAACGCATCTGCAGCTAACGCAGCATAGTAACCGGCATCATCAGTTGCTTGGGACGCTTTCTTCTTGGCATCTGCAGCACTCGAAGCAGCTTCCTGTGCTTTTTTAGCATAACTTGAAGCAGCTGAATTTTGACCAGCAGCTTCCGCTGAATCAGCATTAGCTTGCGCTTCTTTAGCAGCGGCGGCGGCACTTTTAGCATCTTCTGCAGCTTGTTGTGCCGTTGCAGCAGCATCTGCAGCCTGTTGTGCATATGAACTAGCCGCACTATTGCCATCCGCATATTCATCAGCAATGTTGGCATATGATCCAGCGATACTACCATAGACTGAAGCATCATCGGCCGCTTCACTTGCTTCATTAGCTGAAGATTCGGCCGCTGAAGTTTGGATCGCATTAACTGTTAGATAAGCACTACCAAGCGTAACTGTTTGAGTTGTGACAGTTCCATCTTCAGCAGTTGAAGTTCCAGTAATCACAAGGTAATAGTAACCAGAATCATTGACTGAAATATCATCTTTATTTAACGTAGCACCATTAGCGCCGTTAATTGCAGTACCGGTGCCATCTTGAGTCTTTGAATAATACCATTGGTAACTAATATCGTCACCGGCATTTCCAAGACCACCATCTGGAATCCACTCGATCGTGTCACCAGCGTTAACTTCTTTATCATCTAACCCATTCCCGATGGTAATCACTTTAGAAGTTGAGTAGGTGCTACCGTCCGCATTGGTAATCGTCACCGTAATCGTGACGGTCCCACTACCAACTACCGTAATTAAACCGGCATTATCAATAGTAGCAACACTTTCATCACTACTTGACCAAGTGATTTCACCGGTTGCATTACCCGGATTAGTTGTAACAACATATTGACCAGTCGTTGCATCATCATCACCACCGACCGTCGAAATAACGATATAATCATCACCGCTAATTTCAACGCCAGTGGCTGGAATATCACCATCATAAACGTTCACTTGTGCTAAATCACTGGCAAAGGTTGCGGTTGTAATACCTATATCTTTAAACGTTGTGACCATTTGGAAAATTAACGACCCTGTAAACGAATCGCTCAATTTAACAGTTAAAGCACTCCGTCCGGTTGAAGCCAACCCAACCAAGGAACCACTATCATTACCGACTGCCGTCGCACTAACAAAGTAGCCGGCCTTGACTGCAGCCGCAACAGTCATCCAAGTCCCATTAATTTGGACATACCAGGTATTCGTAACCCCGATTGCTGGCACACCCAATCCTAATGAAGACGAAGCAGATAAGGTGAAGGTATTTCCAGATTTTGTTGACGTCACTGCTGCTGGTTGCGAGGTCATCCCACCAACGACTACTACGCCGAAGACGGTCCCAGCGTTCCCAGTCTTATCAGATTGCTTGCTACCTAAATTATTGGAGAAAGCAACTGCAGAATCGGCAGCAACACTCCCTGAATTAGCGGCAGCTGTTGCCATTGCCGCATAAGAACTCGCATCAGCATAAGCGCGATCTGCGCTAGTGACATAAGAACTCGCATCCGCAAAGTTCCCGGCATTAACCGCAGAAGTAGCCAAGCTCATATATTGAACGGCCATCGCAGCCGCCGAATTGGCAGCGGCGGCGGCACTCATAACATCTTCAGCATAACCTTTGGTCTGAGCAACATATGATGCACCTAGCGTCGTATTGCTGGCATACTTCGCTGATAATGAATTAGCAACTGACGCAGCTGAACTTGCAGCTGAACTCGCAGCTGACGCAGCTGTTTTAGCATCTTGAGCCAAGGAGTTATAATAAGTGCTTTGTGCTTGAACAATGGTTGAAGTCACCATGTTAGCGGCACTTTGCGCAGCATCAAGTTCATTAGTGGCATAAATCAAACTTAAAGCAGCATAGCTGTTTTGCAAGGCTGCGCTATCATAATTACCATCAGTAGCATAGGACGCTGCTAAACTAGCAGCCTTATTAGCATCAGCGGCATGAGATTGAGCCGCCGCAGCTGCAGAACTAGCCGCAGCTGAATAACTGGCTGTCCCGGCATTAAAGTTTGGCGAAGCGGTATACGCATTGTTGGCGTTATTGGCATTAGAAGCCGCCAAACTAGCTTGTTTAGCTGCCGATGAAGCGGCTGCAGCAGCTGCGTTAGCGTAACTTGATGCAAGATAATCATTGGCAGCATCACCACCATCCTCATGAACTGCTTGTTCTAAGGCAGTATTTAGTGAAGCCATCGCTGCTGAAGCAGCTGTTGAGGCCAGTGTTGCATATGAGTTCGCATCGTTAGCATAACTCGCTGCATTAACGGCATAAGAACTCGCTAAGTCATAATTCCCACTAGCTTCATAACTCGCTGCACTGGCTTGCGCAGCATTGGCCGCACTAGCCGCACTAGCCGCTAATGCAGCATAAGAACTTGAAACTTTGTAAGAAGAGTTCGCTTGACTAGTATGAAAGCTAGCTAAAGAACCATTCAAGTTAGCTGAAGAACTGGCATTTTTAATCGCATCACTAGTGGCATTGGCATTTGAATTGGCACCATTAGCATAGTCTGACGCAACATTAGCCGAACTACTAGCTTGATCAGCATACGTTCCAGCTGGATCAGTAACCACAACTGTCATAACATTCGATGCAGCTTTAAATTTAGTGGTATAAAGAGCTAATGTCTTCGACCCTGAAATCACAGCTTGGAAATAGTAAGTCCCAGCAACAGTCATTGATGCACTGTAACTAGCTGCCGTGGCACCACTAATAATGGTCCAGGTCTTACCATCAGTTGACATGTACCAAACATAAGTTTTCCCAGAGGTCGTATAAAGGTTCCCTATTCCTGAAAGATCAGTGCTTAGATTAACTGAATTGCCGACATTAATCGTCTCATTAGTAACCGAAGTCGTTAGCACTGCACCATCAGCATCCGTTTGTTCATTAGAAACATCCGTACTGAATTTTTTAGCCAACGCGGCGTTAGTTGCGGCAATTGCGGCATAACTGTTAGCTTCTTCGGCAGCAGCGGCCGCAATCCGAGCATACGAGTTCGCATCTTTAGCGGTAGCTGCGGTGGCTGCCTCGGCAGTGGCTAAGCTGGCCGTTGCATAAGCGGCAGCGGCAGCCATTGCTGCTGAATTAGCTAAGCTTGCATATTGTGAAGCCTGTGTCCCAACGTAATTAGCCGCATCACTCGCTTGTTTGGCCGCTGAAATACTAGCGGTACTAGCAGTCGTCGCATCTTTTGCTGCTGACGAAGCCGCATCACTAATTGAGATACTTGTAGCAGTGCTAGCTGCTGATTGCGCATTTAAGTTAGCCGCACTCGCAATATTACTTTGATTAATTGTCGTGGTCATGTTTACCGTAGCAGTTGAATAAGCGGTACTTCCAGCGGCATAATCATCAGCCGCCGCTGCTGAAACGGCATTCGCATAGGCAATTGAAGCTTGTTCGGCCGCAGATTTAGCATTAACTGCTGCGGTTGAAGCTGCCGCTGCATTACTAGTTGCCGTGTTATAAGCAGCTGCAACGGAAGAACTATTTTTATCATACTGTGTTGCTAAATAAGCACTATTGGCCGCATCCGCTGCTGAACTAGCAGCAGCTTCGGCAGCTTTGGCAGCATCACTAGCAGCAGTATATGTACTACTTGCCATGCTAGCTAAGCCTTGAGTTGCTGCACTACGCGCTGTTTCGGCCGCTGAAGAAGCGGTCGTGGCGTAATCAGCCGCAGCGTTTGCAGCTGATTGAGCAGCATTAATGGCATCATAATAGCTCAACGCGTTGTCTGAAGGTGTTCCCACCCCATTATCGACTGCATCTAAATACATATTCGCCAAACTATTATAATGTTTAGCTAAATCTGCCATCTTCAAGGCTTCTTGGTAAGCACTTTGGGCAGAGCTATAGGCGCTTTGCGTTTGTAAATTATTAACTAAGCTAGCGTAACTGCTAGCAGCAACGGCATACGAAGAGGCCAAATTAGCTGCTGAATTTGCAGCATTCGTGGCACTACTATCCGTATTATTACCTTTACTGGCCGCATCACGGGCTGCTTTAGCTTGCGCAGTCGCAGTGGCAGCAGCTTCCGTCACATCCGCGGTGGCCTGACTCGTAACGCTTTTAGCAGGTGTTGCTACGGCACTGCTAACTGATGAAGACAGTTTGTCCCCATCATTCGTTGCGGTGACAGTGTTATCGTCATTCGTTACAGCCGCGGTACTTTCACTGGCTGTGCTTGAAGCTACTGCACTACTACTGGCAGTGGCGCTACTGGTTTTAGTTGTTGCCGCGCTACTGCTTTCATTCGTTGTGGTTGCATCACTCGTCGCGGCACTGCTGCTTTCGCTAGTGGCACTACTACTGCTAGCGGCTGCCGTGCTCGTAGCACTTGCAGTCGAACTAGCGTCACTACGACTAGTTGTCGCGGTACTCGTCGCTTTGGTAACGGCGCTAGAACTAGCTGCACTCGTTGACACAGCACTATTTTCAGTGGTTGTACTGCTGGTTACACTACTGCTGCTAGCATTAGCTGCCATGGCAGCGGCTAAAGCCGCCGCATCAGCTGTACTAGTATCAGCGCTACTATTTATTGAAGTTGTTGCCGCACTAGTTGCAGCTGCCAATGCCGTTGCCGACGCATTGTCTGTCTCAGTATCCGCGACGGTGGTGCTAGTAGTCGCCGCACTACTGGTGGCAGTAACACTCGCCGTCGTTTCATTATTAGTTGTCGTTTCGGCATGGGCTGCTAATTGCATCCCACCAGTTAAAGCGAAAGTCGCCATGGTGGTAAACACCCAAGTACGGCCAACTTTAAACATCTTGTATCGCAATTTAGGATCGCCTTTAAAAGCCGTATTCCTCAAGAATTTCACAATTATGCCCTCTTTCACAAATCTAAAAAGTATCCAAATATAATTTTATTTAATTGATTCAATGCGTTAATCGTCATTGATAAATTACATTGTATCATCAATTTATTGATAAATGGGGATAATTAATCTCGTTAACCTTTACCCTGTTACATGATAAAAATGTGAAAGTCACTTTACTTGCACAGAATCAAAAAATACTATCACATTGCCGTTTGGCTGGCTAATAAAGATTATATTATTAATAATTTATTTTAAACATGCGTTATAAATCCGACAGCCACAGCGATAAACTGACGCAATTAGTTTATCAACCGACTCAACTAATTATGTATTTCACCGGAATGTTTTGGTTAGTGGTTTGATTAAACCTAGCACTAAAAATATTAAAATGAACTCGTTTACATTAATTTTTTTATCATTTTTTCGATAATTAGTTCTAAAAAAAATTTTTTCAATTTAGCTTGATTCTTAAAGTTTAAAAACGGTACTGCTCCTTACGCTAGCCTCTAAAAAACGCTTGGCCTAAATGAAGACGACTACCTTCATTTAGGCCAAGCGTTTTTAACGCCATTATTTCGGTTGCACCGACTGTGTTGCCACGCTATCGTTATTATCAATCAAAAATCGCTGTAGTTTAAACCCAGACGCCAACTTAAAACAAGTTTCAGCATCGCGTAAATCACACCCCGTAATGGTCGTAATCGCTTTTAACCGGTTCCGGAGCGTATTCGGATGCACATAAAGTTGTTTGGCCGTGCGCGTCAAATTACACGTCGCCGTTAAATACGCATCCAAAGTTGGCACTAACGTCGTCTTATTCGTTGCATCATAGCTGATTAACGCCTTTAAAGCTGGATTCACAAAAAACGGTAAAATTTCAATATGGTTAACTCGTGCTAACGCTAAGTTATAAAATTCATCCTCGCAAAAAACCACACGCGTGTGAATTGTTTTTAACTTGGCCGTCCGACTGCAGACCAGATAAGCCGCCGCTGTATCTTCTGGACGCACATAATAATTTGAAACGATTAATCGACAATCCGCTTGCTGTGTAATCCGTTGTAACTGGGCTTTAAATTCTGCACTATTATAAGCGGCCAAACTGATCGTCACTAGTGCCAAACAATGTTGCCGATATACCGAAATCAAACTTTGTGTAAACAGTGGTCGTAATAAATACTGCAGCCGCTGTTGCAAAATCATGGGCGCCTGATCGGCTAGGGGGTCGCACTTGATTAAAACCATTTCAGTTGGCAACTTAACGTTTTGTTCTTTAAATTGCGCATCAAAAGTGGCACTTTGCCGTTCCGTTAATAACATATTGAGCAATCGATCCCGTTGCGATGCCGCCGTCGGCATAATTTGGTTCTTAA
Source organism: Lactobacillus sp. CBA3606 (assembly GCF_002970935.1). Taxonomy (NCBI): domain Bacteria; kingdom Bacillati; phylum Bacillota; class Bacilli; order Lactobacillales; family Lactobacillaceae; genus Lactiplantibacillus; species Lactiplantibacillus kimchii. Next base: position 1,718,903 of record NZ_CP027194.1, on the reverse strand, counting down.
CCAACGACCCTGCAATAATCTTGCTTAAGTCATTAATCAGGAGCGCATGTTGCGTATTTAGTGGCGTCGTCAAAGCGGGCATCACCAGATAACCTAAGGGCTCTTGCCGATGTGCCAATGGTGTGACTAGCATCGGTACCGCTGAAAGCTGATCTGCGGCCACATAGATTTGCGTCAAAAAGTCTAACTTTTCTGGTTCAAAGCCGCGTTCTAATAACCACTTACCAATCTGATTAGTTCCCACGGCCGCCTGGATGCTCGCCCCATTGAGCTTGGTCATATGTGACCGTGATAAGACCTGCCCATTTAAATCAATGATGGCTAACGGGTTTTGAACTAGGCGCACTGCCCGATCAAAAATCGGATCAAAGTCCGCTGTAATCGCATCAATTGCCAAGTCATTGAGGGTCGCTAATCCAGTCGTTGCCGGTTGTAATAACTTTCCGAGCATAAAAAGTAAACGCAACAGTTGATTTTGCGTCTGGGCAACGGTTAGTTGTTTTGCGCCTAGCTGAAGCGTCCCTACCAGCTGCCAAGTCCCCTGTACATCACAACTCAAACGAACTTTTTGGGCAACTGGTAGCTGTAATAATAACGTCTGCGACCCAATCGGCGACCGGTCTTTATTCTCAAACTGCGCTTGGTTTATGACTAATGCTGCCGTCGCCGGTGTTAAACAATCAGTCACCTCGAATTTAGTGGCCAAATGCTGCATCACTTGTTTAAGTTTCATATCGGCTCCTTAGTTGAACTGACTTCGTTGCCTTCATCATAGGCAATGTAAGCGCTGTTGTAAAGAGCACAAAAAAACCTAGGCTGGTTTCCACCTAGGTTAACGATCAATTATACGTTAAATTCAATTTAATCTGCTAAAAAGTCGGTTAACGTCTTTGCATCATACCGATCCGTATGCAATGGTTCACCCGCAGCTTTTCCAAGCGCAATCCCCATCACTGGAATGTAGCGTTTTGGATCAAGGCCTAACGTTGGAATCATATGCTCAAAATCAATCCCTGAAAAGGCATTCGCATCGTAGCCGTGCGCCCGAGCAACTAATAAGAGCTGCATCCCAACGACTGAACAATCAATCGTGGCATCAAACTTCAAAAAGTCCGGCGTCGCATGTTCATACATTGGTAGGAAAGTCCCTAAAATCTGATCCAAGCGTTCTTTAGTAATCTTACCCGCCTTATAAACTTGATTCCAAACGTCACGATAGACGAAATGGGATTGCGTATCACCAGCGATAAAGACAATTGCAGCGGCACTATCCACTTGGGGGTAGTTGAAAGACATGACTGACTGCTTGAATTTTTCCTTAGCAGCTGGGGTATCAATCACCACAAAATGCCAAGATTGTAAATTACAAGCCGAGGGCGCTTTCGCAGCTTCAGCAATCATCGCCTGTAGTTCTGGGCGGGGAATCTTAACTTCTGGATCAAAAGAACGAACTGAGTGGCGGTTAAAAACCACATCTGAAAAATCATTATTAACCATGGTAGGTTTGGTTTGTGTCATCTTAAACCCTTCTTTTCATTAATTTTAACGTGTCCCTAAATCGTATAAGTGGTTGCTTTCGGGTTGAAGAAAGTCCGATCATAGCGACTTGTTAATAATTTTGGCATCGTTGTCGCCGCATCAACTTGTTCTAACTTCAATGTATTGAACATCACCGAGGTGTCAAAGTGGAACCAAGCGGCCCCGAGTGGTTTCAGAACTTTCAATTCGCCAAACGGATCGTCATCTGTCGAATTCATGGTAATCGTTAAATTCCCCGGTTCCACTTGATCAGCTAATGATCGTAGTTGTGTCGCTACAAGTTCAACATTCGTGAAATGATTAGAGCCATCCGGATGTTGATCTAAGTCATAGGTATAGAAGAAACTATTCATTTCAGCTTCCTTACCTAGTGCCAACTGACCGGCAAATTGTTGCATGATCGAAGGATCATTCAGTTCACCAGCTGTCCATGAAACATCCAATAATGTTTTGCCATGGCGTTGAACAGTCGCCGTTGCCGAATTATCGTTACGCCGTAATTCAATGGCATCAGCTAACTTTTTAGGAATCCCAGCACCTTCACGGCCTGCGATAACCCCGCTTTCAGCTCCAGGACCGTGTAGCAATAACGAAATTGGGTAGGCCCCCATCATCTTATCTTTGTAACTGACTAAGGCGAATAAACTTTGTTCCAAGTAAGGGGCACTAAACGTTGGCTTCCCCATATGGACCACATACCCACAAACCACTGGCGCTAATAATTTTAATGGCGCTGGAATTAACTTTTTCAACATGGTTTCATCCGTCGCATAAGCAAACCCAATCCCAGCTTGATCGTTCATACTAGGCAGATTCAAAAAGTTTTTCATATCGTCGTTACTTGCAATAAAACTAGCCATTATTCAACACTCCTTTTTAATTTTCAAGCGTTACATGAGTCCATCCATGACATGTACATCAGGCGCACCATCATGGATAATGCGATCAACTCGATCTGCAATCAATGGGTTAAATTCAGGATGCGTCAGGATATAGAACCGATTATCCTCGAGCGCCTTAAAGACCGTCGCCGCAATCGTATCAATTGGTTTGCCAGACGTAATAACGTACTTCGCAAATTGTTGGCCCTTTAAGTAAGCTTCACTTTGATAGTAAGGGTCCGTGTCGTCGCGATATTGGTCTGGGCGATGATTTTCCGTGTGATAGAGGTCCGTCTGAACAAAACCAGGACACATCACATGCATATCGATATCCGCTTTAATCCGTTGTAGATCATAAGCCGTCGCTTCAGTCATCCCAACTGAAGCAAATTTACTAGCATGGTACGATGGCATGCCGGGGGTGTCGACTAACCCAGCAATCGACGCCACATTTAAAATATCTGCATGCGTCTTCTGCTTCAGCATGATTGGAATAATCCGTTTCATCGCGTAAACTTGGCTCATCAAGTTGATATGCATAATCCATTCCCAGTCGCGCGTTGGTAATTCCCAAATCCGCCCAGGTAACGCAATACCGGCATTATTGACCAACAAATCAATCTGACCAAATTTGGCCATGGTTTGATCGACCGCCGCATTCACTGCGGCTTCTTTGGTGACATCTGCGCCAATCATAATGGCAGTGGCACCGGCATCTGTGACAGCTTGATAAGTTGTTTTTAAGGCCGGTTCATCAATATCAACCATGGCAATCCGCATGCCACGTTTCGCCCCTGCTTCAGCAATAACTTGCCCGAATCCATGGGCCGCACCGGTAATAAACATGACTTTATCTTTAAAATCTTTCATGAAAAATAACCTCCTTGATGACGCACACCTGATTGTGAATGATTTAATTATATTTAATAGATACTGTGATAATATCAATAACTAGTTATTCCTTACTACGCCTAAATGATAACACTTACATTGCACTTGGATAAGAGACAATAGCTACAGTATTTGGCCCGAAAGACTGTACATTTTTCACATAGTAAAGTCAATTTACGACATTAACAGCTAAAATATGCTAAACTGAATTTCTGATTAGCTCTGAAAGAAGGCGTGCTTCATCAAAATTATCATTGCACCCGCTAAAAAAATGATTGTAGATTCCGATAGTTTTGCTGTCACTGCTTTACCCTCATCCTTAGCCCAAACAACTCTGATTCTGCAGGCTTTACGCCGATTATCCTATCCAGCAGCTAAGGCCCTTTGGCATTGTAGCGATCGATTGGCCCAAGTTAACTATGATTGGCTCCAACGTTTGGAACTCACAACGGCTTTGACGCCCGCTTTACTCAGCTTTAGCGGCATTCAGTATCAATATATGGCCCCTGATATTTTTACGGCACCGGCGCTAACCTATTGTCAGGACCATTTGCGACTTTTATCTGGTTTTTACGGTTGCTTGCGTCCATTTGATGGCGTCGTGCCCTACCGGTTAGAATTTCAGGCCAAGTTAGCCGTTGCCGGCACCCACAATCTCTATGAATTCTGGGGCAACCGCCTTTACCAAGCCTTACAATTAGGCCCGACTGAACCGGTGATTAACTTGGCTTCAGAGGAATATGCCAAAGCCATTTATCCTTACATGCAGCCACAACAGCCCTTTATTACGATTGTCTTTGCCAGCTTAGTTAATGGGCAACTAAAGACCAAGGCCACCCGTGCTAAAATGGCGCGAGGCGCGATGGTCCGCTTCCTCGCAGAACACCAAGTGACCGAGCCCGCTACCATTCAGCAATTCGATCACCCTGATTATCACTTCGATTCGGCTCGCTCAACAGCCACTCGGCTCGTCTTTTGCGACCAAAAATAACCTCGTTTAATCAGTGCGCTGATTAAACGAGGTTATTTTTTAATACGATTTAGTTAGTCACTAATTACTAACAATGACTTAATAGCAGTTCGTTGATCCATCGCCGTATAAGCGTCTTGAATATGGTCCAAATCAAACCGTTGTGTAAAGACCTTACCCGGATGAATGGCGCCTTTTAAGACAGCGTCCAATAAGACTTGCCGATCAGCGGTCGTAACCGCGGCAATCCCGCCCCGTAAGCCGATGTTTTTCCAGAAAAGATTGTTCGTATTCATCTCAGCCTTTTGTGGCACCCCAACGCGCCCAACTACAGCGCCTGGTCGGCCAACTTGAACAGCGGTATCAACAGATTGCGCGGTCCCGACACATTCTAAGACAGCATCAGCGCCGGCGCCGGCCGTTAACGCCATAACTCGCTCAACAGCCGCGGTTCCACGTTCGGCAACGATATCAGTTGCACCAAATTCCTGTGCTAATTGTTGCCGATCAGCGTGCCGGCTCATCGCAATAATTCGCTGCGCACCTAATAATTTGGCCGCAATCACGCCACATAACCCCACGGCACCATCGCCCATCACGACGACGGTATCACCAGCTTTAACTTCCGCACTAACGGCCGCATGGTACCCGGTCGCCATTACGTCGGATAACGCCAATAAATCATTTAATTGAGCATCGGTATAATCAGCCGGTTGGCCGGGAATCTTGACTAAAGCCCAATCAGCGTTCGTAAACCGTAAATATTCACCTTGATAGCCGACTACTTCAGAGTCAGTATTATTTTGACAATCACCATCAAAACCAGCTAAACAAGCGGCACAATGCCCACAACCATGGGTAAACGGCGCAATCACAAAATCACCCGGCTGCACGTTCGTCACTTCAGCGCCGACACTTTCAACAATCCCAATCGCTTCGTGGCCGGCGGGACTATTGGCTGGTCGCTTGGCTAAACCGCGATACCACCAAAGGTCGGACCCACAAACACAAGCCCGGACTACCTTTAAGACGGCATCCGTTGGCGCTTTAATCGTCGCTTTAGGTAAGTCCTGTGCAACCATTTTTCCAGGTTCAATAAATACTGCTGTTTTCATCATTAATCACTCCTAATCTAAATTTGTTAACGCCATTAAGTGTACCCCTTAAAGTGAACTTTAACGCAACCGACTAACTTTAAACAACCAAATTTTGGTTGTTTTTTTACTTGTCATTAGGTTGGTGCGAGTGGATCCACATTACCAGCCGCACTTAAGCTTGCTAAACGACACTTGTTTAGCTAGCTGAATTTTTGTTCAGTTTACTGTTCTGAGATAATGATAGTCTTAAATCAATAAACATTGTATGATAGCAGGTAAGTAACACTATCAAGAATGGAAAGGCGTGGGGACAATATGTTAAAAGACCACCAGATTGTTTGGGCAATTCATCAAATGGAAGCTGAGATTGGACCAGTGGGGCCGTCATTAGACTCGCGCACCCCGTTTCAATATCTGGTCTCCGTAATTTTAAGCGCGCAAGCGACGGACGTTTCTGTTAACAAGGTGACGCCGCGTTTATTTGCGGCTTACCCAACGCCAAAGGACTTAATGGTGGCGGATGTCACCGCTGTTGAAGACATTATCAGAAGTGTGGGCTTGTTTCATAATAAGGCCAAGAACATCATCAAGACAGCGCGAATCGTACATGAAGACTTACATGACGTCGTGCCAACCACCCGTAAAGGCCTGATGGCGTTACCTGGGGCCGGACGAAAAACCGCCAATGTCGTTTTGAGCGATGTCTTTGAGCAACCCACCTTCGCAGTGGATACCCATGTTTCAGCCATCGCCAAACGTCTGTACTTTGTCGATCAATCCGCCTCACCTTTGCAGGTTGAAAATAAGATTGTCGGAGTACTAGCACCAGCGGAATTACATCAAGCACATCACACAATGATTGAATACGGTCGTAAGTATTCCATGAAGCTCACACCGGCTAAAGAAGTCTGCCAGCTAATCATTGATTGCGACAAGCTGAATGAAGAAAACGAGGCTGAAGTCTAAAGCAGTTAGCTAATGAAAAGCGTGAGACAAGAATTTATTTGTCCCACGCTTTTCGTTAGCTCAATTTTTCTAAAGCAGCGGCTGTATACGTATAAGGCACGTGCGCCATTGCCGGCACTGCATCCCATGGCACGGGATAGCCAGCACCATGGGCACAGAAAACCGAATCCGGTGTATTCTCTAAGTCCGCTACTGGCTGATAAGCCATATCCGCAATAACTGCCGTGGCATTATGGCAGGGGCGATAACCATCAACAATACATTCCAGTTGTCCTTGACCATGTGTATACGCTTGAACCACCTGCGAATAAGCCTGCATTTCGGCCACCGGTGCCACGCCAGTAATTGTCGTTAAAGTCGCATCATGACCAGCTTCTGGCGGCTCAAAAGTCCCATGCATTCGTTGGATATCTGTCAATGCGCGGCCAACTTGGTCGGTGCCAATTAACAGATTGAACCGATACCACGGTTCAAGCAATTGGCATTGCTCAGTTGTTTGCAGCATCATCAGACCTTGCCGGACCGCCCGCCACGTTGCTTCCCGAAAATCACCACCAACTGAATGCACATTACTAGCTTTACCACTAACTAGTGTGATTTTCAGATCGGTCAACGGTGAGCCGGTCAATACCCCGAGTTGAGACTTAGCTTGCAAGTTACTTAAAACTTGATGTTGCCAATTACGGCCTAACACTTCCAAATCACATTGTGACGCTATCGTTAGCCCACTGCCGGGTGCGGTCGGTTCCAATAGCAAATGGACTTCTGCATAGTGCCTTAAAGGTTCAAAATGTCCGACGCCTTCCACAGCATGCGTGATTGTTTCCTTATAAAGAATTCGGCCCTCATCGAACCCAATATCCAAGTTAAACCGATCATGCAGTAATTGTTGTAAAATTTCGAGTTGGACCTGCCCCATCAGCTGTAACCGAATGGCTTGCAACTGTTCAGACCAAACCACATGCAATTGAGGATCTTCATCAGCTAACTGCCGTAAAATCTGTAAACACGTCTGGCTATCATGGCCTTTAAGATCCAGCGCATAGTTTAAGACCGGTTGGATTTCCGGTGGCCGACCAGCCGGTTCAGTCCCTAAGCCTTGCCCCGGGTACGTCCCCGTTAAGCCGGGAACAACTCCCACCATGCCAGCTGACAAAGTCGGTAACGACTTAAATTTTGTGCCATTATAACTACGAATCTGGTTCACTTTTTGACCATCTAAAAGCACCGCTTTAGTCGCCAAGGTCCCCCGGTCAAGCGTAGCCACGTCAGGCGTTCACCTTGTTCATCATGCGAGATTTTAAAAACCCGCGCCCCGAATTTTTTGGGATACGCTGCCGGTTGCATCCAGTGATCCAGTCCGGCAAGTAAGGCTGTGACACCAGTCGTTTTAAGCGCCGCTCCGAAATAACAAGGAAAGACTTCTCGCTGTTGAATCATTTGGCGAATCGTCTCATCACCGAGTTGCTCCGTCTCCAAGTAATTCGCTAACACCGTGTCATTTTGCATCGCCATCGTCTCATAAGTCGCCGTCGTTAAGGTATTAACTCCAAAATCAACACACCCAGCCGCTAATTCTTGTTGCAATTGTTGTAAAATTGCCGCTCGATCAGTCTCTGGCGCATCCATTTTATTCACAAAAATAACTGTTGGCACATGATAATGCGCCAGCAACCGCCATAAAGTCCGCGTATAGCCTTGGACGCCATCCGTGGCTGAGACAACTAAAATGGCAACATCTAAAACGCTTAAAACTTGTTCCGTTTGGGTGGCAAAATCCACGTGTCCCGGGGTATCCAATAACGTGAGATCTAGATTTTGATAATGTAAATTCGCTTGATGTGAAAAAATTGTAATGCCGCGTTGCTTTTCAAGGTCATCCGAATCCAAAAAAGCATTGCGTTTATCCACCCGACCTAATTGTCGTAATGCACCGGCTTGATATAACATCGCTTCTGAAAGCGTCGTTTTTCCGGCATCCACATGGGCAATAATCCCAGCTACTACTGTCGTCATCATTCAGGACTCCTCTCATTTCATTTATCTCAACTATCATACTACGCTACTTAAAAAGATGGGGCCTTAGCCTGATTACTAACAAAAAACACGCTAGAAATTTTTATTTCCCAACGTGTTAATCACTAAATTATCGCATCATTTGCATCATTTCGGGCCCTTTATTAGTTAACACATAACCCGTTGCGGACCGGTGTTTAAAGACTAAGCCTTCAAATTCACGATTCCCGCTAAAATTGCTAGCACTCACATCGCTCGTGCGCAATTTGCCCAACCGATTCGTTGGAATCGAGAAAATACTTTCATCCGCCGCTAAGTAGAGCCGATGATCGCTTGTATTATAGCTCATCGACTGGAGCACCTGTCCCGGCGCTTTGTTGATGCCTTGCATCACGAGTTTAAAGTGTACATTACTCGTGCTTAACTTACCCTGATAAATTTTAACTGAGTTAACGCCCGCTCTAGGCCAGGCCGTCTTCATTTGCGCCCAGAAATAAGCATTCCCAGCAGCGTCAAAAGTTAACACGCTACCCATATGCACATTTGATTTTAGTTGGAACCGCACAGCGGCGTTTGGTCTTAACGTCGTGCCATTTAACCGTTCGGCCGTCGCTTGATACCCATTTTTGTACGCTTTGATAAACCATAATTCATTCGTTTTCGGGTTTAACGCCAACGACTGTGCATGACCGGTTGCAAACCGTGGTCCAACTTTGATACAAGCTAAGACTTGCCGATCAAAGGCCGTCGTTGTTCCATGCCAATACCGATTAGTTGCTCGCCGCAACATATCCATCCGACCGGCCTTTGAGGCGCCCAAGCTGGTTAATCGATTCCAGTCATAGCGAATCACCCAGCCCGGCTGACTATCATTATTCGCTTTCGTATTATCGGTATACATCACGTATAAATAATGGTCATCTTTTGAGAACGTGGCACTTTGGGGATTGCCTAACACACTCTTGCTGGTAAACCGATGCGCTGGCGTACTCTTATAATCGATTGGTAAATACATGCTGGTTTTAAGGGTATAACGACTAGTCTTATCCCGTGTCCGCCGTAACAAACCCAAAGTTTCGGGATTCGTTTGGAAGCTACCAAGCTTTTTATACGAGGGCATGTATTGATACTTGATGGGACCCATCATATAATTGCCAATCTTCACCGTTGAAAAAGCCCGCGTTGAATAAGCTGATAAATTCATCCCATCAACTTTATATTGGCCCATTCCGTTACTATTTCCCGTCTTAAGTGCGCGGCCAAAAGCTGATTTCAAGCTGTTGCTTAACACCCAGCCCGTCACTTTACCATGTTTCGAATTTTGCACGTAATAGTAATGGTACGATTTTTTCCCCCGTTTGAGGGTCATTTGTTTGGTTGCTTTCCAGTTAGTCTGCGTATAGTTTTTCAATGAATGGTTAGCGCGTAACTTCGTTTTTTTAGCGGCCCCGCTAATCTGATAAACTTTAGCCGTTCTATTCGTTGAATAATACCATCTGGTCGCAAAACTAGTGATTTTTGACCGTTGATACGTCGTCGCCGCTTGTCCGTTGAGCCCCATCCCAACCAACAAACCAACCACCATGACTACTACTAATAGCATTTGTTGCTTAAGTTTCATGAGTTAACTTCCCCGACCTTTTATTTAAAATGACATAATCCAGTTATTATTTTAACATTAACTGCAATTGATTAGGTTGGTATTTCTTAAAAATCACTCATGGTTTTAATAGAATTTTTACGGTATTGACCACCTGTTACTCAAAAGGCTTTAAATTGTTTCACGTGAAACAATTGTCACCTTGAGTAACAGACTACAATTATCGTTTTTGCCTAAAGCTATGACTTTAGTGCACTAAAGCGTTAGCACTACTAGTCACGTAATACTTGTAACTATTCTCTAACGCCATAAATAAGCGCTCACCATTCTGAATAGCGCCTTGATCCTCAATCGAAAATAGATAGCCTTGAAAAAGACGAAAAAAAGTCGGTGTCGCATCAAACAGCCGATTTTCTTGATAGCAGTTAATCAGACAAGCCAGCAAGCTTTCTTGTGTCCAATGTCGTAATCGTCGATTATAGTTCACTACCATATTATGATGAATTTGCAAAATCAATGACTCATAAACTGTCCAATCTGATTGTGCTAATTCATCTTCAACTGCCATTTGAAAGTCATTAAGTAAGCGATGGGCTTGCTTCAATTCTAAGTCTAACTGATGCTGATCCAGCCCCTTTTTTAATTTCACCGGTTTCTGAGGTGAAAAATTAGCCAGCGCTGATTGCGGTCGGTTCATCTTAGCTAAGACAATTTTCGCCTTTTTGACATCAATTGTATAGTTCGGTTTAGTGAAAATTTTGTCGGCTTGTTTGCGCCCCTGACTGAATAACATCATTTCTTGGTTAAAATCATGCTCATCAGCCTGCCGAGCGTTGACTACACCGATTAAAGCTTGATTCCCAATCCGCTGAAGAACAGCGTATGCTTGGGCATTAAGGATCTGATTGTCTAACAGGAATTTTAGTAGCAAATGAAATACCTTTGCTAAATCAATAATTGCTGTCATATTTAAGCGCTTGGCAAATATCCAACAAATAAAGAAATTAAAAGCAATATCATCGTCTGCCTGTTCCGTTAGTTTGAGACCATCGACATCATCAGCCGCTCGTAAAATATGACCAAGTATGTCGTCCTTTTCCATAAAAAAGGCATACGCCAACTGTAACTGAGCTGGACTATGTTTTGCTGCAATTTGATCAATAAACCGATTAAAATCAATACCACTATATTGTGGCTGTGTGAAAAAAGGTGTGATAGCAGCGTCTTGTAGAATAACCGGAGAATTTTGAAAAAAGTCTGCAATCCTTATTGGTTCTGGTTCGCCATACATTTTGTTAAAGCTCGCTTCATCAGGAGACATGGCAAAAATCCTCTCATAAAATAAAATTTTTTAAGCTATCGTTTAGCTTACATTCTTTACTGGTAAAATAGTCAAATGGACCGTAAGTACCAGATTTCATTCTTTAGTCTATAATAAGCCCTTATTATAATCTATAGGTTAAACTAAACCCGAAAAAAATAAAACTGTTTGAATCATCTTCTGAGTTAGACGTAACTTGAAAAGAAGACACCCCTACTGACAATTCCACTATCGCCTATTTATGCTGATAGATGTAAACCACATCGTCAGCATAACATTACCAATTAACAGAAAATGTGAAATAAGCCCCTAAAGCTAATTTTGTTCAGCCTTAGGAACCTATTTTATATTTAATAATTATTTTTCAATTTAGATTGCACCAAAGAATCCTTCAGAAAATCCGGTTAATCCTAGAATAATAAAAATAATAGCAAAAACAATTAAAACCGTCCCTGCAACCGTTCGGTGCTTTTTAATCACCATAGCGCCTAGAACAATTGAAATCACGCCAATAATTGGAACAAAAAGCGCAATAACAGCTGCAACCCAGCCCCAGAATACTAACCAACCAGTTTTTTCATCAGCTTTCGCTTGAACTGGCTCTTGATAATTGTTAACCGTTTGTGTAGCTGTAGGCTGTGGTGTTACTGTATTTTGTTCCTGATTATTAGGTTGTTTTGCGCCACATTTTGGACAAAAATCAACGTCACTAGAAATCTTTTCCCCACACTTAAAACAAAATCTTGTTGTCTCTTCCATTCTAATCCTCCAAGTACGATCAGCTTTTAAAGTCATCAGTATTTAGACTAGGCTACTCATTAATGATCCTTAACCCATCTATCGACGTGTGAAACGCATAATTTTCATTAACATGATAAGGAATGTAATAAGATCTGCCTTGTTCTAGTTTAGATGAACATCACTGAAATGTAAACTACCCTCATAATTTTTTTGCATAATACCAATCATTAATTTCCAGTTTTTTCATATATGCAAGAGTAAGCCTGTTTCACGTGAAATAATGTCTCCTAAAACTAGTTAGATGCTGTGAAAGATATATAGCCGATTAAAAAAAGACTTAATAAAAATTGTGCTTTAAGCACCGTTTCACTAAGGTTTCTAAATTTAATCAGTTAATTTCTTTTTAGAACTGAGTATTCTAGCTATAGTAGGCTATTACTATATGGCACAATCAGTACCCGTTATTACCGAATTTATTTTTAACGATACCAGTTTTCAATAACTCATTCGAGGCATCTTTCAGGAGTTGCTACAACTGAAGCCTACGTTTAGACGTTATGGGAAGCGTCGCTGTAATCGGCTTAAAAGGAGCCATCTACCAATTCCAGTATATCTGTCATATAATAACAAATTAACGCCGTCGTAAAAGCTACTCAATCAAGATTATTGAATGGTAAGGTCAGATAATTTTCCGCTTTCAAGTGTCCAATACAGCATTAGCGGTAATTAAAGCTATTTGTTTATTACCATCTTGAAATGATTGTATCTTAGGTAGGTCTACAAATACCCGTATTTGAAGATTACTAATATCCGTTGAATCTGATAGCTTTTTTCAATGAGTCTTTATTCACAATTTTCTTCGTCATTAGAATAATTATAAGACTACCCCACATGCGTGGGGAATACAAAAAAACATACACGCTCAAGACCGTCGTCAAGGGATCACCCCCACATGCGTGGGGAATACGATTTGAATATCCGCTTCGTCAGTAAGCTGACGGGATCACCCCCACATGCGTGGGGAATACGACCTTCCCATCAGTGATATTCGCATTGCTTGGGGATCACCCCCACATGCGTGGGGAATACTTGAGGTGCATACGGGATTAGATGTTCGGGCTGGGGATCACCCCCACATGCGTGGGGAATACTGTGCTCCGTCAGACATATCTTTCCCATACGTGGGATCACCCCCACATGCGTGGGGAATACGGTAAAAGTGATCTGCAATTCATCTTTGACTGAGGATCACCCCCACATGCGTGGGGAATACCATCAATCAAGTAGGAATATACGTTAGCCGTGAGGATCACCCCCACATGCGTGGGGAATACCATCAATCAAGTAGGAATATACGTTAGCCGTGAGGATCACCCCCACATGCGTGGGGAATACTTATAGATGTCAATGATATTTTATAGAAAAATGGGATCACCCCCACATGCGTGGGGAATACATCAAGAATTGAAAAGTTTATCAACGTTGCTTAGGATCACCCCCACATGCGTGGGGAATACAAGAGGCGCTAGATCAGATTAAAGGTGATTTTGGGATCACCCCCACATGCGTGGGGAATACAAGGTGCTGTTATATCTGCTTCCTTGGTTTCTAGGATCACCCCCACATGCGTGGGGAATACAGAAAGCGGGTAAGATAGAGTGAAATTAACCGAGGATCACCCCCACATGCGTGGGGAATACCTTCGGTTTACACAGCTAAACAAATGGTGCCAGGGATCACCCCCACATGCGTGGGGAATACCCGCCCTTTTCCGTTTTCATGAAATTAATTTTAGGATCACCCCCACATGCGTGGGGAATACCATCATCTAATAACGGTGGGAGCACGGTTGTTGGGATCACCCCCACATGCGTGGGGAATACCTCAAATATGACTGTGTCCATTTTGAATTATCGGGATCACCCCCACATGCGTGGGGAATACGAGAACCCCAGACGTGGCACGCTAGGCCAGAAAGGATCACCCCCACATGCGTGGGGAATACCTTAATAATTTGGTCATCAGTTTTAGCTTTATAGGATCACCCCCACATGCGTGGGGAATACTTAACTGAACTTGAATAGCTGAAATTATAATCAGGATCACCCCCACATGCGTGGGGAATACAATGCTAACGGGTTTTATAACCGGATTAGTAAAGGATCACCCCCACATGCGTGGGGAATACTTGGATATGACAACATTGACGATTGTTTTGTCAGGATCACCCCCACATGCGTGGGGAATACTCAACCGCACTTGCTGATAGCGCCGTTTCTGGAGGATCACCCCCACATGCGTGGGGAATACATAAAGGGTGACCTGCCGATTCTGTTTGTGATAGGATCACCCCCACATGCGTGGGGAATACGTAGAAGTTTCTACGCTTGGAAGAGTTCGAACGGGATCACCCCCACATGCGTGGGGAATACTTTACTTTTCCTTCTAAATTGAAGGTAAATTTAGGATCACCCCCACATGCGTGGGGAATACTGAAAGGGGAATTGGTAGTGAAACGAACGACGAGGATCACCCCCACATGCGTGGGGAATACAACTTACTGAATAACATGGATGGATCGTTAACAGGATCACCCCCACATGCGTGGGGAATACCACCGGCATTGGTAGCGTCATTCGCGGCTATGAGGATCACCCCCACATGCGTGGGGAATACTACGCAGCCAAGTGCCAATGATGCCCTGCCATTAGGATCACCCCCACATGCGTGGGGAATACCTTACAACCCTTGGTAGAGTAGGGTTACAAGTGGGATCACCCCCACATGCGTGGGGAATACCCTTTCTTAGACCAAATTAGATTGTCGGCTCGAGGATCACCCCCACATGCGTGGGGAATACGACACATGCACGGCTGGTGGACTAAAAGTTAAAGGATCACCCCCACATGCGTGGGGAATACACTAAAGAATCACTGTTATACCGCGGTTCTTAAATTTTCAAAACCCTGTTTTCAATTAACTTGTCTGCTAATGTGAACGTTGCCGTCGCATCTGAAAGTGCATTATGTGGCGTATTATTTTTGATACCGTATTCACTCAATACAGTTGATAGCCGGTAATTATCTAAAAATTTATTCGATTTTTTGACCATCGGTAGCAAATCTAACCACTGATTAGCTAAATCAGTTTGCCCGACTTGCTCAAAACCAGTTGTCAGAAAAAGCTCATCAAATCGCAAATTGTAACCGACGATGGGTAAATCACCGACGAACGCTTGCAATGCTTGTAACCCCGCAGCTAAGCTAACGCCGGTCGTGTTCAACATTTCAGTAGTGAGCTGTGTGAGCGCCGTGATTTTTTTTGGCACTGCCGATTTGATCTGAATTAACTGATAAAAATGATCCACTTGATTCGCATCTAATCGTCTAACGGCACCGATTGATATGATGGCATCTTTAGCCGCATCTAAGCCGGTCGTTTCAAGATCAATCGTTACTAACGGTGACAACTTAGTTGGCAATGACGTTCGATTAGCCGCTTTACGGGTCATAACTTTTGCTCGATGAAACTTCGCGGCATCACTAAATCCATGTTTGACATTGCCAGTCGCAACATTCAAATGCATCATCAATGGTAAGCCATCAAAATCAAGGACTGCTCGATCTTGACGCGTTGTTTTAAACTGATAACCTAATTCATTATTCGCATTATAGACCATGGTAGCTTCACCGCGACCAATATTTTCCATAATCCGAGTCCATAATGCATCGCGAATTCGCGCACTAACATTACCCACATAAACACCTGTCTGAATCTCTTGATACCATTTCGTTAAATCACCTTGCAGCGACTTTGGCACTTTAGTCAGCGTTATCACAATCATGAGCGTTCATCTACTGGCAGTTCATGATACTGAACACCGAATTTTTGCAATCCCATCTTATCGTCCCATAAATTAACAACGCCAACATCATCTTCAACTATTGGCAGGCCCAAAAGTGCTTTTAAATCTTTGACCATGCGAATTAATAATTTACCGTCAACAAAAGTATCACGCATCGCCAACCGGGTTCGACTACCAATGTCTGGGTCATCTCCAAATTCAGCAGCAACCCTAAACGCCGTTGGAATCGAAAATTCAGCCTTATATAAATCAGCAAAATCGTAAACAAAGGCCAAGTCATGCCCAGTGTGCACAAAACCAAGCCCCGCTGAAGCACCCATTGCGGCAATCACACTATAGCTCAACCCATATAAAGCCTGATGTGCAGCCGTTAATGCTTTGTTAATTGGCGTACCAGCCTCAAAATCATCTGGATTGTACTCACGTTTTTCCCAGTCCACACCAGTTTCACGGGATTGTTTTAAATAAACTTGACGCACACGTGCACCTTCCTTGCCGCGTAATGCTTGCATCGTAAGCTCCGAAACGTCATCATTAGGAAAACGCATCTGATACATCTGCCGCGCAACCATGAGTCGTGACCGTTGATTAGATACTAACTTGGCCTGTGCCTCAAGTAAGGTTGAGGAATGATTCAATGAACGACCAGCTGCGTATTGCCGGACCCCATATTCACCAACCCAGACAACACCCAAACCGGATTCACCAATGAGTTCCATGGCCCGATGTGTCACATCAACGCCTGGACCGAGCATAAGCACACTGATTATCGTCGCTGGAACATAGACCACACCCCGCTGATCTGTAACTTGAATCGCACTATTTTGACGATTTAACTTGGCATGTTCCAAGTATAAAAAAGTAACTCGATCACGAACTCGTCCTAACTCATAGCGTTCTGGGTGCTTAGCACCAATTTGTTTAGCCATTTGCTAATCCTCCGGGATAACCGTCATTAAGCCCATTCCAAAGGCTTTTTCACGACCAAGTCCTTTAATCAAGGTTTGCTTAAAATCAGCCACATCAGTGATTATTAAGACGCCCTCAAAAGTCACCCGACTCAAGCGGACACCCCGACCAGCTTTGCGATGCAAGACGGGCCATTCTCGACTAACAATATCGAAGGTTCGCGACTCCTGTAAGTCCGATACATCAGCTGCCACTGGCGTGCTTAACTGAAAGCCTGCTTTTTCAGCACGATCCATTAACCATTGTCGTTGCTGGTCAATCGTAATATGTGGGACCACTCGACCTTGCGCTTTACCTGGTTGACTGATGGTATGCGTGGGATTAGCCGTTAATCGAAATCGCATCCGTTGCCCGACCTGTAGCTTGTCTAAGAATTGATCATACGACTTCGTTATCGCCGTTCCGGGCACGCCGTATTTTACCAGCAAGTCTAAATCGGGCTTAGCGGCACTCAACACTAACAAATATTTTCTGCCGGCCAATTCATCAAGCCGCCATAAATGCCGATTCCGTTGTCCCGCGACTAGTTCAGCCGGAAAACTCTGTTCAACCCAATTATGAAAGGCCCCAAGATGTGTTAAATCTTTGATTTTATACCGATTGTTATAATCAATTTCAACTCTTGATAAATACATACTTGCTCCTTTCTAGAGAAATCCCATAATATCATGTGCCTGAGAACCTAGCTGGTTCAAGCTGACGCTGGTCTTAGCAATCGCTCGAAAGCCATATCGCCGATTACGTTGGTCAAACGACTCAACTTGGTCTTTAATCATCGCACCTTGAGCCGTTGGCACTAAATTAGCATCCGCAACAATGTCTAACGTGCGAACTTGATTCTTTTTTTGATACCATGGCGCTGCCTGCCAAGCAATCTGTTCTAATACCGCAAGCGGAGTGGTCTCTGTGAATACCTGTAACTGAAGAACACCAGCCGGAGCATTTGAACGCCGCCCTAAAAACAATTGAAAATGGGGATGACGTAAAGCATCCTGAATCTCATCAATTAACTGATCCTGCTGACTACCGAGTGCGACCATGAACACCGCATCTTGAAGATAGTCTCGATACGTAATCTTTCTCGTATCCTTTTTCCATTCAACCGTTTGATAATCCGTGAGTATTTTAGCAACTTGATCAATCCTGACTGCAAAACTCAAGTCATTGAGTGCTAAAATCCGCTGATCCGATCGCCGATAACCCAAAGCTGCTGCAACCATTCCAATCACAGCGCTTTTGGTCGGATAATGCGTCGTGGTACGCCGTGAAAAACTCGCTTCGTTACCATACGACTGTAACGGCGCCGTTAATTTAATCGTTAATGTTTTCATCCTGAACCGCCTTTGATAAAGCCTCGGTAACCTGCGCCAAAAGTTCATCGAGGTTTGTGACCTGTTTTCCAACCTGTGACTCATTTTTACTCAAAATTAAATTTTCGAGTGGTTGTGCCAAAAATTGACGCGTAGCTGTATATTCAGCTTCAAGTTTTTTAATTGACGGTGTAACATAGCCATTACTGGAAGTAACTGGTTCTTCAAAGGCCGATACTAAGTTAACTGGAGTATCTGTCCGCAATGTAACCATCACATAACTAGGCAACGTCTTATTCGCAAATGTATTCTGCTTACCACTTGGCATTGACAACAAGAAGTCTTTAATAAAGGCCGTGGCTCCCTGAATCGCATCAGTTTCATTGAGATTATGGCTTAATTCAGTCATGTTCAAATTAGCATAACGATAGAGTGTTGCTGAGTTAAAGTCGATAGTTCCTAACATTGCTGCACCAGTAGTATCTTTAGGTTGTTCATCATCCAATGCCGTGAAATAATCGTATTCTGGCACAACTTCGTGGGTCGAAATCGCGTGGGCCACCTGTGCTGAAGCATCCACATTCAATTCAGGGTTATCTGCCACCATGCGGCCAAACAACGCCAAATCCAATGACTGGTCGCCTTTTAACACTTTTTTCAGTTCTTTTTTGTCTAGCTCTTCATTATCAATGGCATATTGCGCTAACTTGCTAAGTTGACCATGACTAATTAATAAAAGGGCCCCGGTTTCGTTATCTTTATTGATCTTAATACCGGCAGCTTTAAAAATTTCGGTCACTTTTTTCATGGCGGCTGCATCATCTAAGGTTGCATCACATTTTTGTAACTCAGTCGCTAGTAAGGTCGGCGCCGTTTTAGTCCGCGTTCCAACCGAAACATTGTCATTTTTAAATTCCTTCCGAACCGCATGCTTCCAACTTTGAGAAGAAACCCGCGCCCGCATGACACCACCATAAAGGGCCGTTTTCGGTGCCCCAGTATCGTCACGGTTAATATTTGATGATGGCACGGTTTGTAACACATTCAAATCAATATATAAATTTTTACTCGTCATTAGTTTTGTGCTCCTTCGTTTTTAGTGGATGCTTGCTTAATCCAAAAATACTGTTGTCCCCAGCGTAAACGCACCCGATTAGCTTGCTCATAGCTGGCCTGTAGCCCATATAAATCTTGCGCTAACCAAGCGTAATCAATTTTTTGCTGTCTATCATTAGCCTTTAATATTTTAACCAATTGGGCCAATCCATTAATCACACTGGTCGGATTCGTCGTCGCTAACAGCGGTTGTATGCGTCGGTCTAACGCCACCCGGGTCTCTTCTTGAGCCCTTAACTGCGCTAAAGCCGAAAAGAAGGCTTGTCCATTGCCATTTTCCGCCGATTCATAAACCAACTGTGTTTGCCCCTGTTGCTGGATGGCATAGAACCGTAGCGCCGCATATACCGCAACTTCGGCTGAAGTTGGCACACCATCGCGACTAAGTTGATAGCGTTCTAAGTTCGCCATCATAATTGGCCAAACCCCTTGAGCACGTTGACTCGTCACGGTAGCAGCACTTCTTAAATCAGCTAATACGGCCTTATTGGGTTCACCATTACGATAAAGCGTCTTAATAATCCGTGCAGTCGTTGTTGCTATTTTTCCTGTCATAAGTTTTTAATCACCCTTTCTGTGGCTTGAGATGCTGCCGTAAGTTGTACATGAGACGATTCTTTGCGGTAAAGATGTTTAAAATACCATGTTCCGTATTGATACCTTTAATATCGCGTGGTGAGCTGATTTGTAACGTCTCATCAACCGCCTGCACCACAATGCTCTCCAAGGTTTGCTTCCACAAATTAATTTTTTCTTCACGATTATCGTCTCCCGTTAAGTCGGCCAACCAGGCCTTGAACGGTTCGTTTAACGCTTCGTAAAATTTAGCACTCATTCCGTTGGCAAATGTGCGCACATCCAAATTACGAATGCGACCAACATCGGTAGCAAAGTGATAGTAGTCAGTCCCAATAGTTTGAGTTAGTTCAATCGTGTCTTCAATTCGCAGCGGCCAATAGTCAGCGCTTTCTGGATCAAACAAGACATCGGCTTGCAGTTGCATATCATCGACCACTTCAACTGCCGGTGCCTGCGAGGTTGCATTCCCATCACTAATTAAAGCTACTGAATTCAGAATTAAAGGTTTACTATGAGAAATTATTTCTTTTTCTTTTAGCGTCCGTAGCCAAATTACAATCCCCGGTTCATGACTATCATCCGCTTGTCTGACTTTGACATACTGGCCAAAATTGCGCCACATCGCAATCCCTAATGACCGTAATCCTTTAACCGCCGGCCGGTAATCATTGGTTTTCTTATCCAATCGCCAAGTTGTCATCGGCTCAATTAAGGCATTATCGGCGGCAAAGATTGGTATTCCCGCACTAAAAATAGTTGGTTGCCCCGCTTCATCCCACTCAATATGTAGGATTCTGGACCAAGTGGTATACAGCGCAGCTAAATTATCTGGTTGCAGCTGTTGCTTTCGTTCATCAATATAGGCACTGACCGTTGGATACTCCCACACGGGCTTCTGCAACGTATACGGGGCCATTTCATCCCGTTTATTAACTAGGATTAAATTCAACATTAACGTTTCAAACAGGGACGTTCCTTTGGCAAAAACCGGATTGAGCCGATAAGGCCATCCTGCTGAATTAGAAAACTTTTCATCAGTTACCACTTTGGTTTTATCTGTTACCCCAGTAAAATTCTGATAGGTCATAACCCAACGGACTAATTCGTCCAATGCTAATTCATTCTTAGTTTCCCCCGCCTTTGGTGAAAAAAGGGCCGGTGTATTGTTACTTTCCGAAATACGACGATTCAGTTGTTTAAGCGCAACTTGCCCCTTTCCCGCTGCAATCTGCTTGTTTTTAGGAACTAAGGCATCATAATCTTTTGTGGTTACTTGATAAAAAGGCCGTTCCCCAAAAAAGTCAAACCGTTTAGTTTGTTGTTTTAAATATGTCGTAACTGCAGCGGAAAAATGGCCAGCTTGATTGAGTTGTCGCCAGGTGGCTAATAGATCCTTCTGAATATCCGTCTCATCCGCCATTTCATCGACCACTAATGATTGCGCCGAATCTGAACTGGTTATCAACCAATCATATTGCTCATCATCGGCATCGAATCGTGAATAAACGGTGGTTAATATGGCAAGTAAAAAGCGTAAAACAACTAAATCTTGGGCATGCATCTCACCGGCTAGTTGCCGGTAATCCTGGGCATGTTCAAATAGCTCAATCAAAGAAACGGTTCGCGTTTGATTGGTCTGCCTTTCAATGACCTTAATCCATGGGTCCGTGGTTAAATTAAACGTTTGCTTATCCATGCTCATCCTCCTTTATATAGCTAAGACCCTGGGTAGCCGTATATGATAAGTGCCAACCCTCAAAATCCGTTGCTAAATTTTGATCCAATGGTAATACCAAGGCTCCTTTAAGCCAAATACTATTTTGCCAACCTAAAAAGTAATGACTGGTTAACGTTTCTAAGGCTTGAATGGCCTGATCAATCCGTGGCGTTACTGCGTTTGGCAATCGGATCACCTGTTGCGCAATGACTTGTTCTGATACACTGGCTAACGGTCGCCCATCTAACAAGAACTTACCAGCGCTTGTCTGTTGCACCAAAATAACCTCCAAGGTTTCCTTAATATCGCGCACTGCTGCATTAGCCTTTTGCTCATCTTGATCAACGCGTCCCAAATCACGACCTAGCCAGTCGTGGATGGTGGCTTCAGTGCTAAGGTCAGGGTTTGCAATTTGAAAGACTTTAGCTTTTTTTCTTTCTTGCGCCAAATCAGTATCAAATTTTTGCTTAGCGGCCTCAAGATCAGCAACTTCCCCATCCGTTTGCGGATCATAGACTTGCTGAACTAATGGTGAAATATCAGTTGGTAATGTTAGCGTGCTTTTCAGAAAATGTGCGGTTTTCATCAGTAAATACTTGCCATAAACTGCTTCATTGCCTGCGCCATAGTCATTTTGATCTTGAATCCCCATAATAAATACTTGTGGCGCTTGCAAGGCCTGTGGGCGCTTAATTTGATGACGATGCAGCCGGCCAATCCGTTGTAAAATAAGATCCATCGGTGCAATATCCGTGTATAAAACATCGAAATCAATGTCCAAAGACTGCTCTAGCACCTGGGTTCCAATCACAATTAACTTAGTCGGCCGGTCACCCTGCTTCCCAATCGCCGCCTGTAAGGCCGTTTCTTGTGCGGTTCGATCCGTTGCCAAAAAAGCCGAATGTAAAACCATTAATTTAATATCCGCCGGAACTAACTGCGCCAATGTTTGCGCACGTTTTACGGTATTAACAATCACCCCAGCAACGCCACCAGCCGCTATTTTTGCTGCCACTTGTGACATCAGTTCCTCATCCGAGCCAGTTAACTGTTTGACTTGTACCTTCATCGGTGGTTGATCACTCTGACCTGGAAAGTCTTCAACTTGTTTAATTTCACAACCATCCAACAGACTTAACAATGGGTACGCTTGCGTTTCGGCCCAGTTTGCCGGTGCAACTAATTGTTTTTTATATTTGCGACCATACTTACCAATCAAATACGCTTCTAACAACGCTTTTCGTTTGGCTTTTGGTAAAGTCGCTGACAAAATCACAATTGGCACGTGGTAGGCACCTAACCAACTGATGGCTTTATAGAGGTACTGATCCATATAAACGTCATAGGCGTGAACCTCATCAATAATAACAACCTTGCCGCTGAAACCTAAATGACGCAGGAATAAATGCTTTTGTTTCAGGCCCATCAATAACAGATTATCAATCGTCCCAACCGTAAACTTCGTTAAAATAGATTTTTTCCCAGCAAACCAATCATTAACCACCACTGCGCCCGCGTCGTCTTCGGCCATATAAATATTCGCCGCATGCGGCAGTTCTCGATAAGTTTGATTGAATTGCGATTTACTGTGCATTAATTTAATAGCCAAATTTTTATCTTGCTGGTGCGCTAAAAAGCTCACCCAATCGTCGACCCGCTCAAACATGGCATTAGTGGTTGCTTGCGTAGGTAACCCGATAAAAACCCCATCACTACCCGTTCTATAAGCCAGCTCTTCAGCCGCAATTAGGGCAATTTCAGTCTTTCCCAGTCCCATGGGTGCCTCCACAATAACCATGCCGGGATCAGTAAGGGCACCGATTGCCGCCGTCATCACTTTTTGAACTGGCCGCGGCTCATAACCCCACCGTTGCTGATAGGCATGCTCTAACTGAACACGTTGTGGGTCCCACTCGTCACTCAGG
Source organism: Lactobacillus sp. CBA3606 (assembly GCF_002970935.1). Taxonomy (NCBI): domain Bacteria; kingdom Bacillati; phylum Bacillota; class Bacilli; order Lactobacillales; family Lactobacillaceae; genus Lactiplantibacillus; species Lactiplantibacillus kimchii. The sequence continues at coordinate 1,695,400 of NZ_CP027194.1, read as the reverse complement.
TTCCAAGCACTGATAGCGGCTTGAAACCGCGTGGTTAGATTGATTGACTGCCAAGACTGATCCAGCGCAATTAGCGGAAAAAGAGGTACAGTTTGTTCATAATCTAAATACTCACTAGAGGCTAACCAATCAGCCATAATGAGTAATCCCTCTAAGATAACCGCCTGCGGTTGCTTAATCGTGGGGACTTCAGTTGCTGAGTGATAACCTGCTGATGCTAACCCCAGGTCAAGTAAGTCTTTTTGAACCTGCCGCCAAGGGGCCTGTAATTCAGGGTCATTATCACTTTGAAAATAATTGGCTGTATAAGCTGCCAATTGTTCAAATGGCCGACTACTTTCTGGCTTGCCATGATGACCACCAATAACTGCGCCGATTGCAGTCGGTAGCCCAAGCTCATCAACAATTACTTCACCTGCGCGAGCATGCAGCGACTTATTCGGTGATGCCAAGCATAACTTATCTAAATCAAGAAACCCGCTGTACGCTAACTGGGCCTTTAACTGGTCATCCAATTCGTCATCGCGGTCATACGACTGTTTGGTTTGAAACGCAGGGGTGGCTTTTCCAATATCATGGATAAAGCCCACTAGTTCAACCAACTGCTGTGCTTCCGCCTCTGATAATGTCCCCTGCAATAACTGCCGTTGACTGGCACTCAACCAATGATTAAATAACCAGTTAATGGTATTTTTAGTATCAATTAAATGTACGATTAGCGGCAGCCACGCTTGTTGACCGTCTTTCGATTGCTTTTTGGCCCATAAAGCGCCAGCCTGTTTAGATGGTTTCATAACCACTTTCCTCCTTTGTTTGCTTAAACGATTCAACCTTAAGACAAGCTGTTGTAACCGCATTCATTAGCGCCCCCACTTTAACCCTCATAATTCACCCCCACATCCGTAGGGAACACTGATCAGACCTTCCTAATCATTGGATCACCCCCATGTATGGGGAACATATTAATATTAGCAAACATGATAAGGAATTAAAAGCTAATAATTTAATTGAGTCGAATTATTAGTCGGTGATTCAAGACCCAGCACTCTTTCATCCACCCTTTTGAGTGACCTTGTACGGACATATCAAGGCCCTCCCTAACTTAGCTTCTCACCAAGCGCGCGACTGTATCCATATAGGCACATTAATCGCTCGTCCTTTTTAATCACGGCAAAATAAAAAGGACGCTATTGCTAGCATCCCAATTCTTTGCACGCATAATCGATTAACGTTTGTGCGGTCTTAACACTTAGATTGTCTATCGCGCTTTCACCTGTCTTAAGTCGCTGTACAGCTGTAATAGATAACCCAGTATCCTTTCCAATTCGATAAGCCGTTAACTCACTATCTAACAATCGTTGTACTTGTTGTGCTATATCAATTTTTTGCACCTATCTCACCCTCATGATATAATTTTTATGTAAAGATAAGGCTAGTCGCTCTAACCTTGTCCCGCAAGTACGACGCAATACTTTGGGTGCTATCTCTTATGAGGTAGCTTTTTTATTGCCAGTAAGAACTTGAGCCACATCAGATCAGTTTCATCTCTGATCTTTTTTGCACGACTCAGGTTAAACCGCCCGACTATAAATATAATACGCGATAGCAAGCATCACAATCGCTTGGACTATCGTTAGTATAACCATTAAAATACTGCACCATAATGACGCATCGCAACACCCCACCCAATTTAAAATTAGTGAATGTAGGTGTTGACCCGCGCTGTTCTTGCTGAGTTTCCAATGGGGTAATTACTCCCGTGAAATACTGTGCTTAAATAATAACAGTTTTTTTAAGCCGCTGCTTAAGTAAATCTCTCAAGGAAGCGTTCTTAAAAAAATTGCTTGCCATAAATTTGGGAACACTTTATACCAACCTAAGTGATACCGAGGATCACCCCGCATTCGCCAGTCTTTTTTAGTAATAGTGCCGATAGTGGTCTTAAAGAAGGCAGCAAGACGACATCTATGATAATCAACAAATTGCGAATATTCACGTGCATGGACTTTTGGATACACTAATCAAATTACCAACCACTTTTCCAATCACCAGTGAACCCGGCCACAAGAACGTTCATCGTCAAAATAACCAATTAAATCCTGAGCTTTATAATGAGTATCTTATATTTATCTAAAGAAGGTATTGCCGCTTTAAAAACACTGGTGATATCAAAGGTGCTTATGTCTTAGGTCAAGTTAAGCTCGTGCTTACTAAGCAACTCGTTCATATCAATGGTAAACGTAATTTTCATCATGAATCAATAAAAAGAAAACCAGATAATCCCTGCCACCAATTACTCAGTGCTTGGTGACAGGGATTTTGAGGCTAACTGCCTACTGATTATCAAGATATTCCTGCCGAGCCACGCTAGGAAGAACACCATATCTCAATTTAAACTCTTTGCTAAATTGCGCATAATTAGCAAAACCCGTTTGTTCAACAATCTGCATAATACCATTATCAGTTGTCAATAATTGCGAATAGACATGGTCTAATCGAACATTAGTTAAGTAATCATAGAAAGTTATCCCAAAGTGTCGTTTGATAAAACGAGATAAATAACTCGCATTTAAATTAACCTGGGTTGCTAATGTCGTCAAAGTTATTGTTTCAGCATAATGCTGATCAATGTACGTCGTGATGTTTTGAATTCGCTTAAAATACTTTTCACTGAGACGACGTTCACGCACTGACCGCGGCATTTTAAAACTGGTAAATAACCTATGTAACAATGTCATCAAAGTCGCATAAATACTTAAATAATTAAATTCAGTATGTTTTATAGCCAATTTTAGTAACTGATTTAATGAAGTAATCACTGCTTCTTTAGCGTCCTGTGTGCCCACCTTATCTGAAAAGTAATACATATCAGCATTCGGTACTAAATCCCTAATAAATCGGAACGATACTTGTAAGACAATTCCTTTTAATAAGGTGCCATCAAATTGTGTTGAATGTACTGAATTAGAATTAAAAATATGAAACTGACCCGCAGTTAGTATGAAATGCTTTGTTTCATCCATGATATGCAACTCACCAGTCGTAATATAAATAATCTCAATCGCTTCATGCATATGTGGCACAATCATCGCATGCCCACGATCATATCCACGAAAAATTCGCATCGGAACATTTTTGTCAAATTGTACGCGTTCATGTAAGTCAGAATCATATTCCAATTGCATGATAATTTCTCCTTCTTTAGTAAAAGTCAAAATATCGATATTATCTCGTCATAATATGCCCTAACACCATCTTATTCTTATCCGCTACAATAATCCACGTAACAAAGAAAACGTTTACAAAAAAAGGAGCCTTATTATGAATCCTATCTTAGATCCAACGGTTTATCTTCCCGATGCCGAGGCTCGCATTATGCCGGATGGTCGTGTTTATCTTTACGGTTCTCACGATAATCCTGGCGACACCGAGTTTTGTAGCACTAACTATGTGACCTATTCTTCAACAGATTTAATTCATTGGCAAGACCATGGCATTATTTTTAATAGTACTGATAAAAAACATGGTGTCAACAATGGCTTAACTCTAGGTGCACCAGATTGCATTGTTAGTCATAACCGTTATTACCTCTACTACTGTATGTATGGTAATCGCATGGGTGTTGCTGTTGCCGACAAACCAGACGGCCCATTTAAAAACCTAGGCCCAGTCACCCCAGCAGATGGACAAAGTATTGATCCTGCCATTTTTATTGATGATGATGGTCAAGCTTACTATTTCTGGGGACAATTCAATCTCCGTGGTGGCCAGCTTGCAACCGATATGCAAACAATTATTCCGACCACTATTAATACTAATATCCTAAGTGAACATGAACACGGCTTCCATGAAGGAGCATCAATTCGTAAGATTAAGGGAATTTATTATCTAACTTATACAGATATTTCACGTGGTCGTGCCACGTCATTAGCTTATGCCACTGCCAAACAACCACTAGGTCCTTATACCAAAAGGGGAATCATTATTGATAATACCGGTTCTGACTCAAGTAGTTGGAATAATCATGGCTCAATTGAATTAGTTAATCATCAATTATATGTTTTCTATCATCGCTCTAGTCAAAATAGTATCTATAACCGGCGCTTGTGTATTGAACCATTAACGTTAAACGTAGACGGTAGTATCAATGAAGTCCAAATGAGTTCAACTGGAGTTGAGACCGCTTTACCCGTCAATCAGCCAATAACCGTTAGTCGTCTATCACGAATGCGCCTAAAACTACCATTTAATGCGTTAATTGAACCGATGGCACTACATCCACTAGGAAGCGCTGATACGCTTGCCTACGTCAAAAATAACGATTGGATTCAATTTGATCATGTCGATTTTGGCCACAATTGCCAACAATTCAAAATAAGTTTAGCAACGCCAAAACCAATGCGTGTCGAAGTTTGGCTTGAAAACAATCATAAAATTGGCACGATTAAGATTAATCATCCTGGGCCTGATTGGCAAACATATCAAATTTATCATGGAACTTTGGCAAAAACGGCTGGTATTCATCGGGTATGGCTGAAATTTGGCGCCGAAAATCATGCTGTTGGCCGGCTGGGAAACTTGAAATCTGTTCAATTTATTGAGGAGCGTGAAAAATGACAACTACTTCACAATTGGCTGATGAAATTATTGGCAAATTAACTGTCACTGAAAAAGCACAGTTATTATCCCAGGTTATCTGGGAAACCACTGCTATTAACCACTTGGATCATCATTTAAGTAAATTTTTGTTGGCAGATGGTCCGGCTGGAATTCGGCGCTTAAAAGACTACTTTGACGAAGATATTTACAATACCAAACCAAGTACTGCCTATCCATCGCCCAGTACCTACGCTAGCTCCTGGGATCCTGATTTAATTGCCCAAATTGGCCAGCATATTGGTAAAGAGGCTTTACAAGAAGATGTCGACACGATGCTAGCGCCAGCCATCAATCTAAAACGTAGCCCACTTGGTGGTCGTAATTTTGAATATTATTCTGAAGATCCCTATTTAACGAGTGAACTGGCAACCCGCTTCATTCAAGGAATTCAAGCAACAGGCATTGGTGCTTGTCTAAAACATTTCGCGCTTAACAATCAAGAAACCCGGCGCATGAACATTAACGTTCAGGTAGATGAACAAACACTTCATGAACTTTATTTGCGCGCTTTCGAAAAACCAGTTAAAATTGGTCAGCCTAAAATGATTATGACAGCCTACAACCAGGTCAATAGTGACTATTGCGCCAGCAACCCACAACTATTGGATGTGTTACGAAAAGATTGGGGCTTCGACGGTGTCATCGTTACAGACTGTTTCGCTGCTCATAATCTTGCACAAGGTCTCAAACATGGTTTAACCCTACAAATGCCTGGTGAAAATCAGGAACGTATCACGGCACAAATTCAAGAGCTCCTTGAAACTAAAAAGCTCACTACAACGGATTTAAATCGAGCTATTAAACACAATATTGTTTTCGCACTAGATGCTGCAAATGAACGACAGCATCGCCAAAAATATAATCGTGAGGAACATCATAATTTTGCTCGTAAAGTTGCTGAGGAAAGTATGATTTTGCTTAAGAATAGTGATCAGACCCTACCATTAACATCCCAACAACATTTATTAGTCGTCGGTGATATGGCAATCCATCCTCATTTTCAAGGTGGTGGTAGTTCTCATGTGAATCCCTATCATTTAGAACAGCCTCTAACTGAACTCAAACAATTTACGACTAACCTCACTTTTGCTCAAGGTTACCAAATTGACAATCAGAACCAAACTGACTTAATTCATCAAGCTGTCATTGCAAGTGAAAACCAAGACATGATTGTTGTCTTTGCTGGATTACCAGATCTAATCGAATCAGAAGGTTATGATCGTGATAACCTAGAGCTACCAGCAAACCAAAATCACCTGATTCAAGCATTAACAGCTACTGGCAAACCTGTAGTCGTCGTTCTTGCCAACGGTTCTGTCATAACTATGCCTTGGAAAGACTCAGTTGCTGGTATCTTGGAAAGCTATCTTGGTGGCGAGGCCGGGGCCAGTGCAATTGCCAATATTCTGTTTGGCAAAGTTAATCCCTCAGGTAAATTAGCCGAGACTTTTCCACAACATCTTAGTGATAATCCCAGTTATTTGAATTTTCCAGGAAATCAGCACACGGTCAATTACGGTGAAGGTCGCTTCATCGGATACAAGTACTATGCTGCCACTCATAAATCAGTCGCATTTCCGTTCGGATTTGGACTATCATACACGACCTTTGCTTATCATTCAACAGATACACTCATTGACTCGACACAGACGCAAGTTACCTTTGACTTAACCAACACCGGTCATTTAGCCGGCCAAGCAACCGCTGAAGTTTATACCTGTTATACCGATTCGATCAGTGGACCGGAACCGCTACAATTAGCAGGATTTTCAAAAATTAAGTTGGCTCCAAATCAAACTAAATCGGTAGTTATCAAATTAGACCAACGAGTCTTTCAAACATTTGATTCAACAATCCACCAATGGGTTCTCAATGCCGGTCATTATCATCTATTCGTCGGCAATGCCAGCGATGATCCTCAGCTCAATGCTGAAATGACTATCGCTCAAATACCAGTCCCGGTGACCGCCGACAGCAATCTTGGCGATATGTTGCATCAACCAGGAATGGCAAAAACGCTACAATCCTTATTTAAAAAGCATCCTAAATCGGCCGAATTCTTAGAAATGACTAAGGACGATGATCCCTTAAAAGCCCGCTCAATGGGTGCCTTAATGACCTTTAACACTTTAAAGCGCGTTGATGCTACGTTAGATACTCAAAACATTAACACGATGATTAGCATCATCAATCAAAAAGGAGACTTAATCAATGCAAACCACTCAAAATAAACACAGCTTTTGGTTTAAAGCTTCAATTCTATCAATTTCAATTGATTCCACCGTTTCTGGGGTTGTTTCAGGTGCCATTCCTTTAATGGTAAGGTCTTTTCCCAATGCCCCACAAGCAATTGTCGAATCAATTTCGTCACTACCTAGTTTAGCAATTATGTTGGCCGTAATGATTAGTCCATTTGTTACTAATAAAATAGGTTATAAGAAGACTGTCTTAATTGGACTCGCAATTTCATTTTTAGCTGGGATTGCCCCGGCATTTGTACCCAATATTTATCTTATCTTAGCCTTTCGATTCATCTTTGGCCTAGGCATTGGATTGTTGAACCCGCTATCATATAGTATTGTTGCGTACTTTTATGATGGTGATGAGCGTTCCTCAATGTACGGTTTAATTGGTACCGTTTCCAATTTCGCTTCTTGGATTCTGACAGGCTTGGTTGGCGTTTTATTACAATTTAGCTGGCACTATAGTTTCTTAACCTATTTTGTCTTATTAGCGATTTTAATCCTTGTTTATTTCATCCTACCTGAAATGGATATTCAACCTGCAGCCAAAGGAAAGAAAGAAAAAACTAACTTTTCAGCAATGGATCATCGTGTCTATTACTTAGCAATCGTCATGTTTTTCTTATTCATGGTTTGGATGACATTCAACCAAAAATTTGGTTTACTCGTCACTAGCAAGGGGTACGGGAATGCTTCACAAGCTACCTACATCTTAAGTTTAACGGCACCAATTGGAATGATCATTGGCATATTCTTCGGCTTAATCCATAAATGGTTAAAGAATGCCCTACTGCCTTTAGCAATGTTTATGATGGCCTTATTATTATTAGTCACCGCAACTTCCAATAGCTTGCTCGTTTCTACATTTGGTGTTGTCTTTGCAGCAGCTTTCTTCACATGCTGCTCGACATCCATCTTTCTCCGTGTCTCAGAGATTACGCCTAAAGCGCTTAACAATGCGGCTTCCTCAATTGAACTCATTGTGGTTAATATTGGAATCTTTGTTGCCCCATATTTTATGAGTCTAATCGGGAGTAGGATTGGTAATAATAATCCAGATATGATTCTAACAGTTTGTGCCATTATTTTAATTATCCTAGTTATCGTCATGATTTCAGGCCATTTTCTCGGTCACAAACAACAAAACTCACAATCAACAACCTCACAGGAGTGATCTGTATGGCTTTTAAATTTCAACTCAATCCAAATATTAAATTTGATTACAATCAAAAATTTTTAGCACAAGCTGACGCCAATGAGCCGACTTTAATTGTTCATCAGCAGTCAGTCAAGCGTTGGTATACCTTAAACACGCAAAAACAATTAGTTCCACTGCCCAATAAACTGATACAGTTACCCTTACACCGAGATGACTGTCGTATTTTGGATTTTGGTGATCATTATGTCGGTCATTTAGCTCTCGACCTCTCTGCTCACGGAGCTCATATGGATGCGCCTCTGACGCTGAAATTCCAATTTGCCGAAGTCCCGGCTGAGCTAGCCTTAGATTCAGCTAATTACACTGGCTGGTTATCACGATCCTGGATTGCCGAAGAAGTTTTCCATATTGATAGCTTACCCACTAGCCTAAGATTGCCGCGTCGTTACAGTTTCCGATATGTCAAAATTACCGTCATTGATACGTCGCCAAAATGGCAAGTATTGCTGACCAATCCAATCGTTACTGCTACTAGTGCCGTTGACGAAGAAAACTTACCCAGACCAACCTCTAAAGACCCCGAACTTCGAGAAATCGAACGGGTCAGTACCAAAACCTTGGCAGAGTGCATGCAAAATGTGTTTGAGGATGGTCCTAAACGTGATCAACGCCTTTGGTTGGGAGATTTACATTTGCAGGCGTTGGCTAATTATGCAACTTTTAATCATCCTGATTTAGTTAAACGCTGCTTATATTTATTTGCCGGTATGCCAACTACTCGAGGATTAATTAGTGCTAATATTTTCACACATGGTAGACCTGCCCCAGATGATACATTTCTCTTTGATTACAGCTTGTTTTTTATCAGCTGTTTAAAAGACTACGTTGACCAAACTCACGATCGAGCAACTGGTTTAACACTTTACCCAATTGCCCAACGGCAACTCGACTTAGCATTAACTTACGTGGATCACAATGGCAAGTTACAATTGCCGGAGTCCTGGCCAGCCTTCATTGATTGGGGCGATATTTATGATAAAACAACCGCCGCTCAAGGAGTTTTAATCAGCGTTTTACGTGACTTTTTAGTCCTAACAACATCTTTAAAATTACCAACTTCCACAATTTATCAAGCCAGCTTAGAACGGACAACACGATACGCACAAACAACTTTATTTGATGCCGATCAAGGCTTATTCACAAGCGGTCCCAAACATGAATTTAATCTTTATAGTCAGGTTTGGATGGCCTTAGCAAAAGTATTACCGTCTAAACAAACAACCAAGTTAATGCAGAAGGCATACCGGTCTTACTTCCCAGTTACTGGTATTGCAACCCCTTATATGTATCATTTCATCGTTACCGCTCTTTTAGAATCGGGATTACGAACTGAAGGACGCCGATTACTTAAGACATACTGGGGCGGTATGATAGCACAACACGCTGATACATTCTGGGAGGCCTACAAACCAGAAGACAGTAATTACTCTCCCTATGGCAATCCACTAATTAATAGTTATTGTCATGCTTGGGCTTGTACACCTGCTTATCTGATTAAAAAATATCAACTCTAAGAAAGACAAACGATATGAGTACCATTTCTGTATGACAAAGCATTAATAATAAGAACAACATTAGCCAATCAACTAATGCTATTCCTATTAATGTTGACTATAGTTGATAACCTATCAATTTTTTATTCGACAATTACTCATATTCTAGCCACTACCAAAGCTCATTACCATCATCAATCAAATTGTGAGTCTTACTTGCGAGCTGATCCGTTTCAATCGTATTAAAAAGCACTTGTAGCTGAAACTTCAGAACTTTGCTATTTTGTTGCCAATTACTGATTATCTGACCATTCTCAAAAATAGTGTTGATGGATTTCTCCATCAACACTATTTTTGTAAAAAAAGACACATCACCTTGATATATATAGCGTGTATCCCAAAAGTTAAAGTGAATAGTGCTTGTCTTTTCTAGGTGGCAGATTGTCGATATTCTATCAGCGACCCTAGTTTCATTTGTATGCGATGCTCATTGTAGTAAGTTATCTAGACTTCAGTGGCCCCACTCCTTGCAAACATCAAAATAGTCAGTGGGGCATGACATATAACCAAGTCAAAACGGTGTCATTACTAATATCATAAAAGAATTATCGAATAATTAACAGGCTTAGAATGACACTTGCTGTTTCAGCGTATAAGTCATCAGGACTATTAAAACTATTAGGCTAGTTGTCATAAACACAATAATAACATTTTTCATATTACGGATAACAGTAAAAAAAGACTTACAACAGTTATCTAGACTAGTACGCTAAACTTAAGAAATGACTGTAAACCCCAGTTTAGGATGCCACTTATAATTCTTGAAATTAACCCCCACATGCGTGGGGAATACTTGGCGTCCGTCATCCTTGATATAGCAACATTCTCAATTATTGAAAACCTTGATTTACATTAACTTACTTTTAAGTTGTCAGTCAAAAATGGCTCATCTTAAAACCAACCGACTGCATCGCAACTAGTCACAACTTCGTTCTCCGAAAACACCAGCACGACCAATTCCCACTAAAACAAAAAATACCGCATATTACCCTATCACTTATGATACGGACTACCGATATTAATCATAAATGCCCGATATACCTGCTCTGTCAACACTAACCGCATTAACTGATGTGGCAATGTAAAACGGCCAAATGAGATCTGGGTATTGGCCCGCTGTAAAACTTCCGGTGCCAAGCCTAGTGAACCACCGATTACAAAATCAATGTCGCTATGACCATACGTCGTTAACTTATCGATTTCGGCCGCGAATTCTTCGCTGGAACGCTCTTTACCTAAAATGGCTAGTGCGTACACATAATCGCGATCTTTAATCTTGTCTAAAATCCGTTGGCCTTCTTTTGCCATCACATTTTCCATCTCTGCGTTACTTAATGACTCAGGGGCCTTTTCATCCGAGACCTCCACGATTTGGAATTTAGCGAATTTACTCATCCGTTTGGCATATTCTGCAATGCCCTGTTTGAAGTATTTTTCTTTTAATTTACCGACACAGATAATTTTGATGTTCATAATTAACCACCTTTACACAAGTTATTAACAAAGTTATCCACAGGGGTATAACTAATTTATCTATATATTGTGTTGAACGTACGTTTGCCACAACATTTATTTCACCCCATTTTGTCAAGGGGCCTCCGACTTATCCACAGTTTTCCACAGCAACATTTGTTCGCCGACGCCGGTTACAAAACCTATTATATCAACAATCGCCGCAATTTAAAATATATTTTTTAAATTTAGTCCACAGCCCAGCGCTCTACTTGTGGATAACTTTTCAACCGCCCAAATTGCCGATTTAACGCCTGTTAATAAATTATCCACCCTAACCGTAAAAGTTATCCCCGAAGTTATCCACCGTTTTGCACCCCCACCCATTCGAGTTATAAATGGTTCACTGCGCTTAAGCCAAATTTGTTCGGCTTTACCACCTTCAAACGACCAATCTTAAGACCTAACGCCCTGTTTTGAAACTCGCTCGTTCGCTTTTTCAATCAATCAGCGCAAATCCACAAAAAAGCGCCCTGCAACGCAATTACCGTCGCAGGACGCTTATGAAAACTACTTCAATTAATTGGCTTGTTTATTCAACGTTTTGGTCGTTTCCGTTAACTTCATGTTGGTCGTTTTTAGCTTACCTTCATGATAGTAGGTCACGGCAACCGTATCATTAACACTGTGTTCGTATAACGCCGTCCGTAACGTTGCCAGACTAGTCACCTTGGTATTGCCTAACTTCGTAATCACATCATACTTCGTTAGTCCGGCGGTTTTCGCCGGTGACCCAGTGTAGGTCTTCATAATAACGACCCCATTAGTCACATTAGTTGGCAACTTCAAGACAGATTTACGATCACTCGCTTGAATGCTTGATACATTGTACGTTGCCACGCCTAATGCTGGCCGGACAACTTCACCATTTTTAACTAATTCATTGATAATCTTAACGACTTCGTTACTTGGAATGGCAAAGCCCATCCCTTCAACACTCGTCCCAGAACTATCGGAAGACAGCTTCATCGAATTAATCCCAATAACTTGGCCTGCTAAGTTAAAGAGCGGCCCACCAGAATTACCGGGGTTAATCGCAGCATCCGTCTGGATAACAGCGGCGTAACCCGTCTGCTGTCCGGATGTATTGGTCGTGGCGACCGTCCGCTTCTTCGCAGAAATAATTCCCTCAGTTAGCGTCGTCGCATAACTAGACCCTAATGGTGACCCAATCGCTAACGCATTTTCACCAACTTCGATATTATCGGAATTACCGAAACTTGCAGTCTTAGTGACTTTATCAGCATTAATCTTCAAGACAGCCAAGTCGGTCACTGAATCAGTCCCAACCAGCTTTGCGGATAGCTTAGTCCCATCGCTCATAATCACGCGAACGGCATTTGACCCACTCACCACGTGATTATTAGTGACGATATAAGCGACATTGCCACTCTTTTTATAAATTAACCCAGAGCCCTCACTATATTCTTCGAGTTTACTACTGGAAGAATTCGAGCTAGAACTGGAACTATCACTACTAGATGATGACCCGTCGTCACCACCCAAAATTCCACTCCAACTATTGCTAGCTGAACTTTGTTTTTGTAAGTTAATAACGGAGACAACCGCAGCCTTATTATTCTTGAAGACTTTGGTGGCTTGGGAACTCACATTAACTTTAACGTTCGTGGTCGCGGTCGAACCAGATTTGTTGGAGCCTGTCGGTACACTAGTTGCCGACGTCGTAACGTTGTTATTACTGAAGTAACTAATGCCACCGTAAGCGATCCCGCCACCTAATAACCCAGCAACGAGCGCCGTGACAGCAACTTTGACTAATGAATGATTTGTCATAATTTCGCGTCGAAACGCGATCCCTCCCTACCTAGTATCAATTTTTAAGTTTATTCTACCGAAAAAATGTGATTTTTCTATGACTGAATCCTTGTGGAACACTTAAATCTACACTAGAGGGTCACTAATTGCGTGGCCGTTTCAGGATCAGTATCGAACAACTGAAAATCATGTTCAACACCAAAATCGTGTTCTTTCATCATTGATGCCACTGTTAAATGGGCTAACGTCTTCATATTGTTATCCTGACTGCGATGCCCTAAATAAATGCGTTTAGTCCGCGTTCCGATAACATCCATCAAAGCATTGGCACTATCTTCATTTGACAAATGACCCTCATCACCTAGAATTCGTTGCTTTAACGGCCAAGGATAACGGCCCATCCGCAGCATCTCTAAGTCATGATTACATTCAAATAAATAACCATCCGCATCCTTAATAACCCCTTCAACACGGTCAGAAACGACCCCCGTATCCGTAATCACAACAAAGGATTTTCCCGCATGGTGTAATTCATAGAATTGCGGTTCAGCGGCATCATGCGACACACTAAACGACTCAATATCTAAATCACCTAAGTCTAAACTCGTATCTGGAGCGAAGACATGTTGTAATTCTGCTGGTACATTGCCGACAGTATGCGCCATGGCATCCCAAGTCCCCTGATTCGCATAGACATCTAAGCCATATTTACGCGCTAAAATCCCCGCAGCCTTACAATGATCCGTATGTTCATGCGTCACAAACAAACTATCGACTTCGTTAATGTCGCGACCAATTGAGGTCATCAAATTGGCAATCTTTTTACCGCTTAATCCCGCATCCACAAGCACTTTGTGTTCTGGTGTCTCGATATAAGTGACATTGCCAGTACTCCCTGAAGCTAAGATACTCACTTGCATTTGATCCGTTGCTAACTTTAATACCATTATTTAGGTTCTTCCCATCTCTGAAATCAGATTCTACCTTGTTATGATACACGCTTTTGCTGGGCTTGAAAAGTCAACGGGTACCACCGTCATAATAAAAAAAGTTTGGGTTCAAAACCCAAACTCCTAAAACAGGCTATTCGACGTTCCACACCATGCCAGCTGTCGTTTCACTGACTGCCGTACTGGTGGTCGCACTCGTATTGCTAGCCTTCATCGCTGCGCCAGTAAAAGCATTGATCCGATGCAAGCTAACATTGGAACTGTTCTTACTCCGCACCGCAAAAATCCAAGTTGGCACGTAAACACTACTATCTTTTAATTTTAATAGCCGTGAATAGCCTAACTTTCGCCAGACAATGCGCGAATTATTGGAGACTTGATTGTATTGATACAGCGCAACTAACGCCTTTTTCTCACTAATCGTCACCGCTTTTTCTCGTAACGTTTTCACGTTATTCACGTATGCTTGCGTATAACTTACTAACTGATTGTTCTTATTGACCAATAAATGTAACTGACCCGTGCCAGTTAAAATCTCGCCATCCGCCACTTTTTGGACGTAGACATAAGCCCCTTTAGACGATAACGACGCACTGTACACGTATTGTTTGCCATGAATAACATTGGTCGACTGATGCACAAACTGATCTAACGCCGCTTGCGGATGACTTTCATCCACGGTAACCGTGCTCCGTAGCGTGCTCGTTAACTTCCCATCACTTTGAAACCGCGTCACCTGACCGGTCAATTGACTGAGATGTTGCTTGAGCCCACTATCGTTACTCCCAGCAATATAATAACCAGTCCCTTGTTGCGCACTCGGATTACTAAAACTGATATTATCCTCGTGCATCTCGCGAATCACCATTGTGGTCGTATCACTGGCAGTTTTACTACTGGAATCACTTGAACTTGTCTGGACAAACATGTACACCAAGAAAATGTCTAACACGACAAATGCAACGACAAAAATCCACTCAATTCTTCGAAAATTCACTGTGGCCGCCCCCTTACGATCCGCTTAGCAGCGACGTATACGTCCGCCAAGCATTATTATAGTAGACGTAATACGTCGGGGTTAAGTCAATCACGAGCTTCGACGACTTATTTTGTGACCACTGATAGCCTAACTCGATCGAACCAATTTTATTTTCCTTATACCCCGCAGCCACTAACTGTTTTAACACACTGCTTGAACTTGGCAGTGTGACCGTTTGTTGCTTACTCGTAGTGGGCACTGGAACCTGTAGACTATATAACGAGAAGTAGTAGCGATCTAAGCCATTGGCGGTCATTTGAATCCGCACATCCCCGTTTTCTGTTTGATTAAAGATTGGGAAGCCTTCCACATAGCTGCGATAAATCACACTACTACTTGTCGTATCGTAACCATAATACCGAATGTTATCCATTGGCACCCCTAAAGTCGTCAATTGGTTATAACTTTTCTTTAATTGACTCGTAAACGAAAGATTGCGGGTATCCCCAGAATCACTATAATCTTCAAAATAAACGGTCCCTAATTGCTTATTCACCGTCATCCGTTTAAAAGAACCCGTGGTATATTCTTGACTGTCCTTATGATTATGCACTGAAACAGTTGAATTACCATCCGCATCCAACAAACGGTTCGCTAATTCACTCGCGGCTAATTTGTTCATTAAATAACTATAATGTTGCATTTTAACTGGCTGCGTATAATCCAAATAAGTCGCGCCATTCGTATAAGTCATCTTGACCGCAATCGTTGTCACCTTATCCGCCTGCAAGAACTGCTGGACCGACTTTAGTGACTTCTTTTTTAACCGGACACTATAGATTTGATGCTGATTATCATTCAACAGATACAAATGATTCGTATCATTGATTGGAATCACGATGCGGCTAAATTCTGACGACCGAAAATTTTTCAGTTGCTGATTAAAGGTCGTGTTAAACAGACTAACCGTCACACTATCTGGAAAGTTCAAGACGTACGAGTCTTGCCCATTTAGCAACGCCGCATAACTTTTAGCCGACGTGACACGCACTTTCGAGATACTACGTGCATCCCATTTACTGATTTGGGCTTTGAATTGTTCAACTAAACTAACACTTTTATTCAGCAGAAGTGTCTGCTTACCAGCCGCATCCGTGTGAATTAATTGCGTCGGTAAATAAATGTCATCAATCGTCCGTGTTAATGTGGAACCAGACGACGTGGTACTAACCTTATTTTCACGTTCATAGCGGGCCGGATTCGTCCAAATATACATGGATAAGCCCACACTGAGGACAATTAAGATTATGAGGATAATTGGTAATATTAGGCCTCTAAACTTGTGAGTCGTCATCCCAAAGGTCCTCCTCTTCATAAGGTTCATACGGCAATGAGATATAGAACGTTGACCCTTGGCCTTCGACACTATCTACCCAAATCCGACCACCGAGCATTTGAACGACTTCTTTCGAAATCGCCAAGCCCAGTCCAGTCCCACCTTGGGCCCGCGAACGAGCTTTATCAACCCGGAAGAACCGATCAAACACATGTCCCAAATCAGCACGGGGAATCCCTAAACCTTGGTCATTAATACTAATAATCACTTGGTTATGGGTTTCCAATAGCCGACAAGTCACGACCCCACCATCAGGCGAATACTTGATTGCATTATTCATAATATTATCCAATACTTGGGTAAACTTATCGGTATCAATCTCAACCCATAAGTCGCGCTTGGTGAATTCTCGCTTAATCGTGTAATACTTCGCTGGATTATCATCTTTTTTCAAAATCATATCAAAACGATTCAACACATAATTAAACAACTCGTTGATATTAACGAGTTCCATATCAACCCGGGTTGTACCTGAATCCATCCGTGACAAGCTTAACAGCTCATTAATCATCCGAATCATTCGATCTGTTTCTTCTTGGGTCACTTTTAAGAAACCTGGCGCAACCTCTGGATCTTTCCAAGCGCCATCGCTCAACGCTTCAATATAACTTCTTAGACTGGTCAACGGCGTCCGTAATTCATGTGACACGTTCGAGACGAATTGCTTCCGGTCATTATCAATCTTCTGTTGTTCCGTCACATCATGTAGCACACAGACTAGACCACTGATAAAGCCAGACTCGCGTTGAATTAATGAGAAATAAGCATTTAAAATTAAGTCGCGATCATTCGACGAGAAGTCTAACGTGAGTTCATCTTGATTTTCAATTAAATCTCGTAACGAATACGTCTCGCGAATCTGAAGCATGTCTAGAATTGAATTACCGATAGCTTTTTCTGCACTGACATCCACAAAGTCTGAGGCCGTTTCGTTAATAATCGTAATGTTCCCACGCCGATCTGTCGCAATCACCCCGTCGCTCATATGGGCTAAAACACTATCTAACCGACGCCGTTCGGCTTCTGTGGACTCTTGTGATTCTTCCACCCGAATGGATAAGTTATTAATGGCCCCAGCTAATTGGCCTAGTTCGTCATCACTATAGACGCGGACTTGCCCCGCATAATCGCCCCGTGCAATCCGTTGCGTCTGTTGTTTCATTTCTTCAATTGGCCGTGTAATTGCCCGCGCAATCACAATTGCAATCACTAATCCCAACGCCATCGCCACTAACGACGCCAACGCAAAAATACTCATAATTGAATTAATGGTATTGTAGACGGACTTCAAATTAGCCCGGACATACAAAACCCCGACTAATTGACTATTATTCCCGGTCGCATTCGAATTATATAAAGGGACAATTGAGATATAATATCGGCCGTTATTCTGAGTATCATAAGTATTTTTAGTATAGGATCGGTTATTATAGATGGCATTTTTGACATTACGATCCGTGGTTTTTTGACCGACAATCGTTTGATCGTTAACGTCATTCGTCCCTCGAATCGTCCCTTTACTGTCAATAATCCGAATTTCATCAATATTGGCATTGTTATAGTCCGACAAAATCGTTTTAATCTTGGCATTTGCTTTCGATGCACTGCCCGCCGATAGCTGTTCCGCTAACGAATTATCAACATACGTTGGAATTTGTACTTGCGTCTTAAATTGTCGCAAATTTTGCGTTTCTAATTGCCGGACAAAGATGGCGCCGACAATCTCTAACGTAATTAATAGTAGTAACGCGAAGACCAACGCAATTTTAAAATTAATTGATTTTAAAAAATTCTTTCGTTTAAATCTCAACACGACCTAACGACCTCTACTCATTTTCAGGATTGCGAAGATAGTACCCAACCCCCCGCCGGGTAACGAGCCATTTCGGATGACTTGGATTATCTTCGACTTTTTCTCGTAACCGCCGGACCGTGACATCAACCGTCCGCACATCACCAAAGTAGTCATAACCCCAAACAGTTTGTAGTAAATGTTCGCGGGTCATCACTTGACCAGTATGTTGCGCTAAGTAGTGTAATAATTCAAATTCACGGTGGGTAAGTTCAATGTTATCGCCTCGTTTAGAGACCATGTAAGCATCTGGATGAATCACTAAATCGCCAACTTCAATATCGGAATTAGCTTCTTCTTCAGCTGGTTGTGCCGCTGGTGCCCCCTGCCGACGCAGGTTTGCTTTAACTCGGGCCACTAATTCCCGATTAGAGAACGGCTTAGTCACATAATCATCGGCACCCAGTTCCAAGCCCAAGACTTTATCGAGCTCTGAATCCTTAGCCGTAACCATAATAATTGGCATATCATAGTTTTTCCGGACTTGGCGGGCTACTTCTAGGCCATCCATTTTAGGCAACATTAAATCCAAGAGAATCAGGTCTGGCTGGACTTCATCCACTTTTTGAATGGCTTCTTCGCCATCTGCGGCCACATGGACCTCATACCCTTCCTTGGTCAAATTAAACTTCATAATATCGGAAATCGGTTTTTCATCATCAACAACTAGAATCTTTTTCATACACAGCTTCCTCCTTAGGGGAAAATCAAGTTAAGTCAAATTTTTATTAAATCCATCGAATAATACAGCGCCGTAACGATCACGGCCTGCGTCAGGCAGGTTGAAGCACTCTTTCAACACTGTTTTAGTATATCACAAATACCCGGGGCTTTCTTTGAATGCTAACCCGCGTGATATCAGTATTTCCCGGGAAATATCTAGCGCCAAATCATGTTTTTTAGCCTAGTCGTTTTCAAGAAAATATCCATTTTTTGAAAAAAGTTTCAAAATAGTATTGTCAGATGGCCGAATTCATGATATTATATTTTTTGTTGAGTTATGGGCAGTTAGCTCAGCTGGCAGAGCAACGGACTCTTAATCCGTGGGTCCAGGGTTCGATCCCCTGACTGCCCATCCATAACCACTAATCAGTTTTCACGCCGTGATAATCCACCGTGAGAGCTGATTTTTTTGTGTCTTCAGCGATTTCATCTGGCCACCGCCTAGTGTGGCGCTGCGAACAATAGTCAGTCGGTACCACATTTTTTAGTTTAACTCTCAAAGTCAGCATTTTACCCAGAGCACATCAAATGACAATCACCCGCCCTTCCGGCATACTAGCACTAGCTAGTTTAAAAAAAGGAGGGGGTTAAAATGCAACATACAACCCGTCAGGCCGCCCTACAAATGATTCAGACAACACCGGTCTTTACCGTGGCGACAATTGATGCAACTGGCTTTCCAACGCTAGTCGCTTTAAGTCCATTACCCACGCATCGGACACTCGAACAGCTCTTTTTCTATACCAGCCGGCAAACCACGACGGCGCAAAACATTCAACATAATCGGCGGGCGACGCTATTTTGTTATCACCTGGCTGACTATGCGTCCTTAATGCTCAAAGGACACTTAACTCTCAGCAGTCCCGAGCAAATGGGCCCCACTTGGCAACCGGAACTCACTACCTTTCAGCAGCAGTTAGCCTATAAAGATCCCGTTATCTTACGCTTTCAAACCCAAACGATTAAAATTCGCCAAGCCATGACCATTGATCATCTCGAGCGGGTCGCCGACACTGCTGAATGGACCAGTCTCAACCCCAACTAACGCCCTCACGACCAATTAGGTCGGTGGGCTTTTTTTGATTCAACCACTATTACCGCAACCTGCCAAGAGTATTACAACTTTATTCCAAATTAATGAAAGCGTTGTCAACAGCAATGTAAGTCGGTATAATAACTTTGACCAATAGCGCTTACAAACACTGGACTCGTACTGAAAGCATTCATCTGGGTGTCACGGTGACACCCTCGAGTCAACTTGCGGCTAAAATGCACCATTTACAGGCCAATCAACCACTAACAGTGGCCGATGCCGAAAATTAGGAGGCTCTTACAATGGCAAAATTTTCTGATATTAAAGGCTTTGTTTTTGATTTAGATGGGGTGATTACAGATACTTCGATTTTTCATAGCCAGGCTTGGCATCAAGTGGCAGATCAAGTCGGGGTCAAGTGGGACGACCACTTGGCGGATGCTTTAAAAGGCATTAGTCGCATGGATTCATTAAATCTGATTTTAGCACATGACCAGCGTGAAAATGACTTTACCCCCACTGAAAAAACAGCGCTAGCAACGCAAAAAAATGAGAATTACTTAAAATTAGTCGCTCAAATGACGCCGGCTAATATTCTTCCTGGCATTAAACCATTTTTAGCAGATTTAAAGGCCCGTGGTTACTTACTATCACTAGCTTCGGCTTCAAAAAATTCACCACTCGTTTTAAAACACTTGGGCTTAGAAGCTTATTTCACGAAATCAATTGACCCCACGAGTTTAACGCATGGAAAACCTAATCCGGAAATTTTCCGTCGCGGGGCTGAAATTCTCAACTTGGATCCCCAACAATGCATTGGGGTCGAAGATGCCGCGGCCGGTGTACAATCAATTAACGGCGCCGGTGAGACTTCAATTGGGATTGGTGACGCAACCGTGCTCGCCGCAGCTGATATTAACTTTGCCACGACCGCTCAACTCACGTTAGCCAACATTAAAGCCGCCATGGCTTAACCAATCATCTAAAAAAGTGTTCGGGGATTGTCCCTGAACACTTTTTTAGATGATGCCAATATGCATCAACCCATAAGCTCAAATTAAGTCAAAATGTTGCAGCCCTTGTCTGATGCCATCATGCTCATTATCAGCGGTCACATAGCGTGCCAATCGTTTAACTTGTGGATTGCCATTGCCCATTGCGATGGGATACTGCACGCGGTGAAACATCTCAATATCATTTAAGTCATCACCAAACGCATACGTGGGCACCTGGGTTAGCTGCGCTTTCGTTAAGATATCATCAATCCCACTTGCTTTTGAAACACCCCACTGCATCGTATCTAACGCCCGTGGATTATTACGAACTAAGCTTAAGCGCCCGCGATACCGTTGCTGATATTGTCCAGCACCATGGGTATTAAAGACAAGCAAAAAGTTAATATGATGATTCCGATAATGATTTGGGCGAACTTGAACCGGTTGCTGTAAGAGCTGATAGTTATGAACCGTTAAGGCATCTTGATGACTTAGCACAAAACCGGCGTTGTTGTAGTAGGCCAAGGCTTCTTCACGCTGATTCGCAAAGTGCGTGATATCCGTTAATAAGTCTTTATCCAATTCATGTGCCGCTAAAAATTGACCTTGATACTGCACATAACTCCCATTAGCACTCACAATTGAATCAATGTGCATTTGGCGCATAATAGTCGCTACTTCAAACACATTACGCCCGGTCGCAATGACCGGTAAAATCTGATTGGCCCGCAACTGCTGAATCGCTTGCACGCTACTAGGCGCTACCGTTTTGTCAGCTTGCATTAAGGTCCCATCTAAATCAAAAAAAACTACTGCTTGATACATGCTAAATCCCCCCATAGAAAACCATCACCTTAAAGTTCATGTCTGCTTAAGTATAACGCGCTTGGCCGAAAAACACTGGTCTCAACTCAGTCAGAAAATACAAAAAAAGCCATGACCAATCAAGGAAGTCATGACCTCATTTTACGTCTTTAAGGATCGACGGGGATACTTCTTAATGACTAATCGCGGGGTGCTGATTAAGAAGTACACTTACAATATAGCGCTACTTGAACTTGGCAACTAGCACGTTATTGTAAAAAACATGTAAACTTCTTTACAATTCTCAATTACAGCCGCAATAACCGTTGTTTAATTTTGACTGACTAGTTAGCCAAGTCAACCATTAGAACGTCGCTAACCGGCTGTTAACGGCCAACCAGTCCCGTTTAAGATCTGGCGACGCCGCGTTTTTCAGGCCCGCGTCTGACCATTGCCATCAATCACATACTTATACGACGTTAATTCCGCCAAGCCCATTGGCCCGCGTGCGTGTAATTTTTGCGTTGAAATTCCGATTTCGGCCCCAAATCCAAATTCAAAACCATCCGTGAAGCGCGTCGAAGCATTAATATAAACACAGGCTGCATCCACCCGTTGCTGAAAAACTTTACCGGCTTGATAATCATCCGTCACAATGGCTTCGGAATGCTGTGTATTATAGTGATTGATATGCGTAATTGCGGCGGCTTCTGAATCAACCACCTTAATCGCAATGATTAAATCATTATATTCAGTACCCCAATCTGCCGGTGTTGCTGGTATAACATCTGGCACAATAGCTTGCGTCGCCGCATCACCACGAACTTCCACGTGATGTTGTCGCAGCGCCTTGATAATCGTTGGCAAGTAGTCCGCTGCCACGGCACGATGAATCAATAATTTTTCAGTTGCGTTGCAAACGGATGGTCGTTGGACTTTCCCGTTCACCACAATCGCCGTCGCCATTGGCAATTGTGCCGCTTGATCAACATACACATGACAATTGCCAGCGCCAGTTTCAATTACGGGCACCGTCGCTGTTGCTAGGACCGTTTGGATTAGCCGAGCACTCCCACGCGGAATCAATACATCCACGTAATCTGTCAGTTGCATAAAGGCTGCGGCTGTCTGATGCGATGTATCCTGAATCAATTGAATCGCATTCTGATCGACTGCCATTGTTGCCAAAACATCCCGCAGAATTGTCACTAAAGCCTGATTAGAATGCAAGGCTTCTTTACCCCCACGCAAGATGACGGCATTTCCTGTTTTAAAACATAATGCTGAGGCATCAATCGTCACATTCGGTCGGGCTTCAAAAATCATCCCAATAACCCCTAATGGCACCCGTTCCTTGGTTATCAGCAAACCAGCTGCATTTCGCCAACCACGATCAACCGTGCCAATCGGATCTGCTAAAGCGGCCACTTGTTCCAGGCCCGTTGCCATCGCAGTAATCCGCTCGGCGGTTAGGGTCAACCGATCAACAAATTTTGCTGGAATTTGCGGATTAGCTAAATCTTCAGCATTAGCCGCCAGAATTTCAGTTTGATGAGTCGTCAGCGCCGTTGCCATTGCCCGTAAAACTGCATTCTTTTTAGTCGTCGTTAATAATCCTAAGGTGTAACTTGCTGCTTGGGCTTGCGCCCCTAGTTGGTCTAAATTAACTGTTGCCATCTGCCGCTTCCTCCTCAATTCAACGCCCAAATAACGTTCCGAGCGGTTCGCCATCCAGTAAGTCAAAAATCACCGTTGGGTCCGCCCCATTTGCCAGAATCATTTGACCATCAGCCGCAATCATCCGTTCAGCTGCCTTTAACTTGGTCACCATACCACCCGTGCCAAAACGACTGCCACTACCACCGGCCAATGCATAAATTCGGTCATCAACTTGGGCGATGTGCGGTATCAGGTTAGTTGTCGGGTCCTTAGGATTACCATCATAGAAGCCATCAATATCTGATAACATGATCAACAAATCTGCCCCAATATTAGTCGCCACAATCGCTGATAATTGATCATTATCACCGAATTTAGTCTCATGATCTAATTCATCAACAGCAACCGTATCATTTTCATTCACAATCGGGACAACCTTTTCGGCTAGCAACGCTTCAAAAGTGTTCAAGACATTATGATGACTCGTTGGATAAACAAAAATATCGCGCGTTAATAACAACTGCCCAATTTTTTGCTCGTAAATTGCGAAACGTTCCTTATAAATCGCAATCAGTTCGGTTTGCCCGATTGCCGCAATTGCTTGTTGTTCTGGAATAGCCGTTGGACGTTTCGTGAGCCCCATATAATTGAGTCCGACCCCAATGGCCCCAGAAGAGACCAAGACAACTTCGCGGCCGCGATGCTGCATTGCACTAATGACAAATGCCAATTGATCAATTGCCCGCAGATTAATCGCGCCATCTGGGTAGACTAACGTACTCGTCCCAACTTTAATCACCACGCGATTAGCGCGGATTTTTCGTTTATCACTCACGATTTGGCACCCACCTCTACCTAATTTGTTTCACGTGAAACATTTTTATTTAACCGGACCATCCATGTAATTGACCGCTTTTTGGTGATTCGTCCGGACAACCACCATATTAATACCTAAGACTACCAGTAAAACGCCAAAAGCCAATAAAAACAAACTCTTATATGACCAATTATCAATAATCACGCCACCAAATAACGGTCCAAATGATCGACCCAAAGCACAAAATGCTTGTACGAGGCCTTGATAGCGCCCTTTTGACCGAACCGGTGATAGTTGACTGACGAGCGTTGGAATCGCCGGTGACCAGGTTGCTTCCCCAATCGTTAACAGAATCATGGCAAAGATAAAATGTGGGTAATCGTGAGCAATCACTAATGACAGGAAAGATAGGCCCACAAAAAACATTCCAAAGAAAAATTGATCATAAAGATTTTTAACCCGATTGCCCAACAAACTCAAGATACTTTGAATGACCACTAATAGCCCGGCATTGACCGTCCATAAAAAGCTATAATTTCTTAATGGCATGCCTAGATTCGTCATGTAGACGGATAAATTGCTGACCCATTGCTCGTATAATAGCCAAATAATAAATAAACTAATAAAAAATGTCCAAATAATCCGATAATTAGCCCGTGGTAACTGAATTGCCCGTGCTTGCCGGGGGTCCACTCCCGTGACATTTGAAGAATCAACATTGTACTTAAATAACGCAATCACTAGAAAAATCACGTAGAGCCCGGTGGTCATTGAAAACAACAATGCCATACCCAAACTATAGACAATCCCCACAAACATCGTGCCAAAAACCACCCCCAAGTTAGCTGCTAAATACATGAATGTAAATGTGCGCCGGATTTTTTCGCGGGGAACACTCGCAGCTAAGGCATTAAACATCGTATTCAGCCAACCGCTAGCAAAGCCAGTCACCACGAGTAGCACCGGATACCATGGCCAACTGTGATAAAAAATCAGCATCAAGTTAGCCGTACCATTCAAGATAATCCCCATTAATAGCAGATAGTACGGGTTACCACGATCAAAGACCCGCCCGCCAATCGTACTCGCTAACACATTCGCCACCGAATTGAGTAATAAAACAATCCCGGTTTCTGTCAGCGACTTTCCGAGTACATTATGCATATAAATGGTCGTTAACGGCCAAATAAAACTCATTCCGATATTATTCATAAACTGCCCAACAATTAACCATGGTATGCCAATGGTTTGTTTACGTGTCATATCCGCATCCCCATCCTTTTCAACACCTTAATCCCATCATAGCAAATTCAATCCAAAATAAAAATGCGGGTCAGCCAATTCGACGGTTCAACGTGTCAAATTTCGATAAAAAAAGAGTTCAGGGATTAACCCAAACTCAACTATGATAAGTTATGCTTGTTGTGGGTCTTGCGCATAGGAGACCGATGAAAACTTATTGAATGGTTTAACAAACAATAATTTCACGGTACCACGCGCCCCGGCCCGGTTCTTTTCAATGATAACTTCGACTTCGCCGACGTCTTCAGAGGCATCCTGTTCACGTGGATCACCACCGTTGAAGTTACCGCCTCCTCCGCCAAAATCACCGCCACTATCATCATCGTCGCCCTCACGATCGTAATAATCTTCCCGATACAAGAAAGCAACGATGTCAGCATCCTGTTCAATTGACCCAGATTCACGAATATCGGATAGTACCGGCCGTTTATCTTGCCGCTGCTCCACGCCCCGTGATAGCTGGGACAAGGCAATCACTGGCACGCCCAGTTCTTTAGCAAGCTTCTTCATTTGACGTGAGATTTCGGAAACTTCTTGTTGCCGACTTTCGTTGTTACCACCTTCGATTAGCTGTAAATAATCCACGACAATTAAGCCGAGGTTACCTTGTTCTTTTGCTAAGCGCCGACTTTTCGCCCGGATTTCAGACATTTTGATTCCCGGTGTATCATCAATATAAATGCTGGCTTTGGAGAGGCTCCCCATCGCCACCACCAAGTGTTCCCACTCTTCTTCATTCAATTGACCGGTACGCAAATGCCCAGCATCAATACTGCCTTCTGCACACAACATCCGGTTAACCAAGGATTCAGCGCCCATTTCCAAACTAAAAAGGGCCACGGTAGTATCCGTCTTAGTTGCAACGTTTTGCGCAATGTTTAATGCAAAGGCCGTTTTACCAACGGCTGGTCGCGCGGCTAAAATGATCAAGTTATCCGGTTGCAAGCCCGCAGTCATCTTATCTAATTCCGTAAAACCAGTTGGTAAACCGGTAATATCATCATCATTTTGATATAACCGATCAATCTCTTCAATTGACGAGTTTAGCACGTCTGAAATTGATTTAAACCCACTCTGATTACGCTGTTCCGAGACATTCATAATGTCTCGTTCGGCATCATCCAGTAAGGTGGTCACATCGTCATTTTCGGTATAAGCCTTAGTTGTGATGGCCGTGGCCGTCTTAATTAACCGCCGAACCGTGGCTTTTTGCGCAACAATTTTGGCATAATAACCCGCATTGGCTGCCGTTGGTACCGACCCAGCGAGCTCAGCGATATAACTCATCCCGCCAACATCATCTAATTGATTTTGCGCCGTCAATAAATCACTGACCGTCACTGCATCAATGGCTTCATCGCGGTCATTTAAAGTGACCATGCACGCAAAAATAATTTGATGGGCCCGGCGATAAAAGTCTGTGGCTTCCACGAATTCCATCGCTTCAACTAACGCATCACTATTTAAGAAAACGGCACCGAGGACCGCTTTTTCAGCTTCAATATTTTGTGGTGGTGTTTGATCTAACCCATCATTGTTCATGCGCAATCCATCCTTTTACTTTTCGACAACGTGGACGCGAATCTTCGCCGTTACTTCCGCGTGTAGTTTAACTGGCACATTCGTGTATCCTAACACGCGGATTGGTTCTGGTAATTCGATCTTACGTTTATCTAACTTAACTTGATATTGATCAGCCAAGGCCGTCGCAATTTGCTTGCTAGGAATTGACCCAAATAAGCGGCCATCAGTTCCAGCTTTAGCGGTTAATTCAACGACCGTTGCGTCAGATTCTAATTCAGTTTTTTTAACTTTGGCAGCGGCTAATTCTTCAGCCGCTCGACTAGCTTCGGATTTTTGTTCAGCTTTTAGGGTATTAACAGCCACTTTGGTCGCTTCTTTAGCTAACCCTTTTTTAATCAAAAAGTTTTGGGCATAACCAGCAGGAACCTCTTTGATTTGGCCCCGTTTACCTTTACCACGGACATCACTTAAAAAAATAACTTTCATCTGTGTTCACTCCTAATTAGATTCTGGATTTTCATCATCAGTTGCCGTTAGTAAGTCAATCAAAGTTTGTTTGGCTTCATCAACGGACTGGCCTTCAATTTGAGTAGCGGCATTCGACAAGTGACCGCCACCACCCAATTTTTCCATGTAAACTTGGACATTAATCTCACCTAAAGAACGCGCTGAAATGCCAACCCGACCATCTTCACGGCGCGTAATCACGAAGGAGGCATCAACCCCCGACATGGACAATAACGAATCAGCGGCTTGGGCAGCCGTGACCGGATCATACACTTGGTCATTTTCGCCGACGCATAACGCCATGTCCTGATTAACAAATTCAACGGATTCAATTAAATGATTACGCTGCAAATAACTATCGACATTTTCCTTCATGAACTGTTGGACTAATAAGCTATCCGCACCAGCCGACCGTAAGTAACTGGCCGCATCAAAGGTCCGCGATCCAGAACGCAGTGAGAAGGACTTCGTATCAATGACAATCCCAGTCAACATCGCCGTGGCTTCAATCTTATTAATCGCTTCCGCATCATGCGACTGATATTCAAACATTTCGGTAATCAGCTCACACGTTGATGAGGCATACGGTTCAATATAAACCAAAACTGGGTTTTCAGGAAATTCTTCGCCTCGACGATGATGATCAATAATCATCACACGGTTTTCTAACCGTTCATAGAGCGGTTGTGACATTGAAATGCTTGGCTTCGAATGATCGACCATCACTAATAAACTTTGATCAGTGGCCTTCTCAAGCGCCTCAGCTGGTGAAATAATAGACGCTTCAATCGTCTCATCCGACCGTAATTGATCTAACAGCCGTTGAATATCTGAATGTAGATTTTGTTCATCTAAAACAATCCAGCATTGTTTGCCGTTCATCTCCGCAATCCGCCGAATCCCTAAACAGGCGCCCACTGCATCCATATCCGGTTGATGGTGGCCCTGCACAAAGACTTGATCCGATTGATTCATCAATTCTTGGAGCGTCTGACTAATCATCCGCGCCCGCACCCGGGTCCGTTTTTCCATCGGATTAGTCTTCCCACCATAGAAACGGGCGGGTTCATCTTCCGCTCGAACCACGACTTGATCGCCACCCCGACCCAGCGCTAAGTCCATATTACTTTGCGCTAAATCGGCCAAGTTATTCATATTACGTTCGCCATACGCAATCCCTATACTCAACGTTAAGGGGAAGTTTTGCTTCGAAGTTGACTCACGAATCCGGTCTAAAATCCGAAACTTATTTTCCTCCACCCGCCGTAAACTATTGGCATAGCCTAGTAAGAAAAAGTGGTCATCATCTAATCGTTTCAAATACATGCCAAACGTTTGCGTCCATTTGGACAATTCGTTGGTCACATAATTGTTTAAATTAGAAATATCCGTATCGGCCATTGACTGTGTAATCTCATCATAGTTATCCAAAAAGATCTGTCCAATGACTAACTTCTCATCTTCAAATTGATTGGCTAACTCGGCATATTTAGTGACGTCCATCATATATAACGTATTGGTACTCTGTTGCACGCGTAAATCAAATTGATAGTCCTGCCACCGAATCGTCGCCGGTTCATCCTGGTGGGCACTAACCGCCGCCGCTAGTTCTTTATCGAGATCAACTAGCCGGTAGCCTAAGACGTCTTGTTGCCCAAAATAACGTTGCAGGTATGGATTAACCCATTCGATTGTTTGGTCCGCATTAAAAATCATGACGCCAATCGGCATTTGAATCAAGGCTTCTTGTTCGCCACGCTTAATACGATAGGATAAATCTGATATATATTCATTAGCACTCGAACTTAGTTCAATCAACGTGTTGTAAGACAGAATGCCGGCCATAATAATTAAGACCAAGATAATGGTGCCAAAAATCCAGTTCACTAAAAAACCAGTCACTAACGTAATCAGCGATAGGCCCAAAATGACAAACGACAACAGGCGTAGCGGTTGATTTTGTAAGAAAAATGGAATGTTTTCGCGCGAAAAAATTTTTTTCATTTGAAATTCCCTCAAGAGTTCTCAGTAATAGTTATATTCTATCACAAACCGCGCTTTCATTTTAGTTTCAGCTTAAACGACCGACCTGATTGCTTATCCAGATAGCACAAAACGGAATTCATCATTATCAATGAATTCCGTTCGTTAGGACCAAAACCAGCCTATCGTGCTAGTCGGTCGGTGTATCTTGTAAACTCCAATTAACTTGACCGGTATAATCTCCTGCATAAACACCAGGGAAAACATCTAAGAAGATGCCTTTAGAACTATCCCAACTACTCGTTACCTTGGTGTCAGTGGTGCCGGCAACTTTAGTCCCCGACCCCACTAACGTACTCGTATTGGTTAAATTCTGTTGATTAGTCCCATCTTTATAAATCAAATTGCCTTTTAACGTGTGTGCCGCCGTGCCAGTGCCCGTTGTTAATGGTGTCGCCGTCGCATAGACATACCATTTCGACCCAGTCGCTCGTGCATCCGCCACGTTAATATCAAAGTTACTGGTTGGGCTAATCACCGTCTCTTTACTTGGTACCGTGGTCGAGCCAAAGCCAACATCCGCTGATAACGTTCCAAAAGTCAGTGTTGTCGGTTCTTTAATTAATGACACCGCCACTTTATCAGAAACGTCAGCACCATTCTTTGCGTAGATGTTAACAGTTGTACTACCATTTTCAGCTAAGGCTTGAATGGTCGCTGCTAAACCCGTTTCGTCCGCAGTAAACGTTGCTGTCCCACCAGAACCACTTTTGACAGTGATGCCAGCCTGCTTCACAATCCAACTAATCATATCACTGTCAGACTTGCCTTTTAATGCCACCACATCATCCGCATCTAAATTCAAGCTGGTTTTATCAGCTGCAATCGTTAAATCTTTGGTCACATCCGCGCTAGCCGTCCCAGCATCACCAACACTATTTTTTTCAGTCACCGTCACTTTGCTCTTACCAGCCAACGTTGTGCCTAAATTCAGGGTATAGGTCTTATCACTACCAACCGTCGTTGTAACACCGTTAACATCACTACTAATAACGTCGCCAGCAGTGGTCCCTTTACCTGTAATCGTGGTTGAGTTAGTCGTTAAGGTGCTCGTAATCGTTGGATTAGCATCCGCTGGCCAAGCCTTGTACTCATCAATTTTAGCTAAACCAATAGCACCAGCATCCTTAGCCGCATTATTAGTTGGGAACTTTAAAGCAATGTACATTGGCACGGTACCGGCCCACTTACCCCAAGTAAAATCAATTTTTTGAGTATCTGAAGCATCCATACTAAAGCTGCTAACCTGATCTGCCTGACCAAGTCCAGTTCCTTTATGACCTAAATCAGCAAAAATATCACGGGTATTAGCATCGGTACCCAAAATATTACCACTAGTATCCATAATTTCGGCATAAACACTGTTAAATCCACCAGTACCAATCCCAAAAGTCCCACGATAAGTGACTTGTAATTCAGTTGTTCGATTGGTGATTTGTCCATCAATTGTATTATTAGCTGTAACTGACTTAACTTCTGGCCACGAAGTGATACTAAAAGCAGTCCCATAACTATGCAGCACTTTATTGACACCGTTATCGAAACTAGCTGTCACATCAACAAACGTATCAGCCGCTTGTCCAACAACTCGGCCACCAAAGGCGATACTAATCAGTATGATTAATCCTAAACTTAATTGCCAAAATGTTTTACGTTTTCCCATGATCATTCACCCGTTGTTTTGCATCCGCTAATCCCCGTCGACTTAATCGGCCTAATACTAACCCCATTAATATTAAGAACCCGATTATCAGCGCCAAAATAGAGCTGCTTTCATTGGTCTGTGGCAATTGGTACGCCTTGATTTTTTCAACTAGCATCGCCGCTGTCAGTGGTGGCGCTTTGACAAGCTTGGTCTTAACCACATATGGTGTTTGACCATCTGGAATATCAATCTTATCAGCATACGCCATCGCTGTCGTTTTAGTCTGATAAAAACTAATATTAACGTCCATGCTACCATTAATCGTTGCTGCACTCACTGGTATAACACTAATAAACCCTAACCCGAAACCAATTAGTAGACTTAATATGAGCCGTTTCATCACGATCACCCTCCCCCAGCAGTTGATGGTCTTTGTTAGTCGTCTGAATCCTTTTGACGCCGTTTTTTAATGATGAAGTAAATGATTAAACCGATAATTAAAATAATAATTAACATTGCTAAGGCACCTAATCCAATTAACCACCAGATGTTAATACCCGAATTATCGACCGCTTTTTTGTTGTACGTTTTAGCGTCTTTTTGAGAAATTGTAAAATCTTGATTGAAAGTCCACGTGTAATCAGTATTCTTAACCACCATCTTAATATGATACTTACCAGCTTGTAATTCCGTCTTACCTAAAAGTAAGGGGTAACGGAACGTTGAGTTAGGCGCCATTTGGACACCCGTCTTCTTCGCCGTTTTGACCGTTTTACCGGTCTGCTTGTCGGTAATCGTCGACTTAATCGTTAAGTTTGGAATAATGACTGCGGTTGGATTTTGTAAATAAGGAAAGATCCCTTTATGATAATTTTCTAGTCCGGCTTTGACCTTAGTTAACTTCATATTCGGCGTCACTGCCTTACCCACGGTATACTTCATCCCGATGACATATGAATATTCGTTCTTAATATTCATAGACCCTTTGACCGAACCGGTTACCTTATCGTCAATCCGTTTGAAATACCAACCACCTAGAATCACACCATTAAAGTTCCCGCTAGGCATCGTGACTTGCGCCGTCACAACTTTTGACCCATTGGCTGGAACCGTTACCGTTTTGGTGTTTAGTTTCGTAATGTTACTCATCTTGTACTCTAATGACTGGTCATAAGTCTTCGTCGTATTGATATATTCGATTAGGCCATTGCTATTGGTATAGGCCGTGTGAATGGCCGTTGCAATCTTCAATTCTTTATTTGACGAATTGTACAAGACGGCTTTTAATGTCTGTGTTTGTCTCATCGTCATTTTCAAGTCAAAGAACGAATTCTTTTTATTGATTTGATTTTTAGGGATTTCAGCTGCCACACTATAGCCAATATTATTACTAGCCGATGAGCTACTACTACTGCTATTAGCGGCTTGCGCATTTTGACTAGCGACACCGCCCCAAACGGCCCCCACCGTTACTAACATTAATAACCAACGTTTCATAAATTTATTCATATGCTTACTCCCTCTTCAACCTAATTATGTAAGAAAAGATGGTCACTGTTTGCACAATGACCATCTTATTTTGTGCGTTTTTGTTTTTAGCTAGCTGGTGTGTCAGTTAATGACCAGTTAACAGTCGTTGAGTAAGCTTCGGCTTTAGCCGTGTTAGCTGGTACGGTTAATTTGATGTTTGTTGGGTCTAATTGATCAACAGTAACCCCAGCACCACCATCTTTAGCGGCAGTTAAGACATTCGTGGCCGTCCCTAAGGCATTCGTAACTGCAACTGATTTAGCATCATTGGTTGCAGTCCCAGAGTTCGTAACATCCCCGGTTGGTAAAGCTAAGGTGCCACCTTCAATGGTATCACCACTCGTTGATTTTAGGGCTGAACCAGAAACTTGTAATGACCAGCCGTTGTTAGTCCCACGGGTATCTGAAACTTCAATGACAGCTTTGTTACCCCATAAAGCACTTGTATCCGCATTGGTCTTTGTATCGTCAGCATTTGTGTAGTTAGCAGCGTAAGTATTTGAATTCAAAACATCGATGGCATGTGAGCCGAAGTCTAATTTATTTGTGACATAGATAAGTGATAAGCCGCTACCACCCTCATTACCAGTGTTAGACCCGTTATTACCATCACCGCCAGTACTTGGTGTATCAGGATCAGTTGGATCAACTGGTGTTACATCAGTATTCCCAGCCGTAAATGTTGCGGTAACGTTTGTTGAACCATCACGGTTTTCAGCGGCATTTGCGACCGTTGGTAATGCGACTGATACTAAAAGTGCCCCAGATAATAGTAAACTTCCGATAATTTTTTTCATAATTGCGATATCCCCTTTTGTTTATATGTTATTGATAGTTTACCATAGTCACTATTAACCTTGCTAACGTTAACATGGGTTTTGCACTGATTCGTAACTAAAGTTAGTGACGCCATTTTTACGTATTACATTCAGTAATACTGATAAATTGCACTCATCACGCCACTTCAACTAGTTCCCATAGTTGATAACCATTATAAATGCCACTAAACAAGGTGTTACACCGCGATAATCACCACTTTAAGCTATCCAACTTATTGCTGATATGTACACGTTTTTCATTGTAAGGGAATTTAAATGAATATAATAAATGCTTATTACCAATTTTGCCGTCACTTAAGAAAATTAAGTGACGGCAAAATTGGTATGGGTCTAATATTTTGTTTTGGATTAAAAATTATCAATAATTAGATAAACAAGTATTAATACTTGCCGCGATTCAGCTCCAATCAAGTTAGTTTGAGTCGAACTTATCGCTATTTACTAACTGTTCAAATGAAAATTGGTATGGACGAACCTTTTGTCAAAAACAACCAATATCTAGCCGATTAAAGGGCATTTTTTGCAAAAAAAAGACCATAGCTGGTTAGCCATGGTCTAGTATGAGCTGAATTATTCTTCAGAAACGAATGGTAATAAGCCCATAATCCGAGCCCGTTTGATAGCAATAGTCAAAGAACGTTGGTTCTTTGCACTAGTCCCACTTACCCGACGAGGTAAAATCTTGCCTCGTTCTGAAACGAAACGACGTAATAAGTCAGTATCTTTATAATCGATGTATTCGATGTGGTTAGCGGCGATGAAGTCGACTTTACGACGACGACGGCCACCTCTTCTTTGTTGTGCCATTGGTATTTCCCTCCTCGATATCTGCAGCTAGTCTGCTAGAATGGTAAATCATCATCCGAAATATCAATTTGATCCCCATTGTTGGCAAATGGATCAGCTTGGTTTTCATTAGACCCACTAGTTGGGGCGCTATTGTTACCAGCCGTCCCATTGGTGTTAGAAGCACCACTAGGATTACCATTACCAAAAGGATTATTGTTAGTCGTTGATGATTGTTGAGGAGCTGCGTTTTGGTCCTGACGATTATACCCACTATTATTGTTGTTATAACTAGCATTGCTGCCGTTATTACTACCACCATTAGCAGCCTGATGACGTTCAGACTCTGCTCGTGATTCTAATAATGAGAAGTTGTCAACGACCACTTCTGTAACATAAACGCGTTGTCCCTGTTGGTTTTCATAATTCCGGGTTTGAATCCGGCCATCAATCCCAACCAGCGACCCTTTATGAGTAAAGTTCGCAAAATTTTCAGCAGCTTTACGCCAGATGACGCAATTGATGAAATCAGCTTCACGTTCCCCATTTTGATTAGTAAAACTCCGGTTAACAGCCAGCGTGAACGTTGCCACGGCAGCGCCACCAGAAGTGTATCGTAATTCGGGATCTCTTGTTAGTCGGCCAACAAGAACTGTACGGTTAATCATAGACAGAAGTGCTCCTCTCGTAATTTATTTCAAATTTAATTTAATCTTCGCGACGAACGATCATGTGACGTAAAATGTCATCATTGATCTTTGAAAGACGATCAAATTCGTTCAATGCGGCATCATCAGTCGTTTTAACGTTAACGATATGATAAGTACCTTCATTGTAACCGCCGATTTCGTATGCGAAACGACGCTTTGACCAATCTTTTGAATCAATTACTTCGGCACCGTTATCAGTTAAGATTTTGTCGAAACGATCAACTAAAGCTGTTTTAGCAGCATCATCAATGTCTGGACGAACGATGTAAGTAATTTCATATTTCTTTGATTCACTCATGAAATTTGCACCTCCTTATGGACTTCAGGCCCTTTCTTTTGAAAGAGCAAGGAAAGTAATCTAAATCATTGTTAGATACTCACGAATTATAAGTATAGCATCTAAATTAATCTGTTGCAAGGTTGGAACGGCCGACGAAACAAAAAATCCCGATGCACGATACACTTATCAATTACGTTTATTGCCCGGGAAATACTTTTTTATTGCTGAATTTTAAAATTTGGTCCTTGCTAAAGCTACGACGAAGGCTATTAAAGTAACGATAGCCCTCGTATATCTGCCCACAAAAAAGGACTAGCAACGTTCACTAGCCCTTCTCGTTTCAGCTAAATCATTCTGAATCAGCAGGATTATCAGCCTCAGTTGCTGGCGTTTCAGTTGGTGTTACGTCAACTGAATCACTAGCAGGTGCGTCAATCGCTGCATCCGCTGGTTGATCATCAGCGGTAGTATCAGTATCTTCAATGACAGCTGGTTCTGGATCAACCTTCGCCATTGTCGCTACTTTACCGCCGTCATCTAAGCGAATCAAACGAACCCCTAAGGTTGCCCGACCAGTCTGTGAGACCGTCGCAATATTAAAGCGAATCATGACCCCATGATCGGTCATCACCATAATATCTTCAGTCCCTTCAACAGTCGTTAAACCGGCTAAGGGACCATTCTTTTCGGTCACGTTGGCCGTCTTAATCCCTTTACCACCACGTCCCTTAATAGGGTAATCAAGTGCTGGCGTCTGCTTACCATAACCCTTTTCGGTAATGATAAAGACCTTGCTGTCAGGTTTAAGGATGTCGAAGCCAATGACAAAATCATCGTCACGTAAACGAATCCCACGCACCCCAGCAGCTGTCCGGCCCATTGAGCGAACCGTCGTTTCATCAAAACTAACCGCGTACCCGGCATGGGTCCCAATAATCACGTTCTGATGACCATCAGTAATCGTAACCCCAATCAATTCATCGTCATCTTTCAACGTAATCGCTTTTAGCCCATTACTCCGAATATTGGCGAATTCTTGTACTGGCGTCCGCTTGACGACCCCTTTAACGGTTGTGAAGAACAAGAACTGTTCACTCTCACTGGCGTCGCCGGAAACGTTGACCACAGCTTGGATCTTTTCACCAGAGTTAACTCCCAGTAAATTAATCACCGGAATTCCCTTGGCCGTTCGACCATACTCAGGAATCTCGTAAGCCTTCATCCGGTAAACTTTCCCCGCATTCGTGAAGAATAACAAGACGTCATGGGTGGAAGTTGTTAAGAGATGCTCGATAAAGTCATCATCATGGACATCCATCCCTTGAATACCACGACCACCACGATGCTGTGACTTGAATTCAGTGGTTGGAAGGCGTTTAACGTAACCATTATGCGTTAACGTTACGGCGACTTCTTCTTCTTCAATCAAGTCTTCATCTTCAAGGCTCAAGACTTCCCCAATCATGAGTTCAGTCCGTCGTTCATCACCAAATTTACGTTGAATTTCAAGTAATTCTTCGTAAATAATTTGATTAATGCGTTCTTTGCTAGCCAAAATGGCTTTGTAGTCCGCAATCGACTTAACCAAGTCTTGATATTCATTCTCAATCTTTTCGCGTTCCAAACCAGTTAATCGTACCAGCCGCATATCTAGAATGGCTTGTGCCTGTTTATCTGACAAGCCATAGTTATCCATCAACTGGTTCTTAGCAATTTCACTCGTTTGTGATTGTCGAATAATGGCAATAATTTCATCAATATGATCTAACGCAATTCGTAACCCTTCCAAGATATGAGCCCGTGCTTGGGCTTTCTTCAAATCAAATTGGGTCCGCCGCCGAATCACATCTTCTTGATGTTCCAAATAATAGATTAAGATTTGCTTCAAACTCAGGACTTTAGGCGCCCCTTTAACGATGGCTAACATGTTAAACCCAAAGTTAGTCTGCATCAAAGTCATCTTGTACAAGTTATTTAAAACGACGGACGCACTGACATCCCGCCGAATATCAATCACCATCCGCATCCCTTCACGGTCACTTTCATCGTTGATATCAGTGATACCTTCGATTTCTTTGTCCCGTGCTAAGCCGGCAATCCGTTCGATTAACTTGGCTTTATTCACCATGTAAGGTAATTCATTAACAATAATGCGTTCCTTACCGTTCTTTTGTTCTTGAATATCCACTTTGGCGCGAATAATAATATTCCCGCGACCCGTTTCATAAGCTTTTCGAATCCCGGATTTACCCATCACAATCCCACCAGTTGGGAAATCTGGACCGGGGACCGCTTCCATCAAGTCGGCTGTCGTTACATCTGGATTATCCATCAACATATGAATTGCTGAAATAACTTCCGTTAAGTTATGCGGTGGAATATTGGTCGTCATCCCGACCGCAATCCCAGTTGCGCCGTTTACTAATAAGTTCGGAAAACGGGCCGGCAAAACTTCTGGTTCTCGTTCAGTATCATCATAGTTAGGTTGCCATCTAACCGTGTCTTTATTAATATCACGGAGCATTTCAACAGCAATCTTACTCATCCGGGCTTCGGTATACCGCATGGCCGCGGCGCTATCGCCATCGACTGACCCGAAGTTCCCATGACCATCAACTAGCATGTACCGATAGCTAAAGTCTTGGGCCATCCGCACCATTGATTCATAAATGGCAGAGTCACCATGGGGATGATATTTCCCCATGACATCGCCGACAATTCTGGCTGATTTTTTATATGGTTTTTCAGGGGTGACGCCTAATTCACTCATCCCGTAAAGGATTCGCCGGTGAACGGGTTTTAGACCGTCTCGTACATCGGGTAAAGCCCGCGCCACAATAACACTCATGGCATAGCTCAAAAACGACGTTCGCATCGTTTTGGACAGATTCACATCGGTTATCCGATTTGGTAATTCTGCTTCAGCCAAATCTTTCATCCTCCTTCATCTACGCTTGCCAATTATTTCCCGGGCAATTAACGGTTCGCTTAAACGTCCAAATCTTGGACGAACTTCGCGTTATCTTCAATAAATTCACGCCGTGGTTGGACATGGTCACCCATGAGCATTGAGAAGACGCCATCCGCATCGGCTGCATCTTCATCGCGTACTCGCAGTAAGCGCCGCTTTTCTGGGTCCATCGTCGTTTCCCACAGCTGTTCAGCATCCATTTCCCCTAACCCTTTGTACCGTTGCACAACGGGTTTTGGTGATGGCGCTAATTGTCCCATGACTTCACTCAACTCTTCATCTGAATCAATATACCGCACAAATTTACCTTGGCGGACTTGATACAATGGTGGTTGCGCAATGTAGACGAAGCCAGCGTCAACTAATGGCCGCATATAGCGGTAGAACAACGTTAGTAACAGTGTCCGAATATGGGCACCATCGACATCGGCATCGGTCATGATAATTAATTTATGATAGTTGGCCTTGCTTAGATCAAAGTCGCCACCAAAACCAGTACCCATCGCAGTAAATAAGGACCGAATTTCTTCATTGGCTAAAATCTTATCAATGCTAGCCTTTTCAACGTTTAAAATTTTACCCCGAATTGGTAAAATCGCTTGCGTCAACCGTGAGCGACCTTGCTTAGCAGAGCCACCGGCGGAATCCCCTTCGACAATGAATAATTCACTAATCTTAGGATCTTTACTTGAGTTGTCAGCTAATTTACCAGGTAAATTACTGATTTCTAACCCACTCTTTTTCCGCGTGACTTCCCGCGCTCGTTTGGCGGCAACCCGAGCTTTAGAGGCTAGTAACCCCTTATCCACGACTTTACGCCCGATACTAGGGTTTTCCATCAAGTATTTATTGAAATGTTCTGAGAACAACCGATCAACGGCGGCCCGCGCATCTGAATTTCCTAATTTTGTTTTCGTTTGACCTTCAAATTGTGGGTCCGGATGCTTAACACTAACAACAGCGGTCATACCTTCACGAACATCTTCCCCTGACAGGTTAGCTTCGTTATCTTTTAGCAAGTTATTCTTCCGCGCATAGTCGTTAATAACCCGCGTTAAGGCCCGTTTAAAGCCTTCTTCATGCGTCCCACCTTCATAGGTGTGGATATTATTCGTGAAGGTCATTAAATTGCTGTGATAGTCATCCGTATACTGTAAGGCCACTTCCACGGTAATACCGTTTTGCGCCCCTTCCACGTAAATTGGTTCGGGGAACAACACTGTTTTATTCTTATCCAAGTATTCAACGTAATGCCGAATCCCGCCTTCATACAAGAAATCTTGTTCCGTAGGTTTTTCCGGGCGTTCGTCGCGAATCGTAATCTGTAATCCTTTATTTAAAAAGGCTAATTCCCGAATCCGTGTCGTTAAAATACTAATATCATATTCCGTTGTTTCACGGAATATATCAGCATCTGGTAAAAAGTGGACGATTGTCCCATGGGCATCCGCTGGTGCGGTATCAACGACGCGCATGGCGGTTTGAACCTTACCACGCGCAAAGTCCATGCCATAGACTTTGCCATTCCGAATAACCTTAACATCGAGTTCTGAAGACAAGGCATTCACAACGGAAGCCCCGACCCCATGCAGGCCACCGGAAACTTTGTATCCACCACCGCCGAATTTACCACCGGCATGTAAAATCGTGAAGACCGTTTCCAAGGCCGGCTTACCCGTTTTCTTTTGGATATCAACTGGAATTCCCCGACCATTATCGGTCACCGTGACACTATTATCTTTTTCAACGGTCACATGGATTTCGTTGGCAAAACCCGCTAAGGCTTCATCAATCCCGTTATCCACGATTTCCCAAACGAGATGATGGAGACCTTGACTACTTGTCGTCCCAATATACATCCCTGGCCGTTTCCGGACAGCTTCAAGACCTTCCAAGACCTGAATCTGGCTCGCATCATATTCACGAGCACGTTCAAGTTTGGTTTCTTTTTCATTTTCGGTCAATGCGGTTCCTCCTCATGTAAAATGCCATGGCTAACTTCAAATACTTTGGGTTGCTTAATTAATTTACGGGCCACGCCATCCAAACTCGGCGTGGTCAAAAAAGTTTGTACCTTATCTTGGATAGCGGTTAGCAAATGGGTCTGCCGTGCCGCATCTAATTCTGATAAAACATCGTCCAATAACAAAACCGGATACTCACCGGTCTCAGCCTTCATCAGATCAATTTCAGCTAACTTCACTGATAACGCAGTCGTCCGTTGCTGACCTTGCGAGCCAAAAGTCTGCACGTTTTTGCCGTTCACACTAAACTGCAAATCGTCTCGATGAGGCCCTAGCAACGTCGTCCCTTGAAAGATTTCTTTAGCTTGTTGTTGGGCATACAGTTGCTGCAACGCCGGATAGAGCTGTTCAACGGTCGTCAACGTAGCTTCAAGCTGCGTTTTGTAATGAAAGCTCAGTTGCTCTTGATCCTGAGTGATTTCGGCATGGACCACCTGAGCCCAGCGTTCTAGTTGCTTTAACAATTCTAGCCGCTTGGCAATAATTTCAGCTCCAAATGCAGCCAACTGATCAGATAATACTTCTAAATAAACTTTATCTTTCGCTTGGTGGTGATGTAACTGCCGTAAATACTGATTACGTTGCTTCAAGATAGCGCGGTACTGGCTAAGATTATAAAGATACTTCGGACTCATCTGTCCAAATTCCATATCCATAAATCGGCGGCGAATGGCCGGCGCTCCTTTTACAATCGATAAATCCTCCGGCGCGAAGACGATCACATTCAAGTTGCCAATATATTGCGATAACTTTGCTTGTTCTAAATGATTAACTTTGGCCCGCTTGCCGCGCCGGCCCAGTTCTAATTCTAGTGGTAAGCTACCGGTCGTCTTATGTAACCGACCCTTTAAAGTGGCGGTCGTGGTTTCCCAGCGAATGAGCTCTTTGTCATTAGCGGTTCGATGACTGCGTGTTAAGGCCAACACATAAATCGCTTCTAACAAGTTTGTCTTGCCTTGCGCATTTTCACCTAATAAGACGTTTGTACTCGGACTAAAGCTCACTGCCAAATCCGGATAGTTGCGAAAATCATGTAGTTCTAAATTCTCTAAGTACATCTAATCAGTCGTTTCTGTCTGATTTGAGCGTATAAAAAATAACCCGTTGTCGGCAATGTCAATCGTGTCACCGGGATACAACTTACGGCCACGCCGATCATCGGGTTCATCATTAACCAAAACAGCTACTTCTTGTAAGAACCATTTGGCTTGACCACCGGAACTGATGATGGCCTCTTCTTTTAATAATTGGCCTAAAGTAATAAAAGGCGTATCAATTTGTACTGGCTTTTTCATAACTATCACCTACCTAACCTTTCAAACACAAGCTTTCAAGCTTGACCGTTACCGGTTTTGGCCTACTCTTCAACAGGTTACATTATACTTGTTTTTCACACAAAATTCAATTTATAACCGCGTTCAGAGCCATTTTAAGCCGATTTAAGTAAAACTAATGTCGGGGTACTAGCCCCGGGGTAAATTTGCTAGGATTTGAAAAAATCGCTTATTTTCGCAAAATCACTGTTTTTTTAGCCGTTAAATTCAGGATAATTGGGTTGATTAAAACTAACGGTTAGTTGATCAGGGCTACTTTAGTGGCGCTTAGCGCAACTAATTTATGGGAATTGTATAAAAACAACTTAGGGTTTAAACAACGTAACTTCAAAAGTTTCATCGCGGGCTATCCTTGCTCTGACCTAGTTATGCTGACTGCAAGTGATTAAAAAAAGCACCCCAATTCATCTCGAATTAGGGTGCTTTAACTTACTTTTGTATATTTATTCAGCCAAGTTAGA
Source organism: Lactobacillus sp. CBA3606 (assembly GCF_002970935.1). Lineage (NCBI taxonomy): Bacteria > Bacillati > Bacillota > Bacilli > Lactobacillales > Lactobacillaceae > Lactiplantibacillus > Lactiplantibacillus kimchii. The sequence continues at coordinate 1,653,274 of NZ_CP027194.1, read as the reverse complement.
ACGTCCGAACTGGCGTAATCAATTGAATAAAGTTTTCGCCTTCTTCAGTTGGGACTAACGTAAAGGGCCGTAATGCCATTGTGAATGAAATCTTGATCATGGCCTGACCAAATGAGTGTAACGCTTCTTTCATGTAATCCGGATTAAACGAAATTTCGAGTTCTTCACCCGTTAACTCAGCAGGTTGTAATTGTTCCGTGACTTCCCCCACATCGGGTGAATTGCCAAAAATCGTAATGGTTTTATCACTAGGATTAACGGAAAGGCGGACAACGTTATTGCGACTTTCATGTGACAGTAAAGAAGCCCGTTCAATGGCGGCAGATAACGCTGGCGCTTCAATTTCAACCGTCGTATTTGATTCTTTTGGAATTAACCGTGACGTATCAGGGTAATTACCCTCCAATAAACGGGAATAAAACGCCGTGTTGCCAAGCACGAAGAGCACTTGGTTTTCTGATAACCGCATTTGCACATCGGGGTTATCATCGCCGATCATCCGTGATAATTCAGTTAAACTTTTACCAGGAATAATCACGTCATAATTGGCATTATTGGCTGCTGGTAATTTGATTTTACGTTGGCTCAAACGGTGTGAGTCGGTGGCAACCGCCAAAAATTCACCATCAGCTAAGATAAAGTGAATCCCAGTTAAAATCGGCCGACTTTCTTGATTAGAAACCGCAATAACCGTTTGACCAATGAGTTCTTTGAAGACATCACCGGCTAACGTAATCGTATTGGTCGTATCAATTTCTGGTAAATGTGGGTAGTTATCAGGATCTAAGCCATTGATGGTAAATGACGCCGCGCCTGATGTGATCTGCGTTTGAAAGCCTTCCGTAACAGCCACGGTCATCGTGGTTTCAGGTAATTTTTTAACGATTTCACTGAAAAAGCGGGCTGGTAAAACGATTGAACCAGCTTCTTCAACGACTAACGTATTGTTATCATCATTGGCTGGAATCGTGGTTTCGATTGAAATATCGGCGTCACTCCCAGTTAAGGTAATGGCTTCGGTAGCAACGTCTAATTTTAGGCCCGTTAAAATGGGAATCGTAGTTTTTGATGAGATGGCACGTTGAACATTGTTTAATTCTTTAATAAAGGCCGATCGATTAATCGTGAACTTCATAATAAATCCTCTCTTCTTTGCTGATGCGGGTTTAATATAGATTAGTAATAAAAGATAGTAGTACTAGTAGAGCAGTGGATACTGTGGAAACATAGGCAGAACCCTTGTAACAATCGAGTTTTCCACATGTGCATAAGCTGTGGAAAACTTTTTGACTTAACTGAGTTTATCCACACTAGCCATTTAGCTGACTTTTGAGATCACCGATGGCTTGTTGCAAATCAGGATCAGTTTTTAAGGCAGCCGCAATTTTATCATAAGCATGAATCACGGTCGTATGGTCCTTGCCACCGAACTCATTACCAATCCGGGGAAGGGAACTATCCGTTAATTCACGGGATAAATACATCGCAATTTGGCGCGGCGTCACAATTTGCTTGTTACGCTTCTTACCTTTTAGCTCCGTCATCGTGACGTGATAATATTTAGCCACTTTTTCCTGAATAATGGGAATTGAAACTTCGGATAGCTTACTACTAAGGTTGAGACTTTTGAGCGCATCGGCAACTAGACTGGTCGTAATTGGGGACTGGTTTAGTTGCGAATAAGCTTGAACACGGGCTAAAGCCCCCTCGAGCTCGCGGACATTAGAGTCAATCTGCCCGGCAATGTAGCTGAGCGTATCATCCGGAATATTGATGCCTTCTAAATCGGCCTTATTCCTTAAAATGGCAATTCGTGTTTCGAGGTCAGGCGGGGTGATATCAACGGATAAGCCCCATTTAAACCGAGAAACTAAGCGATCTTGTAATTTAGGAATTTCATTAGGCAAACGATCAGAAGTTAACACAATTTGCTTGTCATCTTCATATAACGCATTAAATGTATGGAAGAATTCTTCTTGTGTGGCTTCCTTATTAGCGAAGAATTGAATATCATCAACGAGTAGTAAATCAACACTCCGATATTCTTCGCGAAATGATTCTTGTGTTCCAGTTTGAATGGAATTAATCAAGTTGTTGGTAAACGCCTCACTCGTGACATACTTAACCTTGCTATTAGGATTTGACTCGAGTAATTTGTTACCGATAGCGTGCATTAAATGGGTTTTGCCTAACCCAACACCCCCATAGAAAAACAACGGATTATACATATTACCAGGTTCTTCAGAGACCACCAAGGCCGCGGCATGGGCCATTTGGTTCCCCTTACCAATGACGAAGCTGTCAAATGTATATTTCGGGTTGAGTTTCGTTTCCCGCATAAATGTGGGGGTAGTTGCGGTGACAGGTGCGTCACTAGCAACGTTACCGGTAGTAGTCGCTTGCGATTTTTTCGTAAGCTGCTGACGTTCTTCCTCGGTTATCATCACCGGCGTAATCTGCTCATTAGTTGCTTGGAAGGCATAATCTGAAAATTTAGCTGCCAAGTTATTTTCCCAATAATCACGATGAAGTTTTGTGGGGACTTCAATCGTCATCTGCGAATTATTGAGCTGGAGTGGTTTCGCCGGTTCGACAAACGTCTGAAAGGTCATCGATGAAAGATCACTTTTCAGGGAGAACTTAATGATATTCCATAAGTCATTACGTTCCAGCACGTGGATACCCCTTTTCTTAAAAAACGTAATTCTATTCTAGCATGAACATCGTGAGTTTTCCACAGGGGGTGCGTGAGTTGTTAAAATAAATCACACCCTGTTTTTAAAGTTATGCACAAGCTGTCTAAAAAAGGCATTGTTTTTAAAAAGTCGGCAGTTGTCCACAGAAATGTGTTTGAAACTAAGGTGATTATAACAACGTTTGTTGGAGTTATACACATGTAAGAATGGGCCTGTGGAAAACCAATGCACACCCCGTGAATTTGTCGACAAGTCGGTGCATAAACTGGGGACAAGAAAAATGGCAGCTGGTTCATCCACAAGTGTTTTGCACCAAATTTGAGATCAGTGGTAACAGGCTAAAATGGGTAAACTCAAGGTGTGCTTTGCGACCAGCAAGCCGGTCGTAAAAGGATAAAAACAAGATAGTGGTTTTCAAATAAGGTTATTTATGCTATAGTATTCAGGAAATGCATTTAGATATAGACTGCGTTTTGAAAATAACGACTTAATCGACTTGATTCATGTCATTAGATTGAAGGAGGATTTGTAATGAAAAGAACTTACCAACCAAAGAAACGTCATCGTCAACGCGTGCACGGTTTCCGCAAACGCATGAGCACTAGCAGTGGTCGTAAAGTGTTAGCTCGTCGACGTCAACGAGGCAGAAAAGTATTGTCTGCATAGGCCACTGATAATCAGTGGCTTTTTCTTTACAGTCCTGAACCGCGCTTAGGTTCAGGACTGTAAAGTTGTGTAGCAATTCGCTCAGGTGAGCTTGAGCGCACACATGGAGATGGATTATGCGAAAATCATATCGGGTAAAAAAAGAAACTGAGTTTCAGCAAGTTTTTGAGACCCGCAACTCGTATGCCAATCGTCAATTTGTCATTTACGTTTTGGAGAAACCGGAGCAGCCACATTTTCGGGTCGGCATTTCAGTCGGTAAAAAGATTGGAAACGCCGTTGCTCGTAATTGGGTGAAACGCCGGATTCGGCAATCAATTACCGAGTTAAAGCCGCAACTTAAACAAGATGCGGACTTCCTCGTCATTGCCCGACCAGCCGTTGCCGGCAAGTCGCAAGCCGAAACCAAAGCTTATCTAAGCCATGCGCTAAAGCTAGCGCACCTGCTGGACAATGATTAAAGTGAGGACATTCGTTTGAAAAAGTACAGAAAAATACTGGCGATGTTGGCCGTACTGGCACTAGTGCTGGTTTTATCGGGGTGTAGCAATACGCCGATTACGGATAAGAGCACTGGATTTTGGGATGGCTGGATCATCTTGAACTTCTCACGGGCGATTATTTGGCTATCACAGTTGTTCGGTCATAGTTATGGTTTAGGGATTATTGCCTTTACCATTATTATTCGGATTGTGATCCTACCATTGATGGTCTTCCAAACTCGTAGCATGGTTGCCATGCAAGAGATTCAACCGCAGATGAAGGCGCTGCAAAAGCAATACTCATCACGCGATATGGAAACTCAGCAAAAGCTCCAGGCCGAGATGAAGAAGCTCTATTCAAAGTATGGGGTCCATCCGATGGCCAGCATGTTGCCGTTACTAGTGCAAATGCCGGTTCTGATTGCCTTGTATCAAGCCATTTGGCGGACACAAGTCTTGAAGAGCGGGACGTTCTTATGGTTACAACTTGGGAGCAAAGACCCATATTATATCTTACCAATCTTAGCGGCGCTCTTTACGTTCGCTAGTTCATGGTTGTCAATGAAGTCACAACCAGAACAGAATGGTATGACCACGTCGATGACATACTTGATGCCGTTAGTGATCTTAATTACAGCTATCAATGTGCCATCAGCGTTGTCGTTATACTGGGTGATTTCTAATGCGTTCCAAGTTGGTCAAACGTTGTTACTCCAAAACCCCTTCAAGATTAATCGTGAACGGGCGGCGAAGAAGCAAAAAGAACGCGAGCGGACACAAGCGCTTGAAAAAGCTAGAAAACGGGCAATTCGGAATCATAAACGTTAAATGTAAGTTGGACCTGCCGATTGGTGGGTCTTTTTTTGTAAGTTTTTTGACGATTAAATGCGTATTTTTACCAAATGGTCAAAATAACAAATGCAATGGCAATTCGGGCAATTAACTTGAAGTGACACGAGTTGGAGATGAGAATGCTATAATGAATGCAGGTATTTTTATCGAGGAGGAAATCGTATGACAGTATTTGAAGGTAATACCGTCGAGGACGCGGTCGCAGCTGGTTTAAAACAACTGGCACGGACGCGTGATCAAGTCACTATTGAACTGGTAACGGCGCCTAAGAAGGGCTTTTTGGGCATCGGCAAGCAAGCAGCCCAAGTTCGGTTAACCGTGAAGCCCCAAGCGGCACCTAAGCCCGCGGTCACCAAGATGCCAGCGAAAAAGCCAGTGCAAGCTAAAGCACCAGTAAAGCCAGTGGCTAAGCCGGTGGTGCCAGTAGCGCCAGTGGTGACTAAAGCTAAAACACCAACACCCAAGCCTAAACCGGTGGTCGCCCGAGCGCAACCAGCACCGGTAAAGTCGGTAATGCCGGTAAAGACCCCGGCCCAAATTGCAGCCCGGCAGGCGGCTAATGAGCAGGCGGTACGTGATTTGAGTGCGTACTTATTAAAAATTGTGAAACAATTAGGGATTACGGCAGACTTAGATGTTGATTTTGGTAATCGGTATGCGCTTTTGAATTTTGATACAGCGAAGCAAGGCTTGTTGATTGGGAAACACGGTCGGACGATTAATGCGTTACAAGATTTAGCCCAAGTCTACATGAATCATCACGGGGCTTCCCACGTTAATGTGAGCTTAGATGTTGACGATTATCGTGAACGGCGCGCAGAGACCTTGCAGCGGTTAGCTGAAAATACGGCGCGTGAAGTTATTGCGACCGGCAAACAAGTTTTCTTAGATCCGATGCCATCCTTTGAACGGAAACTCATTCATGCGGAATTAGCCGATAATCATCACGTCACCACTTTTTCAGCGGGCCGTGATCCGCACCGGGCCGTGGTTGTAGCGATTCGGAAGTAGGGCCATTTGCGGATGCAAACAGGCGTTTGACAAACCGCAAATGAGCTATTATAGTATAGGTATTAATCATTCTTATCTTTTAGATAAAGTAGTCAAAGTGCTTTATCCACGCTTTAAGGTGGCGTGGACTAGGCACTTTTTTTCTGCATTTTAGGACATATTGTTAACTAATTGTAAGTGAAATTTGGTATGGTATTTGAGATGGTAAAGCGTTCCAAACACGTTTAGAAAGGACCTGAAGGTATGGCAGTAACCACAGAATTTGATACAATCGCAGCAATTTCAACGCCACCTGGTGAAGGGGGCATTTCGATTATTCGCGTGAGCGGTGATCAGACCTTAGACGTCATTGCTCAGATTTTTAAGGGCAAGGATCTTAGTCAGGTCCACACCCACACGATTAATTATGGGCATATTATTGACCCAGAAACCCATCAAGAAATTGATGAAGTCATGGCTTCCGTGATGCGAGCACCGAAGACGTATACACGTGAAGATGTGATTGAAATTAACTGTCATGGTGGCTTAGTTGCGACCAACGAGATTTTACAATTGATTTTAAGTCATGGGGCGCGGATGGCTGAACCGGGTGAATTTACCAAACGGGCCTTTCTTAACGGTCGGTTGGACTTGTCACAGGCTGAAGCCGTGATGGATTTGATTCGAGCGAAGACGGATAAGTCCATGAAAGTGGCACTAAATCAGCTTGATGGCGACCTTTCGACGCTGATTCGTCACTTACGACAAGATATTTTAGACGTGTTAGCGCAGGTCGAAGTGAATATTGATTATCCCGAATATGATGCAGTTGAAGCGATGACGACTAAGATGTTAAAAGAAAAAGCAACCGAAGTCGGCCAAAGTATTGACCAGTTGTTAGCCACGGCGAAGCAAGGTAAAGTCTTGCGTGAGGGGCTTGCAACAGCAATTATCGGCCGGCCAAATGTGGGTAAGTCGAGTTTGTTGAACCACTTACTGCACGAAGATAAAGCGATTGTTACGGATGTCGCGGGGACGACGCGTGATGTGATTGAAGAATACGTCAATGTGCGCGGTGTGCCGTTGAAGCTAGTCGATACAGCTGGGATTCGTGATACGGATGATAAAGTTGAAAAAATCGGTGTCGAACGCAGTCGGAAAGCGATTGGGGCTGCCGACTTGGTCTTGTTAGTCCTCGACAATAGCCAACCATTGACACCTGAAGACGAGCAATTATTACGTGACACGGCTGATTCTAAACGCATTGTCATCTTGAATAAGACTGACTTACCGGCCCAATTGGACCAAACGGCCTTATTAAAAGTGGTTGATGAAAGCGACGTGTTAAACATGTCTGTGCTGCAACAAGCTGGCGTTGACGAGCTGGAACAACGGATTGCGAAGATGTTCTTCCATGAAGGCATCGAAAGTAGTCAAAATACGGTCATGGTCACTAATGCCCGGCATATCGGGTTGTTAAATCAGGCCAAACAAGCCTTGCAAGACGTTCAGACTGGGATTGCCACGGGGATGCCCGTAGACTTAGTTCAGATTGATATGACCCGTTGTTGGGAATTTCTCGGTCAAATTACCGGGGATAGTTATGAAAATGAATTATTAGATCAATTATTTAGCCAGTTCTGCTTAGGCAAGTAGCCGGTACGGAGGAAAAGAATAATCATGACAGAAGTAAAGGAATATACTGGCCGCGACTATGATGTTATCGTCGTTGGCGCCGGCCATGCGGGTGCTGAAGCGGCATTAGCAGCTGCTCGGATGGGTAATCGGACCCTTTTAATGACGATTAACTTGGATATGGTGGCGTTCATGCCTTGTAATCCGTCCGTTGGTGGTCCAGCTAAAGGCATCGTCGTGCGTGAAATTGATGCCCTTGGTGGTGAAATGGGGCATAACATCGATAAAACTTATGTTCAAATGCGGATGCTAAATACCGGTAAAGGCCCAGCAGTTCGTGCTTTGCGGGCCCAAGCGGATAAGCATGCTTATCATGCTGAAATGAAGCATACCATTGAACGGGAACCCAACTTGACGCTACGCCAAGGTATTGTTGATGGCTTAATCGTTGAAGACGGGGTCTGTGAAGGGGTTATTACCAATACCGGGGCACGTTATCGGGCTAAGAGTGTGGTTTTGACGACTGGAACGGCTGCCCGTGGCAAGATTATTATTGGTGAATTGATGTATTCATCTGGGCCTAATAATTCACAACCTGCCATGAAGTTATCAGAAGATTTAAAACGGCTGGGCTTTGATCTTGAACGCTTCAAGACCGGGACACCACCGCGGGTCGATGGGACGACCATCGATTACGGTGTGACTGAAGAACAACCTGGCGATGCCGATCCTCATCATTTTAGTTTTGAGACTAAAGATGAAGATTATATTGACTTAAAGCACCAACTCTCTTGTTGGTTAACTTATACGAATGAAACGACACATCGTATTATCCGAGAAAATCTCGATCGAGCACCAATGTTTACTGGTGTGATTGAAGGTGTTGGCCCCCGATATTGTCCGTCAATTGAGGATAAAATTGTGCGTTTCGCTGACAAGAAACGGCATCAATTGTTCCTAGAACCAGAAGGGCGCAACACGGATGAATGGTACGTTCAAGGCCTCTCAACCTCAATGCCAGAAGAAGTGCAACAACGGATTCTGCATTCGATTAAGGGTCTTGAAACGGCTGAGATGATGCGGCCAGGTTATGCCATTGAATATGATGTGGTCTCACCTTATCAATTAAAGGCGACATTAGAAACGAAACGGGTTAAGAATCTTTATACGGCTGGTCAAACCAATGGGACTTCCGGCTATGAAGAAGCCGCTGGTCAAGGATTGATTGCTGGGATTAATGCTGGGTTACGGGCTTTAGACCGAGGTCAATTGACCTTGAAACGCAGTGATGCGTATATCGGAGTCATGATTGATGACTTGGTCACTAAGGGCACGAATGAACCCTATCGCTTGTTAACTAGTCGGGCCGAATACCGCTTAATTTTGCGGCATGATAATGCTGATTTACGGTTAACGGATAAAGGTCGGGAACTCGGGCTCATTAGTGATGATCGTTATGCCGCTTTTGAGGCCAAACGAACGGCAATTGAAAACGAACTTGACCGTTTAGGCAAAATCAGAATCAAACCAAATGCGGCCGTTAATCAATTTTTACGGGAACATCATTCAGGTGAATTAAAGGATGGCGTATTAGCGGCTGATTTCTTGAAACGACCAGAAGTTAGTTATGCGGATTTGATGACCTTTATTCCAGCGCCTGAAACACCTTTAGAACGGCATATTATTGAACAAGTTGAGATTCAAATCAAATATGCAGGGTACATTAAGAAGGCCGAGGAACAGGTTGATCGCTTGAAAAAGCTAGAAGCTAAAAAGATTCCAGACCGGATTGATTATGATGCCATTGATGGGTTAGCAACAGAAGCACATCAAAAGTTGAAGAAAATCCAACCAACGACGATTGCACAGGCTTCACGAATCAGTGGGGTTAATCCCGCTGATATTGCGATTTTGAGTGTTTACATTCAACAGGGTCGGATTGCTAAAGTTGCGAATTAATTGATTTTCACAATTAAATAACGAACTTGAGCTTGGAGAAAATCCAAGCTCTTTTTTTTCAGAAAATTGGCAGACTGATGTTGGGACCGGCATCACAACCCACAGTTAGGGGCATGCGGTTCTTTATAATTTGTAAAAAGCATTAGAGATTAACGGACAAGCTTCTATAATTGGATTATACTTGTTAAAAGTATTTAAGGCGGGGATAAGGGAGCAGTGTTAATGAAAACTTTCAAAAATATCATGAGCTGGATATTGCCAATTGTAGTGGGATTACTGATTGCAATGGTCATTCGCCATTTTGTGTTCACGATGGTGCGGGTCGATGGGCCATCTATGGAGCCAAATCTCGAAAATAATGAGCGGGTGGCAGTTGTGAAAACGGCTAAAATTCGGCATCTGAGTGTCATTGTCTTTAATGCTTATAAAGTAGATCCCGATGCCTCATCGAAGACGGTTAAGTATGTGAAACGTGTGATTGGGATGCCCGGTGATACTGTTAGTTCTAAAGATGGGAAAGTTTACGTCAATGGGCATGTCGTTAAACAAGGGTTTATTAGTCAGTTTGAGCGGACACAGGGGACCGGGAATTGGAGTTTGGCTTCGATTTCGAATAAGAATAGTTGGGCCATTCCTGCAACCAAAGTGCCAAAAAATTCGTATTTTGTTCTCGGCGATCATCGTTCAGTCTCAAATGATAGTCGGTATTGGGGCTTTGTCCCAGCGAATAAAGTTTTGGGCGTGGTTAAAGTGCCCATTTGGGACACCAGTACGACGAAACGACATAATGTTAATGCTATCGGTTATTAAAGTAAACGGTGAACCTGGGAGTTATCCTGGGTTCATTTTTTTAGCCGAACTTAAATAAATGAAACTGAAATAGTTTAGAAAAGTAAACAATTAGTTGGTTAGCATTGAATTTCCGCACTAACAAGGCTAAACTGATGGCAAGTTCACTTAATTGATAGTACCAAAGGAAACTAAGATTGGAGGTAATTCTGAATGAGTTTATTTGCTGAACGATTAAAAACAGCGATGCAGCAGGCCCAAATGACATCGGCACAATTAGCCAAAGCGACTGGGATTGGGCGGTCTTCCATCAGTCAGTGGTTAAGTAGTAAATACGTGGCGAAACAAGATAAGGTCACGGCGTTAGCGCAAGCGCTGTCAGTCACGCCTGAGTGGTTGTTGGGCACTGTTACTGTGGCATCAGGGCCGAAGCAAATGACGCCTGAATTGGTTACATTATGGGAGCAGCTCGATGCAACGAATCAAAAGAAGCTACTTAAAAAGGTACGGAAGTTAGTGCTTAAGCAAGCGCCAACGGCCGAAACGGGTAAGCCAAAAGGTAAAAAGAAAAAAGCCAAAAAATAATGGCTTTTTACGAATTAAGATGAGCGTCGCTAACCCAAAGCAGGTTATGGCGCTTTTTGATTACCCTGAGTTGTCGTAATTACTCGTAAACAATCTTATGACTATAGGGCTAAGTTCGTATCTATTATGCTTAGTGAAATGTCAGGCTAATGCAACTGCTAAATCTTATAGGATGCAAAAGGCGAGCCTGGGTGTTGTTCAAGCTCACCTTTACAATTATTGAACTTTAATTTTGTGCGTAGCTATTGAAAATTAATTCGGTCAATCGGGCCATTTTTCCCAATCTTTTGCCCAAATCAAGCCCATCACGCCTTCACCAACATGCACGCCGACTACCGGGCCAATTTCGCCTTCGTCGATTGTTAAATCAGGAAAGCTTTTGATCAAATCGGCGGTCCACTCTGCTTGTAACTTGGGATTGTTGCCATTCTCAATTGTCACGCGTAAAGGGTAATCGGCCGCTGCAATGGCAGCGGCTAACTTGGCCTTAATGGCTTGGTAGGCGCGGCGCATCGTGCGTTCTTTTTCAATCGCTACAATTTTGCCATCCTCAAAGGTTAGTACGGGTTTAATCCGTAAGAGGTTCCCAACCAAGCCGGAAGCGTTGGATAACCGACCGGTCCGGACGAGGTGACTGAGGTTATCGACCACAAAGTAAACTTCAGTTGTCTCACGGAGTTGGTGCAGTTGTTCAATGACTTGGGCTGGTGTCTGACCAGCTGCCACTAATTTAGCCGCTAAAAGTGCCATGTAAGCTTCGCCAGCCGCCGTAATCAAAGAATCAAATGGATAGACTTTGATGTTGGTGACGTTAGGCAGATAGCTTTCAAGGTTGGTGATAAAGCTGGTAATACCGGAAGACAGATGAATACTAATGACATTATCGTAGCCTTCCGCAGCTAATTGGTCATACATTTGTTGCATTTGCCCCAACGTGACCTGGGTGGTGGTTGGCAGTTCGGGAGCCGTACGCATCCGTTCATAGAATTCTTTAGTCGTCATTTCAACATTTTCTAAATAAGTTTGTTTACCGAAGATCACGGTAATTGGTACGACGTGGATATTATATTTTTTGATATCCGCAGCTGATAAATAACTGGCACTATCGGTCACAATTGCTGTTCTCATTTTTCTCCTACTTTCAGGGTGAAAGATTTAGACTGTATTATACCGCTAGTCCGAGGGTGAAAGCTAGTTTTGTCAGGTTCAAATATTAAAAAAACAATCATTGATTGCGTGAAATTAAGGCTTAACGTTGCTTGATGTTATTAGTTTGGTTGTATTCTGTTACAAAGACCCGCATAATAAAATAAATTATGGGGGAGAGGATGAAAACGATGGCAGTGATTCAAATTAAAACTGCAACGCAAGCTGACCGTGCCGCTTTAGCACAAATTTATTTGGTTGATCGTCAGCAGGACTTTCCATGGGTGACGAATCCACGACTACAAGATTTTGACCAAGATAGTCGCGGTGAATTTGTTTTGGTGGCGTGGATTGATGGGCAAAGAGCGGGCTTTTGTTCGCTTTATCGGTTAGCTAATTTTATTCATCTCTTATTTGTTGACCCAGCTTTTCGTCAATTAGGTGTTGGTGAAAATTTGCTGACTGAAATGCGACAATATGCGACTGAACCAGTGACCTTAAAGTGTGTAATGGCTAACGAAGCGGCCCTACGGTTCTATGCACGGGTTGGATTTCAAATCGTTAAGGCTGACCGGGATGCCTTGCCGCCAAACTACACGTTAAGAGATACACATACCGAACAATATGTGGCGTTAAACTTGGATTAATACGCGTAGCCTGATTTTTGGTAACCTAATAGCAGATACTAAATAGTCGCTTCAAGAATTAGTTGTAAAAATTCTTGAAGCGACTATTCTTTTTATGTTACGCACCGTAATGTTTCACGTGAAACATTAGTTGTTTAGCCGGTGATAAGTTTCGTCAAAATAGTTGCCATTACGAATATCGTCAGGCAGGCCGGCGTAAGGGGCTTCGCTAATGACGTCATCGTTATCTTGTCCAGCATCACCCATATAAGTAATAGTGGCGAATTCGGGAACGACTAATTTAGGATAAGTGGCATACTTTTCACGGGCAGCTTCCATAACATCAATGTGGTCGTTTTGGAAAGTAACCGTGATTTCAGGATGTTCTTGGACCCATTTTGGGAAGAAAATAGTCCCGTTTACTTTGTTTTCGTTTGGTAAAAAGTCCAAAGCAACGTCAGTCCCGGTTGGTTCAGTCCAAGCAACTTTATAAATACCGTCAGTTAACATAACGATATTGGCTGCTTGGTCTTTGACCCAGCGGCCAGCGACCATGCCGCCATGGATGCGATAGTCAACGGTGTGATCGTTCTTTGCATACCATTCGTATTCCCAACCGTTATCATACGTATAAATAAAATGGGTACCTAAAAAGTCAGCTAAAGTTTTAAATGTTTTGGTCATTATTAAAGATCCTTTCAAAAGTAAAATTAAGTAAATTAAAACGTGTTATAAATTACATGTTTTAAATAACAAAGCTAGTGTATACTTAAGTTAAAGATTCGTCAAGGGGGTCCTACCAAATGGCGCAAAAAAACAAATTACAATTTATTATTCTGGGACTATTAAATCAACAACCGCTGACTGGGTATGATTTAACGAAAGCTTTTGATCACGAAATCGGTGAGTTTTGGCAAGCACAGCATAGTCAAATTTATCCGCAGCTAAAACGGCTTGAAACCCAAGGAGCCATTACACATGAAATCACAATCAGTGGTGAGAAATTAGAGAAAAAGCTCTATCATATTACGCCGACTGGCTTGGCCTGGTTACGGGAGTGGATTAGTGTAGGTACCCCCGATTTAACGGCGACCAAGGATGAGTTCATTTTAAAACTATATTTCATCCAAACGAATCGTGACCCACGTTTGCCAGAAATGCTAACGGAACAATTACAGTTACATCAAACAAAATTAATGCACTTGCAGGCGCGCCTAACGACGGTTTTTAAAGGCCGGCCGCAAACCACGACATATGGTCATTATTTGATTTTGCAACATGCGATTGGTCGTGAAACTTACTATGTTGATTGGCTAAAGCAGACTTTGGCGGCGTTACCAGTGAAGCATTAGCTCAACCTGAAAAAACGATCATTTGTCCCACGTTGCTGTAGGGGAACTGGTATAATAGCGATGGTCAGTACCAACTTAATGAGGAGGTCATGTAAATGGATCAAAATGAGATTGATAAGCCCTTCGTTTATCGGCGGATTTTATTGACGGTGGATGAGGATGACACGACGTCTTCTGAACGCGCCTTTCGCTACGCACTGACGTTGGCTCGTGATTATAACGTTACTTTGGGGATTGTGTCAGTCTTGGAGAGCGAAGATATTAATATCTTTGATTCGTTGACACCGTCGAAATTACAGGCGAAACGGAATCATGTGACGCAAGTTGTTCAAGATTACGTCAAGCTTGCCACCGAACGTGGGGTTCAAAATGTCGAACCGCTAGTTTACGAAGGTGGCGATGTGGATGACGTTATTTTGGATCAAGTCATTCCTGATTTTAAGCCAGATTTACTAGTCGCAGGGGCCGATACTGAATTTGCCCATGCGAAGATGACGGCTGCCATTGGTCCCCGGTTAGCCCGAAAAGCCCCCGTTTCTGTGATTGTTGTTCGGTAATGAGGCATCGTACTTTTGAATAAATGAGTTGAGTAGAGGATTGTCCGCGGTTGAATTTCAGCGGCCAATCCTTTTTTTGTGTAGACTTTGTGCAGAACTAAACTTTATTTTTAACGCGCTTGGGACGGTTAAAAGCCCACCGGGTAGGGACTATGGAACTGTTGGTGTGGATTGGTTTGGACAACCAGTGAAGATAGCGCTTGCATTTTTACGGGAGTCCGTTATAATAATGTTTGTAAATTAATTCACAAGAGAATTGAATGGAGGAACATCCCATGATTAAAACAAAACCAATTGAAAAAAAGACTGCTGCTGAAACTGAAGTCGCTAAATTAGTAGCCCGCTCACAAGCTGCATTAGCCGAATTGAAAACGTATACACAAGCGCAAATTGATGATTTGTGCGAAAAGGTCGCTGTCGCCGCATTAGATAACCATATGAAGTTAGCCAAATTAGCTGTGGCAGAAACTGGCCGTGGGGTCGTGGAAGATAAAGCCATTAAGAATATTTATGCCAGTGAATACATTTGGAATAGTATTCGGCACGATAAGACTGTTGGTATTTTGAAAGATGACGCTGAAACGCAATTGATGGAAATTGCGGAACCAGTCGGGATTGTCGCCGGGGTTACCCCAGTTACTAACCCCACGTCAACGGTTGTTTTTAAAGCGTTGATTTCATTAAAGGGTCGGAATACCATTGTTTTTGGTTTTCATCCCCAAGCGCAAAAAGCGAGTGCCGAGGCGGCTCGGATTATGCAAGCCGCAATTAAGGCTGCTGGAGGTCCAGCCGATGCTGTTTTATACATTGAACACCCTAGTATTGAAGCGACCAATGCTTTGATGCACCATCCTGCGATTGCCACGATTTTAGCAACTGGCGGGCCTAGCATGGTTACGGCGGCGTATTCTTCTGGTAAGCCGGCGTTGGGTGTTGGCCCTGGGAATGGCCCGACTTATATTGAAAAGACGGCCGATATTCAACAGGCTGTGAATGATATTGTGTTATCAAAGACTTTTGATAATGGGATGATCTGTGCTTCAGAAAATAGTGCCATTGTAGATGCCGAAATCTATGATGCCGTGAAAGCTGAATTCAATCGGTTAGGCTGTTACCTCGTGAAACCACAAGAAGTCGCAGCTCTAAGTGATGCTGTGATTGATCCTGAACGGCATACGGTACGCGGGCCGGTTGCTGGGAAGACCGCCTATCAAATTGCTAAAATGGCTGGTTTGACGCAGGTCCCCGTTGATTGTCGGGTTCTAATTGCGGAGATTGATGGTGTCGGTGTTAATTATCCCTTGTCTGGTGAAAAACTTTCGCCAGTATTGACTTTGTATAAGGCCCAATCGACAGCCGCCGCTTTCAAACGAGCGGATGAATTGCTGCATTACGGTGGCTTAGGGCATACTGCGGGTATTCATACAAAAGATGACGAATTGATCAAAGCGTTTGGACTCCAAATGCCGGCCTGCCGAATCTTAGTTAATACCCCATCTTCAGTGGGAGGTTTGGGCGATATTTATAATAACATGACGCCATCATTAACGCTGGGCACGGGCTCATATGGCGGTAATTCTATTTCACATAATGTGACAGATATGGATTTAATTAATATTAAAACGGTCGCAAAACGACGGAATAATATGCAGTGGGTAAAAATGCCACCCAAAGTCTATTTTGAACGCAATGCCGTCCAGTATTTGGAACATATGAGTGGCCTCGAAAAAGTCTTTATCGTTTGTGATCCTGGAATGGTTAAATTTGGGTATACAGATCGCGTAACTGCAGTCTTAAATCAACGGACTGAACCGGTTGATATTGATATCTTTTCAGAGGTTGAACCTAATCCTTCGACAGATACGGTGACTAAAGGGGTTGCACGGATGCAGGCGTTCCAACCAGATACAATTATCGCATTAGGTGGCGGCTCAGCGATGGATGCAGCTAAGGGCATGTGGCTCTTTTATGAACATCCCGAAACGTCATTTTTAGAGGCTAAGCAGAAGTTCTTAGATATTCGGAAGCGGACTTATCAAGTGCCAGCGGCGCATAAAGTAACTTATATCGGGATTCCAACAACGTCTGGCACTGGTTCAGAAGTCACCCCATATGCGGTTATCACGGATTCTAAGACCCATGTTAAATACCCAATTACTGATTATGCGATGCAACCAGATGTCGCTATCGTGGATCCACAGTTTGTGGAGACCGTTCCTAAGCGCACGACGGCCTGGACGGGCTTAGACGTGATTACGCATGCTACAGAATCATACGTGTCAACGATGGCCTCAGATTTTACCCGCGGTTGGTCGATTCAAGCGCTACAATTAGCCTTTAAATACTTGAAAGCCTCGTATGATGGCGACCAATTAGCGCGTGAGAAGATGCATAATGCTTCGACCCTAGCTGGGATGGCGTTTGCCAATGCCTTTTTGGGAATTAATCACTCGATTGCCCATAAATTAGGTGGCGCCTTCAACTTACCGCATGGGTTAGCGATTGCGATTACGTATCCGCAAGTCGTTCGGTATAATGCGGAGATTCCAACTAAATTGGCGATGTGGCCTAAATATACGCACAATACAGCATTGGCAGACTATGCCAACATTGCGCGAGCCTTGGGGTTAGCCGGCAATACGGATGAAGAACTTAAAGAAAGCTTGGTGCAAGCATATATTGATTTGGCGCATTCAATGGATGTTACGTTATCCTTGAAAGCGAACCGCGTTGAGAAAAAGCAGTTCGATGCTAATGTCGATCAGTTAGCTGAACTGGCATATGAGGACCAATGTACGACAGCCAATCCACGGGAACCCTTGATTAGTGAATTAAAAGCGATCATGCAACGTGAATGGGATGGTCAGGGAACTGAAAAGTAAGGATTGATAGTTTTAGAAGATTATTAGTATTGCGGAGGATCATCGTTACTTGCCTGATTTGGGCGGCGATGATCTTTTTTTGTTTGGACTGCAGTTGATTGCTGGTTTTGGAATCATGCCTATCACAATCGTTATGGTTTAATTCGTGATAATATTCATACGCAGAAAAAGGCTTTGAAGAAGTCTGCTACTTGGTTTAAGCAGGTAAGTGTGGACAATCAGTTTGAAAGCTGAGTTGTTGCAGACGACTCCTAGTAAAGATTTATTAGAGTGACAGCTAAATTTCGGAAAATTAATTGGACGTTTGGAATAAAAACTAAATGTCCTTTTATTTTTGAAATGAATCCCAAAATTGCCAGGATGCTAAGATAGTCTTGCTTATTCTTACTTAATTCGCTATTCTTAATATGTAATTACAAATTAAGAAAAAGAGGGCCTATCTAATGGAATATATCACTTTAAATAATAATGTCAGAATCCCCCAATTGGGATTGGGCGTTTTTAAAGTTGACGATACACAAACTTTAATAACAGCGATTGAAGATGCATTAGCGGCGGGGTATCGTCATTTTGATACCGCGGCTATTTATCATAATGAAGCTGGTGTTGGCACGGCTTTGGCTAATACCAATGTTAAGCGTGAGGACTTATTTGTCACCTCCAAGCTATGGTGTAATCAACCACTTATGATGAAACTAAGCGGGAATTTGAAGCGAGCTTGAAACGATTACAACTAGATTATCTTGATATGTATTTAATTCATTGGCCAAGTGTCGGCTATACTGAGAAATGGCGGGCGATGGAAGATCTATATAAATCCGGTTTGATTAAAGCGATTGGGGTGTCTAATTTCAATCAAAAACAGCTTGATAAGTTATTAAGCACAGCTAAGGTTCGGCCAGTTGTTAATCAGATTGAAACATACCCATATTTCCAGCAAAAAGCGATGCATACGTTGTTACATCAATTAGAAATCCGGCATGAAGCTTGGGGACCATTGGGACAAGGAAAAGGTCACGTCCTCACTGACCCAGTGTTAATGAAGATTGCTGATAATCACCAAAAATCAACGGCACAAATTATTTTACGTTGGCATCTGCAACGCGGAATTATTGTGATTCCAAAGTCAATTCATCAAAATCGAATTCAACAAAATATTGATATTTTTGACTTTAAACTGAGTGATAGCGAAATGGCTACTATTACAGCGATTGATCAAAATAAGCGTGGTTCTGGGGATCCGGCCGATGAGGCGTGGCTAAAGCGTGCAACAACAATGAAGTAGCTTTTAAAGTGTTAGCTGGCAAGGGGCCTTATGCTCAGTGCTAGCCAACACTTTATTTATTTGTGTGCTATGATAACGATAATATATCAGGACAAAAGTGAGGATTAGTTGATGAGTGAGCTAGCAAAACATAAACAGATTGAATTGGACCTGTTACAAAAAATCAAGGATGGCACCTATCCACCCCAGACGTTGATTCCGCGAGAAGTTGACTTAATGGCTCATTATGGGGTTAGTCGGCCGACAGTGCGGCAGGCAATTCAATCCCTAGTGAGTCAAGGATTACTTGAAAAACGCAAGCGTCGGGGGACGATGGTTAAGCAACCTAAAATTGCGCAGGCCTTTACTCAAATTGTAGAAGGTTATAACGATGAAATGAGTAATAAGGGATTATTGCCGCAAACAAAGGTCTTGTTATTGCAACGGGAAGCAGCTAACGTAGAGGTTGCTGATAATTTACGGCTTAACGTGGGGGAGGCTGTCTATAAACTCGTACGGTTGCGGTACGCGAACTACCAACCAGTTGTTTTGATCACGAGCTACATTCCAGTTAGGCTACAGGCAGATTTGTTAGCCGTTGATTTTACACAAGCCTCATTGTACGATACGCTGAGTCAAGCAAAACATGAAGTCACGCATGTACGTCGTCGATTAGATGTACTAACAGCTGATGAAACGGTTGCGGACTTATTGAATATTGCTCAGGGTGATCCATTATTCTATTTTCACACTCAGGGATTTACAGCAAGTGAATTACCAGTTGAATATTCAGTGGCTAAATATCGAGGCGACGTTAATTACTTTGTCATGAATTTGCAGCGGGCGTAAAAAGACAATTATTTTTCATAATATGCAAAAAGCATCTTGTAAAACCAATTAAGATTTTGCAAGATGCTTTTTTTGTCTTGTTATTGGTTAACTTTTGGAAATGGTCGGTCAATATCGATATGGTCAATGTGATCAACAGCCATCCGTTCTTTTAAGGCGTCAATAATTTGGATACCAGCGCTACACCCAATCCGATCGGCCCCGGCCTTGACGAGAGCTAAAAAGGTATCAGTGTTACGAATGCCTCCAGCGGCTTTGACTTTAACGGTGTTGCCAACGACAGATTTCATCAGGTTAACGTCAGCGACAGTTGCACCGCCAGTACCGAAACCAGTTGATGTTTTAATGAAATCTGGTTTAACTTTGCGTGCAATTTCAGCAACCTGTTTTGTCTCAGCGGTTGTCAGGTAACAATTTTCAAAAATTACCTTGCAGGGGATGTTGTGTGCATGACAAGCTGTGACAATCTGCTGCATTTCATCTTCAATATAGGTGTAATTTTTATTCTTTAACTCGGTGATATTGATGACGTAGTCAATTTCGTTCGCCCCATTTTTAATGGCATCATTTGTGTCGAAAACCTTGGAAGCAATAGTTGTCTGGCCTAAGGGAAAACTAATGGCGGCACCGGTATCAATATCTGTACCGGTCAATTGTTTTGAGCATAGGTTTGATTGAACCTGGTTAATAGCAACCATTTTAAAATGATACTGTTTAGCTTCGTTACAGAGTTTGATCATATCCGCAGCGGAAGCAAAGGCCTTTAAGTTTGTGTGATCAATTAGTCGTGAAAAATCATCAATTGTATAAGATTCCATCATGTTAACCTCCATTTATTAAGTTATTACATATTTAATGATAGTGGTTTGTAGTTGATTTGTCAAATTAATCGTAAATAGACAAATTAAATTCCTAAAGTATTAATATAATGCCTTTTTAAAGAAAATAAAGATAGCTATTGACATAATGTAAGCGGATTCATATAATGGCTTATGTAAAAGCATATTTAGCTTATATAGATATATATTATTACAAATAAAGAGGTGCTGATTATGAAATTATTGTTGGTTTCACATGGTCATTTAGCAAGTGGTATTTTGACCAGTTATCACATGATTGCGGGTGATACTACTGGAATTGATAAATTGGAATTAACGGATACTGGCGTTGGAGAATTCAGAGAAAGTTTGGACGAGTATCTCAATACGGCTGATAAGGTATTGATTTTAGCGGATGTTCAAGGGGGACACCGTACAATGAATCTTTTAAACGATTCTTGGACAATCCAGATAAGGTATGTGTTGTGAGTGGGTTGAACTTGGCGATGTTATTAGAAGTGGGAACATTATCGAGTTCAACAAGTTTAGTTAAGCTTGCTGATATTGCAGCAAATACCGGTCGTATGGGGATAGCGGTAGCAGTTAATAACGATAATGATGATGACGATATTGTTTTTTGATAATTTAGGAGGAAAAAATTATGAGTATTTCAATAGTAAGAGTTGATGACCGAGTCATTCATGGCCAAACGATGACTCGTTGGACTAAAGCACGTCCTGTCGATGGCATTTTAGTTGTTGGTGATAATATCGCTCATGATACTTTAAGAAGAAAGGTTTTGAAAGCAGCCGCAAATGAATTGAAAGTTGGTATTTATACGGTTGCGGAAGCACCAGATAAAATTCAACAAGGAATCGCATCTAAGAAAAAATTCTTCTTGATTAGTGATTCTCCCCAGACGTTTTCAAAACTGGTCAACATGGGCGTAGATTTTGGAGGTGTGCTAAATGTTGGTCCAATGAATACACGGGCTGGCGCCAAGATTTTAGGACGAACGGTTGCAATTGATAGCAATGATTATCAAGCTTTTGACAATATGAATAATCATGGAATCGATATTCAATTTCAGCTCTTGCCTGATGATGATATTCGGTCTTGGAAGACGATGAAAGCAAAATATGATTCGATGGATTAGCTTAGTCAATTAGATGGAGGTGTTATAAATGAATTCGTCCTTATTCTTACCAGCACTGTTAACTGGAGTTTTCTGCTATCTAGGTGCCATTGAAACACCGTGGCTGTTCGGAATGTCTGGTGGTTACTATATTGTTGGGCGACCGTTAGTGGCGGGCTTATTAGTCGGACTGGCATTTGGTGATATCAAAGCAGGGATCTTATGTGGGCTTGCTGTTCAGGCAGTTTTCATTGCCAATCTTTCAACTGGTGGGGCGACTAATAGCGAAATTACTTACGCTGCTTACGGTGGGATTGGTTTGGCGATGGCAACAACACAAAATCCCGCGATTGCTGTTACGTTAGCCATATTAATTGGTCAGACTTTTGGATTGATTTTCTATAATTTCCGAATGGCAATTTATTCATATTGGAATTCTCGAGCTGATAAAGCTGCCGAAACGAATAATGATCGGGGAATTGTTTTGAATCACCTTGTTTACCCTCAAATTTCGACATTTATTTTACGAGCAGTACCTGTTTTTCTGGCTATTTATTTTGGTAAAGGATTAGTTAATTGGTTAATCAATAGTGTCCCAGATATTGTTACTCACATTATTCAAGTCCTGGGTGGGGTCTTACCAGCACTTGGGATTGCCTTGCTGATGAGCATTGTAATCAAGAATAAGACACACTTGATTTTCTTCATGGCTGGATTTGTCTTGTTGGCTTTCGCTAAATTGAGTATGATTGCGATTGTTTTTATTGCCGCTTTGGTAGCTTATCTTTATTATTATGCATCAACCAATCACGGTAATGGCAGTTCCGATGGCGGGAAGTCAGTCGCTGATAGTAATGTGGTTAATACGGACGATGAGTATGAAGATGATGATTTATTCTGATGGAGGGATTATAGATGAAAAATGCAGTAACTTCCAATTCGGAGCCACTAACGAAACATGAATTAAATGAAATCTGGTACCGTTGGGGCTTTACACAATTAAGTTCAATGAGTTATGAAAAGTTGCAGGCCCATGCGTGGGCGTACTCCTACCTACCATTTGCTAAAAAATATTATGCTAATGATCCTGACAAAAAACGGCGATTACTGAAGCGACATTCGATGTTCTATAATACTGAGCCACAGACTGGTCAATTGATTAACGGAATTGTTGCTTCTCTGGAAGAGCAAATTGCTTTAGGTAAGAATGTCTCTGAAGAGATGCCAGTCAATATTAAAGCAACTTTGATGGGGCCGCTAGCTGGGATTGGGGATTCAGTAATCCAAGGAATTATCGTCCCGATTCTCTTATCTATAGGGATGAGTTTGGCCGCTGGTGGTAGTCCTCTGGGGCCGCTGTTCTACATTCTCACATATGGTATTATTGGACCAACAATTTCTTATATTGCATTTCATAGTGGTTACCGGTTAGGTGTTAATGCAATCGACGTGATTGTCGGTGAAAATTCTAAGCGGATTACAGACGCCTTTAATATTCTGGGTGTGATGGTTGTTGGTGCTCTAGCCGCTAATACAATCGTGTTGAAGACGATTGCTAAAGTACCTCTTGGTGGCAAAAGTCAGAGTTTAGAAACCGTGTTGAACGGGATTTTCCCAGGACTATTACCATTGGCAGTGGTCTTGTTTGGCTGGTGGTTAGTCTCGGCTAAACAATTGTCGGCAACGAAGATTATTTTAGTTTTAACAGTGATTGTCACGATTGGTTGTTTAATTGGCTTCTTTTAGTGGAGGTTATTGATGCTAATTTTAAAATCTATTTCACAGCCTCGAATCTGGGGGACAGAACGGTTAAAAGCATATCAGGCAACGGCACCAAAAACAGGTTCAGTTTATTCTGTTGCCGGAACTACAGCGATTGATTGTGACACGTATAACACTAAGACACAGCAGTCGATGCATTTACATGATATTGTTACGCAACAGCCAACAATGCTCGGATTAAAACCCGGAGAACCTTATCCAATAATTATTGATATGCTGGGCGCTGACGAACATTTGAGCATTCAAGTTCATCCAACAGATGCTGATGCGAGAGCGCAAGGATTGCGATACGGTAAGCGAGAATCATGGTACTTTATCACGGCACCAACATCAGGAAAAGTTTTTGCTGGTGTTAAGCCAGCATATCGGCAAGGACTTTCCTTGACGCAGATTAAGCAGTCTCCGTTAGCAGTTGTTGATCAAATTTCAGCTAAGGCTGGTGATTGTTTATATGTACCAGCTGGGACCTTGCATGCGATTCAAAAGGGAGCGCTAGTTTATGAAATTCAACAGTCGACAGATGTGACGTATCGTTTTTTTGACTATCATCGTTTAGGGTTAGATGGTCGACCACGGAAGTTAGCAGTCGCGGCGGCATACCGGAATTTAGTAACTAGTAATGCTGTTACTACGATCCCATTACCGCTTGGAGGAACGACTGATCAACGACCGTATACTTTGACTCATACACGATTCATTGATACAACGTGGCAGAATACTGGGGTGATTGCGGCGGCAATTACAGTTTTAAGTGGTTCTTTAATCACAGCATCTCAGATGGTGTTGTGGCCTGGTCAGAGTGTTCTAGCGTTACCAGGAGAAATTGTTCGTTTTAAAGGGGCTGCGACGGTTATGGTTGCCGAATCCCATCCATATTGGCGCGATGAAAGTTGTGCAGAAAAAGTATGATCCGTTAATGGATCATACTTTTAATTTGTTTTAAAAGATGAATTTTACAATAAAAACTAATTGTTGCTTTTTATGTGAATTGTTGATCATTATGTTTCATTTTAGTTGGAATATAGTTTTTAAAGATAGCCCGTTATATTATGTTTACATATTGGTAACTATAAGCTTAATGGGGAATGTTTGATTGGTTATCATCTTTTTTTAATTGAATATTACTGTTAAATAGGCACTTATACGAAAATTTTAAGGATTTTTGAAAAAAATTTCATGAGTAGAAACTAATTTAATATATTGGAACAACGTTCTAAATCGTTTGAACTCATTGAAGTCGATTAATGAGCATGCAATAATGAATTCATCAATTGATGAAAGCGCTTTATATAAAGCTACTAAAAGGCTTGGAGGCTATTTTTATGACTCACGCAACAGATGATCGTAAGTTTTCAGTTTTAATTGCCGGTGGTGGGAGTACTTACACACCCGGGATTGTTTTGACATTGTTAAACGGGCTTGATAAATTTCCACTTCGCAAGTTAAAATTCTACGATAATGACGGTGAACGTCAAAAGAAAATTGCAGATGCCACTGAAATATTAGTTAGGGAACGAGCACCAGAAATTGAATTTGAAGCAACGACGGATCCTGCTGAAGCTTTTACGGATGTTGACTTTGTCATGGCGCAAATTCGGGTTGGCAAATATGCTATGCGGAGCTTAGATGAAAAAATCCCATTAAAGCATGGTGTTGTCGGTCAAGAAACAACTGGTCCTGGTGGGATTGCGTATGGGTTACGTTCAATTCCTGGAGTGGTTGAATTAGTTGATTACATGGAAAAGTATTCACCAAATGCCTGGATGCTTAACTATTCCAATCCAGCAGCTATTGTTGCAGAAG
The DNA here is from genome assembly GCF_002970935.1 of Lactobacillus sp. CBA3606. Classification (NCBI taxonomy): domain Bacteria; kingdom Bacillati; phylum Bacillota; class Bacilli; order Lactobacillales; family Lactobacillaceae; genus Lactiplantibacillus; species Lactiplantibacillus kimchii. The sequence goes on along the minus strand of NZ_CP027194.1, from coordinate 1,628,406 downwards.
CAACCCGGCGTTTACGTCCAAATTCAAAAATTATCAATATTTGTGATATGCCAATTGGTATCATGGATCGGATGGCTGAGATCGTTGGCTTAGAAGATCGCAATGATTTAGTTTTTAGATATTATGGCTTAAATCACTTTGGTTGGTGGACGGATGTTCGCGATAAGACTGGGAAAGATCTAATGCCGGCATTGAAGAAACATGTTGCCAAACATGGCTATCTCGTCGATGATGACTACGAAGAAGGTATCGAACCAAGTTGGGAAGAAACCTTTAAAATGGCAGCCGATGTTTATGCGCTAGATCCAACAACGTTGCCTAATACCTACTTGAAGTATTACATGTACCCATCACAAGTGGTTAAACATTCAGATCCCAATTATACTCGGACGGATGAAGTTGAAGATCATCGGCAGAAGCTAGTCTTTGGTGAATGTGCTCGTATTGTTGAGACCGGGACGGCTAAGGATACTGGTTTCAAACCAGATGATCATTCAACTTATATCGTCGATTTATGTACGGCAATTGCTTATGATACTAAGCAACGAATGTTAGCAATTATTCCTAATGAAGGGGCTATTTCGAATATTGATCCAACCGCAATGGTTGAAGTTCCTTGTTTATTTGGTGCCAATGGTGCTGAACGTTTAGCAATGGGCAAAGCAGCAACTTATCAAACTGGGATGATTACGGAACAAAACAGTGTCGAAAAGTTAGCGGTTGACGCGTTACTAGATCATTCATACACGAAGTTATGGCAAGCATTTAGCTTATGCAAGATTGTTCCTGATGCGGGTATCGCAAAGGATATTTTAGATGACATGATTGTTGCAAATAAGGACTACTGGCCAGAACTTAACTAGTTTTAGTAAGTAGTGATTAAGAAGGACTGTTGCAATGATTGGCTAGTCTTTCTTTTTAATTTAAAAAAGTGAGATGAATAATTATGATGCAGAAACTGCAAAAATTTGGGGCAGCGATGTTCGTACCAGTTTTGCTGTTCTCCTTTGCTGGATTAGTGGTTGCTTTTGGTTCTTTGTTTACGAATCCTGCTATTTTTCCAAGTTTGGCTAAGTCTACAACAACTTGGTATGGTATCTGGTACACGATTGAAGAAGGTGGTTGGACCATCTTCCGGCAGGTCCCATTACTATTCGTTGTTGGTTTACCGATTGGTTTAGCTAAAAAGTCACAAGGCCGGGCAGCCCTAGAGTCGTTAGTGACGTATTTAACCTTTAATTATTTTGTAGCTGCTATTTTAAGTATTTGGGGACCAACTTTTGGTGTTAATCATTATGCTCGTGAAATCACTGCAAACTCCACTAATGGTGGATTAACAATGATTGCTGGTATCAAAACGCTAGATACTAGTATCGTTGGTGCGTTAGTTGTTGCAGGGATTGTTGTTTGGTTACACAACAAGTATTTTGATAAGAAATTACCTGATTGGTTAGGGACTTTTCAAGGATCATCATATGTTGTTATTCTAGGCTTTGCCGCAATGTTTGTCTTAGCCTTTGTAACTTGTCTTGTATGGCCAAAGATTCAATTGGGCATTTCCGCTTTGCAAGGATTTATGAAGACATCTGGCGTAATTGGGGTTTGGGTCTACTGTTTCTTACAACGGGTCCTGATTCCAACTGGGTTACATCACTTTATCTATATTCCGTTCCAATACGGTCCAGCAGCAGTTGCTGGTGGATTGGAACCATACTGGTTACAACATTTATCACAATTTGCAACCAGTACGGCACCTATCAAATCCTTAGCACCAGAAATGGGTTTCGAATTATTTGGTAATGAAAAAGTCTTTGGTATTCCAGCAATTTGTTATGCCTTCTATGTAACTGCTAAGAAGAGTCGTAAAAAGCAAACCGCTGCTTTATTGATTCCTGCTGGCTTAACTTCAATTGCTGCTGGGATTACTGAACCAGTTGAATTTACTTTCTTATTTGCAGCTCCTGTACTTTGGGTCGTTCACTCATTGTTGGCTGCGACACTGGATGCCACGATGTTCGCTTTTGGGATTGTTGGTCAATTCGATGGTGGTCTAATTAATTTCTTGAGTATGAACTGGATTCCACTGTGGGCTAATCACTGGCATACTTGGATTCTTCAAATTGCAATTGGGTTAGTTTTCTCAGTTATTTACTTCTTTGTCTTCAAGACCATGATTCAACATTTCAACTATGCAACACCAGGTCGTGAGGCCGAAGGTGAAGATACCAAGCTGATTAACAAGAAAGAATATAAAGCTAAAACTGGTACTGCTTCGAATCCATACATTGAGCGGGCACAAGCTTATCTTGAAGGTCTTGGCGGTGCAGGAAATATTGAAGATATGACTAGTTGTGCAACACGTTTACGGGTGACAGTTAAAGATCCTGAAAAAGTAGCTAGTGATAGCATGTTTAAAGCTAACAAAGCCGTTGGGGTTGTGCATCATGGTAAAGCCATTCAAGTTATCGTTGGCTTAGATGTTGCTCAAGTGCTTGAAAAGATGACTGATTTATCTAGTGGCCCTATTCAAATGGATGCTAGTACGCAGCCAGAAGTGAAAGCGCTAACGCCTATGCAACAAAATGCAACGTTGATTATGGATTCATTGGGGACTGATCAAAATATTGAAAATGTGGAAGATGTTGCTGGTCAATTAGTCGTCACGGTTGTTAATCCGGCTGAAGTTGACCAGGAATCAGTTTTTAAGGAGCTTAACATTGGCGTAGAACAGGTTGTCGCTGATGGTAAAAAAGTGACTATTAGTATGAAGGATCATGAGAAGTTTGTCCAAGCGATGTTGTCGTTAATTTAAGTCATTAATGTTGAATTGATAGGTAGGAGGTCAGTTAAATGGTTGCAAAGAATAGTAGAATTTCAAGATTTTTTGACAGGGTTATCACGGGGCTGCATTATGATTTACGTAAAGCATTGAATATCTATATTGCGGTTTTGATGATTGTTCCAGTAGCTTACTTTGCGTATATTGCGCTGGCACTGAACATGAATAATATGGGGCTGGAGACATATTTTGGTAAAAGTCCGATTACAACAGTAATGTTTATTGTAACGTTGATGGATTTAATTGTGGCTTATGTACTCTACTTCAGGAAATCAGTGTTACTAACCAGTCGACTAACGGTAATTGTGACGTTTAGCATTTTAACAGTTTTACAATTAATGGTTGGTAATATTATTTCAGTAATTATAGGCTTAATTGTGCTCTATCTATCAAAAAACATTGTAACGATTCAAACAATATCGATTGATAAACAAACTTTAGCGGTTATCATTGGTAGTACACCATTTTACCTTATTTGTACTTGGTTACTGTTTACAATTGGCTTGAAATAGGTATTTTCAGTAGCTTAGTCAGATACAATAATATAAGTTATAACTGTGAAAAATGCAGCCGAGTTAGCACTTATTGTGCTGACTTGACTGCATTTTGTCAAAGACGAATGGAGTGAGTCATAAATGATAGACACAATGATTTTTGATTTTAATGGCACTATGTTCTTTGATGCAAAGTTTCAAAAAGATTCTTGGGGTCAGTTTATTCAGCAAAATTTTAATCGTAAGATGACTGAGTTGGAATTTCAACAACATATCGCTGGTTGTAATAATCGCGATACATTTGAATATTATGCACGGCGTCAGATTACAGCTGATGAACTAATTAGCATGACGACAGCTAAAGAAAAAATTTATTGTGATTTATGTTTATCACGGCCACGTGATTTTCACTTAGTGGCAGGATTACCGGAATTCTTGGATAGCTGCCAGGATCAGAGGATTCAAATGAACATTGCCACCGCTTCAGAAAAGCCAAATGTTGAGTTCTTTTTTACCTATTTAGAACTCGATCGTTGGTTTGATATTGAACAGGTAGCGCTGAATGACTTTTCGCTACCGGGTAAGCCAGCACCAGACATTTTTTTAAAAGCCATCGCAAATGTTCAAGCGACACCAGCGACTAGCGTGATTTTTGAGGATTCTATTTCAGGCATACAGGCGGCAAATCGTGTCGATACGGGGGCAATTATACTGGTTGAGGATCCACATTGTGTAGCGTTGACCATGCCGACTAATTTGCGCGTCGATTATCAAATCTACGATTATGCCCAAATTGGTGAAACGATTACGAAAAATTAGTGAATTTATTTAAACGCTTTAATCGCTGGATTATCAGTCACTTTGGGTTTTAATGATGCTGAAATATATTTCATTTTTTGAAATGTAGGATAGCTTGTGGAACTGTTCCCGAACTAGCCGCAAAGTATTGAAAGCGCTTATATTCAGAGTAATATTAAACATGTAATCAAGTGAAACACAAATAGTTCTAGGAGGAATTACTCATGGATGATAGAAAATTTTCCGTATTAATTGCCGGTGGTGGTAGTACTTATACCCCAGGAATTGTTTTAACTTTATTGGAACATATGAAAAAATTCCCGTTGCGGAAATTAAAATTTTATGATAATGATGGTGAACGCCAAAAGAAAATTGCAGACGCTTGCCGGATTTTAGTTAAAGAACGAGCGCCAGAAGTTGAATTCGAAGCTTCAACAAATCCAGAAGAAGCATTCTCTGATGTTGACTTTGTTATGGCTCAAATTCGAGTTGGTAAATATGCAATGCGGAGCCAGGATGAAAAAATCCCACTAGCTCATGGCGTTGTCGGCCAAGAAACCACTGGCCCTGGTGGGATTGCTTATGGACTACGTTCGATCCCTGGGGTGATTCAATTAGTTGACTATATGGAAAAGTATTCACCAAATGCCTGGATGTTGAATTATTCAAACCCAGCTGCAATTGTTGCTGAAGCTACTCGGCGTTTACGGCCAAATTCAAAAATTATCAATATCTGTGATATGCCAATTGATATTATGGATCGGATGGCTGCAATTCTCAATTTGAAGGATCGTAATGAGTTAGTTTTCCGTTATTATGGTTTGAATCACTTTGGTTGGTGGACTGATATTCGTGACAAGACTGGTAAAGATTTGATGCCTGCTTTGAAAGAATATGTTGCCAAGAATGGTTACTGGGTCGGTGGTGACTATGATAAGAATACTGAAGCAAGCTGGGAAGAAACCTTCAAGAAGGCAGCTGATGTTTATGCACTGGATCCAACAACCTTGCCAAACACTTACTTGAAGTATTACCTCTATCCATCGTGGGTTGTTAAGAATTCAAATCCTAAGTATACACGAACCGATGAAGTTGAAGCTTATCGTCAAAAGAATGTCTTCAGTGAATGTGCTCGAATCGTTAAGAATAAGAGTGCTAAAGATACTAACTTTGTATCGGATCAACATTCAACTTATATCGTTGACTTATGTACCGCCATTGCTTACGATACGAAACAACGGATGTTAGCAATTATTCCTAACGAGGGTGCTATCTCAAACATCGACCCGACTGCTACAGTTGAAGTACCTTGCTTATTTGGTGCGACTGGTGCTGAACGAATTGCCATGGGTAAGGCAGCCACTTTCCAGAAAGGTCTAATTACCGAGCAAAATAGTGTTGAAAAGTTAGCCGTTGATGCTTGGGAAGAACGTTCATATACGAAACTGTGGGAAGCCTTTAGCTTATGCAAGATCGTCCCTGATGCTGGTGTTGCTAAAGATATTCTTGATGATATGGTTGTTGCCAACAAGGATTTCTGGCCAGAATTAAAATAAGTCAAAATAGAATATGAGTAACAATTGGAGAGCAGACTTTAATAGTAATGAAGGATGCGCTCCTTTGTTGGCATGAATTAAAACAATGGTTAATGTGCGTGTTACAATCTAAGGGTTTTAGTAAATTAAACATTTACTAAACAAATAAACTAATTAGATTGAGGGATGCAATTTGAATTTAGAAGTTCTGGAAAACGAGCACTTTAGTGAGTTAAATGAAACGGATAAGGAAATTATCCAATTTATTAACCGTAATCGAGCGATGGTTAAAGACGCAAGTTTAGCGGATGTTGCAACGAAGTCATTGTTTTCTAAGTCGTCCATATTTAGAGCTTGTCAAAAGTTAGGGTTAACTGGTTTTAGTCAGCTCAAATATTTATTGCAGGAGGAATCGAAACAAGTTCAAGATGTTAATATTGATTTTGTTTCACAAACCGTCAAGTCAGTTTTATGGATGTCCAATCAATTTAAAAGTACTAAGTTGGACGATATTTATGAGGCGCTGAATAAAGCTGGAACAATATTTATTTATTCGACTGGTTGGGAGCAACAAATTGTTGCTCAGCAGTTGCAGCGAAACTTATATTTGTCAGGTAAAATGGCTTTCAGTTTTCCAAGTGCGGTCGATGAAATGAGCTTAACACGAACGCATATTGATGCTAGAGATGTGTTGATTGTTATTTCATATTCTGGTATGAATGAAGTAGTCTTAAAGATGGTTCAGAATTTTAATCTGCAAGGTGTGCAAACAGTAGCTTTTACGTCATTTAGACAAAATAAGTTATCGCAAATTGCAAAATATAATCTCTACTATGATACAGTTTCGAAAAACGTTAATTATGAAAATCGAAAAGAACAATTTTTCTCGGATTTACACGTTCTAATAGATTTATTCAGTATGGGATTAATCAATTATATCAGTAAGGCAGATTATGCCCTAGAAGATAAGTTGTAGAATTATCTGGTGTTAAGCATATTTGGAGATTAAAACAATTATCATGCCTAACAATAATTAATAATTCAGGAGGATGTCTAAGATGGGCACGAGAAATAGCTTCTCACAGCAGGCAGTCAATTATCTGAAAGATTTAGGCGGAAGTGTCAATATTGATGACCTTGTTAATTGTGCATCCAGAATTAGGGTTACTGTGAACAGTCCTGAGGCTGTTGCACCCGACAAACAATTTATTGCCGATGGCGCAATTACAGTGGTTCGACATGGGAAAGCTGTTCAAGTGATTGTCGGTTTAGACGTCCCTCAAATACTTAGTGTAATGCGGCAGTTAATATCTGGTCTAGATATTTACGATGCTGAACTTGATGAATATGGTCTAACACCGGTGGGTGAAAAAGCAACGATGTTATATGAGTGTTTTGGACTCGATGGTAATATTCAACAAATTACAGTATCCAATAATCAGATTATGGTTCAGGTTAAGGATGTCTCATGGGTCGATCCTTTTGATATTATGCTACAACTAGGAATTGGAATCAGGGCTGTCAAGCCGATTGGTGACCGGATATATGTTGATATTGCGGATGCAACCGATATTGCGAGACAAATGTTAATGATGAACATGTATAAAATGAAAGAAATCGTGCATAATGACAGTAATTAAGAAGCGTGTTCAGATAGAATTACCGGCTAACAGTATTTATCATGTCATAACGAATGATCGGCAAATGAAGATTATAATAAAGTGTGATGATTCAAGTATCTATGCCCCGGTCGCTGGAAGAGTCATTGGCTATTCCAAACAGAATCGGACGATTGACATCATTACTGAGAATAGTGAGGTAAGTCTGCGGATGCAATTGCCAGCAGGGGTGACGGAACAAATCACGTTTTATATTAATCTGGGCGAGCGGGTAACCCGCGGTTTAAAATTAGCTGATTTGAAAGCGCTGTCAGGTGATTTGTCGATAACAACAGTTAATTTAGATGAGCACTATCATTACGAGATCTGTAAACGATAGGTATTGATTTGAATGGAGGATTTATGATGTTTAAACTATTTAAGAAAAATAAATCAGAAGAAATTGTGGCACCGGCCACAGGACAGTTGATTAAGATTGAATCTGTATCAGATGATGTTTTTTCACAAAAAATGATGGGGGATGGCTTTGCCGTTGATCCTGTTCATAATGATATCGTTTCACCTGTTGCTGGAGTAGTCTCAACGGTTTTCCCAACAAAGCATGCCATTGGCATCACGACAGAGAAGGGGCTTGAGGTTCTGGTGCATATGGGATTGGATACTGTTGAGTTAAATGGCGAACCATTTGATATGTTAGTTGAATCAGGTAATCATGTAGAACCCAACACACCACTAGCAATTATGGATATTGATAAAGTTAAGGCTGGTGGAAAGGGAACGACTATCGTGATTGTTTACACTAATATGGATAAGATCGATTCTGTTCCCATCGTGTCACCACAATATGTTGATCATGGTGATGCAGTTGGAACTTTGACATATCAAAAAGGTTAGTATTAAGAATCTGGAAGAGCCAGCTTGATCTGGTTCTTTTTTATTTTACTGATGAAATGAAGAGATGATGAACTAATAATTTACAGACTAACGTGATTAAATTAATTTTAAAAGTGCTTAATTTTAAACGAATTAAAAATTATGACTACTAAATAATGTTATCTTTGATTTTGTGAAAGGGATAGCATTTAAAGGGAGATAATTATGAAAACTAATTTAACTGAAACGATTACTAAAGTTAATGCTTATGTTGTGTAGCAGACACTACCAACTGCAAAAACAACAGTATTATTCCATGCTTTACTCAGCGATACTTTGACGAAAGCGACCAGTGCTGAGGATGATGGGACGTTGTTTGTCAAAATAGGTGATATTCCAGCGATGTGGTTGCGAGATGCAACTTTCCAGTGTCTTGACAGTCATTTGCGCTAGTTCCTGCCAAACGTTCAGCCGAAGTAAGATAATTCTGTGTTCTTTTAAGCGATCTTATTCTGGTAGTTAACTAGAGTGAGGTCGTTTCTTGCAGGTGAACGATTAACATTAATTCTGTTCTGCGGGTACTGAACTTAGAATTTGATAGGCAAAATATTTTTTCGTGGTTGTTAGGCGAGTTATGAGCATATTACCTGATAACTACGAAGAAAATTATATCACGTAATAATGATGTGTTTTATCAGAGTTATCTTTTGAATTAATATTTCTCGAATGTTTAGATGAGTAATATAATACTTTTGAAAAAATGGGCTTAATAGGTTTCTATCTCATCAATATTAGATATCATAGGGTTTTAAATAGAAAACTGTCTTGGTAGTTACATACAAAAATGTAGCTATCATGGCAGTTTTTTATTTGGCTTAATCATAGTTTTTAACGGCTCATAAGTGAGTGTGATTTCATAAAAGTACCTTTATGAACTAAAAATAGGTGAATTAAAAGTAAAAAATCATAATCAATCATAAAACATTCGTAAAAGTCATAAAATAGTTAAAAAGAGCATATAGCAACATTGAAAGCGGATACAAACGGTCGTATCATTATAGATGAAATATAAGTTATCAATCTATTGGAGGAATCATCATGCCAGAAAAAAATATTAGTAATGTGACTCGTGAAAGTTGGGTTTTAAATACATTCCCAGAATGGGGAACTTGGTTAAATGAAGAAATTGCTGATAAGCAAGTTAAACCAGGAACCTTCTCAATGTGGTGGCTAGGTTGTACCGGTATTTGGTTAAAAACCGCAGAATCAACTAACATTTTAGTCGATATGTGGTGTGGTACTGGTAAACAAAGTCATGGTAATGGCACAATGCGCAAAGGTCATCAAATGCAACGAATGAGTGGTGTGCAAGCGATGCAGCCTAACTTGCGGAATCAACCTTTTGTTATTGACCCATTTGCAATTAAAGATGTTGACGCCTTATTCGTTAGTCATATTCATAGTGACCATTTGGATGTTAATACAGCTGCGGCAGTTAACAAGAATTGTCCTAAAGCGAAGTTCTATGGGCCAAAGAAGGTTTGTGAGATCTGGCAAAGTTGGGGTGTTCCTGCAGAAAAAACGATTGTCGTTAAGCCAGGTGATGTGGTTACGATTGGTGAAACCAAAGTTAAGGTGTTAGAAGGATTTGATCGGACGGCGTTAGTTACCGAAGATGATCCAACAGTTACGCTTAAAGGAAAAATGCCACAAGATATGAACAACATTGCGGTTAACTACTTATTTGAAACGACTGGTGGTAATCTCTATCATGCTGCAGACTCACACTATTCAAATATGTTTGCTAAACATGGTAATGAAAATCATGTTGATGTTGCTTTAGGTGCCTATGGTGAAAATCCACGTGGGATTACAGATAAAGTTACTTCAGTTGATATTCTAAGGATGGCCGAATCACTCAAAACTAAGGTTATTATTCCAGTTCATTATGATATCTGGACAAACTTTATGGCTGATCCTAAGGAAATTACCATGTTATGGAACTTTAAGAAAGATCGTCTGCAATACAAGTTTAAACCATATATTTGGCAAGTTGGTGGTGAGTTTACTTACCCTGACGATAAAGATCGAATGGAATTCAACTTCGATCGTGGCTTCCAGGATGCATTCTCAATTGATAATGATACACCATTCCCATCATTCTTATAAAATAGTAAAGTTGGTGAGTTGAAATGTTACTTAACGATTTTTTAGAAAAAGATCTTGTTGATATTAGGCAGGAATCGGTCAGTGATTGGCGTGAAGCTTTACGCCAATCTGGTCAAAAGTTAATTGAACATCAGTATATCAAACCAGCGTATCTCGATGAAATTATTTTAAATGTTGAGAAGAACGGACCCTATATTGTGATTGTCCCAGGGGTTGCAATGCCTCATGCATTAGCCGAAAGCGAGAATGTTTTAGGGACAGCGATTAGTTTTACAAAGTTTCCACAACCAGTGGTTTTTGATAAAACTAATCCAGATTCACAAGCTCAGTTGTTCTTTACACTGGCAGCTAAAGATCCTGACCAGCATTTGAAGAATATTAGTGATTTGTCGGATATGTTAATGACAGATGGTTTGATTGATAAACTGTTAGCCGTTAAAAGTATTGCTGATTTTAAAGCCGTTATTGATGCCGAGAGTTAAAAAGGGAGGAAACTCATGTCGCAATTTCTAGATATTTTACTCAAAATATGGGATTACTTTGCTACCAATATCTTAACTCAACCGGCTTATATGATTGGTTTTATTGTTTTGCTCGGTTACATACTGGAACGTAAGCCTCTATATGAGTCAATCGCGGGCTTTTTGAAAGCGGTTATCGGGTATATGATTTTAATGGTTGGTTCTGGTGGGTTGGTTAGCAGTTTTCGACCAATTTTAACGGGACTAAAGACACGATTCAACTTAACTGCGACGGTCATTGATCCGTACTTCGGTCAGAACGCTGTCACCGATGGACTTTTGAAGACATTTGGACGAACATTTGGTGATGTCATGTTGCTATTGTTGTTTGCTTTTATCTTTAATATTCTGTTAGTTAGATTTCAGAAGTATACTAAACTAAGAGCAGTTTTCACAACTGGTAATGTGCAAGTTCAACAAGCTGCTACTGCTTTCTGGTTACTGCTATTCTGTTTTCCAAAAATGGGACGGATTGAAGTCCTTCTAGTTATGGGTGTCATTCTAGGGTTGTACTGGGCAGTTGGTTCTAACTTGACGATTCGTTATACACAAGATTTGACTGACGGTGGTGGCTTTGCCATTGCGCATCAACAAGTTTTTGGGATTGCGTTCGTTTCTTGGTTGTCCGATCGTTTCAAAGCACATGAGATTAAAAGCAATAAAAAAGCGCGTCGTTTAGAAGACATCCAACTACCAGGTTTCTTAAAGATATTTAACGAAAACATGGTTGCTACTGGAATTTTAATGTTATTCTTCTTTGGAATTATTATGTTGGTGCTTGGACGGCCATACTTTAATGAAGTTTATGTATCTAGTAAAGGGGCTTCTGGATTAGTACCAGGTGGTAGCTTCTTGTTCTACATTTTGACGACATCACTGAGTTTTGCGGTTAACTTGGCAATTTTGCAGTTAGGTGTCCGGACTTTCGTTGGTGAATTGACTGAGAGCTTTACTGGGATTTCTGACAAGTTATTACCTGGTTCGGTGCCTGGTATTGATGTAGCAGCAACCTTCGCATTTGGTGAACCTAACGCAGTCACAATTGGTTTCTTGTTTGGTGCTCTAGGGCAATTCTTAGCGATAGGGGCCTTGCTTGTTTTCCATTCACCAACAATTATTATTGCCGGATTTATTCCGTTGTTTTTTGATAACGCTGCATTCGGGATTTATGCTAACAAACGTGCCGGTGCTAAAGCAGCGATGCTATTACCGTTCTGCAGTGGCTTGATTCAAGTTTTCGGAGCTGCATTAATTTCAAGTTGGGTTGGTTTATCAAAATTCGGTGGTTACCTTGGTATGTTCGATTGGGATACTGTTTGGCCAATCTTTACGGTTTTGATGAAATTCCTAGGTATCTTTGGGATCATTGCCGTTGTGGTTATCTTAGTTGTTATTCCGCAGTTAGAATATCGTCATGATCCAAAGAATTATTTCTTGATGGTTACGGATTATGAACAATATAAGAAGAATATGGCTGAAAAGAAAGCGTTGAAATAACTGTCAGTTTAAATATATTTAGGGGGATTCTATTATGAATATCTTAGTTTCTTGTGCAAATGGTTCTGGTACCAGCTTAATGATGATGAAGAGTGTCCAAAAGGCATTTAAGCAATTAGATTTACCAATCACTAAAATTGAACATACGAGTTTAGCTGAAGGTAAAAGTACAGCACGTTCTTATGACATGGTATTTACACCAAGTAACTTTGTAGATATGTTTGATGAAGCCAAAGCTAAGGGTGTCATGGTTATCGGTGTCAAAAACGTCATGAGTGATAAGGAAATTATGCAACATGTACGTGAAGAAACCGATTTGGTTAAATAATTAATCGGTATTGACAAGCGAACCGACTAACCACGGTTCGCTTGTTGTGTTTCTAAAATATCAGGAGGGTTTAAAATGACAAAACCAAATTTACAAGTTGCCTTAGATAATAATACTTTGGCTAGTGCTTTAGCTGACGTTCGCGAAGTTGGGGATATTGTTGATATTGTTGAGGCTGGAACCATTTTGATTTTACAAGAAGGAACCAAAGCAGTTTCTTCTATGAGGGCACTTTTTCCAAATAAAACAATTATTGCGGATACTAAATGTGCTGATGCTGGTGGTACCGTAGCTAAAAATATGGCTGAGGCTGGGGCCGATTGGATGACCTGTATTTGTTCTGCCACTATACCAACAATGAAGGCTGCTAATAAAGAAATTTCAGAAATTCAAGTTGAACTGTACGGTAATTGGACCAGGGCTGATGCGCAATCATGGTTGGATGCTGGGATTACCCAAGCCATTTATCATCAAAGCCGTGATGCACTCTTATCTGGTGGTAGTTGGGGTGAAAAAGATTTAACCAAGGTTAAAATGTTAGTAGATATGGGTTTCCGAGTTTCGGTTACTGGAGGGTTAAGTGTTGACAAATTAGCGTTATTTGAGGGTGTTAATGTCTATACATTCATTGCTGGGCGTGCAATTACTCAAGCTTCCAGTCCAGCCAAAGCTGCACAAGAATTTCAAGACGAGTTGAAACGTCTTTGGGGAAAATAATCTCAGCTGTAACAAAGTAATAGATTGAGGGTGTAGTTGTGAAGAATTCAATGGAAAATGTTCAAAATCGGCGTGATCGGTTAGTTAAGGCTTTATATCAAAATAATTTGATCCCAGTTAAGACATTGGCCGCTCAGCTGGCAGTATCAGAGATAACAGTACGTCGTGATTTAAAAGCTTTAAATAGTATGGGGTTAGTTGATTGGCAACATGGTATTGTTAGAAAAGTTACTGATGAGCAGACTCAGGATGATTCTTCACGCTCAAAAATTGATCAATTAAAAGATAGTATTGCTGCAGCTGTGCCAAGTTATATCAAAGACAGTAGTACCCTTTTTGTAAATTCAAGCTCACTTTGTTGGCGTGCAATTAATCAATTGGCTGTTAAACCATTGACTATTATTACAAATAATATTCGCGCAACAGAATGTGTACGACACCCAGAGACGTCTATTATTTTAACTGGTGGTGAGGTACGTTACCCTAAGGAGTCCTTGGTTGGGACGGTTGCGATTCAATTACTAGAAACAGTTCAATCCGATTTTACATTGATTGGTTGTGATGGCATTAATCTTGAGAGTGGGGTAACTACTCAAAATATTTACGAAACACAAGTCAATAGTACGATGATCCAACGGACGAAGCAGAAAGTAATCTGTGTTGCTGATTATCGAAAGATTGGTGTTTCTAGTAATTATCATGTTGCCGATTTGTCAGCAGTGGATGTCTTAATTACTGATTCATTTGCAAATGAAAAAGTCATCCGGGATTTTCGTCATCGGGGAATTGAAGTTGTTCAAGTGGCGAATTAAGGAGGAACGCATGGTTTCGTTAGGAATTTATGAAAAAGCGCTGCCTAAAGCCAAGTCGTGGTTGGCGCGGTTAGAGTTAGTACGACAACTAGGGTTTAACTTTTTAGAGTTATCAGTAGATGAAAGCGATACCAGACTAGCTCGGCTACAATGGACTAAAGCGCAACGGCAAGAGGTTCGAGATGCTAGTTGGCAAACTGGAGTCAGAATCCATACGTTGATGCTGAGCGGTCAACGACGGTTTCCGTTAGGATCTGCGGATGTAGCGGTTCGCCAAACCAGTCTGAAAATGTTATTACAAGCAATTGATCTAGCCAGTGATCTGGGTATTCGAAATATTCAATTAGCTGGGTACGATGTTTATTATGAGCCAAAGACGATTTTGTCACGGGAATTTTTTTTAGAAAACCTAAAAGTAGGTGTCGAATATGCAGCTTCTAAAGAAGTCATGTTGGCGATTGAAACAATGGACGATCAGTTTCTAAATTCATTAGAAAAGATTCGTGATATTAAAAGTCAGATCCACAGCCCATGGCTCCAAGCTTACCCTGATGTGGGTAATTTGACTGCATGGCCGGATAATGATGTGGCACATGATTTAGAAGTTGGCTTGGATAATATTGTGGCAGTACATTTGAAGGATACTCAGCCAGTTACACCTGATAGTATCGGGCAATTTCGTGATGTTCCTTTCGGTGAAGGAACGGTAGACTTTGAAGGTTGCTTACGAACCTTAAAGCGATTGAATTATCACGGAGCATTCACAATTGAGATGTGGACTGAAAAAGCTGATGATTCGATTCGTGAAGTGACTATGGCTAAGAAGTATTTTGATGCGTTATTCACCAAAGTTGGATTAGAACAGGAGGGTGTTCATGCTTGAAGCATTAAAAGAAAAAGTTTATGAAGCGAATATGCAGTTACCAAAATTGGGGTTAGTAACATTTACTTGGGGGAATGTTAGTGGGATTGACCGTGAAAAAGGATTATTTGTCATCAAACCCAGTGGGGTCGCCTATGATGAATTAAAGCCTAGTGATATGGTCGTTGTTAATCTTAAAGGTGAAGTAGTGGAAGGCAAGTTAAATCCATCTAGTGATACACCAACACATACTGTCCTATATAATGCTTTCCCCCAAATTGGTGGCATTGTGCACACGCACTCTCCTTGGGCGGTGGCATTCGCCTCTGCTAACATGGATGTCCCGGCCTTAAATACGACTGCGGCTGATACTTTTTATGGGGATGTTCCAGTTTCAGAGCCCTTGAGTAAGCAACAAATCGAAACGGCGTATGAAGCAGAAACTGGTGCTGTTATTGTCAAAACTTTTAAGGATCGCCATATTGATTCAGAAGCTATTCCAGGTGTATTGGTATCTCAACATGGTCCATTTACTTGGGGGGAAACAGCTGCCAAAGCAGTTTATAATGCTAAGGTTTTAGAAGTTGTTGCCGAAATTGATTATCATGCACTGACACTATCACACCAAGATAGTCATGTCCCACAATATCTGTTAGATAAGCATTATTATCGTAAACATGGTAAGGATGCCTATTATGGTCAAAACAATCCGCAATCAATGACGCATAGTGAATAAGACAATAAAATCTCCCTTGAATGACGAATCATGGTTAATTCAAGGGAGATTTTATTGTCTAAGTTCACAAAGCCAACTTTTTTAATAATGAATATTTGAGTCTATCTAAGACATATAAAGAAACAAGTTTTAGTAGGGCATTTTCAAAAAAATTGTCTGATAGTTAATAGTTTAGTTAGCCTAATTCAATGAAATGGGTAATTATTCAATTAGCTAAGCACAGAATATTGTGGCTATTTTTGACCATAGTAAGCGTCTTTACCATGTTTGCGATAATAGTGTTTATCGAGTAGAAATTGTGGAACAGAACTATCATTACGGGTTAATTGGAGTGTGTGATAGTCCATTTCAGCAACAACTTCTAGAACCTTAGCGTTATAGACAGCGTTGGCAGCTGTTTCTCCCCAAGTAAACGGGCCGTGTTGACGGACTAAGACAGCTGGTACGGCCATTGGGTCGATGTTGTGATCTTTGAAAGTACGCGCGATAACAATTCCGGTGTTTTTTTCATACGCTGATTCGATTTCTGCTTTGGTTAATGCTTCAGAAACCGGGACTGGGCCATAAAAAGTGTCTGCGTGGGTTGTTCCTAGTGCTGGTAGATCCATGCCTGCTTGTGCGAATGAGACTGCCCAAGGTGAATGAGTGTGAACAATACCGCCAATTTTTGGAAAATGTTGATATAAATAGGCATGGGTAGGTGTATCACTAGATGGATTTAATGTGCCTTCAATGACGTTGCCATTAAAGTCACAAACTATCATATCCTCTGGAGTGAGTTTGTCGTAAGCTACACCAGATGGTTTAATGACAAAAAGGTTATGTTCGCGGTCTACTGCTGAAACATTTCCCCAAGTAAAAGTGACTAAGTTTAACTTTGGCAAACGCATATTTTGCTCATAGACATACTGTTTTAAATTTTCTAACATGATTTTTACTCCTTAAATAATAATTTCACGTACATCCTGTACGGTTGATGCTTTCAAAAGCTTTTTAACATTATCAGTATTTCGGACGATGTCAATTAGCTCTGTTAATGCGCGCTCATGTTCATGTTTTAAGCCGGGAGATAGTACAAAGATGCATGTGACATAAACGCTTTGGTTTTTAGCAGTGATTTTTAAAGGTTGATCCAATAGGACTAGGGATAACCCAACCGTTTTACTGCCCTGGCTTGGTGCAGCGTGGGCTAAAAAGATATTATTAGCAATTAACATATATGGACCATACTGATTAATTAATTTTTGGATTTCTGAGTAATAGCGTGATTCAATAATTTGGTCTTCTTCTAGCATCTGACAGCCAATTTTTAAAACTTCATCCCAAGTTAATTGACCGTTGTTGTGAAGCAACTTGATATGATTGGCTGGCAAAATACTGCCTAGTGATGGCCGATCGGTGTGAGTGGATTCTCGATTATTATCAGGAAAAATAAATTTGTCAAGACTTAGCCGTAAACCGTTTTCGTCATTAACAGTGGCATAGTCATTAATGATTTCCAGCAAGTGACTAACGACATTTGTATTGTGTTCAATTTTTCGTGGTAATTTATTTCTAAATTGAGCTTCAATTAAGCTCTGATCGTGTTCAGTAAGAATAGCTTTTACATTAACCACCGGAATTTGATAGTCATTTTCGTCAAGTGGTGCTGTGCTAATAATTAATTGTGCTTGATAGTTCAATCTGAATATCTCTGGTAATTCTCGAATCTCTAAGGGTAATGAAAATTTTATTAAGGGATATGTTTTGCTAAGTTCATTGTAAAGCATGACAGAAGTCCCAATACCACTTGAACAAACCACTAAAACTTCAGCTAGTGAAGCTCGCTTAAATTTATCCGTATCTTGCAAATCCTGATACTCGTTACTGTCACCAGGACCAAAGTATAAACAAATTAAAGCCACTTCATTGCTTGGTAGACGTTTCCCAAGGTAGTGTTCCAAGGGATCACAGGCAATAGCTGTGAATTTGACTAAACGTGGATAACGTTTTTTGATGGCATCTATTTCGCTAGAAGAAAATGGTATTTCAAATTTCACACGAAAAAAAGTTGAATATAGGTGATTACAGAGCACTTTAGTGAATAATTTGTAAGAAACTTTTTCGCCAGTTAGTTGTTCATACCGGAAAATAATTTCTTGCGAAATATCATTTAAATCATCGTACAGACTGGCATTGACACAATCCATCTCAGTTGCTTGTGAGCAAAGTACAACTTTACTCAGAAAAATAACCTCTCCGACATCGTAAGTTTTACCAAAGATAGCCTCCATAATGTTCTCACAAGTTGAGATGACACCATTCGTATTTTCAACAATCCAATAGTAATCACTCTCGTCTTGAATGACTTTTCCTTGACGAATTCGCCAATCTGAAAAAATCAGTAAATAAGTCAGCTGATGAATCGCATTTTCCGAGAAATTCATGTGTAACCTTGACTGACAGTCGATAATGATTTGTTCATACTTTGTCACACTATAATTTAGTGTATCAATGAACTTAAACATAGCGGTGTTGTGACGCTGTAATAATTCATAGATAACGAGTCGGACGGTTCGTTCAGCGCTGTCAATCTTGCGTCCTTGGTGAGTGCTGATAATTGTTAACTTTGGAAAAGCCAGATTAAGCTCTTTGAAATCTTTGATAATTGTGTTGCGAGAGCAACTAAAGTATTCAGATAATCTATTAATTGAGATGTTATTTTGGCCTTGAAGTAATAGCCAAATAATTTCAGTTCGTCGTTCTTGGGGACCTAAGTTTAAACTCTCTTCAGCTGATGCTGGAGTCATTTTAAGGTGCTGTTGGGCTAATTGGTGCCGGGCTTGATCATTTAATTTATAGCCATAACGAGGGATATTTATGATGGGTGTAAGCTTTTCACTAATTAGTTTCCTATTAATTATTGCTAACCAGTTGAAAGCTGTACGTCTGGAAATATTAAATAGTTCACGTATCTCTTCCATGCTGAGATATTCGGTCGTATAGACTAAGTAGTCTAATAGACGTTCAGCACCAGTTGTCACTGGACTATTTTTTGTCATCCGATGTACCTCCTGTGTGAATGCTTAGTGACTATTAAAGCCAATAAAGCCGAATGATTGAGAGACCAATCATTCGGCTTTATTAACTTATGCCTAGTTATTATTAGCCGTATCCTTTAAAGCCCCAACTCTGAAACAACTTTATCAATTACTGTATCAACACCAATGTTTGTTAGTAGTGGTAGGCCGTTGATGACAGGGATTTTAATCGCATCGTTGTCATATTGAGTCGTTGTAATTGCCATATCATATTGACTAGCAAGTGATTGGACTTCAGCAACGGATGATTGACCCAATGTATATTCGTCGGTTGAAATACCACGGTTGGCTAACTCTTCTTGTAATTTGTTCATAGCAGCTGTACTTGTAACGACACCGGCACCACATGCAACTAAAATTTTTTTCATAATATATACACTCCTAATTTAAATTCTGATTTTGTTATTTGACAGCTTCTGCTGACAACCCTTTTTCTTCTTCGACAATTTTCTTGTGGTTCCACCAGCAGAGTACCACAATCAATGCTAAACCAATGATATAAGCAGTAATCTTATGTGTTGCTACTTGGACGAATAACCATGGGAAGGGGTTGGAACCGTAATCAATACTTGAAATTAATGATGAACCCTTTGGAATGGTAAAGTGAGCGGCACGTGCACTTTTAGTAATTAATGGTGCCAGATCGGTCCCAATCCAGAGGCCAATAATAACGTTAATAGCACCAATGATGAATGAACGGAAAAAATCACCATGAGTAATTGAAACAATCAATGGGAACATGAACACAAATCCAACTAAACCAATTGTTGGTAAGAATTGGTTACCAGGTAAAATGAAAGCGAATAGTAAGGCAACCGGAATCATCAGAGTTGCACAAGCTAAGACAACGGGACTCCCAATCCCAACTGCAGTATCCATACCAATGTAAATTTTACGCTTTCCGGAAAACTTCTTTTGCGTATAAGATTGAATGGCTGTTGAAACTGGTACAACCCCTTGTAGTAATAAGGCAGCCATTTTTGGTGTGATAATCATAACAGCTGATAGCGTAACTCCCATTAGCATGATTTTGCCGAGCTTAGCAGCAATTGTCATACCAGGAATAAAGCCATAGGCTAATGCACCAATAACAAGCCCGATTAAGAAACCAAGTAAAGTAGGTTCACCCCATGAACCAAACTTGGTATTGAAACCTTTAGCATCCAAATGGATTTTATTGATGCCTGGAATTTTGTCGAGAATCCAGTTCAAGACAATTGCAATTGGGACGAACGATCCAGCATAACCATGAGGAATAGAAATTCCGGGCAAACCTAAATACTTTTCAGAAAGTGGCGCAGTTCGATCAGCAATAACCATAATGACAATCATGTTTACGCTTGCTAAGAATAAACTCAATAAGATATCCCTAGTTAAGGCATATACCAACGAGCCACTAAAAGCGAAATGCCAAAAATCCCAAATATCAACATCAATCGTTGAAGTTGTCTTAGTGAGTAACATGATAATGTTGATTGCAATTCCAAGTGGAATCATGCTGACACCAACTGCAGTCCCATAGGCAATGGCAGAAGCAGATGGCCAGCCCACATCAATAACTTGTAAGTTTAAGTGCATAACTGCAATCATGCTCTTAATTGCTGGGTTCATGACATTGGTCAAAATTGAGACTGTGGCGTTTAGACCGATAAAACCAATTCCGACCATCAAACCACCACGTAAGGCTTTGGTAAAAGGTACACGGACAACTAGCCCGAACACCAACATAACAATCGGAATTAGAACGGTTGGTCCTAATCCAACGATATACATGATGAAATCAATAATATGACTCATAGTGAATAATCCCCCTTAGCTTTAATCAAATATGTTCTGATACAATCTTGAATAATTGCTCGTTATCTGTAATTTGCTGTAACCGACCTAATAGTGTTTGATCTTGAAAAAGGGCCATTAACTTTTGGAGCATGGAAATTTGACTATGTGGATTCTTCATTGCTAACATCACAACAATTTGGGCATCAACTGTTTGATCAGTTACTGCCATATTATGAAATTTGATTGGATGAGCCAAAGTAGCAAAGGCAATCGCAGCCTCGTTAACATATTCAACATTAGTATGTGGAATTGCAACGGCAATTTTTCCAGTTGGTAAACCAGTTGGATAAATTTTTTCACGATCCTTAATAGCTTGCTCAAAAGTATCTTTGACCTTGCCAGCTTGTTTTAATTGTTCTGCAAGATAGTGAATAAGTTCGTCAGCATCGTTGGCATCAACATGTGAAAAAACCAACTCTTTATTTAGGATACTCATAGATACACCCCCCAGCTAATAGATTGATAATGATTGTAAATCACTTGTTTAACTTACATTTGTTATTAAACCATGAATGAAAACGCTTTATAAGTGAACTTGAACGATTGATTTCAGTGCAATCGGTGAACTACCGTAAAATGAACAATGCTGATACTACTGGTAGTGCATTGGATAACAATAGTTATTGTTTTAAATAATATTTAAAAAATGCTGATATAACAGTATTTGTACAGTCAAGCATGGTTCAGGAATGCACTATAAAAAGTGGTGCACTCAGCTAAAAAAGCTCAGTGCACCACAAGCGCTAGATATTTTGGATCTATAATATTTGGTGTTAACGGATTTCTCCATCAGCACCAAATATCATAGAATCCATATTAATTTAAAAATGCATCCGTATTTTTTCCACACGATTGATATTTCTTTAATAAGCCAAGTGATTTAAAAACGGTTTGTTGATAGGCAATTTTAGCATTCCATTCAACTGTTTCGAGAATACGAGTGGCTGCATGTAGATCAGTACAAGTAATTAAAACACCGTGGCTATTTAATAGAAAGATGTTTTCTAAAGCAGCATCACCTAAGTCAACTAAGCTGGTATGGACTTGATCAGCTAGTGCTTTGGAGCAAGCAGGTTCATAAGGTAAACAGTGGATTTTTCCGAGACTCTGATTAACAGCTGTAATTTCTGTAACATTTGGCATATCTTGTCCAATGGTTGCCCAAAACATTGATTCTTCAGCATGTGAGTGATAAACAACGGTAATAGCTGGATTGGCGGCATAGGCTTCAAGGTGCATGTTGATTTCGCGAGTTAATCGACCAACACCATCAATTTGTTGACCAGTTTCTAAATCAACGACTAGAATTTGAGCACCATCTAGTTTGCCATACCACGCTTCAGACATAAAAGTAGGTGTCATAATAATATAATCATGATACTTTTTTATGTGGACTCTACCGAAATCAATATTGTGAGAGGCAGTGATTTTTACAGAAATATTACCTCCAGCAATGTTAGTATTTTTACGATTAAACATCTCTCTTGAAACCATTGCTAAATCACGACGCTCAGCTTCAAATACATATTCTTCTGTCATAATATCGTTACTCCGATTCTTTGTTTTGTAAATATTTTTGTTTGCGTTGTTCGCGTTTTAGTTGTTGTTTACGATCAAATTCACCAAAAAGGTATTTATTGCCTTTGAAATAGATGAGCTCACTTAAAATCATAACCAATAAGCATGCCCAAATAGTAGTAGTGCTTAAGGCATCGATAAAAAGTAGAACATCTACAAAAAGTAATAATGACCAGAACAATTTAAGGGAATTCTTTTTGTGATTTGTTTTCATAATAATTCACCGTGATTATTTTTGTTTAGAAGCATGACTAAAATCCATATTATCAACATCATTAAGATTGGAAGCTTGTTTTTCGGATGTCGCTTTTTTATTATGGGAAGTAGTCCCGAAGTCTAGTCCATCAAGGTCGTCAAGATTGACATCAGCTGTTGAAATATTAGAGGTTGTCGTCGTTACTGAGACCGGTGAGCTATTGCCAGTAGTATAACGTTGACTAGGTAATTTAAGCTTGTTTTGATCAATATATAGCCAGACAAAGCCTAATAACCAAAGAATAACTAGAGCAATGGCCCACCATTCACCAGTAAAAGCTTTAGCAAAGAATAATCGAAAGTCCGGGCCTTCAAAAGTCGACCAAGATAATTGTTGGCCTGCACGAACTTTAACCGTTCCAGTAGTTCTTGCAAGATTGGTAATAACTGGTGCAAAGTAGGTTGCACCATACAGAAAGATGGGTGTAGTAATAACACCAAGAACCAACATACGTAGTAAATTAGCCCCCGTCAGTAGGAGTGCTGCAACCACAAAGGAAAGGTTAATAATGCCGGCAAAAGGTAAGACGGTATTTCCTGGAAGGATCATGGCGAAAATTAGCATAATTGGTACTAAAATAACGACTGTTACCCAGAGTTCGTTACGTCCAGCTAAAATTGGCCAATCTAAACCAATAAAGAATTCACGACCATTGAAATGTTTTTTCATAAAATCACTCATCGCATCAGCAATTGGTGACAGCGCTTGCATAAAGAGCTTTGAAATCATTGGGAATAAGGTCATTGCAGTTGCAGCTTCAATAGCTAAGTTTAATGAGCCTGACACCGAGTACCCGGCGCCAAAGCCAAGCAATACTCCGATAATGGCTCCCATGACGGTGTTATCACCAAAGACGCCAATTTTCTTTTGTAGCGCAGCTGAATCAAAAGGTCTATTCATGGCTGGAATGAAATCGAGTAATTTGTTCAATGGTTGTAAAATAACAGCAAACAAAGTGACAAAATGTGGGACGGTAACTCCAGGCATTCCAGTAAGATCTTCAATGTGTCGCTGCCACATGTCACCGGCTTTGAGTTCAAGTACAATTTGGAGACCGGCAACTAGAAATCCGTAGAAGGCATTGTGAGTAAAATATAAAACAACTACATAAGTAAAAATTTTATTCCAAACGTTCCACATATCAACGTTTAACGTTTTTGTCCAATTAAAAGTTAGCATGATGAAATTAATTGCAAGTAATAATGGGAAGAATAAAAATGCTGATTTATATGACCAAGTAATTGCAGCAACACCGGTCCATCCAGCATCAATGGCATTTAAGCTTAGATGGAAAACTTTAGACATTGCTTTAGCAGCTGGTGAAATTGAATCCATCATATAGTTAACGACTAAAGTCATGCCACTGAAGGCGACCCCTAAAGTTAATGCGGCTAAAACTGATTTTTTGAGTTTTAGGCCGGCAATTGTAGCTAGAATAAACATAATTAGCGGTACAAAGACCGGTGCTCCGAGATTTAAAACGTAATTAACGATTGTTTTTAACACATCCATGAGTTGTTCCTCCTAATTAGAGCATCGTTAAGATTGCATTCTTTTTAAGGCAGTAATAATAGCCTTGTAGGAAATCTCTGGTTTTTGTCCAGTGAAAATTGGTAGTCCATTGACTGAAGCAATATTTTTATCGTCAACAATTTGCTGAATTTCTTCGCTTGGACGTGCAATCCAAACATAGATATCATAGTTGGCCAAAATATCTGGTAATTTTTTAAAGTCAGTAGCTTCGACTTCGACACCTGTTATGTGATGATCTTCAAAAAAATCTGAAATATGCTTAACAACTAACTCGCTTGAAGCGACGCCACTTCCACAAGCAACAATAATTTTTGCCATAATAGGATACTTCCTTTCTTTTTTTGAACTATTTGAATTCTTTGGTCAAGTAAGTGAACATTTCAGCATTGTCATGGATTTTATCAAGATGTTTTACGAAGATTGGATCTTGAATTAGAGCCATGAATTTTTGTAAGAGAATCAGTTGATCATCAGCGTGGGTAATTCCTAAAAAGAAGAATACTTTGGCTTGCTCTTCGGTATTGTAGCCCATTTGAAGCATTGGAATCGGTTTTCGAGTAGTTACGACGCATACAAACGGTTTATAAATGTTTTCAGGGTTGGCATGTGGTAAGGCGATTGAAATTAGATCACTCACTACACCAGTTGGAAATTCATCTTCGCGTTGGTTTAATGCAGATTCATAAGAGTCTTTTACATAGCCTAGTTTCAATAGCTCTTTTGCTACTTGCTGATATAAATCAATTCGATCCTCAGCATCAACATTTAAAAAAATTAACTCTGGTTTAAGCATTGTTTGATAATCCATAAGAAGTCCTCCTAATAGTCTTTTGAAAGCGGATTCATTTAATGGCAACCCATAATGAAAAACTGGTTGATAATTTTCAAAGTGATTACAGATAAAATTTATTTTTTTAATAAATGATATGATAATATGTTAATTAATATTAGTGATATAGATTGAATATTATTCACATTACCCTCGCCGATTCGCTTTCAATGACCAGTATATGATGGCTATATGCGGATTGGTATGCAATTCGACATATTATGAAAATCATTCAAAATTATTCCAACTAAATGTTCAAAATAGGCGGATATAGTTCAAGAATGTTCATTTGGAGGGTAAAGATGAGTAATAGAGATGATCGATTGGTTCAAATATTGAGGATACTAAAAAAGCATCCAAGAATTAGTGTTAAGCGATTAATTGATTTGACAAGTGAAAGTATTTCGACAATGCGTCGGGATCTGATTATCTTAGAACAATCTGGACGAATAAAAAGAACTTTTGGTATGGTATCGTTATTGCAAGATACTAATATTGAGTTTGCATCACCATTTCGGAGGCGTGAGCATATTGCTGAAAAAAAGGTTATCTGTCGTCTATTAGCTAAAGTAATTCAAGATAATCAAGCAATGTTTATTGATTCAAGTACAACTGCGGCGCATTTACCGAATTATTTGATGGACTATCAAAATTTAAATATTATTACGAATAATTTGCAGTTTACAGTGGCTGCCAATTCAATGACAAATTTAAATGTATTTTTAACTGGTGGGCAATTACGTGCTAATTCTGATTCGATATTAGGCAGTCATACACTTCAAGATATCGCAATGTTTCGCCCACAACTTGCAATTATGTCATGCAGTACCTTAGATATTTCGGGAGCCTATATGGCAGATGTTGAACAAGCAACTATTAAGCGGCAAATGGTGGAAAATGCGCGTGAAAGTATATTGTTAGCAGATCATACTAAGTTTCGACATGACAATTCAGATTATATTAAACTGGCTGAATTATCGGCATGGTCAATTTTAATAACTGATAAAAAGCCCGATAAACTATTCATTGAAAAGATGAAAATAAATGATGTTAGGGTTATGTTTCCAGGATCATGAAAAGATTAAAATTGAATAAATATTAGAAAACAATTCAGTTTCCATTAATTTTTTTGTTCACAATCTAGTTTAAAATAAATACAACAAGCCGCTCAAAGTTACTAGTCATTTTGACTGATAATTTTGAGCGGCTTGTTGTATTGAACTAAGTAAACCAATGATGTTTTTTGATGATTTTTGGTTTAACTGGGGTTGGAAAACGTTGCGTGATGTCAGTTTTTTGGTAATCAATATTGGTATTGGCACAAAGAATGATTGCAACGCTATTGCGGTCATGGTGATAGAAAATGTCAGATTTAATGGCGAAATTAATCGCAGTTTGGTGAGCTAACTTAACATAACGACCTAAAATATCAGCATCAAGTTTACCATGTAGTAATAACATGCGTTCTGGATGTTGTTGAATAGTTAGTAGTAGTTCTTGGGAAAAATCTCGCTGTAAGGCTTGCTCAAATGTAATTTTCAAGTCAATTCGCTCATAAAAGGTACCTAAGCAACGATGCTGTTCGTCTGGGCGTAATAGTGGTAACCCCCAGATTGCATTTTGAAGATGTGGATCGAGATTTTGTTCAGCTGTTGACATGGTTTCCTCTTTTCAGAAACCGCTTACTTTTGACGACTAATATAGCAAATTAGGATTAATTTGTAAATCATTATTTTTTTAGCGATCGGCACTGGGAACAGAATGGTAATACTCTTGATACTTTTTATAAAAAAAGGTTTTATTAGAAATACCGACTTGTTCCATGATAGTAGCGATGGGCGCTGAGCTAGACGTGATTAGAGTCCTGGCCTGAATTAAACGTTGACGAGTTAGGACCTCACTGAATGGCTTACCAACTTCTTGTTTGAACATATTACTAAGATAATTTTTATTGTAGTTATAGCGAGTAGCCAGTGTGGTTAAGTTAATTGTTTTATATTCAGTAGCAATATCCTTAAGAATTTTAATTGCCATTAATCGTCGTTTGCTGGCTTGATGTGGTCCATTTAGGGGATACTTACGGACTAGTTGAACTAATAAGATGGATAGATAGGACTGAATTATAGCGTTTGAAAAATCTTTTTTTAAATAATACTCTTCAATTATCCGATTCAAAGTGTCGGTAATTTCGCTACTGCGTCGTTTAGAGAAAATGAGATAGTCCCTAGACTGGTCTTGTTTTCCAACAACTTGATTAAGTAAAAAGTCGTATAACACACTATTACTGCGACGCAAGTCATTTAATAGATCGATGCTAATATTTTTAGTTCTGAATAAAATGTTTATGAGCAAATCGTCATCGCCTAAAGCAGCGATTGAATGAGTTGAACCACTATCTAGCAATAATAAATCACCTGTATTTAAAGTAACCTTATTATCATCAACAATTTCATTAGCATGACCTTGTAACATATAATTCATTTCCAAAAAGGTGTGTGTATGAGTTGGGTAATCGGCATAGCGATTGTGTCTGCTAATGTAAATATCTTTATTTCTAAAGAAATAGTTGCTGAGAACACGGGCATGTTCTTCTTTAGAGAGTGCTTTGTTAATTGCGTATGTTGGCATGTCTTCTACAAAACAATGCTGTTTTTTTTGTTTTTCCTCGATTAATGTTGGTTGCTTTAAAAGGTTCAAAATACGTGCTTCCATTCACAATCCCTCCTGTAAATATGATACACACATACCGCACAACTGTTATTGTAGCATAGTGAAGTCAACGGGTACAATGTGGCTTGTAAACAAATGAAACCGCTTACTTTTTTAAAGGAGGTAGATGTAATGAGTAAAAAAGAACAAGGATCTGCTGGATCTACAATTGCGGTATCAATCACAAACTTTCTGGATTCTGGTTCCATTGTCGCCGGTGCTAGTGGTCTAACGCTATGGACTAAAGCTTTGGGTTTAAGCAGTTTTCAAGTCGGATTGTTGGGTGCGTTAAGCGCAAATGCATTTGGTTCAGCAATTGGTGCTTTAATTGGAGGCCACTTATCAGATAAGTATGGTCGTAAGGTTATTTATACGTACGATATGCTGATTTATATGGTTGGTACAGCTATCGTAGCATTCTCGGTTAATTTTCCGATGTTACTAGCCGGATTCTTAGTAACTGGGATTGCAGTTGGTGCGGGGGTACCTGCATCGTGGACTTATATTTCAGAAACATCACAATCGAATGACCGAGCTAAAAATATTGGTATTTCACAATTTGCTTGGTCACTAGGACCAGCCATTATTTTTATTGCCGGGACAATATTATCACCGATGGGATTGATGGGTAATCGGATTTTATTCGTTTTCCTAACCATTGTGGCATTCATTGCTTGGCGATTGCAAAGCAAATTGGATGAATCAGCAGTTTGGGTTGAACAAAAGAAGCTTGAAAAAGCAACTAATGAAAAACCACATCCATATCGTGATCTATTCTCAAATGCAATTAATATTAAAACTTTGTTATTTCTAATTGGTGTTTACATGTTCTGGAATTTAGTTTCGGGAGCAATGGGTTTCTTCATGCCATATGTCTACGAAACTGCTGGTGGTTTGACCAACATGCAAGCTAATTTGTTACAAGCCGTTCTTTGGATTTTAACAGCAGCTGCAACTTATATTGGTTTTGCGCGTTATGGTGATCGTGCTAATCATCGAATCTTCTTTGCAGTTGGCGCTATTATGGCAGTTGCTTCATGGATCGTTTTAACCTTCTCCGGAATGAATTGGACTAGTCTTTGGATCTTCGTTGCACTCTGGGGAATTTCTGCTGGGATTGGTGCTCAAGCTTGGTATGCACTATGGGCAACGGAGTTATTCCCAACTAAATATCGAGCTGGCTCACAAGGTGTTATGTTCTTTGTTGTCCGGGGTTCAGCCGGAATATGGTCCATTATATTCCCAGCTATTTTAACTAACATGGGTTTTCAAACTGCTGGGATGTTCATGATTGTCTTATTAATTATTTCGCTAATTATCGGGGTTATTTGGACACCACAAACACGTGGAAAATCATTAGATGAAATTACAGAAGAACGTTATGGCAAGGCCAAGGCGGTACAAACTAATACCGTTGAAGACAAAAACGATCATACTAGTTCTTCGACCTCAACAACGGGAGGTGTGAAATGAATGAAATCATATATTGCTGTTGATATCGGTGCTTCAAGTGGCCGTTTGATTTTAGGTCAACCACAAGATGGAAAAATAGTTTTACAGGAAGTTCATCGTTTTTCAAATGGGTTTTCAATGCATGCTGGGCATGATCGTTGGGACGTGGATCATTTAATTGATGAAATCTTTCTTGGACTTGAAAAAGTTAAGCAAATGGGAATTAACGAGGTTAAGTTAGGGATTGATACGTGGGCTGTTGACTATGTCTTAGTTGGTGCTGATGGTCATAAGTTGGAGGATCCAATTAGTTATCGTGATAAACGAACTCATAATGCGATTCAGGAACTAACTAGTGATTTACCAAGAGAGTATATCTATGAAAAGACTGGGATTCAATTTCAAGATTTCAACACACTGTATCAGTTATACAAGGAAAATCGGTCTCTGTTATTAAAGTCTGACAAGATTATGATGATGCCTGATTACCTTGGCTATGTACTAACTGGAAATGCAGTTACTGAGATTACAAATGCTTCGACTACTCAAATGCTGAATTTACGAGTAGGACTATTTGATAAAGACTTACTTGATAAAGTAAATGTTTCGCAAGACCAATTTCCACGATTAGTAGAATCTGGTTCAATCTTAGGTAATGTAAGTTACAAGTGGCATAAAAAATATGATATTCCTGAAGTTGAAGTTATAACCGTTGCTACTCATGATACAGCTTCTGCAGTTGTTGGAACCCCTGGAAAAGGTGATCGATGGGCGTTCTTAAGCTCGGGAACCTGGTCATTATTGGGAACTGAATTGAATGTTCCTGAAAATGGCTTACAAGCTTTTCGTGAAAATTATACTAATGAATGGGGCGCTTACGGGACCTATCGTTTCTTAAAAAACATTATGGGTTTATGGGTTGCGCAGTGTGTTCGACATGAATTGAATGATAAATATAGTTTTGGTGAGTTAGCTGCTTTGGCCGATAAGGTAAAACCATTTGAACAATTTATCGATATTAATGATGATCGTTTTACGAATCCGAACAACATGATTGAAGAGTTACAGGCTTATTGTCGAGAAACTAATCAAAAGATTCCGACAACACCTGGAGAATTATTCCAAGCTATTTATTCGAATCTATCGTTGTTTTATGCCAATGAATTAGCCAAGTTAGATGAAATATTAGGGTACCATATTGATACTTTAAATATTGTCGGTGGTGGTAGTAATGTTGCTCTGATGAATCAGCTAACGAGCACTTTAGCAGATGTTGAAGTGATTGCTGGTCCTAGCGAGGCTACGGCAATTGGTAACATCATGGTTCAGATGATTGCGGCTGAGGATGTTGAGAATATCAATGCTGGTCGCCGGCTAATTGCTAAATCATTTGATTTAAAACGATTCCGACCAGAAAAAAATAAATATGGAGATATTTTAAGTCAGTATCAAGAGTTTCTGAAAAACAAGTCTAAGGAGATGGTTTAAAGTGGTTAGATTAGGACAAGTGATGTATTTGCATAAGGATGCCTATGCTGAGTATCAAAAACGGCATGCTGAGTTATGGCCAGAAATGAAGCAAGCACTAAAAAAATATGGTGCTAAAAATTATTCAATCTTTTTGAATGAATTGACAGGCCAGACCTTTGCTTATCTGGAAGTATCTGATGAAGCCACATATAACAAAATCGCTGATACCGATATTTGTAAGAAATGGTGGCAGTATATGGAACCATTAATGGATACTAATGAGGATAATAGTCCAGTTACTACAGATCTAAAAGAAGTATTTCATTTAGATTAATTTTAGGAGGAAATAATAATGGTTAAAACTGATGAAGTAGAAAAAGCTTATGAAGTTGCCAAGGAACGTTATGCTGAATTAGGTGTAGATACTGATAAAGTTATGGATGATTTGAGAAAAGTTAAATTGTCGGTTCATTGTTGGCAAGGTGACGATATTCATGGTTTCTTGAATCCTAATCAAGAATTGACTGGTGGAATTGGAGTTTCTGGAAATTATCCTGGAATTGCACGGACGCCAGACCAATTAACTGGTGATTTACATGAAGCTTTGTCATTGATTCCTGGGAGTCACAAAGTACAGTTGCATACTTTGTATGCGGTTACAGATAAGAAAAAGGATTTTAATGAGGTTGGTCCTGATGATTTTAAGTATTGGGTTGATTGGGCTAAGCAAGAAGGTATTGGACTAGATATGAATCCGACTTTCTTCTCACATCCAATGGTTAAAAATAATTTTACGTTGGCAAGTCCTGAAAAATCGGTTCGCGATTATTGGATCCAAGTTGGGAAACAATCACGTGAAATTTCTAATTACTTTGGTAAGGAATTAGGTCAACAATCAGTTAATAATTTCTGGATTCCAGACGGCTTTAAAGATAATCCAATCGACAAACAAAGCCCACGGGAACGCTTAATTGAATCATTAGATGAAGTATTTGCTAAAAAATACGATGAAAATAATACTATCGAAGCGGTTGAAGGTAAATTATTCGGAACTGGAATTGAATCTTATACGGTTGGTTCACACTTGTTCTATAACAACTATGCAATCAGTCGAGGTAAATTATGGACCATTGATGCTGGACACTGGCACCCAACAGAAGATGTTTCAGATAAGTTCTCTGCTTTCATGCCATTTGGCAAAGGCTTAATGTTACATGTTTCTCGGCCAGTTCGTTGGGATAGTGATCACGTTGTTATCTTTGATGATGCATTAACTCGAATTACACGCTCCTTGGTTCGTGATAATGAATTAAGCCGGACTAACATTGGATTAGATTTCTTTGATGCAACCATTAATCGAGTTGCTGCTTGGGTTGTTGGTGCTCGTGCGACTCAAAAAGCATTATTACAAGCAATGCTGGCACCAATTGATGATTTAAAGAAGGCTGAATTGAATTTTGATTTTACAAAGCGTTTAGCAGTGACCGAAGAGCTTAAATCATACCCATTTGGTGCAATCTGGGATGAATTCTGCTTGAAGAACAATACACCAGTTGGTGCTGATTGGCTTAATGAAATTCGGAATTATGAACAAAAGGTCCAATTTCCACGAGATGCAAAATAATTAACTAAATTAGGTTTGTTACAACAATAATTAATTTAAAGAGGTTGGCAAATATGAAGAATTTTATTGAATCATCATATGTTAAGGATATGTCTAAAACAACGAATAATTTATATCGACATGGCTGGGATGAACGTAACGGTGGGAATGTCAGTTTACGCTTAACCAAAGAAGAGGTTGAAGCCTTTGCTGGTACTGATAAAGTGTTACGTCAAATTCCTATCAAATTTGATGCTAGTGCATTAGCTGGTAAGTATTATCTTGTAACTGGGACTGGCCGTTACTTTAAGAATATTATCGAATATCCTGAACGTGATATGGGGTTAATTCGAATCAGTAAGGCTGGTAATCAGGTTGATTTAATGTGGGGCTTTAATGATGGTGGCGAACCTACTAGTGAATTTCCATCTCATTTGATGAGTCACATTGAACGGCTAAAGCATGATCCTGATCAACGGGTTATCATGCACTGTCACCCAACTAACTTAGTTGCAATGACGTTTACTGTACCGCTATCTTCAAAGCGATTTAGTCGGACTTTATGGAAAATGCATCCAGAATCAATTGTTGTCTTTCCAGAAGGTATTGGTGTAATTCCATATATGTGTCCAGGAACCAATGCGATTGGCGAAAAAACAGCCGATAAGATGAATGACTTTCGAGTTGTTGTATGGCCACATCATGGGGTCTTCGCTGCCGGTGACTCATTGGATGAAACCTATGGATTAATTGAAACCGTTGAAAAATCAGCTCTAATTTACACAACGATTCGGGCTCAAGG
Organism: Lactobacillus sp. CBA3606; assembly: GCF_002970935.1. Classification (NCBI taxonomy): domain Bacteria; kingdom Bacillati; phylum Bacillota; class Bacilli; order Lactobacillales; family Lactobacillaceae; genus Lactiplantibacillus; species Lactiplantibacillus kimchii. The sequence continues at coordinate 1,595,455 of NZ_CP027194.1, read as the reverse complement.
TGGCGAAATTCTACAATCTATTACAGATAAAGATTTTAAAGACTTGATCCAACGTTTTGATTTAACTGCTAATGAAGACTTTTTAACACCGGATGCAGTTACTGCTAACGTTGATTAATCTTTAGGGCAATTTAAGCTGGGGTGCTGCGGATGGTTCAGAACACACAAGTGAAGGTTGGTCATGATTGGGTCAAAAGATGGTTCTTCCTCGGATTATCGCTCTTAATTAACTCGATTGGGCATGCTTTAACAATTGTAATGAACCTAGGTAGTGCCGTGTGGACAGCCTCTGCTGTTAATTTATATCATCTTTGGCCATTTAGTTTGAGCGTAACGTTATTTAGTTGTGGTGTGGTAGTGGTGTTATTGAATACAATTTTAATTCGACAGATTATCTGGTCACGAATTATTGGGAATTTGTTATTCACGGTACCATTTAGTTATTTGATTCAACTATTTACACAAGAAATTCAGAAAACGGGCATTCGAGAGCTACCTGTAAATACTCGAGTAATAATTGATGTTTTGGGAATTCTATGTGTGGCGTTGGCAACTTCAATGTATCAGCGCGCTAATCTGATTCTGCACCCGAATGATGATTTTATGCAGATTATTCGGTTCAGATATTTGCACGGTAATGCAACGATTGCGCAAATCGTTCACTATATTCCGCCAGTAATTATTATGGTGATTACTTATCTTATTAGTGGTCAATTATGGGCAGTTAATATCGGAACTATTATTTGTCTATTTTTTCAAGGAACGTTTATTGGTTTCTTTGATAGAACTGTTTTTATTAACTTGAAACACTATGGTTTAAAGACGATTAAAAAATAGATATAGACATGCTTGTTAAATTTAATGGTCAAAAACAAAGCAGTTGTTATTAATAATTAAGTAGCTCTATGATAACTAGTGTTGATAGGTGTAAAATCCTATCGATACTAGTTTTTTATTAAACACTGTAGGAATATATTGTTCTTGTGTTGACATAAGATTTGAAATTAACATAAAAGAAAAAGAATCGATTCTATGGCTCCTCTCGTTAACAAAGCGTCTGAATTACTACGGTTGTAAAGGTATATTAAAAAATTAATAATGATGAATTTTTTATAAATTCAATAATTCATAGGGGTGTTCCAATTGATAAGTCGCTTCAGAAAAATCAGCATTAGGTAGTGCACCCCAAGTTGCGCTAGCAAAATCGATTTTAGCATCAAAGGCCGCTTGCATGTCGTAGACAGTATCGCCAACGTAAATAGTTTCATTTTTAACTAAGCCATTTTGTTTCATAGCAAATTCCAGTGGCGCGCCGCTTGGTTTATGTTCGCTAGTTTTATCAGCGGTTACGATAATTTTAGAATGAGTAATTTCAGGAAAATTAGCTAAATCGCTCTTAACTTCGGCCATAGTTCTTGAGGTCACAATGCCGGTGTCGATGCCGTTATTTTTTAGACGTTTCCAAGTAGTTTGGATACCGTCAAAGAAGTGCAAATTATCTTTGTAAGCACTAATTTTCTTAACATAATTAGCTGCAATTTCAGCGGCGGGTTCGATTTGTAATTGTTCCAAAATTTTATCAGTGGGCAAGCCGACTAAATTCCGGAGCTGTTGTACAGGAATATCTACACCATAGGTCGCAATGACGTCGTGAAAGACATTTGCGGCAATGGAAGCTGAATCAATTAAGGTGTTATCAACATCGAATAGAATGGTTTTATAAGTCATAAAAAAATAGTTTCCTTTCAAATTGTAATTAACTTTATTATAGTCTATCACGATCGTAATGATAAATTGATAAATAAATTTTTAGCGCCAATCTTGCTGGTTATTTAATAAATTGGTATACCTTTAAAAAGTAATCCTAATTAAATTAACAAACGTCGTTGACAACGCTTACAAAACTTGGTACTATGAATCCATAAATAAAGCGTGTTACTGACTTGATCAGGCATTAGCCTACTATTATTAGTACAACAGTTCCGTATTAAGGAATTGGACTACTTTTAAAGTAGGCTTTTTATTTAATCCGGGAGGCGCAGTAATGAAATTCCTGAGAAACTTTAATAATAATGCGGCCCTGGTAGAAGATGACGATAGCGTCGAATGGGTTGTTATTGGGAACGGTGTAGGCTTTGGCAAGCATCGTGACGACCTAATTGATGAGACAAAAATCGATCGGCGTTTTATTGCTACGTTGACGGGCAATTTAGATGTTGATAGTTTTAAGGATTTGCGGCCGCAAGCTTTATCATTAACGACTAAGGTGATTCATTTGGTTGAACCTATCTTAGGGCTCAGCTTCAACGATTATCAATATTTTGTATTAGCAGATCATATTGATTTTGCTATTAAACGTGCCAATGATGGGATTGATGTGGATAATGGTACGGTTCGGTGGGAAGTTCGCAACCTTTTTAGCAAAGAATATAAAGCCGCTCAAAAAGCTGTTGATTTGATTAAAACTTGTGCTAAAATTTCGTTGCCAAAAAGTGAAGTGGTCTTTATGACCTATCACTTTGTCAATGCTGCTTCGGATGGCTCTAAGTTACAAGAAACGATCAAAATCACAAAACTTATTAGTGGTATTGTCAATATTGTTCAGTACCAATATGGTATTACGCTAGACTCTGAATCATTCAATTATAATCGTTTCGTAGCACATTTGCGATCACTAATGGTTCAACGCGCAAGTCATGCACCAGCAACTGGCAGTGACTTAGATCAATCATTGCTTCAGCTAATGATAGTCAAATATCCTAAAGCCTATCGAACGGTTGAACGAATTGATGACTTTTTACAAAGTAAGGCAAATTGGGTGTTATCACCGGATGATCAAGTATATTTAACGTTGCATATCTGGCGAGTAACGCATCGACAGAAAATTGAATAATCGAAGATTAAGTAGGTGTGTTACTGGTTAAACAGGCATGAACCCAAATATCTTTGCTTAAGAATCATCACCATGAGAGTACTAATGGTGAGGCCTTTAAGCAAGGACGTTTGGGTTTTTGTTTATCCAAGTCGAATATTTTTAGGAGGAAACAAGATGGCTTATGAAGAATTAAGTAAAAAGATTATCGCCGGAGTTGGCGGTAAGGATAATGTTAACAGTGTGGTGCACTGCACAACGCGGTTACGGTTCAAGTTAAAGGATGAAAGTATTGCAAAAACAGCTGTTTTAAAGGATACCGATGGTGTCATTACGGTGGTGCAATCAGGTGGGCAATATCAGGTAGTTATTGGTAATGAGGTCGCTGATGTGTATGAAACGTTAATCAAAGTCGGCGGTTTCGCAGATGGTGGAACTGTGCCAGATGATGATGCTAGCGATGAAAGTATGAGTATTTTTGACAGATTTATTGATCTAATCTCTGGTATTTTTAGTCCCATTTTGGGTGTCTTGTGTGCAGCCGGGATGATTAAAGGTTTTGACGCAATGTTTCTAGCGTTTGGCTGGTTATCAGCTAATTCTGGGACATACCGAATTTTATATGCAATTGGGGATGGGTTCTTCTACTTCTTGCCAGTTGTTCTTGGTATGTCAGCAGCTAGCAAATTCCATCTCGACAAATACGTCGGTATGGCAATTGGAATGGCACTTTGCTATCCAGATATTGTCGCTTTAAATAGTAGTAAAACAGTTCTAACGACTTTATTCAGTGGTACTTTCTTTGAATCTTCAATTCATGCCACTTTCTTAGGTATTCCAGTTGTTATGATGAGCTATACTTCATCCGTTATTCCGATTATTCTAGCGGTTTGGTTTGCTTCCAAAGTTCAAAAATGGGCCAAAAAAGTGATTCCAACTGTGGTTAAAACATTCTTGGTGCCATTCGTCACGTTATTGGTAGCGATCCCGGTTACCTTTCTAATCATTGGACCAATTGCAACTTGGTTGAGTGATGGTCTTTCAACAGCTTGTGTCGCTATTTATGATATTAGTCCAATTCTAGCCGGTGTTGTGATTGGTGCTTTCTGGCAAGTCTTCGTCATCTTTGGGGTTCATTGGGGATTTGTCGCAGTGGCAATGGCCAATCTGGCTTCCAAAGGCTATGATCCAATCGTGGTCTTATCATTGGCAGCTTCTTTTGCCCAAACGGGTGTGGTGTTAGGTATCTTATTGCAGACTAAAAATCAAAAAACGCGTGGTATTGCTTTTCCAGCTTTCATTTCTGGGATTTTCGGTGTTACTGAACCGGCCATTTATGGGTTAACCTTGCCACGGAAACGGCCATTTATTTTAAGTTGTATTGCATCCGCTTTCGGCGGTGGAATTATTGGTCTTGCCGGAACTAAGTTATGGATGATGGGCGGTATGGGTATTTTCAGTATTCCAGCTGCAATTAATGCTAAAAGTGGGATCGATGGTGCTGTCTATGGATTACTCATTGCCATGGGTGTTTCAGCAGTCTTAGGTTTTGCCCTTCAGATGTTATTTGGCCGTCAAAGTGTTGATGCTGGTGATCAACCAGCTAAGACAGTGGCACCTGCAGCAGAACCCATATTGGCTGGTGTGAATGCGGAAGCTTCAACTGGAACTAGTGTAACGACTTTAAAACCAAGTGTGACTTATAATCAGGCCACTCGTTTAAATAGTCCGGTAACGGGACAAGTCTTATCGTTAAACGAAGTTAAAGATGAAGTATTTGCATCTGGTGCGATGGGTAAAGGAATTGCTATTGAACCGACTGATGGGGTGTTAGTAGCGCCTGCCGATGGGACAATCGCACTAGTTTTTCCAACAGGACATGCCATTGGTCTGAATACCGATGATGGTGCAGAGCTCCTAATGCATATTGGCATGGATACGGTGGAATTAGATGGTAAGGGATTTGAAACGTTAGTGAGCCAAGGTGATACTGTTAAAATGGGGCAGCCACTGGTCAGATTTGATATTAAAGCTATTCAGGCAGCAGGGTTCTCAGTGACAACCCCAATCGTGGTCACTAACTCTAAAAATTATCATCATATTAATTTAGTTGATGAACAACTTCAAACTATTGGCGCAACTAAACCATTATTAATTTTAGACTAATAATCTGTTATTGAAAGGATGTTTAAAAATGTATTCAAAAACAATTCCAACTGGCTTTCCAAAAGGGTTCTTATGGGGTGGGGCAACAGCCGCTAACCAAATTGAAGGCGCCTGGAACGTGGACGGTAAAGGATTAACGACGGCAGAAGTCGTAAAAAAGGCTGAAGATCGTAAAAACATTGATCAAATGAATGCGGTGACGATGGCTAGTATTCAAACGGCGATGGCTGATTCGACTGATACGTTATATCCGAAACGACGGGGCATCGATTTTTACCATCATTATCGCGAAGATATAAAACTATTTGCGGAAATGGGCTTTAAAGCGTTTCGATTATCGATTGCTTGGTCACGGATCTTTCCTAAGGGTGATGAAACTGAACCAAACGAGGCCGGTTTGAAATTTTATGACGCTGTTTTTGCTGAATGCCACAAGTATAATATTGAACCAGTTGTGACAATTTCGCATTATGAAATGCCACTTGATTTGACATTAATCAACAATGGTTGGGCGAGTCGTCAAACCATTGCGGATTTTACACGTTATACCAAAGTTCTTTTTAATCGATATCAAGGTATTGTAAAATATTGGATGACATTTAATGAAATTAATGCCTCAACGTGGGGATTTATGGGAACCGGTGCAGTGGATAGTGATTTGGATACTGCTGGGCAAATGCAACTACGTTATCAGGCGTTACATCATGAATTTATTGCTAGCGCAATTGCGGTTCAACAATGTCATGCAATTGATCCAACTGCTAAGATTGGTTGCATGTTAGCCCGGATGCAAACATATGCGAATACGTCGAATCCGGTTGATGTACGTGCAGCACAGCTTCAAGATCAGCTTAACTTGTTCTTCACGGATGTCCAAGTGCGTGGGGAGTATCCAACATATATGAACCGTTACTTCGTGGAAAACGGTGTAACTTTACAAATGGATCCCGGTGATGAGGCGTTATTACAAGCTGGTAAAGTTGATTATTTAGGTTTTAGTTACTACATGTCAACCGTTACTTCTGTTAGTGATAATGTTGAAAAGGCGAATGGTAATTTAAATATGGGTGGCAAGAATCCATATTTAAAGACCAGTGATTGGGGCTGGCAGATTGATCCGATTGGGTTGCGGATAACGTTGAACGAATTCTGGGATCGTTATCGAGTGCCGCTATTCATTGTTGAAAATGGGCTCGGGGCTTTTGATAAACCCTCAGCGGATGGCAAAATTCATGATGATTATCGAATTGATTATTTACGGCAACATATCCAGCAAATGCAAGAAGCGATTAAAGATGGTGTTAATTTGATGGGTTACACTATGTGGGGACCAATTGATTTAATCAGCGCATCAACTTCTGAAATGTCTAAACGTTATGGCTTTATTTACGTCGACCAAGATGACGCTGGGCAAGGAACGTTAAAACGTCGCCGGAAAGCCTCGTTTGATTGGTATCGAAAAGTCATCGCGTCTAATGGTGCCAAGTTGTAGTAACCGGTTTCAAATTCATTTGAAATTCAACTACGAAGTTCGTATACTAAATGTAAGGGCTAACATTTAGTGCTAAAGCATAAGTCAGAAAGGGTGCAAAGCAAATGTCAGAATTTCCAGAAGGATTCTTATGGGGTGGGGCTACTGCCGCCAATCAATTAGAGGGTGGCTACCAAGAAGGTGGTCGCGGTTTGTCCATTGCGGATGCGTTACCTGGTGGTAAAGATCGCTTTAAGATTGTTTCACAGCCAGATTTTGATTGGACAATTGATGAAGCCAAATATACGTATCCCAACCATTTAGGGATTGATTTTTATCATCACTATAAGGAAGATATTGCGTTATTTGCTGAAATGGGATTTAAATGCTATCGGTTCTCGATTGCCTGGTCACGCGTTTTTCCGGATGGCGATGAAACCCAACCGAATGAAGCCGGCTTAGCTTTTTATGATGCTGTGATTGATGAATGTTTAGCGCATCAGATTGAACCAGTGGTAACCATTTCACATTATGAATTACCTTTAAATTTAGCAAAAAAATATGGTGGTTGGAAGAATCACTATTTGATCGAATTTTATGAAAACTTTGCCCGGACAGTGTTGACGCGCTATGCAGATAAGGTGAAGTATTGGATGACTTTTAATGAGATTAATAGTGCCGCTCATTTTCCAGTGATGGGTCAAGGCATGGTGCCATCAAGTGGCGCTGATGACAAAAAGAATGTCTTCCAAGCTTGGCATAATCAGTTCGTCGCCAGTGCCAAGGCAGTTAAAATTGCGCATGATTTGCGGAAAGAACTCAAAGTCGGTTGTATGATCTTATACGCGACGAGTTACAGCTACGATGCTAATCCAAAAAATCAGTTAGCTAACCTGCAACAAAGCCAAGATTTTAACTTTTTCTGTGGCGATGTGCAAGTACGTGGTGAATATCCCGCCTATACGAAGCGTCTATTGGCACAATATGGCTTGAAATTTGAAGATTTAGCAACTACTGATGGTGAATTAGCGTTATTGAAGCAGTATCCAGTTGATTATGTCGGCTTTAGTTACTACATGTCAATGGCCGTTGAAACGACGGATGCGAACACTGATACAGTTGCGGGTAACTTAATGGGCGGTGTCAAAAATCCGTTCTTGAAGGCCAGTGATTGGGGTTGGCAAATTGATCCAACTGGGTTGCGAATTGCTTTAAATGAACTTTATGACCGTTATCAAAAACCACTGTTTGTCGTTGAAAATGGTTTGGGCGCAATTGATAAGCCAGATAAGAATTTTTATGTGGATGATCAGTATCGGATTGATTACCTGAAGCAACATATCCAAGCCATGGCCGGCGCGATTGCTGATGGGGTTGACCTAATGGGTTACACACCATGGGGCTGTATTGATTTGGTTAGTGCTTCAACTGGAGAGATGAGTAAGCGGTATGGTTTCATCTATGTTGATTTAGATGATAATGGTCAAGGCACGCTAAAACGTTATCGAAAACAGTCCTTTTATTGGTATCAAGCCGTCATTGAAAATAATGGTTTGATGAAGAAAAAAGCTAAAACTGATGATGAGCGTGCTAAGGTAGACTTGGATTAAAGATAGTGGTCAATAATAGTGCTAGTTAATGGCTCAGTCGGCTGCCAAAGTAGCTTGATATAGTCCAAAACTAGGACTATTTTGTTGTGGCGTGCTAAGTGACGGTTAGTTGCCTTGACAAACCTAGATTTTTACCTTTTAATGATTGTGTTAACAGGTGAGCAAAGTGCTTTGTTACTCAATTCAAATTTAAGCAAAGCACAGGTGAATACGGATGACTCAGATAGAACGGACCCGAACGACGATTTGCTTATACCTCAACTATCTTGTCCATGGGATGGCCATTGTTATTTTAGCTCAGAACATGACTGTTTTAGGGCAACAGTGGCACGTTGATGATGCTGGAGTTTCATTAGTTATTTCATCACTAGGCATTGGTCGCTTGCTAGTTTTGTATATTGCCGGCACTTTTTCCGATCGAATTGGGCGTAAGTTTTTTGTACAGATTGGCATTTTAACGTATACGTTATTTTTTATCGGTATTATTTTATCGAAGACCATTATTGTTGCCTATGGCTTTGGAATTTTAGCTGGGATGGCAAATTCTTTTTTGGATTCTGGGACTTATCCAGCACTAATGGAGTTGTATCCCAAGCGACAAGCAACTGCCAATATTATGATTAAGGCGTTTGCATCGATTGGTGAGCTATTATTACCAATCATCGTGGCCGGACTTGATCATTTGACCTTATGGTATGGTTGGTCATTTTTACTGTGCATCGGGCTATTGGTTATTAATTTTATGCTATTACGAGCACGGCAGTTTCCAAAGCTATCAACTGTTCCGGCTAAACCAGCTGTCACGAAGGTAGCCCCAAAACCGACTGGGCTAAAGCCGCGACAGTTAGTATTAGGGATTGTTTTAACGATTTTTGGTTATGTGTCGATGGCGACTTTTTACTTAGTTAGTCAGTGGTTAACCAAATATGGTAGTGAAGTGGTTAAGCTTAACTTGGTCCATGCTCGGATGCTGGTTAGTATTTACAGTATTGGCTCAATTCTTGGGGTCGTCGTGACGGCTATTTTAGTTGAACGGGTTATTAAGGCCGTGTGGCTCATGTTAATCAACACGTTAATTTCGTTACTGGCCTTAATTGTTTTAACGTTAGTGCCGGTGATGAGCGTGGCGCTAGTTTGTTCTTTTGTCATTGGTTGTTCAGCCGCTGGTGGCGTGATGCAATTGGGCTTAACCATTATGAGCGATGTCTTTCCGCGGGCTAAGGGTCGTATTACTGGCATTTACTATACGGCTAGTGGGTTGGCTTCGTTTACGATTCCGGTGTTTACTGCCTGGATTTCGCGGGTCAGTATTCGAAATATTATGTGGTTTGATGTTGGCATTGCGATGGTTGGCGTCGCCTGCAGTCTGATTGTTTTAAGTTTATATCGGCCCAAAATAGTTGTGACTAAGTAAAAGTATTCAAAAGCGCGGGCGACAAGATGGATTTTTGTCGCCCGCGCTTTTAAGATCTAAATCAACCGTTCTTGATTCGTATAATGTTGCCAACAGTAACTGCGGCTGAATTCCTGGAAACGATGAACAGAAGGTGTAATAAAGTGATTTTGTTTTACGATTAGATATATTTGGTGTTGCAACGGTTGGTTTATAAGATGCTTCAAGTGAACATTGGTTTGATTAAGCAATGGTAAATAAGGCATGAGCGCCACGCCTAAGTTATGTTGAACAAAGCCAGCCATGGTATGATCTTCTTCGACTTCGTAAGCAACCTTAGGGGTTAATTTAGCGCGTGCTAAGATTTGATCGATTAACGGTCGAAGCCCACTGTTTTTAGAAAAAAGGATCATGGGGTAAGGTGCTAAATCGGCGACCTTTAAGGAGTCTTTACTTACTAAGGGATGGTGGCTAGGAATTGCGGCCACGATTTCTTGTTGCACCAGTGGAATAAAGTCAAAGAGATTGTCGGCGGCTTGATCACCAAATTTTTCAATATTAGAAGCTAAAATCAGGTCATATTTTTCGTTGGCTAGGTCTTGTAATAGGGCGGTAGAGTTACTTTGGCCAAGTTCAAACGTAATTGCCTTGTTTTGTGGCTCAGCTTGGAAGTTAGTGAGTAGTTCCGGCACTAACTGCTGACCCAGGGTGTAAGTAAAGCCTAAATTAACGTGACCGGTATCAGGATTCATCAACTGGTGAACTAACTCATTACCTTGTGATAAATCATTTAAGCTGGCAGTGATATATTTCAGATAGACCTCACCGATTGGGGTTAGTTTAATATTACGGCCGTCAGGTTCAAAAAGTGGCACGCCCAATTCTTTTTCCAATTTTTTGATGGCATAACTAAGTGATGGTTGTGAGATACCAAGGCTATCAGCGGCTTGCGACATATGTTGGGTGCGCGCCAATTCCTTAAAGAAAATCAAGTGGCGTAAATTCATGAAAATGATACCCCTTTCAATCATAGAAAATATCTATTGATTAATCAACGTTACCCTATTTAATATAATAAGTCAATCTGCTAAGATGACAAGTGAATTGAGTAACAAAATATTATAAATTTTATTTAGGAGTGAATTAATTATGACTGAACGAATTGACGGACATACATTACTAATCGGCTTGATGGCTTATCCAATTAGACATTCAATGTCACCAACGATGCATAACAATGCTTTTGCTAAACTAGGATTAAATTATGCGTACTTAGCATTTGAAGTCACTAATGAGACGTTACCAAGCGCGATTCAATCAATTAGAACTTTAGATATGCGTGGGTCTAATATTTCCATGCCTAATAAACAAAAAGTTATTCCATTGTTAGATAAATTAGATCCTGCCGCTGAAATGGTTGGTGCGGTTAATACGGTTGTTAATGATAATGGCGTGCTAACCGGGTATACAACTGATGGCATTGGTTTTATGAAGTCTTTGGCAGATGAAGGTATTGATATTCGTGGTCAAAAGATGACTTTGGCTGGTGCCGGTGGCGCTGGGACTGCCATTGCTGTGCAAGCAGCTTTAGATGGCGTTAAAGAGATGTCGATCTTTAATATGCATGATGCTTCTTGGGAAAATGCAGAACGTAATGTTAAGTTAATTAATGAACGGACCGATTGCAAAGCGACCTTACATGAACTTGAAAATCGCGCTGATTTCAAACAAGAAATTCAAAGTTCTGATATTTATACTGATTCAACTGGGGTTGGGATGAAACCATTGGAAGACAAGACGCTAATTGATGATCCTAGTTGGTTACGTAAGGACTTGATTGTCTTTGATACTGTTTATGCGCCACGGACGACTAAACTCATGAAAGTTGCACAAGCAGCTGGGGTTGAACATGTCTTTAACGGTTTAGGCATGATGCTTGAACAAGGTGCAGCTGCCTTTAAGTTATGGACGGGTAAAGAAATGCCAGTTGATTATATTCGCCATATTTTATTTGATGAAGATGCTGTTGACCATAAATAAAAATTGCGCTTAGGAGGATATCATGAAAAATAAGTATATGCCAACCGCAATTAGCCTATACCTAAACTACTTTATTCATGGGATTGGGGTCATTATTTTAGCCCAAAACATGGATTCGTTAGCTGGACAATGGCATACCAATACAGGTGGTGTAGCGGTCGTTATTTCTTCATTAGGAATTGGTCGCTTAATTGTCTTATTGGTTTCAGGATTTTTATCAGATAAATTTGGTCGTAAGCCATTCGTTGTTTTAGGTGTCATTACTTATCTGTTGTTCTTTGTGGGAATCTTAATGAGCCCGTCAATCTCAATCGCGTATATTTTTGGGATTCTAGCGGGGATCGCTAACTCGTTCTTAGATTCTGGGACTTATCCAGCTTTAATGGAAATGTTCCCGAATGCTAAAGGAACCGCAAATGTTATTATTAAAGCTTTTATCTCAGTTGGACAATTCGGATTACCCTTATTGGTTAGCTTTCTAGTTGCTGGTAAGTATTGGTATGGTTGGTCATTTATTCTGTGTATTGTTGTTTTAGTCATTAACTTGATTTTCTTATTAGTTTCTGGCAAATTTCCAGTTGCCAATCAAGCTAGTACAACGACGACTACTGCCACTAAAGCTGAAACAGCTGCTAAACCTAAAGGTAGTTTATGGTTTGATGGCACCTTGTTTATCCTTTATGGTTATGTCTCACAAGCCACCTTTTATCTTGTTAGCCAATGGTTAAGTCAATATGGGACCCATGTTGCCGGCATGGGTGACACGGGGTCACGAGCGTTGATTAGTTATTATAGTATCGGCTCGATTGTTTGTGTCTTAGTGACCGCAGCTTTGGCCAAACGCGCCGTTAAAGAAATTCAATTTTTAGGTATTTATACGTTAATGTCATTCTTATCACTTTTGTTAATGTACTTATTCCCAACCGCGATGATGTGTTCAATTATGTCATTTGTCATTGGTTTCTCAGCCGCCGGTGGGGTGATGCAATTAGGGTTAACGGTTATGTCGACCTTCTTCCCACAAGGTAAGGGAACAATTACCGGAGCCTTTTATACGGCTGGTTCAATTGCCTCCTTCACAATTCCATTAGTTACCGGAATGATGGCTGATAGTTTAGCTAATATCTTCTTATTTGATGTTATTATTGCGCTGATTGGTTTTATCTTAGCAGTCTTAATAACGATTCGATACTATCATTTATTTGGCAAACCAACTCAGAAAGGAGCCAGTCTCAATCATGCAAAAAATCGTTAAATTACGGCACCTAACCTTAGGTGCTGGCCGGCCTAAAATTGCAGTCCCGATTACGGGTAAAACGACGGCTGAAATTCTTGCGGCCGTGCCGGCAATTAAAGCGGCCCAGCCAGATTTAGTTGAATGGCGCATTGATTTTTATGAGGGCGTCACGCAACCAGATCAATTAACACAAACCGGTCAACAGTTACGCCAAGCGTTAGGCGATTTAGCCTTGTTAACCACATTTAGAACTCAAGGCGAAGGTGGCGAATTAGCGTTAAGCGATGCCGATTACTTTAAAGTTAATACGACGGTATTAGCGGGCCAGTTCACGGATGCGTTAGATGTTGAACGGTATCATGATGAAGTAGCGGTGAAACAATTAGTTGACCAAGCCCATGCGCAAAAAGTCGTCGTCATTATGAGTAATCATGATTTTGACAAGACGCCAGCGCAAGCTGATATTGTAGAACGGTTGACCAGTATGGTGGCTTTTGGCGCCGATGTTGCGAAGATGGCGGTCATGCCACAAACGTCAAATGACGTGTTAACCTTACTGGCAGCGACCAATGAAGCGCACCAAAGCCTGACTCAACCGGTGATTACGATGTCTATGGGTGATTTGGGTAAAGTGTCGCGCTTGGCGGGAGAAGTTTTTGGCTCCTGCTTGTCCTTTGCGACGGTTGGTGCGGCCTCAGCGCCTGGGCAAATTGCCTTGGACCGGTTACGACCGACATTAACTGATTTGAAATTAAGCTAAATAAAAAAGGAGCTGTGACCATTGACGGCACCACATGCAACGCATAAGAAATACGTTTCCCAGTTTACGTTAATGGGCACGGTTATCTCAATAACGTTATTTGAACGGAATCAGCCGGTCATTGAAGCTATTTATGACTATCTGCAACGGATGGATCAAGTTTTTTCAATGAATCGACCAGATTCGGAATTAAGTGCGATTAATCAACAAGCCGGTCAGCAGCCGGTTGCAATCAGTACCCCGGGTTTTCAATTAATTCAGGCAGCACTAGCCTATACACGCCAATATTCGGCTAGTTTTAACGTGTTGATTGGACCGTTAGTCAAGTTATGGCGGATCGGGTTTGGGGGGCAACAAGTGCCCAGTCCGGCGCGTATTCAGGCACGACTAGCCTTGATGGATCCTGATCAAGTTAAGCTAGACCCCATTCACCAGACCGTTTATTTGCAACGGGCCGGGATGGCGCTTGATTTGGGTGCAATTGCGAAAGGTTACTTTGCAGATCAAATTGTGGCCCAGTTGCAACAAGCTGGTGTCACGCAAGCAATTGTGAATTTGGGTGGTAATGTTAAGTTACTAGGGACACAGCCGTTCACTGCCGATCAACGTTGGGAGGTTGGGATTCAAAACCCAACCGCGCCACGCGGACAACCATTATTGCAAGTTCAAATGCCAGCTAAAACCGTTGTGACATCCGGTATTTTTGAACGATATTTTAAGGTTGGCACCCAAGTGTATCATCATATTCTTGATCCACAAACGGGCTATCCCGTTAAAAATCAGGTGGCCCAAGTCAGTATTATTACGGCACAATCAGAATTAGCCGAGGTACTAGCCACGGTGGGTTATTTTCAAGGGTGTGTGGCTGGCATGGCGACCATCGAGCAATTACCAGGGGTCGAAGCAATTTTTATCGATCGCCAGCAACAAGTTAAGGTCACGAGTGGCTTGAAGCCGCGACGTAAGGGAGTGTATTCAATTGAGTAAAGCAGAACAACAAATTAAAGGTCAAGCAATGGGCCATAATGGCATTATTAATTATGAAGTTGACGTTCAAGATGATAAAGTGGAAGATTTAAAAATCTTGAAACATTCTGAAACGTCCGGAATTTTTAATCAAGTCATTGATAAATTAAAACAAAATATTATTGATGAACAATCATTCAATGTCGATACGATTAGTGGTGCTACCGTGATGACCCAAGCCCTATTGACTTCCGCGCAAAAAGCGGTCGCTGACGAAGGGATTACGTTAACCCCAGTGCCGAAGGCTAAAAAAGCCACGACAACGCAGCATCTGCGGACGGATGTTGTGATTATCGGTGGTGGTGAAGCCGGATTAGTTGCGGGTTGTCGGGCGTTAACTATGGGTCAAAAGGTCATTCTAGTTGAAAAGAATGGTTATCTTGGGGGTGCGACGATTCTCAATGGCTCCAATGTTGTTGGGACGGGCTCTAAAGTATCTGCTCAGATTTTTGATAATAATCATGATACGCCTGAAATGTTAGCGCAGGATGTTGCCCGTGAAAGTCTCGAAACTAACTATCCTGCTCTAACCCAGTTAATGGTAGACCATATTGGACCAGCGATTGATTTTATTAGTGATTTTGCGGACTTACATTACCAAAAAGCCCAAACCCAAACGCCGGAACATTCAATTAATCGGCAAATCGAGTTACCTTCAGCTAGCAGTTATGAACTGATTCAAAAAGTTTCGCGGGCCTTTACGGCAGCGGGAGGCGAAATCTTATTAGATACGCCAGTTCAATCCTTAACGTTTAACCGCCAAGGTCAGTTGAACGGCTTAGTCGGTAAACAACATGGGCAATTGATTAAGATTAAAGCGCGCTCAGTTGTCTTAGCTACGGGGGGTCATGGGGCTAATCAAAAGATGCGTGGTGCTGAAAGCCAAGGGATTGATTACTATGGTCCAATGACGTCCACGGGTGATGCCTATGAATTTAATGCAGATTTGGATTTACAAACGCATGACTTAGATTGGTATAAGATCTATCCGCATGGGGTTGAAGTGGAACCAGGGGTTGCTAAGTTAACAACTTATGCCTCAAAGCAAGCGACGGATATGGGTGCCATTTATGTGAACACCAAGGGTGAACGGATTGTTAATGAATCTAACGTGTACACCGCTTTTCGGAATGCTATTTTAAAGCAAGCGGACAAAACTGCTTACTTGTTAATGGATGAACGGACCTGGAAACAAGTTTACGATCTCTTGATTTTACATGACTTCACTCCCCAAGAAATCAAAGGATTCTTTGCCGATACCACTAAGCGACCAATTTTCGTTAAGGGTGACTTAACGACGGTTGCCAAGGCAGCTGGCGTAAATGCCGACCGGCTCGCACAGACGGTTTCTGATTATCAAGGTTACGTTAAGGCTGGCCATGATCGTGAATTCGGTCGTGATCCGAAATACTTACATCAATATGAAGGCGATACTTATTATCTTATCGAACAACGTGACCGGTTTGCGACCACGTTAGGTGGCTATACCACGGATTCTAAGAGCTTACAATTATTGACGAGTAAGAATGCTTTAGTAGCAAACTACTTTGGGGCCGGTGAAGTTATCGGTGGCGCCAATGGTCACGATTCAATGCCAAGTATGATGAATACTTGGGGAATTGCATCCGGTTACGTTGCGGGTGCGGCGGCGAGTGAGAATGCCAAGGCGCAACAAAAGGCCGGCGATGATGAAGCTAATATTGTCGCGATTGTCGGCACTAATGCCTCAAAATCGTATAACCGAAAACTTTTGTATGCGATGAAGGACTTAATGGATGCACAAGCTAGCTTAGATATTTGTGAAATCAAAGACTTGCCGTTGTTTAACGAAGATGATCTGGATAACGAACCAGCGACCGTCAAAGCCCTAGCAGCTAAAATTGACGCTGCTGATGGCGTGGTCATTGCGGTACCAGAATATGATCACTCGATTCCAGCCGCTTTGAAGAGTGCGATTGAATGGTTATCATGTGCGGAACATCCGTTTAAGGACAAGCCAGTCATGATTGTGGGGACATCCTTAGGGATTCAAGGCACGGTCCGCGCACAAATGAACTTACGGCAGATTCTGGATTCACCAGGGGTAGATGCTAAAGTGATGCCGGGGAATGAATTTATGTTACCGCAAGCAGGCACCAAATTTGATGAAAACGACCATTTAGATGACGATGGTAGCGAACACTTCTTGAAGCAATGTTTCGGGAATTTCTTAGATTACATTACCGCAGTAGCAGCTAAAACGACCGTACAGGCCTAATTGAAAAAGCGTTAGTTTTTCGCAAGCGAAGGACTAACGCTTTTTAGTTAAACTTTTACTAAAATAATATCAATTCCAGTTTAAATAGGCTATAATTAACGATGAAAGCGTTTTAAATATGGAGGGATTACCTTGGAAACGAAAGCAACAGTTTTTGACCAGTTAGCCGGTCAAGATATTATGCGATATACGTTAATTAATGATCACCAAACTCGTATCTCAGTTTTGAGTTATGGGGGAACGTGGCAAGAGTTTGTCGTTGTGGAAAATGGCGTCGAGCGGCCTTTGATTTGGGGCCTAGACAACATGGCAGACTATCAACGCGTCGGGTACTGCTTATGCCAATCGATTGGGCGTGTCGCAGGTCGTATCGGCGGTGCTAGCTTTAAGATTGACGATCAACGTTATAACGTTGATATGAATGAGCAAACCCATTCTTTGCATGGGGGCCAGCACGGGTTTAATACCTTGAATTTTGCGGGTCAGTTAAGTCAGACAGCGGATAGTGCTAGCGTGACCCTACAACGGCAAATCACAACGACGACCGATCATTATCCGGGTAATTTAGCTGTGCAAATTAAGTTTACTTTAGATAATCAAGATCGTGTTTCGATTGCTTTTACAGGTGATACGGATGCGGCGACACTCTTCAATCCAACGAACCACGTCTATTGGAACGTGGCGGATGATCGGACCTCATTGGCCCATCAATGGCTACAAATCACTAGTGCTAAGCGCTTAGAGTTTGATGCTGAAAAGGTGCCAACCGGTCAACGGTTACCAGTTAGCAAGACTGCTTATGATTTCAATGAACCGCAACCAGTTCAAGCGGCTTTGGATCAATTGAAAGCGACCAGTCAAGGGATTGAATTCGATGATGCTTACGAAGTGACGCCTAGTGCGACAACGCCCATTGCGGTAATTGGTGATACCGACCAGCATCGGCAAGTAAAGCTCTATTCTGATCGGAATAGCTTGATTATTTATACGGCTAATCCGTTTGATGCAACTAAGGAAGCCGCTCATCAATATACGGCATTAGCGACGGAAGCTCAAACCTTACCAGATGCGATTAATCATCCTGATTTTGGTGATATCGTATTGCGGCCAGGACATCCGGTGACACATACGATTAGGTATCAATATGAAGCATTAAACTAAACGACTAAAAGTTAGGGCCCCATCAATTTGATGGGACCCTAACTGTACCTAATAATAATATTATTATCATAACATAAAATTTTACATTTGTGCTTTAAACTAACGAACTTTAGCAGTGAAAGTGGTGGCCGACATGGCGCCGAGGGGGGCTGTGAACAAAAAGCAATCTGCGCCAGCTATTTGCCGGTGCGGATTGCTTTTTCAATGACTTTAGTCTTGCTTAGCAGCGGGACTCGAAAGTTTTAAAATCGCCTCGCCGTGTGTGGCGGTTCCGGTATGTTTCAAGTAATCAAAGCTTTGAATGGCTTGATGATTGGTGATAACGACCATGACGGTGTCATCTAAACCAGCTTTAGTAATTGCTGGTGCCCAAAATTCAATCAATTCTTGACCTTGAGTGACCCGGTCGCCTTTTTGAACATATTGTACGAAACCGGTACCGCGTAAGTTAACGGTCCCAATCCCGATATGAATCAAGGTTAAGATTCCGGTGTCTGAGCGCAGCCCAATAGCATGACGTGTTGGAAAGGTGGCTTCAACAATCCCGTTAAACGGGGCATAGACACCACCATCCGTCGGTTTAATTGCAAATCCCCGACCCATATCGCCACTGGCAAAGGTCTGATTACCAACGGTACTTAACTTTTGTAACGTTCCACTGACCGGCAGTTGGTAGCTGGTCGTGGCCGTTGCTTCAGCTTCAACCTCGGCTGGTGTTTCATCGGTATCTAGATGTTTGTGCCAAGTCTTTTCGAGTTCGTCCACAATGCTAGCGTGCATGGTTTCATCTAAAGTGACTTTTTTGAAGAAGATAAACGTTCCGATTAGAATCATCAGTGCCGGAACGCCAAACATCATTAATTTAAAAATCATTTGCCCATGAGTACTAATGTCACCCGCAGTTGCGCCGGCAGTCATCCCGGCCCAAACGGCAGTCAAACCAACAATCCCGTTGGAAACGGCGCCGCCTAGTTTATCTAACAATGGGCGAACGGATAAAGTTAAAGATTCGTCACGGTGCCCAAACTTTAGTTGCCCGTATTCTACGGAATCACTTAAGACCATTAGGACAACTAAGAAAATCAATGGTTGTGGAATGTAGAATAAGACAGCAGCCGTCAAAACTAAGGCTAAAGATTGACCGGAGAACGTGAATAGAGCTAAGGCGACCATCATGATGGCAATCGCTAAGAAGAAGACTTTGCGACGACTGAATTTCTTGGCTAGTGATGGGAAAGCCAAAACAGAAAAGATCCCGATGATCGCATTCAAGCTGGCTAGCAAGGTATATTCAGAAGCGTTCCCTAAAATATAGGTGAAGTAATAGAGTTCCAGAGAGTTGGTGATGGCAATCCCAGCCGTATAAATCCCATAGGTAAGGGCTAACCACATTAATTGATCGTTACGACCCAAAACCTTGAAGACGTCTTTGAAAGTCGTTTTTTCAGTATTTTGACGTAATTCAGACTCATTTTCTTTGGTGCCGGCAGCAACTGCCATCGCGGAGATCCAAGAAACTAAGGCGATGATTAAGCCAAAGGCCAACCAACCTCGGTTATCACCTTGACCACTGTTAGCGTTCACCGAGAAGTATAAGACGATTGGCATAACAACGATGCCAACTAAGTTGGCCCCGATATTTGAGCCAACTCGAGCGAAGGTGGCCGTCTTTTCACGTTCTGCCGAATCAAATGAAATTGCTGGAATCATGGACCAAAAACCAACGTCTTTAAAGGAATAAAAGATATCCATTGTGATGTATAAAATAGCAAAAATAATTAAATATAGGACCGGGTTAGAAGCATTGAGTCCACCCATGTCAGTGAATAAAATAGCTAAGACAATTGAACCAATCGTCCCGCCAATGACAATCCAAGGTTTGAAATGTCCCCAGCGTGAGTTGGTATTGTCGATGGCGTTCCCAATCAAAGGATCAATCGCCAATTCGACGAAGCGTAAGGCAGCGATGATTAACGTAATGGACGCAAT
Source organism: Lactobacillus sp. CBA3606 (assembly GCF_002970935.1). NCBI lineage: Bacteria > Bacillati > Bacillota > Bacilli > Lactobacillales > Lactobacillaceae > Lactiplantibacillus > Lactiplantibacillus kimchii. Next base: position 1,575,473 of record NZ_CP027194.1, on the reverse strand, counting down.
CATCTTGGAACCTTGAGCACCGCTGCTCTTGTCAAATAAGTGGGAAGTGACGAACATAATAAAGTACGTGGATAGCGTTGCATAGAACGCATCATGCCCGAAAGCCCCAAAGGAATAAGCTAATTGCGAAGTTACGCGTCGCGATTTACTTTTAGTCGTTACAGAATCAGTCATAGTATCGCCTCACATCTTTCTCGTTATGAATTACAAGTCTTAATGTAATCGTTTTCAGTAAAGATGTCAATAACTATTTTACTAAAAAGTTTAACGATGGTTTTACCAACGAAGTTAATTTGGCTGTTGCAGTGGTACCGAGACTTAGCATTTAGCGCTCAATTTTCGGGCATTAAAAAAGAGCTTGAGGTTAAACCCAAGCTCGAAATTTTAAATAAATGTCAGTGTTTAGGACTAATATTAAAGTCAAAATCAATAGCTTGACTGGCTGGAATATGATACTGAGCATCGACGTCGGCGCCCCAACTATCAATCCCGCCAACGCCACGTACAGCGCCGTAAATCGTTAATACAGTCCGTCGTGGCAAGGGTAATTCTTCCATGTGAGTCGCATTTTCGAGTTCTTCAGCCGTATAAGGTAAGCAACTAAAGGCGAAAGGATGTGTCGCTTGTTCAAAGGTTAAAGCAAACGGCATCCTCGCTTGATCGGCATTGTTTTGGGTTTGATCACGGGTGACGGTGACTTGTTGGGTCGCCATGTGCATCCCACAGTCTTGTGGCACTAGATAAGGAGTAACTGGTAAGCCATCAATGTGGTAAGTTCCGTGAGCTGCGCCGGCTTGACGATCAGGGTAGGTTTCACCAGCGAGACCGGTGTAGTCAAAACCAGTTGCGGTAGTTGGCATGATTAAGCGTAGTCCCAAAGCGGGTAAGTCTGGTAAAGCGGCATTGCCCGTAAAGTGGACTTGGACGTGTATTTTTCCGGTACCGGTGACCGTATAGGTGATGGTGACTGGTGTGCTGGGCACCGTATTGGTACTGAAGGTGAAGGTTAGAGCAACCTCAGCCGCAGTTTCGTTATTAGTGTAACGATTATTCAACGGCGCAATTGGCAACTCAGGTAAGAGCTGACCATCGATACTTACCGCGACTTGCGTACAAGGGCTGAACTGATTGGCCGCTAACCATTGTGCGGATTTTTCTGAGAAATGGTTACCGCGGTCGTTATCGGTCGTGGCCCGCCAGAAAGTAGGTTTTGGCGTGCGATAAAGCCATTCTTTACCGTGAATTTGTAAGGACTCTAACCCACCGCGTTCGTAGCTAAAAAGGTAGTGAAAGTCGGCACCGCTCACACCGAGTGCCCCATCACCGTAAATGACATGAAGCTGATTAGTTGTGTAACCCATAGTAATAGTTCACCTCCTGCATGGCTGGTTTTGGGGTTCGGTCAGCAAATAGCAACCCGTCGCCGGAAAACTCATAATCTGAGTGACGGTCATCAAAATCGCCACCATAGCGTAAAACATCGTGTCCAGAAATTGGATCATGAACGAGGAGGGCTTGGTCGATAAAGTCCCAGATGAAGCCCCCTTGATACATCGGATAGCGATCAATGAGGTCATTGTAAGCTTGCATACCGCCTAGTGAATTACCCATATCATGCATGTATTCACAGTCGATAAAGGGTTTTTGCGGATCATTATCCAAGTAAGCGGCAATGTTTTTAGGACTTTCATACATCCGACTTTCAACGTCTGAAATTTGATCTTTTAAGTCGGGCGTATGAACGACCCCTTCATAATGAACCAAGCGAGAGGTGTCATGAGTTTTGTAGAAACGGTTCATGGCAGCAATATCACTCCCAGCGTAAGATTCATTCCCCAATGACCAGAAAATAACGGCGGGATGATTCTTGAAAAGTTCATAGTTAGTGCGGGCTCGATCCACTACTGCGGCTAACCAGTGTGGATTATCACCAGGTACATTATAAGATGGCTCGATGGCGCCTAATTTTTGCCAAGAACCATGAGATTCCAAGTTGTTTTCGGCCATCAAATAAATGCCGGCTTGGTCACATAAAGTGTACCAAGGGAGTTGATCGGGATAGTGGCAAGTTCGGTCAGCGTTGATATGATTAGCTAACATGGTTTGAATATCAGCTTGCATGTCGGCAATTGATAGGACGCGGCCGGTTTTGGCGTTCCATTCATGGCGGTTCACACCATTGATGATCAGTCGTTGATTATTGACGTAAATCACTTTATCAGCGCGAAGTTCGACTTTCCGGAAGCCAAATTGATACGGGACGACTTCCATGATGTGCTGATTAGCGGTCAAAACGGTTAGTGTGACCTGGTAGAGGTTCGGGGTAGCGGGACCCCAAAGTTGAACGTCCGTGACCGTGATTGGGTCAAAGGTCACCGTATTGGCCCGTGGTTGGGTTTGTTGAGCAATGACGGTACCAGCTGGATCGGTGACCGTGAGTTGCAAGGTGGCCGTTGTGGTGGTAGCTGCACATGATAACTTGGTCGTAACTGCTAAATTGCCAGTATGCCAGTCGGTAGTTACGGTTGGTCGTAAATCGAGGTCTGCGATATGGACGGCCGGGAGTGCTAATAAATTAACGTCGCGAAAAATCCCTGAGAAGCGGAACATATCCTGATCTTCGATGAACGCAGCGGTACTGCGCTTGTAAACACGTACTGCTAACGTATTTTTACCGGTGGTGATGAACGGCGTTAAGTCGAATTCAGATGGGGTAAAGCTATCTTCTGCATAGCCAACAAAATGACCATTTAGCCAGACATACAGGGCTTCTTCAACGCCTTGAAATTGAATAATTGTCCGTTTGCCTTGGAATGCAGGCGTTAATTCAAATGTTTTAAGATATGAACCGACGGTATTGTCAATGGCGTCACTAAAGAGTCCAGAGACTAACTGATCTGCATTTAACGTATAGGGTGGGCGGCGGAAAACTTGGCCCTCCCAAGGATATAACGTATTGATGTATTGAATCTGACCGTAGCCGGCTAATTCAATATGACCAGGCACCGTAATTGATTCAAACGCACTAGCATCGAAGTTCGGGTCATAAAAGTTCAAGGGCCGTTCCGCCGGGGTTTTGGCAAAGCTAAATTGCCAAATCCCGTTTAAAGATTGCACGTAACTACTGGTTTGGGTTATTTCAGCGTTGGTTTGATAGAAGGCATGGTCACTATGAGCCGGAAGTTGATTCACACGAAACACTTCGGGGTCATCCAACCACTCAAGGTCAGCTTGCATATAAATGGTGCTCCTTTCAAAAATAACAGCATTTTATAAAACGCTTACACAAATAATATAAAGCAAAACTGGGCATTTGTATAGAATGTTTAGTTAAAATTAACTAGAATAGTTTTACTAATCAAGTGAAAACCAGGCTAAGTTAGGTTGGTTGCTAAAGGTATAAATCGAAAAATAAAATATACGATAAAGCGTTACCATTTTTGTGAAACCAAGGATAATTAGTGATTGACAAACCGTGGAAATTGCCTTATATTCAGATTGATAAAGTTTTACTAAAATAAACCGGAGGCTACAATTATGAAAACCAGCGACTTACGACAAGAATTTAAAACGACTTTTGACAGCGAACCAGAACGGGTCTTTTTCTCACCTGGTCGGATTAACTTAATCGGCGAACATACAGATTATAATGGTGGCCACGTCTTCCCATGTGCAATCAGCATTGGGACGTACGGGGTCTATGCTGCGCGAACTGATAACACGGTGCGGATGTATTCTGCCAATATTCCGGATCAAGGCATCGTGACGTTTGATGTTCATGATTTAAATTATGACAAGGCCGCTGGTTGGACGAATTATCCTAAAGGGATGATGGATGAATTAGCGAAGACCGGCGTTACATTTGATCATGGTTTTGATTTATATGTGCATGGAAATCTACCAGATGGTGCTGGGTTATCATCATCAGCTTCTATCGAATTGTTGATGGGAATTGTTTTAAAGACTGGCTTTAACTTAACGGTTAGCCAATTAGACCTCGTTAAATTAGGTCAAAAAGTTGAAAATAATTATATCGGCGTTAACTCGGGAATTATGGATCAATTTGCAGTTGGTATGGGTAAAAAAGATCAAGCAATCCTATTAGATACCAATACCATGGCCTATTCATACGCCCCTGTTAAATTGGGGAATCATGTTATTGTGATTATGAATACGAATAAACGGCGCGAACTTCAAGATTCGAAATACAATGAACGTCGGGCTGAATGTGAAGAAGCCTTGGCACGCCTCCAAACGAAGTTAGCTATTAAGTCATTAGGTGATTTAGATGAAGCTAACTTTGATGAAGCGGCCTATCTGATTAATGATGCCACGTTAATTAAACGCGCCCGGCATGCTGTTTTTGAAAATCAACGCGCTATCCGAGCAACGCAGGCTTTGGCTAATGCTGACTTAAAGACTTTCGGTAGCTTAGTGACCGCTTCACACGTGTCACTACATTTTGATTATGAAGTTACGGGTAAAGAATTAGATACCTTGGCAGAAACTGCTTGGCAACAACCTGGCGTTTTAGGCGCGCGGATGACTGGGGCCGGTTTTGGTGGCTGTGCAATTGCAATTGTTGAAAAGGATCAAGTTGACGCTTTTAAGGCAAACGTGGGTCAAGTTTATCGGGATACGGTCGGCTATGATGCTGATTTCTATATTGCTGAAATTGCGGATGGACCTTTAGAATTGGCTTAATGAGTTTGGCATAAGTAGCGGAATTGAATAGGAGGAAATCACATGGCAGTGTTAGTTTTAGGTGGGGCTGGTTATATTGGGTCACACGCAGTCGATCGGTTAGTTGCACAGGGTTATGATGTTGCAGTGGTTGATAATTTAGTGACGGGACATCAAGCTGCTATCAACCCACAAGCTCGTTTTTATGAAGGTGATGTTCGGGATACCACGTTTATGAATTCAGTTTTTGATCAGGAAAATATTGAAGGAGTTATGCATTTTGCGGCCTTTTCTGTCGTACCAGAATCAATGCAAGATCCGTTGAAATATTTTGATAATAATACGGCTGGTATGGTGAAATTACTAGAAGTTATGGCAAAACATGACGTGAAACGAATTGTCTTTTCATCAACCGCTGCAACTTATGGCGAACCCAAGCAAGTTCCCATCAAAGAAACTGACCCCCAAGTGCCGACGAATCCTTATGGGGAAAGTAAGTTAGCCATGGAAAAAATCATGCATTGGTCAGATGTCGCTTACGGAATTAAGTTTGTTGCATTGCGCTATTTCAACGTAGCTGGTGCGAAACCAGATGGCAGTATCGGTGAAGATCATCACCCAGAAACGCATCTCGTGCCGATTATTTTGCAAGTTGCTGCGGGTGAACGGAATCAATTGCAGATTTTTGGTGATGATTATCCCACCCCAGATGGCACCAACGTGCGCGACTATGTCCACGTGGTTGATTTAGCGGATGCGCATATTCTGGCATTAACTTATTTACAACAAGATCATGCCAGTGCAGCCTTTAACTTAGGTTCTTCAACGGGTTTTTCTAATCAAGAAATGTTAGATGCTGCTCGTGAAGTAACTGGACAACCGATTCCAGCTGTGATGGCGCCACGTCGAGCCGGCGATCCAAGTACCTTAATTGCTGCGAGTGATAAAGCCCGCGCTACTTTGGGCTGGCAACCACAGTATGATGATGTCAAAGAGATTATTCGGACTGCGTGGAACTGGAAACAGCGCCATCCCGCCGGCTATGATGATCAGGGAGGGCAAGCCTAGTGACAACCATTAATCAATTTGTGACGGCAGTCATTGCGTCGCCGTCACAATACACAGCCTTAGATCGGATTTATGTCACCAATCGGGTACTCGCCTTAGTCGGTGAAGGTCCAGTCGTGACCGCGACCGATGATCAGCTGACGAGTCTTACCACTGCACTTGTGCAAACGGCCGTCCAAAATGAGTCGATTGAGGCCGATCAATCGGCACGTGATATTTTAGCAGATCAATTGATGGATTTAGTCACGCCATTGCCATCCGTGGTTAATCAAAATTTTTGGGATAAGTATCAAACGAGTCCTAAAGCGGCAACTGATTATTTTTATCAGTTAAGTCAAGCAAATGACTATATTAAAACGAGTGCTATTGCGAAAAATGTTGTTTTTCCAGCGCAGACTGATTTTGGCGAGCTAGAAATTACGATTAATTTGTCAAAACCAGAAAAAGATCCAAAAGCCATTGCAGCCGCACGGAATCAACCGGAAAATGGTTATCCGTTGTGCCAACTATGTCTAGAGAATGAAGGCTACTTGGGTCGGCTAGGTTACCCAGCTCGCAGTAATCATCGGGTGATTCGTTTCACTTTAGCGGGCGAAACTTGGGGCTTTCAATATTCACCCTATGCCTACTTTAATGAACATTCAATCTTCTTAGATCGGGTGCATCGGCCAATGGTGATTAATCGGCAAACCTTTAGTAACTTATTAGCGATTGTGACCCAATTTCCACACTATTTTGTCGGTAGCAATGCCGATTTGCCAATTGTGGGTGGATCGATGTTGTCACATGAGCATTATCAAGGCGGTCGTCATGATTTTCCAATGATGAAAGCACCGCTGGACCGTCCGCTTGATTTAGGACTAGCTAACGTTACGGCTGGAATCGTGAAGTGGCCGATGTCGACAATTCGTTTGACTAGTTCAGATCAGACTGCGTTACTTGATGCGGCAACTAAGATTCATGAAGTCTGGAAAAACTATTCGGATGAAACAGTTGACGTGCGAGCCTATACAGGAACGACGCGTCACCACACAACAACGCCGATTGCACGTAAAGTGGGCGATCAATATATTTTAGACTTGGTATTACGGGATAACCAAACGTCAGCAGCTTATCCAGATGGGATTTTTCATCCACATCAAGCTGTGCAACATATTAAAAAAGAAAACATTGGTTTAATCGAAGTCATGGGTCGGGCCATTTTACCTGCCCGGCTAAAAACCGAACTTCAAGAAGTTGCAAAATACCTCTTAGACCGTCATAATCAAATGGTACCAATGCATCAGCCGTGGGCCGATGCATTGAAAGCCAAGTATACGTTTACGGCTGATAATGTGACGCCAATATTGGATCGTGAAGTGGGTCAAGTCTTTGCGGAGGTGCTTGCTAACGCGGGGGTCTTCAAATGGGATGATGCCGGCCAAGCGGCTTTTGATCGGTTTGTCACGGCAGTTAGAGCCAGTAATTAAATGTAAAAGATTGTCAGGTTAAATGACAGTAAGGCGCCAGGCTCAGCAACTTTTGTGAGCCTGGCATTCTTATCATCTAGGAGGAATTGGGTAATGGCGGCAACTTTAAAAGATATTGCCAAAGCAGCGGGGGTTTCGTTAGCAACCGTTTCACGGGTCTTGAATCATGATCAATCCTTATCGGTCGGTGACGAGACGCGCCAACGAATTTTTAGTGCAGCGGAAGCGTTACAATATTCGAAGAATAAACGGCGGTCAACTATGCCAACTGTGCGTAAAAAGTTGGCGATTGTGCAATGGTATTCTGAGTCAAAAGAACAAGATGATTTGTATTATATGTCGGTGCGGATGGGAATCGAGCGTCAAGGTCAGGCCCAACAATTTGAAGTCACCCGGGTTTTCCAAAATGACATGCAGCAAATTGCGACCGATGTAGATGCAGTAGTTGCTATTGGCAAGTTTAGTCCACAGCAAGTTCAGGATATGGCAGCGCTGACGGATCAACTGGTTTTTGTGGATGATGATCAGTTTGCGGCTGGCTTTGATAGTGTCTTAACGGATTTTAAGCTGGCGACAGCTAAAGTCGTGGACTACTTTTGGCAACAAGGTATTCAAGCGATTGGGATGATTCATGGTCTTGAAACCACGACTGATCAGGCCGTTCAAGTCGTCGACCAACGATTAATCAGCTTTAAGGCCGCGATGATGGCGCATCAAGCTTATCAACCGGAACTCGTCTTTGAAGGTGATTACACTGGTCAAGGCGGCTATGAGATGATGAAACAAGCCATTGAGACGTTAGGTGACGATTTACCACGGGCCTTTTTTATTGCCAATGATCCAATGGCTGCTGGCGCACTCAAGGCGCTACAAGCGGCTAAGATTCAGGTTCCCGAACGTGTCAAACTTTTCAGTTTTAATGATACGTCATTAGCGACATTCGTTTATCCAGAATTAAGCTCGGTCCGGGTCGCAACTGAATTGATGGGTGAAACGGCCGTGGACTTAATTGTGAGCCGGTTACAAAGTGGCCGCAAGATTCCACAACGGATTGAATTAGGCACACAGTTAGTGGAACGAGATAGTACGAAGTAAGTTAGTGTCAGGTGATAGTCATGATAGCCACGCCAACTTACTTTAGGTCGCCTTTTTTAAAATCATTATATAACAAGTATGAAATAGCGATTTTTGCGTGCAATAATTTCTGTTGGTGGTAATCAAAGTGAAAACTCAGATTACCACCAGCAGATTTTTAATAAAATGCAACTTAAAAATAGACATAAGCGTCAGGCTTAATGTCTATTCACTAGTACCTTTCAAGTGTCAGCAGTAACGCTATTGACGTCAGGCAAGGATCAACTGGTTTCCCGTAGTCGTAGTTTGACTGGAACAATTACCTCGTGCCCTGGCTGTGTCGTCTGGTCAATGAGCCCGAGCAATTGTATGACGGTCTGCTCAGCCAACTCAGTATTGTTTTGAGCAACTGATGAAAGGGTAGGCGTCACGTATTCGTCAGTTGGTGAATCATCAAAACCAATCAGTTTCATCGTCGTTGGCACTGAAATAGCTAATTGCCGTAAAATTTGATGCAATTTTAAAGCGACGGAATCATTAACCGCAAAGATACCATCCGTTTGGGGATGTCGTTGTAAGTAGGCGGTTAGGTCATCAGTGCCAGCTGCTGGTGTTGATAATTTAAAAACGTGGCCCCATTGGGAGGTACGATTGGTTAAGGCGGCGTTAAAGCCAGCAAGTCGGCCCTGCATTGAAGGGGTGTCAAAGGTGCCAATTGCAATTACTGGGTTTTGGCAACCAGCGTGATAAAGTGCTTTGGTAGCGTCATAAGCACCTTGCTGATGATCTGAAGAAATAAAAATGGTTTTGGACTTATCGGCCGGTTTACGATCAACGCAGACATAAGGAATCTTTTTTTGACTGTTTCCTTGCGTAAATTCAAAGGTGGCACTACCAGAGATGACAATCAAGCCGTCAATTCCTTTACTCTCTAAGGTTCGAAGATAGCTTTGTTCACGTTGATCATCATGTGCTGTATTGCAGATAATGACAGAGTAGCCATGGGCAAACAATTTTTCTTCTAACAATTTAGTGATCTCAGCAAAGAAAAAGTTACTGATGTCAGGAATCAAGATGCCAATGGTATCAGAACGATTCATGCGTAAATTTTTAGCGCTATAGTTGGTTTCATAGCCAGTGGTTTGAATAACAGTTGAGACCTTTTTACGAGTTTCCTCAGAAAAACGACCGTTATTATTGATGACGCGTGAGACGGTCGCCACGGAAACCCCGCTGAGCCGGGCAATATCTTTAATTGAATAGTGCTGCATTTGAGTCACCTCGCTGTTTTTAAATAAAATTGGTTAAGGAAGCGTTGACAATTACATTTTAAGGTATTAGGATAGTAACCGTAAAGAGTAAACGATTACTCAATAACTATTATATAATTTAAACGGAGGTTTGACAATGATAGAATTACGACCTGTTGGGTTTCCAAAGACTTTTAAGTGGGGATCCTCAACGAATGCGCAACAATTTGAAGGCGATTCCAATTCCGGGCATAAAGGTGTGTCGATAGCGGATGTCCGTCAAACGGCTAGTTCCCAGGCTAATACGGTGGCATCGAGTGCTGACTTTGCCGATTTTAAAACGGCCTCGGACCATTTTTATCGGTTTACGATGGCCTGGACGCGGATTTTCCCGAATGGTGATGAGACGACACCTAATCAAGCTGGTTTAGATTACTATGATGCGATGTTAACCGAGCTGGAAAAATACCATATTGAACCAGTCGTGACACTCTATGCTTATGATTTACCGCTGCATTTGTTGCAAGCTTATAACGGTTGGATGGATCGGCAAATTATCACAGACTATTTGCATTATGTTAAGACGGTCGTGACTTATTTTAAAGGGCGTGTGAAGTATTGGGTTCCCTTTAATGAGCAAAATTTTTTACCCATGGATTCGCAATATATGACTGGTTACCATGGAAAAAATAAGACTGAAATTTTTAAGATGCAACATTACTTTAATTTAAGCTATGCCCAAGCAACGGTACTCGTGCATGAAATTGATCCGCAAGCGCAGGTGGGTGGTAATATCGGTAATATTTGTGCTTATCCAATGACCGCAGATCCAAAGGATGTCGAAGCAACGGACGGCTTATTAAAGCGTGTTGGCTACGGGCCAGCGGATGTTTATTTTCGTGGTAAATATGCCCCATTTTATCTGAAAGCTTTTCCAGGTGCTGATTTTGATCAGGTCATTGAACCAGGGGATTTAGCGGTGATTGCTAAGGCCGAGCCGGACTTTATGTCATTAACTTATTACATGTCGTCAGCGATTTCAGCACAACAAACGGATCTCAGTCATGAAATGAATGGGATTAAAGCGCCTAATCCGTACGTCGCAACCAGTGAATGGGGCTGGACCATTGATCCTTATGGGTTTAAACATTATTTAGAAGATTTCTATAGTCGTTACCAATTGCCAATCTTGATTTTGGAAAATGGCTTAGGTGCTCGTGATACGTTGGAAGCCGATGGCACCGTGATTGATAACTATCGAATCAAGTATTTAGCCAATCATATTGAGAAAATGCGTGAGGCAGTTGAGGGTGGGGTCGAAATGGTCGGTTATCTAACCTGGTCGGCAACGGATTTATACTCAACCCGTGAAGGTTTTGAAAAGCGTTACGGGTTCGTGTATGTTGATAAAACCCAGCAGTTAAAACGGATTAAGAAGCAAAGCTTTTATTGGTATCAACGGGTTATTGCCACCAATGGGGCTAATTTAAAGTTAACATTGGCTTAATTTTTTTGCCGTTTGAGTAAACGATTACTCGCGAATGATTTAAAAGAAATGAGGATTAATTAATGAAATTACGACTAAGTCCGTCAATGATGTGTGCTAATTTCGCCGATTTAAAGCATGAAGTTTCAACTTTAAATCAGGCTGGGATTGATTACTTTCATATGGATATTATGGATGGTCAATTTGTGCCTAATTTTGGGATGGGGTTACAAGATTATGCCTACATCAGTCAGGTGGCACAAAAGCCATTGGACGTGCATTTGATGATTGAGCATCCCCGGCGTTACGTCAAGTTATTCAGTGACCTCGGTGCGCAAGTGATTTATTTTCACCCTGAAGCGGAAACACAAGCGGCTCGAACAATCGATGATATCCATGCACTGGGTAAGCAAGCTGGTATTGCGATTAATCCTGGGACTGCGGTGGCAACCATCGAAGCGCTACTCCCAATTGTCGACAATGTGATGGTAATGACAGTTAATCCCGGATTTGCTGGACAACCATTTTTAGACTACGTTTTACCGAAGATTGAGTCTTTGGCTGCCAAACAAGTTGAATTTGGGTACACCATCAGTGTCGATGGGGCCATTTCACGGCCACGAATTCAGCAGTTGCATGCTTTAGGCGTGGAAAACTTTATTCTGGGTACATCGACGCTATTTAACAAGCCTCAAACCTATCAACAAATTATTCATGAAGTTCGACAAGAAAATACCGTTACGATTTAAATTAAGGAGAATGATGATGACAAAAATTGCAATTGGATCAGACCATGTAGGAATTGAATTAAAACCAACGATTAGCGCTTATTTAAAAACACTCGGTTATGACGTTACTGATTTTGGCACGAATACAACGACGAGAACGGATTATCCGATTTATGGTAAGCGGGTTGGTGAGGCCGTTGCTAGCGGTGAATTTGACCTAGGAATTGTGATTTGTGGTACCGGTGTTGGCATCTCCTTAGCTGCCAACAAAATTAAAGGGATTCGGGCGGTTGTTTGTAGCGAACCTTATTCGGCCCAATTATCACGACAACACAATAATACCAATGTTTTAGCTTTTGGATCTCGAGTTGTCGGCCCTGAATTGGCCAAGATGATTGTTAAGGCCTGGCTAGATGCAAGCTTTATTGGGGGGCGTCATTTACGACGAGTTGATGAATTAGCGGCAATTGAAAATAATGATGAGCAACAATTCGAAGCTATTCGGACGGCTACTTCGGACCGATACGCTGATCAGTAGCGGCAGCTATTAGGAGGGCTTAGATATGGCTAGTGATAAGATTAAAGCGACTGCCAATGCAATCTTGGTTGGCGTTGGTGGTAAAGATAATGTTAATAGGTTTAGTGCATTGCGCGACGCGGCTACGCTTTAAACTAGCCGCTAACGCTACCAGCTAGCGATTAAATGATAACGATATAAAAATAAACTTAAAATTTTATATCTTTTAATAATGCCTTGTGGTTTACTAATCAATTAATTAGCATTAGTATTGAAAAATCAGAATGATGTTTCAATTTTATCATGAAGCTTTTAATTAATTAGTTAAGTTTATTTTTATGAATGGAAGGTATCGCATGAAGGTTATTATTGTAGGTAGTACGCACGCTGGTACCGCAGCGGCAAAACAAATTTTAAGACGACACCCGGATACTCAGGTGACGATATATGAACGGCACGATAATATTTCATTTGTTTCTAGTGGGATTTATTTATATTTAACTGGGAAAATTAAGCACTTAGAAGACATGTTTTATTCATCGCCCGAAGCCTTGGAAAAGATTGGGGCCACGGTGAGAACGCAGCATAATGTCTTACGGATTGATACGAAAAATAAGACGATGCAGGTGGCTGATATGCAGACTGGCCGAGTCTTTGATGACCAGTACGACAAGTTAATCATGACCACTGGTTCTTCAGTGGTCGTACCGCCCATCATGGGGATTGATCAATCAAAGGTCTTGCTCTGTAAGAACTATGAACAAGCCCAAGCCATCTATGCAACGGCAAAGGATAACCAGCATATTGCGATTATTGGTGCCGGTTATATGGGGACTGAATTAGCTGAAAGCTATGCGTCAACCGACCATGATGTGTCGCTGTTTCAGTCACATGACCAAATTTTAAATAACTATATTGGCCCTGAAATGTCGACTAAGGCGGTGCAGTTGTTACGAGATCATCAAGTAAAAGTTTATTTGAATGAACGGGTAACTGGTTTTAGCAACAACGATGCCGGTCAGCTCGTGATTGAAAGCTCTTCTGGCGACTATACGGCTGATTTAGCCATTGTTTGTACCGGCTTTGTGCCGAATACCGAATTATTACGGGGTCAAGTGAAGATGGATCGGCATGGTGCGCTCATTATTAATGACTACGTTCAAACGTCAGATCCAGATATTTACGCGGCTGGCGATGCCTGTGTGGTGAACTATAATCCGACTGGCAAGCCCGCCTATACGCCATTAGCCACGAATGCGCTACGGCAAGGTGCGCTAGCGGGAATCAACGTCTTTGGTGATATTCAGCCGTATGTGGGCACGCAGGCCACTTCAGCGATGCAATTGTTCGATTATACGCTGGCAACCTCTGGCTTGACCTACGTAGCCGCTCAGCATGACCAATTACCGATTCGCCATGTGATCTTTGATGGCACTTGGCGGCCAACTTATATGCCAACGGCAGAACGACTATTGATTGATCTCGTTTATAATTATAAAACGCGCCAAATCTTAGGTGCACAATTTTGGAGTAAGCACGATGTTTCTCAATCAGCGAATACGATTTCGGTGATGATTCAAAATCAGAATACGATCGATGATTTGGCTTATATCGACATGTTGTTCCAACCAAATTTTGACGAACCATTTAATTATTTGAATTTGGTCGGTCAACAGGCGGTTGAACAGGAGTTAGACTTAGGTCATGCCGAACCACGAGTTACGGCGCGTGGTAACTGGCAAAGCGATCAGAATTGAAAAATTAGACTTGAATAAAGACCAAATAATCGCTGTAAGAATGTCCAATTCTTGCAGCGATTATTTAGTAGCTAGCGTCAAGACGGTTTCTTTTTTGGGGAAAGACAGTTTAAGTCGTGCGTATTGTGGTGGAAAGATGGATAATAGACTTAACTTAATTTCTGAATCGGAGGCCTTCAAATGGCTAAAACCACGACTGAAGAACCACAATGGCGGGTTAACCAAAATCGACATACGCGGTTTCGCACGATTGTGAGCGTGTTACGAAAATATAATGTCCTCAGTAATTTAGCTCGGCAGAAGCATCCAAGCCAAGTGCGGGCGGCCTTTGAAGAGCTGGGGCCAACTTTTATTAAAATCGGTCAGATTCTGTCATCACGAACTGATATTGTTAAGCCGGAATTCGCTAATGAATTCAAAAAGCTGCAAGATAATGTCCGGGCGGATGATTACCAAGTGGTCAAACAAACTATTGAAACCCAGACCAACCAACCGATGACGGCGATGTTTGCCGCGTTTGATGAGCAGCCGTTTGCCTCGGCGTCAATGGGGCAAACACATCATGCAACCTTACTTAATGGTCAAAAAGTGGTTGTAAAGGTGCAACATCCGGGGATTGATGCCGAAGTGACGTTGGATATTTCGTTATTTGAACGGGCCCTGCCGCTCTTACGCTATATTCCAGATTCCTCGGTGATTGATTTACGAGAAATGGTGGCTGAAATTAAGCGTTCCTTATTTAACGAATTAGATACTAGCATTGAGGTTAAGAATGGGACACGTTTTTACCGATTGAATAATCAAGATGATATTATTCGTGTGCCCCGGGTTTATGCGAAATATAGCACCCAAAAAGTTTTGGTCAATCAATATATGGCGGGCACGAGCATTCAGCACTTTATGGCGCAAGTCAGCGCGGCCGATGCCGCCGACGATCATCAATATGATGACGAACGTCAATATCTGGCACAAGTATTAGTGACTAATTTTTTAAAACAAGTTTTTGAGGATGGCTTTTTCCATGCTGATCCGCATCCCGGCAATATTTTATTACGTGAATTAGCGCCAACTGATATTGGCTATCATGAAACGGTTCTCCGGAAAAAGGGCCGCTTAGGGCAACGACCAGTACCACCATACCGGTTAGTCTACTTGGATTTTGGAATGATGGGGGCCATTAGCCCAGCGCTGATGGCAGGGATTGCAAATGTCGTAGTTGCGGTCACGACTGAAAATACGCAGCAAGTCGGCAAAGCCATTCTAGCCATTTCTAATCGTACTGGCGAAGTGGATGAAGAGGCGTTCTTTAGTGAATTAGCCCCATTTTTAGGGCAGTATTATAATTCTGGTTTAGGCGATATTGATTTTCAAGGACTAATTTTTGAAATGGTCAAAGTTTGTCGTAGTAATAATATTCAGGTTAACTCTGAAGTGACGCTACTTGGCAAGGCATTTGGTACGATTGAAGGCATTGTCGAAACATTGGATCCCAAATTGTCGATGATGGATGTGGCTCGGCCCTTTGCACGTCAATATATTCGCGAGAATTTTAACTTACAACATGAGTTAGAAGATGGCCTGTTAGCGACGGCGCAGGGCTTACGGGATACGCCTAAGTTACCATCACGGTTGTTAGCAGCCTTAGATACATTTGAAAACGGACAGACACGGGTGAATATTGTTTTTTCACATCGTAAAATGTTTATTGATCGGATTGATTCAATGGTCAATAAGGTTGTTTTAGCCGTGATTTTAGCAGCTTTGATTGTGGGCTCTTCGTTACTAGTCCAAAGTCACTCAGATAATAGCTGGATTACTAATATTGGGATTTTTGGCTACGTCACGGCCGTCATTGTCATTGTCGGTCTGGTGATTGGGACGCTACATGAATGGTACCGACACTGGCGTCGAAAATAAATAATACCGCTAACAGGCACGAGGGCCGATTAGCGGTATTATTTTTGAACTAAGTTTGATGTTAACTTAAATGTTAGTCTTCACTACCCAAAACACGTGAGCAGTAAGCGGCTAGAATTGCACCAACTTCGGGAGCTAAGATGTAGACCCATAGGTGTGAGATTGCAGTGCCGCCAGCAAAGAGCGCTGGGCCAATTGAACGGGCAGGATTTAATGAGCCACCGGTTAAGTTCAAGGCAACGATAATTAAGAAACCTAACGTAACCCCAATTGTTAAGCCAGCAAAATTGCTGTTGCCATGGCTGGCACTAGTGACATTTAAGATGACCATTAAGAATAAGAAGGTCACTAAGGCTTCAACGAAGAAGGCCATACCACTGTTGATTTTTGAAAAGTCCGTTTGACCAAGTGAGTTGGTCGCGAGACCCAAGGCGCTAACAAAACTACGGATTGCTGCTGAAGCAACAATGGCCCCTAAGATTTGACTGACGATGTATCCAAGGGCATCGCGCGCTGCTATTCGACGATTGATTAGCATCGCAGTGGTGACGGCTGGGTTAAAGTGCCCACCGGAAATACCACCGAAAGCATAAGCTGAAACCGTAATTGCTAATCCAAAGGCCAAGCCAATGGTTAAGACGCCACCCTTACCAACAACAACGGCGCCAGTCCCAAGAAAGACCAGCATAAATGTACCGAGAAACTCGGCTAGATATTTGCGCATGAAATTCACGCTCCTTTTTATAATATGACAACCTAATGCCTATTCTACAATACTTTAAAATGGACTGCTTGTAATATACTCATGATAGTAATAAGTTCGATAAGTTTAACGCAATAATTGTGATATTTATGGAAACGATTTCTTTGCTGATTAATAAGAACTTTGACAATTTTGGTGCATTAAATATTTAGCATAATAATAATTTTTCTGATTTTTCTCAGTGAGGTGAACCTGAAGATGGCTAGTTCGTCATTCTAACAAACCTAATCTGTCAATGATCCTAACTGAGGCAATTAACGCACCAGCTGCTTTATAATAGAACTAACTATTTTTTAGGAGGACGACAAACATGCGCTTTTTACATACTGCTGATTGGCATATTGGCAAGAAACTACATGGGTTTGATCTAGCGGCAGAACAGCAGGCGGCTTATCAGCAGATTAAACAAATTGCGATTGATGAACAGGTGGACGCCGTTGTTATTGCTGGCGACTTATATGACCAGTCAATTCCTAGCGAGCGGGCGGTGACCCAACTAGACGATATGTTGATTGATTTAAATTTAAAAGCCAAGTTACCAGTGTTAGCAATTAGTGGCAATCACGACAGTGCGACCCGGTTGCGAACTGGGAGTCCCTGGTTTCAGGCGACTAATTATTATCTCAATACGACGTTAAGTCAGGCCGTCACACCGGTGGAATTCGAGGATACGCAATTTTTCTTATTGCCATATTTTGAACCATTCGCAGCGCGACAGTATTTTGATGATCCGCATTTAACAACGGCTTTAGCCGGGATGAAACGATTAGTGGCTGCCATGGTGGCACGCTTTGATCCAGCTAAAAAACATGTTTTAGTGGCGCATTTTTTTGCGGCTGGTAGTGAACATGTGGATTCGGAAACTAAGATTACGGTTGGTGGGTTGAATGCAATTCCAGTAGATTTGCTGGCACCATTCGATTACGTGGCGTTAGGGCATTTACATGGTAAAGATGCCCTCCATGCTGAGCGCGTGCGCTATAGCGGTTCGCCGGTGAAGTTTTCCGTCTCAGAAGCGCAACAGCAAAAGGGGGTCTGGATTGTCGATACGGCGCCTTTTAAAGTGACGTTCAAGCCGTTAACACCAATTCACGATGTCCGGGTGCTAACAGGTGCCTTTGCAACCTTAACCGATCCTACATTTTATCAACAACAAGCACAAGCTGATTATTTAGCTATTCAGTTAACTGACCAAGCCGTAATCCCTAACGTCATGACGGCATTACGGGAAGTCTATCCTAATATTATTGAGTTAGAACGTGCTGACGGTCCAGTTAATATGGATAGTCAGATAGCTGAACTAGACCCAAACTTGGATCCGATGGCCTTGTTAGCGCAATTCTTTGAACAAACGACGACTAGTTCCCTTAGTACGCAACAAAAAAAGTGGGCGGCCCAAGCTTTAACGGCAGCCAATCAGGAGGAATAACCGATGCGACCTTTAACCTTACAACTTGATTTTTTTGGTCCGTTTCGCCATCAGGAGATTGATTTCACGAAATTTAATGATTTTCCGGTCTTTCTAATTAGTGGTAAAACGGGTGCTGGCAAAACGACGATTTTTGATGCTATGTGTTTTGCGTTATTTGGTGGGACGTCGGGGGGTGACCGGCAAGTTAAGCAAATGCGGTCCGACTTTGCGACGTTTGATGAATTGACTCAAGTTAGGTTTGATTTTGAACACCAAGGACAGACTTATCGGCTCGTCCGTTCGCCTGAACAACTCGTTGCTAAAAAACGAGGGACTGGAACGCATAATCAGCCAGCAGCAGTGACCTTAACGGTTTTTGATGCCAACGGTCAGGCGGTCGCAGAATATACGAAAGTTAATGCCGTCCAAACTTATATTAGCGACTTATTGCAATTGACGCGCGCCCAATTCTCACAAATCGTACTCTTGCCGCAAGGTCAATTTCGCCAATTCTTGATGGCTAATAGTGATGAAAAAGAAAAGGTCTTACGTGGCATCTTCGGGACAAGTCTATATGGTCGGTGGGCGGCGCAACTGAAACAACAGCTGAAGCAACAACAGCAAGCGAATGCGACAACAACGCAAACTTTGACCACATATCAGCAGCAGTTAACGTGGCCCGCTGAAGTGACCGGTGCTGATTTGGCACCACAAGCAGCGGTAACGGCGCAATTAACGTGGCAGGCCGAGCAAGTGGCCCAACGAGCAGTTTTAAATACAGCGCTAACCACTGCTAATCAGACTTTAAAGCAGGCCCAACAAGCTGAAGCAACTGGGCAAACGCTGGCTAAAAATTATGCAACTCAGCAGCAATTAACCACAGAACAGGCCCAATTAGTGCAAAAACAGCCACAGATTGACGTACAACGTCAGCAAGTACAACATTTAGAATGGGCGCAGCAATTAGCACCAGTCCAACAACAATTAACGGCTGCCCAAGCCCGAGTCAAAGCTGAGCAGGCGACGCAAACCCAGTTGACTGATCAGCAAACCAACTTGAGCGCGCGACAACAAGCAGCGCAAACCGAGCAAAAACGGCTAGTAGATAAAAAGCCAGTTGCCGCTGAACGGCAGCAACAGTTGACGACATTGACCGCTAAAAAAGAGCTATATGAACAAGTTGAGCAGACGACGATAGCAGAAAAAAAGGCGCAGCAACAAGTGCAGCACTTACAAGCCCAAGCGACTGAGTTAGCCGCTCGACAACAGCACTTACAGCAGCAACAGACCGAATTAACTGCTCTGAGTGACCAATTACCTAGTCGCTTAACGAGACAAGCTGCTTTAGTTAGTCAACAACGTGATCTAACTGAGATTACGACCCAATTGACGGCAGTCACGAGTCAACAAGCTAAGTTGACCCAAGCAACAGCAGGTTGTGAGCAACAGCAAAAAAAGGTTACGCAGCAAACGACCGCGGCGACCAAGGCTGAAACGACTTATCGGGAATTAGACAGCGCTTGGGTTCGCGGGCAGATTGCTTTATTGAGCCAGCGTTTATTGCCCAATGAACCGTGTCCGGTGTGCGGTTCGACGACACATCCCCAGCCGGCCCCAAGCGATACATTGACCGTTACTGAGGATGCTGTGAAAATAGCTCAAAAACAAAGTATGCAGGCAGCGAAAACTTTGGCGACCGCGCAAACGCAATTGACGAATGACCAACAACAAGCCAAGCTGGCACAAACACAACTGACGGAGTTAACCAGTGCTTTAACCCAATTGATTCAAACGAAACAACCTACTTTGACCACCGTGGTTGCACAGTTAGCGACGGCATTAACCGCCATGCAGGCGCAATTGACCAAAGAACAGGCCGATAATCAGCTGCAAGTGACTGCTGCGCAACAGGCACAAGCCCAATTGACCGAATTAGGGCCAACTAGTGACCAGTTAGCGCAACAACAAGCCGAAGTAACGCAAGCCCTAACTACCGCTGAAAATCATGGCTTACAATTACAGACCCAGTTGACTGATCAACAACAGCAATTATCACCGGATTATCCAACTTTAACTGTCTTAAATCAGTATTTAGCGCAGTTATCACAGGCGCAGACTGATTATGAAACGGCGATGCAGCAAGCTGATCAAGCTGTGACGGCTATCAATGAACAATTAGCGGCTGTTCAGGCACAATTGGCAACAACCGCTAGCCATTTAACTGCTAGTCAAGAACAAGTCGAAACAGCGACTGAAACGTTAACGGCGGCCATGCAAGCAGCCTGGGATTATGTTGATTTTGAACGGTTAAATCAGCAATTGCAAGCAGTCACGACGTTGGCTACGTTGCGGGCGCAGATCAATCAATTTGAACAACACCGGTCAACGCTACAAGGTCAGCTTGCAACTGTTCAACAAGCGATTGGCAATCAGTCACAGCCGGACATCGCAGCTTTAGAATTAGCGGTAACAACGGCGACAACGGCCGAACAACAAATTGAACATCAGTATTATGATTTGGACCGTGAATTGCAAGCTAATCAAGCCTTGGTGGCTAAGATGCAGGCAGCACTAGCTCAAGTTCGTGATCAACAAGCTGAGTTGGCCCAATTGGCTAAGTTAGCCGATGTCACTAACGGTAGTGGCGCGCAAAAGTTAAGTCTAGAACGTTTTGTATTACGGACTTATTTGCAGAAGGTGCTCCGGCAAGCTAACCATCGGCTCCAACAATTAACGCGTGGGCGCTATCAATTCCAATTAGAGACGGCGTTAGGGACCTTCCGGAATGGCAGTGGCCTTGAAATCAATATTTATGATGACAATGCCGGCAAAGTTCGCAGTGTGCATACCTTATCCGGTGGTGAAAGCTTTGTGGCCGCACTTTCGTTGGCATTGGCATTGGCTGAGGTCATTCAAGCGCAAGCCGGTGGTATTAAGATTGAAGCCTTATTTATTGATGAGGGGTTCGGCTCTTTAGATGAAGAAGCTTTAGAGATGGCTATGGAAACGTTGCAACAAGTAGAAGGTCAATCACGTATGATTGGAATTATTAGTCATGTTAGTGAACTTGAAAGTCAATTGCCAGCACAATTACAAGTTATTCCGACTGGTAACGGTGAAAGTAAGATTCACTATCAACTTGCTTTTGAGTGATTGTTTCACGTGAAACAAATGGGCTCTAAATAAAACAATAGTCGCATCAAGAATTGGCTTGTAAATTCTTGATGCGACTATTTTATTGCGGTCGTTGGGGGTACTGAAGCGCCCGCTAAGCATGCGGCTAGACTTGTAACAAAGCTGTCCAGACTTGTTGACGTTGGGCGATATCGGGATGTTGTCCTTGCCGGATGCGGGTTTGCAAGCCAATTCGTGCTTCCAATAAACTTTGCGCCCAGACCATCCCCGGTTGGGCATTACTAATGGCTTGATTGGCCTGTCCTTTTAAAATGACAGCGGCCATTAAGGTTAAGTAGTCTGTATAAAAACGGTCAGTAGTTTGTGTAACGGCGCTATCGGTGGCGGCAAATTCTGCAACGGCGTTGGCCATTAAGTCGCCGGTCGGTTGGGTTGGCGTGACTAAATCGCGGCTAAATAACATCATGAGTACCACTAACGGCGATTCGCCAGCTTGTTCTAATGGCTGCATGGCTTGCGCGCAGGCTTTTAGAGTGAGCTGATGGTAGCGTTGTAAGGCTTTGAGGTACAGGGTGTGCTTATCACCAAAAGCGTTGTATAGGCTTTGTTTCTTCACACCACTTTTGGCAACAATGTCATCCATGGAGGTGTGGTAGTAACCATTTTGCCAAAACAACTGCATGATTTTGGTGATGACTTGGTCATCGTTAAAGGTTTTCTTGGCAGGCAAGATGAGTGTCTCCTTCTGGTTAAATCAATTATTTTTCTAAGTATACCATATGGTATGACGCAGATTAGCGGTGTTTGGCAGGGATGATTGCGATTGAGGAATAAATTATTTTGTATTCAATATAATATTTTTTGTTTTTATAGCAAGCTCTAATCAAAAATTGAAGGCCTCGATTAATAAAACAAAAGATTGACTAGCTTTTAACCAGTTTAGTTGCTAATCAATGGGTCAATGTAAGCTTTACATAGCAGTGATGAACCCGCTAACATTCCATTTTTATGTTAACGATGATTAGTTATGGTAATTGAAGTAAATGACTAATGGATGGTCACATTGAAATTTAATAATAATATAATGTTAACGGGTTGATTGATTAAACGGGTTGTTGATTTTTCGAAAAATTGATTTAACAAAGGCTTAAAAACGTTGTCATCAAACTGATTAGAGTAGTTTATATAACTATTTTTATCCTTTTATAAAAATGAGAAACACCTCAGAAGACCGTTAAAAGTGCATTTTAAGCTGATAGTTAACGCCTCTAATTAATTGACAGTGATTTACTTTCCGTGCTATATTTTCGTTGCTGATAGGGAAGCATTAACAAAAGTTAACTATTAGTAACTGACATGTAGATTGACTAAGCGATTAATTGTAAAGCCAAGCGAAGGGTGTGATGGTAAGATGTGGTGGCGAATTTTGCTGAGTGGTTTAGCAGCCGTCTTAAATGGTAGCTGGACGCTCAATGCGTTGGCTGATGTTCAACAAAGCACCTATGATATTACCGTAACTGCACATGCCGCTGGCGATGCGTTGCAATCAGGCCGGTTAGCGGGATTGTTACCGCAACTAAATGGAAGTCAAACCTGGGTCTTAGGGGGCATCGCATTACTTATAGTTAGTTTATTAGGACTACTGATCAGAATCTGGTGGCAATGCCGTCGACAAATAAAGGAGCAATCGTAATGAAAAAATATATTGGAACACTACTCGCAGGAATTTCACTAATGACCGTTTTACCTTTAGCTGCCCAAGCAGCAGACACGACTACTAGCAAGGATACCACAGCTGAAATTGAGTTAACTCAAGATGAAACTAAAAAAGATATCACGTTAGATTCGGCCCCAGACATTGATCTTGGTACGAATACGAACAATTTGGCAACGCAAACTTATACTGCTAATGCAGTGACTGGCTTGGCACAAGTGACCAATCCTGGAAATACCGATGGTTGGCATGTTGATGTTAAAGGAACTAGCTTTACGACTAGTGATAGTAAAAGCACATTACGTGGCGCTGCCCTGAGCTTAAACAGTGGTCAAGTAGAAGCTGAAGATTCAAGTAATGCGTCTACGGCCCCTACGGCTCAAAATGTGACTGTTAATTCTGAAAATCAATCGATTTTATCAGCAGATGCTGGTGAAGGGATTGGGGTCTTCACCATGACTCATGATAAAGATAATGTTAGCTTGAACGTACCAGCAGGGAATGCAGCGGGCGCTTACAAATCAACTTTGACATGGACTTTAACTAATGCCCCATCTTAATTAAAAAACGAATTTTGTTTGAATTTCACCGTGAGAAGCGAGGTGTAACTGATGCGCATGGTGAAGACTTTAACGCGGTTACCACTAGTCGGTAGTGCACTAGTTAGTGGCTGGTTATTGATGCCATTAGTGGGTCAAGTCGCCACTTCTCATCAGTCGCAAGTCAAGATTGAAATTGCGCCTAATACGGATGATAGCGCCGTCGCGCCAGTTGATCCAGATGATCCGAGTCAGATCTATCCAGGTGATAGCGTTGATCCAGGCAATGTGACTGGCACTGGTTCGCAGGGTAATTTAACCATTGATTATTTAAGTAATTTGAAGTTTGAACCTAGTCACGGTCACCAGGGGCCAATTATCGTAGCGGCACAAAATCAACGGGCGATGGTTCAGGTTTCTAATCGGCGGACGAGTACAGCCGGTTGGGCGCTACAAGTTAAGCCTAGTCAACCTAGTAGTGCGACGCAAATGTTACATGCCACGATTGATTTAGGATCGGTCGAAATTAAACCAGTTGGGACTAACGTTAGTTCAGCACCCAAACTAGTCAATCAGGGTCATTTAACAGCTGGTCAAGTTAACAACGTGCTAGTCGCAGCGCCCAAAACTGGTTTAGGGACGTGGCTGTTGGTAATGAATCGTGGGACGGTGCCGACGACGTTACAGTTACATGATGCCACGATTGCACCAGGAAATTATACGGGGACCTTAACGTGGTTACTAACGAATGCCCCCAGTTGAGAATCAGTCCAGGGTTATCCGAATCGATACGGGTTACCCCCGGATACATAGGAAGTAAGTTGAAAAAGAAAGGTAAAAAATAGTGATGAAAAAAATATTCTTGCAGTTGAGTCTCATCTTGAGCGTGGTATTTGGCGGCTTAACTATGGTGGCTAAGGCTGATAATTTAAATTATAGTGTTGCGGCTGAACTGCCAGAAAACCAAGTGAATTCAGATGTCTCGTATTTCGATTTGAAAGTTAACCCGGGACAAACCCAGACGTTGACAATCAAGATTAAGAATAAAGATAGTCAGGCGCACACTTATGCGGTTTCTCCAAATCGAGCAAGCACTAATAGCAACGGGGTGATTGATTATAGTCAACCGCGAGCGAAAGCAGATGCGTCACTAAAATTTGATATTAAAACGGCGTTATCAAAAGTCCAAAAAGTTGAAGTACCAGCTAAGTCAACTAAGGCCGTGACGATTAAGTTAGCAATTCCCAAGACGGCATTTACCGGGATTGCGCTTGGTGGTATTAATGTGACGCAGGAAAATACGGCGACTGCCAAAAAATCAAGTGGCATGACGATTGAAAATCAGTATGCTTACGTCATTGGTCTGCAAGTTCGTGAAGCAACGAGTACATCAATTAAGCCTAATATGAAGTTATTAGGGATTAAAGCCAAACAAATTAACTATCAGAATTACGTCACCGCTAATTTGCAAAATGATCAACCTGTAATTATGCACGGGCTCAAGATCAAGAGTTACGTGACCGCTGCTAATTCGACTAAAAAACTGTTAACAACGAATAAAGAAAACATGGCGATGGCCCCTAATAGTAATTTCAACTTTGCTATTGGGGATGGCAAGCAACCTTTGAAAGCCGGCAAATACACCTTACATTTAACGGCTACAGCGGATAAAGGTAAGCACAAGTGGCAATTTACTCGGAACTTTACAATCAGTCAGCAAAAAGCCGATAGCTTAAATAAAACAGCGGTTGGGCAAGTGCAACAACGGAACTATTTCTGGTGGTTCGTTGGTCTTGGCGTTATTATTGTGGCTTTACTGGGACTAGTTATCTGGTTGTTACTCAAGAATCGTCGGCATAACCAAGCCTAATTAAGGAGAGGAGCTAAGCAAATGCGTCAAGTACGAAGACTATTATTGGCTGGATTTATCATCTGGGCTAGTTTATGGGCGAGTGCCGCGCGTGTTCAAGCCGTTGACGGGTCCGCTGAAGCAGCAGCCACCCCATTAACGACGGCTCCAAAAGGATTAAATCAATTAAGTCAGTTATTTACGTTACCAGCAACCTTTACGAATGGGGTTAAAAACAGTGCCAGTATTCAGAAAGTAACTAATGCGGCGGCCCCTAACACGGAAGCTATTGAGATTAATAGCGCGAAAAAACAACTTGGTGGTGCTTGGTCATCGGATGCCAATCGGTTTGACATTAACCAGGATGCGACTTTGAAAATGTGGGTCTATCTGGGGACTTCGACGAGCAAAGCAGGCGACGGACTCGCGTTTGTGATGCAAAATGATGCGAACGGAACGGGTGCCGCTTCAAGTTATACGAAACAAACCATTATCGGTGAAACGATGGGCGTTTGGGGCGTGGATGATGACAAACAACGAACGGATGCGGCCGAAATTGCGGCAACTGGGATTCAGAATAGTTGGGCGTTAGAATTTGATACGTACTCGAATACATCTAAATCTTATAGTGATGCGGGTAGCGGCACTGCTTTTGATGTTGGGATTAAAGGCCAACATATTGCCGCTGGTTATCCAGGCTCAGCTGATCAATATACGGCGACGAAGGTAACACAACTGCTGTGGGCGGATCGGTATCTATTTACCCAAAATCACATTGATGCCAAACCGAGCTTGTCATTGACCGATGGCGCATGGCACCACTTGGTTTTAAAATGGGATGCGAGTGCAAAAACGATGACGTACACCTTTAATGATATTAATCCCGATGGCTCCGATAATGCGACTGCCATCACGCAAACTGAAGCTGTGGATACAACGCAGTTTAATAGTAGTGATGGTTTGGTACGCTGGGGGTTTGTTGGGACTAATGGAAGCAACGCCGGGAATAGCTTGGTCGTATTTGAATCGCTACCAAACCTATTAGATGCGACTGCGGCAGTTAAAGTCACAGATAACACTAAGGATAAAGTTGTGACGGCTGGGTCTAAAGTTAAAGCCAAAGATCAAGTCACTTATGAGTATACGTTGGATTATCAAGCCGGTGCTGTTGATTGGGATGCGATTAAAGCTGATTTAAAATTACCGACTGGGATTACGTTTGATACCGCGGAAATTAAGTACGCTAACGGTGAGGTACAAACAGTAGCCGCACCGGCAGCTGGTGATAGTAGTGTCACGTATGACTTAGCGCAGGCATTATCGACGTCTAATCCAACCGCAGTGATTACTTTGAAAGGGCAAGCTGATGATGTAAAAATCAATACAGCTACGACGGCGACGGCTGCCACCTTTACGAGTGATAAATTTGAAACGACCACGACAGCACCCGATTATACGGTGACTGTGGATCAAGATATTCAGCTCTATATTCCGAAGCAATCTTATACGATTGATAAGGGTAGCGACTTAAAAATCACGGGCTTGGTGTTTGCAGAAGACTCTGAACAAATCAAAAATAGCTGGATAACAGTCAATTCGAGCTTGAATGGTGAAAAATTAGCGCCATTTAAAATGAGCGATGATGATGAGTCTGGGGTCTTCAGTATGGTGCTTAAGGCTGATCAACTGCACGTTGGCGACAATGAGCTAAAAGTGCACGTCGTGGATGAAGATGAAAACGAATCGAATGAAGTGACGATTGCGATTAAGGTTAGTAGCGGTGCGCTGGGCTTTAAGACGATTGCCGCAACGAGCAAGTTTGCCGCGATTACCGTTAATGGGAAGGCCCAGACCGCCACGCGTGAAAATGATTGGCAACTGGTCGTTTCTGATGAACGAGGGAAAGGGTCTAGTTGGCAGTTGCAAGCCAGTGCTGGTGACTTTACGAATGAAGATGGACAAGTCTTGCCTAGTCAAATTGTCTACAAAAATGGTGACCAAGCCACAGTAATTAATGGGGCGGGAACCATCATTGACCAACACGAAAGCACGAGTGATAGTGATGAATATGACGTTATGCAGAATTGGACTGCCGATACTGGTTTGTTGATTGAGACCAATGCTGCAGCAACGCCAGGGTCTTATTCAGGGAAAATCACATGGACGTTAAGTAATGCGCCTAGCTAAATAAACCGTAATAAGGGCCAGCGATAATCATCGCTGGCCCTTATTACGGTTTAAAAATGGTTAAGCGTGAACTTGTTTTTCAACTTGTGCAATGGCTGCTTGACCAAGGATGTTCAAGTAATTAAATGGTCGGTCGTAAGTTGGTTGGAAGAACATATCAACGAAGCCTAAGTCATCAATGGTGTTATTATTTTGAATCATGACTGAAATAGTATTCGCAGATTGTGACACATCATAGTCGCTCATAAATTGAGCACCTAAGATTACTCGAGTTTCTGGATTGTAAACTAATTGCATTAAAACAGGGGTAGTCGTTGGCATGAACTCTGGTCGATAATTATCTTCGACTGTGACGGCAGCGGCTGGAATACCCTCAGCTTGTGCATGTTCTAATGTCATCCCAGAAGCGACGATGGTCTTACCAAATAACATTAGGCCGGAAGTTGATTGGGTGCCCATGTATTTTCTAGTTGGCTTGAAGAGGTTTAACCCAACTAGTGTCCCTTGGCGGATAGCATTAGTTGCTAATGGAATATAAGCATCTTTGTGGGTCGGGTTGTAATGCACGGTTACGGAATCACCAGCACCATAAACATCAGGGTCAGAAGTTTGCATGTAATCATTGGTCTTAATGGCCCCATTTGGTAACATCTCAAGTTGGTCTTTG
Source organism: Lactobacillus sp. CBA3606 (assembly GCF_002970935.1). Lineage (NCBI taxonomy): Bacteria > Bacillati > Bacillota > Bacilli > Lactobacillales > Lactobacillaceae > Lactiplantibacillus > Lactiplantibacillus kimchii. Next base: position 1,547,259 of record NZ_CP027194.1, on the reverse strand, counting down.
AATAAGCCAGTGTTCGGCCGGAAGCCAACGCAGAGAATTGCCATATCAGCAGTATAGCTACCTTGATCCGTTGTAACAGTCACTTCATCAGTACCACTGAAGCCTTTAACCATCTGGCTCAGCGCAAGCTTGATCCCGTGATCAGTAAAGTCTTTTTCGATGCGATTCGTATAATTTTGATCTAAATATTTATTTAAAATTCGTGGTAAGCCGTCAATTAAAGTAACTTCCTTACCTTGGTGTTGGTAAGCCTCTACCAGTTCGGTCCCAATGTAGCCGCCACCAATGACGATAACGCGTTTGGCCGCTTTAGCATCGGTCCAAAGCTTTTGAGCATGGCCCCAGTTTTTACAAAGGTAAACATTGGGATTATCAATGCCGTCAATTGGCGGGATGACTGGCCAAGACCCAGTCGTAACGACTAATTTGTCGTAGTGTTCGGTTGCGACGGTGCCGCTTGCTAAGTCGGTGACGGTGACGGTATGGGCTGTGACATCTACGGCGGTGACATCATGTTGCATTTTTACGGTGGCACCAAGTTCAGCAAGCTTTTCAGGACTTGAGTAGAACAAGCCTTGTGGATCGGCGACTTGACCGCCTAAGTAGAGCGCAATCCCACAAGATAAGAAGGAAACGTTATCATTTTTTTCATAAATAGTCACGTCTGTTTCTGGATTTGAGGCTAAGATTTGATTCACCGCAGCGGTGCCGGCATGGGTACAACCAATAACGATAACTTTCATATTAAAACACTCCTTAGTTAATGTGTCTAGCTTCACAATCATAATTGTACAACATGTTTTTGTTAACAATTCTATTTTACTAGATTTAAAAGAAAACGCAACCAAAAACGGGTTAAAAGTTAAAGTCTTTCATTAATTGTGTGATAAATGAACGCTGTTATGACAGTAATACTAGCAACTGTATGGGTGGCTAGTTGGGTTGGGCCGGGTTAAACTGACTTGGCCTTGAATGATAATTTGAACCGTTATTAAAAATAACCCTTAATATAAAAAGACTCACAATCTTATAATTGTGAGTCGATATAGGAGGTTATTAATTTTTTAATTCGTAGCTTTGAGCGGCAGGGGTTGTGGGGACGAAATCGAGCTGGCTTAACAAGCTACGCGTCATCGTGTCATCCGCTGCTGGTATCACAGTCAAGTGGGTGAGGTGAAGCTCATGCCAGGCAAATGCGATTAATCGTTGATAAATTTCAGTTAGCACCGCTATTTGGTGGTGAGCTGTCAGAACAGTCACGGTTAGAACGGCCGTTTTGGCAGTGAGGTCAATTGGATCAAAGCCGGCTTGGCCGATGAACTGATCGGTTGGCCGGGTGCTAATTCCCCAAACTAATTTTTGATCATGAAAAATCTCGCGCATAGTTTGATTTAACTGATCGGCCGTTGTTAGTATAGTGGGCGGCGTTTGTGCGTTGCTCATCTGTTGGTAAAGGGTAAGGACATTTTTAACCCGAACCTTGGTTAACCAATCCAAAGTGTAGTGGGGGGTTAATAATGGATGATACTTTTCAAATTTTGTCATACGGCTACCTCGCGATAACTAAAAAATCCGGGCAAATAACCCGGATTTAATCAGGGACATTACCAGATTTTGACGCGATCAGCGGGTGCCAAATACATTGGATCGCTTGGTTGAACATCAAAAGTGGTGTAAAAATCATCTAAATTCTTTGGTTGCACGTTAGCGCGTAGTTTAGCTGGCGCATGCACATCAATGGATAACAGTAATTGCATGTATTGTTTGGTGGCTTTCATACGCCAAACCATGGCCCAGTTGGTGAAAAAGGCTGTGAGATCAACTTCAGGTTCACTCTTTGCCGCTTCTTCAGCACAGCTTAACCCACCAGCATCAGCGATATTTTCCGAAACGGTCAAGGTCCCGTTGACTTTAGCGCCAGCAAATTCAAGACCATCGAATTCAGTAATCATCGCTTTAGCCAATTCCTTGAAATGAGTGGTGTCGGCTTCCGTCCACCAATTATGCAAGTTTCCAAATTCATCAAACAGCGCACCGTTATTATCAAAGGCATGTGAAATTTCATGTGCAATCACGGCCCCGATACCACCATAGTTGGCACTAGCGGATTGCTTGAGACTATAAAATGGTGCCTGTAAGATAGCAGCTGGGAAGACAATGATGTTCATGAATGGATGATAATAGGCGTTAACGGTATCCGCACTCATTTCCCAGCGGGTTCGGTCGGTCGCTTGATTCCATTTAGCAAACATAGCTTGTCGTGCAATGCGACCGAAGTTTAAGACGTTACTCAACACGCTACCACCTTCAGCGGCAGTATGCGTCTTGAACTTAGTATAAACAGCTTCCAGCTTATCTGGATAGCCCACTTGGATGCCCAAATGGTTAAGCTTAGTGATGGCCTTGTCGCGGGTAGCGGCACTGAGCCAAGTGTTGGCTTGTAGCCGACGTTGATAGACACCAATCATTTTAGTGACCATTTGGTGGACATCAGCTTTGGCAGCTTCGCCAAAGTATTTGTGACCATAGTAGAGGCCAACGACTTGGTCAAAAGCACCGGTAGCCAAATAATAAGCGCTTTTGGCCTGGCTACGCGGTTGTTCTTGCCCGGATAAAGTTCGTGAATAAGTGGTGCCTAAAGTGCGAATCTCGTCGCTTAAGTAGCCACTAAGTCGTTGAACTAATTTTGTTTTCATCCAATTTTTCATTAAATCGAAGTTGTCTGGATTAACGACTTCGTTAAGGTGATCAAAGTAAGCTGGTTCTGGCAAAATAACAGTTTCTGGATTGCCGGCAATCACCGAATAAGTAATGGCAGCTAGGTCCAAGTATTTACTATCGTTAGCAAAGTCTTTGAAAGCCCGCGGGTTATACATTTTACTGTAATCCGCACTTTCTTCAGCGCTTTTAACCCAAGGGACAATCAAGCGGTCAAACTTCAAAGCATCGGCGACAGTTTGTTGTGCTTCGGCTTCATCAGCACCGGTCAATTGAAGTAGTTGGGTCATCATGTGGCTATAAACGGCTAATAATTTTGGTCCAGATTCGTTACCTTCATCGTAATAAGTCTTGTCCGGTAAAATCGTGCCGGGAGCTTGAGCGAAGAGGGCGTTGACTTTAGTGTTCTTCATGTCGGCGTCAACATCTAGACTGAATGGCAATGGCAGACCGTCATAAATCCAATCGGGCATGCGCTGTTGTAAGTCAGCGAAGTCACTCAAACTGTCGATCTGTTTCAAATAAGGCAGTAGCGGCTTAGCGCCAGCTTGGTCACGTTGCTGGAAATCTTTAGCTAATTGATAAAATTTAATGAACTCAGTTAATTGAGGATCATTAGTCGCCAAGTCACCGGCGGCCATTGCATCGAAATCATGCATTAAAGTTTTTTCAATTGCATCGACTAAATCCATGAAGCCACCGGTTGACGCATGGTCAGCGGGGATTTCGGCTGTTTTGAGCCAGTCGCCATTGACGGCGTCATACAAGTCTTGTTTTACTGCTGCTGGACTGATTGTTGCCATTAAATTCACTCCTCGATTGATTTTCTAATACAATCCTCATTATACCGTAGATTAATGGCACAGGTGGGTTTTTGCTTCGGGTTTTCATGAGTTATTGTGGCGCTAATCAACCAATAACAATTGATCGACATCGTTAAGTTGAATGACTTTACCCGGTTTTTGGGTAATTAAGCCGGTTTCTTCAAAACGAGTGAGTTTTCGGCTGATGGTCTCAGGAGTCGTGCCTAAGAAGGTAGCTAAATCTTTCTTCTTTAATGGCAGCTTGAACGCTTTGACTTTAAGTGAGGCTGCAGTTTCTACTAAATAATTAGCTAACCGTGCTTCAACGGATTCAGTAGCGGTACTGGTCGTTTGACGTTCTAGTTGAGTTAGTCGTTTTCCAAAAACATTCAAAACGTTCAGGCTGATGCTAGGATAGGTCTGCATCAAGCTTTGAAAGTCTTCGCGGCGGATGCTGCAAACATCAGTCGGGACTAGTGCTTCGCCATAGGAAGTCCGATTTTTGTTTTCAAACAAGGCAGCCTCGCCATCGATATCACCAGTTTGTAGGAGATAGAGTAATTGTTCACGGCCATTTGCAGCGAGTTGATAAACTTTAGCTTGACCACCAGAAACAATCATTAAGGTGTCTAATGGATCATCCGCATTGAATAGTGTTTCGCCAGCTTGATAATGGTGATGCTGCACAATGGATTCGATCGTATCTAATTGGTCAGTCGCTAGATTCTTGAAAATGGGGACAAGTTGCACACAGTCGTGCGTGGCATGAGTGGGCATCGTAAGAACCTCCTTATATATAAGTCACCATAACTATAGCAGATATGGCGGGGACTTTCAGGTCCTAATCACTGTTTGAAACTTTTATTTGGTTTCTTGACCGAGATCAATTTTTAATTGCCACTGAGCCGTTATGATAGGTTCAAGCAATCGGAAGTAAAACTAATTGGAGGTTTTAATCATGACAAAAGCAACGATGCAATTAGGGACACTAACATGTCCATCATGTTTAACAAAAATTGAAAAGGCATTGACGAATCAAGCCGGTGTAGCAACGGTTAAGGTGTTATTTAATGCCAGTAAGGTTAAGGCGACCTTTGATGAAAGTGTGACCAACGCCGACGAGTTGAGCCAAGTTGTGACTGGCCTGGGTTATGAAGTTGAAAATGTAAAGGTTAAATAAGGAGATTTTAATGATGAGTGATTTAACGATGACTGAAAAATATGCTGCTGAACTAAAACAGAGTGAGCTTGACCATAAATTACCAACGGCCGGCGCCATGACGAATCATATCTTAGCTAATTTGATGGTTGAATACGTCAAATTAAATCAAATCAAATGGTACGTTCAGGGACCGGATTCATTAGCGTTGCGGACTGAATATGATCGGTTAATTGTATTGAATACGCAAAACTTTGCGGCGTTAGCCGACTTATTATTAGATGAAGATCAAAAACCATCATCAACCACAGCCGAATTGGTTAAATATACCATGTTGACAGAGGATGGGGCTTTCAAATATGCAGATGCCAAGACCATGGTTGCAGCAACCGTGAAAGATTTTGATACTGAGAATCTATTTACTGATCGTGCAATTAAGTTGGCAGTCAAGGAAGACCGACCAGCATTAGCGGCGTGGTTAACGGCCTATCGGGGCAGCAATAATCGCCAAATTCGCCAATTACAAGCTTTCTTAGGTCATACGGCTCGGACTGGGCTGGACGAAGAAGACGAGGATGACGATTAAAATGATGGCAAGACGACTATCTTAAACGATGGCCGTTTTTTTGTGGAATCGTGCTGGATGGCAAATCTAAAGGGACTGCGGTATACTAGCGCTAATCAATACGGGGGGGTATTAAGGATGTCAATTAGTGAAATTATCATGTGGACGTTCGTATTCATCCTTGCGACTGGCTTTATTACGGTCGTGTCAACGGCAGTATTAATGCGCCGTGCCAAGCAACAGCAGCCAACTGCTGAACAAATGAAACAAGCCGATAAAAAACAGGCGGCGTGGGACCAAGATGACTGGGCGCACGATGATTGGAAAAAAGGGAACTGGGACAAATAAGGCGCACCAAAAAGCGGCCATCAAGGTGAAAGACGTTGGTGGCCGCTTTTAGTCTGTCTATTTAGTTTTGAGTAATAAATCTAATGAATGGGCAAGTCGTTCAGCGTCGACAGCGGTGGCGTCATCAAGACAATCACTAATGTTACGGGCGATAACTAGTTTCATAGCCTTATCGATGCTGGACTTCACAGCGGATAATTGGACTAACAGGTCGTCACAAGGACGTTCCTCAGCCATCATCCGCAAAACACCATCTAGTTGCCCAGCCGAACGTTTTAAACGGGTTGTGATTTGCTTGTTGGTTACGTAGGGCGTTGCGTCGGTAGCCATGATTAATTGACGGCTTTCTTTAATTCAGCTTCAAAATCAGGCTTCGGTCGAGCGCCAACCATCTGGCTAATGACTTGGCCGTCTTTTTTGATTAAGAAAGTTGGAATCCCTTGTACTTGGAACTGACTAGCGACTTCCTTATCGTGATCAACATTTAATGAAACGAAGTTAACCTGATCTTTGTAGGCTGGATCTTCAGACAAGGACTTTAAGATGGGGTCCATCATCCGACAAGGTGGACACCAATCGGCTCGAAAGTCGACGACGGCAATGCCAGTATCGGTTTCTTTAGCAAAATCTTGATCATGAATTTCTTTTATCATTATTGATTCCCTCCAAATGTCATAACCCCCACTGGGTGTTTGATGATTGTTAATATACCCCCACCTGTATATAAAAGCAATTAATCGGTCTTGTTTGGTCAACCGGTTATGGGCGGCAGAACTTTAGGTAGTCAGCGTACACAGGCGCGTCAAAAAGGCAGTTACAACCAATCCTAGTGGAATTGGTTGTAACTGCCTTTGATGGCGCAAATTGAAAGACTAGCTTTTGACAGTCGAGCTGAGTTTACCGGTTGGATGGGTCACTTTAGTTGGCTGGCTGGATTTAGTTTGAAAGTTGATCAAGCGCATCGCATTGAAAATAACGACTAAGATGCTGGCTTCATGAACGAACATCCCACTAGCCATGTAGATGTAACCAAAGATTAACCCAATTAGTAGGAAGACTACGGTTGCGATAGCGATAAAGATATTTTCGCGAGTATTTAAGACAGTCTTTTTGGCGAGGCCGTGAGCATGAACTAAGGCGGGGAAACTAGACTGCATTAAGACGACGTCGGATGTATCAATTGCAACATCGGTGCCACTACCCATCGCAATGCCGATATCGGCGTTGGCAATTGATGGACTATCATTAATACCATCACCAATGAAGGCGACAGTATTGCCAGCGGCCTGTAATTTTTTAACATAGGTGACCTTTTGGGCCGGTAATAAATTGGCATGGACTTCATCAATATTGAGTTCGCGGGCAACGGCATCTGCGGTTAAGGCGTTATCGCCAGTTAACATCACGAGGTGTTTGATACCTTGCGTCTTCAAAGCCGCTAAGGAAGCTTTGACGTCGGGGCGAATTGTATCTGCAATTCCAAACATCAAGTTAACGATACCGTCAATGGCCATGATGACCGTTGATTGCCCAGCTTGTTGCATCGTTGTGAGGGCTTGCGTTTGTGTCGCCGTTAACTTAATCTGATGGGCAGTTAACATGGCTTGATTGCCAATGACGACTTGTTGATGATTGACTTCGGCACAGATACCTTGACCCTTAACCGTTTCAGTATTGGTCAAAGTTGGGGCTGTCATTTCGGTAGCGTTCTTTTCAGCATAGGTGACAATCGCTTGGCCCAAAGGATGATCGGAGACGCCTTCAATCGTGGCGGCTAAGCTTAGTGCTGTATCGGTTTGAGCGGTGTAGGTTTTAAAACTAGTTACCGCGGTATTTCCTTCAGTTAAAGTGCCTGTTTTATCGAAAACAAGGGTATCAACTTTTGCAAAGGTGTCGATTACTTCGCCACCCTTGATTAAAATACCACGTTTGGCGCCGTTGCCAATACCGGCCACGTTGGAAACTGGTGCGCCGATGACTAGTGCACCTGGGCAACCGAGCACAAGGACGGTAATTGCTAAGCGAAAATCACGGGAGAAAATAAAGACTATCACGGCTAAAATTAAAACAGCGGGCGTATAATATTGTGAAAAACGGTCAATGAATTTTTCAGCCTTGGATTTGGTATCTTGGGCTTCTTCGACTAAATCAATAATTTTAGCGAAAGTCGTGTCGTCACCAACTTGAGTGGCCCGGACTTTTAAATAGCCATTTTCAACTAAGGTCCCAGAAAAGACTTGATCATCGACTTGTTTGTTGATTTGGCGCGCTTCACCAGTAATGGAAGCTTCATTCAAGTAGCCATTACCGTCAATCACCGTGCCATCAACTGGGACTTGACTCCCGGTCTTAATTAAGACGACGTCGCCGGTTTCAACGTCATCGACGTCAACGGTTTCGGTGCCAGTTTCAGTGACTAACGTGGCGGTCGTTGGCGCCATTTCGGTCAGACCTTTGATGGCGTGACGTGTTTTTTGAAGGGTCCGACTTTCTAAATAAGATCCAAATAGAAATAGGAAGGTAACAATGGCCGATTCGTTGAACTCACCAATAATAAAGGCGCCAATGACGGCGATACTGACTAATAGCTCGATACTAAAGACCTTGTTGATTAAGGCACTCCAAGCTCGGACGGCAATGGGCACGGCGGCAATAATGGATGCAATGGCTAGTGTGAGCTGATAGCCTAATGTAAAGTTGAGTACATATTTACTCAGCATGCCCAAGACGATTAAAATACCGGTTATAAGGGTAATTTGATTGGTATGCTTGGTTAAAAATTGTTGGAATTTCATAAGTAAGACTCCTCGTTTGATTTGATGAGTCTAGTATATAATCGGTGCGAGCAGATTAAATTGATGGGTATCAAGTTTCAGCGATTAGGAGGTTAATTTAAATGCGAGTGCAAGCAACAATCCCGAACAACCCCGTGATGACAGCGTATTTTCAAGGGCGCTGGGCGGTGAAAATAATTCAGAACCAAACCGTAATGTATAGTACTAATCTTGGCGCAGAAGTCTGGTTTAAGGTCACTCATGCGCAATTAGTGACGATAAAGATGCTCCCGTTAGCAGTTGCCGAAGCTTCATGGATGGCGCTACAAATTGATGGCTTACCTTATCAGCGCATTGCGATTAGCATGCTACCATACCAGCTAACTTTAGACGGTCGTCCCCATGTGATTCGGTTAGTGATGAGTGGTAATACGGATGCTGATCTGGTTTGGCAAGGGGGCAGTGGTTTTGCCATCGCCGATATCGTTAGTGATGGTCAACTGCAAGCCGTCAAGCCTGGGCAACATGGGATTACCTTTATTGGTGATTCAATTACGGCGGGGTGTTGGGTCGCTGGTAAACAGCCCGCTAGCGATTATCGCGGTGAGGCTAATTATGCGGCGCTTGCCAGTGATTTATTGAATGCCCGAAACGTCCGGATTGCTTATAGTGCTGCGGGGTTAAAGCGGCCGGGCACTGGTGGTGTCCCACCGTTACCGCAAGTTTTGACGGCCCTCAATGCGACAACGCCGTGGCGACCGGAACGAACGGCGCTGGTGGTCATCAACGTTGGGACCAATGATCGCCGCGTTTCAGCGGCTGAGTTTACACTGATTTATCGCCGGTTTCTGCAACAGGTCCAACGGTTATATCCGATGAGTCAAATTGCGGTGTTAGTGCCATTCAATCAAGCTTTTGACCGGATAATTCGTGCCGTGGTTGCAACTTTTCCGCCAATTAAGTTGATTGAAACCGCTGATTGGGCGCCAACAACGACTGATTATGTGCACTTGGATCTAGCAGGATCCCGAGTGGCAGGGCAATATTTGGCACAAGCGCTACGGCGTTTATACCCCACGTTGTTTGTGGTGTAGCCAAAGACTTGACAGCTTTTGCCGGCCAAGTTCAATGGCCGAGGCAACCAGATAAATGGCTAAAACGCTGAGCAATAGTTGTAAGGGATAAAGTGCACTGGCATAGAAAGTCTTTTCAGGCACCCAATGTTGCCAAAGTAGTGGCCGAATAAATTCATTATCGTGAATCAAATAGACCCCAAAAGTTAGTGTGGCTAACCGATTAATTAATGGATTGTTGAATGATTTGAGTTGCATAAAACGAATGAAGATGGCGCTTGCGAGTAAGAGCAATAAAATGGATTCTTGACCCGCAAAGTGGAGTTCTTTACCTTGGAAAATGGGCCATCGTTGCCCTAACAAGTCCATGGTTAAGATAGAGCCCGCCAGGATAAAAGCACTGCTCCCTAAAAATAGCCAAGAACGACGGTTGCTGGCTAGGCTAGTGGGGATGCCATAGAGTCGTAAGTATGCCGCAATAACATATAATAAAATAAACCAGCCTAGGTCACTAACGGCGGTTTGATTTTGGAAAATACTCGGCAAAATTGAGGTTAAGCCAACTAATAGGCCGACTAGTTTGAGTAAGGCCACGCGGGATAATTGCTTGATCAATTGGTTTAGATAAGGTGCTAACAGATATAGCATGATATAGGCAGTCACAAACCAATATTCGTTGAAAATGACGGGGAGCAGGCCGCGTAATAAAGCCATTAGCTGAAACTGACCATGGTTAATGATTAGAAAGAGCATGAAAAAGCCCGCCGAATAGGTAAACACTTGTTTCCACATCGGGATTAATTTCTTGGGGGTCGCGTGGGAATGAATTAAAAAGTAACCACTGATCATGACGAATAAGTTCACGCCTAATTTACCACCGACGGCAAATAATTGCGTGAAGCCACGGTTAACTGATAGTTCAGTAATCGTATTTAAGGGCCCCCAGAAAGTGGCATGATAAAGCACAATCAGATACATGGCAATAATTCTTAATAGTTCAAAGGCAGAATTTCGAGTTTTCATGGCGTCCTCCTTGGACAAGTAGCTACTTGTTAGCTTAGCAGAATGGTTAACTAGCGCAATCTTTAGCCGGTTATTTCGGCAGATTTTGAGCTAGTTTTTTGTTTAGATTGAAATGTTACTGAAAATACTAGCTTGAATAGCCGGTTATTTTAGCCGTATGACATTAGTTAAATTCGTAAAAAGGTGCCAATTATTTTTTTGACATTAAAAAAAACGAATTTAGGATCAAATTCGTTGGTTGAACTTAAGCTTTAACGGTGTCGCTGTAATGCGGCGGCGGTTAGGGTCTGATAGGCCGTTAATACAGGCTGTGGGAGGTCAACATGTGGAATGAACTGTTGCCCTTTCGGACCGTAACCGGTGGGGGTATCCCAGAGTCGTTGTAACTCACCTAATAGTAATTCGGTGAAATAGGCTGGTTGCCACGCAGCATCATATGCGGGCGCATTAGTAAATTTAAGTGCCGGTGTTAATGTGGTGAGCTGAAGTTGGCTCGGCATGGCGCGTTCAAAGTGGTACGCCGGCCCCCAGACTGATTCGAAAGTGAGCTGTGTTCGGCGGGCCAATAAGGGATCTTGAACCAGTAGGACGTTATGCCAATGAGCTGGGACTAAGGTTAATGCGTGCCGGGCGTTTTCGCCAGTGTTAGTTGAAGTGGGATCAAGGCGTAGGTCGCCTTGATAGCCGGCATGGCGGACGCCAGCTGCCATGATTTTTGCTTCGCTATCATTGTTAGTCTGTTGTAAATTTTGACGTAAATATTTGGTGGCGTGACCGATGCCGCCGGTGATAATCATCGTAGGTAAGTGGTGCTTGGATGCTAATTGGGCAGCTAGTTGGGTCGTTAATGGGAGGCTATTGCCACATAATATCAGGCCATCAATCGGGTTAAGTGGTGTCACGGGTTGTGTCAGCCAAGCTAGGCATTGATTGAGTGCGGTTAAATTAGTCATGAGTCACCGCCAAATCAGGCTTTGAACCGAAGTGAGCGGCCGCTGCCCCAAAGTTAAATCGTTGGTAATGGACGTTTTTAAAACCAGCCTGTTCGAAATGGCCGGCTAATTGCTGGTAACTCCAAAAATGCCGTGTGGTCTCTTGTAGGTAAGCATATTCCTGATATTGATGGGCGAATAAGCGACCAAAGGTGGGCACGATTTTAGTGAAATACCATTGCCAGACGGGCTTGATCAAAGGCTGGTCAGGTTGCGATGTTTCTAAGCAAACCAGCTGGCCCCCGGGTTTTAAGACACGGTAAATTTCGGCTAAAGCTTGAACTTTATCTGGTAAATTGCGTAAGCCAAAACCAATGGTCACGAGATCGAAGGTATTGGCTTTAAAGGGCAGCCGCATCGCATTACCTCGTCGTAACCAAACGCGATTGGCGACGTTGGCTTGATTAACTTTTTGTTGGGCAAATTTAAGCATTGGTGCTGAAAAATCAAAACCAATGACTTCACCAGTTGGCGCGAGTTGCTGGGCAAGCGCGATGGTCCAATCACCGGTGCCGCAGCAGAGATCCAACACTTCGGCTGATGGTGCGAGTTTAATCTGTGCCATGGTTTGTTTACGCCAATGGCGATGAGTGCCTAAGCTGATAATAGTGTTCATCCGATCATAGTTTGGGGCGATCGTATCAAAAAGGCCCTGAACGTTATGCAAGTAACGATTTGCCATGTGATAACCTCCAAAGTAAGTTTTATTATGTCTACTATAGCAGTTTAGCGCACATAATAGGTCGCAAAGCGAGTATAGCCGTGAGTCAAATTTTTAAAGGCGACGATATATAGGGGATGACCAGCATCAGCAGTTCGCAGCAATAATTAAAGTTAAACTGAAAAAAATAAAAATTGATAAATAAAATCCTTGCAATCGTTTTCGTCACTCGTTATACTAAACAATTGTAAATAAGGATTGTTACCGCTAACACGTTAGTGGGCAAAACCTGATAATTTTGAATACCATGATGGGCGTAGTCAATCACTGGGTTTAAAATTATTGGGTTTTATTTTTAGACCAAGAGTCAAGGGGCGTGAGGCATGCGGATTAAAAAGGTTTTTAACAATAATGTGTTATTGGCGGACCAGCATGGTCACGAAGTTATTTTAATTGGTAAAGGGATTGGTTTTCAAAAGAAGAGCGGTGACTCTGTAGATGAGACCCGCGTCACCAAGACGTATACGCCAACGGCCGATAATTGGTTAGCCAACTTTCAGTCACTAATGAGTGATATTGAACCGGAGTATTTTGAAGTTGCGTCGCAGATTATTGATTTAGCGGAAAAACAGCTGAATACCACCTTTAATAGTTATTTACTCATCTCATTGACTGATCATATTCATTTTGCGGTGTATCGACATTTGCATCAAATGGATATCAAAAATGAGGTTTTATGGGAAACCAAACGCATCTATCATCAAGAATATCAGGTTGGTCGGCAAGCGTTAACGTTGGTTGCAAGTCAATTTGAGGTTCGGTTACCTGAGGATGAAGCCGGCTTTATTGCCATGAAGTTTGTTGAAAATAGTATGGCAACCTCGGATGCTGATCAAACGATTGTGATGACGAAATTGATTAATGATGTCTTGAATATCGTCAAATATCAATTATCGTTAACGATGACGGATGACAGTCTAAGTTTGCAACGGTTCTTAGTTCATTTGCGTTTCTTTGCCGAGCGGCTAACCTTGAAAGAGGTTGATCGCTCACAAGGCACTGAAGATGAAATCTTATTTCAACATGTTTCACAGAAGTATCCGCAAGCCTTTGCTTGTGTACAAAAGATTGTGACGTTTATTAAAAAGACGGCGCAACAACCTGTTTCAATGAACGAACAGATTTATTTAACCATGCACATTCAACGGATGTTGAACGAAGCGCATTAATAATGGGATTGTAACTATTGAATTAGGCAAAACCCAAGTGATCTCTTAATCGTCGACCATGACGAGCAGGGGGTGACTTGGGTTTTTATTTTTTAAGGAGTGAGTCAAATTATGGATTATCAAGATTTAGCCCAACAAATATTAACCAATATCGGTGGTAAAGAAAATATTAGTAAAGCTTGGCATTGCGCAACCCGGTTACGATTTAACTTGAAGTCGACCGATGCTGCCAATACTGCCGCAATCAATGATTTAGATGGCGTGATTACGGTTGTTCAAAGTGCCGGTCAGTATCAAGTTGTAATTGGAAATTCTGTCGCTAAAGTATACGATGCTTTGGCAGACTTAGCTGGTCTGGCAACCATGACTGCGCCACAAGCGACCGCTACTGAACCAGAAGACAAGCCAAATTTGATTAACCGTTTCATCGGCTTTATTTCAAGCATTTTCACCCCATTTTTGGGTGCTTTAGCTGGTGCCGGAATTTTGAAAGGGCTTTTAGCCCTAGCGGTTGCTTTAAACTGGTTATCAGCTAGCAGTGGTGCTTATAAGATTTGGTATGCGGCAGGGGATGCGATCTTCTACTTCTTACCAATATTCTTAGCCTTTACGGCCGCCAAACAATTACATGTCAATCAATTTGTTAGTGTGTCATTAGGCGCGGCGTTATTGTACCCAACTTTAGTTTCAGTGATGTCAAATGCAACGACACTGCACTTCTTTGGCATTCCGGTAGTTCCCACGACGTATACGTCAACCGTTATTCCAATTTTGTTGGCAATTTGGGTGCTATCCTATTTGGAACCATTATTTGATAAAATTTTCCCAGAAGCCGTCCGGAATATTTTTACGCCGTTACTATCCTTAATTGTCATGATGCCATTGACTTTACTCGTAGTGGGCCCAATTGGTGGCACGATTAGTAATGCGTTAGCAACCGGCATGATGGCCGTTTACAACTTCTTCCCAATCGGTGCCGGAATCTTGATGGGCGCCTTCTGGCAGGTCTTCGTTATCTTTGGGGTTCATTGGACCTTTGTCCCATTGATGATGAATAATATTGCTAAAATGGGCTATGATCCCTTGTTACCAATTCTGAGTGCCGCTGTTTTATCGCAAGCTGGCGCGGCATTGGGGGTCTTTTTACGGACAAAAGATAGTAAGATGAAAGCCTTAGCCGGCTCGTCCGTGATTACTGCGTTCTTTGGTATTACAGAACCGACGATTTACGGGGTAACGTTGAAATTAAAACGACCATTCTATTGTGCGGTTGTCGGTGGCGCTATTGGTGGGGCCATTAGTGGCGCTTTCCAAGTCCACGCTAGTTCATTTACCTTGCCGAGCTTATTAGCCTTACCAACTTATTTAGGCCAAGGGTTTGTCGGTGAAATCATTGGGTTAATTGTTGCCTTTGTCGGAGCATTAATTTTGACATTGCTGGTTGGCATGCCTAAGACTACGACGACTAAAACGACCTCCACGGCAATGACGTTGGCGGCTGCGGACACGACGATTACAGCACCTGTGACCGGGACAATCATTCCTTTAACGAGTGTTAACGATGATGTTTTTGCTTCTGAAGCAATGGGAAAAGGGTTAGCAATTGTGCCGACAGAGGGCGTTGTGAAGGCCCCGGTCGATGGGACGATTAGTGCAGTTTACCCAACTGGTCATGCGATTGGGATTACCTCTACAGCCGGTATTGAAATTTTGATTCATATTGGGATTGATACTGTTCAGTTAAACGGTCAATTCTTTGAAACGTTAGTTAAACAAAACGCCACAGTTAAGCGGGGTGAAGTCATTACAAAATTTGATGTTGCGAAGATTAAAGCAGCTGGGTATGATCCAACGGTAATGGTTATCGTGACAAATACGACTGATTATCAAGCGGTGACACCAACGGATGCAACCGCTGCAGCTGACAATTGGATTTTGAAGTTAGCAACTAATGAAGGAGTAACTGCAAATGTATAAAACAACTTATCCTAAAGGTTTTCCCCAAGGCTTCTTGTGGGGCGGCGCGACCGCTGCTAACCAAGTTGAAGGTGCTTGGAACTTAGATGGTAAAGGTTTAACGACGGCGGAAGTCGTTGAAAAGGCTACGGATCGTAAAAAGATGTCGATGGATGCGGTCACGACAGCGTCTATCCAGGCAGCGGTGGCCGATGCCACGGATACGCGTTATCCCAAACGCCGGGGTGTTGATTTCTATCACCACTATAAGGAAGATATTAAATTATTTGCTGAGATGGGTTTTAAAGTTTATCGGTTCTCCATTGCATGGTCGCGGGTCTTTCCAAATGGTGATGAAGCCCAACCGAATGAAGCTGGCTTGGCTTTTTACGATCGGGTAATTGCAGAATTAAAGAAGTATGATATTCAACCATTAATCACGTTGTCACATTATGAAATGCCAATTGCACTAACTTTAAAGCAAAATGGCTGGGCCAGTCGAGCGACTATTGCCGCATTTAATCGCTTTACGGCAGTTGTTTTCAAGCGTTATCAAGGTCAAGTGCCCTATTGGTTAACGTTTAATGAAATTAACACGGGTACCTGGGGCTTCCATGAAACAGGTGCCATTGATACAACAATGTCAAAACACGATCAGTTGCAGACCCGATATCAAGCGCTACATCATCAGTTTATTGCTAGTGCGATTGCGACGAAGCAATTACATGAAATTGATCCGCATGCAAAAATTGGCTCAATGTTAGCACGGATGCAGACGTATCCAGGTACCCCGAACCCGATTGATGTGCAAGCCGCACAATTAGAAGATGATAAAAACCTCTTCTTTACCGATGTGCAGGCTCGTGGTGAATATCCGGAATACATGAATCGTTACTTTGCCGATAATGGCATTGCGTTGGCAATGGCTGATGATGACCAAGCTATCTTAGCGCAGTATCCGGTGGATTTCATTAGCTTTAGCTACTATATGACCACGGTAACGACGGCGGATGCTGGTGAACAAACCAACGGTAATATGGCGACTGGCGGCCGCAATCCTTATTTGGAAGAATCCGACTGGGGTTGGCAAATTGATTCCGTTGGGTTGCGGATCACGTTAGACGAAATGTGGGATCGTTACCGGAAACCATTGTTCGTAGTGGAAAATGGCCTAGGCGCAGTTGATCAATTAACAGCAGATGGTCAGATGCATGATGATTATCGGATTGACTATTTGCGACAACACATTACGCAAATGCAGGAAGCGATTGCGGATGGGGTTGATTTAATGGGCTATACCATGTGGGGTCCAATTGACCTAGTTAGCTTTTCAACGTCTGAAATGTCCAAACGCTATGGTTTTATTTATGTTGATCAAGATGATGCTGGTCAAGGGAGCTTGGCTCGGATCAAAAAAGATTCCTTCTACTGGTATCAAAAAGTGATTAAATCTAATGGAGATGATTTAGCCTAAATCTAAAAGTGGCCCTAGTTATCTGCCGCCATAACGGGGCCCAACTTTTCTAAGTACAATAAAAACGCATCACGACTGATCAAAATCAGCGTGATGCGTTTTTTTATGGACCCTACCGGATTTGAACCGACGACCTCCTACATGCGAAGCAGGCGCTCTCCCAACTGAGCTAAGGGCCCAAGTACTAGTTTAGTATACCGCAAAAATGAGGAGGCGCAACCCCTGAATTTGCGATTGAAAGTTAATGGCGACTAGCTCGATGATTTTGATTCCCACGAATTTTATGCACTTGGCGTTTGAATTGTGGTTGGGCTTTACTGACGAATTTAAAGTGTTGCATTTTGCCATTGAAAATCTTGCCGTTAAGTCGTAATTTTAACCAGTCCTGCATAACCGCTATCATTTGGTCGAGTTGGTTAAGTCGTAATTGATTGTGCTGTTCTTTGGCGACTACCAGTAGGTTTGTTTGTAATTGGGTAATCAGTTTTTGATGATAGGCGATTAATTCTGGCGTCAATGGCGCTTCAGTATAAGAATTAAATAATTTTTGAATAGCTAACATGGCATCTTTTAAATCAGTGGGTTGATAATAACGTTCATCGGTATTTGGCAAGTTAATTTCCTCCTAAGGCACATTTAGTATAACAAATTTCCAATAAAATAAGTCGTTAATGGTGGTTAAAAAGACCGACAGCCGTTAAAATGAAAGTAAATTAAAGGAGGCGCTGGTAATGGCGGAAGCAACGGTATTAATGGACCAAGCGGAACAAGTCCTAAACGCAGCTTATGCAACTTTTAAACAGGGTCAGTTACAGCGTAGTCCCGTGGCATTATTTGAAAATGCTGCCGAAATCTTTATGATTGATCAGATTACAACTGCCACGTTACTTTATCTATTCGATGAGCAAATTGCACAGCGGGTATTAACCTTAGGTGATGACGTCTTAACAACGATGTATACCCAAGCCAAGCAGACGGAATTTTTAAAAATTAATTTCACGGGTAACGATGTGCGTTGGTTATTAGGATTACCCCGCACTCACCGGCGCCAGCACTAATTTAAAATAAGCAAATGAAATTTTTCAACTCATTTGCTTATTTTTTTACAAATTTAAAAAACTTTTAAAAAAAGAATCGCGCATAACCCAAAAAACGATGGATGACAAACCGCGTGGTTGTGGGAATCTGAAATTGTAATATTACGTTTGTCGCATATTGTTAAGATTCTGTAACGTTCGTAACATAATGTTATTTAAATGGCACTGCTGTGTAATACAACTTAGGTAGTATAGAGCTTGGCTTGAAGTACATATGCGTGACATTCTTTTTGGAGTGATCATCATTAAAATGAAAGTAAATATTAAACAAGTAATGTTAGGAACCGCTGCTTTAGCTGGTTTATTAGTAACTAGTCAAGCAGTCGCAAATGCCGACACACTTACAATCCATTCTGGGGATACGGTTTGGAGCTATTCACAAAAATATAACGTTTCAGTTAAGCAAATTGCTGCTGAAAACAACTTAAGCGATGCTAGCTTAATTATTGCTGGTCAAAAAATTAACATCCCAGGTGTTAAGACTACTGACAAGGCCTCAAAGACCACGACTACTGCTAGTGCAAGCAGTGCTAAGTCAACGAGTGCCGCTACTTCAACTAGTAGCCAAGCAACCAGTGCTGCTGTAACCAGCTCGACGACGACTACTAGTGCAAGTAGTACCAGCCAAGCTGCTTCAAGCAGTAGTGTTGCAACGAGTGCTGCGGTTCAATCAAGCAGTAACTCAACAGCTAGCGTAAGTAGCGCAACGAGTGCTGCTACTAGCTCAACGACGTCATCAAGTGTCGCAACTAGCTCAGCTTCAACGCAAAGTTCAGCTGTTACTAGTTCAGCAACGACACAAAGCTCAGCTGCTACTAGTTCAGTATCAACTCAAAGTGCTGCTAGTCAAAGCACCAGCACCCAAAGTGCTTCAGCAACTGAAACCACTTACTCAACTAATGACAACTCAACGAGTACTAAAACTGTCTCAACTAGCAGTGCAACTTATGGCTCAGCCATTTCAGCTGCATATAGCTTAGTTGGTACTCCTTACGGTACTGGTAGCGGTCAATTAGACTGTTCAGCATTTACGCAATTAGCTTTTGCTAAGGCTGGTATTACTATTGGCCGGACGACTTCACAACAAGCTGCACTTGGTAGCCATGTTGCCTTTAGCCAAGCTCAAGCTGGCGACTTAGTATTCTGGGGTAACTCTGCAAACCCTTATCACGTTGCAATCTACTTAGGCGGCGGCCAATATATTGGTGCGCATGACTATGGTGATCCAGCATCTGTTAAGAGTACTGCTTACTTCACACCAAGTTTTGCTATCCACATGTAATCAAAGAATAGTGGGCTTTTAGTCCAGTTAGAAAGCTGATCCAACTGTCGTTTGACAATTGGGTCAGCTTTTTTTGATTGCATCTTTTAGTGATAAAAAAAGAGCTTGGATTTTCCCAAGCTCTGAATGAAGTCGCAACGGTTAG
Source organism: Lactobacillus sp. CBA3606 (assembly GCF_002970935.1). Classification (NCBI taxonomy): domain Bacteria; kingdom Bacillati; phylum Bacillota; class Bacilli; order Lactobacillales; family Lactobacillaceae; genus Lactiplantibacillus; species Lactiplantibacillus kimchii. Next base: position 1,527,960 of record NZ_CP027194.1, on the reverse strand, counting down.
TTAAGCTTTAGCGCGGCTATTCATGAATTTTTTAAGCAATTGGATTTCTGCTTGTGTTGGTGTGACTTCACCGGATTTGATGTTATGAATCCGTTCAACTGATAGTTGGCTGCCAAAGGCAAGGTCGCCATCGGTAAGATGATGTTGACGCTCAAATTCGATTAATTTTTCTGATAATTGACTCAATGGTAGTTCCATGCTCTTCACCCCGATTGTTAAGATTCGTAAAAGTTCAGTGCGGTAACTGATACTTTTATTATAACCTTAATTGAGTTAAAACGGGGCGCGAATGAATGCCAAGTTAAAAGTAAGCTATTTTTGGTGCCATTATGACGCAATGGCAATAAAAATCTTGATATCGGTAAGCTGGTTTTAGGTCAGAGTCGTTATTAGACTACTGGTTGTTACTATTTAATGTGCTGTTAATTGGTGTTGCAACTTCGTCAACACAGCAGTAATTTCAGCGGGGAGCTGATCAGTATGGGTCTGCTGATATTGCGCCACAAAGTTAGCACGAATGGCTAACCGGGCTGCAACTAAGCGACGATAATCGGTATCTTCAGCAGCAACGGGAAAATCTGCTAGTTGTAAGTTTTGCAAATGATCCAGCCCTGCAAAGTTTTCCCACTGGGCCGTCTGATTAACGATGGCTTCTAAGGCCCCTAAGGTGACTTCCTTCGGGATTTTTTTAGAGCCAAAGGAACCGGTGTTAAGTAAGTAGCAATCAAGTTGACGGTCTTTAAAGAGTGCTTTAAAGTCATGATAGTCTTCTGACAAAGGGTAGACACGAAATGGGTTAGCGAAGGGCTCAATCACCAAGGCGTTGCGGTCAATGTCACCAACGATATTTTCCGCTGAACTACGCTTAGTTGCCAGGGTGACCCCAAATGTGGCGGCTAGTACGGCATCATCGACTTTAATAACCGGTGGTAAACTGTCATCTTTCATAATCCAAAAAATAGCATTAATAGGAGCCGCTTCTTTGTCGACGCGATTAGTTGAGGCATAACGTGACTTGATGGTCCGACCATTACCATTACGCAGATCTTCAGTAACAAGGACTTTGCGGCCTTGTTCGTCTAATGTGACGCCAACATTTTGGACTGTCATAAAGTATTTAATTTCATTAGCGGTCATCGGATAGTCGTTGGTTTTATCGAAGTAAGCTGGTTCTAAGGCGACTGAGCTCCCATTTTGGCGATTAATAACAAAAGCATCGTCATGTAAAACGGTGATATCATAATGATGACCATGTTTAGCATGTGTTAAAGTGGATTTGCCTGAGCCTGATAGGCCGAACATCGCAAAAACTTGATCGGCTTGCTGTTTAAAGTGAAAGGCTTTTAAACCACCGTGACAAGCGACATAACCATGGCGATGGGCAATTGACCAGGCTAATGTTAAGGTGGCTTTTTTGAGTTCACCAAAATAAGGTAAGCCAAGGATGGCGGCCACATTATGTTTAGGGTCGAATAAGGCTAGCCCATTAGGATAATCGGGATCATGATAAGTTGGATCCGCATAGATATAGATATCGCCTTCTGGATAGGGCGTGGAAGCCTTAAACATGGCTTGATAGTTAGCAGTGAGGGGCTGGAAATTCAGCAAGTAAGATAATAAATTAGTTGCAAAACCAGCCGGGAGTGCTAAGTGGGCCCGGACCGTAAAATCCGGATCTAAGCCGACTAAGACGTCGGTTTTAATAAAAGGTTGTGTTTGACTAACATAGATAGCTTGACGAATGCGACCAGTCATATCAGCTTCATCAACGCCTGGATCACCGAGAATACGCCGTGCTTGTGCCGTCCGGCCAACGACCTTACCAGTATTGTCGACTAACATTTTAGCATCGGCAGGTAACCCGAGGTCAGTTGGTCGATAGATCGGTAAATCAGTCTTGATTGTGCCGGGACTAATCACCGCACGCTCATAAGCCGCTTGAACGGTTGTAATATGGGTCATATTATTGGCGTAAAAGGCTGTCTCAATCGTTGAACGTAATGGTGAAAAAATCGGATTATGTCGTCCAATATCAGCTAGTTGATAAGTATTTTTAGTGCTCATGTGGACTCCTCCTTATCATGATGATTAAGTTAAGTTTAACATAAAACAGCTTAATGTAAGCGCTTTATAAAGCGAAGCAAACGGCCGCCTAAGCTAAATTTTCATAACGCAACTTATGAAAACAAGCTGTAATTAATCGGTTTGTTTTCATAAAAGTTGCAAGTAAAGATATATTAGTATAGTTTATTTAGTGTTGATATTAAAAAAAATGGTAGAATTAAGTCACGATTTAAAATGATTAAAACGGTTAACTTAGTGTTGAACTAGTTAAAAATGAAGAGAAGGTAAAGTTTATGCCCCGAAAAAGAAATACGCAACGGCGTGCCGAAATTGTAAATACAGCTTTTCGGTTATTTGCCGAAAAAGGCTATGACTTCGTGCAGATGAAAGATATTGCCGAAGCGTGCGCTATCAGTAAATCGTTGTTACAACACTATTTTCCTAAAAAAATCGTGTTATTAAGTACGATGTTAAATGAACTGATGTTAAGCGTGTTTGTCTATAGTAATGAGCAATTAACTGATTTGACCGTTGAACAACGGACTATCATTCAAATGTGTTTTATGTTGCGCGTGTTAGATGAAAATCCCAAGCTTGAACACTTTAGTAAAGACGTCTTCGCTAGCCCAGAATTAACGACTGAGCTGGTATTAGTCAGTCTGGATTGGTTAGAAAGTATCGGGGTTGCGGGTGAGACTTCGGCAATCAGATATGCCATTAATTTTTCAATATCTGGTGGCATGGCAGTCTTTTTCAAGCGTAAATTATTACGAGTTAGTGTGGAAACGATTGCCGAAAATATCGAGCAATCCTTTTATTTATTGCTTGGTGCAGATAAGCAAACAATCAACCGAATTTATTTGAGCACCGCTAAGTACAATACCGATCGTTACTACCGTCAATTCATTAGTTACTTACATGAGCGGGCGACCATTGATTTAAGTTCTGAAATAAAAATTTAATATAAAAAATAACCTAAAGACCTTGTATTTCATAAAATATACTAGTACACTTTAAATCGGGGAAATGATAAAAGGCGCTTACTAATTTTATAATAACTTTGGAGCGAATTATGAAGACTAACAGATTATAATTCGGCTTTTGAATTGAAAGGGAGATTTTTTATATGAATGATGATATGGAATTTTTTAACCGGTTTAGCCATATGTACTTACACGGCTTTAAAAACTTAGCTGACATGTTTGCGGAACCAGCCACGGAGCACGGGATTACGCTAGACGAATTTTATATTCTTTATGACATTGCCGAAGCTAAAGGCAAGATTCGTTTAATGGATATTGCGGAAACTCATGGCGTGACGCGGTCAGCGATTTCACGGTTAATCGGTCGCCTATTACGTAAAGATTATTTATATCAAGAAGCTGAAGATCATGATCGCCGTAACAAGGTGTTGAAGTTAACTCCTGAAGGCGCACGGGTTGAACATGTTGTCTTTTCTGAGTTATTACAACGCAATCGGGAATGGTCACAATCTTTCAACTTAGCTAAGCAATATCAAACATTAGACTTAGTAGAAGAATTCATGGATAAATTCGTTAATGAAGATGCCAGCAAGACGGTTGAAAAACCTAAGTATACGGCTTTAAAACAAGCTTAATGGACATCATTTAAAAAGGTCATTTAGCTAACTTACACAAGTTAGTTAAATGACCTTTTTGGTTGGCTTGAAGGGCATCAATAAAAAAGCGCGGGCGACAAAAGGTAATGACTGGGCCTTGTTACGGTCACAATCTGTCTTTTGTTCCACGCGCTTTTTGCTCATTTAGCCGAAAATTGATTTAAAAATCGAACTAAAGAAGTTGGTGATGGCCGTCCACACTTGTTGCAATAAATTTTGGTTCTCTTTAGTGTTCAATTTACTAAAGATTCCTTTAGCATTCGATTGAATATTCTTCATTAAAGAGCTGGCCTGCGTCTTAAAGCTGGCTGAGTCTAAGGCCCCGGAATCGCGGACTTTAATTAAAAGATTAATCAACTGGGTCTTTTGATTATTAGTAATCACATTAGTTAAGTTATTATTAGTAATTTGTTGGTTCACAATGGTCGTAATTTCATTATTGGTGACAGTGCTGCCTTTTTTTGCCATGGCTTGCTTGGCACCAGCTACGGCATTATTCAGTTGGGCATCTGAGTAACCAGTTTTATTCTTATTGGTGCTAGTAATGCCGCTTAACGTGCTTAATTCGCTCTGAGCGGCATTAACTTGTTTGGTGTTTAACTGGTTACCGCTCTGGGCGTAAGCGGCGTAGACCCCTGCTAAGGCCCCTGAGCCGTCAATTGGGGTGGCTGAAGTGACATAGATGTTGGCATCCGTAATCCCAGCCGTTAATGCGGCATTTTTATATTGATTAGCAGTGATTGTCGTAATATTGTTGGTCCCGTTGTAATCAAGAATTTGAACATTAATGCCGGATCCTGAACTGGTCTTTTGAATCATCGCACTCGACCAAACGCCTGAAGTGCTAGTAAAGCTTTCACCGGCCGGATTCAGATATTTGACTAAGGTATCCCCGTTAACCGTTAAGGTTTGATAGCTATCCCCATTTAGACTAGCGGTTAAAGTACTGATGGTGCCCGTTTTTTGACTACTGGTTAAGCTGGACCCTAAGGTGACGATTGGCTCGTCAGCCGCATGGGCTAACGTTTGCCAACTGCCAAAACTCAGGAGTAGGGCAACCAGTAATAGTTGCCATTTGAATTTGATGTGTCGTTTCATAAGCAGTTTCCCTCCGCATCTTAACTAATGCACTTTAAAGTATAGCAGAAGAAAGGCGGTGCGCACGGATTGGCGGCCCAACCTTGAGAGACTTCTAAACATTTTAAAAATTCTTTATCATTTGCTGATAAGCGTCAGTTTCGCTATACTCGGGGTAACTAATTGAGGGGTGGGATTGAGATGACCCATAATCGGATTATTAATAGTTTAAGTTATCTTAGTATTTTATTTTTACCCGTTTTATTTCCATTAATCGTGTGGGCTGTATCGCGCGATAACCCAGCCGTGCATCGAACGGCGGCTCATGCTTTTTGGCTCCACTTATTACCAGCAGTATTGGCGGTCGCTTTTATCGTTATTTTGGCAGTATCGGGCTTTTATATGGCTAATTTCAGTCAGAGTAGTTGGTTAGCAATTGGCTTGCTCGGGGTGCTAAGTTTGGTGGCACTGGTGAGTTATTTAGGGGCAATTGTGCGTGGCATTCAATATTTAGTTACTGAATAAAAGGAAGGTGTCGGCAATGACAACAACGCAAAAAGCAATGCCATCAGCAGTGGTGGAAGCCTTCATGGTGCAGTTTTGGCAATACGGCTATGCCCAGACGACAGTGGATGACTTAGTACGTGGCGGGCAGCTGTCACGATCGCAGTTCTATCGGCATTATCATAGCAAGGCCGTCGCATTACGGCAAAGTTTACAGGCTTATCAGGCGGTGTTGGATCAGCAGTTAACGCAACTAATCCAACGTGATCAAGCGTTGGGAACGCCACTAACAGCGCTCTTAACAGATTGTGTGCTACTGCCATTTCAAAGTGACCGGTGGCCAGCGGGCTGTTTCATGGTTAATTCAATGGCTGAAGTTGGGGATCAAGATCAACTCATTGCTGACCAGACGCAAGCCATATATGCTGGGTTACAAACGCGGTTAGTGGGGATATTAAGTCCCCATGCGGCAACTTTGCCGGCCTCTGTGGCTGCATTGGCGGCTAGTTTAATGCAAGTTCGGACCGGGTTGCAGATTTTAGCGAAGCAGGCGCCGAGCGCAGCCCAGTTGAAGCAACAAGCAACCGTCAGTGTTCAATTAATTATGGCGGGGGACTAACGGATGATTAAAATTGAAATTAAGCGTGGCGATATTACCCAAGTCAAAGTGGATGCAATCGTGAACGCAGCGAATACAACTTTGTTAGGCGGGGGTGGCGTCGATGGTGCGATTCATCAGGCTGCGGGTCCTGCCTTATTAGCGGCCTGCCGGTTATTAAACGGTTGTGCAACGGGGGAGGCTAAGTTAACTCGCGGGTATCGTTTGCCGGCCAAGTTTATTATTCATACGCCTGGTCCAATATGGCGTGGTGGGCAGCATAACGAGCGGCAATTGCTAGCGAATAGTTATCGCAATAGCTTGAACGTTGCTGCAGCGCATGGTTGTCAACAGGTGGCTTTTCCATCAATTAGTACGGGGGTCTATCACTTTCCCTTAGCATTAGCGGCCCCGATTGCGTTACAAACATTGCAAGCAACGGCCCAAACCACGGCTAAAACGGTGGCGTTGATTCAGATTGTTTGTTTCGATAACGAAACTAAAAGTGCCTTTGATCAGGCTTTGGCGGCCCTATCAGCCTAAACTTTACAAAATACTTACTGAATTGTGCTATTAACTCGTTAGTGGCCTTGCTATAATTAAATAGTTTAAATGCCAGTTGCAAGGGTTGAAAAAGAAAGGAATTAGCCAGTGTTAGATATTATTAAAGCAGTAATCTTGGGGATTGTTGAAGGGATTACTGAATTCTTACCAATTAGTTCAACGGGGCATTTGGTCTTAGTTGATGAGTTTATTAAGATGCAACAATCAACGCAGTTTACGGATATGTTTAATGTGGTGATTCAATTAGGAGCGATTATGGCGGTGGTTGTCATCTACTTCCATAAGCTAAATCCCTTATCGCCACGTAAGAGTCGGCCGGAAAAGCGGGATACTTGGGTGTTGTGGAGTAAAGTGATTCTAGCGGTCATTCCATCGGTCATTATTGGGTTGCCATTGAATGATTGGATGGATGCCCATCTGATGAATTGGGCGGTGGTTTCAGCAACTTTGATTATTTATGGGGTGCTCTTTATTGTGATTGAAAATCATAATAAACGTTTAACACCACGGTTCAGTGAATTAAAGACGTTGCCTTATACGACGGCGCTTTTTATCGGTTGTTTCCAATTACTTTCGTTAGTCCCAGGGACGTCGCGTTCTGGCGCTACGATTTTAGGTGCAATCTTAATTGGGACGTCGCGTTATGTGGCGACTGAGTTCTCATTCTTTATGGCGATTCCAACCATGTTTGGGGCGTCATTATTGAAGTTGTATAAGTATTTTGATCACGGTAATTCATTAGCTGGCGCCCAAGGGGTTGTTCTAGCAGTTGGGGTGATTGTCTCCTTTGTGGTCGCTTACTTATCGATTCGTTTCTTGTTAGATTACATCAAACGCAATGACTTCAAGGTCTTTGGTTGGTATCGAATTGTGCTCGGGGCCTTAGTAATTGCCTACTTCACACTGGTCCATTAAGACTGAACGACTGATTTTTAAAAGGATCACGCTTGAAAACTGATTTCAAGCGTGATCCTTTGGTGTTTGTTGCGCTAAAGTCCAAGTTAAACGATTGATAAATTCAGCAATTAAAAACCCAATCGCAATTACGCCTGCAATAATGACGACTTGGACAAAATAATGGGTCGCTATGGCGGGATGCCCGGTGACTAGATTACGCACAACGCGATAGGCTTGCCCACCGGGGACGAGTGGAACTAAGCTAGGAATATTGAAGATAATCATCGGCATTTGTTTATAGTGTGCCGCCCAACCACTAGCGACGCCAATCACAATGGCAGCGCCTAAGTTGCCTAATGCAAGCTTGATGTTAATAGTTAGTGGCAAAACCTGAGCAATCGCTTCATAGGTGACCCAGCCTGCTGCGCCCACCCAGCCACTCAGGTTAACTGCTCGCCGTGGAATATTTAATAAAACACCGAAACCCGCAGTGGCTAAATAAGCGAGTAAGGTTTGTAATAAGCCGGTGGTTAATAACCAATGTCCCATGTTAAGCATCTCCCTTAATAAAAAATCGATGTTAAGGCAATTCCAACCCCAATCGCACAAGCGGATAGAATTGCTTCCATCGCCCGGGCTGGACCGCTTAACAAATTACCAGTCATTGTATCACGGACAGCATTTGTAATGGCGACCCCGGGCACTAACGGCATGATGGCACCAATAATGATGGCATCCGGATGATAGTGACCAGTTGTTAGATAAAACCCAAGTAGGGTGATGATACCGATAATTAAAGCCCCAGCAAATTCACTTAGAAACCGAATTTGACCTAGGCGATTGATCCAATAATAAACGCTGAAGCCGCCAACGCCAGCCAGCCCACACGTGATTAAATCGGCTGGCGTGGCATGTCCAGTAAAGGCAATCATTAGTGTCACACTGACGATGGCGGCCGCTAAGGCTAACCAATAAAAACGGAAGGTCGGCACAGCTTGACTGACGTGCTTTAATTTGATTGCAAATGTTGGGAGGGTAATTTGGTGTTGGGCGAATTGGCGTGACAATGTGTTCACTTGATCTACCTTTTCTAAGTCCATGCCCCGTTGATGAATAGCGCGCACCTGACTAGCGGTGACGGTTGGTAATGAAATCGTAATACCGGTTAATAAAACAAAAATTTGGGCGTCAGGATAACCAGCATTAGCGGCAATCCGTTGCATGGTATCTTCTACGCGCGCAATTTCAGCGCCATTTTCTAACAAGGTTGCACCAGCTAATAGGGCTGTTTGCATTAATAGCGTCGCATCGGCCATCATTATCACCGCCATTTACTTAAGATAATCATATTTTCGCACCGAATCGAGTTGGTGTCATCTATTTAGGGACAAGATGCTTGACCAAGGCCCCCCTTGACGAGTAAACTTAGTCTTAGTAAATAAAATACTGGAGGCATTTCTTAATGACACAATTAACAAAGCTTACCGATACGTATAGTTTGAATAATGGCACCAAGATTCCCATTGTTGGTTTTGGGACTTGGCAAACGCCTGATGGTCAAGTGGCTTATGAGTCCGTACTGGCGGCTTTAAAAGCTGGTTATCGCCATATTGATACCGCGGCCGCTTATGGCAACGAAGATAGTGTTGGTAAAGCGATTGCAGATAGTGGCGTTGACCGCAAAGATTTATTTGTGACCACAAAGCTTTGGAATGCTGATCATGGTTATGAAGCGACTAAGGCCGCGTTAGCGACGTCATTAGACAAGTTAGGCTTAGACTATGTTGATTTATATTTAATTCATTGGCCTAATCCAGCAGCGATGCGAGCTAACTTTGAACAATTGACGGCCGATACTTGGCGGGCGATGGAAGACTTATATGCGGCTCGTAAAGCCCGGGCAATTGGGGTCTCTAATTTCCGGCCAGCCCACTTAGATGTCTTATTAAAGACGGCTAAAGTGGTACCAGCCGTGAACCAAATCTTCTTGAATCCTAGTGACACTGAACCTGAAGTTGTGGCTTACAATGAGGCACATGGCATTTTGTCCGAAGCTTATAGTCCATTAGGCACGGGTAAAATCTTTGGTATTCCAGCATTGAAGACGATTGCGGATAAGTACCAAAAGAGTGTGGCACAAGTAGTTCTCCGTTGGTCATTGCAACGTGGTTTCTTACCACTACCAAAATCAGTGCACGCTGATCGGATTCAACAAAATACAGAATTATTTGATTTTGAATTGAGTGCTGAAGATGTGAAAACCATTAATGGCATGCATGGGGTAGCTGGCTTAGCTAACGACCCTGATGAAGTTGATTTCTAAAGATTAGTGATTAAAAGCGGGTCCCTAGCTAAATGTCAACATTTAGCTAGGGACCCGCTTTTTTTCTTAATAAAGGACTTTAAAATTAGTAGGTTGACGCGCTGTAACCACTGGATTTTCAGCAAAATAATCAGCGATTAGAACTGTCATGTCAATGGATAATTGCCGGGTGATCTTGTCACGTGAATACATCGGATAGTTACCACCGCCCCCGGCACGATAATGGTTTAATGTGACGGTTAGGGGTTGATCAGGTTGCACGGGTTGCCCATGATAATCGAGTTGAACCACGCGTTGCCCAATGGGGCGGGTCAAGTCAAAGGTATAGTCGATGCCACTATAAATATCATAAATATAATGACGCAATTTCGGCTTTAAAAATTCAGGATTGACGATAACTTGTCCAGCCTGCAACAGAAAATAACTGGCACAGCGTTCCAGTGCTTGTTTTAAAGCTGCACCGGTAATTGTTTCAACAGCGAGTTTATTTGGGTAGATATAACTATTCATGACTTCGCGCATCGTCACGTGTTGTTTGAGACCAGGGACATCATTATTGAAGAGTGCCGTCGCCGCAATATCAGTTCCAGTGGCGGTCATCTCAACTTGGTTGATAAAGTTAATATAAGGATGGTTGTGTAACCGGGCTTCTAAGTGATTATGTACCAACATGTTGCCATTAATTTTACCTAACGGGGTGTCTAACCAGTCTTCCATTTTGTGATTAATCGGTTGGATTAATGCCATAGTTTCAGCATCAGGTTGCGCATTTTTTACGCTTAAAACCGCTGGTTGCCCATGAATAATTTGTTTTTGATCGTTGAGATCAAGGGTAATTACGCCAACGTTAGTACCTTTCATCCCAGGCTGGGTCACGGGAACACCATGGACCGTGACGGCTAATTTTCGATGTTGATGGCCGGTGATAAGCGCATCAATCCCTGGGACTTCTGCCAATAAAGCGGCGCCACGGTTTTCACCATTTAAGCGTTCTGTGGGCGCATCCGTGTGGGGATCACGTTCCAAGCCACCGTGGTAAGCAACGACCACGACATCGGCTAAGGCGCGTAACTTAGGGACATACTTTTTTGCCGTTGCCACGACGTCTTCAAAGTGCAGGCCGTCTAAATGTTTGGCGAGTTCCCAATGGGCAACAAATTGGGTGGTGAGGCCTAAGATGGCAACCTTAACGCCGGCGCGTTCTAGGATGGTGTAGGGTTTTGAAAATAAGGTTCGGTGCTGGTCATCATGAATGTTAGCGGCCAACATGGGATAATTACGGGCTGATTCGCACAGGTCCAAAAAGTCGAGACCGTAGTTAAATTCGTGATTGCCAAAAACGCCCGCTTGGACGTGATTACGATTGGCTAACCGCGAGTATAACGGGGCGGCTTCTTGGTGCTGGCGCGCAATAAAGTAAGTCAAAGGTGAGCCCTGAACGAAGTCTCCATTATCAATGACGATTGGCCAAACATCATCGTTGTCTATCTGAGTTAATTGTTGAATCACTGTCGCCGCTCGACTAAGGCCAAAGGGCACCACGTGGTCACGCCGGCTATAGTCGGTGGGCGCTAAATAACCATGAACATCACTAGTCGAGATTAATTTAATTTGCATAACGGCGGGCCTCCACATTTTGTTTAAGTTCTATTATAACAATATTAATGCCATTTAAGTTTAGTTTGGTAACGAACAATGCAAAGTTTTAGTCGACGGCGGTGTTAAATGTTTGGGCTTAATTAGATTTTATGACGACTTGGTGCCTTAAAAAGCCCCGCATTTCATCACGACATAGTGCCGGGTGAAGTGCGGGGCTTGAACGGTTGACGATTTAAAGATTTAAAAAACGGGGCGCTTGGCTGGTCTGGATTTAAGGTTGTCACAATCGTATGCGGCTAATGCTTGTAATCCATCTTTGCTAGCATCGAAATAAGCAGTTAAGCCTTGGGCAATCATTAAGTTGAGTTGTTTGTCAGCATCGAATTGAACGACCAAGACCGGCGTTTTTTCAGCCACGGCGGCGCCAATTTCGAACATAGTACCGGAATCAGGTTCGTTAGTGTCACTGGTCATGTCGAAGTCGAGCAGGGCGACCACTAGATCAGCGCGGTGAACTTGCCGCATGTCGGAGGCATAGACGTATTGTTGCCAAGCTCGGCTACCAAAGGGTTCAGCTTCGAATTGGTGCTCTTCTGGTAAGAAAATACCGGCTGAGTTGATGGTTGGGTTAGCGATTAAAGCAGCTTTAACCTGAGCAATGCGTGCTTTTTGGGCCTCGTCAAAAAAAGGAGCGGCTAAATAAACGTTATTCATGAAAGGGTCCTTTCTGTAATGCGTAATTTTAAGTCTTATTCATTTTAGCCGAAAATTGGGTGCCGGTTCAAGTTATTTTCGATAAGCAGCCGGACTAGATTTTTATATAGATTTTAAATCTATATAATATAATTAATAAAACTAAATTAGCTTGAATTTGAGTTTGAGTTACGGTAACTTAAGACTAACTTAGGAGGTCGAATAATGACAGCACAACCTTTAACTGAATTTCACTTATTACCATGGGAACAGTTCCCAACAATGCCAGTTTATATGGATCAATTATTACAGTTAGTTAACCAAACCCTGGCCCCCCTGGAGATTCCAGCGGTCACTAAAACGATGGTCAATAGTTATGTGAAGCAACATTTCTTTAGTCGACCGACGACGGGGCGGCAGTATGCACGGCATCAGTTAGCTGCCGTGTTGGTCGTGACAATTTTAAAGCAAGACTTTTCTTTAACGACGATTAGTCAGGCGATTTTAACGATTCGAGAGTCGCGTCAGATTGAAGCGCGATACACGCAGTTCGGTCAGGCTTTTGAACAAACTTTGCGTGGGCAAACAGTGACATTAGCCCCGGATGTCATGACAAAAGCGATTCAGTTGGCTGCCCAGACGGTCGCAACTCACTTATTAACGAAACGACAATTAGCCACTTTAGCAAGCGAGGTAGCGACCAATGACTAAACGTAAAAAATGGCTACTTGCTGTCGTCGCAGTGGTTGCTGTCGTTGTTATCGGGATAACAGGTGGGAGTTTCTATCTCTATCATTTTGCTTTCGAGCCGACGCCGAAAGTCTTGACGCATAGTTCTAAACGCAGTCATACAACTTTAAAAAAGAACCAAGCTTGGCTGAAGACTGTCAAAAAACAAACTTGGCATGAATGGTCAGCAACGGATCATTTAAAATTAGTGGCTGATTTTGTACCGGCAACTAAAAAAACGACACGGACGATTGTCGTTGCCCATGGCTATATGGGGAATAAAGAACAGATGGCAAGCTATATTCGTCTCTGGCATCGCCGTGGATATAATGTTTTAGCTCCTGATGACCGCGGCAATGGTCAAAGTGCCGGCGATTATTATGGGTTTGGTTGGCCGGATCGTCTAGATTATGTTAAGTGGACGCGCCAAGTCGTCAAACGGGTTGGTCCTAAGAGCCAGATTGGCCTGTTTGGTGTCTCAATGGGGGGTGCCACTGTCATGATGATGAGCGGTGAACCGTTACCGTCACAGGTTAAAGCGATTATTGAAGATTGTGGTTATACGAGTGTGAGTGACGAGTTAAGTTATGAACTCAAAGAACTGTATCATTTACCAAAATTCCCACTAATTTATACCGCGAGTTTGGTCGCTGATGCGAAAGCTCACTTTAACTTTCTTAAAGCGAGTTCAGTTGCGCAGCTAAAGCATAATAAGTTGCCCATCTTTTTCATTCATGGTGGTCAGGACACGTTTGTGCCAACCAAGATGGTCTACCAAAATTATCGTGCCACCACAGTTAAGACTAAAAAAATCTGGGTGGTACCAGGTGCAGGCCATGCCGAATCGTATACGACGCAACCGAAATTGTATACGCAAAAGGTAACGCAATTTATGGGAATGTATGTGAAGTAAAGCGAATTTAATTGTAAGCAGTTTTTATATAGTTAGTCCAATGCCTTGTTAGTTTATCATTTCAAGGTATTGGACTATTTTTTCGGATTTACATTTAGGTACATCGTTAAAGTATTAATGAATTGACTACTACGCATAAATCGTATACGATTTATGCGTAGTAGTCAGAAAGGTCTGTTATGAGTAACCCTAATATCACGTTTGTCTATACGGATGAGTTCAATAAAGAATGGTGTGAGTTAAAGTTAACTAAAAAACACCGTGATGATTTTGAGGCTAAGATTGCCGCATATCGAAACAGGCTTCCAGTAAACAACCATGGCAAAAAATTTCCGGGTAGTATCATTAAGGGTACTGGTGGCGCATACAAGTATCGTTATGCCGATCCAGAAAGTACACAAGGAAAAAGTGGTAGTTATCGGACCATTTATTTTGTTGCTCAAGGTAGCCAGCTCTGGTTTCTTAAAATCTATAAGAAAAATCATAAAGTAACACTCACCAATCCAGAAAAAAGGGCCCTATATAAATTTTCAAAATTATTATCAAGAAAGGCTTATGAAAATGACTGAAAAATTAACAGCTTTACAAAAGAGTATCCGACAAGCAACTGCAGCATTGAATGGCGATGGGTCACAGGTTACAACTCATGAAGTCTCAATTATGCCAGCACCACAGTATAGTGCAACTGAAATTAAAGCAATTCGTGCAGAAATTGAAGTTACTCAGCGGGTCTTGGCAACGGTTCTTTCTGTGTCACCAAGGACAGTTGAATCATGGGAAAGTGGCAAATCTCGTCCTAGTCGTAGTGCCAGCCGATTGCTAGAAATTATTAAGAAGCAACCCGAGGTATTGACCTTAATTAGGGGCTAGGATGAGTCCTTGTGAGGGACACGAATTAATTTTGAAATGAAAAATAAGGTTGACACCGGCTAAGAAAGGGCTTACATTAATAACATAGAAATAAATAAACTAGACATGTAACTGGTAATGCAGGCAGGATCTAAAAGAGTAACGGGCGTTAGCTCACTACTTTTTAGGTCCTGTTTTTTGTCGTTAGGAGTGGAATAGATATGGATTTTAAAGCAAGTGCTAAGTTAATTGTTGCAGGTGTCGGTGGCATTAAGAATGTGACAAGTCTCATTCATTGTTCGACCCGTCTCCGGTTTTCACTAAATGATTTTGACCAGGCTGATTTAGATCAATTAAAGGCGATTGATGGGGTGCTCGGAGCTGTGATTGCGGGCGGTCAATGCCAGGTTATCATTGGGAACGATGTTGTTGAAATGTTTGATGCGGTTCAAGCTCTGTTGGGCAATAGTACTGACAGTATTGCGGTTAAAGGCTCCAAACAGTCTTTTGGGAAAGTCATTTTAGATTTCATCATTGGAGTTTTTCAGCCATTAGTACCAGCAATTGCTGGTGGTGGGATTCTGAAAGCCGTGTTAATGTTATTAGCAATGATTGGTTGGGTCAGTGATAAAAGTCAAACTTATCAAATCTTGAATTTGGTTGGTGGCGCCCCCCTATACCTATTACCATTATTGGTTGCGATTACGGCTGCCCAAAAATTAAAAGTTAATCCATTAGTTGCGGTGTCAACGGTGGGAGTCTTAATCTTACCAGACATGGTCACAATGTTAGCTAAAGGAACTAATTTATTTGGCATGTCAGTGATGAATGTGACTTATAGTTCTCAAGTATTTCCGGCTATTTTAAGTGTTTTGTTTTATGCAGTAATGGAGCGATTCTTTACTAAATATTCACCAAAACCAATTCGTATTTTCTTTGTACCCATGATGGCCATGTTGATTACAGCACCAATTACGCTGTTATTTTTAGGGCCACTCGGATATGTCGCTGGTGAAGGATTTGTAAGCGCTATTTTGTTTTTAAATACGCATCTTGGTTGGGTTGCAACTGCATTGTTGGCTGGCGTATTGCCTTTCATGGTGGCAACTGGTATGCACAAACCAATGATTCCGTACGTGGTAGCCACGTTTAGTACGGTTGGCAAAGAGTCACTCTATTTACCCGCATCGTTAGCGCATAATATTTCTGAAAGCGGGACTTGTTTTGCAATTGCATTTAGGACCAAAGATACTAAATTACGAGCAACAGCAATTTCAGCCGGTATTTCAGCCCTATTCGGTATTACTGAACCGGCACTTTACGGGGTAACCTTACAACATAAGCGCGCTTTAATTAGCGTTATTATTGGTGGGGTCGTTGGAGGGACCTATATTGGAATCGCTGGGCTCAGTGCCTTTACGTTAGTTGGTCCTGGCTTAGCCAGCTTACCTATGTATGTTGACAAAACTAATCCAGCGAATCTAATGCATGCATTAATTGGCTTTGGTATTTCATTTGTTGTTTCGTTTGTTGCCGGTTTATGTTTGTGGCAGAACGAAACAGAGTCAGATACGGAACAAACGCTTACTGATACAACTACGGTGTTGGCTGAAGACTTAAAAGCGCCAATTGCTGGCAAGTTGATGCCTTTGTCATCGGTCCCAGATGATGTTTTCTCACAAGGCCTATTGGGACAAGGAATTGCAGTTATACCTAGTGAGGGTCGGTTGGTTGCACCAACTGCTGGCACGATTGAGATGGTCTATGAAACTAAACATGCATTGGGCATGAAAACTGATAATGGTGCCGAGATTTTATTTCACATCGGTTTAGACACAGTTCAACTAAATGGTCAGTATTTTGAGTCTGATGTTAAAGTTGGTCAGCGAGTGCAAGCTGGTGAGGTGCTAGAAGTTTTTGATTTAGCACAGATTAAAGCGGCTGGCTACAATCCGATTACGATGATGGTTGTGACCAATCAGGACGCATATACAGTAGCGGTTGATGAAAATCGTGAAAATTCAATTGATAATGCAGTTATGAATATTGCTAAGTTAGGAGTATAGCTGATGAGTTTAAGAAAAGATTTTTTGTGGGGTGGCGCGATTGCTGCCAACCAAGTTGAGGGTGCATGGAATGTTGATGGTAAAGGGTTGTCGGTTGCGGATGTGGCAACTTATAAACCAAAAGTTGACGTTCAGGATTACCGTAAACAGGTTGGTGTAACGACTGCTGATATTGAAATGGCACTTAAAACGAAGCATGTTGAGGATTACCCGAAAAGGCGAGGGATTGATTTTTATCACCGCTATTCAGAAGACTTAGCGTTGTTTCACGAAATGGGCTTCAAAACGTTACGGTTATCGATTGCTTGGACTCGGATTTTTCCTACTGGTGAAGAAGATGAACCGAATGCAGCTGGGTTAGCATACTATAAAGCTATTTTTGCTAAAATGCACACGTATCAGATTGAGCCCATTGTTACGCTCTCACATTATGAAATGCCACTAGCCTTGGCTACTAAGTATAATGGTTGGGCCGATCGACGCGTTATTGACTTATTTGTTAAATTTTGCAAAGCTTGTTTTAAAGCCTTTCAAACAGATGTTAAATATTGGTTGACGTTTAACGAGATTGACAGTGTCACGCGCCATCCGTTTACGTCGGCCGGAATTATTCCAGATCAAACGGCCAATTTACTACAAACCGAATATCAAGCTTTTCACCATCAGTTTGTAGCTTCGGCATTGGTCACCAAGGCTTGTCATGAAATTATTCCGGGCAGTCAAGTTGGCTGTATGTTGACGAAACTGACCGATTATCCAAATTCATCTGATCCACGTGATGTATTAGCCTCGTTTAATAAAAATACAATGAACTATTTTCCAGCGGATGTGCAGGTTTTCGGTGAATATCCTGAATTAGTTTTAAATTATTTTAAGACCAATCAGATTGAAATTAAGCTAGCACCTGATGATTTAGCAATCTTAAAAGCAAATCCAGTTGATTTTGTTTCTTTCAGTTATTACATGTCGATGGTTTCATCCTATGATCAAAATAACCTGACTTTAACGACCGGAAATACAGTTGTCGGTGGTAAAAATCCCCACTTGGATGTAACTGAATGGGGTTGGACCGTTGACCCAACTGGCCTCCAAATTTCATTGTTACAGCTTTATGACCGTTATCATAAGCCTCTAATGATTGTTGAAAACGGCATGGGGGCTAAAGATGTGTTAACAGCAACGCACGAAGTTCATGATGATTATCGAATTAATTACTTTAGGGCTCATTTTCAAGCGATGATTAAAGCAGTTGACGCCGGGGTTGATCTCTTGGGATATACCAGTTGGGCACCAATTGATTTAGTCAGTGCTTCAACCTCACAAATGTCTAAACGCTATGGTTTTATTTATGTCGACGAAGATGATTTAGGCCATGGAACGCTTAGACGATATCGGAAAGATTCTTTTGCTTGGTACCAAAAGGTAATCCGAACGAATGGAGCTGATTTAACATAATTAATATTTGGGAGGCGATTACGTGTTACACATCAAAAAAGTGCTAAATTCTAGCGTTGTGTTGGCAACTAACGAGCAGCATCAAGAATTTATTTTACTTGGTAAAGGGATTGGTTATGGGCAAAAAAATGGTGCTATTATAACTGAAGGTGCTTTTAATCAAGTTTTTGTTCCAGCCCCAGATGCTAATGTGGAGCAGTTGCTGGCAACGATTGCCTCCTCTTCACCACAATTAATTGAAATTACGCAACAAATTGTTAAACATGCGAGCCAACGAATGACTACTAAACTTAGTGACACATTGTATATTTCGTTATTGGATCATTTAAAATTCGCATTAGAACGTGCTGAAAAAGGGATTGTGATTACGAATCGTGTTTATTGGGAAATTAAAACTTATTATCCGAATGAGTTCGAAATTGGCCAATTTGCCGTGACACTGGTGAATGAGACTAGTGGAACTGATTTTTCAGAACAAGAGGCGGCCAATATTGCAGCACATGTGATTAATGCTGAGAATGGCACGGATGAACGAAAAGATGCCCTAAAAGCTGGTCAGCTAATTGGTCGGATTATTAATATTATTAAATATCAAGCTGGCAGTGGCTTAGATGAGAGTAGTCCTAACTTTCAACGGTGTATTATTCATGTCAAGTTTCTTGTGGAACGGGCGATTGCCAAGCGTTTGTTGACGGATGCTGATCCAGCGATGGTAGCGTTAGTTCAAAGCCAAAATCCACGAGCTTTTCAAATTGCTAAGCAAGTTACTGTTTACTTAAATATGAAGTTTAAAACGCCGATACCAGCTGAAGAAACAATGCTGATGGCGTTACAGATTCAACGGATCTTGAAGTAATAAAAAGAGCGTGAGATAACATAAAATCGGCAGTCATTCTAGCTTTGAGAATGACTGCCGATTTTATGTTAATGTGCGCAAATAACCCGATTGTTGTCCCGCTTTTTGCAAGACGAATTACAATATCTGCACAAGAAAGTAGCCTTGAACTTTCTGCTAAAGGCATCCCAATTTGAGCAAGCGCGCTACAGCGTTTCATTTTACTCTAGTGGGTGTTTCCTTTTGATACCTTGAAAGCAACCACTTATCGTCACATTCAGACCACTTATCGCAAAGTTGGGGGCAGGCCAGCCACTACTCCTGTATATTTGGGGTATTGATAAGGAGCGTGTAGCGATGACATTACTGACAGCAATCGGTATTACCAAACAATTTGGCGCTAAATTTGCCGTTAAGCAGATTGATTTAACGGTCCAAGCCGGCCAGTTAGTGGCTTTCTTGGGGCCCAATGGCGCTGGTAAATCAACAACAATTAATTTATTAACTGGCACCATAGCACCCACTGCCGGGACCATTGAGATGGCCGGATTCAGTCCAGATAATCGCCACTATCAAAAGCAGATTGGCGTTGTTTTTCAAAAAAGTGTCTTGGATGATCAGTTGACGGTTTGGCAAAATCTTAAAAGTCGTGCGGATATGTACCAAGGGGTAACTTTAACGCCCACAAGTGAATTGATTACCGCCATTGGTTTGACGTCGATCCTTAATCAAACTTATGGAACGCTCTCAGGTGGTCAACGCCGGCGAGTTGATATTGCACGTGCCTTGATTCATCAGCCTAAATTACTCTTTTTAGATGAACCCTCGACTGGCTTGGATATTCAGACGAGAACAGTTATCTGGCGGACCTTAAACCGATTACGCCAGCAACAAGGCTTAACGATTATTCTGACCACGCATTATTTAGAAGAGGCAGCTGAAGCCGATTTTGTCTACGTGATCGATCAGGGCCAAATTATTGCGGCCGATACGGTTGCACAACTGCAAGCCACCTATGCACACAGTCAACTGATGATTGAGACGGACCAACCCGAAGTGGTATTGGCGCAATTAGCACCAGAATGGCATGTTCTACAAACGGGTAAACAATTGCAGATTGCATTGCCGGATGATCAACAGGCCATTAAGTTGTTAACCAAAATCCAGCCGGTCGTGACGCATTTTGAATTCCGCCACGGAAATATGGATGACATCTTCATGGCCCTCACCGGAAAGGAAATTCGCTCATGATGGCTTTAGTTAAACGGCACTTAACGCTTTATTTTGGCAATAAAAGTGGGGTCTTCTTTTCGTTACTAGGCGCGCTCATTGCCTTTATCCTGTATCTCGTCTTTTTGAAGCAGAACATGTTAACCAGCTGGTCACAATTAGCAGCCCCACAGAACCTATTAGATCCCTGGTTAATCGGTGGTACATTAGCGGTAACCGCCGTCACCACGACCGCAAATGGTTTGAATCAGATGATTGTCGATCGCGAATCGGGGACACTGGCTGATTTAGCATTGACCGATATGTCCTTCATTGGCATTCAGTGCAGTTACTTAGTGAGCGCTATTATTATTGGCACCTTAATGCAGTCGATGATGTTTGTCGCAATGGTTGGTTACTTTAGTCTCACGGATCAAGTCATGTTGTCATTAACGCTGATTTTACCCGTTTTAGGGATTATGTTATTGAGTAGTGTGGTCTGGACGACTTTTAATCTACTCCTCTTATCGTTCGTCACTAATCCGGATTCGCTCGGAAAAATTGGGGCCATTTTAGGGACATCTGCCGGCTTTTTCGCCGGGGTCTACATCCCAATTGGGGCAGTTCCGGTCGCCGCGCAAAACGTGATGAAGGTCACGCCATTTCCTTATAATGCGGCGATCTATCGCCAAGCCTTGATGGCTGATCAACTAAAGACGACTTTCAAACCGGCACCACAATTGCGTGATTATTTCGAACAGACATTAGGTATTGGGATTCAGTTACAACATTTAACCAGTTGGCAAGAAAATGGCCTAATCTTAGTCGGCTTTAGTGTCATCTTTGGTGCCCTCACCCTGGTATTTGCCAAGCGCAGTCGTCGCCAAGCCATCAATAAGGTATAATTGGCAGATAAAAAGGTGGTGGGTGACTTGCAGGTTAATTTTGAGCAAAACGACCAATTAGCAGATGATGATATTCGCGTGACGGTTCAAGCTGCCCATTTTTCGCCGACGGTCATCGCATTAATTCAGGCGCTGGAAGCTCACCAACAACCGGTGGACGTTTATCCGATTACAGTTGATGATCGTGTCGTCTTAGTGCCGATCGCCGATATTATCGCACTAGCGGTCTACGGTCATGAGGTGACGCTCTACACGATCGCCGCGACCTATCAAATTCGGGGGTCTTGAAGAAAATCCTGAGCAAATTAAACCAACCAGATTTCATTCAAATTGCCAAAGGCGCCGCCATTAACGTGAACCATCTCCAATCGTTAGAAGCCGCCTTTTCCGGCAGTATGACGGCCTTCTTAACGAATCAGTTGAAAATGCAGGTGAGTCGTAAATACTTACCACAGTTGCGACAACAATTAGGGATGTGAAAAAGATGCTGAAGGAAAGTTTAAAGAGCGCCGGGATTGGGATCTTGATTGGGTCGTTTACTTTTCTAGTCGTGATCATGAGCCTCAGTCCAACGATTAACATCACCCGTGCCAACATTCTAAGCAACTGGGTCATGAGCGCCTTAATTGGGCTGTTATCCATGATTTTTGACAGTGAGAAAATGCCATTTGCATTAGCGCTAGTTAGCCATTATGGTGGCGTTTTATTGCTTGTTGGCTTAACCGGCGTATATAATGGCTTGTGGCCTATCTTTATAGCCCACCCGGTGCGCTATTTATTAAGCGTGACGCTGATTTATGGTCTCGTTTGGCTGGGCTTACAAATTAGTAATCGGATTGATGTTCGCCGCATGAATGAGAGACTGGCTAAACGCCGACAAATGAAAAAATAAAAATAAATGCGACTAAAAATGACTCCTTCGAGTCATTTTCAGTCGCATTTTTAAATACTGTGAAATGAAAAAACTTCAATGAATTGCCGATCAGAAAAATCCAATTAGGCACACAATTCGTCGGCGTCTCAATGAGCTCGAAACGGATGACGCATACTTGGAATAAAAATCAAAACGACGATAAAATTAAGTAAGAGGGACAAACCGGTAAAAATAAAGACGCCATTGTAGTTGAACCAAGTCGATACTGCGCCACCAAGTAATGACCCCAACATACTACCCAGTGCTTGGAAAGATTGGTTCCAACTAAAAATGGTCCCGGTTAAGTTATGGGGGGTGTTTTTTGAGAGCAGGGTTTGAACGGTTGGAAAGAGTGCGCCATCTGAGACCCCAATCATAAAGCGTAATAACCCGAGCGTCCAAATACTTGATACGAAGCCTTGGGGAAAGTACATCAAAATTGCGAAAACAAAGCCGAAGACTAAGATTCGGTCAGTCCCCCGGGTATCGCCTAAGTGGCCTAACCGTGGCGCTGATAAGAGCGTTGAAATCCCAGGTAGGGCGGCGATAATTCCTGCAACGATGGTAATCGGGCCGACGTTGTGCATTAATTGTTGAACGTAAAGACTGATAATCGGGGTAATCGAATTATTGCCCATTTGAATAATCATTGTTGAGACGAGTAACGTGATGATTAGCGTTGGATTCTTAAATTGGCTCAATAGACTACCAGTTGGCTGAGCGGCGGCTTGGTCACTAGGCTGGAAGTTCTCATGTACCAAGGTGAGGCTCAACACAAAGACGATTAATAATAAAATCCCGGTGATAATAAATGTCAGGCGAATCGAGAAAATTTGTGCTAAAACACCGCCTAAAATTGGGCCAATTAGGTTACCGGAGACGTAACCAGTCGTTAAGATACCGATGGCGGTCCCACTACTTTCTTTAGGTGTTTCTGTCGCAATTAGGGCACTGGCGTTCGGAATATAGCCTGCACATAAGCCTTGCAAAAACCGTAAAAAAATGAGAATCCAGATATTATGCACAAATCCCATTAAACCAATTACGATAGCCATCCCAAGTGATGATCGCAGTAACATGAGTTTGCGGCCACGACGATCGGCGAGCTTGCCCCACAGTGGCGATACCACGGCAATAACTAAAAAGGTAATGGCATAAGTGACCCCACTGTACATCGTTAGTTGACCCCGAGTGAAATGGCCTAATTCGCTAACGTATAAAGATAAAAATGGCATAATTTCGGAGAATCCCATCCCCGCAATAAAAGTTCCTAACCATAAAACGGCTAGATTACGTCGCCAACCCACTAATGCGCCTTTCAAACGTGTCACTTCCCCAATTAATTTATTATTATTTTAATCTTACGGCTATTTAAAAGGCAGTGCAATGCACAAAGTTCGTCAAATTAACTTGACCATCACTAGCGGAAAAAACTACAATGGTTAACATTGTAGAAAGGGTGAACGTTGTGAAGCAAGAAACAAAATATCAGATAGAAGTGATTGCACCAAAACATCGCCATATGTCGAATTGGGACATGTTTGCGACTTGGATTGGGGCCAATGCGAACAACGGGACTTGGTACGTTGGTGGGGTTTTAGCCGCCTGTGGGTTACTCACTGCTTTAAAAGTCATTATTGCTTCGTCCACGCTTTCCTATTTATGCTTATCATTAGTTGGTTTTATGGGTTATAAGACCGGGGCAGCGACGATGAGCTTGATTCGAGGCTCATTCGGTGTGCGTGGGAGTTACGTGCCTTCATTTGTTAACCTAACGCAATATATTGGCTGGACTGCCGTTAATACGTTTATTGCGGCTACTTCAGTCAGCTATTTATTACATGACCTTGTCGGGTGGCCAATTTATGGGCAACCCGGTGGTGCTAAAGGCCTGATTTCGGGCATTATTGTCATGAGTATTTTGCATTTACTTAGTGTTTCCGTTGGTCAAAAATCCGTTCAGATGATTGAACGGGTTGGCATTGTGCTGGTCATCTTATTTGTGTTGTGGGAAACGGTCGTCGTTTTTAGAACGGTGAGTTTTTCACAATTATTAGCCTGGCAAGCACCAACGAAACTACATATGACTGCTGGTGCTGGGATGGATACGTTGGCAGCTTTTAACCTGTCATGGGTGACCGCTGGTGCCGACTTTACCCGCTTCACGCCTAAACGGTCCGGTGCGACCGGCATGCCCTTTCTAGGCGCATTCACGGGGCTATTCTGGTTTGCTTTTATTGGTTTAGCTGCAACGATGAGCATTGCAATTACTTCCGGTACTTATGATCCCAATAACTCAGATCCAAGTACAATTGCGAGTCGGCTGGGGCTAGGGGTATTAGCGTTATTAGTTATTGTGTTAACCAGTATGACCGCTAATGCGGTTAATTTGTTGGCGGCCGGGTCGGCGTTATCAAATATTTTTCCCAGGATTCGTTTGCGACCGGCATTATGGGCAGTCACTGTGATTGCAACGTTAGTGACGTTGATTCCTTTGATAATGGGTAGTTTTTTAGCAGCATTTACGGCTTTCTTAGATTATATTGGGATGGTCTTAGGGCCGATGATTAGTGTCTTGTTAGTGGATTATTATTGGCGTCATCATCAACATTATGATGTTAATGAATTGGCAAGTTCGCAAGGGCAATACTGGTATCATCATGGAGTTAATTGGATTGCGCTGGGATGCTGGGTGTTAGGTGTGGTCATTTTCTTGTTATTAAAACAAGTGACGTTAATTGCAACGGTCTTGGGGGCTACCTTTATTGATATGGTCCTCATTGCGTTAATTTATATGGGATTAATGCGAATTTTCTACCCCCTAAAAACCACGCCGGCTTAATTTGGATTACAATAGGACTAACGATGAAATTAAAAGGAGTGTAATACCATGTTTAAATTAGCAGCAATTGATAAAGTTTTAGCTGAATTGGGTGAACACGTTGATTTTGCCACCATTGGTCAAAAAGAAGCGGACTTAGGAGTCCAGCATTTTCAATACGATGTTGCCACGGGCGCCACGACTTATTTTGGTGAAGATGGCTATCTAGTTGAACGCCGGACTAACGGGCTGGCAACCCGAGTTGCGCGGGAAGAATCAGCTGCAACAGTCACCCAAGTTGGGACTGATTACGTAGCGGGAAAGCTTGATTTAGCCACAGCTGTTAAGCAATTGGCCGCAGCCGGTTGCCAAGCTTGGACGGCTAATTTGAAACGTAACGTCATCAATTTTAGTGGTGATGAAGGTAAGATTTTAGCAACCATTAAATTCTAACTGGTTCACAAAAAAGGTCACCCGATTGTCATGATAATCGGGTGACCTTTTTTGAAATCAGTAACCGGCTTCGCGATATTGCCGGCTGAGCTTGCGTTCAATGGCAAATAACGCCACAGGATTAAGTTGTCGCAGTTGGGCGGAATTATAACGCATGACGAGTTGTTCGGGACTATTGACTGTCACTTGTTGTACGCCAGTTAAATCTTGTAAATTTTCTAAAATAGCAGTTTGAAGTTCCGGATGCTTGAGCCAAACTTCAGAGGTTAGCATGATTAACCCGTGTTCCGGATGTTGCATCGTGATGTGGTACTTTGTGAGATATTTTTTAAAAAGTCCTGATGAATCCATAATTGCCCTCCTTAAATACTTGTCCAAAGCGGAATGGCGGCCCAGATGAAGAAGCCGGCTAGTCCCGCTGAAGCTAGACCAGCAATCAGCCAGATGAGGGGGATGAGCTTTTGAGTGGCCCGAAAATAATAAACGGCCAATCCCCAACAAAGTAAGGCTAAGATAACACTGGTCCCAATGATTAAATTAATTGTAATTGCCATTAAGATAAAACTCCTTATTACTCGATTCATAATCATTGTGCGGGAAATTAGTAGAAAGTGCAATCAAAAAAACGCTACCTTGGCATCAAAGTAGCGTTAATTATAGTTATTGTTTGGTCGGAGCAGCGAATTTGTCAGCCAACGGATCAATTGATTTTTCAGGCTGATTGCTGACCATTAGGGAGATGATAAAGCCTAATACTGACAACGCTAGTGTGAACCAAAATCCGTAGTGAACGCCATGGACAAAGGCAGTTGCACCAGTCGCATGACTCGCACTTTGGCCGATGCCCAATAGACTAGTGGCGATTGCGGTTGCTAGGGCGCCAAGGATTTGTTGCAAGGTGTTAAGAATTGTACTGCCATCAGCGGCAACGGGTCCTCGTAAAGCATTTAACCCATAGGTTTGGGCAGGGGACATAGCTAATGGGGCGCCAATCATGAGAATGACGTGGGCCAAAACAACGTACCAATAACTCGAGTGTGTCGTCGTGAAGATCAGCATTAAGGCGCCAATAAAGGTTAACGCAAAACCACCACGAGTTAAGTAACGAGCCCCATAACTGTCAAAGAGATGACCAGAAGTTGCCGAAATGACCGCATTGATAATCCCACCAGGTAACATCAAAATTCCTGTCATCGCAACAGGTGCGAGCAATCCCTTTTGCCAATACATGGGTAAGAGATACATAGATGACATGATGATGCCGAAGTCAATCATGACTAAGACGGTCCCGACGCTGAATTTTTTAAAGCTAAAAGCACGTAAGTTTAAAATTGGCGTTTCCAAGTGTAGTTGGCGGTGACAGTAGAAGTATAGTGCGACAACCCCGATAATTAGAGCGATGAGTACTAACGGATTGCCCCAACCACGATCACCGGCTAAGCTGGCACCAACGACTAACCCACCAAATCCAACCGATGATAAGACAATGGATAAGCCATCAATTTTTGGTTTGGTAACTTCGGAAACATTTTGCATAAAAATAATTGAAATAATGAGAGCAACTGCGAGTAAAGGCACGAATAACCAAAAAATCCAATGCCAAGAGAGACTTCCCAGAATAATCCCCGCAATAGTTGGTCCGAGGGCCGGTGCGAACATAATGACTAACCCGACTAGTCCCATGGCGGCACCACGTTTTTGTGGTGGATAAACCGCTAACAACACAATGAAAATCAAGGGTAAGATGAGTCCAGTGGCAATCCCCTGAATCATCCGGCCGATTAATAATAGGACGAAAGTTTGCGCTAACGCCGAAACAATTGCCCCAACCATGAAATCAACTAAGGCAAAGATGATTAGTTGGCGCGTGGTAAAGTGTTTCGTTAACATGCTTGATAACGGTAAGACGATGCCGACCATTAGTAAGTAGCCCGTCACGAGCCATTGAATGGTCCCGGTATTAACATGTAATTGTTGTTCTAATTGGGGGAGGGCAATGTTCAAAGCCGTTTCACTGAACATTCCCACAAAGCCCCCGAGTAATAATCCAATCATAATTAAGGTTGGATTACTGTGTGACTTAGTTTGCATAAAACGAGATCTCCTTTTTTGAAACAGTAACCACAATAGGTCACTGTAACAGAAAAGCGTTGTTTTCGTAAGCGATTTCTGAAATTTTTTTTAGCTTTTCAGAAATTAAGTTCGAGCCTTGAATTGATGCCCACATTTTGGACAAGTGACCCGAACATGGCCGTGATGACGTGGGACCCGAATCCGTTGCTGACATTGCGCACAATGAAAG
The DNA here is from genome assembly GCF_002970935.1 of Lactobacillus sp. CBA3606. Lineage (NCBI taxonomy): Bacteria > Bacillati > Bacillota > Bacilli > Lactobacillales > Lactobacillaceae > Lactiplantibacillus > Lactiplantibacillus kimchii. The sequence continues at coordinate 1,500,552 of NZ_CP027194.1, read as the reverse complement.
AAACGGTAATGCCACCGCTGTTTAATGCGGTAACCCATGCGAGTGAACGGCCGCACCAAGGGTCGCCAGAAACGCTGAAAAGTGCGGTTAATGGCAACTTGCCGATAGATTTTTTTAGAAAAAAGGCGCCAATAGCTAACGACTAATAGGATTAGGGCAATTAGCGTTAGCCAAGTTAGACGGGTGAAGATACCCACTAAGATAAGTAATAACGCAGTGTTATTTAAAACGCGATTAAGCGTGTCATTTTGACCATAGCGGCCACGCATAAAGGTTTGTAGCCGCATAAAAAGTTTTGAGTTTGGTTTCAATCGAAAAACCTCCATAGTTACGTGATGGAATATCCTAACATATTTCAATCACCCCGGCAATTTCCGGACTTAGTGCTAACCTTTTTCAGCGGGCGGTGTATACTGGAGGTTATTCTAAAAAGGGCGGGGGCCAATTAAAAATGACAACTAGTGCAACAATTACACCCGTGATGGTCGTGGACGCCATTAGTCGGGCGGCATTAACCTTAGATCGGTCGGATTCAGTTCAAGCCGAGTTACAACAATTATTGAATGAGTTTCGACGGACGTTATTACAAACCAATGGTCAAATAACAACTATAACGTTGTATCAAAGTAAAATAGAAAGTTATTTATTAGCCCATGTGACTGATTATCCAACGACGGTGCCAACATTAATGATTCTATTGACCCGTTTTAGTCAGCAAGTGAACTAAATCATGATTTAAGCCCAAAACCGGTGGCCCAGAGACGTTATCTCTGGACCACCGGTTTTTAGTTGAAACCAGATTCATTTGGCAGTAACTTGGTCACGGCCATGATTCTTAGACTGATAAAGGTAGTTGTCAGCCCGCTTGTATAAGGCGGTACTATCATCGTCCGTCACCCGTTGTTGTGTTAATCCCACGGAAATACTAACGTGAATCGGTTGATGGTCATAATTAAAGTCTGCGGTACGAATCAGTTCAGCAATGGCTTGCGCCTGCGGGAGTGTTGTAGCTAGTGAATAGTTATTGAACAGAATCGTGAACTCCTCACCGCCCGTTCGGTAGAGGACTAAGTCTGAATCGAGTTCATGTAAGTAAGCTTCAATCAAGCCCGCTAATCGGGTTAGCACATAATCACCAGCCAAATGGCCGTAAGTATCGTTGATGGTTTTGAAGTGATCAATATCAAATAGCATAATAGTAAATGGTCGCTGTTGCGTACGGTCATCTTCAAAGTCATGCCCAAAGTTAGTTCGAAAAGCAAAATAATTTTTGGCATGAGTTAATTCATCAAAATTAGTACTGTAAGTGAGTTGTGCCAACGTGGCGGCATCGCGATAAAGTAAGTTGATATAAAAGTAGACGATAGTTAACATAATTAACATATAACCTAATTCAGCGCCAACTAGCTTAGGCGATAGTTGTAACCGCCAAGCGACAATCCCCCAGAGAATTGCAGAAAATCCCATTGTGATGACTAAGTAGTTGATAAAATCCCAATGATTGTACTGTTTATGTCGTTTTAAAAGTTTCATGATGAAGAAGAAAACAATCAAAATTAATGTATATAGCCAGGATAAAGATTCAAAAAACGTGCCATTAATAATCATGAACAAAACGGCCGTTAGTCCCCATTGCCATAGCTTGATATTTAATAATAAGAAGTAACTGACAAAGACGACCGCAAATAATTGGAAATTCATGAAAACCCAGCTATTTTGCTGGTGACCAACGAGTAGTTGTAAGCAAAGAATGAAAATCGCCATATATAATAAGCCAACGATGGTTCGAACGTGTTCCTGATTCACGGTATGCCGGCGCTGCTCGACGTAGTGAATCGCACGATCAGCGAGTAGCCAATATAAGGTAATCATCCCGAGTAAGAAAAAAATACTGGTTATTAGTGATGGCACGTACCAATGCGCAAGTGTCATATTAATCAGACCCCCAAATAAAGTTAAGCTGGCAATGTGGGCTTACCATATAAGTACCCTTGATGAATCGTAATGCCAAATTTAGCAGCTAAGGCTTGGTCATGTTGATCCTCGACGCCTTCAAGAATCATGGTTAACCGGTAGTCACGAGCAATTTTACTCCAAAAAGCGAGTAGTTCTGGTATTTTATTGGCTTCACCACTCATACGCAAGTTTTGCATCGCGAACTTAATCTGATCAACATAAGGTAACATGTCTTTGATATTCTCATAGGTGTTAGTACCAGTACCGACATCGTCTAGGACTAATTGCATGCCGTTTTGATGGAGAAGAATGCTGTATTGTTGGACCTCTTCCAGGGTCGGCGCATCGGTAAATTCGATGGTTAAGGCTGAAGGATTAATCTGTTTTTTCAATGCAACAATTGTGCCTAGGGTTAGTGGGTTAATCACTTGTTCGTGGTCAAGGTTAAACGCTATGACTTTATTAGTGAGTGAAGTTTTAAGTGCGGTTGCAGTTTGCTTTAACAGCTTGGCTTGTTCTTTTAAGGGAATTTCAGAAAAATTGGTGGGTAAAGTCCAAGTATCATTTTGCTGTTCTCGCAATAGAACTTCGTAACCATAGATTGAATGATCAGTCTCATTAACTTGTGGTTGAACAAAGAATTTATAGATAATAATCTCCTCCTAAATAAATCTATTTATCAATATTGTAGTATAGATTTATAATCGGTTCAATAAGCCGAACCGGATTACAGGCGCTGACATTAAGATATTTATATCTAGTGGTGGTTGCGCTATCATTAGAGAGAAGAAAGTTGCTTTTTATCGTTTACGATTGTAAACTATAAAAAGTAGACAATACGGAAGGGTGGTTTCTAAAAATGGAAGCACAAACTAAAATTGAAATTAGTGACGCTGAATGGGAAGTAATGCGGGTAGCTTGGACGTTGGGTCATGTGACCAGTAGTCAAATGGCCGAAATCATGGCTGAAAAGATGGGCTGGAAGCCAGCTACAGTTAAGACCTTGCTAGGGCGGTTGATTAAAAAGGGTGCCTTACGGGCCGAAAAGAATGGCCGGGCATTTACGTATTATCCAACGGTTGCGGAACAACCGTCGATGGATGAAGCCGTTGAGACGTTGTTTGGTCACCTTTGTCAGATGCGCGTCGGTCAAACGTTAACTGATCTAGTCGGTAAGTTAACGCTTAGTCAAGCTGATATTACGAAGTTACAAGCGGAATTAGCGCGCAAGGCGGCCACCGCACCGGTCACCGTGGACTGTGATTGTTTGCCTGGTGATGAGGCGACTTGTTAAGCAAAGTAATTTGAAAGTTAAGCGAGTGAAGTAGTGCGTCATGATTGCCCGACGGACTACTTTTTTTGTATGCTGTAATTACCGACCAGTATTTAAAGTAATTATTTAAATAATGAGGCTGTTACTTGACAATTATCGTTTACGATTGTAAACTTGGTTATGAATTACAGATGTAAACGACAAGCAAGCATTTGGGAGGTAATTGGAATGAAAAAAGCAGATATGGGGAATATGACCGATATGAATGCTGATTCAAAGCAGAATATGCAAGATATGGATATGAGTAAAATGGATATGCATGATATGGACATGGATATGGGCGGTGGCCAGATGATGCACATGGGGAACTTAAAGCGGAAGTTCTGGGTCTCATTAATTTTAACGATTCCGCTCATTATTATGAGTCCTATGATGGGTGTTAGCTTACCGTTTCAAGTTGTTTTCCGGCCATGGTCGGATTATCTGGTCGCCATTTTAGGGACGATCATCTTCATCTATGGTGGTCAGCCATTCTTTAGTGGGGCCAAAGCCGAATGGGCCAACCATAAACCAGCGATGATGATGTTGATTGCGATGGGGATTGGCGTGGCATACGTTTATAGTATTTATGCAGTCGTTGCCAACAACTTATTACAAGTCACGCCCATGGTCACCGACTTCTTCTGGGAGTTAGCTACATTGATCGATATCATGTTACTTGGTCACTGGATTGAAATGAATACGGTGATGAACGCCGGTTCTGCGGTGGATAACTTGGCTAAGCTGTTACCAAGTACAGCGCACAAAGTGGTTGCCGGTGAAACTAAAGACGTTAAGATTTCAGAATTAGTTGCTGATGATCACGTTCAAGTTCGTGCTGGTGAAAAGATTCCAGCTGACGGGGTGATTACTAGCGGTGCCAGCAGTGTTAATGAAGCGATGGTTACTGGTGAAGCGCGCTTAGTTGAAAAGCAAACTGATGCCAAAGTCGTCGGCGGTTCAGTCAACGGTGAAGGTACTTTTGAAATGCGGGTTACTGGGACTGGCGAAACGGGTTACTTGGCGCAAGTCATGAAATTGGTCACCGATGCGCAAGCAGCTAAGTCGTCGCAAGAAAATATGGCCGATCGGGTGGCTGGATTATTATTCTACGCGGCGTTAACCGTGGCGATTGTCGCTTTTATCGTTTGGATGATTTTTGGTAACCTTGCGTTAGCGTTATCCATTGCGGTGACTGTCTTAGTCATTGCCTGCCCGCATGCATTGGGCTTAGCGGTACCATTAGTGGTTGCTCGGAGTACAGCGATTGCGGCCAGTCATGGTTTGTTGATGCGTAACCGGGATGCCATGGAACAAGTGAAAAAATTAAATTATGCGTTAATGGATAAAACTGGGACGTTAACTGCTGGGAACTTCAAGGTTGCTGACTATCAGAGCACGACTAAGTCACTTAAAGCAGATGATGTTTTAGCGATTATGGCCGGACTGGAAAATGGGTCAAGTCATCCGTTAGCAGTCGGGATTTTGAAAGCAGCTAAAGCGCAGCAATTAACGCCAGCCACAGCGAGTGATGTGCATCAAATTACCGGGGTTGGTCTTAGTGGGACCGTGGCTGAAAAAACGGTTCAAATCGTTTCAGCGGCTTACTTGGATCGCCAAAAATTGGCTTATGATCAAGCGACGTTCAATCGGTTAGCTTCGGCCGGCAACTCAGTTAGCTTCTTAATTCAAGCTGACCAAGTCTTAGGTTATGTGGCACAAGGGGATCAGATTAAGCCGGAAGCCAAAAACTTGATTGATAGCTTAATCGCACAACACATCACACCGGTTATGTTGACTGGGGATAATGAACAAAGTGCTCAAGTGGTCGCTAAACAACTTGGCATTAAGACCGTCCACGCAAGTCTATTACCAGAAGACAAAGCGAAATTAGTTAAAAAATATCAGGCTGACGGTAGTCATGTCATGATGATTGGTGATGGGGTCAACGATGCACCTAGCTTAGCCAGTGCGGATATTGGCGTTGCAATTGGTTCCGGGACGGATGTAGCGATTGATTCGGCGGACATCGTCCTAGTTAAAAGTAATCCTAACGATGTGGTTGAATTCCTCGAACTTGCACGACAAACAACACGTAAGATGACGCAGAACCTCTGGTGGGGGCTGGTTATAACGTGATTACGATTCCGTTGGCAGCCGGGGTGTTAGCGCCACTTGGTTTCATCTTAAATCCAATGGTTGGAGCGGTTGTCATGTCACTTAGTACTGTAATCGTGGCGATTAATGCGATGACTTTGCGGATTAAAGACTAAACTGACTAGGGTAAATTAATTGTGTAAATACGTGTATCGAATTGATTTAGGTGCTAAGATGGGAGTACTTAAATCAAGGAAGTGAAGTCCCATGTGTACAAGTTTAACGTATCAAACCACGGGTGGTGATCAATTTTTAGCCCGGACAATGGATTTTGGATTTGAACTCGGTGGTCGGCCAGTAGTTATTCCACGGCACCATCATTTTACCAGCGTGACCAATGCGACTGGTTTTGATGCTCCGTATAGTTTTGTAGGTACTGGCCGTGATTTGAACGGTTACGTGCTCGTTGATGGTGTCAATGAATTTGGGGTTAGTGCTGCAGCATTATATTTTTCCGGTCAAGCGCACTATGCCGCAGAACCGGTTGACGCTAAGACTAATTTGGCCCCACATGAACTTGTCATGTGGCTCTTAGGCAACTTGAAGCGTGCCGCTGAATTAGGTGACCGCTTAGATGAGTTGAACATTACAGAAGCTGCAGCGCCCTTATTGAACATTGTGGTACCATTGCACTGGATTATCAGTGATCGTAGTGGTGCAACCTATGTTTTGGAACAAGAAGCTGATGGCATCCATTTCATGAAGAATCCAGTGGGTGTTATGACGAACTCACCAGATTTTGATTGGCACTTGAAGAACCTCAGTAACTACGTTGAATTGCAACCAGAATCACATGTTAATCGGCAATACGGTGATTTAGAAGTCAAAGCTTTCGGTCCTGGGACTGGGGCTTTGGGGATGCCTGGCGATTATACGTCACCATCACGCTTTATCCGGACGGTCTTTATGCGGACGCATACGGAGGCCGTTACTACGGATGCTGCGGCCGTAAACGCTTTGTCACACATGTTAAATTCTGTTGAAATTCCCAAGGGTGTTAAGATTAAAGATGATGGCTCCGCTGATTATACGCAATATCGTGCTTATATGAGTATGCACGAACCAGCTTTTTATATGCAACCATATAATGATCAAACTATCACGCGGGTTGCTTTAACGGCCGACTTAATGAATGCCGCTGAACCAGCTGAATTTCCATTAGCAACAAGTCAACAATTTAAAGCAGTTAATTAAAAATTATAGATGAAAAACGGCGCTGAGGCTAAGTCCTTTGCGCCGTTTTAGTCGTTGATTCGATTAACAGAAAATTCGATTTGATGGTACACTATAATTATATTTAGGTAAGCATAACTTAAAATATTTAGCAGAGCTTGCATTTTAAACGATAAAAGAATAACATCTATTAAGTAATAGTGATTATAAAGTAGCAACGGGGGCTAGGAATAATGAAACAAAAAATGACCTTAGCACAACGGGTTAATATTTTGCGCGCTAGTGTCATGGGCGCAAATGACGGGATTTTATCAGTTGCGGGGATTGTTGTCGGGGTTGCTGGTGCCACAACGAATAGTTTTTCAATCTTGATTTCTGGATTAGCTGGTATGTTGGCTGGAACAATTTCAATGGCGATGGGAGAATACGTTTCAGTTAATACCCAAAAAGATGCGCAAAAAATGGCGATTCAACGGCAAAAAAAAGCGTTATCGCAGCATTACGACGATGAAGTCGCAATGGTCACTAAAAAATATGTTGATCAAGGGATTAGTGCGCCGTTAGCGGCCCAGGCGACTAAAGAAATGATGCAAGAAGATGCCTTAATCACGACAGTACGGGAACGTTATGGATTCAATCCGAGTGAATTTATCAGTCCTTATGCGGCTGGAATTGCATCCATGATTTCATTTCCAACGGGATCAATCTTACCGTTAGTCTCCATTACCTTTTTTCCAGCACGGATTAAGATTTTAGCGACGGTGGTCGCGGTCGCAGTGGCATTAGCCATTACCGGCTATATTGCTGCGGTCTTGGGTAATTCTGATCGTAAGCATGGGGTTTTACGGAATGTCGTCTCAGGCTTATTAACGATGATTGTAACGTATTTTATTGGTCATTTATTTGCGTAGTTTTAGTTGAGGGGGAAACAGCAAGATGTTGAGAACAAAGACAAAATCAAAAAAAACGCAACAGACCATGGACGAAAAGTTGAATACGTTGCGAGCCGGTGTATTAGGGTCAAATGATGGGATTTTAACCGTTGTTGGGGTGCTTTTTAGTGTTGCCGCAGCGACTAGTAATCAGTTTACAATTTTTATTGCCGGGTTATCAGATCTCCTGGCCTGTGCTTTTTCGATGGCTTCTGGTGAGTACGCGTCAGTCAGTACCCAAAAGGACACGGAAAAGGCAGTCGTTGAACGGGAACGGCAATTGTTAGCGACTAACTTTGATGATGAATTAGCCGCAGTTAAGCGTCACTACCGGGCTTTAGGGGTGACGGAACAGACTTCACAGGCGATTGCGGAAGATTTGTTAGCAAAGCAACCGTTGAAGACCATGGCAAGTATCAAGTATGACATTCAATTAGGTCATTATATGAACCCTTGGGATGCGGCCTTTTCTTCCTTATTTTCAGCCTCAGCGGGTGGCGTGTTCCCATTAGTGGCAATGACTTTTTTACCAACCGCTTTAAAATGGCCGGGAACAATTTTAGCCGTATCTTTATCAGTGGCGCTAACCGGTTATTTATCAGCGGTACTTGGTAAAGGGAATGTTAAAACGGCTGTTACGCGGAATGTGATTGTGGGTATTATTACGATGTTTATTCATTATTATATTGGGACGTTATTTTAAGCGTGGGTGTCGTAAAAAAGATTGAAATCTGTTATTTTTTTATTGGAAATATGCGGTCAATTTTCAGTGAGTTTTAATCATCCCCCGGTATAATATTGCCATTAATCTAAAAACTGGGGTAATTAAAAATTGAAAACAACCACAACTAACCGTTATATGAAAGGTATTATGTGGGCCATGTTGGCCTCAACCCTTTGGGGGATTTCTGGCACGGTCATGCAGTTCATTTCGCAAAACCAAGCGATACCAGCGGATTGGTTCTTATCGGTACGGACACTATCCGCCGGGATCATTCTATTGGCAATCGGTTTTATGCAGCGTGGCATGGGTATTTTTAAGATTTTTAAGAGTTGGCGTTCAACTGGGCAACTGTTGGCCTATGCTACGGTCGGGCTAATGGCGAATATGTATACTTTTTATATTAGTATCGAAGCAGGCAGTGCAGCGGCAGCGACAATTCTACAATATCTAAGTCCGCTATTTATTGTACTGGGAACGTTAGTGTTCAAGCGTGAGTGGCCTTTGCGTACCGATATGATTGCTTTTGGTGTTTCGCTGTTAGGGGTCTTTTTGGCGATTACGCGGGGAAATATTCATGAATTAGCGATTCCGATGAATGCGCTCATTTGGGGGATTTTGTCTGGGGTTACAGCGGCCTTATACGTGGTCTTGCCCCGACGAATTGTTGCTGAAAATTCCCCAATCATCGTTTTAGGTTGGGGGACTTTAATTGCCGGGATTCTATTCAATCTCTATCATCCACTTTGGCGTGGTGCCCCAACTATTACGCCAAGATTAGTGATTTCGATTGGCGCCGTCGTCTTAATTGGGACGATCTTTGCGTTTTCAGCATTATTGCATAGTTTACAATATGCGCCTTCTGCAGTTGTTAGTATTGTTGATGCGGTGCAACCGGTGGTGACATTTGTTTTGAGTATTATTTTCTTGAATTTAAAAGTTAGCATCATTGAAATTATTGGCTCAATCTTAGTCGTTTTTGCGATTTATATTTTGCAGCATTATCGCAGTAAGTCAACGTTAGAATAACGTTATCGCAGTAACCCAAAAAGAGGTCGCAATTTTAAAATTGTGATCTCTTTTTGGGGTTCTAAAATATCTGTTGTTGGTAATTAAGTGAAAACTTGATTACTGGCAGCAGATATTTTTGTATGTATTTTATTTGTAGTATATTAAAAAAGTGCAAAAAAAAAGAGATATAGTCGGCAGACTTATATATCTATCCACTACCACATTTCAAGAGAAAGAAGCGACTATACCCCTATGAGTAAGGATACTAAATTTTTATTGGGAATTAAAGACCCAAACATCAAAAAAGTGAATATTATCAATAACATTCAAGAAAAAGGACCAATCGAAGCTCAAGCAATTTTGGACTATCGTCCAAAAGCGTGTCCAAGGTGCGGCGTACTCAACAGAAAAAGTATCATTCACTATGGTTGGCGACAAGTAAAAGTTAAGCTACTTAGGAGCAGTGAGCGAGACGTTTTACTGCATCTAAAGAAACGGAACTTTAAGTGTAAAGTGTGCAACAGCTATTTTTTAGCAGCAACTACGCTAACGCAACGGAATCATACAATCTCTAATAATGTTCGCATCGCTTGCTTAGAGAAGCTAAGTGAACCGGTGACCATGACACACATTGCTCACGAATTGAATATTTCAAGTAGTACAGTTGTCTCAATGTTAAAGACCTACGAACGTGATTTATTGACCCATTATGATTGGTTGCCAAGTGTCATTTGCATGGATGAAATCAAGTCAACCAAAGATGCCAATGGTTCGATTAGTTTCGTCTTTATGGATGGAGAAACTCATCAATTTATAGATATCTTAGAATCGAGAACACTTGTTAGTCTTGAAAAATACTTTAAACGTTATACGAAAACAGCCAGAATGAGTGTCAAAGTTATTGTAACGGATATGAATTATACGTACCCTGAGCTAGTGTCAGTATTTCCAGAGGCCATAATCGTTACTGACCGATTTCACGTCGTGAAATCGGCGGTGGTAGGCTTTAATCAAACTCGTATTCGCGTCATGAAACAATTTGCTAAATCAAACATTAAATATAAAGCACTAAAAAGATATTGGAAACTACTCTTAAAACCTAACGAGAAACTGGATATCAAAAATTATAGGCACTATTCCTTTATTGCCGGACGCCATACCCAAAATCAAATTGTTGAAGAGATGCTGGAATTTGATCCAGAGTTAAAACGAGCCTATGACGCCTTGCATACACTCAGAAGCGCCGTCAAATATCGAGATTTACCCCGGTTAAGGCAGGTTCTGGATGCTAGTAATCAATTTCCAGAGGAGATTGAGAAACATTTTTCAAAACTACGAGATAGCCAAGATTAAATTGAGAACGCACTCAGATATCAATATTCAAACGGTCCTTTGGAAGGGACGAATAATAAAATTAAAGTTTTAAAACATACCGCCTATGGTTTTGGAAATTTCAATAATTTCAGATTGCGTATACATTTAATGTTCGCATTAAAAAAAGGTGCTTAGCCGTTGCGCGGCTAAGCACCAATAAAAAGATTACCAACAACAGTTGACAGAGAACCCTTTTTGGGCTTGAGCTAAATTAAGCTTCAGGTTGATAGTCTTCGTCAATAATTAGGACGGGTTTGATGGTTTTACCACTCACGGAGTCCGCATTGGCTTGATTAATATCTGCAAACTTGTAGAATTTTTCGGTCTTTTCAAATGGGAACATGCCATGTTGATAGAAGTCAATGAGGCGTGGCACATCGACTTGAGGAATGGCGTCCCCCATGTTAACCCCAATAACCTTTTTATCATCAACACATAGGTCATTCCATGAACTGATGGTAATATTCTTAGCGGTAACGGCAATTAAAGCGGCAGTCCCACCTTGAGCCAAAGCATGAATGGCAGCGACCATTACGGGTTCTACACCAGTCGTATCCACAGTGAAATCAACGCCGTAGCCATTGGTTAACTTTTTGATGGCTGCTACTGGATCTTCCGTTTTACTGTTAACGGTGTGAGTTGCACCTAGTTCTTTCGCTAAGGCTAAGCGAGAATCTACGATGTCGACCGCAATAACTTCGGTACAACCAGAAATTTTACCGGCCATCATTGCAGCTAACCCAACCGCACCGGTCCCAAAGACGGCAATCGTCTGGCCGGGACGTGGTTGTAGACTATTCAAAACAGTGCCACTCCCAGTGACATAGCCACAACCTAAAGGTCCTAAGCGCCGTAAGTCTAAGGCCTTGTCCACCTTAACGGCATTGCGCTGATCGATGACCGTATGGGTCGTGAATGAGGATTGGTCAAACATATCACTGACATGAGCGCCGTTTTCTTGGAAATGATCAGACCCATCTGGTCGTGTGCCGCTTAAATTATAATCGGCATAGTGGCGGCATTTAGTTGGCATCCCTTTTAAGCAGTTATCGCAAGTGCCATCGGCGTAAAAAGACATGACAATATGATCACCCACGCTAAAATCTTTTACTTGGGGGCCGACTTTTTCAATAATTCCCGAACCTTCATGACCGAGAATAACTGGATAACCCAGGGAAGCATCCCCTTTACGAATCGCTTCGTCCGAGTGACAAATCCCACTTGCAACTAATTTAACTTGTAAATCAGTTGGGCCCATTTCAGCCAATTCAATATCGTCTTTAATGACGAATGGATCATTAACTTGATTAACAACTGCTGCTTTAATTTTCATAATAATTAGTGCCTCACTTTGTTAGTTAATTGATATGTAAAACGCTTACAATTGCTATTGTTACACAACTCACAAATTCAATCAAGCCGATTTAATGAATTGAATACCAGGTATAAACGCTGATTAATCAGGCTTTAATACCTTAAATGTATAAATATGATACCAAAGTTCTGTAGATGTAATGGTCTTATTTTGAAGTTGAACTTTAAGTTTGAGAAAGTTCACGCGATCGTCTGATACAGCGTAAAAAAATAGCCACCATTGGCCATCACTGTCAGCCAGTCGGACGTTAATGGTGGGCTATGGTAATCGTCAAGCCAGTACCAAAGCTTGAACAGGTGCTTGCATTTTGATCACTTCGGCGCCTAAATCGATAAAGGGGTCTCCTTGGGTCGTTAGGCCGAATTTTTCGTAAAATTTCTGGACTTGGGTTTGAGCGTCAATTTCAATCTGGGCATCGGCATAATGGACTTTTAAAATCGCCATGACATGGTTCATAAGTTGTTTACCGAGACCAGTGCCGCGATACGTACTATCAGTTGTGATACGGCCAAAAGTCACGACCCCAGCACGGTCATAAATCCGTGCATAGGCGACTAGGTGACCATTATCGTAAGCAAAGATATGACGAGCGTCAAAATCAGTATCATCTGGGTCTTGATAACTTCGGGCTTGTTCTTGGACAAAGCTTTTTGCGCGGAGCTGATAAATATCGTGTAATTGGATTGTTGTTAGACCGGAAAATTGTTTAACATACCATTTTAAATTCAACGTGAAGCCTCCTTGAAAACTAGGTCAGAAAACCTGGTTATTTTCAAATTAAGTTTACAATCTAACACCACATTTAAGTGGCGTCAAATTGGAAGGTCCGTGAATTATGAAGTTTGATTTAAGCGGGTTTAAAATGAAAAAATCATTAAAAAAAACGTGGGTCAAATGACTGAAACTATGTTGTCATTTGACTCACATGGCTATTAATACCAAGCTGGTTTATCGCCATCGGTATTGGGTTTATTAACCCCTAAAGATGTTCGTAATTGTGTGGTTGGATTTTGAACCAATTGGACGACTAACGCGGCAATACTTTGACGTGAAACTTCAGTGCCTTTAAAAGTATCATGGCGTTGGGTTAGTTCATAATCAGTTTCGGCTTTATTTGTTAACCAAGCTGGCCGAATAATAGTGTAATCCAAGTCAGATTGTTCTAGAACTTGGGCGGCATCAAAGTAACGGGTGAGGTAGCTACCTAAAGTAGCGTTATTCCATTCGCCAAATTTACCAGGGACTTCATCATAAATACCTAATGTTGAAATCCAAATGAGGCGTTTGAGTCCGGTGGTATGCATCGCCGTCACAACGGTCTCAGCTTGCGCCTTGATATTTTGGCCGGCTAAGTTAGCATAGACCACATCTTGACCTTGCATCGCTTGGGTCAACTTGGTTACGTCAGTTGTATCGCCGTCAATGATGGTGACCCGCGCTGATTTTAAGTCGTTAACTCGTTGTGCATTTCGTAAGTAAAGTGTGAGTTCTACTTGCGTGTCGTTTAAAAATTGTTGTTCAGCTAACCGGGCGATTTGACCGGCAGCCCCTAAGATAAGTACTTTTGTCATGGTATCCCCTCCTGAATAATTTAACTGTAAATCTTATTATTACAGAATGCAAGCGAGCGGTTTTGAAAATTTTTGATCTAAAAGTGCGCTATTCGGACAAAATAGCACTATAATGAATAAGTAACGAGGCGAGGCTTCGTTTACCAATATAAAAGAGGCGATTATCATGGCACAAAAGCTTAGCAAGGAACAGAAAAAAGCTATGATTCAAAAGGCTGAAGAAGAACGTGCAAAGCATCCAAAGAAGAAGAGCGGCGTTTCCGGTTTTGAAACGATCGACGAAGATGCAAAAAAATTATCTAATAACTAATATTTTGACAGTTAAAGGGTTATGGCTACGGTCATAACTCTTTTTTTGATGCCGTTGGTAAGCGGTTGCAGTATAATTTAACCTAACTAGAGGGGGTGACATCAATGGATGAATTTACAACTTTTATTACGGCACTGGACCAAACCCTGGCACAGGCATCACCGCAATCGACTGAGATAGTTGAGATTCCAGTCACATTTATTTTTCGGGAGCATCATTTGCAAGTCGAAATGACGACCTTACAAACATCGTTTAATCAGGGCGATAACGCATTTGCAGTGCCAGATATTTTGGATCGGATTCGGATGTTGGTGGGCTTGGAATTGGCGGACCGACCTAAGACAGAGTGGCCGCAATCAGCGACCACCAAGAACTTAACCATTTCTCCCCATAAAGTGGTACGGCTGATTCCAGTTGATATGCAGGCCTATCGCGTGGATTAATATTTTAGCACTCACTTGCTTAGAGTGCTAAATTCTTGCAATTAAGCCGCAAACGATTAGGATTAAAGATGTAAACAAGTTGAAAGGGTGATTGCATATGGCTAATGATATGACAAATTGGCACAATGATTTATTTGATCGGTTCAATGATTTAACGAAGGTCGATGACTTGGTGAATGGATTAGGTCGTTCTTTCTTGAATGGCACAACCAGCAATGCAATTTTGAAGACCGATATTAAAGAAACCGATGACCAATATGAGATGCAAGTTGATGTTCCAGGGATTGAGAAAAAAGATTTGGCGCTAAAATATCGTGATGGTAAGTTGTCCATTACAGCTAAACGTGAAAGTATTAGTGACGAAAGCGATAAAGATGGTAATGTCATTACTAGTGAACGGCAAACTGGACACTTTGGTCGTGAATATACGTTGCCTGATGTGGATGCGACGAAGATTGAAGCCCATTATGAGAATGGGGTCTTGAAGTTAACGTTGCCTAAGAAAGCCGCAGCGGATACGCAACACATTGAGATTCAATAATTAGCTAACGCCTTAACGGTGGTCCGAGTTGTTAGACTTGGACTACCGTTTTTTTGAATCCTAGAGTGTCCTATAGTGTTAAATCGCAGGTTCAGCTACTGGAGTTAAAGATTTTCAATAATTTGATAGTTGATTGTCACTTGTTGGCCTATTTTCTGTTACAATTTATCAGTATCAGTAGTTTGTTTATGTTACCAAATGTGGTTACGCCGGGCCAATATAGCACCAGCGGGAATCGCTTTTACGTTTGGCAACACAATTATGACTGACGAGCAAGTAAAATGTTGTAACCACCGCACAAGGCGCCAACATCGATTATTGGCAATTAGCTATTTTCGCTGGGGTGGCGCTAAAAGTATTTGGAACAGTCGTAGGATTAGTAGAAAGTAGGAATGCGTGATGACGGAAGGTTTTAGACCGAGTCACCCTAAAATATCGATTGATGATGACCCTGGAATACGGTCCCAAATCGAAGGATTAACCGGTGAACTCTCACAACAGCAACTCGCCAAATGGGCGTTAGTAATTGCCAAAAAGGCGATGCAATATGTCGATGATAATCAGAAGCATGATCGCCAGTTACGACTGGCTATTGATGCGAATGAATTATGGCAAGTTAATTTGGCAAGTGTTTATCAAGTGCGGCAAGCCAGTGCCAAGGTTGAGGCGATGATCGCCAACAGTACCAGTTCAATTGGCGCGGCGGCTTTGGAATGTATCAGTTGGGCAATTGCCTCGGCGTATGTCGATGAAAATGCCTTACGGGCTGCAGATCAAGGGATTAAGTTAGTTAATTTAACGGCACCTAATGATCAAGCGGCAGTAACCGCTGAACGTCACTGGCAATATCAGCAATTAGCTGAATTAGTTGAAAACATTAATTTAGGATTGCGCCATATGCTATAATTCTCACAGGAGTAAGTTAGGTGGGGATGAAATGGCGACGGAAGTGCATGCACAAGCTAAACAAGAGTTGTTGCGTCAATATCAGGAAATTGTTTCTAAGTATTTAACGAATATTCATGAAACGGTGGATGCTGATGCGCATTTTAAACTAAAAAATCAATTAGGCTTTAACTATTTTGTTGATTATTTGTTTCTAGCTAATGTTTGTTATCAGGCTAGTCTCGATATCTTGAACAATGAGGATCATAAATATCCAGAAATGAATACGCGTTTGGCGGCAGTTATTAGTAAGTATCCAGAATATCTAACTTTAGCTGTCTTTAACGCTGATTTTCAAGACTCAAGTGTTACGGATCATTATGAAAAAACATTAGTTGATTTGGCTGGAACTTTAGATTAAATAAGAAATGGACGCCACGGACCCCTTTAACGGAGTTACGTGGCGTTTTTAGGAGGTCGTCTGCATGATTGAGTGGTCAGCGGCAACAATTAGTGATTTTCAAACGACGTTGTTAGCCTGGTTTGATGAAGCCGGTCGAGATTTGCCTTGGCGTCATGATCACGACCCATATCATATCTGGGTTTCAGAGATTATGTTACAGCAAACGCAGGTCCAAACGGTAATTCCATATTATGAGCGGTTCATGACTTGGTTCCCGACGATTACTGCGTTAGCAACTGCGCCGGAAGACCGGCTATTAAAGGCCTGGGAGGGTTTAGGCTATTATTCACGGGTCCGCAATATGCAACGTTGTGCGCGCCAATTATTGGCTGATTATGCGGGACAATGGCCGCAAACAGCTGCGGAATTAGTTGAGCTGGTTGGTATTGGGCCCTATACGGCAGGCGCTATTGCAAGTATTGCCTTCAATGAACCCGTACCAGCGGTGGATGGCAATGCTTATCGGGTTTTTAGTCGCCTATTAGAAATTGATGCGGATATTGCTAAGCCCCAAACCCGCTTGATTTTTGAACGGGTGATTGCAAAGATTATTTCACCGACCCGTCCAGGCGATTTTAATCAAGCAATTATGGATTTAGGCGCTAGTTATATGACGGCTCGTCAGCCAGATACGGCCCATTCACCGGTCAAACGGTTTAATCAGGCTTATCTAGATGGCAAAGAATTGGATTATCCCGTTAAGACTAAAAAGCCACGGCCACAGCCAGTAGCGTATGTGGCTGTCGTGGTGAAGCAAGCGGATCAATGGTTAATGACCCAGCGTCCCAGTCAAGGGATGTTGGCTAATTTATGGACGGTCCCACTGATTAAAGTGACGGATTTGGCATTAGCGGATGCCTACACGCCGGCTGACTTAATAACGGCCGTTCAGCTGTATTTTCAACAAGAATATCAACTTAAAGTGGTCGTGGCGCCATTGCCCGTGCGACCGGTGACTCATACCTTTACCCATCAAAAATGGACGATTCAGTTATTGGCTGGGACTACCGAATCAACTGATTTAGCGTATTTTGCTGGGAAGTTGGTAACAGCGGACGCCTTAACTCAGTTACCCACACCGAAAGTACAGGCCAAAATTTGGGACCGCTACGCCCAGCGGGAAAAATAAATGATTCAACGGCTCCTCCGTTTTAGTTAAGGTCATTTGTGGTAAACTATTAGCAAACTAAGGGTTGTTTGGCGTTAATCGTGACGACAAACGCACGACTTAATGGAGGGTGACAGGATGCTAAATGTATTTGATATCGTTAAACTAACGAGAATTAATCACAATGAAATTGACAGTAACCAAGTGGTCGTCACGGATGGCAATGGTAAACCAAACGCAATTTTAACAGAATTGTTAAATGATGTGATTGGTAATATGCGGATTTTTATTAATATGGCAGAGGTTTATTCTGTCGATGATCTCATGCAAGCGTTGTCGGCGCACACCCCGTTACCAGCGGATGTGTTGGATGAATATGAAAAAGTATTACGCGAACCAATCTATAACATTAACTTTGTGCCGAAACGTGGTCAAGTTGAAGTAGTGGTTGGAGAAGGGTAATTAGTTAAATAAAAGGTCAATCTCAGTTGTGTCTCCCTAAGGAGAACAATTGAGATTGACCTTTTTTTATTGGAATTATAGATAACTAGTAGCGCTTACCATTGTTTTTAAGAAGATTTTGAGTTAACCCAACAAGGCAGCGGCCGTTTGTGAATCGGTAATTAAAACATTAGCATAACCGCCCAATAAAGCACCCCGAATTGAAGCAACTTTACGGCTGGAACCCGAAATTAAAATCGAATATTCTTTATTCTGTAAGGCCGTTAAAGGGATGCCGACGGTGCGATCATTGATATCATTATCAGCAAGTTGTCCAGATGATGTAATAAAGCGTGAGACAACATCGCCGACTGACTGTGCTTGTAGGCGACTAATTTCAGTATCTCTCAGATAGCCAAGATTGAAAAGCATGGCATCTGATCGAACTGTACCACTAGTAAATAAGGCAATATTTGTATCAATTCCTTTTTGAACGATAGCATTGATAAAACGATCTTGCATCACAACGTTTTTAGTAACGGCATTATCAAAGATAACCGGTAAAGGTAAATTGACCGCATCCGTGTGAAAAGCAGTACTAAATTTAGTGATGATATCGTTAGCAAAATTATTCATTTCACTGGCCGAAACACTGCCCTTTAGTTGCACGACCGACACGTTATTAGCCTTACTAGGGTGTAAGTGGTTAGCGACGCTTTCTAAGGTCTTCCCCCAACTAATACCGATACTATCTCGATCCTTAATGATGCTATCTAAATAATCAGCTGCAGCTGCCCCAATTTTTTCATTAATGGCACTTAAATCATTGGTTGCATCAAAAATTAACACCACTTTTTTTAAATGGTATTGATGTTCTAATTGTGTAGCCAATACATCCAGGTCCTTCAAGGGATCGGCGATTTCAATTTTAAGCAAGCCTTGATTGCGTGCGAATTGTAATAACCGTGAAATTGTTGGTCGAGAAATATTTAACTTGATGGCAATTTCGCCCTGACTTAGACCATCTTCATAATATAAATGACAAACTTTTAAAGCGTTTTTAATTTTATCCTGATTATCCATAGACAGACTCCATTGTTATTAATAGCGTCATTATAGCACATTTTAATGATTGAACATTTTTTCATGTATGTACTTTACAAATGTTCAAATAGCTGATATGATGATTTTGTTGAAAAAGAAAGGGGTTTCAAAACATGTTATTAAATCATTATCTCGACCATACACTATTAAATCCAGAGGCAACCGAAGCACAGGTTGATCAGGTAACCCAAGAAGCATTAACTAATCATTTTTTCTCCGTCATGGTTAATCCATATTGGGTGCATCACGTACATACACAATTGGCAGGATCGGATGTTAAGACTGCTTGTGTCATTGGCTTTCCATTGGGAGCAAACACGACAGTTATTAAAGTTGCCGAAAGTAAACAAGCTATAAAAGATGGTGTTGATGAACTTGATATGGTTATGAATATTGGTGAATTTAAATCTGGTCATGACGATATTGTTCAAAAGGATATTGAGGCGGTAGTTGAAGTTGGTCATCAAGCAGGTAAATTGGTCAAAGTGATTATTGAAACGGCACTTTTAACTGATGATGAAATTAGTAAAGCTAGTGATATCGTGGCGAAGGCAAATGCTGATTTTGTTAAGACGTCAACTGGTTTTTCTAAGCGCGGTGCTGCCGTTCATGATATCGAGTTAATGAAGGCTGCAGTTGGTGATCGCATCAAAGTTAAGGCTTCAGGTGGTATTCATTCTGCGGAAGAAGCGCAAGCAATGATTGACGCAGGGGCTTCACGCTTGGGCGTCAGTGCCAGCATGAAAATTATTGGTAAGGCCTAATAATTAAGTGATAGCCGTTGTTAGAACGGCTATGAATTTCCTTGTAAATGTAAGCGCTGTAAAGCGGTTATTGACATCATTGGCGCACTACTGCCCATAGTTGAAATAAGTTTGTAGATTGGTATTAGGACTGACAAGCTGTTGTGAGGTTTAATACTAATCGGACATGAAAGGAATGTTATCACCATGGAAAAACCGATTATTGGGTCTAAAAAGTCCCAACGACGTTTCGGTCTGATTAAATTACATGCTAAGGAATTAGACGATGGCTATTTAGATCGAACGCCAATCTTTCAGTTCATGTTGTTGTCGCTATTAATACCACTATGGGCGGCCGCAGCTAGTCTTAACAATATTTTAATCACACAATTTAGAACAATTTTTACGCTTAGTAATGCCGCCAGTGCTTTTGTGAATAGTGCCTTTTATCTGGGTTACTTCATACTTGCAATTCCAGCCAGTCGAATTATTAAAAAGACATCATATAAATTTGCAATTTTAATGGGATTAACTCTTTATACAGTGGGGTGTTGGTTATTCTTTCCGGCGTCACATCTTGCCACTTATGGGGTGTTCTTAATTGCATTATTTGCAATTGCGTGTGGTCTTAGCTTCTTAGAGACTAGTGCTAACACATTTTCGACGTTGATGGGACCTAAATCGGCTTCGACGGTACGATTGAATATTTCGCAAATCTTTTATCCGATTGGCGCAGTCGCTGGGATTCTGTTAGGTAAGTATTTAGTCTTTAACGACGGTGCGAGCTTAGAGTCTACGATGGCAAAAATGCATGGTGCAGCTCGATTGGCTTATGGGCAAAAAATGTTGCAACAAACGTTATTACCATATAAATACATCATTGTGGTTCTGATTATTGGCATGTTACTGTTTGCTTTGACTCAGTTTCCAAGCGGACGCCCACATGCTACAAAGGGCACTAAACAAGTTGCAGATGCCAAAATCGGTGAAACGTTAAGTTACCTTATGCATAACAAAGAATTTATGAAGGGTATTGGAACCGAATTTATTTATATGGGAATGCAAACGGCAGTCTGGTCATTTACGATTACGCTAGCTATGAGCTTTTCAAAAACGATTACTGAACGGGATGCCTCGACCTTTATGGTGTATAGCTATATTGCTTTCTTTTTAGGCAAAATCATTGCAACGAGCCTCATGAAAAAATTTCAATCTTCACAAGTATTAATGGGGTTTGCCATAGTGGGTGTGTTAGCACTGGTATATGTCATGTTAGTGCCAAATATTTCAGCAATTTATTTTGCAATTCTTGCAAGTGGTCTATTTGGTCCCGGTTGGCCAACCATCTATTCTCAAACTTTAAATACTGTTAAAGATAAGCGTTATACCGAAACTGCGGGGGCAATTGTTGTGATGTCAATTATTGGTGGTGCTGTGTCACCGTTAATTCAAGGAGCAGTGGCTGATATGACAGGCTCAATTTCGTTATCATTTATTATTAATGTCATTAGTTTTGCGGTGGTTGGTGTCTATGCTTACGATTACTATCAAAAACATCAACGTATCGAAAATTAAGAGGAGTAGTTAAAATGAAAAAAATTAATTTAACCCATGCTATGTTTGGGCAAAGTGAAAAAGTTTTGTATCAAGATGATGATTTTAAGGCCACTACTTTCACGTATCCTTCCAGTGTTGAAGGGTTACGAATTGATAATAGTCGCGGTCACTTGGTCGTATTACCTTTTATGGGATTAATTATTTGGGATGCTATTTTTGATGGTATTTCATTAAAGATGAAGGATATGTTTTCACAACCATTACCTGGAAAAGGGATTGCAGATACTTATGGGTGCTTCCAATTTACATCAGGGTTGTTAGGCAATGGGACGCCAGCGCTAGAAGATAATTATCAGTTACACGGTGAATTTCCAACTAGTAAAATGGATCATGCGTATCTAACATTAGGTGAGGGAACTTTGACTGTACATGCGGATTTTGAATATGTTAAGGGCTTTGGCAATCACTATTTGAGTGAACCGTCAGTAATGATGCGTAAAGATGCTGGTTTGTTTGACATTAACTTAAGTGTGACGAATTTATCTAAATATCAATCAATGCCACTACAGTATATGTGCCATATGAATTACGCCTATGCTGAAAATGGTCGTATTGAACAAAATCTACCAGATGAAGCTTTTGAATTACGACAAACGGTGCCTAGTCATGTGCATCCAACGCCCGAATGGTTAGCGTATAATGATGAACTCAAGGCTAGTGGTCAATTAATTAATCAATTGGATGATCCACAACATTATGATCCAGAAATTGTGTTTTTCTCAAAGAACTTAACTGAATTTACTGATGTTGCCGAATTTAGATTACATTTGAATGACCAACATAATTTTTTAACAAAGTTCAAGACGAGCCAATTTCCAATTGCGACACGTTGGATTTTATATAATGCAGATCAACAAGTTGCTGCATTTGCACTCCCTGGAACGAGTACCCCGGAAGGCAAACATGCCGCTGAAAAAGCAGGTACTTTAATTCAACTTAAGCCAATGGAACAACGACATTTCAGTGTAACAACCGGTCTAGAAAACTAAGGAGGAGTAAGTAATGGCAGATATTACAGTAATTGGTTCAAATATGATTGATTTAACTGCTTATGTCGATCGGATGCCAATTGAAGGTGAAACAATTGAAGCGCCAGAATTTGAAATGGGTTTCGGAGGTAAGGGTGCCAATCAAGCGATGGCTGCTGCACGGTTAGGCTCAGATGTGAATTTTATTACAATGGTAGGTAATGATGATTTTGGTAAACAACAATTAAGCAACTATCAAGCTAGTGGTATTCGTACTGACGGTATTGGTATTGGACATCAGGCTAGCGGCGTTGCGCCAATCTTTGTTGATCCAACGAGTGATAATCGTATTTTGATTATCAAAGGGGCTAATAAAGAGCTAACGCCGGCTATTCTGGATGCTAAGATTGATTTAATTAAGCAATCAAAGTTAATCGTCTTGCAACAGGAAATCTCATTAGAAACTAACTATCATGCGATTGATCTTGGTGTGAAATATGACGTACCAGTTTTACTTAATCCGGCACCGGCTAATGAAGATTTGAATATTAATTATGTTTCTAAGGTCGCTTTCTTTACCCCTAATGAAACTGAATTAGCCACATTAACCGGTATGCCAACTAGTAATTTAGATGAGATTACATTAGCAGCCGAAAATTTGATTGACCGTGGTGTTGGTAATTTAATTATCACGTTAGGTAGCAAAGGCGCTTTATGGATTACAAAGGGACATTCTGAATTAGTCCCCGGAATGAAGGTTAAGGCTGTTGATACAACTGGGGCTGGAGATTCGTTTATCGGGAGCTTTTCTCACTATTATGCTAAGGGTGAATCAATCCCAACTGCATTACAACATGCGAACCAATATGCTGCAATGACGGTTACTAAGAAGGGAACACAAAAGTCCTATCCAACTGCTATGGAATTAACAGATATGCTGACCCAGCCCGTTTAAAACGGTCGAGGGTAGTTTTAAATGCGACAAAAAACGAGCGCCAGCTTAAAGCTGACGTTCGTTTTTTTGAACTAATCAAGGGGGGAAAACGAGCATTTATCCCACGGTTGCCAGTACTGTTCAAATTATTGGTTTCGGTTACATTATTTCGTTGAAATGATGCGTTATAATAGGGTTAGCAGCGGGTGTTAATCTGACTAATTAAGGGAGTTGTGCAGGGTGAAATTAAGAGTAGAACGTATTTATACTAAACCAGTGGACTTGGATGGCTATCGAATTTTGGTGGATCGGTTGTGGCCGCGTGGAATTTCTAAAGTTAATGCCCAGTTAGACGATTGGGTGAAAACGATTGCGCCGTCAACGGAATTACGACAATGGTTCAATCATGAACCCGAAAAATATCCGGTGTTTAAAAAACGTTACTTAAGTGAACTTGAAAATAACCCTTTGAGCTCGGACTTTTGTCAGCTCGTCAATCATGAACTTAAAAAAAACAATGTCATTTTGCTCTATGGCGCTAAGGATGAACATTATAATCAAGCAATTGTGTTAAGGACGTATTTGATGCAACAAAGTGATTGTCCTGCTGATTAATATAAAAAAATTGATAGGTACGCTGATAAATTTGGAATATAACGGCAGCTAAACTGCGGTAATTAAATTATTTAATTTATTTTCCCGTAAAAGCTAGTAATTGGATATAAATTTTGCTATGATTAAGGCGTTAATTAATGACGTCAACTATTACAGTGCACAATAATGGGGGTTGCACTGTGAGGCAAGCAAGATTGGGGAAAATAATATGATAAACTTATGTGTGTTACCAAGTACCGCAAGTTGTCGCAAAGCCCATCGCTGGTTATTAGAGCATCGAATTCCGTTCCATGAACGCAATATGAATGCCCAGCCTTTGACCGAAGTCGAAATTAAACATTTATTGCAGTACACTTATAATGGCATTGACGATTTAATTAGTACTAAGTCGAATGCTTATCGGCAATTAAGTAAGACGACACCGATTGAAGATATGCCGTTAAGTGAAGCAGTCCATGTGTTGAGCCAGACACCACAATTATTACGGCGGCCAATTATTTTTGATGACCATCGCTTACTTTGTGGGTTCAACCAAGATGAAATTCGGATGTTTATTCCACGCGAACAACGGTATCTAAAGATGAAATCATTATCAGAACACCAAATGGCTTAAAGCGAACCAGTTCCAACCAATTGGATTGATTTGGGGCATCCTGAAAAAAATTAAATAAAGAGCCGCTAACTGTCATCATAAACTGATGATGACAGTTAGCGGCTCTTACGCTTTTTTTCGAAATTAAGCGTATTTATGCGCAATTTTAGCGGCTACCGCGGCGGCAATAGCCCCGACGAGGTCGTCAATAAAGGTATTAACAACGCCAGATTTATCAGTATCTAGTTTTTTGATGACGCCTTCTTTAACTTTGTCCACGTAGCCATAATTAGTGACACCAATGGTTCCGTAAATATTGGCCATGTTGAGTGCTAGGCCCTCATCGACGCCAAAAACACCGGCGTCATTAGCAACGATGGCTTGGAGGGGTTCTTTGAGCTGGCCTTCAGTGGCTAGCCGATCCAATTCCAAGGCGACCATTGCATTATTGAGGAGTTCACGCTTATGCAAGACTTCTTGGGCTTCTGTTTCACATTCGGCGATGGTTAGTTCGGGGACATACTTAATTTGCAACTTATAAGTGATTTGCGCAATTTCTTTATAAGTGATGCCCTTAGCGGCCAGCGCTTTGATGACAAATTCGTAAGCGGCTTTATCAGGATACTTAAATGCTTTATTATACATAATGCCCTCCAATGATAATTAAAATGTTGGTTAAGCGAACGTGCTTAGCCGTCAAAATTAATTATACGGTTATTACTAATAAAACGGTATTAAAGGGTTTCAGCGCTTAACCGCAAGTGACACAGTGGCGTTGTTTTGTGGCATAATAGAAACATTACAATATTAATTAAGCAATCATAGAATAGGACTGATAAATGATGATGGGGGAAGCGGTGACTTTTGTTGAAACGATTTAGAACAGCCATTCAATTTTTACTATTGGCGTTTGTAATCGGTGCAACTGTCGTGCTAATTGGGGCCAGTGGTCATCAGACTAAAATTACAAAAGTGACCAGCCGCGTGCAACCAACAACTGTGGTCGGCTTAAGTCAACGCTATCAAAAGTCGCGTACAGCGACCGTCTTTTTGCATGGTTATAACGGTGGGGCAGCCTCGACTAATTATTTGATTAAGCAGGCTGAGCAAGCGGGAGCCGCGCAAAAAGCATTGGTCGTCCACGTTTATAAAGATGGGGTGATGGCGTTTAAGGGTTACTGGCACAAGTCCATTAAGAATCCAATGGTTCAAGTGGTCTTTCAAGATAATCATGCGCCACAAAAAACACAGATTTATTGGTTACACCAAGTGTTAGTCCAATTGAAAACAAAGTATGGGGTGACTAGCTATAATGCTGTGGGTCATTCGTTAGGTGCCAATGATATTGTGAATCAGGCGCTGAAGTATGGCACTGATCAGGCTTTACCAACCTTACAGAAAGTTGTCACGATTGCGG
The DNA here is from genome assembly GCF_002970935.1 of Lactobacillus sp. CBA3606. Classification (NCBI taxonomy): domain Bacteria; kingdom Bacillati; phylum Bacillota; class Bacilli; order Lactobacillales; family Lactobacillaceae; genus Lactiplantibacillus; species Lactiplantibacillus kimchii. Next base: position 1,474,789 of record NZ_CP027194.1, on the reverse strand, counting down.
GGCCTTTTGATGGCTTGACGGGGTATCTGAATGCTGAGACTGAAGCGCAAACGCAGACCGTCGCTGCGAAGCCAGTACGGTTTTCGCAACATTTTGCTGCGATGTTGAAGCAACGACAGAATTTTCCGCAACACGTCAAACTGTTAAATGTGATCGGTGATACGGATAATGGCTTCAACAATGATGGCTTTGTTTCGGTAGCTTCGGCGCGCTCGGTCAGTTATTTATTACGGGACAAATTAGCACAATATCAAGAAGACTTCTATAGTGGGGCCACAGCAGCTCATTGTGCGCTAAATCAGAATCCCAAAGTAGCAAAATCCATGATTTCATTTTTATGGTGATAAAGGATAGTCAGTAGTCGATTGTTAAAGGGTCAGCGCTAAATCAAGCGAGGCCCTTTCGTTGTAGAAAGGAAGTTGCCAACCATGGCAAAAATTTTTATTTCAGCAGTTATTCCGATGAGTGGGATTGAAGCGTTACAAGCGGCTGGGTATCAACCTGAGATGTATCAAGGGCCAGGGCTAATTAGCCAAGCCGACTTAATTGCTGGTGTGGCGGATGCCGAGGTACTGATTACGCCGTTATCAACCAAGGTTGATCAAACGGTTATTGATCAAGCCCCCCAGCTAAAATTAATTGCCAATTTTGGGGCCGGTTTTAATAATATTGATGTTAATTATGCCGCTGTTAAGGCGATTGCGGTGACTAATACGCCCGGAGTTTCGACGGCTAGCACTGCCGAAGTAACGGTTGGGTTGATTTTAGCCGTGACTCATCGAATTGTTGAAGGTGATCAGGTCATGCGAACGACGGGCTTTGAGGGTTGGGCCCCTTGTTTCTTCTTAGGTCATGAACTTGCTGGCAAGACGCTGGGAATTATTGGGATGGGTGCCATTGGGCAAGCTGTTGCGAAACGATTGCACGCATTTGGGATGCGAATCGTGTATTATCAACGCCAACCCTTAGATGTTTTTACGGCTAGTAAGACGGATGCGACGTATTTAACGTTACCGGAGTTGTTAAAGACAGCTGATGTTGTGAGTCTACATGCGCCCTTAACCGCTGAGACGACACATCTATTAGGCGCTGAACAACTTGAGTTAATGCGCCCAAGTACCTACTTGATCAATGCAGCCCGTGGGCCATTATTGGATGAAAAGGCGTTACTAGCGCGATTAAAAACCAAGCAATTAGCTGGGGCGGCGTTAGATGTGTATGAATTAGAACCACAGTTAACCCCAGGATTCGCCGCGTTAAAGAACGTGGTTTTAACGCCACATATTGGTAATGCCACCGTGGAAGCGCGTGATGCGATGGCTAAGATTGTGACCACGAATGCGATTGCGGTTTTAAACGGACAAGCACCGCAAGCTGTCGTGAATGGGGTCGAAGCGCCGGTTGAGCCGAAAGATTAAAAATCAATTAGAACAACTGCTTGACGATTAAAATAATCAGTGGTAATGTTAACCACAACTTAATAAATGAACGTTAAACGTTACATCAAGTAGAAGCAAGTCTGAGTGTCAGGAAGTCGGTGGGGGCTGCGAACCGATCAGGGGTTGTGTTCGAAATACGGTAACCGAGTTTCAGACTGAACGGATAATAACTAGAGCCGTTATCTTCTAGTGAGTGGAGGCTTTTTGAATAGTCTCAATCTGGGTGGTACCGCGACTAGTCTAATCGTCCCTGTTGTTCTAACGAACAATAGGGACGATTTTTTTGACTTTAACGCTGGTTATTACAGCAGATGAGATTAGGAGTGGTAAAAATGAAAAAAACGAATACAATACCTAAAATTAGTACACTTGAAGCAGTGATTGTCTTGCTAGTTGTCTTAGGAATTATGAGCTTGGGGGTAATTGGGTTGGGGTTGTCACCACAAGTGCCAGTTTTACTAGCTATGGGGGTTGTGACTGCCTGGGCGATGCTTCGAGGTTTTCCGTGGGCTGCCGTGAATGCTGGAATTAAAGAAGGCATTGATCAAGGCATCATTCCAATTTTTATTTTTATTCTGATTGGTGCGATGATTTCGACTTGGATTGCAGCGGGGACTATTCCAACGTTAATGGTTATTGGTTTTCGGTTAATCAACATCCATTGGTTTTTGCCCTCTGTTTTCATTGTTTGCACGTTAGTCGGCGCCGCAGTTGGGAGTGCTTTTACAGTGACCTCCACGGTTGGCATTGCCTTCTTCGGTATGGGCGTGACGATGAATTTGAATCCAGCCTTAGTGGCCGGGGCCATTATTAGTGGTGGTATTTTCGGCGACAAATTATCGCCATTGTCAGAAACGAATAATTTAGCTTCAGCCGTGGTCGCCACGGATTTGTTTGCCCACATTAAACACTTGCTGTGGAGTACTTTACCAGCTGGTGGCATCAGTCTGATTTTATTTGCCATTTTAGGACGTGCGACGGGCAGCACTAGTTTGACGAAAATAAATGAAACGGTGACGGTTTTGACGCAGCACTTTAGTATTTCAGCGTTGGCTTTGTTGCCGATTGTGTTGGTTTTTATCTGTGCAGGGTTCAAAATGCCGGCAATTCCAACGATGCTATTGAATATCTTTGTATCAGCAGGGTTGATTTTGGTTGAACAGCCCCAGCTTTCGATGACTAAATTAACGGCGATTATTAATACGGGTTTTGTCTCAAAGACGGGTAATCAAAGTGTCGATACCTTGTTGTCACGTGGTGGAATTGTCAGCATGATGAGTATGGTCGCTTTAATTGTGGTGACGTTGTCACTAGGTGGCCTCTTAATGAAGTTTGGGTTGATTGGTCAGGTGATGACGCCCTTAGCCAAACGGTTAACTAGTGATGGTAAGCTGGTCACGGCGGGCATCATCACTTGTATCGGCGTTAATGTATTAGTTGGGGAACAGTTCTTGTCCATTATTTTACCAGGGCGTGCTTTTCGCCAAGCGTTTAATGCTGGTGGACTAGCAGACCAGGCGTTGGGCCGGGTACTTGAAGATGGTGGGACCGTTATTAATTACTTAGTCCCATGGGGCGTCGGCGGGGTCTTTTTAACGACTACCTTGGGCGTGCCCACGATTCAGTACTTGCCATTTGCGTTTTTCAGTTTACTTTGTCCAGTGATGTCATTAATCAGTGGGTTTACTGGTTTGGGATTAGCCCATGTTGGTCAAGCGACCAAGCTTAAAGCGTCGTTAAAGCCAGTTGATAACATGGATTAGGGGGTAAAAAAGCGGTTGAGGCTTGGCCCAACCGCTAGTAGTCATCGATTATTTTGGTAAACTGGCTTGAAAGTCAGTGAAAATTGGATGTGCGAGGTTAATACCCTTAGCTTTAGCAATATACCAAGCTAGAATTTGGAACGGGATAATTGCTAATAAAGGTGCTTTTAGCGCATCATCAACTTGATGCAATTGTAAGGTTTGTTCGTCATTTAAAGTTGGCTGCTCACCAGTCAAGCTAATCGTGTAGATATGTGGTGTCAGACGAGATTCATAAGTCTTGACCGCTTGCATGGTTGCCATGACGCTGGGAGTTGTATTGAGTTCAATATAGAATTGTCGATGATTGTCATGGGTGCCCAGATAACCGCCGGTAGTGAAAGCATTTAAGGTGTAGCCGTGGGTGGGAACACGCACGATTTCAGTGAACTTTGTTTGAACTTCGGCCAGTGTTCCAGCTAACACACTGGCGCCAATACTAGTAAATTGTGGGGCTAAGCCGAAATCAATGGTGAATTTACGGTAGAAATCACTGGCCCGCTGGCTGGTTTCGTTAATGTGTTCGATTAGTAAGCCAAATTCGTCTAGTTCTTGGTTGGCGAAGAAGGGGGTAATGAGTTGGCGCTTAGTTGCACTCCGCAGGCCCAAGAACATCAGACTTAGCAAGATGGCTTGATAACTTAATGTGATGTAGGGGCTTGTTTCGTGACCAGTTAAAAGATCAAAGCTCGCATCAGCTAACGTAACGAGTGGGGTGTCTAATTGACTCGTTAAAGCTAAGACAAAGACATTGGTTTGGGCTTTAACTTTTTGAATCGTAGCGAGGACCGCAGCATCTTCACCGTTGAGTGAAATCCCAATAACGGTGTCAATCAAGGGATTGACCGGCACGTAATGCAAGTAGTGTTCAGCATCGACCACTTCTACTTGCACGGCAGCTATTTTTTGGAGATAGCCTTGGGCACTGCGAGCAGCATTTAAACTAGAAGCCGTCGCTAAGATGAGCCAGTGGGTGGTTTCAGTGGGAGCCGGTGCCAAGGCGGCGTCGGTCTGATCAGTATAGCCGGTCAATAATTGGCCGAGCACCGTTTGTTCACGGCGAATATAAGATAGCATCGTTGGATTGTTCATGACAGGGAACTCCTTACATTGTTTGAGTGAGCCAAGTTGGCTTGTTGCTAATAGCATAAACGCTTCCAGTTAGTAAAGCAATGCTTAGTCAGACTCACGGCGGTTGCATTTGAAATCGAAGTCTGCTAAGGTTACTGACAAACAAATTTATAAAATAAACGAATTGCCTATATAATGCCATGATAAGGATGGCGAGTTTCTACCCAGCACCGTAAATGCTGGACTATAAGCGAATTGAGTCGATGGGTCATCACAGCTCTTTTTGCCGTGGTGACCCGTTTGCTTTCTCCAATAGGCAGAAGGAGAACGTTGTGACAAAAACAGTTGATATGGTAATTACGGGCGCCCAAGTGTTGAATGTCTTTACCCGGGAGTTTGAACTGACCAGTTTGTGGATTGATCAGGGGCACATTATCAGTAATCTAAAGGACGAACCTTATCAAGCACGTCAACACGTTGATGCGACTGGTCAGTGGGTGGTTCCTGGGCTAATTGATGCGCATGTGCATATGGAAAGCGCCATGGTTGCCCCGAGTGAATTTGGGAAGGTACTTCTTAAGCACGGTGTGACCACGGTGGCGACTGACCCGCATGAGTTGGCGAATGTCGCTGGGGTAGCTGGCATAAAATATCTCATTGATGATGCGCGTCAAACGTTATTGGATGTTTGTTTTATGCTGCCATCTTCGGTTCCCTGCGTGCCTTTTGATGATAATGGCGCCACTTTACATGCGGCTGATTTACGACCGTTGTACGCGGAACCGGAAGTCCACGGCTTGGCTGAAGTGATGGATTACGGGGCAGTTGCGCGCGGTGATGCTGACACGATGGCTAAGATTCATGATGCATTAGCTCATGGTTACCATGCGGATGGGCATGCAGCCGGGTTAAATGCCCACCAATTAGGCGTCATGCGCAATGCTGGCCTGGATACGGATCATGAATGCACCACGGTGACTGAAGCCTTAGAACGGGTGAAAGCCGGTATGTGGGTCTTCTTACGGGAGGGGACGGTTGAACGTGATGTGCAAGCGACGATTGGGGCGGTTACCGAAGCTAATGCCGGTCGCTTTGCGTTTTGTACGGATGATAAAACGATTGCTGACTTAATTACCGAAGGGTCGATTGATTACAATGTTAAGTTGGCGATTGCGAGTGGTATACGGCCAGCGTTAGCCTATACCATGGCGAGTTATCATGCCGCTAAAGCCCATCGATTGAATGACCGTGGCAGCTTAACGCCAGGGCAATTGGCTGACTTAGTGGTGTTGACGGATGTCAAAAAGGTGCAGATTGCGCGTACCATGAAAAATGGCACCTGGATTACGACGGCGGCTGCCACCCAGCCATTGCCGTTTACTGCGACCCGTTTGCACCAGCAAACAACCCTAGCCGATTTGAAGCTGCCATTAACGACGGGCAACGTGAATGTGATTGGCGTGCAACCAAATCACATTGAAACGGATCACTTAGTGAAGCAAGTGCCAGTCGTAGCCGGTGAATTTCAAGCTGATTTGACCCAAGATATTTTAAAAATGGTAGTGGTGGAACGTCATCATCAGACGGGGCGAGTCGGCGTCGGGTTAGTTCATGGCTTTCAGCTGCAGCAAGGGGCCGTAGCTGGCTCCGTGGCGCATGATGCCCATAATATTGTTGCGGTTGGCACGTCGGATGCGGCCATTTTACAGGCGATTAATCAACTCACAAAAACGAATGGTGGCATTGCAGTGGCGACCACGCAAAAAGTCTTAGCGACGATGCCGTTGCCAATTGGTGGGTTACTATCAACCGCTTCATATAGGGTTGCCGCGCAACAATTAGCGGCCATTAAAGTTGCTTATAATCAGCTATGTGCAACGCCAATGACGTTTGATCCCTTTATAACATTGTCATTTTTGACGCTACCAGTCATTCCAACTTTAAAGTTAACTGATCGTGGGTTATTTGATTATGATCAATTTAAGTTTATTCCAGTTGAACGACACTAAATGACTACTTTACCAAAAAGAACGCCCGCAACTTGAAATTGCGAGCGTTCTTTTTGAGTTATTTTATTGGTGCCGATGTCGCTTTTGCCAAGCAAAGGGGAACGCCATAATCATGTAGCCAAAGTCGACTAGGATGGCAGTCCGTAAGGGCAATTTTAAAAGGATAACGGCGACAAAGGTGAGCACAACAATGAAAATCAAAGATTCTTGAGACCAGTTCAAAAGCCATTCTGGCATGTTAACATCTCCATTAGTTAAGTGAGGTTAAGGGCGGTCACGGAGCGCGCGTAAGGCCCATAAGATTGAGACCGTATCGACAACTTCTTGAAGCATCGCCCCAAACAGTGCCGGGATAATCCCGGTGCTGGCGATTAGCATCAGGATGGTACAAATCGCAATGCCAATCCAAACGGCCTGTTTGGCAACCTGCATGGTGTCCTTTGAAATCTGAACGGCGGTGACAACACGGCTGAGGTCATCTTTCAAAATAACCACGTCAGCCGATTCACTGGCCGCAGTTGAGCCGTGGGCACCCATCGCAATGCCGACATCGGCCACTGCCAGTGAGGGGGCATCGTTCACGCCATCACCGACCATAATGACCGGGCGTTCGGTTTTAGGCAGTGCTTGTAGATTTTTGATTTTATCAGCTGGTAATAGGTCGGCTGCGACGGTATCAATCCCGACTTCAGCGGCAATTCGGTCCGCAATCGCCCGTTGATCGCCGGAAAGCATCATAATATTTTTGATGCCCCCCGCGTGTAAAGCCTGCAGAGTCGCCGCTGCTTCTGGTCGAACGTTGTCAATAAAGGTAATATAGCCGGCATAGTGATCGTCGATTGCCACGTAAATGGCCGTTGTTGTTAACGGTGTTTGGGTCGTCGTTGGGGCCACAAATTTTAGCTTGCCAACTTTAACGGCATGCCCATCGACAGTTGCTGTGACACCATTACCAGTGACTTCTTCTAAATCAGTGACTGGACTTAGCGGTGTTTGATTAGCATATTTGACAATCGAACGAGCTAAAATATGACTAGAATTTTGTTCTGCGCTGGCGGCTAAATGTAAGACGGTTGCGGCGGTAAAGGTTGCTTGCGGCACAATCGTGTTTACAGTCAGTTGGCCGCTGGTAATGGTGCCGGTCTTATCAAAGGCAGCCGACTTAGCAGTGGCTAATTTTTCCAACATATCACCAGTTTTTACCACAATCCCGTTACGACTAGTACGGCTCATGCCAGAGACTAAGGCAACCGGTGCGGCTAAAATTAATGGACAAGGTGAAGCGACGACCAAAACTTCGGCAAACCGATGCGGATCGCCGCTTAGTAACCACGCAATCCCGGCAATGACGTAGGCCACAAGTGTAAAAGGGACGGCATACCGATCAGCAAGTCGAACGAATTTGGCTGGTCGCGCTTCGGATTCTTTGACTAGTTTGACTAACTGTTGATACTGACTATCAGCGGCGCGTTTGTCAACTAACATGGTCACCGCACTATCACCGTTTACAGCGCCAGACATTAGGTCATCGCCAACTTGTTTTTCAATCGGCTTGGATTCCCCAGTTAATGAGGATTCGTCAAATAGCGCTGTCCCTTGAATTAAGTGACCATCGACGGGCACTAATTCGCCCGGCTTAACAACTAATTGATCGCCCACGGCAACTGCATTGACGGTAACGTCAGTTAATTGCTCGGCAGTTAAGCGGTGGGCAACTTGAGGTGAATTATCAAGCAAGGCTTTTAGTTCCGTGTTGGCCCGCTTAGCAGCAAAGTCCTCGAGGGAGTCGCCACCGGTCAACATGATTAAGACGACTAAGCTGGCCCAATATTCACCAACGGCCAAAGTTGCGACAATTGCGGTAATGGCTAGTAAATCAACGCCGTATTTACCGGTACGCAATGTTTTGATCATTTCCACGAGCATTGATAAGGCCATGATGGTCCCCATTAATGTAATGATAATTTGGGCGGCCAACGGCAGTTGTAACCCAAACTGTAGGCCTAAAGCAACGACACCAATACTAATGGTTAAAATTAATTTGTAATAATGACGCATGTTAAACTCCTCCTCCACCGGTATGCAACCGTTCTCTTTGTTGATAGTAACAGCTTATCATGAAAATGGCCTTATTTAAATAGATAAGAATGATTCTAAACAAAAACTAATAATTTGCAGAAAAAACAATTAATTTTCTGCAAATCGGGGCTTTTTAGGCCATTAAAAACCGAGTCAGGCCTAACATGATAGGCTTAAACGTCTGCGAACGTGGTCATTTTACATATCGTATTATACTAGTATACTAATACATGAACATCAGATATCAGAATAAATACTGAAATCAGCATTTGTATAAGACGCTCGCGCTGTACAGGTGGTAACTTGTTACCCTGTCGTGCGATTTTTTTGTGTATGATGAGGCCGGTTTTTTACAACACGCGGTCGCTAACCAAAAACAACTTATCTGAGTTCAAGGGGGTTATCCATTAGCAAGATAATGTAACAATTAATCGTTACGTGGTGTGCTGATGACGACGAGATTAATCGGCATTGGTACTAGCTATCAGCGCTAAAGGTATGGTGAACGCCAACGTAGATGAGGCAATTAATTTAAGACGGATTCACGTCCAGTTTTATGTCAGTATGGCGCATGATGAACTCACCAACGGAAAGAAGGAAATTCTGCTACTGATTTTGAGTTAGCAAAAACAGAGTTTGTCATGCAAAGCCGTTTGAACCTTATGATGAGGGTACTGAGTGCTTCGAGCGAGAATTTAGCTCGGAGGGGTGTACCGATTGCTAGTCGGAAATTAACGCGTGGGGACTACCGGTCATGGTAGGATGAAGCACGAATAGTTATATAGAAAGTATATGTTCAGTAGCAGGTTTATTATTTTAAAAAGTAAGAATATTGATTGGTGGGTGTATTTGCCGACAATTGGCTTATTCGCTGCGGCTTCAGTGTTTTTGTTAGTCGGGGGTAAGTCATTAGAGACCGGTTTGGGGTCGATTCTCAACTGGTTGACCGGTAACATGAGCTGGTTATACATGCTCGTTTACGTCATCAACTTTATCTTTTTCATTTACTTAGGCTTAAGTAAATTAGGTAAAACCAAGTTAGGCGGTCCCAAGGACAAACCGGAATTTTCAACGTTCCATTGGGGCAGTATGGTTTATGCCACGGGGATTGATGCCAGCATTTTAATGTTGAGTATCGTGGATCCCTTGCGTTATTTACAGAGCCCTTCATTTGGAGTTAAGCCGTTTTCAGCTTCGGCTTACAATTATGCACACATGCTGGGACAATTCAATTGGGGACCAATGGCGTGGATGATGTTTGCGCCAGCCACCATTGGAATTTCGTATGCCATGTATGTGAAACACGTCAAAGTGCAACGGCTTAGTGCCGCCATTTCTGTTTTAGCGGGTCCCGGGATGGGGAAACGACTTGCGCGTAATGTCATTGATTTCTTAGTAATCATTGGGATTATGGGGGGAGTTGGGACCTCCGTCGGGATGGAAATTCCAGTGATTTCAAAAGTATTGAGTGAAGTTACCGGAATCGCTGATACCATGACTTTAAAGTTAGGACTGTTTGCCATCCTCTTCGTGATTTTTGCGATGGCGGTCTTCAATGGCTTGAAGCGTGGGATTGGTCGCTTAAGTTCTGCCCATATTTGGCTAGCGATTGGCTTTTTAGTGGTCGTGTTAGTCGTGGGACCAACCTTTTATATTTTGAATTCAGAAACCAGTAGTATCGGTTTATTTATTAATAAGTTTGTCAGCTTGAGCTTTAACTCAGCTCCCAATGGTGCAATGACTGCGATGCAGAGTCAGACGATCTTTTATTGGGGTTGGTGGTTATCCTTTATGCCAGTGATGGGGTTATTTATTGCTCGGATTTCACGTGGTCGGACCATTCGCCAAGTTTTAGGTGGCATGTTGTTGTGGGGCTCACTTGGCTGTGTCAGCTTCTACGCCGTTTTGGGTGGCTACGCCTTGTATTTGCAAAAGATGGGGGTTGTCAATTTAGTCCACATTTTGAATACTCAAGGTCAAGCTGCGGTGATTGCGGCCGTTTTAACGACGTTACCATTTAAGATGATTATGTTGGCGTTATACTGCCTATCATGCTTTATCTTTTTAGCAACGACCGTTTCTTCATTTGCCTTTATCACGGCTTCATTTACGAGTAAAGAATTGTCAGTTGGCCAACAACCGAGTCGCTTTAATCGTATGAGCTGGGTCGTTATCTTCTTACTATTCTCACTGGGCTTGGTGACAGTCGGTGGCTTTAAAGCGATTCAGTCGATTTGTGCGATGTCTGGTTTTCCACTGATTGCGGTTTGTTTAATCTTGTTATACTCGCTGTACCATGATTTAACTGCCGATCCGGTCAAAGCAGCGGCGAAGGCCAATGCTAAGGCGGCGGTGATTGCGCGGCGGACTGCGATTGCTCGGGATGTTGAGATCTCGACTAAGACGGACTACGCCAGTGAAAAACGCACGCAAAAATCAGCCCAAGAAACGGATTGAGTTTCAAACTAGCTTCTATAGATAGTATCTTTTAAAAAAGAAATAATAATCAGGGTTTGAGGCGTTGGTCTCAAACCCTGATTTTGATAAAAAACAACCTAAGGATTGTCCCACCAGACTGAATCAGTTTGAAGGGGCGCTCCTTAGGTTATTTGAGTTTACTTGTTTTTCTTTTTGGGATGGGCCTTTTTATGTTGACGCAAATCTTGCTTGAAAGTATCAATTTCGTCAGTGTGTTTTGCGGTCCATTCTTTATAGTTAGAGTGGGAATCAGTATCACCAGTTTTAAGGCCTGTTTCTAACCAAAACAAGGCTTCAGTTAATGAACCGAAATTGTGAAACCATAACGTATGACCGTTATCAGAGTCCATTGCAACGTAAGATTTATAATGCGGGGTTAAAAAAGTGTGTTTAACGATTTTGAAAGCCGCCCGCCGCCGCGTTAATTTGTAGTCTGGTAAGATGTAACGACCCGGATGGGCTAACCGCGGAATGGACAGGTTGCGTTGTTCCTTATATTCCGTCAGCATTGCCTTAGCGCGGTCCGCGTTGATGAGTGTAATGTTGAATTTTGACATAGCAGGGCTCCCTTGATAAGTACAATTGGTATCATTAGTTGATTTATTTCATAAAATAGAACTCATTGTATTAATGATAGCGCATTTTTACTAAAATTCGAAATATAAAAGCTTGAATTTATTGGGTTTTCGCCGTTCTTACGGTAAATTTAAAGAAAACGGGGGTTGCAGCTTAAAACGACCGCTAACAATGGCGGCCAAAAGAAAATAATTGCTGCAAGAATCCGTAAGGTTCTGACAACAATTATTTGTTTAAGTCGCTTTATTGAGGCTGAAAGGGTAACCAATATAGCTTATGGCAAGTCATTGCCTGCTGCAAAGTAGATATCATACCATTCTTGGCGGGTTAGCTCGATTGCTGCTCCAGCGGCATTTTCAGCGAGATGTTTTGGATTCATCGTCCCTAAGATAACCTGAATTTGTGCTGGGTGGCGCAAAATCCAAGCGGTTGCAATCGCACTCTTGGTAACTTGCTTAGCATCTGCAAGGGTCTGCATTGCCGCATTTAGTTTTGGAAATTTAGGATTGTCCAAGAAAATTCCAGCAAAATTACCATATTGATAAGGTGACCATGCTTGAATGGTCATGTTGTGTAACCGTGAATACTCAATGATTTCACCATCGTGGTTGATACTACGGTCGTCTTGCATATTAGTGTGCAGGCCAAAGTCGATTGGACCAGTGTGCATGACACCAAATTGAAGCTGATTGATCATTAAGCGTTGGCTTAGAGCTGCTTGTAATAACTCGACTTGCATCGGGTTGAAGTTAGATACCCCAAAATGCCGTACTTTACCATCGCGTTGTAAGTCATTGAAAGCCGCCGCCACTTCGGCTGGTTCCATCAATGGATCCGGTCGATGAAGAAGAAAGCTATCTAAATAATCAACACCTAAGCGTTTGAGCTCGCCATCAACAGCATCAATGAGATGTTGTTTGGAGAAGTCATAACGTTGACCGGGAACAATACCGCCTTTAGTCTGAATGTAAAGTTGGTCACGGGTGATGTTAGCCTGCTTTAAGGCTTGACCAAAAATGGTTGATGACTGACCGTCGCCGTAAATGTCGGCTGCATCAATATAGTTGATACCTAAGTCGACTGCCGATTTTAAAACTTGGGCTGCTTGGGTAACGTCGAGGGCGTTCATGCGCATAATGCCAAGGGCAACGGCCGATGCTTGAATGCCACTTTGACCTAAATTAATTTTTTTCAAAGGAAGACCTCCTATTTTGACTCAAGTATACGAGTTCATATTAGTGGTGTAAACGATTTCAATTGCAGACGACAAAAAAATAGGGCTCAAGGCTTCTCAACTTGAGTCCTACTTATGAGGAATAATCCTGATTAGCAATTATTAATTGTACTGTGTTCTTAATACGTTACACCTTCATGCTATTCAATTTTACGTGTGTCCAACTTCTAACGGACTAACCCGTATTTCCTGTAGCGATCTGCTTTAGTCGATCAAAAGTAATTTTTACTTGATTCATGACTCGTCAAACGGATTCTAACGAAAGTCGAACTTACGCTTAAAACTTGGTAATGTCTTCGTGACAGACAGCACCTCCGCTTAAATTTTTACAACCTGAGTCGAAATTTGGAACTAACCGTACGGATGTTACTTGTTGCTGGTTCAAATAACGGTTACCGTTTGTCTAAGGGTCAACGTTCAGACATCCAATGCAAGTAACTGGACCGATAACGCTTAACGACGTCTGACTGGTCTCGGTAACGACCAAACGTTAAGACTAGTTGTCTAATGTGATGGCGACAACCAAAACTCATTGAGAAGCTTGCTAATGAGGGTTATAACCTTTCCTCACTTAATATACTACCAGATAAAGTAAGCGTTTGCAATAGGAATGTCTCTAAATTTTAAAAAATGTTTGCCGTTGCTTTTATTCGGAATTTCGTTATGATAAAAGGGTATGAGAAGCCTAAAAGCTAAGGGCGTACAATGACGAAAGGTAGGCTCGTGACGAGTGATTGAAAAAATAGAACAATATATTGATAAGTGTATTGCTGCTGGTGATATTTATGGGGCGTCGTTTAGTGTGATTACACCACAAGGGATTAACCAGTACTACCATGGTGTTCAAGGTAATGGTGAGTTTGCAGTCGGACTAGATGCTTCTATGATATATGATTTGGCATCGGTGACGAAAGTAGTTGGCACAACCACCCGGATTTTCCAACTATTGTCAGACCATACGATTCGATTGGATGACTCAGTGGCCCGTTTCTTACCTGGGTTTGCACATTCTCAATTAACGATTAAGCAATTATTGTTACATACGAGTGGCTTGCCAAGTGACATTGAAAATCTATCTGGGATGAATCGAGAAGACTTGATTACGGCAGTTTATGATGCTAAGTTGCAACAAGCTCCCGGTGAAAAAGTTGTTTATTCAGACTTAGGCTATATTATTTTAGGCTGGATTATTCGGACGGTAGATGGGTCATTAGCGCGCAGTGTGCAAGATCATATCTTGTATCCATTGGCGATGACGAATACCGGATATAACTTGAATCGGCCCAAGATTCGGTTTGTCCCAACGGAATTTGATCCACGGCGCGGCCAAATCCAAGGTCAAGTCCATGATTATAAAGCATTCTTGCTTAATGGCGAGAGCGGTCATGCCGGCTTGTTTTCAACTTTAACGGATTTAACAGTTTTTGTTGAAATGATGTTGAATTTTGGCGAATACCAAGGTAAGCGTGTTTTAGATGAAAATGTTTTTGATTGGTTAGGTGAGCATGATGTTGAAGGTCGAACATTAGGTTGGGAGCGACGCCAAGGTAAACATCAGTATCTGCATACCGGTTATACCGGACCAGCGATTGCGTTTGATTTGGATCGTCAACTCGGCTTGGTCGTTTTGACCAACCGCGTTTATCCGACGAGCGATAATCAGGTTTGGAACCAAGATCGGCAACATGTTTTTGACTTATTTTTTGAAGAATAGCTTGTTAAAGCAAAAACCACGTTGGCAAATTTTGCCAGCGTGGTTTTTAAGTCTTACAGTTATTTTTTTAGCCAACGCCCACCTGGCACGCGGCTTAGCAGCTGAAAACTACCGAATCCAATGATGACACCTGTCCAATTAGTTAAGACGTCATCAACTTCAACCCAACGATTAAGGTGAACCAACCAATCTAAAATGAATTGTCCAGTTTCAAGGGTCAGGCCGGTGATCAAACCAAGGACAATGATGCGACGCCAGGAATAGTGTGGAAAATTCCAGCCAAGTAAGAAGCCGAGTGGCATAGTTAAGACGACGTTGAGCCAAAACTCAATGTCGAGGTGGCGAAAAGGATTCAAAATTAGTTTAACGGGTCCCCATTGGATGTAGTGCAAGACGACGTTACTACCAAAGTCGTAAGCAGTTGGTGTGTAACAAAAAGCCGTGAGTACCCAGAGAAAAGCGAGTAGACTAAGACACTTTAGTCGTATCAGCCCCTGCTGAGTTTGATGGGCGATATGAATAGCGATTATTAAGACGAGACCGGTTAATAGTAGAAACGGGTACCAAGTAGGTTGCATGGATTGGACTCCTTAGTTAAGTTTAATAGGTTCTATTATAAGAAAGAACTGGTCGATAAGCTATCTTGATTAAAAAAGATGTAAAAAGTTGTTGACAGTTTCGGCTGTGGTTGGTATATTAGTACACGTTGCTGCTACGGCGACAAGGAATACGAAAAACAATATTGAAATTAGTTGTTGACAACTGCTTCAGTAATTGATATGATTATTCCTGTTGTCACAACGGCAACAAACAGCTTGAGATTGTTAATTCTATTAAAAAAAGAAGTTGACAAAAAGAAATCAAGATGTTAAGATAATTAAGTTGCGTTGAGGTAATCAACCAACGAATTAGACCTTTGAAAACTGAACAAAGTTTCGACAAATCAAATGTGTAGGGTCTATCAATTCTTGAATTGGTAGCAAACATTTGCGAAGTCAATTCGTAAACAAACAATTTTTAAATCAAGTACTAAATGAGCTTTTTTAGAACTCATCATTAATTTGAGAGTTTGATCCTGGCTCAGGATGAACGCTGGCGGCGTGCCTAATACATGCAAGTCGAACGAACTCTGGCTATTGAATGACGGTGCTTGCACCTGAGTGATATAGCATTTGAGTGAGTGGCGAACTGGTGAGTAACACGTGGGAAACCTGCCCAGAAGTGGGGGATAACACCTGGAAACAGATGCTAATACCGCATAATAACTCGGACCGCATGGTCTGAGTTTGAAAGATGGCTTCGGCTATCACTTTTGGATGGTCCCGCGGCGTATTAGCTAGATGGTGGGGTAACGGCTCACCATGGCAATGATACGTAGCCGACCTGAGAGGGTAATCGGCCACATTGGGACTGAGACACGGCCCAAACTCCTACGGGAGGCAGCAGTAGGGAATCTTCCACAATGGACGAAAGTCTGATGGAGCAACGCCGCGTGAGTGAAGAAGGGTTTCGGCTCGTAAAACTCTGTTGTTAAAGAAGAACATATCTGAGAGTAACTGTTCAGGTATTGACGGTATTTAACCAGAAAGCCACGGCTAACTACGTGCCAGCAGCCGCGGTAATACGTAGGTGGCAAGCGTTATCCGGATTTATTGGGCGTAAAGCGAGCGCAGGCGGTTTTTTAAGTCTGATGTGAAAGCCTTCGGCTCAACCGAAGAAGTGCATCGGAAACTGGGAAACTTGAGTGCAGAAGAGGACAGTGGAACTCCATGTGTAGCGGTGAAATGCGTAGATATATGGAAGAACACCAGTGGCGAAGGCGGCTGTCTGGTCTGCAACTGACGCTGAGGCTCGAAAGTATGGGTAGCAAACAGGATTAGATACCCTGGTAGTCCATACCGTAAACGATGAATGCTAAGTGTTGGAGGGTTTCCGCCCTTCAGTGCTGCAGCTAACGCATTAAGCATTCCGCCTGGGGAGTACGGTCGCAAGACTGAAACTCAAAGGAATTGACGGGGGCCCGCACAAGCGGTGGAGCATGTGGTTTAATTCGAAGCTACGCGAAGAACCTTACCAGGTCTTGACATACTATGCAAATCTAAGAGATTAGACGTTCCCTTCGGGGACATGGATACAGGTGGTGCATGGTTGTCGTCAGCTCGTGTCGTGAGATGTTGGGTTAAGTCCCGCAACGAGCGCAACCCTTATTATCAGTTGCCAGCATTAAGTTGGGCACTCTGGTGAGACTGCCGGTGACAAACCGGAGGAAGGTGGGGATGACGTCAAATCATCATGCCCCTTATGACCTGGGCTACACACGTGCTACAATGGATGGTACAACGAGTTGCGAACTCGCGAGAGCAAGCTAATCTCTTAAAGCCATTCTCAGTTCGGATTGTAGGCTGCAACTCGCCTACATGAAGTCGGAATCGCTAGTAATCGCGGATCAGCATGCCGCGGTGAATACGTTCCCGGGCCTTGTACACACCGCCCGTCACACCATGAGAGTTTGTAACACCCAAAGTCGGTGGGGTAACCTTCGGGAGCCAACCGCCTAAGGTGGGACAGATGATTAGGGTGAAGTCGTAACAAGGTAGCCGTAGGAGAACCTGCGGCTGGATCACCTCCTTTCTAAGGAATATTACGGAAACCTTACACATGATTGTTGAAACTTTGTTTAGTTTTGAGAGGTCTAACTCTCAAACTTGTTCTTTGAAAACTAGATAATATCAAATATAATTTTTCATAATTAAACCGAGAACACCGCGTTTTTTGAGTTTTTTAAAGAAGTTTTAAATCGCTAAACTCATTAATCGCATTTTCCGTTAGGAAAATGAGGTTAAGTTAACAAGGGCGCATGGTGAATGCCTTGGCACTAGGAGCCGATGAAGGACGGGACTAACACCGATATGCTTCGGGGAGCTGTACGTAAGCTATGATCCGGAGATTTCCGAATGGGGCAACCCAGCAGTTTTAATCAACTGTTACCGCTAGATGAATACATAGTCTAGTCGGAGGTAAACGCTGTGAACTGAAACATCTCATTAGCAGCAGGAATATAAAGAAATTTCGATTCCCTAAGTAGCGGCGAGCGAACGGGGAACAGCCCAAACCAGAGAGCTTGCTCTTTGGGGTTGTAGGACTGAACATTTGAGTTACCAAAACGTTTGATAGTCGAAGGATTTGGGAAAATCCGCCATAGATGGTGATAGCCCAGTAGATTAAATTAGACGTTCTCAGTTCAGGATCCTGAGTACGGCGGAACACGTGAAATTCCGTCGGAATCCGGGAGGACCATCTCCCAAGGCTAAATACTCCCTAGTGACCGATAGTGAACCAGTACCGTGAGGGAAAGGTGAAAAGCACCCCGGAAGGGGAGTGAAATAGTTCCTGAAACCATGTGCCTACAATAAGTCAGAGCGCGTTAATGCGTGATGGCGTGCCTTTTGTAGAATGAACCGGCGAGTTACGATCCCGTGCAAGGTTAAGACTTAAAAGTCGGAGCCGTAGCGAAAGCGAGTCTGAAATGGGCGTTTTTAGTACGAGGTTGTAGACCCGAAACCAGGTGACCTATCCATGTCCAGGTTGAAGGTGCGGTAAAACGCACTGGAGGACCGAACCCGTGTAAGTTGAAAATTGCTGGGATGAGGTGTGGATAGCGGTGAAATTCCAAACGAACTTGGAGATAGCTGGTTCTCTCCGAAATAGCTTTAGGGCTAGCCTCGGATGAAGGATCATGGAGGTAGAGCACTATTTGGACTAGGGGCCCGTCTTGGGTTACTGAATTCAGATAAACTCCGAATGCCATTGATTCATATCCGGGAGTCAGACGATGAGTGATAAGATCCACCGTCGAAAGGGGAACAGCCCAGATCACCAGTTAAGGTCCCTAAATGTATACTAAGTGGAAAAGGATGTGGAGTTGCACAGACAACTAGGATGTTGGCTCAGAAGCAGCCACCATTTAAAGAGTGCGTAATAGCTCACTAGTCGAGTGATTCTGCGCCGAAAATGTACCGGGGCTAAGTATACTACCGAAACTGTGGATGTGACCATTAGGTCACGTGATAGGAGAGCGTTCTAAGGGCGGTGAAGCAAGATCGTGAGGACTTGTGGAGCGCTTAGAAGTGAGAATGCCGGTATGAGTAGCGAAAGATGGGTGAGAATCCCATCCACCGAATGACTAAGGTTTCCTGGGGAAGGCTCGTCCTCCCAGGGTTAGTCGGGACCTAAGTCGAGGCCGAGAGGCGTAGACGATGGATAACAGATTGATATTTCTGTACTAGTTAAATGCGTTTGAACGATGGAGGGACGCAGTAGGCTAAGATGTGCATCCTGTTGGATTAGGATGTCCAAGCAACAAGTCTTTTGATGAGTCAAATGCTTATCAATTTAAGGACAAGTTGTGATGGGGAGCGAAATTTAGTAGCGAAGCGTCTGATGTCACACTGCCGAGAAAAGCTTCTAGTGAGTATTTAACTACCCGTACCGCAAACCAACACAGGTAGTCGAGGAGAGAATCCTAAGGTGAGCGAGTGAACTCTCGTTAAGGAACTCGGCAAAATGACCCCGTAACTTCGGGAGAAGGGGTGCTGATCGCAAGATCAGCCGCAGTGAATAGGCCCAGGCGACTGTTTATCAAAAACACAGGTCTCTGCAAAATCGTAAGATGACGTATAGGGGCTGACGCCTGCCCGGTGCTGGAAGGTTAAAAGGATGGGTTAGCTTCGGCGAAGCTCAGAATTGAAGCCCCAGTAAACGGCGGCCGTAACTATAACGGTCCTAAGGTAGCGAAATTCCTTGTCGGGTAAGTTCCGACCCGCACGAAAGGCGTAACGATCTGGGCACTGTCTCAACGAGAGACTCGGTGAAATTATATTGTCCGTGAAGATGCGGACTACCCGCGACAGGACGGAAAGACCCCATGGAGCTTTACTGTAGCTTGATATTGAGTGTTTGTACAGCTTGTACAGGATAGGTAGGAGCCATAGAAACCGGAACGCTAGTTTCGGTGGAGGCGTTGGTGGGATACTACCCTCGCTGTATGACCACTCTAACCCACACCACTTAGCGTGGTGGGAGACAGTGTCAGGTGGGCAGTTTGACTGGGGCGGTCGCCTCCTAAAGAGTAACGGAGGCGCCCAAAGGTTCCCTCAGAATGGTTGGAAATCATTCGCAGAGTGTAAAGGCACAAGGGAGCTTGACTGCGAGACAGACAGGTCGAGCAGGGACGAAAGTCGGGCTTAGTGATCCGGTGGTACCGTATGGAAGGGCCATCGCTCAACGGATAAAAGCTACCCTGGGGATAACAGGCTTATCTCCCCCAAGAGTCCACATCGACGGGGAGGTTTGGCACCTCGATGTCGGCTCATCGCATCCTGGGGCTGTAGTCGGTCCCAAGGGTTGGGCTGTTCGCCCATTAAAGCGGTACGCGAGCTGGGTTCAGAACGTCGTGAGACAGTTCGGTCCCTATCCGTCGCGGGCGTAGGAAATTTGAGAGGATCTGTCCTTAGTACGAGAGGACCGGGATGGACATACCTCTGGTGTACCAGTTGTGCCGCCAGGCGCATCGCTGGGTAGCTACGTATGGATGTGATAAACGCTGAAAGCATCTAAGTGTGAAACACACCTCGAGATGAGATTTCCCATTCCTTTATGGAAGTAAGACCCCTGAAAGATGATCAGGTAGATAGGTTAGAAGTGGCAGCACGGTGACGTGTGAAGCGGACTAATACTAATCGGTCGAGGACTTAACCAAGTAATTGGTGTTCCGGTAAGATGAAAAATACAATTTGATATTAGCTAGTTTTGAGAGCACAAGTTTCTCAATAGTGTGGCGACGATGGCAAGAAGGATACACCTGTTCCCATGTCGAACACAGAAGTTAAGCTTCTTAGCGCCGAGAGTAGTTGGGGGATCGCTCCCTGCGAGGGTAGGACGTTGCCATGCAAACGAAGGAATCGATTAATTCGGTTCCTTTTTTTTGTGTTCAAAAATTGTTTTGATTGTTGAGTGAGAGAACTAATTAGGGCCAATAATTGTTATTCCGGTAATTCAGTGCTATGTTATTAGCATATTTTATGAAATGGAGTGATAGGCATGGCTGAAATTACAGTTGGTGATTGGGTGAAGTGTCAAAAAAACGGTAATACTGATTATGATTTTTTTGCTAAAGTTGAAAAAATATATGAGCATGCGGCCTATGTAACCATTACGCACTATGATCGGCGAGATGATGTTAATGTGGTCGAATTACAGTATCGAGCGGTGATAGCGCTAAAAAAGATGCACCTAGCAGAACCCAGTGCTCAAGAAAAAGCACAAATGCGTGCAGTTAGTCCAGCAATGCTAGCAGAATAAAGTTAAATTAGTGTTGGGAAACAAAATCTGTGGGTATTAGAAGTATAAAGCCCGAGTTTGGGATCATCCCAAACTCCTTTTTTGTGAGTCGACCAACTAATTTGAAGAATACGTAGTCAAACCTGTACATCACGGCAGTAAATAGGTACAATAGAATCGTTAGTTGATAACAGTTCTAAAGTAAGTAGGAGAGGGGAATTTATAATGTCACAAACCAAAGCGACGCTCCAGTTAAGTGGGCGCCGACGGTTCTGGTTCATTTTTACGTTACTCATGGGGACTTGGACGATGTCAATTAGTCAATCATCGTTATCGACGGTTTATCCAACGTTTATGCGTGACTTTGGTATTTCGGCGTCAACTGTTCAATGGCTCACGACGGGCTTTATGTTGACCATGGTTGTCATGATGCCAATCAGTCCATGGTTATTAAACAATATCGGTTTCAAGAAATTATTCTTAACAGTCTTAGTCTTGTTCGACGTCGGTTCAATTATTATTTACTTTGCACCTAGTTTTCCGGTAATGATGGTGGGTCGATTAGTGAAGGCGGCTGCGGTTGGCGTGCTATTTCCATCATACCAATCAATCCTACTGACGATTACGCCTGAAATGAAGCGGGGGTCCACTATGGGCATTGCTGGCTTGGTGATGGGCTCTGCGTTAGCATCGGGCCCAATCATTTCTGGTGTCGTTTTAAAGTTTACTGATTGGCATGGCTTGTTCTTGGTCTTTATTACTGTTGCCACAATCTTGATTTTACTAAGCTTTGTTACGATTCAAGACGTATTGGTCAGCAAACCATCAAAGCTGGATTTGATTTCCATCGTCATGTTACTTGGATTTGCTGGTATTTTATACGTGGTCAATGAAATTGGCAAGCCAAATGTTAATTGGACTTGGGGCTGGCTATTATTAATTGTGTCGATTTTAGCAGTGATTTATTTCGCTTATCGGCAGTTCCAATTAACGACACCGCTTCTGGAATTACGGGTACTTAAAACATTTAATTATGATTTAGCAATCTTTTTAACGGCGATTTCGTATGTAGCTTTAATCGTGGTCACGATTATCTTTCCATTGTACTATCAAGGAATTTTGAAGGTGTCACCATTTATTTCAGGCCTCTCGTTAGTACCTGGTGCGGTATTCTTAAGCATCTTAAATCCCTTAACCGGTAAGTTGGCCGAAAAAATTGGCTATAAACGGATTATGTTGATTGGAATGACGATGATTGTCGTTGGCTGGTTATGTTTAGCAGTGATTACCACTAAACTCAATCTAGTGACGATGATTCTAATCGCGGCGATTATTGAAGGTGGGAACGCCTTTGTGATGATGCCAGCTGTTACCTTAGGCGCTAACTCCTTACCAGATCAGCTGATTTCGCATGGAACAGCGGTCATTACGACCGTCCGGCAGATTCTGGGATCGGCGGGGGTAGCCGTGGCGACCTTGCTATTATCAAATGTTACGGCCGCCCAACTCAAAGCGGGGGTGCCAACACTGGCTGCTAATTTGCAGGGCTACCATGTGGTCTTTTTAACAATGCTTGGCATTGAAATTGTCGGTTTAGTTTTAGCATTACTCTTGCGTGATGAACGGCAGGCTAAATAAACGAAAAAATAAAATAGCCACTTCAAGAATTCACAAAATTCTTGAAGTGGCTATTTAGCATCAAAAGGTAGTTTGTTCCGCTGCCTGGTACTTAATTAGTAGTGGTAGCTTGAATCTTTGCTAATTGTTGATATTGTGATAGCATCCATTGCTGATAAGTTTGATTGGCGGGTAAAGTTTCAGTGACTTTTAAGACGGGCACTCCGGATTTTTTAGCTAATTTAACCATATTATCCACGATATTACTATCCGTTTGCGTGTTTTCAACAAAGAACGCAATTTTGTGTTGTTTAATCGCCGTTTGCATTTGCTTAATATCTTTTGGTGACGGATCAGAACCTTCCTCAATGGCCAATGCAAAATGACGATTGCTGATATGGTAGCCCATGGCTTTTAATGAATAATCAAAGACGGGCTCACTGACAGCAACATTTTGGCCCTTGGCACCTTGCTTGAGTTGGTTAACGGCGGCCGTTAAGGGTTTTAAACTTGCCTGATATTGCTTAGCCTGCTTTAAAAAATACGTTTTATGGGCTGGCTGTAATCGACCCAATTGCTGGGCAATTTCAGTAGCTAACTTTGGCATGGTCGTTGGATCATACCAAACATGTTCATTGGCGCCGTTTTTTTGGCCGGCAACGGTCGTCCCAACTTGAATGACCTTGGCGTTAGCGGCTTTATTAGTGATGAGCTTAGTCATCCAATCATCATAACCTAGGCCATTGTAGATGAGTAATTCTGCACTACTGGCGACTTTAGCAGTTTGGACAGTAGGTTCAAAGTCGTGAGGGTCAACGCTGGGCCGATTAATGACGGCTGTAACGTCCCCATATTTACCCGCAACTTTTTTAGCAGTTTGACCATAGAAGTCTAGGCTAGCAATGATTTTAATCTTGCCATTAGTCGTTGTTTGCGAGCTGGTCTTATTTTGACAACCGGCCAGTAGACTACTAAATCCGATAAGTAATGCTAAACCGACCCATATTTTTTTGAAAGGCATGCCACTACTCCGTTCTTTTAAATAGTAATTATTACTGTTTAACTTTAACCAAAATTTGCTCGTAAGTCAAGTCCCTAAAGAAAGCTTAACTTTTCTGCGGATAACTATCATCAAAGGGCTAGACCTGCTAAACTACTGATATGACACTAAAGGGGGAAACTCGATGATTTTTACGATTATTATTATATTGTGGTTAGTAACTGCAGTTATGCGTGGCTTTCACCGCGGTTTTGTAATTGAAATGCTTCACTTAGTTGGCACGATTGTTGTGTTGATTTTTGCTCGTTTGCTCTATCAACCATTTGGCACCGTTATTAGTAACTTACTGACTAACTTACATTTATTAGATCCTAGTGCCATTAGTCTCTTAGTCATTAACTTGATTGCGTTCTTCATCTTAACGTCTATTGGCTGGGCGGTGATTCGGATGTTAGCACGGCTTTCGCGGAGTATCACGTGGTTACCAGTAATTAAGCAAGTCAATAGCCTAGCAGGTGGAGTCGTGGCATTTGTGATTTCATATCTGGTCATTTTTATCGGGTTGTCCTTGGCGAACCTATTTAATACGACTTTTATTCAAACGCAGATGACACAGTCGCCAGTCGCCACGTTTATTGTCAAACAAACGCCTGGTTTAACGAGTCAATATTTAAGTCAACTTTTTAAATTTGAAACGGATTCCTAATTTATTGAACGGACTAGAGCTCGGGGCAACCTGAAGCTCCTTTTTTTTAGGTTAATTCCAAACATTTGGGCCCAATCAAAGGGATATTTGTCGGATTACTATCACTTAGGAGGGCTTCATGCTATGATTATAGTTAAAAAATAGCATAAGAGGGATTTTGATGGGAATAATTCGAATTAATAATTTACGGGTCCATACGTTTAATGGGGTTTTACCAGAAGAACGTCGTAATGGGCAACAATTGGCGTTAGATATTGCCATTAAGTATCCAATTGAAACGAAAGTTCAACATGATGATGTGCATGAAACCATCAACTATGCAGAAGTTCGGGCTGCCGCTGATGAGTTCGTGACGACCCATTCTTATAAATTGATTGAGTCACTTGCTAATCAGTTATTACAAACGCTATTAACGCAGTTTCCGACGGTCACACTGATTAATTTAAAGATTCGTAAATACAGTGTTCCAATGCCTGGAATTTTTGATGACGTTGAGATTGAGGTGGAAGGTGCACCACATGCCAGCTGAAGAACGGGTGTACCTGAGTGTTGGGGCGAATATTCACCCACGGGTCGCTAATATTAAGCAAGCGATTGCTCAATTACGGGCGCTCCCAACGGTGACCGTGCGAGCAGTCTCTAATTGGTACGAAACTGAGCCGTGGGGGAACCGCGACCAAGCGAATTTTTATAATGTGGCCGTTGCCTTGACGACGACCGCCACCCCCGAGCAATTACTGGCACAGTTACATGTGATTGAACAAAGTTTGCATCGTGAACGCTTGATTCATTGGGGCCCGCGGACAATTGATTTAGATATTATTTTTTGGGGAACCCGGCAATTACAAACGGCTACCTTGACGATTCCGCATGCGCATGCGGCGGAACGTAATTTTGTGTTATTACCAATTGCCGAGATTGCTGCGGCAGATCCTTGGGTGGGCCCACAAGTACAACGGCTGATTGCGGCAAATACAGATACAAGTTGGATAAAAAATGTAGGAAATGTGAGTGAACAAGATGATTGATGAAACGAAGCAAGCTAAAATTCGCCAGGCGGTCCGTGAAATTTTAACGGCAGTCGGCGAAAATCCTGATCGGCCCGGATTAGTTGAGACCCCCGATCGAGTTGCGCGGATGTACGCCGAAGTCTTTGCAACTAAAACAGCACCTGAATTCGATAATTACAAGTTATTTCACGTGACGGACCCCACCGAAATGGTCCTTTTAAAAGATATTCCATTCTATTCAATGTGTGAACATCATTTATTGCCATTTTTTGGGACGGTTCAAGTGGCCTATGTGCCTCAAAATCAGCAAGTTATTGGGTTAAGTAAAATTCCACGATTGATTGATTATTGTAGTCAACAGCCGAATGTGCAAGAACGATTGACGGTCACGATTGCCAAAGAGTTACAGCGTATTTTAAAGCCAGCGGGAATTGCGATTTCGATTTCGGCCCGTCATATGTGCATGGAAATGCGGGGCGTCAGCAAACCCGGTGTTCAGACTGAAAGTAGCTACTATAGTGGGCAGTTTCGTGAAAATTTAGATTTAAAACATGAATTTTTACAACGGATTGCCAATTAAGCAGGTGATAAAATGACGGCAATGACAATGGAACAGCGCTATGCGACCTTAGTGGCCCATTTAAATCAAGCCATGCTAGTGACTGAAACAGATCGGGTCCCGTTACTACGACGGATTATGCAAGCGCTCGGACATCCTGATCGTGAGTTACACGTGATCCATTTAGCCGGTACCAATGGTAAGGGGTCGACGGGGGCGATGTTAGCCCAAATTTTACAAGCACAAGGTTATCGGGTGGGCCGCTTCAGTAGTCCAGCGATTAATGATGAGCGGGAGCAGTTACAGCTCAATGGCCAGTGGATTAGTCAGGCCGCCTTTGTCACGACTTATCAAGCCATTGTGCCGACGTTAACCCAGTTGGGACTAGTTCCAGCTGATATCTCAATTTTTGAATGGTATTTTTTGATTGGGATGGTCTGGTTTCGACAACAAAAGGTCCAATGGGCCATTGTGGAAGCTGGCTTAGGCGGCCAGTATGATGCCACCAATGCGTTGTCGGCACCGCAATTAACGGTTTTTACCAAAATTGCGCTTGATCACATGCAGATTTTAGGGTCGACAATTACAGCGATTGCTAAAAATAAGGCTCAAATTATTAAACCGCAGACCACCGTGGTGACATTGGCGGATCAAAATCCAGCTGCCAAAGCGGTCTTGCAAGCGCAGGCAACGGCCCAGTCAGTGCCTTTAATTACCGCTAACCACCTAGTGATGACGAACCAACGAGTTACCATTCAGGGCACGATTGTGGATGCGACAAGTGACTTGTTCCAATGGTCACAACTAAAATTGGGGCTAATTGGCGCTTATCAGGTTCAGAATCTAGGACTCGTGTTAACGGCCATCGCCGTTTTACGGCGACAAATGGTACCGATTAGTGATACAGCTGTTCGGCAAGGGTTACGGCAAGTTCGGTTACCTGGGCGCTTAACGTTATTACAAGCTGACCCGTTAATGTTGGCGGATGGTGCACATAATCCTGATGGCATGCGCGCCTTGGTGAGGAGCGTTCGCCAGCTACTCCCAGCTAAGCAGTTAATTTGGGTGCTAGGCGTCTTACGGGACAAGGCTTATGCTGAGATGTTAGTAGCAGTTTTACCAGCGGCAGCGTTGGTGATTACTAATACGCCTGCTAATCCGAAGCGCGCCTTACCAGCCACTGAATTGGCCCAAGCGGCTAAGGCCCTTAACCCCCAAGCCGAAGTTTTAGTTGCCACTGACATTCAAGCAGCTATAACACTGGCACAGCAACGGGGAACTGATGATAGTGCTATCATTATTGCGGGCTCGTTTTATGTGATGCGCGAACTCCAACAAGCGGGTTGGCCGGGGTTAGCTAATGACTAAACTCTGGTTGATTGGGTCCAATAATCGAGCTAAGAGCCATGATTTACAACTATGTTTAGCCTATTACGGCATTGCTGCAGTATCGTATTTGACGCAAACCGCTAAGCTAAGCTTTCCAAGTGAAACAACTACGAGTTATGTGCAGAATGCAGTAACTAAGGCGCAATTTGCCGCGCAACAGCTACAACGGCCAGTGATTGCGGATGACAGCGGGATTGAAATTCCAGCATTACCGACAACCTTAGGGGTCACCACAGCTCGTGATTTAGGTGTTGAAATGAGTGGCATGGCCCGTAATCAAGCCATTTTAACGGCTTTGCAGTCGGTTACGGGTGTTGATCGACAAGCCACACTCCGAGCCACGCTAGCAGCAGCTTGGCCGGATGGCCGTTTATTAACGGTGCAAGCGACAATTAACGGGTATATTGCAACAACGCCAGCTGGTCAATATTCCGGTGGCTTTGACCGCATCTTTTGGTTACCAACGACTGGCCGGACGCTCGCTGAATTACCAGCTGTTTGGCGATTACCGCGTACACATCGTGGTCAAGCCGCCCGACAATTAAGTCAGCAACTATCGAAAATGAAAGGATCGGTGTTATAAATGTTTGTTCAAGATATAACCAGTTCTTTTGCGCCTAAGCCTGATTTTGCTAGCCAGGCCCTCAATGCGCAAGTGCAACGTCAACAGCAACTCGTACTACAATTCGGGGGCTACGAGCGGGAACAACAGGTCAAGTTAACGGCACTTTGTCAGCAGTTAGACGGGGTGGTGCAAGCCGGACCAGAACACTTAACGGTCTTACTTAGTCAAGCTGCTGGTCGACAACTTACCCAACAATGGCCGTTAGTGTTCCAACAACAGGCTTTGGTTCAAGTTCAATTGACGCAAATTATGAAACAATATGATATTTATTGGCAAGTCGGTGACCGTCGTTTTAATTTGACCAAGCGGCCGATGCTTTACGGTATTATGAATATTACACCAGATTCTTTTTATGATGGTGGCCGGTATGAAACGATGACGGCCGTATTGAAGCATGTGGAAGCAATGCTCCAGGCTGGCGCCGATGTGATTGAAGTGAATGGTCAGACGACGCGCCCGGGATTTAAAGCCGTGACGCCAGCAGTTGAATTGGACCGGACCTTACCGTATATTCGTGCGATTAAACAACAATTTCCAACGGCCGTGTTAGCGATCGATACGTATAAGTATCCAGTCATGCAGGCTGTTTTGACTGAAGGCATTAGTATTATTAATGATGTTGATGCTTTCACGGATGATCCGCGGAAAGTCGCTTTGATGGCCGATAGTCGGGTGGGACTTTTAACCATGCATAGTAATCGGTCCCAATCTTACACGGATTTAACTGGGAAAATGCGGCAATTCTTTGAACAGAACTTGGCTGATTTAACGCAGGCGGGGATTGATTTAGAGCGGATTGCCTTAGATCAAGGAATTGGTTACGCTAAGGTCGCACATGGTGAACAAGACTATGTGATGATGCGGAACCTTGACGAATTTAACTACCTGCGGCGGCCGATGATGGTTGCTGTGTCACGAAAAGGCTATTTAGGGGCTTTATTAGGTCTGAAAAAAGAAGATCGGTTACCGATGACTTTGGTGACCGAAGCGCTGATGGCTCTAAAAGGTGGGCGAATTTTACGCGTTCACGATGTGGCTGAAACACGACAAATGGTCACGTTACTTGATCGAATTGAAAATGGTTACTGGTTAAATGCTGATGAATGATTGCAAGTGATGATTTCAATGATTTCTCAGCGACGGGTGTCGACGATTATCACCAGTATTTTGGAACGCCAACGCATGACGACCATGTGTTATTTGAATTACTGATTGTTGGTATTCTTCAAGTGGGGTTGAGTTGGCAAGCGGCTGCCAGTCAGTTACCGGTTTTACGCCAACAGATGGCCGGTCTGCAGGTCGAGGTGGTGGCGGGCTATGATGACTTCGACTTAGAGCGGTTATTACAAGCGCCTAACGTCATGCGTAATGGCCGTAAGTTGCATGCAATTATTCAGGATGCGCAAGCTATTGTCAAAATCCAACAGCAATATGGGAGCTTTGAGGCGTATCTATGGGCTTTTGTGGCGCAGGCGCCGTTCCACATGCCGGCACCGGATAATGAGTTACCAACCCAGTCGGCATTAGGGACCCGCGTTGCCGCTGACTTGCATCGGCATGATTTTACCTTTGTCGGTCCGGTGGTGACACAAATGTTTCTGTTGGCGGCGGGGATTATTCAAGTTGACTAAAGTATGTGTAGCTTAATGATGACAAAAAAATCACTGCAAGAATTTATAACTTAATTCTTGCAGTGATTTTTTCGTTGTGTTTGAGGCTAAATGGAACTATCAGTGGTTTCATAATCGACTTTACCTAATTCAATTTGAATGGTAATGTGCGTTAGCGGGAACTGGTCACTGAGTTCTTTGTTCAGTTGTTCAAGAAAAGCATTATTGTCCGCTAAGGTAGCTCGGCAAAGGTGGACGGTCATTGCGGTTTCCGTCGTGCTCATGCCCCAGATGTGGAGATCATGCACTTGACGAACACTTGGCTGAGCCATCAAATACGTATAAATGGCAGCTTGGTCGATATTATTAGGGACCGCTTCTAAAGAGTAAGCCATGGCATCACGCAATAACCCCCAGGTGCCGATTAAAATGACAAGGGCGATTAAGAGTGAAATTACGGGGTCGAGCCAATACCAGCCAGTCATCAAGATGACAAAACCAGCAAGTACCACACCAAGTGATACGCCGGCATCCGCTGCCATGTGTAAAAAGGCGCCTTTGATATTTAAGTCATGCTGCTGGCCTTTCATAAAGAGTAAGGCCGTAAAACCATTGACGACAATCCCAATCGCCGCCACGATAATCACATCCCATTCAGCCACTGGTCCGGGATTGCTGAGGCGCTGAATGGCTTCTACTGAAATACCGCCAATTGCGACTAATAGAAAGACGGCGTTAAATAGTGCGGCTAGAATTGACGAACTCTTGTAACCGTACGTATACTTCGCGTTCGCACTTTTTTGACCGAGCCAGAGGGCTAACCAAGAGATAAGTAAGCCTAAAACGTCGCTTAGGTTATGGCCAGCATCCGCCACGAGAGCCAAGGAACCACTTGAAAAGCCATAACTGGCTTCTAGCACAATGAAAATGGCATTTAAGCTAATCCCAATTTTGAAGGCATTGGTTTGTTGTTGGACTTGATGAGTATGGGTCATGATAAAAAACACCTACTTAGTTGAATTTGAAAGTTGAATTGCTATAATTAAACATGAATGAATATACATATGAATGACTGTTCATGTGTATTGTAACACCATTACATGTCGAGAACAATCAGAAAATGGGAGTGCCTATGGATTCAGAATTAACGCATGATGTACTGGTGACAAAATTAAATCAATTGATTCCTCAAACCGATGAACTCGCGCGTATTACGGCTATTTTTAAGGCTTTGGGCGACCCAACCCGAGCTCGTATTCTGTATGCGCTGGGCGTGTCTAGTCTAAGCGTGGGGGAGTTAGCGACCGGGTTACAATTAACGCAATCCAATATTTCGCATCAACTGTCCGTTTTGCGCCAATTAAAGTTGGTGGTTGGGACCCGCAATGGTCGGAATGTCCACTATCAGTTAGCCGATAAACATATTATTAGTATTTTTCAGCAGGTCGCAGCCCATGCCGAAGAGGCGGAACAGTGAGTTAACCACTATCTAGTTTAACTGACTAGGTAAGTTGATATTAACACTATATGATGGTATGCTATAAACAATGAAAATCTGAGGTGATTAGCATGCAACAACCATCACGACGTTATCAAATAACCAATGAAGTTTTGAATTCAGTGACCCACGGAATTGGCTTGATTTTAAGTATCGTTGGGTTTGTTTTTCTCATGTTAAAAGCATATAACGATGGACAAGCATTGGAATGGACGGCCTTTGTGATTTATGGGTGTTCGTTAGTCGTGTTATATACGTGTTCGATGTTGTTTCACGGGTTGTATTTTACCCGGGCGCGGGAAGTCTTTCGAATTCTAGATCACAGTGGTGTCTATGTTCTGATTGCGGGCACCTATACCCCGTTTAGTCTGTTAGCAATTAAGGGCTGGTTGGGCTGGACGATTTTGTTGACCATCTGGGCACTAGCCCTAGCCGGCATCACAGTTAATGCCGTTTGGCCGGGCCGGTTACATAAGGTCGAGACGGTAATTTATGTTTTGATGGGCTGGATGTGTTTAGCCGGCGGGCGGCAGTTATGGTTGAATTTAGGGCTAACGGGTTTTTGGCTGTTAGTTGCCGGGGGCGTGGCTTTCACGCTAGGGGCCTTACTTTACAGTATTCCTCACATTAAATACTTACATGTAATCTGGCATGTTGCGGTGATGATTGGGACCGCCTTAATGTATTTTTCAATCTATTTTTATATTTAAACGACTCAAAATGTAGCGACAAGTTAACCAAGCTAATTTGGTGACTTGGCGCTTTTTTGTCGTCCCAATTTTAAAGCCAAACTTGAGTTTTACATTTTGATATCAAGTTTGTCATCAAAATGTAATCATCCAGGTGTGTCTTTTTGATTGCCTTGCGAATTATTTTCGATTAGAATGGTAGGACAGCTTAAATTTGGAGGTGCTAATGATGGCATACGGTTTGTTATTTATTGGGATTGTGATGGAAGTTGTTGGGAGCTTTTTCTTGAAAAAGGCGAACGGGTTTCGAAATTTGGGACCGACCGTGATGGTTTTAATTGGGTACTTTAGTTCGTTAGTCTTAGTAACGTTAGCAATGCAGACGTTACCATTAGGCATAACCTATGCACTTTGGGCTGGCTTCGGCACATTTGCAACTGTGATCTTAGCAGTGGTGGTGTATCGGGAACGCTTGAATTTGGCTCGAATTAGCGGCTTAGTAGCGATTATTATCGGGGCAATTTTATTGAATCATTAAAAGGGGGTCGACGCAGATGCGGGCATGGTTACAGTTATTAGTAGCGATTGGAATTGAAATTTTAGGGACAAGCTTATTGAAGCTTTCCAATGGGTTTGAGTATACCTGGATTGGTATTGCAGGTATGTTGTTGTACGGTTTGGCCGTCTTTAGCTTCTCATTGGCGTTGCGACAGCTCCCACTGAGTGTAGGTTACGCTATTTGGGCGGGCGTAGGTACCGCTATTACCGGGTTAATTGGGATTGTCGCATTTGACGAAGTCTTGAGTGGCACGAAGTTGTTAGGTTTCATGGCAGTGATTATTGGCGTGGTGCTCTTAAATGCCCCCGTCAAAGCAAGCAATTCACGGTCAGTCAATCCACTGCGGAAACGTTGGCGTTCACGGACGACCCGCAATTAAGGAAAATTATGATTAGCAAAATAAAAAAGGCATGTTGATGCGAGTTAAAATTAACTCAAAATCAACATGCCTTTAACATTGTTATGCTTTTGACCAAACGGTTTGCGCCGTTTTAATGACTAGGGCTAACTTCGCCCATTGTTCAGCTTCAGTTAGCTCATTACCTTCTTCAGTGGAAGCAAAGCCGCATTGGGTTGATAACGCTAAGTTAGCTAGCGGCACTTTAGTCGCTGCTGACTTAATCCGAGCGATTAAGTCGGCTGGCTGCTCGAGTGCTGGAAACTTTGAGGTGACTAAGCCTAAAACCAGTTGTTTGTGCGGATCACCGTTCCAGATTTGGTCTAAAACATCGAAGTTACCGGCGCGGGCATTATCGTATTCCAAGAATAACCCGTCATAATGTAATTGGCCTAAATATTTAGCGACGACTTGATAACTTCCAGAGAAGAGGTAGGTCGACTTGAAGTTTCCACGACAGATATGGGTCGTGACCTTTAAGTCAGCAGGTAAGTCAGCCAAACTGGCGTTAATGACTTGCACGGCATCGGTTGCCATTTGATGGAAGTGCGCCTGTTCGCTTGCTGTCAGGGTGTCATCGTTGAGCTTGCTAATTAAGAAAGCCCAAGTGGTGTCATCAAGTTGGATATAGCGACAGCCCAAGTCATAAAAGTGTTGTAGCGTGGCGTGATAAGCTTGAGCTAAATCAGTCAGGTAAGCTTCCCAGCTATCATAGAATTGCGCCCAATTGTCACTACGGTTATCTCGAAATAACATCGTCGGTGACGGAATTGTTTGTTTTGCTAAGATTCCCGCTGGCACGATTGATTGAAGATAGCTAAAGGCCGCAAAGAAAGGGTGGTTGGGGTTGAAAGCAACTTTCCCAGTTAGTTCAGCGTTATCGGTCCGCGTGTGGTCGCCTTTGAACTTGTAACTCTGATGATAGTCATATTTATCAACGCCATTGAGGCCCCAAAGAAAGTCTAAATGCCACCAGCTACGTGAAAATTCACCATCAGTAACGGCCTGCAAGCCTAATTTGACCTGTTCGGCGACAATGCGTTTGATTTCCGTTTGTTGTGACTTTAATTCGGCTGCGGGGGTTATTTCACCAGCTGCAAGTTGTGCATGGGCCTGCTTGAGGCTGGCTGGGCGTAATAAGCTCCCCACCACATCGTAATGAAAGGGAATTGTTTGGGTTAAAGTTGTCATAATTGAATTACACTCCTTATAAATTAATTATTTTTGAACAAAAAAACCGTCCTAATTGATCGTTAAATCAATCAGGACGACGTTGGTCGGGTTACCACCTGAGTTCGAAGCTAGGTTGCACTAACTTCCTCAATCGGACTACAAGTAATCCGCAACTGCGTTAACGGGCAGTGATGTCGGTAGCCAAAGCTACGAACTTTTAAACCAGACCATCTTCAATCAGCCGCCTGATATCGTTTCATCAACCCGATACTCGCTGGACAGTCACCTGATTTACTCATCTTTTAATCGTTCTCTAATATTATGGTTTATCTTACTGGCTTTCAGGTCAAATGTCAACCAATGAAGTGACCGGGTCCCCGCTGAGTTTCAGGCAATGCTATAATGACAACTAGCAAAAGATTTGGGGGATTGTTCATGGATCGAATCAGTCGTTTTTTTAAACGCGATGATATTACGCTTTACTTAACATTACTATTTTTAATGATTATCGTTTACTTAATGCGGGGCTTTGCGACGGTTATTTTATTAACGACGATTTTTGCCTTTTTAGGGGTAAAAGTGAGCCATTGGTTGAATTTAAAAACTCATCTACCGTATTGGTTGGCGGCCATTGTCGTCTATGTCTTGGTCTTGGGGATTTTTATTGGCGCCTTGTCTTACGCCGCGCCGACTTTAATTGCGCAGCTCAAAGTCATTCCAGATATGTTGGCGAAGGCCATCACCCATCATCCAGTTTTGAATAAAAATATTGATACTTGGATTAATAAGGCGATTCATAGTAGTGAGTTAATCCAAAATAGTAAGTCGTTATTAGTGACTGGGGTTAAAGAAATCAGTCATGTCGGGACTGGCTTCACCCATGTGATTCTCGCGATTTTTTTAAGCTTTATTTTCACGTTAACTCGGGGCCGGATGATGAGTTTTGGCCGGCAATTTTTAAATTCAAAATTCAGTCGCTTCTTTAAAAATGTCTACTATTTAGCCCATAAATTCATTTTAATTCTTGGCAAAATTATTGAGACCCAATTGATTATTTGTACCATCAACACAATTTTAATGACCATTGGTTTCTTTATTATTGGGATGCCCAGTATCTTAGTGTTGTCGATTATTGTCTTTATCTTAGGACTAGTCCCAGTTGCGGGGGTACTCTTGTCGATGATTCCATTGACGTTGTTGGCGTTTGCTGCGGGCGGCGTCGTCTATGTTGCCGAAATTATCGTCCTTGTCATTCTCGTGCATGCTTTTGAGTCTTATTTCTTACATCCACGGTTAATGGCGGATCGGACTGATTTACCCGTTTTTGCTACCTTTATTACGCTGATTATTATGGAAAGCTTATTAGGCGCTTGGGGCTTGATTGTCGGGATTCCGATTGTAGCGTTCTTCTTAGATATTATTGGCGTCCAGGATTCTGAACAAAAACGGGTGGCAACTAAGAAATAACGGCGGGGGCTTAAGCAGTGGGCCATGCAAAAGTGTCGCATAACAGAAAATAGGCACCGCAAGAATTAACAAAATTCTTGCGGTGCCTATTTAGCGTCGGTCATCAAAGGGGCCAAAACGGGTTATTTTGGTGGCTTTAACTGATGGCAGATGGTGTGATTAGTGAGGGTAGCATCCGTTGCTGGGGTGGTGAACAGTGGGATTGTTTCTTCAAGAACGTCGCTAAACTCCAAGCCATACCAAACGGCTGGTGACGGCGTAATGTTTTGTAAGAAGACCCGGCCCCCGATTAATAAGCGGTCCAGCTGATGCATCTTCGGATAACTGGTTAGGTCCATCAGTTGTTGATTTTGAACGACGAATTTGAAATCACCAACTTGGCGATGCTTGATGGTCCCGTAATGCGGATGTTGTG
Organism: Lactobacillus sp. CBA3606; assembly: GCF_002970935.1. Lineage (NCBI taxonomy): Bacteria > Bacillati > Bacillota > Bacilli > Lactobacillales > Lactobacillaceae > Lactiplantibacillus > Lactiplantibacillus kimchii. Next base: position 1,439,334 of record NZ_CP027194.1, on the reverse strand, counting down.
GGTCAATAATCCGGTTGGCAATCAGGTGGGTAACAATGCGCCGCAAATAGATGTTAACGTGTTGTGACTTTTTGAAGCCAAGATTGAGTTGAACTTCGACGATATTCCGAGTCTCCAACATATCAACTGTATAGTTACAATCATAGGGTTGATTAGTTTCGTTAATCGTAATAAACCAGTAAACTTTCGCTCGTTTGGGTTGTTTATCTAAGATGGAATATAAAATCGCCCGTTTGAGTCGATATTGAGCATCGACTTTGGCTAAGTAGACTAGATTAGTTGCGAATAAGGGATAGCGGTCATCATGGCTTAACTGGGTGAGCTGATGGCGATAATCGAGTAGACTGACCTGTTCTTCATCCCGGTTGTATTGTAACCGGCGTCGATTACCAAAATACCAAGTGACCATCACAAGAAAGATTAGTAGGGTGAGCCCCAAGGTGAGGTAGCCGCCGTGAATGAATTTAGTCAGACTGGCGATTAAAAAGGTGGTTTCCAGTGTCCCAAAGGCAATCAGTAAAACCAATGACCAGCCAAAATGGCCCTTCATTTGAACAAATTGAGTCAATAAAATAGTCGTCATCAGCATGGTGATGGTAATTGCCAAACCATAAGCCGCTTCCATGCGAGCCGATGTCTGGAATAGCCAGACAATCGTTAAGGTGCCGCCGCATAGTAACCAATTAACGGTGCTAATGTAGATTTGACTACGGACTTTACTGGGGTGTTTGATGACCATCCGGGGGAGAAATTTTAACCCGATTGCTTCATCGACCAAGGTATAAGAGCCCGTGATTAAGGCTTGAGATGCGATGATGGCGGCAAGGGTAGCGAGAATAATAATAGCAACTTTAAAATTAGCTGGAATCATTTCATAAAAAGGATTTAAATTCAAGGCCTCGCGATAGGCTGGTTGTTGCGCGTGCTGAATAATCCAAGCGCCTTGGCCTAAATAATTTAAGGTTAACATGAGGTAGATGAACGGCCAGGTTGCTTTAATATTGGCCTTACCGACGTGGCCCATATCCGAGTAGAGTGCTTCGGCCCCGGTCGTGGCTAAAAAGACACTACCTAAAATAAAAATTCCAGTTTTATTAGTCGGACTGAATAAGATTTGGACGGCATACCAAGGTGAAAGTGCCTTTAAAATCTGAGGAGCCTGTCCAATATTTGCTAAACCGGCAAGGCCTAAAAAGGTGAACCAGACTAACATAATCGGTCCAAATGCGCGACCAATCCCAGTGGTGCCAAAGTTTTGAATCATGAATAAGCCCACTAAAATAATGGTGACGGTTAGGGGGACGAGCAACGGATGCTGACTAAAGCCAGCGGTACCAGGTAGTCCCCGGAGACCTTCAACTGCAGAAGTTACCGTCACGGCTGGTGTCAAAGTTCCGTCGGCTAAGAGGGCGGCGCCACCCACTAAAGCGACGACTATTAGCCACTTAGACCGGCGGCGCACTAAGGCATAGAGCGCAAAAATGCCACCTTCGTGGTGGTTATCAGCTTGTAAGGCGATAATGACATATTTAATGGTAGTGATCAGCATTAAGGTCCAAAAGATTAAGGAGACTGAGCCGATGACATAGGTGGGCGTGGCTTTTTTTAGTGGCCCAGCATCATTAATAATGGCGTTCATGACATATAATGGCGATGTTCCAATATCGCCATAGACCACTCCTAAGGTAATTAACATGCCCATCAATGACCGCGTTGGCATTTTTTGCTTTTCCATCGTGCTGAGTTGCCTCCCCCTATCGTGATGGCTTTAACTATACTAGCTCGGTCACGTGAGCGTTAGGATTGGTTATCAAAATCAACCGATTGTTAAGTTAGTATGCAATCGGTTAGGTCTGATTCATAACTTAATCAGTGCCGGTGATAACGGTTGGCATTTTTAAAAGCAGGCCCCTGGGGTTGAAAAAGCAACCAATTGCTGTAAGAAGTCATAAAATTCTTGCAGTAATTAGTTGCTTTGGTTCAAGTCGCACAGCTAGTAAGCTGGCGGTAATTATTTTAATGATGACGTCGATAATAACGATAGGCAACGACTAACAAAACAACAATTAATAAGAGGCCAATCGCACCTTTGGGCCCAGCGGCGCGCTCGGTTAAATGAAATAGCCGCAGTGGCCCTAGTCCGTGAATTCCTAACATGGCTAACATTGAGGTCCCTCCCTGACGAAATTATTGCCGTTTTCTGCGAAAAAAGCAATGATTATCGTCGCAAAATGTTATTATCTCATGGCTATCTGCGGTAAAATGAATTTATCATTAAAATAGGTGGGTGCCACAAGTGCAATACATTTTGCCAGTTATGAACGTCATAGTTATTATCAATGCGATTGCTGCCGTTGTGACGGTATTTAGAGATCGCCGCGATATTGCCGCCACTTGGGCATGGTTATTAGTTTTAATCATGATTCCAGTTGTGGGCTTTATCGCATACGCTTTTTTGGGGCGGAAGTTACCGAAAAATCGGATGTTTCGGTTGAAGAAAGAAACCCAAATTCGATTAGAAGAGATGATTCAACGGCAACGCAATGAGCTGGGGTCGGAATTAATGCCCGCTGATGCGGTTACCAGTTCCGTACGTGGGATGGTTAGTCTTTTCTTGAATTCCGATGGCGCTTTACTCAGTCGTAAGAATCAGGTCAAGATTTTTACGGATGGGCATGAAAAGTTTCAGGCGCTGTTCAAAGATATTGAAGCTGCACAGCACCATGTCCATGTGGAGTACTATACTTTTTACAACGATAAGATCGGTAATGAATTATTACATTTATTGGAACGAAAAGCGGCTGCCGGCGTCGATGTCCGCGTTGTCTATGATCCTTGGGGGTCAATGGGCACGTTCAAGAGTTTCTTCAAACACTTGGAAGAATTAGGCGGGCATGCGCGGCCATTCTTAGGCGGGCATTCGGCAATCTTGGACTTCCGCCTTAACTTTCGGGATCATCGTAAGATTGTCGTTGTTGATGGTCAAGTAGGGTATGTCGGTGGGTTTAACGTTGGTGACCAGTATCTTGGCCGTGATAAGAAATTTGGCTATTGGCGGGATACGCATTTGAGAATTGTGGGTTCCGGGGTCTTTGAATTACAAGAACGGTTTGTTCGGGACTGGAACGCCACGGATGCTGAACATCGCATTGAACCCAATGCCGAAATGTTTCCAGTTATCAAAGTTAAAGGGAACACCTCGTTACAAATTGTTTCGAGTGGTCCAGATAATGATGGTGAACAAATTAAGATGGGCTATATTAAAATGATCATGACGGCCCAGCATCGTCTATGGATTCAATCGCCATACTTGATTCCTGATGACTCAGTTTTAGATGCCATCCGAATTGCGGCCATGTCAGGGGTTGATGTCCGGATTATCGTGCCTGATAAGCCCGATCATGCCTTTGTCTATCGAGCCACGCAATATTATGCGCGCGAATTAGCTGAAGCCGGTGTGAAAATTTATTATTATAATAATGGCTTTATTCATGCGAAGACCATCGTGATTGATGGTCAGGTTGGGTCAGTTGGATCAGCTAATCTTGATTTCCGGAGCTTTAAGTTGAACTTTGAAGTGAATGCCTTTTTGTATGATACCGAATTGGCACAAGAGCTTGAAGAAATCTTCTTAAAAGATCAAGCGTTGAGTAGTTTAGTGACGGTCCAAGACTTTAAAGATCAGCCCTTTTGGTTGAAGTTTAAACAAACATTTTCACGATTGTTATCACCAATTTTATAAAAATCAAGCAAGTCAAATAGTCGCTACAAGCAGTCATCACATGCTTGTAGCGACTATTTTTGTGCACGTTTTATGCAGGGTCATCTAAATAAAGCTGTTTTAACTCATTAAGGTCGGCCAGGCTTAAACCGAGCGCCTCACGGAGGTAGCCACGACCACCACCGTATAAATCATCGAAAACATGAAATACCATTTTTAAATTATCTGCTTCGACCGCTAAGGCGGTATTAAAATGGCTGGCTAAGTCACCATTGTTGGCTTCAGTAATGATGGTATCGTTGTCGAGCTCATCAGCGGCCATAAAGACGGCATTGGTTAACAAGTAATCTTGCATAATGGTATCACGTGGGACGTCTAAAGCGGTCATGATTAAGGCACCCGCTACGCCAGTTCGATCTTTACCCGCGGCACAGTGAAACACGAGGGATTGATTCGGCTGGTCGTTAGCTAAAAGTGTTGCAAACAGGTGTTGCCAAACTTTAATCGGATGACTGTCAGTGACCATTTGAGCGTAGGTTTGGGCATTAAAACTATCGTCAATAATCATCCGTTTGATTAACCGTTTGAGGCGCCGGTCAAAACGGCGGTTATCGGTGAACGGATAGACGGAAGTATTACGATAGTGGGTACTTTGTGGGTAGCGGTCAGGTGATAACTGGGCTTCACTCGCTTGCCGTAAGTCAATATCGTAACGTAATCCGTATTGGTCTAAATAAGTGAGGTCGTGGGGACTAAGTAGCGACATCCCACCACAACGTAATAATTTTTGCCATTTAATCGTCTGGCCACCAGTGGTCTGGTAACCGCCTAGTTCACGAAAATTAATACCGTGATCTAGTCGTAAAACGCGATTATGTTCCATTAAAATTACCTCGATTAGTCGTTTCCTTAATTATAACCGCTTTCATAGCGGGTGGTTAGGGGAAAACACCTGATTTATCCAGCCTTACTGGACCGTTTCTCATAAATGACCAGCAAAAAAGAGCTTGAGACCAATATCTCAACCGCTTTTGCTTAATTAGTCACCATTATAAATGGAATTTTTTACGATGACATAATCACATTTGGTGATGGCCTTTAAATCACGACCACCAGCATAGGAAATGGATGATTGTAAATCTTCTTGCATTTCATTCAAGGTGTCTGCTAAGTGGCCGCGATATGGGACCAGCATTTGTTTACCTTCAACGTTTTTATGTTCGCCTTTTTGGGTCTCACTGGCAGAACCATAATATTGTTTGTAAGTTTTACCGTCAATTTTTAAGGTATTACCGGGTGATTCTTGGTGACCGGCCAGCATTGACCCAATCATGACCATGGTGGCACCGAACCGAATTGACTTCGCAATGTCGCCGTTAGTCCGGACACCGCCATCAGCGATAATCGGTTTGCGGGCGGCTTTAGCACACCAACGAACGGCGGCTAATTGCCAGCCACCGGTCCCAAAACCGGTTTTGACTTTAGTGATGCAGGCCTTACCTGGACCCACACCGACTTTGGTCGCATCAGCGCCGGCATTTTCTAAGTCGCGGACGGCAGCTGGCGTTGCGACATTACCGGCAATGACGAAACTAGCAGGGAGGACTTGCTTGATATGCTTGATCATGGCAATCACACTGTCCGCATGGCCGTGCGCAATATCAATCGTGATATATTCTGGTACGATGGCCGCGGCGGCTAAGGCGTCAATGAAATCATGTTCAGTGGCTTTTACGCCGACTGAGATGGAAGCATAAAGTTGCTTGGCATGCATTGTTTCAATAAATTGCTGCCGAGTTTCAGGGTTAAAGCGGTGCATGATATAAAAATAATCATTAGTGGCGAACCATGCGGCTAAGTCTTCATTAATGACCGTTGCCATATTTGCTGGGACTACCGGAAGCTTAAAGCGGCGTTCACCAAGGGTTACCGTCGTATCAGCTTCGGATCGACTATTAATGACACATTTATTGGGGACAAGTTGAATATCTTCATAATCAAAAATTTCCATCATAACCGACTCCTTTATTTAGTTCCAGATGTCGTGGTCAATCACATTAGTTTGTTCACGGTCGGGACCGACTGAGAAAGTTGCCAACTTAACACCGACGAGTTCTTCAATACGGCGGAGGTAGTTACGGGCGTTTTCAGGTAATTCAGCCAAGGTCTTCACGCCAGTGATATCTTCATCCCAACCAGGTAATTCATCATAGATCGGTTTGCAAGCTTCGAGTTCTTTTAAGCTGGCAGGATAATGATAAATGGTTTTGCCATTTAAGTCATATGCGGTACAGATTTTAATGGTTTTTAAGCCGGTAAGAACATCTAAACAGTTCAAACTTAAATGAGTTAAGCCAGAAACGCGTTTAGCATGGCGTAGAACAACACTATCAAACCAACCGATTCGACGTGGCCGTTTGGTGACTGTGCCATATTCATGGGCTGTTTCGCGGATGAAATTCCCAACTTCATCAAAGAGTTCGGTTGGGAATGGACCGTCACCAACTCGTGACGTATAGGCTTTTAAAACCCCCACACAGTTATCAATCTTAGAAGGGCCCACGCCACTCCCAATGGTGACACCACCGGCAACGGGGTTAGACGAGGTCACGTAAGGGTAAGTCCCTTGGTCGATATCTAGCATGACACCTTGAGCACCTTCGAATAGCACGCGCTTGCCAGCGTCTAAGGCGTCATTAATGACAACCGAGGTATCTGTCACAAATGGCTTCAATTCTTGACCATAGTTATAGTAGTCTTCGAAAATATCATCGAATTTAATGGGTTCCAAATCATATAGCTTGGTGATGATTTGGTTCTTTTCTTGTAAGTTACGTTTTAAGAGGGCGGCAAAGGTTTCTTTGTCTAATAGGTCGGCCATCCGAATCCCAATGCGTTCGGCTTTATCCATGTAAGCTGGTCCGATACCCTTGTTGGTTGTCCCAATCTTACCGCCGGCTTTAGCCTTTTCCTGCGCACCGTCTAAAAGAATATGGTAAGGCAAAATCACATGTGCGCGGTTGGAAACGCGGAGGTTATCTGGTTGGACCCCGTTATCGCGCAGATATTGGAGTTCTTCAACCAATGATTTAGGATTTAAAACGACGCCGTTACCAATGATACTAAGCTTATCATGGAAGAAAATCCCTGATGGAATCAGCCGTAATTTAAAAGTCTTACCATTAAATACGATAGTGTGGCCGGCGTTATCGCCGCCTTGGTAACGTGATACCACATCTGCTTCCTGACTTAAAAAGTCTGTGATCTTTCCTTTACCTTCATCGCCCCATTGGCTCCCTACTACTACGACTGATGCCATGTTTTCCACCTCATTAAAGTATTTTTAATATATGAATGATTAATAGCAATGAGTGACGAAATGTTCATCACTCCAACAGGAATGAGTATAGCAATTTTCCTTTCCAAGTGCAAGCCTAAATCCGAATGTTCTTATTTTGCTGTATTGATAATGTTCATAGTTAACTAAATAAGTTGATAAAACCAAGCGGATAAAAACCGACTTAGTGAAAATAAGCCATATTTTTTCATTGTTCGTCACTATTAATTATTAGGCGGATATGATATAATAATGTTCGTGTTTTGTTGGCAAATCAGTAAATAGAAATGAGGATTAGCAATGATTGATCGTTATACGCGTCCCGAGATGGGCCAAGTGTGGTCCCTAGAAAACCAGTACCAAGCTTGGTTGGAAGTTGAAATTGCGGCTGATGAAGCCTGGGCTGAATTAGGCAAGATTCCAGCGGCAGATGTTGCTAAGATTAGTGCCAATGCGAAGTTTGATAGTGATCGTATCGCTGAGATTGAAGCTGTGACCCATCATGATGTGGTGGCGTTTACGCGTGATGTTTCAGAATCATTAGGGGCTGAACGTAAGTGGGTCCATTATGGGTTAACGAGTACCGATGTGGTTGATACGGCGCAGGGGTACCGATTAAAGCAAGCCAATGCGATTATTCGTCAAGATTTACAGGATTTACGAGCAACATTAGCGCAACAAGCCAAAAAATATAAATATACTGTTGAAATGGGTCGTACCCATGGGGTCCATGCGGAACCAACGACCTTCGGACTGAAGTTGGCACGGTGGTATTCTGAAATTAATCGGGATATTGAACGGTTTGAACACGCTGCTGCTGGCGTTGAAGCTGGGAAAATTAGTGGTGCAGTAGGAACTTTCGCCAATATTCCGCCATTCGTCGAACAGTTTGTGTGTGATAAGCTCGGTATTCGGGCACAAGAAATTTCAACCCAAATTTTACCGCGTGATTTACATGCCGAATACATCGCTACGTTGGCGTTAATTGCCACGAGTGTTGAAGTATTTGCAACTGAAATTCGCGGCTTACAAAAATCAGAAACGCATGAAGTTGAAGAATTTTTCAATAAAGGTCAAAAAGGGTCATCAGCGATGCCGCATAAGCGGAATCCGATTGGTTCTGAAAATGTGACTGGCTTAGCACGGGTCATTCGTGGACACATGATGACAGCTTACGAAGATGTACCATTATGGCATGAACGGGATATTTCACATTCTTCAGCTGAACGGATCATTTTGCCGGATACGACGATTTTAACGGACTATATCTTGACGCGGATTACAAAGATTATTGGGACGTTGACTGTTTTTCCAGAACGTATGAAGCAGAATATGGATGCCACCTATGGGTTAATTTATAGCCAACGGGTCTTATTGAAGCTGATTGATACTGGGATGTCACGTGAAGCAGCTTATGATTTAGTTCAGCCACTCACGGCCCAATCTTGGGACCAGCAGTTGCAGTTCAAACCATTGGTTGAAAGTAATGCCGAAATTCGCCAACATTTAGATCAAGCAGCGATTGATGATGCTTTTGACTATCATTATCATTTACGGCATGTTGATGATATCTTTAAACGTTTAGGCTTAGATGATTAAATAAAATTGAGTCATTAGTCCTCGCCAACTCGGTGGGGACTATTTTAATGGTTAAGTTTGCGATAAAGGGACTTTAAATCACAGCCATGGTCACTGGTAATAACGTTCAGGTCGTTAAACGGCCCCTTTATGTTGGATATAATAATTCGAATATAAATTATTATATACTGATGGCATGGGGGAGCTAACAATGAAATATCAACTAAAATGGGTGTCTTTAATCTTAGGCATTGCCATGATCATCGGGGGTTTGAGTGCTTGTGACCAGCGTAATCCGGCGGTTCTACAGCAACACACCTGGCAGTTGACTACGGTTACAGGCCGGGTTCATACGATTGGTCGGGCAACTTTTACCGCAGCTGAGTTAACGATTGATGCCACGAATCAGCAACGTCAAACGTGGCACTATTATTTTAATCGTGATGATGACTTAGTCATTACGGCGGGAGCGTATAATGGGACTTATGTATTGAAAAATGAGGCGGCTGATTATCTTTTAGTACCGATTCAAGGGGCTCAGCAGCAACTCAAATTAAGAAGGGTAAAATGATGGAAGCACTAATTGCGATTGATTCATTTAAGAAATCAATGACGAGCATTCAAGCCAATCAAATTGTGGCAGATCAATTTGCTAAGCAGGGCATCAACTCTCGCCAAATTGCCATTGCGGATGGTGGTGAAGGAACGGTAGCGGCATTTTTAGCCAATCAACCTGGTGGTATGACGGTACAAGTGGCAACCGTTGATATTAACCAACGGCCCATTCAGGCAACTTATGGGTACTTTGCGGATCAGAAGTTAGCCGTGATTGAAGTCGCCGCCGCTTCGGGTATTCAGTTCATTACGGCGGGGCTAACGCCTGCTGAGACGAACACGTACGGTACTGGTATATTGATTAAAGCGGCCATTGCGCGTGGGGCCCAAAAGATTGTGATTGGGCTTGGCGGCAGTGGTACGGTGGACGGTGGTGCTGGAATCTTACGGGCATTGGGTTATCGTTTCTTTGATGCGCAAAATCAAGAGTTAAAGATGGTCGGCGCCGATTTGAGTCGCGTAGCGCATTGGGATGCAACTCAGGTGACTAAAGCTGTCCAAGCAGTGACGTTTGTCACGGCCTCGGATGTCACCAATCCGCTGACTGGTCCTACGGGGGCCGCAACTATCTTTGGTCCTCAAAAAGGGCTGACTACCGTAGCAGTGGCGAGTTATGATCAAGCGATGCAGCATTTTATGCAGGTTACCGCTGGGCAAGTTAGTGCGCACTTAGGCGATGGTGCTGCGGGTGGCATTGGGTTTGCGTTACGGTACTTTCTAGGTGCCCAAGTCCAGTCAGGATTTAAACTAATTGCAGATTTGAGCCAGTTAACAGCTCAAATTGCGACAGTTGATTTCGTGGTTTCTGGCGAGGGGCAAGTCGATGATCAGAGCTTTATGGGGAAGGTGCCGATTCAGATTAGCGAACGTGCCCAAGCCGCTCAAAAAGCGTGCTACTTAATGGTAGGTAATCAAAAAGGTGCCAATCAGGCCTTTGCTGATCATGGCGTTACCGCAGTATTGCCAATTGTGGACCATGTCGCAACTTTGGCGGCAGCGATGCAGGAAGGGCCAGCTAATTTAGCCCGCATGGCCGACCGTTTGGCACGGATTATCAGTGCTTGTAAATAAACCTAAAAACAACCTTAAGTTTAGGCGCCATTAGTTGGCAGTTGCTAAACTTAAGGTTGTTTTTAATGAGTGAGATAACGATTAAGAAAGGTTTTAACGTGTTTTTCATAAGTAGCGGGGTCGACCCAAAAACTTTCAGCGTGGCTAGCATTTGGCACCTGCCACATCTGCTTAGGTCCGCCTGCAGCTTGATAATTTTGTTTCAACATCCAACTAGGCACATAAACGTCCTTTTCACCATGAATAAAGAAAATGGGACGGGTGTTGTGGCGGAGTTGTTCTACTGAACTCACATCACTGATAAAATAGCCCATCCGATGGCGATTAATAAAGCTGACCAGCGGTACAATCGGGTATTTTGGTAAGTGAAATTGGCGTTTGAGCAAATAAGTGAGTTCATCTGCCAGACTGGTGTAGCCACAGTCCGCAATAATTGCTTTGACTTGTGGTGGGAGGACTTCACCGCTCATCATTTCCACGGTTGCGCCCCCCATGCTAACGCCGAAAAGCACAATTTCAGCTTGGTGGCCCATCTTTTGGAGGACCTGTTGAACCCAATCCGCATAATCATGGCGATCTTGCCATCCAAAACTAATATAGCGGCCGGCACTTTGACCATGACCACGGTCATCGGGTAACAAAACATTATATCCGAGATTATGAAACATATAGGCATAATTGGCCATGGTTTCACCATCTCCCTTATAGCCATGCGAGACAATGACGGTGCGCCGACTCGGGTTTTTGGCGGGGACGAACTTGGCAACTAGCTGATTAGCCGTATCGTCACGATGTAAATGCCAGGTTTGGAGCGGCTGGCGTTGCAACCAATCGACATAAGCCCAATAATCAGTCGCGTATTTTTGCTTATCGGCGGATGTTTCAGGCACGTAATCTACCCGCTTAAAAGCAAAATTATATAATTTTTCACTAGCGAGCAGAGTCGCTGAAACTAGCATGAATGGTGTGGCTAAAGCTGCCATCCAACGGCGCTTTTTCATGTGATCAACTCCTTAATATCAACCTTATTATGATACGCCCCCAGCTTTTAAAAATGCAAATTTTCAGAAAATAAAAAACCATCGCTTTACGCGACGGCAAAAGGAGTGTTCATTTTGTTAGGTTGGAGGACCTAACAAGACTATTTTCATTAACTTTGGAGGAGTAAATGAAAAGGTATAGCAGTTGAGTGACAAATTCAACTACCATGCTACCAGTATAACGATTTATGGCATAAAAAGTAAATAGCTTGCTCAAAGGGCAATGATTTAGCATCAAAAAACCACCGTATCGGGGAATACGGTGGAAAAAGGAGTAGGGTAAACATGCGATGGGGGGTCGCATGTTACTATGAATTTCATTACTTTGGAGGAGTAAATGAAAAATTTTAGGTTGTGTTGTAGCTAGTTGAGGTTGTTCCTCAATTGCTATGATACTATCATACCGAGCCGGTGTGAAGAATATGTGAACGAATCCAGCCGATGTGGTGAAGAATTCACTAAGCCTTTATTAAGCCCCTAATCATTGTCGCGATTACCGCCAAATAGGATGATTAGTCGCAGCAACTGTAAGAAAGTGGCTAACGCAGCCGCCACGTAAGTTAATGCTGCGGCGATAAGCACTTTGCGGACTAGCGGAACTTCTGCCGGCGTCAGAACGCCGCCACTCGCTAAAATCTTTAAGGCGCGGCTAGAAGCATTGAATTCAACGGGTAAAGTCACGAGTTGAAATAGTAAGGCTAATGAGAATAGCAAAATGCCAATATGAATTAAGGTCTGATTGTAACTGAGTAAGACCCCCACAATAATAATGGGTAAAGATAGCGTTGACCCGAGGTTGGCTGCTGGAACGAGGGCTGTTCGGAGCCGCATAGGCCAGTAGTTCACGTGATCTTGTACAGCGTGACCACATTCATGCGCAGCGACCCCGATGGCGGCGACCGACGTGGATTGTGCTGTTGAAGCGGACAGACTAAGGACTTTAGTTTGTCCATTATAGTTGTCGGTTAAATCGCCACTGATGGCTTGAACGCCCACGTCGTTAATCCCCGTTTGGGTCAAAATAAACTGCGCCGCTGCAGTTCCCGTCGTATTAGATTGACTTCGATAGGTATCGTAGTGTTTGAAAGTCCGATTGATATAGCTTGAAGCGGCCATTGAGATGATTAAACCAATGATGACCAAAAAATAGGTTGGATCAAATAGTGAGTAAAACACGTGTAAGTCTTCCTTAATGGTTAAATATTAAGAGCTAGTTTAGCAGATATGACTAACTTTGCCTAGGGGGACTAGTTGCTAGCCAGTGCACAAAAAACCACCGTAGTGGGGAATACAGTGGCAAAGGGCAGTCAATTACTCTTGAACCTTAATTTCTTTTAGCAAGTCAATGCAACGGGTTTGATAAGCGTTTGGTAGGAAGGATTTTCGAACCGCCAGTTGCATGTAGCAATCAATTGATTGACTAGGCTTGAGTGGAATCTTAACAACATTGGGGCTCAAAGCAACGGACCCGTTAATGACAAAACCGATGCCTAAATTGCGAGCAACTAAGCTTTCAACTAGCTGATTAGAATGAGCTTCATAGATGATTTTTGGTCGAACGTTACTACGACTACAATAGCGAGTTAACGCTGTTCTTGGTAGTGAATGTGGTAAACGGGCAATGATGGGCAACTGTTGTAAGTCAGTTGCTTCAACCATCTGTAAGCGACTGATTGGTTGCTGAATGTTAGCCAGTACACATAAAGGGTGGGTTTCTAATTGAAATACTTGCAAGTCATCTGATTGCATTGGCTGTAGTGTTGAAAAAATAGCGGCATCTAACTTATGATGACGCAACTGTTCGAGTAGTTGTTCAGAAATGGCAACTTCTGTCGTGACAGAGGCCAATAAGTGATGGTGGGCGAAGGTTTCAATGACGCGCGGTAGCCAAATCCCGCCAGCAATATGTGAAAAGCCAAGTCTAACTTTTTGATCACCAGCATGTTGCACTTCTAATTCAATCTGGGTAAATTCTTTAATTAGGTGACGAGCTTTAATATATAAAACCTGTCCAGCTGAGGTGGTAACTAAGCGTGCCCGGTGATTAGACTGGGTTAATAGTTTAGTGGCATATTTGGTCTCAAGTCGTTTGAGTGCAACTGAAATCGCCGGTTGCGTTACCTGAAATTGTTTAGCAGTCGCAGTGTAATTACCAGTTTCGACTAAGCTACAAAAGTATTTTAAATCACGCTCGTTCATAAAAAGCCTCCCTTTAAACTAATTTAAGTATAACGTAAATTAGTTTAATTAGAGCTGGCAACGTGATTTTTAAATAATGGTAGGGCTCACCAAAGGCCAAGCACCTTAGTCCACAGTAGGCCGCCTCCCAGCCAAATGATATTGAAGACAAGTCCGATGAGTGCACTTAATTGCCACCATTCTTTATTGGTCACATAGCCGGTACCGGAAAGCAAGGCTGCCGGGCCAGCAGAGTATGGTGTTGTTGATAAATAGATAGAACCACAAAAGGCTAACATTAGGGCAGCCAAAGTAGTGGGGACGCCAGCACCAATGGCTACTGAAAGAAAACCAGCATAGAGGGCTGAAATCTGGGTTGAAACACTGGGAAACATGTAATGTAAATAGAAGTAAGCCAAGAATAAAATAATTAGAACTAGAATCCAATTCATGCCATGGAGTGAATGGCCTAATGTACTTGAGAACCAAGGGAAGAAGCCGAGCGTCATTAATTTTTTTGACATCAACATAATGATGGATAGCCAAACTAGAATATTCCAGGCGAAACTTTCATTTAATAGGTCTTTAGTTGTGATGACCCCAGTAAGTAACAAGATGACTACGGCAATAAAGCTAACTGTCGTCGCATCGATACCGATACTTGTGCCGACCAACCATAAAATAATCGCAAGTAAGAAAGTGAGTAACATGATTTTTTCACTGATGGCCATTTTGCCAAGTTCATTAAGGCGTTTATCTGCCCAAACACGTGCATTCGGGGTTGCTTTAATCTCAGGCGGATAAACTTTATATAGGATGAAAGGAATGACCAATAGTGAAATCAGTCCTGGTACACTGGCCGCAGTAAACCACTGCAACCAAGAAATTGTGATGCCTTGGGTTTTTGCCAGTCCTAAGGCCACCATGTTGCCTGCTAAGCCGGTTAAAAATAGCCCAGAAGTAACGTTATTAATTTCATATTCGTTAAAAATTAGAAATGACCCTAATTTACGTTGCGTTCCTTGCTTGGGATCGGAACCCATTTCATGAGAAAGGTTATCAATAATCGGATACATAATGCCGTTGACCCGAGCATTATTGCTGGGGATACCAATTGCTAAGACGGTATCGACCGCAGACAAAGCATAGGCTAACCCTAAAGTGTGTTTACCAAATAATTTGACAAATAAGTAAGCAATTCTTTTGCCTAAGCCGGACTTAATAAAGCCAGCTGCCATAAACATACACATGGCAACCATCCAAGCGGTGGAATTGCCAAATCCGGCGGTGACCTCGTCCATAGTGAAAATGCCAGTTAGCGTGGCGACCGTGATACCGATTAAGGTGGTCGCCATCATTGGTAACGGTTTAGTCACACAGGCAATGATAGTAGCAACGAAGATAGCGAATAGATGCCAGGCAGTTGGACTAATCGCTGCAGGCTTAACTGGTGTGAGTAACCAAAGTCCAATCCCCAGTACTAAGGGTAAAATAAAAGCTTTCCAATTAATTTTATTAGTCATAATGGGTACCCCTTTATATGATTCACTGATTGCAAAAAAGATGATGATAGGCGTGACTATCAATGGTGCAACCATCACCATTGAAAAAAACATCACATGATTAGTTAAACTAGTAACTTCCTAAATCTTCATCCGTAGCATAACTTTTATTTTTGAATTGTCAACGTGCTATTTTTTAGCGAATGACACGAATAGGTTAAATAGCGCCTTAAAAGGTACCACTGTAGGGAATTGTATCAGAGCAAACACGACTAACAAGTCAATCAGTGGATGAAATAACTAGGCTATCAGCAGATTTTAAAGTGATAATCATTAATTTTATTTATGAAAGTCAAACTATTTTTTCGGCAAAAATGAGTGCGACCTAGCCTAATTATTGGCTAAATATAAAAAGTAGTACGCCGTTTAGCCGATGATAGCAGGCTTCCAGCTGATTTTTCTGAATGCTAACATTGTCTTTTTTTTAAAAGTGCGTATATTGGCCTTGTGAACAACCACACGATACTTTTTGAATTTTCACAATTAAAAATAAAAGGGACTGTTAGTTATGAAATTAGTTGCAATCGTTGGGACCAATGCTGAAAAATCTTATAATCGAGACTTATTACAGTATATGAAGCAGCACTTTAGTGAAAATGTCACGATGCAGATTGCAGAGATTGATCAAATACCATTGTTTAAAGAATGTAATGCAACTGTTGAATTACCAGCGTCAGTAAAAACGTTAGCTGATCAAATTCAAGTAGCCGATGGTGTCATCATTGGTGTTCCAGAATATGACCATGCCGTGCCGGCAGCACTTAAAAGTGTGATTGAATGGTTATCATACCGTGTCCACCCATTTGTGGGGAAGCCACTCATGATTGTGGGAACTTCATTGGGGATTCAAGGCACCTCGCGCGCACAAGATGAATTACGGTTGATTTTGAATGCACCAGGAGTTGGGGCAACTGTACTGCCCGGTAATGAATTCATGTTAAGCTTTGCACCAAAGGCGTTTAATGAACAAGGCAGTTTAGTTGATCCACATACGGTTAATTTTTTGGAAAGGTGTTTTGCCAATTTTACACAACTCGTAAAATCTCAAATTAACGGCCCGGCTTTAACCGTTAAGTGGCAAGGAAATTATGATGTGATTGTATTAGGATTTGGCGGGGCTGGGGCCTCTGCAGCCCGGTTTGCAGCCGATAATGGCGCGCATGTGTTGGTAGTTGAGGCGGCGCCATATGGGCGTGAAGGTGGTAATACCCGTTATTCAGCGCAACACGTCGTAATGGGTGACAGCTTGACTGATTTAACTGATTATTATCATGCGTTAAATGCGCCGTTTGCGATGCCAGAAAAGACATTACAGGCTTATTTATCGGGGATGCATCAAATGCCCGAGTATTTCAAGCAATACTTGGGCATTCCGGCAGTTAGCTGGAAACACGATATTAAACCTGGGGATGCTGTCGCAATAAAAAAAACGATGGCCGAATATCCAGAACTAAAGGGAAGTCAAACCGTTGATTTTGCACTAGTCCATAAGCGTGATAAAGATGCTGGTTTATGGAAACTCCTGCGACAAAAGGTATTAGACCGAGCCGATCAGATTGATGTTTGGCTAGACTCACGGGCACAATCTTTGATTCAAGACCCTGGTACTGGAATTGTTCGTGGTGTCCAGATTAAACGGCAAGGTCAATTGTGCAATGTGCATGCCAAAAATGGGGTTGTTTTAGCCATGGGTGGGTTTGAAAATAATCCAGAACTAGTTCAAACCTATTTGCACAGTCAACGATTAACCCCACTAGGGACCTTATTCAATCGTGGTGATGGCATCAAAATGGCGCAAGCAGTTGGCGCTAAGATGTGGCATATGACTAATTATGAGTCACATGGTATTCTGCCCGGATTAACTTTTAAGGAAGCTGATAATGAACGTGGTCGTCAGCTAGAATGGCCTAAGTTGAAGCAAGGCAGTATTCTAGTGATTGCTGATGACGGGACGCGTTATTTTCCAGAGGATGCACCACATCGTCATGGGCATATTAAGATGCATGGTTCTTGGTTAATTCCGATGAAAAATCAGCATCCGTATTTAGTGTTTGATCAAACGCAATACGATGAGTTCAAGCAAGAACTAGCACAAAAGGGTCAGTTGCCTTATCCAGAATTCATGCAGAAGTTAGTTTCGGCAGCTTCACTAGCGCAATTAGCCGAAAAATTAGCTGTGCCAACTGCCAAGCTTGAAAGTACAGTGGCAAGCTTTAATCAGTTTAAGCGCTTAGGTCAAGATTATGAATTTGGACGAGATTCGGCAAGCATGCGTTGTTTTGATGACGGCCCCTATTATGCCATTGCGGTTGCTAATGACGTTTTAAACACGCAAGGCGGACCAGAACGCAATGAAGCGGCCCAAATTCTAGATATTAATAATAATCCCATTCCACATTTGTTTGGTGCCGGTGAACTAGGTGGGATTGTGGCTAATTGCTATCAAGGTGGTGGTAACTTAGCTGAATGCCTCATCTTTGGAAAACTAGCTGGTGAAAATGCAGCAGCTGCTAAAGATGATGCTGATGACGTTAGGGCCAATGATGTTAATGGCATTAATGATATTGTGGCTATTGAGCAGACGACTAAGATTGATTTAGGGACTGATCAATATCTAGGTAGTTCCAATAGTGGGCTTGGTGGCAAGGTCGTGGTGCGCGTCACTTATCGGCATCATCAGCTAGAAAAGGTAGAGGTTATGCAACATCATGAAAGCGAAGATGTTGGTTTAATAGCGGTTGATCAATTACCAAAAGCAATGGTTGCGGCGAATTCCACCGATGTTGATGCGATTTCCGGGGCTTCGGCTTCGAGTCGCGCGATTAAAGAGGCCGTGAAGGATGCTTTAAAGCAAGTTAAGTAAAATAAGGCTAAAAGACATCTGCTGGATTATGGCGGATGTCTTTTTGGAATAACCCAGCGGTGACACAAAAAACCACCGTATCGGGGAATACGGTGGAAAAGGGAAGTAAATTAAGTTAGGTTGTTACACACACACAAATTCATTACTTGGGGAGGTAATTGAATTTAATTTAGGGCTGTCGTTAAGGAATGGGGAGTTCCTCAATGACCATAAACATAGTATAGCCACGTTCCTTGAAGAAAGTGTGACGGCTAAAGGCTAAAAACGTGATCTCATTTTGAAAAAACAACTTAGTCATGGCGACTTAGCCTAATTTTACAAACTTTATAACTACATCGTGACCGATTTAATACCGCCAATGCCGCAAAAGGCAGTCGTAGTAAGCTTTCATAAAGGTGACGAAAATGTGAATGCTATAATTGCAACCAACTTAGTTGAAAGCGTGGTTCTTGTTATGACAATTAAAATCGTCACTGATTCATCGGTCCAATTAACCGCGGCCGAAATTGACCAATATGATATTAACATTGTTTCGTTGCTGGTGGGCTTTAATGGTGATTTGGTGGCTGATACCACGGTTTCACGAGCTGACTTTGATCGTGAAATGACGACCAATCCGAAATTACCAACGACTAGCCAACCGCCAATCGGTGATTTTGTAACGTGCTACAATGCGTTGACTGCGGATGGGAGTCAAGTGTTGTCACTGCATCTCACTGAAACCTTAAGTGGGACCGTGAATGCTGCGCGTCAAGCTGCTAAGCTGGCGGCCGGCCAGGTGACGGTTATTGATACGCAGTCCGCTGATCGGGGGATGGCCTTTCAAGTATTGACTGCTGCGCGCATGGCGCATGCGGGCGCTGATTTGAATGCAATTCTGGCTAAGATTGCGGTCATTCGACAACAGACGCACGTTTATCTGTTTGTGGATACCTTAGATAACCTAGTCAAGGGTGGTCGAGTTCCCAAAATTGCAGGGGTCGTGACTAATTTAATCAAATTAAAGTTTGTGTTTGAATTGGTTGAAGGCAAGCTAAAACTGTATACGCGGGGACGTGGAAAAAAAGCACTAATTAAAGCACAAACGCAGATTTTAGCGGAATTAGCGGATGTTAGCCGGGTTGAATCCGCCGGTATCTCGTATGTCGGTGCTGAAACAGTGGCGCAGGCCCCACAGGCTTTGATGCAAAAAGTAGCGCCACAAGCAGATTTATTAGTTGCCCGAACGAGTCCGATTATTGCGACGCATACGGGTACCGGTGCCTATGCGTTGATGTTTCAAGTGGTTGATTAAACCGCCGGAGGCTAAATACTATTAATTAAATCTATAGCTTGCTATAATAAGTATATAATATTTGGAGTCGTGTTAGCGCACTGCTCTGAGCCTAACCACCATGCAAATGATGACTAGACCCGGAGTGGGGCGCTTTTTTGTCACTTTCACCCCCTAAAAGAAAGTTGGAACTTATTTGAATTATCTTCTCAATAATCCATTCTTTGGCATCGGTTTGACCGTGTTAGTTTATGGGATTGGCGAGTATTTGTATCATAAAACGAATCGATTTGTCTTATTCCAGCCATTGTTCTTTGGAATGTTACTCGGGATTGGTTTACTGGTATTGATTGCGTCAGCCCTGCAAGCACCGCTGCACAAAGTTTATCAGGCTTATCAAATTGGCGGCGATTGGCTATTTTGGCTAGTTGCGCCTGCCACCGTTTCATTTGCGGTCCCTCTATATAAACGTAATGATATTTTTAAGAAGCATTGGGATGTGATTTTAATAGCGTTATTTTTAGGACTATTGTTCTCGTTATTCGGAATTTATGGGGTATCCCGCGCACTCAATCTGACGGATGAAGCCTTAGGTGCCATGTTAGTTCAGGCTGCAACAACGGCGATTGCCTTACCAGTTGCGGAATCAGTTGGTGGTGACCAAGCCATTGCGGCATTTGCGGTTATTCTAAACTCAGTCTTGATTTATGCTTTAGGTGACCACTTTATTCGTTGGTTCAAGTTACATAAGAACCCGTTAGGTGCCGGCTTAGGGTTTGGAATTGCTGGCAATGCAGTTGGCGCAACTAAAGCGATTGAAGTTAGTGAGGCTGCTGGCGCAACTGGCGCGATTGCCTTTGTGATTGCTGGAATACTAGTTAACTTTATGGTACCAGTCTTTGCCCGGTTAGTCGGTCTCGGTTAAGGAGGACTTTTAATGAAACCTAAACACAAATGGTCGTTTATTAGACAAATTATGATTTATGGCGCAATTTTATTAGCAAGTAGTTTGATTTCAGAACTAATGGCCCAGCTCTGGCCGGACTTCCCCATGCCACCAGCTTTAATCGGGATGATTATGTTATACGGTCTATTAACGTTTAAGCTGGTTAAACTAGAACAGGTTGAAGGCGTTAGTAACTTCTTCGTGCAAATTATCAGTTTGATTTTTATTCCGTCTGGGGTTGCATTGGCGACGAAGTTAGATGTTTTGAAAGCCGAAGGGCTACAAATTATCGTGGTTATTATTTTATCGACGCTGATGTTGTTACTTTTTACCGCTGGCATTGCCTGGGTCTTGGTCCAAGCTAAAACGTGGTTACAAGATCGTCGGTCGAATTCGCCGGTCGAAGAGGATTAATTTCAGTTAGGTTGAATTGGTGAACGATTTATAAACGCATAGATCATGCACCAACCCAAGTTAACCCATATTGGACACACAAAAAAGCCACCACATCAGGGATGTAGTGGTCAAGGAGTAGGCAACATCAAAGTGGGGGCTTTGATGCACCCCATTCATAAGACTTGGGGGAGTCTATGAATGAAAATGATTAATAATCGACATTATGGCAGCAATGCCTATTATAATCTAAAAGACTAAAGAATATTAATGATTGATAGCGACAAAGTCTTTTCTATCAATCTGCGACTATTATAATTGCAAACCATATTGACTGCAACTAATTGCGCTGATTGTTTAATCCAGGTTGATGCGGGGTTGAAAATCAGCGGCAAATAAGCCCATGTTATATAAGTCATGGCGTTGCCCGTCACGCTTGACGGCGAGCTTATTCGTGCCTTCAAATTCAAAGCCACTATTTTGATAAACCGCGATGGCTGCTTGGTTAGTTGCAATAACGTCCAAACGAACTTTATATAAGTTTAATTCATTAAAACCATAATTAAGCATGAGGTTTAAGGCTTCCGTCCCATAACCTTGACCACGATCAGTTGGGTCACCAATCGCAATGGCTAATTGTCCGATTTGATTATTCCATTCAATGTTGAACAGCGTGACAAAGCCTAGTAAGCGATCATCGTCAGCGGTACGAATGTGGAAGTAGAATTCGGTATCGCGACTAAGATTACGATAGGTTTGTTCAAGTTCTTCACCTGATAGTGGTCGGGCCGGTAAGGTGTCTAGGTTACGGCCAAAGCTACCAGCAGTGTACCAATCGCTAATTTCATCAAAGTCTTCAGGTTGTGGTACCGCTAAAACGATGCGTGGACCAGCTAAAATATTCTTCATGTAAATTCCCTCACTTATTAACTTAAGTAGTCTTATCATAGCTCAATTGATTGCTGAGCACTACTAACAGAATATTTACAGTTATTTTACAGGATAACTTGGTGAAAATTTACGTCCGCTTAGTATGTTAAGGGTAACCATTTGGTGAATACTAGCGTAGAGAAGTGATTAGGGTGCAATGTTTGCATATTATTCAGATTTCCGATTTGCATTTGACACCGCGTGGTCAAATACCGGTTCATCATCAACAGCTCGATCCTTGGCATAAGTTAGCGACGATTATTCAAGATATTCGGACCTTACCCATGCAACCGGATTTAATCGTCTTAACAGGTGACCTGATTCACGACGGTAGTGCGACTGATTATCAGCGGTTACATGCCGTGGTTCATCAGATGAAAGCAGAATTTCAATGTCATGTCCGGGTGATTTTGGGGAATCATGATAATCGTGCGGCCTTTTATGCGGGTTATTTACCGGCAAATCCTGGCCCTTATTATACAAGTCGGATGCGGATTGGACAGAATGACTTTTATTTTTTAGATTCAAAAGTGGCTGGCTTTGAAGCTGGTGAATTAGCGTTAAAACAGTTGCAATGGTTAGGAAAACATTTACGTCAGGCACCAACGAAACGGGCCTTCCTTTTTCTACACCATCCGTTAGACGGACCGACCATGCAGAACATGCACTACGCTATTCTTCAAAATACACCGGCCTTGTTATCCGTCTTACGGGGGCATAATATTGGCGGTGTTTTTACCGGCCATGTGCATTTCGCCACGACTTATCTGGTCGGTGATCATATCTTAAATGCGGTGGCGGAGTCAGCGGCATATGGCATTGATTGCGCTAATCCGCAGATGCATCTCGTGCACGAGAGCAGTGGCTATCAAGTGATTACGGTGGAACGCGGGCAGGTGGGCGTTACCACTCGGCAATTATTGTATCGGCCAGCAGTGATTGATACGATTCAGGTGGCTAATGCGCGGTTCTTGACACCATCACCATTAGCCTCATTATCCTGTTAGCGTTTTCAATTTAAGCAGCGTATAATAGTAAATAATTGAAGGAGGGGGTTCAAAATGGGTAAAAATTGGCACAAAAAGCGTCAGTTATCACGGCACGGCCGGCAACAAATCGCGCCCTTTGTGGCATTCGAGTTGGTTGCGACCAGTATCGCAATGATTGATATTATCCGAGCTAAATCAGTGCGTCGGGGGCATAAGCTGGGATGGTTAGTGTTAACATTGGTTCAGCCAATTGGACCTTGGCTATATTTTAAATTTGGTCAAACTAAAGGGTAAGCAGAAGCAAGCGAGTTTTCCCACATTACGGCATCTTTGTTGGCCGAGACTAAATAGTCACTGCAAGAATTTTTGTAAATTCTTGCAGTGACTATTTTTTGATTGCAGTTTTTTTAGTCAGCGTCATCTTTTAAGTGCAGGCGTTTTAAATCCGCAACTTTCGTGACGTTGAGTTGCTTTTGACAATCGGGGCAAAGGCCGTAGACTTCCATATTGTGACCAGTAACTAGATAGCCCGAAATTTTGGCGGCTTTGGTTTCAACCAGACTCAAATCAGGTTCAAAGACGTCGGTAATTTTACCGCAATTTTCGCAAACAACATGATAATGAGGCCGCCCAAAAAAGTCGTAATGGGTACCGGCATCCCCATTTTGTAATTCAATCACTAGGCCTAAATCGACAAAGAGCTTGAGCGTGTTATAAACCGTTGCTAGACTTAAATTAGGTAGCTGTGCGGCCAAGGCCTGATAAATTGTTTCTACAGAAGGATGATTGTGATGGGTCACTAAATAAGTCAAAATTATCTGACGTTGCGGGGTTACCCGGATTTTATGATCTTTTAATTGTTGTAAGGCTTGCGTTAACATATCCGCTGCCATGGCGTGAGGCCTCCTTTATTAAGATTCAACCCTATTAAACCACATTTGTGAACGGGATTCCAGCTTAGAACCATTATTAAGAAAAATTGACTAAAATAAGTGGTCACACATAAAAACGACTCAGTGTAAGAGTGAGCCGTTCGTTTAGGATTCTTTGATAGAAAATGTGGCTTTGGTCGGTGCGACTTGTGGGGTGGGGGCTGTTTGCGCCCAAACCAGTAATTGGGCTTGAATATTCTCTAGAATCTTCATGCCAAGCTGATAATCACGCTCGGAACCGATACTGTTAAAGCTTAACGTACAAGTGCCAGCAAAGGTGCTCGCTGCAATTTCCATAGTCGGCGTGGTTCGAAAAGCGCCTGAAAAAACGCAATTAACGACCGTTAAACCGTGGAACTTAAGGCGGGCTTGATCAATCGTGCCAAAATTAGTATAGGTGAGTGGTTGTTGTGCTAACCAACGCTTCGCAATTTTGCGCATTAACCCAATTGGCATGGTGTGATTCATTTTTTGTAAATTAGTCAACCGATATAAGAAAGCTGCGCGAGTGTGTTCCGCTGCCAATAAATCATGGACCTGTTGAACTAAGACTGAAAAAGGTGCATCGACATCGACTTTTATATTTAGGTAAACGGTGCCGGTTAGATTCGCAATTTGCGTGATATTAGGCTGATCAGTGGTCAGGCGCCGGAAGTTAACGGGACAAGGTAAGGTAATAGTGGTGTGTCCAGTTAGCACTTGTAATGCTTTGGCATAGGCAGCTAGAATAGCCTCACTGATGCCGATATCTTGCGCCTTAGCAACCCGACGAACACGTCTGAACTGATCACTTGTTAGCATAATATGACCGATATGGCGTAAGCTGATGCCTTGGTAATGGGGCAAGCGAACGGTACTGAAGTGGGCGTCACCATGGGCATGTGTTTTTTTAAATTGCCGTTGTAATTGTGACATGACGGGCCGTAACCGCCGTTCGTTACTAAAATGAGATAAGTCGTCATAATTGTAGGCTTGGACGAGTAGATAGAGGTATTCTTTAAAACCGACACTATCGGTTAACAGATGGCTCATAAAGGCTTGCAAGACATCATATTGGTCGTGATGAATCACGAAAAGCTGTAATTGCGGGCCGTTGTTAAAATTAAATTCAACGTTTTCAGGACTATAAGGGCTTTGAGCTTCAATGACAATGTCATCAACTTGTTGATGAACGACCTCAAAACGATTACGATCGGCCTGATAACTGGCAAAGATTTCAGGGACAATTTGCGCCGAAGCTAGCACAGCAGCTTTGAGGCGCTCGACATTAATTTTACTAGAAAAAACTAAGCGTGAACGCATTAAGGGCACGGTTTCATCCGTGAGTAGCATGTTCACAAAATCTAGGACTTCACCACGATAATACACAAGCCAAAACCTCCGATCAAATTCTCTAACAATTAGTATAACAGACTAGCTATGGTTGGGATGCGTGAGATGCTGGGTTTTGAAAAAAGTTAATAAACCAGATTGACTACTGGGGATATCAACCGGTTGAGGCGCTGTTCAGTGTTGGCATCATTAGCCGGATTAATTAAAGTTAATTATAACTAAGCAACCTGGTTTTTGTCCGGTTTACTAACGGCATTCAGATAAATGAGGCCTGGTTTGAACGCAACGGTACGTTAGGCGAAAGTTTAAATTCGGCGGTTGATTTTGGCCGAATTAGGCCGGAATAGTTGTAACCGGTTTCGCTGAGGGCGTAAAAAAGGCGTATACTAAAGACAAACACAACTTAAAGGAGTCTTACACTAATGAAAATTGTTGCCCTGGTGGGGAGTGTTCGGCAAGCCTCATATAATCAAAAACTAGCTGAATACGTGCAAAAACGCTATGCTGATCAACTAACTGTGACGATTCCAGCCCTCAAGACCTTACCGTTTTATGATCAAGATATTGAGCTAACTGCGCCCGCAAGTGTCCAAACTTTAAAACAGGCGGTATTAGCGGCAGATGGGGTTATTTTTGTCACGCCGGAATATAATCATAGTATTTCCGGCGTTTTAGAAAATGCCATTGATTGGTTGTCGCGCGTCGAACATCCATTGAAGAATAAGCCGGTAATGATTCTTGGTGCGACAATGGGGCCATTAGGGACCGTGCGTGCCCAAGGTCACTTGCGACAAATTCTGGATTCACCAGGCGTGGCAGCCCGAGTTTTACCGGGCGACGAATTTTTATTAGGCCTCGTTCAAACTAAATTCGATGCTGCCGGTCAACTGATCGATCAACCAACGATTGATTGGTTGGATCATTGTGTGCAGGACTATCTTGAGTTTGTGCAACAGTCACGGCCAATCACTGCGCAATAAAGATTAAAAAATAGTTGAGGGGTAATTTCGTATGAATAAAGAACGGAAATTAATTTACGTCATTTTAAATGATGAAGATGTCGAATATGATTTGGAAGAACTACCAGCTGAATATGTGGTTTATATTCGCCAACAAGCCGGCGATCCACGTGAGTTACCATTAGTAAATACTGAAATCCAAGCACTATTTAAGGATGCAGGTTTAGACTTCCAAGAAAAGGTCAAACCAGAAAATCGTAAAGCTGATATTGTGTTAACGGTAAAACGGAGTTAATCAGTACTAACTTAATTAAGAAGTGAGCTTGGTAAAAACCAAGCTCCTTTTTTTGACAACAGCAGTCAGTTTTGAGGAGGCGGATGATGCATGCAAATTGCTGATTTATATCAAAGTTTAGCCACTAATTTAGGGCCTCGGCATTGGTTGGAACCCGGCGTGCCACCGGCTGAAACGCCTTGGGAGATTTTGTGGGGTGGCGTCCTGGTCCAAAATACGAATTGGCGCAATGTCGACTATGCCTTAGCTAATCTAAAGCATGCTACCCAATTTCGACCACAAGCTATTCTAGCGTTGTCGGTTACGGAATTAACAACGTTGGTCAAACCCGCTGGTTTCTATACACGAAAAGTGCCGACTTTACGCGCTTTAGCTGCTTGGAGTAGCCAATATTCGTTTGATTTGGCGATCATGCGTGCGTTACCGGCAGCACGATTACGTTCGGAATTGTTAGCGTTAAAAGGAATTGGCAATGAAACGGCGGATTATTTTTCGATGTACGTGTTTGACCAACCAACGATTATTGTCGATACGTATTTACGGCGACTATTCACGTGGTTAGGCCAACCATTACCCGCACAATATGGACGTGCCCAAGCCCTGATTGACGCCAATTGGACTTATGATTTTGTTCAGGCTCGTGAATGGCACGCACAGATTGTTGATTTTGGGAAACAAGTCAAAACGCAGGCGGATTTTCAGCAGTCCTTTTTGGGCGGGCAACGCTTGCGTTTAAATTGACAAATGTATGTGGCACTGCTTTAATGTAACTAATAAAGTTACAAGAGAGGGCGCTGACCATATGAAATATACGATTACTGGTGCTACTGGGAAGTTAGGGACGCAGATTGTACAGGCGTTAATCAAGCTGGTTCCAGTGGAACAATTGAATTTAGGGGTACACACATTACGTAAAGCCCAAGGGTTTCAACAACAAGGCCTCACGGTAACGGCTATTGATTATCAAAATCCCGCCAGCTTGGCAGGGGTTTTAGCAGCGAGTGATGTTTTTATTTACGTTCCAAGTAAAAGTCATGACGCTTATAGTCGGGTTAGTGAATTTGAAAATGTGGTGCATGCCGCTGAAACTAGTGGCGTTAAGCACCTCTTGGTGATGGGCTTTATTGCTGATCAAGTGAACAATCCATTTGATTTGTCCGCTTTTTATGGGTACGTTCCCCGTCGATTAGCTGCGTCGCAATTGGACTATACGATTATTCGCAATGCGTTGTACGCCGATCCATTGGTGCCGTATCTGCCTGAGTTAATTGCGCGGAAAAATGTCATTTATCCGATGGGAGATCAAGCTTTGAGCTTTATTAGCCAAGCGGATAGTGCGGCGGCCTTTGCTAAAGTTGCGACGACGCCCCAATTATTACAAACCGGCCGTATTTATACCTTAACGCAGGCGCAATCCTATACGATGCCAGCCTTAGCAACCGTCTTATCGGCAGTAAGTGGGCATGAAATTGGGTATCAACCACTACCATTAGCGGAATTTGCGGCGCTTTATAATCAAAATAACGAGGGGTCAATGTTGGCTTCCATGTATGCTGGTGGTGCACAAGGTTTGTTAAGTGAAGTTAGTGCGGACTATGAGCTGATTATGGGGCAACCAGCACAATCTTTGCCGGCTTTCTTACAAACACACTTGACTTAACGGCCTAAAATTAAGCATAAAGGCATAAGTTCGCTGCCAATCCATGCTATAATTTAAGGTAATTATAGTTTCCGTGGAGGGGGCATCAGGATGATTGATGGTATGCCAGATTTTCGTACGATGTTTCGACGTGGTCAATTGACGATTGGCATTAGTGAACTGAGTAAGATGACTGGTGTCTCGCCACGCCAGCTACGGTATTGGCAAAAAAAGGGGTATATTATTCCTAAAAACCAAGATGAACCGGGACGGGCGCGCATCTATACGATGAAGA
Organism: Lactobacillus sp. CBA3606; assembly: GCF_002970935.1. Classification (NCBI taxonomy): domain Bacteria; kingdom Bacillati; phylum Bacillota; class Bacilli; order Lactobacillales; family Lactobacillaceae; genus Lactiplantibacillus; species Lactiplantibacillus kimchii. The sequence goes on along the minus strand of NZ_CP027194.1, from coordinate 1,411,386 downwards.
TGGTGATTAAAGCAGCCGCAATGAGTAATTTACTTGCGGCCGGCTATACGTTGAAAGCCGCTGCCACCCAAGTTGATGAGCGAATGCGACCGGCGCAGACGATGTATCACATGTTGTTCGACCGGTATCAGGGATTTGAAGTCGGCGATGATGGTCAGCTCATGGTTGATTTAGGGCCATTCGATCCTAATCCAAGCCAAGAGCTATTTGTGACGTTGGTTGATGATCAGACCAAGTTTATTTTAAAAGCTAAGCCCTAAAATTAATGCTAAAAAACGTCGTTACGAGGAAATTCTCGTAGCGACGTTTTTATTTAATCATGGATAAATTCAGTTAAAATGCGTTGTGCAGCCCGACCATTAAAGTCGTTGGTTTGTAACCGCTCAAAGATTTGGGTCATAATCTGCATTAATTGGGCATCAGTTAGCCCTTGTTCAGCTAACGTGTTGAGCACAACCTGCAAGAGATCTAACGGTAATACTGGCCGTTTTTCAGGATACGCAGCAAAGAATTCTTGGATTGCCTGATCGTGTAGCCGCCAATAAACTGGATTTTTTGTATCATCAAAAATGGTCTTTAATTCCGATAAGGCTGGTGATAAGGGAATGTTTTTCGCAATCAAGGTGGTTAAGCGACCGTCCCTTGTTGGGAGTCGTACATCCGCAATATAATCTTTTAATAATAAAAAATGAGTTTTAAAGGGTGGCCGTAAGGTACTGGTCATCACTAATGAAATTTGACTATCAGCTGTTGCCATAACTGCAACTCCTTAGTGACGCTTGGTGAACCGGACGACCGCTTCACACCGCGCCGTTTGTGGAAACATATCAATTGATTGGATGTAATCAACTTGGTAACCGCGGGTTAATTGACGTAAATCTTGTGCCAAGGTAGACGGATTACATGAAATATAAACCAACTTTTCAGGGGCACTTTGTAAAATCGTATCAAGTAAGACATCATCTAAACCGGTTCGTGGTGGATCAACAACCATCGCATCTGGTTCAAAACCACTAGCTAACCATTGTGGGAGTAACGTTTCAGCAGCCCCAACGGTATATTGGGCGTTGGTAATGTGATTGCGTTTGGCATTTTCGTTGGCATCGGTTACCGCAGCTGGAATCGTATCCATCCCGCGGACTTCGTAAGCCACATCGGCTAAGGATAAGCCAATGGTCCCCACGCCAGAATAGGCATCGACTAATGTTTCATGCGGTGCTAAATCAAGTGCCGTACGGGTTAAGCTGTACAGCTTCTGGGTTTGTTCCGGATTCAATTGGAAGAAGGCTCGGGCGGATAGCTCAAATGTTAAGCCGTCGAGTTCTTCAGTAATCGTGGTCTTACCCGCTAATAAGGTGGTCTGATCACCCCAAATTAGGGAAGTTTTACCAATATTAACATTTTGCATCACGGAAACGACCATCGGTAATTCGGCCGCAATTTTCATGAGTAATTGATGCTTTTTCGGTAATTTGGGCGTATTCGTAATCAAGACCAATTGGACGTCATCCGTGGCGGCTGCAGCCCGGACAACGATAGTTTTAACAATCCCGGAATTACTAGCTTCGTCATAAATTGGCACGGCTAGTTCTTCAAGCCATTGGACGATTTTTCGCATCACGGTCATTGTCACTGGCATCTGGACGGAACAAGTGGGTAAATCAACTAAGTCATGACTATTTTCTTGGTAAAGACCCGCCGCAACATGACCATCAATGACGCGTACTTGGAATTGTGCCTTATTACGATAACCATAAGGATTTTCCATGCCGATTGTGGGGCGAACATCGTAATGTTGGTAATCGGCTGGCCGATATTTTTCTAAAGCTTGCCGAATTAAGTCTTGTTTAAAACGCAATTGGGCTGGGTAGGCGAGATGCTCTAATTCAAAACCGCCGACGTGGCCTGCATAAGCGTCGCGGGGAGCAACTCGATCAGGGCTGGCCTGACGTAATTTGTGTATTTTCGCTTCTAAGTAACGCGGATGAACGGCAGTGACTTCGGCAACGACGACTTCGTCTGGCAAAGCGCCTTTCACAAAAGTGATGACATGTTTGTAATAACCGATGCCTTCACCGTTAATACCTAACCGGTGAATGGTTAAAGGAAACCGTTGTCCAAGTTGAACCTCAGCTTGAACCTTTTCAGCCGGCCGGGTTCGGGGCTGGTAATGATGTTGATTAAATTGTGTCATATTAGCTTTAACTAACCTCGTTTTCTGTTGACTACGTTCACGTTATTATAGCATGGTAAGGACCAGGGACCCAAAGTGTTTGGTTGGGCGCCAATTAAGGGTGATTGTGAGTGATAATAATTATAAACTAGCGCCTGATTATGCTAGAATGAATTGTACACAATCAAATGGAGGCGTGTGACATGACAGCGATCATGACAATGCAAGATTTAAGTTATCAAGTCGGGACAAAGCAGATTCTAAAAGCGATTAATTTAACGATTCCAGTTGGCGCGCATTATACCATGACGGGGCCTTCCGGTAGCGGTAAAAGTACCTTACTCCGGCTAATGGCTGCGATGATTTCTAAAACCAGTGGCACCTTAACTTTTGCCGGCCAGCCGCTGATGAGTTACGATCCGATTGAATATCGCCGACAAGTCTCTTATTGTTTTCAGCAGCCAACGTTGTTTGGTGAGACTGTCGCTGACAATTTAGCATTTCCTTATCAAATTCGGCAGCGGACCCCTGACTGGGCGCATATTAAGATGGCGTTAGCTAACGTTGGGTTACCAACGACGATGCTGACAGAATCTGTTGGGACCTTGTCTGGGGGCGAACGCCAACGAATTGCATTGATTCGTAACATTTTATTCTTACCTAAAATTTTGTTATTAGATGAAGTTACGGCTGGCTTGGATGAGGCTAACAAAGCAATCATTCATCAGTGGTTACGTCAATTAAATGTTGAACAGCAGGTGACAACAATATTCGTCACCCATGATGTGACTGAAGTTGCGGCCGCAGATCAGCTACTGCGGATCGTTGCCGGTCGTTTGGAGGATGTTAAATGAAGCTAGTTGTGAATAATACCTCATTGTTTTTGGCGGCGATGCTTGTTTTGGTCGCGCTGGGGATTAGTTTATGGCAACAGCTAGGACTCGATAAAGATATTGTGGTTGGTGTAGTTCGGGCCGTTGTCCAATTAGTAGTTGTTGGTTATTTACTGAAGTATATCTTTCGGGTTGATGAATTATGGTTAACTATGGCGATGATGGTATTTATTATTTTTTAAATTAGGCGAGGAAACACGTTCCTTTAAGAACGTGATGAATCGCCTTTTGTTTTGTAAGTAGCGTCTATTTAATAGAAATCGGTTCAAAATACGGATTTAGTATTGAACAGATGGAAATTGGTCACGACGATTGTAGCCATTTATTAATTAATGTACCGCAAAAGTTATTGGCACTACTAACCAGCAAGCAGTTGTTAAGTATATCGATGACCAACGAATAAAAGAGGGGCATATAGATGACGCTGCGGGCGATTAAAACAAGAATTTATCCTCAAATTGACCAACAAGAAAAAATCATTAACAATTTTGGTTGCTGTCGTTTCGTTTGGAACCAACTATTAAGTATGCAGATTGAACGCCATAATAACGGTGGCGCCTACGTCAACGAATTTGGCATGAATTATCTGATCAAGTGTCTCAAACAGGAATACCCTTTCTTAAAGCAAGCGGAATCAACCAGTCTTTTACATGTTAGTCGTGATTTACATCACGCTTTTCAGAAATTGTTCAAGGAACACAGTGGTTTTCCGAAGTTCAAATCACGAAAATTTCCTAAACAGAGTTATCAGTCTAGTGCCGTCAATCACAACGTTATTCAAATCAATCAACACTATATCAAAATCCCAAAATTAGGCTGTATTGAATTTAAATCTGGCCGACAACTCACCGGTAAAATTAAGAATGTCACAATCCGGTTATCCGCTACCGGCAAATATTACGCCATTGTGTTAGTCGATAATGATGTGCAAGAACTGCCTGAAACTAAGCAATCGGTTGGGATTGATATGGGCGTAGCGGATCTAATGATTACCAGCGAGGGTGTCAAATATCCTACTATTCGCTTTGATAAAGTCTTATCGCAAAAGAAACATTATTGGGAAAAACGGCTAGCCCGACGTCGGTTACAAGCCTTGAAAGAAATTGCTTGGGATAAACACAATCAAGTATTAGAACCCCGTGAATTAACGGATTTCAGTAATTATCGCAAGGCGCGTCTCATGGTTGCCAAATATAACGAAAAAATCGCTAATCAACGTAGTAATTATTTGAATCAGCTTACCAAGAAACTGGTAACGCTGTACGATGTGATTAAAATCGAAGATTTGAAAACCAAAAATCTCCTTAGCAATCATCGGCTCGCTCGGGCGATTGCCAATCAAGCTTGGCGTGAACTACGCACTCAGCTTGAATATAAATGTGCTTGGTATGGTAAACAGCTGGTCACTGTGAACCCTAGAAAAACTAGTCAAATCTGTGCTGACTGTGGTTACGATGACGGTAAGCATGGGCTAGCTATCCGGCAATGGACATGTCCAAAATGTGGCATTAACCATGATCGGGATATTAATGCCGCCAAGAACATATTGAATGCTTAAAGAAAAGAAAAGACTAACTAGGCTCGGAACGAGCCGTGATAAATAGCTGTAACCGCTGGGCATAGTGCTAGTCACTATTGTGTAAGTTGGCAGTGTTCTCAGAAGCTCAGTCATTCATGGCCGAGTAGTTCACAATGAGCAAAAACAACTCCGGTAACGCCACCATCGCTGCGGCCGAACTATGCTATGATAAATAGGATTTTATCGGAGGTGGGGAGTTTGGCTAATACGACCAATCTGATGCCAGCCGAACCAGCTAGTTGCTGGTTGATACCAGTGGTGTTAGGGCTTATTTTTATTTGGCGGTATCGCCATGATAAGGTTCGGTTGAGTAATGGTATTTGGTTTTCGCTATGGTTTTATACGTTTTTGATTCTACTAGCTTGGACTATTTTGGCGACCAACCATCGGCACTTAATCTTGGTTTGCAGTGTTATTTTTGTAAGTTTCTTACTATTAATTGGGCTATTATTTTCGTTACAAGCATTTTTGCTATTATGGAATGCGTGGATTGTCTGGCGGCACGAAAGCCATACGTTAGCGAATATGTTGACGCTATACTTAGGATTAGGAATCTTGGTGTTACCACTGATCAGTCACGTGATTAGTCAACATGTGACGCGTTCGGTGCGTGACTTTATGCTTATTTTTCCAAGTCTCGTTATTTTTTATGTTGTTTTTTGGTTTTACAATTATTTGACGATGCTCGTGTTATATCAGTTTAATCGACCACGGTATCGCCAAGACTATATTATCGTGTTGGGAGCGGGCTTGCTACATGGTAATCAAGTGTCCCCATTATTGGCGCAACGGATTAGGCGCGGGTTGGCGTTTTATCAACGTCAACAACGAAAAACGCAACATCCAGCGATCTTAATCTTTTCAGGTGGTCAGGGCAGTGATGAGACCTTACCGGAAGGCCAAGCTATGTTGGCTTATGCACGCGCCCAGGGATTACCCGCGACGGCTGGCTGGGCCGAAACGCAAGCCACTACGACTTTAGAAAATATGCAATTTAGCAAGCGACTCATTGACCAAGGTTCCATTAAGCACCCACGGACAATCTTCGTGACCAACAATTACCACACGTTTAGAGCTGGTATCTTTGCTAAAGCAGCCGGATTAAAGGCTGATGGGATTGGGTCACGAACGGCACGGTTCTTCTTGCCAGATGCTATTATCCGCGAATATTTGGCGATTTTTGCTCAACATAAGTGGTGGCATGCTTTAGCAGTGCTTGGTTTGGCTATTTTATCGTTAGGAATCGTCTGGGTGACGATTGCAACGGGGCATTAGGTCTGAGAAAAATAAATTGTGCTAAAAAAAGTTTTGCCCCAAATAAACGGTCAAAATCAGGTTGTGTATGAACGGCTAAAGCCTTGATATAAGTGACTTTTGCGAGCAATGATTAGCTTTCATTCGGGATCGTTAGCCTTGTGAAACCGCTTCTTTTCAGAAACAAGTGGTTAACAGTCGGGGGTACTTCATGGTACTATTTAAAGGACAATTCCTTTGAACATATGTGTCCGGAGTGATAAATATGCAACTAGATAATTTATTGAATTTATTTGTTAACGATTTTTTTAATATGAAAACAGTTATTACGATTTTGATTATGACGGGTCTGATTACGATCATGACCTTATTAACTTATAGTTTAGAGCACCAAGCGTTAAAAATACGGCGTCGGCGATTTACTTTTTTAGTTCATGGAATTGAAGCTGGTAGCGTCGTGTTAAGTATGGTTTTACTGCGGCAGATATTTTGGACCGTCAATTCTGGCAGTGTGGTCAGTTGGGCATATGCTACGGCTCAATTAACGGTGCTACTCTTTAGTCTCTATACCATGAGGAATTTAATGGTCGAAATTATTAATATTTTAATGCTCATTTTTTTCTATGCGCAAGGGATGTATATGGGGCACGGCGCTCATTTTGTCGCAGTCTTTATTACCATGACGGTCTTATTGTCTGGGACAATCATTTATATTTCGCATCATCAAACCAGTATGATGAGTTCACAGTGGCGGTACCTTGCGTTACAACTGGTTTATGGTGGGACTTGGTGGTTCATTATTTGGTCGGTGCACCGGTTTCAATTGGCGTACACGATTAATATTTTAATCGTGTTTGTCGCTTATATGTGGATCGTTCGTTTCTGCGTGCAACGAGTAGGGCGATTAATTGACCGATTTACCCAACTGGATCAAAAAGCGAATTATGATGAATTAACTGGGGTTCGTAACCGGTTCAGCTTTGATACGGTGACGCGTGAAGTTTTTGAGGTTTATCAAAAACGGACTAACGTGCCAGTAACAATGGCGATGTTTGATATTGACCATTTTAAGCAGTTTAATGATCAGTATGGTCATACGACGGGCGATGCGGTGCTAAAGCATGTGGCGCAGCATTTTGATCAAGCTTTATTTCAGGCCAAGACGCGGGGACAATTGTTCCGGTATGGCGGTGAAGAATTTGTTATCATTTTCCGGGGTCGTTCGGCAACGGATGCCCAACAGATTATGACTACCATTCGTGACAGCCTACAACAAACGCCCATTGATTTTGAAACGCAAAAATTAATGGTCACTGTTTCATTTGGGGTCTCAGAACTACAGACGACGGATGCTACCTTTACTGATTGGTTTGAACGTGTTGATCAATACTTGTATCAATCGAAGACTGCCGGTCGTAATCGCATGACCATTGAAGGTCAAACGGTCACTTTATCGTAATTTGAGCGGTAACTAATTTTAAAAGCCGCATTAATCTGCTATGAATTAAGCAGGTTAATGCGGCTTTTTTGATAGGTCAGTAATTAGGCAGCGGTGACCGTAATATCGCCTTCAGTAGTGGTTAAGTCATATTGACTAGTGGCGTCGGTATGGACTTGATAGTGGTTCTGGTCATCATTTTTCCAATCAAAGATTGAGAGATCACCTTCGCTAGTCGTGGCGTTAATGCCAACTTGATGGGGAGCTCGAACAGTAATATCACCATCGGTCGCATTAACCGTGAGTCGTTGTTGTAAGTGATTATCACGTAAGGCAATATCACCCTCATCACTGCTAATGTGACCACTTTTAAAAGTCGTTTGGTGAACGGTAATGTCACCATCGGTTGTTTTGAGATTTGAAGCGGCTTTCGTAAATTGACTTTGAGTAATATGAATATCATCAGCCTCAGCCCCAATGGTTAAGCTTGGCGCTTGAACTTTAGTGAGCTGAACATCATCGGTCGTAGCCAACGTTAATGGTTGCGTTACGGTGACTTGACTCAGATTAACGGCGCCCTGACCACTTAGCTTTAAGCGGTCGATGTTCAGATGATGCAGGCGTAAATTACCAACTTGATTCGCCGTCGCCGTGACGGTGGTTAATTTGGCGGTTTGTGGCAACGTAATAACGGTCACATCGGTCGCTGAGTGTAGTAAAAAGCCGGTCGTGTTAGCTGCCGTAGATTTAATCGTGACGTGGCCGTGATCGGTCGTAATTGTTGGTCGATGATGACTAGCTGTGACTTGAATTTTAGTCGTATCGCCACGTCGAATAATGACATTGTTCGCAGTCGCTAACGTGATTGTTTTAATGGTTTTGGGATGATAAGTCCGTGTCGTCTGCTTTAACACGTGAAAGCCATTGTGCCAATAGACTGACTGAATCCCATTATTGGCGATGCCAAAGATAATGAGGATGGCACCTAGAATTAATAAGCCAAAGCCGATTTTAATGGTTTTTTTCATGACGTTGCCCCCTTTCGGCACGATTACGGGTCACGAAGCGTTGGTAGAGTCGCTGGATAATGGTGGAAACGCCTTGGATAATCAGGCCGATAAACCAGAGGACTAACGGCAGAATCAGCAATTCAATGCCAAGCAGTGCCAGACCAACGCCCAGATAGAAGAGGGCGGTCGCCAACGATTGCATGAAGATACCAATACCGGCAGTAATCATGGTTAAGGCCAAGATGGTCACAGTGACAAAGCCCACAACGATAACGACAGCCATGGCGAATATCATAATAGCTAATGTTAGTAAGACGCCCATAATGACTAATAATGCTGGAATTGTAATCGGCGTGGAGAGGAGCGCTAAGATAACCCACCAAATTGCGCGCATCCCGGCTTTAGATTTTTGATGTTTCGAGGTATTGGCGTTGAGATTTTCATTGAAGCGGATTGAATAATCGGCCAAAACCTTGCGTGCAAGCTGCTTCGGCGCTCCCAGTTCGGCAACGCAATCAGCATAAGTTTGAATGTCAGCGTCTAATAAATATTCGCGATAAAATTCGATTACTTCGTCTCGCTCATCCGCTTGTAATTGGACCAGTAAGGCGGTGAATTTATCTAGATAGTCTGTCATGAAGATGCTTCCCCCTTTAGTAATGTATTAATGGCCTGATTGTAAGTCTGCCAGTCTTGTTGGATGATGGTGAGTTGTGCTGTCCCAGCGGCTGTAATCTGATAGTAGCGTCGGTTACGGCCTTGATAAGCCTGATCATAAGTTGTGACCCACTCATTTTTTTTAAGGCGCCGCAAAACTGGATATAGCGTTGATTCAGAGACTGAAACGGATGCTTGTAATCGTTGCGTTAAGGCGTAACCGTAATAATCTTCTGTTTGTAAAAGGGCTAAGACGCAGCCGTCCAACAGTTCGGAGCTAATTTGAATCGCCATCGCTATTCCTCCTGCTATATTATACGTCGTATAGTATCGTTCGATTAATAGTATAGCGTGATTGATCAATTCCTGTCAAGGTTGGGGCGATAAAAGGCGACTGCTAGCAAAAAAAGAGTGCCGCAAGAAGTTAACAATTCTCGCAGTACTCTTTTTAGACTAATTATTATTGGTTAGCTTTATCAGAAATGGTGGTAAAAGTCATAGCAGCTAAGAAATCGGAGATTCGTTGGGTCGGTTCTTTAAAGAATTCGGCCGGGGTGCCATCAAATAAGATTTTTCCATTTTCAACGAAGAGAATCTTATCGGCAACCGCGCGGGCAAATTCTAAGTTATGCGTCACAATGACCATCGAGTCTTTTTCACGGGCCAAATCTAGGAGTACTCGTAACACGCCGGCTTCTAGTTCGGGGTCCAAGGCACTGGTGGGTTCATCGAGGAGAATATACTCCGGGTTCATCGCTAGCGAGCGGGCAATCGCCACGCGTTGCTGTTGCCCGCCAGAAAGTTGGCTAGGAAAAGCATCAGCCTTATCAGCTAGGCCAACCTTCGTTAGCAAGTCTAACGCCGACTTTTGAGCAGTTGCCACAGGTTGTTTCAAAACTTGAACAGGACCTTCCATCACATTTTTAATGACGGTTAAATGTGGGAAGAGGTTATAGCCTTGAAATACCATCCCGGTTTTGCGCCGTAACGTTAAAATGGTTTTATTGGTCAAGGGCTTAGCGAAATCAATGGTTAAATCATTGAAGTGATACTGACCGCTTTCAGGATGTTCTAATAAGTTAAGCGATCGTAATAAAGTTGATTTGCCGGACCCAGAAGGCCCAACGATGACCGTGGTTTGGTGTGCTTTAAATTCAGTATTAATATCGATTAAAGCGGGGTGCTCACCAAAAGTTTTATTGACGTGTTCAAATTTAATCACAGGTGATCCCTCCTAATTAATGGGACTAATGTAACGTGAGGTCCGTCTTTCAAGATAGCCTTGTAAGTAACTAAGAATTGAACACAAGACGGCATAAAGGGCGGCAACTAACGCATACATGACCAATGGCTGGTAGTTTTCAGCAGCAATCTGTTGACTCACTTCAAACATTTCAATAATGGTAATTGAGGCGGCCAAGGAAGTATCTTTGACGAGGCCAATAAAACTATTGGCTAGTGGTGGCAACGAGACGCGAGCTGCTTGTGGCAAAATAATCCGACGCAAGACTTGTGGCTTAGTCATTCCGATAGAATAAGCGGCTTCCCATTGGCCCTGTGAGATAGACAAGATTGACGCCCGAATAGTTTCGGCGCAATAGGCACCGGTATTGAGTGAGAAAGTTGTAATACCAGCCGTCCACGGATCAAGTTGAATCCCATTCGGGAAGAGACCTTTGATCTTCAAGTAGGGCAGGCCAAAGTAAACAATGAATAATTGCACTAATAACGGGGTGCTCCGAAAGAGCCAAACATAAAAGTAAGCAATGGCTTTCAGAATTGAAAACCAACCATGGCGAGGTGATAGCTTAGTTAATGCGGTCAATACGGCTAAGATTAGGCCCAAGATAAATGAAATTAGGGCAATCGGAATCGTATATTTTAAGCCAGCCAAGGCGATTTGGGGCGTTGAAGTAACAATAATATGCCAAATGGATTCCATGCGGGACCTCCTGTGAAAATAAAATGTATGTATGCGCCGAGAGTCAGGCTCGACGCTTGGTGTAATTGCGCTTAAAGTGGTCTAACGGTTAGTTGTTAGTGACGTCAGCGCCAAAATATTGTTTGGAAAGCTTCGTTAAAGTGCCATCTTGACGTAAGTCACGAATCGCTTTAGAAACTTTTTTCTGTAATTTAGCGTGTTTCTTAGTGACAATGGCGCCAATTTTTTGCGTGGCAATCTCGTCACCAGCACTAATTAAACGAATATTAGCGTTAGGTTGTTGTTTCAAGTAAGCGTAGAACGATTCACCGGAGTTAATCGTTCCGGCGGCGCGACCTTGTTCAACGAGATCAATGGACTGTTGGAAGCCATCAGTTGGTGTAATCGTAGCGCCTAAGCGTTTGGCATCGGTAGCATTGTTACTAGTTGTCGTTTCAGCCACTTTTTGACCCTTGATATCAGTAATCTTTTTAATGGCTTTGTTCGACTTCTTAACCGCTAATTGTGACTTTGAATAGATATAAGGGGTCGAAAAGAGATATTTCTTTTCCCGTTGCTTATTTTGAGAAATATTATTAATGACGATATCGTATTTGTTGACATCCAAGCCAGCAATCAACGAGTCAAACTTGGTTGGCACAAATTTGACTTTAACGCCCATCTTTTTAGCAACGGCGCGAGCTAAATCGACTTCAAACCCGGTCAACTTACCGTCTTTGCGATAACTATATGGTTTGAAAGTTCCTTCTAGACCCACGGTCAACGTCCCCGGCGTCTGTAATCCAAGGTCAGAACTGGCACTGCTGGATTGACTGGAACTATTACCACAAGCAGTTAAGACCACTGCCAAGGCTACCCCGAAAACGGCTAGACTTAGTCGTTTAATAACACTTTTCATAATTTACTCAACACTCCCTAAATTTTTTAGACACTAGTCATATCATAATTGAAACTAAGTTAACTGACAAAAAATAAGCACTCTATTATTATAGCGAACCAGTTTCAATCATGATACCTAAAATTCACTGGGAATAAGTGAGGCTAGAAAAATTAACGGGCGTCTCGCTCGGGCTAAGGCTTGGTCACGTCACCACCAAAGTAGCGCTTTGAGAGTTTCGTGAGCGTGCCATCTTGGCGTAATGCCCGGATGGCAGTTGATAAGCGTTGTTGTAACTTGGCGTGCTTTTTAGTGACAATAGCGCCGATTTTTTGCGTTTTAATTGCATTACCCGTAGCGATTAGCTTTAAATGAGCGGTCGGATTTTGTTTGAAGTAAGCGTAGAAAGCTTCGCGTGAATTAATGGTCCCACTGACCCGTCCTTGGGTCACGAGTGCAATTGATTGTTCAAAGCCGTCAGTGGGGACGACGGTTGCGCCCAAACGCTTAGCATCGGCGGCATTATTACTGGTGGTTGTCTGGGCCACCTTTTGCCCTTTAATCGCGGTCAGTTGCGTAATCGTGGCGTTCTTTTTAACGGCCAATTGCGATTTTGAATAAATGTAAGGCGTTGAAAATAAATATTTTTGCTGACGTTGTGGTGTTTCGGCAATATCATTAATGACGACATCGTATTTGTTGACTGCTAAACCAGCAATTAACGCATCAAATTTAGTTGGCACAAACTTAGCCTTTAAGCCCATTTTTTTGGCAATGGCGCGACCTAGGTCAACTTCAAAGCCGGTTAATTGGCCGTTCTTGCGATAACTGTAAGGTTGAAATGTTCCTTCTAGTCCGATGGTCAAAGTACCAGCTTGTTGCAAATGCAAGTTAGTGGTTGCGCGGGTAGTCGTTGAATGTGTCTTTTGGCTACAAGCGGTAAGGGTAATTGCGAGGGTGAGGCCTAAAATAGCTAGTCCTAATTGTTTGATCCATTTTTTCATTATATTTTAGCTCCTTCATTGATTTTTTGCCGAAAAAAAACAATCTTCCTAATAAAAGGACGATTGTTGATCGTGGTGCCACCTTTGTGCTTGAACCGATCACTCGGTCCAACTCTGTGAGTTAAGCTTAACTCGCGTACGTTAACGAGTACGACCCCGTCATCGGTTCACTAACGCTTACCGACACCATTTAGAGACCATCTTCGGTTAGGATTCAGGCTGCTTTTCATCGCACCACAGCTCGCTGGACTGAATCAAATAACGTACTCATCTCATCAAAATGTTGATTATTTAGCGTAAGTTTACCGCGTTCTCTAATGATAGTCAAATCGTTTTCTCATAATCAAACGAACTAGTTGCTATTATCAAAATTGAAAACTGGTTTTTAGCCGTGGCTTAGTGGTGGTTGTGACGGGCGCGGGTTGGAGTAACTGACCTAAGCGCCGAATGCCGGCTGTAATTGTCGTTGGATCGAGACTGGTGAAGTTTAGTCGGAGACCGTTTTTAACGGTGCGACTAGCGAATTGACAAGCCGAAGGGACGTAGGCGACATGCGCTTGTGGTAAAACAACGTCGGTTAACAATTGCTGCGCATCGATGGTTGCAGGTAACGTGACCCAGATGAAGAACCCACCAGCTGGACGTGTATAAGTCACATTTTTAGGAAAATAACGATCTAAGGCTTGCAACATGGCATCGCGCTTAACTTGATAGGCTTGGTTAAGGGTTGCGATGTGAGCATCTAAGTCATTTTGATCCAAATAAGCATTAATTGCTGCTAAAGTCACATTCGGTGATTGAACATCGACGGCTGATTTTAACCCAACTAATTGGGTCATCAGGGTGTCGTCAGCAACTAACCAGCCGGTTCGTAAAGCGGGTGATAGAATTTTAGAAAAGCTGGAAATGAAGATTACCCGACCTTCAGTATCATAGTGCTTAATTGCGGGAATGGTTTGTCCGCTGTAACGCAGGTCGCGATAAGGGCTGTCCTCTAAAATGATGACATTGTATTGATTAGCTAAGGCCACCATTGCCTGTCGCCGTTTTGCAGTGAGCGTTGTCCCAGTTGGATTATGAAAATCAGGAATTGTATAGATGAGTTTGATTTCGGGATGCGCTTTAAGCGTCTGCTGTAACCGGCGTAAGTTCATGCCATCTTGATCGACTGGCACTTCATAATAGGTGGGTTCGTAGGTATCAAATGCAGCTAAGGCGCCCATGTAAGTCGGGCCCTCAACGACCATGGCATCGCCATGATTTAAGAGTAATTTAGCGACCAAGTCGATGGCTTGCTGCCCGCCTTGGGTAAGCAAGATATTTGCTGCAGTGGTTGTCACGCCGGCCTGTTGGACCATGCGTGTCGCTAATTTTTGCCGCAGCGCCAGCGGGCCTTGGGTGGATTGATATTGAAAAATGGCCGGTCCCTGTTGGTTAATTGCGTCATGATAGGCTTGTTGCAAAGCCTGTTCGGGAAATAAGCGGACATCGGGAAACCCGCCAGCAAAGGAAATGTTTTCCGGATTGGCGCTATTTTTGAAAATATTATCAAGATCAGTTGTGTCATTAGTTAAGACGCGATTCGCAAATAGTTTTTTCATGATGTGGCCCCCACTTGATTTTTTTAAGTGTCATTGACTGGTTTGATTATTAATATGATAAAATGGGGGAGCAGTTTAGTAAAGTTCAACTTTTTCAATTATAAATGAAAACAATTCATCTAAGGAGTAAATCATCAGTATGGCAAATTTTGCGTATGAAGTTTTTGCAACTGTTGTGGCGCAGAAAACCTTCTATCAAGCGGCTGCAACCTTGAATGTGACGCCCAGTGCGGTCAGTCATTCTGTGAACCAACTGGAAAAGGCACTTGGCTTTCCGTTATTTATTCGTAACCGTTCGGGGGTTGAACTTACCAGTGATGGGCAGCAAGTCCTGCCTTACGTCCAGGAAATCTTGAATACTGAAAGTAATCTGCGTCAAGTAGCCGATAATATCCAAGGATTACATTCTGGTTCCGTGCGAATTGGCGGCTTCAGTAGTGTTTGCATCAATTGGTTGCCTCGCATTATTCGGCGCTTTAACCATGAATATCCCGATATTGAAATTTCAGTCGTTCAAGGGAATTTCAATGAGATTACTAAGTGGGCGAAAATTGGGACGATTGATGTGGGATTCACGTCGCTCCCCGTTAATGATAATTTATTAGCGCATGCTTTGATTAATGATCCAATCTATTGTGTGACCCCCGCCGGTTTTGTCCCCGCTAACGGTCAGTATATGACGAAAGCGGATGTCATGGATCAAAATTTCATTTTGCAGCAGAGTGATTATGACCGTGATACGAAGCTGGCTTTGGATCATTATCATGTAACGAATAATTTTTTGCGGTTTTCGATTGATGACCAATCCATCATTTCGATGGTGGAATCTGGTTTGGGAATGGGGATTTTGCCGAAGTTAGCGTTGAAAAAATTAACAGGGGATGTCAATACGTATCCGTTTGCGGAACCCTATAATCGAGAGATTGCATTGGTTGCCAATAAAACGCAGGCCACAGCGCCGTCGACCGCAATGATGATTCGAGCAATCAAACAATTTTTGACGACTGAATATCCAAACGAAATGTTGTGGCGATCGCGCTAGTTAATGATTAAGTGCGCCGCTTGGTTTTAGTGACCACCCGTAAAGTCTTAAGGGGTGCTAGGAGAACCGTGACGCAAAAAAATAAAGGCATCCAAGACCGTAGTCTTAGATACCTTTAAAGCAATCAGTTCAGTGCTCCAAGTAGAGCAGAGACTGATGCTTTAAGCTTACGATTGGTACTCAAAAAGCATCACCCCCTTTCGTTTAATTGTTTGTAGCTTACGCTCATCTAAGCGGTGGGTCAACTAATTGGTTCGGTGTCTGATAAAACGCGGTATAATAAAAGTCCTTGGCAGGGGCTCGTCATCAGTTCAGTTGATGATTGGGTTTTAATTGGCGACTTAATGATTCTTAAGTTAAGTCGCTTTTTTAGTGGCGTCAGCACACAATTCCTTAATGATTCCTTAAAATTTAGCTACCATAACGTTAGCGGAAATGGTAAATTAATAAAGGTAGTTTTTTCTTAATTGTTTTTTATTGGTTTGACAACATCTATAGGGAAGAAGGAATATTCACATGGTATTTAACTTGGTGGTTAATATTATTGGGATTGTGGTCTTCATTGCAATTGCCTACGTATTCTCCAAGCAAAAACACGCGATTCATTGGCGTTCAATCGGTGTTATGTTGGTTTTGGAATTATTGTTAGCATGGTTCTTAACCGGTTCACAAGTCGGGGTTGACGCGGTTAAAGCAGCAGCTGATGGCTTTACTTGGCTGGTTGATGTTTCATACGATGGGATTGCATTTGCGTTGGCTAGTTGGGTCAATGTCAAACAAATGGATTTCGTTACCAGTTCATTGTTACCAATTTTATTAATTGTGCCATTATTTGATATTTTGACATATATCGGCGTTTTACCATGGATTATTAAATGGGTCGGTCGTGGTTTGGCTTATATTACCGGTCAACCAAAATTCGAATCATTTTTCGTTGTTGAAATGATGTTTTTAGGTAATACCGAAGCGCTTGCTGTTTCGCAATTACAATTGAAACAGATGAAAGCTCAACGAAACTTGACCATTGCGATGATGTCGATGAGTTGTGTGACGGCCTCCATTCTGGGCGCGTATATTAAGATGATGCCTGGTCAATTTATTTTGACGGCGGTGCCAATGAATGTCTTAAATGCGGCCATTATTACGGCCATCTTAAATCCGGTCGATGTTAAACCAGAAGAAGATACCATTGCCAAAGTTGGCAGTAGTGCTGCCGTTGAAGAAACGACGGCAACAACTGAAACTAGTGGCTCTGAAACCTTGGCAGATGAACAAGTTCAAGCAGCTAAGCCAGTGCGCGAACCATTCTTCTCTTTCTTAGGTGACTCCATTCTTGGCGCTGGTAAGTTAATCTTGATTATCGCGGCCAACGTTATTGCCTTTGTGGCGTTAGCGAAGTTAATTGATAAGTTGTTAGGCTTAATCAACACGAACCTTTCACTTGAAAATATCTTTGGGGTAATCATGTTCCCATTTGCTTGGTTACTGGGTTTCAATGCTCACGATGCCTTCCAAATGGCCTCTTACATGGGGACCAAGTTGGTCACGAATGAATTCGTGGTCATGGGTGAAGTTACGGGTAAAGTTAACGATTTTGCCCCCCATTTTAGAGCAGTTTTGACGGTCTTCTTGACATCATTTGCCAACTTCTCAACTGTTGGGATGATTATTGGGGCATTCAAGGGGATTGTGAGTCGTGAAAAGAATGACTTGATTTCACGTAACGTGGGCTATTTACTTTTATCTGGGATTTTAGTTTCCCTCTTATCCGCCGGCGTAGTTGGGTTATTCGTTTGGTAAGCAACTAAATATAAAATAAACGATAGGCGACTTTTCAGCAACTAGCTGAAAGGCCGTCTATTTTTCTAAAAATCTGCTAAAATCCAGTGGGATAGATGCAAAAAAATCGGTTCTGGCTAAATGAAGCGAAATCGTGATTTTTCAAGGGTTACACGGGGTAATAATCCAAGCTCGAGCATTGATTTTGCCTTGATTTTAAGTTAAAGTTATGAGGTGACGTGAAACATTCAAGTTGTTTCACAACTGTAAGGCAAATGCGACCTTAATTAAGGAGCTTTTTCATGAATCCAGAAGAATTTAAACAAGCTTTGGCGAGTCACGATATTAGACTAAGTGATCAGCAAATGGCTCAATTCGCAACGTACTTTAAGTTGCTGATTGAAACCAATCGCCAATTCAATTTAACGACGATCACAGCTCAGCCCGAAGTGTATTTGAAGCATTTTTATGATTCAATTACGCCCGCTTTTTATGTGGCAGCGTTGCGCGAACAACCGTTAACCATCTGTGATGTTGGTGCGGGAGCTGGCTTTCCGTCGCTACCATTAAAAATCGTGTTCCCCCAGTTACAAGTGACGATTGTGGATTCGTTAAATAAACGGATTAATTTTTTGCAAGCACTCATTAGCGCTTTGGGATTAAGTGATGTGCAAGCTTTTCATGATCGGGCTGAAACCTTTGCGGGCAAAAAATCCGGTCATCGCGAGCAATATGATTTAGTCACAGCCCGAGCGGTGGCCCGCTTATCGGTGTTAAGCGAATTGTGTTTGCCACTTGTAAAAGTCGGTGGTCAGATGGTGGCGCTAAAGGCCGCTAATGCTCGGACTGAAACAGCTGAAGGTGCTTATGCGATTCAACAATTAGGTGGTCAATTAGTGCGTGATGAAGCGTTGACTTTACCACAAACAGGTGACCCGCGGCATATTATTATTGTGGCTAAAAAGCGGCCGACGCCTAAGCGCTATCCACGTAAGCCGGGGACGCCTGCTAAACAGCCGTTAACGGCCCATGACTAAAGTGGGAGGTAATTGAGATGGCATTTTCCTTATTCGGTGGTAATCGTGATAAAAATAAGGATGCTGAAACAGCGAATCCCCAACAACAAATCGTGCAGATTCCGGTGACAGCGATTGTTCCGAATCGGTTTCAGCCACGGCAAGTTTTTGAGACAGCCGGGATTGATGAATTAGCAGCCACGATTGCGGCACATGGCTTATTGCAACCGATTGTATTGCGAGAATATGCGCCTAAAAAATACGAAATCATTGCTGGTGAACGACGTTTTCGTGCGATTTGTTCTTTGCATTGGGCCCAAGCGCCAGCAATTATTCAAAAAATGGATGATGGCGAAACGGCTTCAATGGCGTTGATTGAAAATTTACAACGCCAAGACTTAACGGTCATTGAAGAAGCGACGGCCTATCAAGAATTAATGACCTTAAATACGCTGACACAAGTGGCGCTGGCGAAAGAACTCGGTAAAAGTCAGTCGTTTGTGGCGAACAAGTTGCGGTTATTAAAGTTAGCGCCAGCCGTGCAACAAGCCTTATTAAAACGCCAAATCAGCGAACGGCATGGCCGGGCCCTCTTGAATTTATCAGTGGATCAGCAAGCCACCGTGTTAGCTCAAGTGTTGGACCAGCAGTTAACCGTTAAAGAAACGGAACAAGTGGTACAAAAAATACAGGTGCCACCAAAACCAAAACAAAAACGACCGCGGGGATTAACGGGAGATACCCGCATTGCGGTCAATACGATTAAAAAATCAATTAAGATGGTGACGGCCGCTGGCTTGTCAGTGCAGTCGCATGAAGAAGACACTGGTGACAGTTACCGTATCACGATTGAAATCCCGAAAAATCAAGCAAGGGGTGGTCAATAATTATGGGAGCCGTAATTGCACTCGCCAACCAAAAAGGTGGCGTTGGTAAGACAACGACAAGCATCAATTTAGGTGCAAGTCTCGTAGAACAAGGTCAAAAGGTACTATTAATTGATACGGATGCGCAAGGAAATGCGACGAGCGGCTTGGGCATTCAAAAATCAACGATTGAACGTGAAATTTATGATGTCTTAATTAATGATACCCCAATTAAAGATACAATTATTCCAACGAGTCATGAGGGGTTGGACATTGTCCCAGCCACGATTCAATTATCGGGTGCGGAGATTGAGCTAACGCCAATGATGGCTCGTGAAACGCGTTTGCGGGATGCCATTGATGACGTCAGGGACGCTTATGACTTTATTTTGATTGACTGTCCACCCTCGCTAGGCCTGCTAACGATCAATGCCTTTACGGCTTGTGATTCAATCTTAATTCCGGTGCAAAGTGAATATTATGCTTTGGAAGGGTTAAGCCAATTATTGAATACCGTTAAGTTAGTCCAAAAACACTTCAATCGACAACTTCGAATTGAAGGGGTGTTATTAACGATGTATGATGCCCGGACCAATCTAGGGGCCCAGGTTAATGAAGAAGTGCGCAAATACTTTAAGGATGCCGTTTATAAGACGATTATTCCCCGCAATGTGCGGTTGTCAGAGGCGCCTAGTCATGGTCTCTCAATCGTTGATTACGACATTCGTTCAAAAGGGGCGCAAGTCTACTTAGCATTAGCAAAGGAAGTGTTGGCGGCTCATGGCAAGTAAAGAAAAAGCGCAAAATAAAGCATTAGGCCGTGGCATTGATGCCTTGTTTGCCGATGCTGATGAACCAACCAATGAAGAAATGGTTGCGGAACTCGCACTAACTGATATTCGAGTTAATCCCTATCAACCACGGCGAAAATTTGATGCAACGGCTTTAAAAGAACTCGCCAGTTCGATTGAAAAATCAGGTGTCTTTCAGCCTATCATTGTCCGGCAACCGGATGCTGAAATTAAAAAGTACGAGTTAATTGCTGGTGAACGTCGTTTTCGTGCCTCAAAATTAGCTAAGCAGAAGACCATTCCAGCAATTGTCCGGGATGTTACCGAAGCTCAGATGATGGAAATTGGGGTTTTAGAAAATCTACAACGTGAAGATTTAACTGCGTTAGAAGAGGCCGAAGCGTATGCATCATTGATGGATAAGCTTAAGTTGACCCAAGCTGAAGTCTCCAAACGCCTCGGTAAAAGTCGGCCCTATATTGCCAACTATCTGCGTCTATTAGGCTTGCCAACTGGGGTTAAACAACTGATTCAAAAGGGCCAATTGTCCATGGGTCAGGCACGGACGTTATTGTCTTTAAAGGATAAGACCCAATTAGTCCCATTGGCTAAAAAGGCGATTAAAGCCCAGTTAACGGTCCGCCAGTTAGAGCAGATTGTGGCGCGCTATAATGGCGAACAAAAGCAAGCGCCTAAACCGGTAGTCGTCAAAAAATCACCGTATATTCGCGCTAGCGAGGAACAATTGCAAGAAAAGTTTGGGACAGCAGTTTCCATTCAAACCAAGCAAAATAAAAAAGAACAAGGTAAAATCGAAATCCCATACTTATCAAATGATGACTTAAATCGGATTTTAGAAATTTTACAAATTGATTTAAATTAAACCTTAAAGGAGCGTTGCACATGTACGATTTAGGTGATATTGTCGAAATGAAAAAAGCGCATCCCTGTGGGGTCAACCGTTGGGAGATTACCCGGATGGGCGCTGATATTAAGATCAAATGCACGGGCTGCGGTCATATCGTCATGTTGCCGCGCCGTGAGTTTGATAAAAAAATGAAAAAGATGCTCGAAAAGAAAGCCGACTAAGCTTAATTACTTTAAAAGGAAGAGTGAATAATCAATATGGCACTTACAGCAGGTATCGTTGGGTTACCAAACGTTGGTAAATCAACATTATTTAACGCAATTACGAAGGCGGGCGCCGAAATGGCCAACTACCCGTTCGCGACCATTGACCCAAACGTTGGGATGGTTGAAGTTCCTGATCAACGTTTAGATCGGATTCAAGCAGTTATTCCCGCCAAAAAAGTCGTTTCAACGACCTTTGAATTTACAGATATTGCCGGGATTGTTAAGGGCGCTAGTAAGGGTGAAGGGTTAGGGAATAAATTCCTTGAAAATATTCGCCAAGTTGATGCGATTGTCCACGTTGTCCGAGCCTTTGATGATGATAATATCACGCATGTGACGGGTAAAGTCGATCCTCAAGATGATATCGAAACGATTAACTTGGAATTAAGCTTGGCTGACTTAGAGACTGTTGACAAGCGTTTGGCTAAGGTCCAACGTGCAGCCAAAGGGAGCGATAAGGAAGCTAAAGCTGAATTGGCCGTGCTGGAAACGATCAAGCCAGCCCTGGAAGCTGGTAAGCCAGTGCGGTCGTTAACCTTTAATGAAGATGACCAACTCATTGTTAAGGGCTTATTCTTACTGACGTCGAAGCCAGTGTTATATGTCGCTAACATTGCCGAAGATGATATGGCTGACCCTGAAAGCTCAAAATATTATCAGGTTGTGGCCGATTATGCTAAAAAAGAGGGCGCCCAAGCAATTGGGGTCGCTGCTGAAACTGAAGAAGAAATTGCGGAACTTGATGATGCTGACAAAGCAGACTTTTTAGCCGCTGAAGGTGTCGAAGAACCCGGCTTGAATCGGTTAATTCGGGCTTCTTATAAGCTCTTAGGCCTTGAAACGTTCTTTACCGCTGGTGGCAAGGAAACACGTGCTTGGACCTTTAAACGCGGAACAAAGGCGCCTCAAGCAGCTGGAATTATTCATTCTGATTTTGAACGTGGGTTTATTCGGGCCGAAGTAATGTCGTTTGCCGACTTAGATGCGGCCGGCAGTGAAGCCAAAGTCAAAGAAAATGGTAAGCTACGACTTGAAGGTAAAGACTACGTCATGCAAGATGGTGACATCGTCGAATTCCGATTCAACGTCTAATTAAGCCAAGAGGGGGAACTATTCGTGAGTGAATCATCGAAAGAACCACGGAATGCGCAAGCGGGTGCTAAGCAAATCCAAGCAGCCGAACAACCATTACGTGATGCAACGGAATTAACGAAGCGTAATGACGAATACATGCGCCAAATGCGCAAGTCCTTGAGTGCTACAACTTTATCAAGTGACAAGCAGAAAGCTGCCCTGGATGAGATGCTAGCGACGTTGCTGGCTGAACAACATAAAGGGACCACTGCGCGTCAGTTGTATGGCACCGTCCAAGAACAAACGCAGGCCATTATTGATGGGCCTAAGAAAGATCCTGCTGATCAAGCTCACGCTAATTACTGGATTACGGCGTTGGATAATGGATTGATGTTATTCATGATTTTCTGCTTGATGTATGGTGCGATTGGGTTCTTTGGTTCCAATGCAACCAAGGGCTCAGCCGGTGCCAACGGGATTACGGCAATTGTCGTCACGTCAGCGATTGGTGGTCTCGGGGTAGCGAAGTTATTTGAATACTTGGCACCAGGTAAAAACAAAAAAGTTGCCATGTGGCGTAAGATTTTATGGTCCGTCATGGCAGTGATTGTTTGGATGTTAATCTTTACGACCGCAGCTTCATTACCAACGAGCTTGAACCCAGCCTTGCCAGCGATTGTTTATTTGGTTATGGCAGTGATTGTCTTCTTCTTACGGATGTGGTTGAAGCGGCGTTACCATATCACCACGAGTTTATTTTAGTTAAATACAGCATTTAAGTTAAAACGGATTCGAGAAAATCGAATCCGTTTTAAGCCATCTAAATGAAAAATTGCTGAAAATGCAAGTTTCACCTTGCATTTATGGCGATGTTTTGTTACCTTTACAGATAAAAATAAAACCACAAGGAGCTAACATTCAATGTCTAATTGGGATACAAAGTTTGGAAAAAAGGGTTATACGTTTGATGATGTCTTATTGATTCCGGCCGAAAGTCACGTTTTACCGAATGAAGTCGATTTAGGTGTAAAGTTGGCTGATAATTTGCAACTTAATATTCCAATTCTCAGTGCGGGAATGGATACAGTCTCTGAATCAGCCATGGGGATCGCAATGGCTAACCAAGGTGGACTAGCAGTTATTCATAAGAACTTGAGTGTTGAAGCCCAAGCAGCTGAAATTAGCAAAATTAAGGCCGTTGAAAAAACGGCTGAACATCCACATGCCGCTGTTGATGCAACCAACCATTTGTTGGCTGTTGGTGCGGTTGGGGTGACCAGCGATACCTTTGATCGGGCTGAAGCGTTGTTCACAGCCGGTGCTGATGCAATTGTGATTGATACAGCGCATGGGCATTCAGCCGGGGTTTTACGGAAGATCAAAGAAATTCGGGCGCATTTCCCAACCCAAACCTTGATTGCTGGAAATGTCGCTACTGCTGAAGGCACGCGGGCGTTATTTGAAGCTGGGGTTGACGTGGTTAAAGTTGGTATCGGCCCTGGTTCAATTTGTACGACGCGGATTGTTGCCGGAGTTGGCGTGCCACAATTAACGGCAGTTTATGATTCAGCAAGTGTTGCACAAGAATATGGGAAGGCGATCATTGCTGATGGTGGGATTAAGTATTCTGGTGATATCGTTAAAGCCTTGGCAGCTGGCGGCAATGCAGTGATGTTAGGCAGCATGTTAGCCGGGACGACTGAAGCCCCTGGTGAAGTTGTCTTTGACGATGGTCGGCAATACAAGTTCTACCGTGGCATGGGTTCCGTTGGTGCCATGTCACAAGCGCATGGTTCTTCGGACCGTTATTTCCAAGGTGGCGTGAATGAAGCTAACAAGTTAGTGCCAGAAGGGGTTGAAGGCCGCGTGCCATTTAAGGGTAGTGCGGACGATATTATCTTCCAAATGCTTGGTGGCTTACGTTCTGGGATGGGTTATGTCGGTGCTAAAAATATCGATGCCTTAATCCAAAATGCCCAATTCGTTGAAATCTCTGGTGCGGGCTTGCGTGAATCGCATCCACATGAAATTCAAATTACTAAGAATGCCCCTAACTATTCTGTTAACGGGTAATGAACTAAACCAGCCAATCTTTGATTGGTTCAAACGAGCTCAATTCAATGCTGAATTGAGCTTTTTTTTGCAATATGGTAGCCGGCGTCAATGATTAACCCGAACAATCTTTGCGTTTTCTCTAAATAGCACCTTGAATACCCCGTTGATTAATACTTTTTGGTAGAATATAAATAGAATTAATATGAGGAGAAATGAATATGAAAATTTTGGTAGTCGATGACGATAAAGAAATTGCACAACTATTAGAGATTTATATCAAAAATGAAGGTTATGAACCAATCAGTGCTTACAACGGGAAAGAAGCCCTGACGAAATTAAATACGAATCCAGACATTGCGTTAATGATTTTGGATATTATGATGCCTGAAATGGACGGGATTGAAGTCATTAAAGAAGTCCGTAAAGACTCCCAATTACCCATCTTAGTGTTATCCGCTAAAACCGGCGATATGGATAAAATTCAAGGCTTAATTACCGGGGCCGATGATTATGTGACGAAGCCATTCAATCCGCTAGAAATTATGGCGCGGGTCAAATCATTATTACGACGGTCAGAAAATAATGTGACGACTAATGAACCGGATGTTTTAGACATTGGGCCGTTGACGATTAATAAAGATTCACACGAAGTTAAGACACTGACTGGCAAGGATATTCAGTTAACTGCCTTGGAATTTGGTATTTTATATCTCTTGGCTAGTCATCCTAACCGGGTCTTTTCAGCGGATGATATTTTTGAACGGGTTTGGCAACAAGAGAGTATCGTGTCCGCCAAAACGGTCATGGTCCATGTGAGTCATTTGCGCGATAAAATCGAAGAGGCAACGGATGGAGAAAAAGTCATTCAAACTGTCTGGGGCGTTGGTTATAAGATTGAATCACGTTAAGAGCGAGGTTAACTTTTGAAATTAACAGGACGTGAAAAAAGTGAATTATTCTTTGAAGGAGTAGTGACCGTTATTTTGCTACTCCTTTTAAACTTGTCAATTGTGGTGTTGATTAATAGTGCGATTGCGCATAATCCCGGCTTACAGAGCGGGATTTTTCAGATAAAACGCTCGATTAAAATCGGACCGACGAATTATCAATTATGGAGCTATGAGAATCTATTCATTGCTTTAATGGTCATTGCCGATGGATTTGTCTTATATTGGCGGCTGATTCGGCGCTATAAACAAATGCAATTACGGCATATTATCAGTGAGTTACATTATATTGCTGCGGGCCATTTTGATCACCGAATTAATTTTAATTTGACTGGTGATACGCAACGAGTGGTTGAAAGCGTGAATGCGCTTGTTGATTCGGCGATTCATTCGATGGACGAAGAACGAGAAATTGAACGGTCGAAAGATGCGTTAATTACCAATGTGAGTCATGATATCCGCACACCGTTAACGTCGATTATTGGGTATCTCGGCTTGATTGAAAATCACCAGTATCAATCAGAAGCTGATCTGATAAAATACACGCACATTGCCTATACTAAAGCGACGCAGATGAAGTCCTTAGTGGAAGATTTATTCGAGTACACCAAGGTTCGGCAGACTGAAACGCCATTAAATATTAGCCGGTTGAATCTAACGGCGATGCTGGAACAGTTGGCGGCTAGTTTTGAGTTAGAAGCTAATAAGAAACAATTAACGATTAGTGTTGAAACGGGGCCGGCGCCCATCTATCTGGAAGCGGATGCGGAAAAATTAGGACGAGTCTTTAATAACTTGATTACGAATGCTTTTAAATACGGTGATGGGGCTAAAAAAGTTATTTTACAAGCGGAACAACGTGGTCCAGAAGTGGTGATTCATGTGACTAATGATGGTAAACGGATTCCAGCCGATTCTTTAGGCCTTTTATTTGAACGGTTTTATCGGGTCGAGGAATCACGTTCGAAAGCAACGGGCGGTTCAGGGCTCGGCTTAGCGATTGCCCAAAGCATTGTTACGCACCATGGTGGCTACATTTATGCCCAGAGTGATGATGAATTAACGAGTTTTGTGATGCATCTCCCAGTCAAGCATGATCAACCACTGACGAAAACTAAGCAAAAAATCACGAATTAACTTGTTTCGAGTACCATTATTATTTAAACTGAAATTAGGACAGTCAGGAAAGGGATAATTGAAAGATGAGAGTTGCGGGAAAGTTAAAGAAAATTATGA
The DNA here is from genome assembly GCF_002970935.1 of Lactobacillus sp. CBA3606. Taxonomy (NCBI): domain Bacteria; kingdom Bacillati; phylum Bacillota; class Bacilli; order Lactobacillales; family Lactobacillaceae; genus Lactiplantibacillus; species Lactiplantibacillus kimchii. The sequence continues at coordinate 1,385,018 of NZ_CP027194.1, read as the reverse complement.
TCACGTTGGTAGCGGCAGTGACGTTTACCACGACTGGATTGGGTATTGCGGGGGCGACCATCGACGCTCAAGCTGCGACAACGCCAGCTATTTCAGCCAAGGCTGCGATTGCTGTGGATGCCAATACGGGACAGATTTTATACGATAAGAATAGTACCAAGCCAATGGCGATTGCGTCAATGACGAAAATGCTGAGTACATACTTAGTTTTACAAGCGATTCATGAAGGTAAGTTATCTTGGGATCAAAAGATCAGTGTTAGCAAGGCAGTTGCTAAAATGAGCCAGAACACTGACTATGCGAATGTGCCATTATTATCAACCAAGACTTATTCGGTCCGGCAATTGTATAATGCGACTGAAATTTATTCAGCGAATGCGGCCATTACTGCGCTAGGTGATGCGGTGGCGGGTTCACCACATCAGTTTGTAACGTTGATGCGGAAAACGGCTAAATCTTTCGGAATTACGGATGCGACTATCATTAATGCATCTGGTTTAACGAATAAAGAAGTCGGTAGTACGATTGGGTATAGTAATGTAGCGGCTACCGCTGAAAACGAAATGTCAGCGCAAGACGTTGCCACAGTGGCCCAAAAGCTATTGAGTAAGTACCCAGAAGTACTTAAAACATCTAGCATTGCTCATGCTTGGTTTGAAAAAGGCACGAGTTCTGCCACGAAGATGGACAATCGAAACTACATGTTGAAAGGGCTCGTTAAGCACTATTCGGCATTACCAGTCGATGGCTTGAAGACGGGGACGTCCACTAAGGCCGGGAATGCCTTTACTGGGACCGTTAAGTTCAGTAATGGTAATCGGATTATTACGGTAGTCATGCATGCCGGCGCCGCTAATGATAGTGGTACTGAGCGTTTCACGCAGACTGCTGCAATTATGTCATATGTTTATCATAACTTTACAACGACCACACTAACGAAGAACAGTGCTATTAAGGGTGCTAAGGCGGTTCAAGTTCAAGATGGGAAAGCGTTAACGTCGGCATTAGTTTCTAATAGCGCTGCTACTAAGATTTACTTAGCCACCGGCATGGATGCGAGTGCCATTAACGGAACGACTAGTTTGCAAAAGTCAGCAACGACGGCTGGTAAACTGCAAGCACCCGTTAAACAGGGTAAAACAGTTGGGACGGCTGCTTTGAAGTTAAACAAGACCGCAATTAAGGTTGTTAATGGGAGTCAAAGTAAGCAGTTAACGTTGAAAGTTACGCCTAAGAAGTCCATTGAAAAAGCTAATGTCTTCGTCAGAATGTGGCGTGGGGTTAAGAGCTGGTTCAATTAATCAAGATTAGGCATACTGAAATCACCAAACGAACGGGTCATGATGAAAATCGTGGCTCGTTTTTTTATTGCTAAACTGATGCGAAAAAGAAATGTTGTCCATTAACGATTAATTGTATAATAGAGCTAACTTATAAAATGTATCTTGGATGGAGGTCCGATAATATGAGTGTGACGTTACGGCTAGCAACGATGTCAGATTTACCAACGATTGTTGATATTTATAACCAAACGATTCCTAGTCATCAGGTCACGGCCGATTTAGAACCCGTGACGGTGGATCAACGCCGGCCGTGGTTTTTGGCGCATTCGGGTGATCATTACCCATTGTGGGTGATTCTGCAAGCTGAGACTGTCGTTGGCTGGCTAAGTTTTTCGCCATTTTACGGGCGTGCTGCGTATGCTAAAACGGCCGAAATTTCGATTTACTTAGATCGAGCGGTTCAGGGCCAAGGCATCGGCAGTCAGGTTTTGACGATGGTTCCGACCAAGTTAACCGCAGTTGGCTTAACCACGTTATTGGCCTATGTTTTTTCAAGTAATTTGCCAAGTATCAAATTATTTGAAAAATTTGGCTATCAACAATGGGGCTTTTTACCGGCCGTCGCAGAGTTGAACCAACGCCCGAATGATTTAGTTATTTTAGGACAACATTTTGACTAGAAATTAGTGATGTAACCGTTTACAACTCGTGAATGAGCGAACAATCGCTAGTAAAAGGTAGGATTGCCGCTAGAAACATGTTAAAATTAAACCCGAATGTCTAAGTAAATAGACATCAGACAATGTTGCTAGAATTCTTTACTGGTACGGTACTGGAGGCATTATTGGTGAAAAAGAACGAGCCAAATTGGTTAGTGGTTTTACGAACAGTAATGCCACTGGGGCTTAGCTATATTCCTATTGGGTTAGCATGTGGGGTCTTACTACATGCAGCCGGGTTCAACCATTTACTGACAGCGTTAATCTCAGTCATGGTCTTTTCCGGTGGTGCCCAGTTTTTGATTGCATCGATGTTGACAATCAATGCACCCATGACCACAATTATTTTGATGATGTTTTTCTTAGAGCTACGATATGCCCTGCTGGGGTCGAGTTTATCCCGCTATTTAAAAGGGCAGTCGGTACCGTTCATTTTCTTATTTGCTTTTTCGATGAATGATGAAAACTATGCGGTTAATTATTTGAAGTTTGCGACGGATAAGCATTGGAAGCCAAGTCAAGCGATGTTGGTGGAGCATTATTCGTTAATCTTTTGGACGGTTAGTAATATTATTGGGAGTTTAATCGGCAGTGCCTTGACGATTAATTTGAGCGTAGTTGATTTTGCCCTGACAGCACTGTTTATTTATATGGCAATTATGCAAACCAAGAGTCGCCTAACCATTTTAGTGTGTGCGTTATCAGGCGTTTTAACGATTTTCTTCCTAGTTTTAATGAAGAGTACTTTGGGCTTAGTCGTGGCAACTTTACTGGCGTCACTGACGGGTTACTTTATTGAACGGCATTTATTGGCACACAAACCGGAAAGTCATTTGTTATATAAGGTGCACGATCCGACGGGTCAATCGGCGATGGAAGAGTCTGATAAGTAAGGCTTAGAGAGGTTTAGTTATGCAATCAGTCAGTTCAATGAGTAGTATCGACCACTTATGGTTGGTCATCTTTTGTGCCGTCGTGGCGTTTATTCCACGGTTCTTTCCGTTATTTTTCTTTACTAAACGTAAAATACCGGAATGGTTTAATGAATGGATGCGATTTGTGCCGGTCTCATTATTTACGGCGCTGGTCGTTAAAAGTGTCTTTATTGATAGCCATTATCAAGTGATTACTACCGGGAATCTCGGAATGATTATTTCTGCGATTATCGTTGGTTTGATTGCTTACCGAACCCGTTCAATGACCTTATCGGTAGTAATTGGGTTAATTTCGGTGATGATTTTTGTGCTGGTATTGCACATTTAACAGCGTTACTGTACTGCGGAACTGGGCGACCGGTTCTTTTTTTATTGTGGCTGAATTGAAAGGGGCTTAATTCATGACCTGGTTATTAGTGTTTTTACCGGGACTCTTAGCGGGGTTAGTGCAAGGGTTAACTGGATTTGGGGCGGCAATTATGATGATGATTTTTTTGCCAATGTTATTGCCGATGGATCAAAGTGCTGGGGTAGCGGGGTTAATTATGGCTGCTAGTGTGATTACATTGGTCATTCGATATCATCGCCAAGTTCAGATAAAACGGGTGATCATTCCCTTTTTGGTCTATGCGAGTGTTGCGGCCTGGTCAGTGCAATTAGGCCAAGTTCTAGATGTGCAGCTATTACGGCGACTATTAGGCGGTTTATTGGTTGGCCTTGCTGGGTACTTTACGTTGACCAAACAAGCCGGCACACGCCCTTATCCTTGGTTCGTGGCCGGAATATTTATGATTGTATCAGGTTTTTTCAATGGCCTTTTTGGGATTGGTGGTCCGTTAATGGCACTGTACTTTTTATCAATTTCAAAAACGACTGCGACTTATATTGGGAATCTTCAAACCTTTTTTCTGATTGATATTATTTATATTACAAGTGTACGCGTGGTGAGTGGCATTTTAACGGTGAAAGTTTTACCGTTAGTGTTAATTGGGATGGCCGGGGCTATTGTTGGGACGGCAATTGCCACGCAAATTCTCCCAAAATTAGCAATGCCAGTGGTTCGGCGCGGTATTTATACATTGATTGGGTTGAGCGGGTTATATTATCTTTGTTTTTAAGGTGTCAAAAAACGAGCTAGTTAAGATCACATCGTGGTCATAACTAGCTCGTTTTAGATTTTTATTAAGCTTTAACAGTATTATCTTCGTACATGTATTCCCGCGTCATTGGGAGATTCTGTGAAGAAGGTCCTTTTGAGACAAGGTATTGCATGACGTCAATGTTACCGGACTGGAATGAAGCGGCACAGGCTTGGAGATATAAATCCCACATCCGTGAGAACCGAACACCCATCTTTTCATCAATCGCAGCTCGTTTAGCATTGAAATTTTCATCCCATAATTCAGTCGTCCGTTGGTAATGGCGACGTAAGGTTTCAACATCATCAACTTGTAAGCCGTTATCAACGATATGTTGTAAGTTTTCAGTCATCCCAGGGACATAGCCACCGGGGAAGATATACTTATCTAACCAACCGTTAGTTGCGCCACCTTGTTGCCGTGTGATACCGTGCAATAAAGCCACGCCATCAGCTTTAAGGTAATGATTAACGCGTTCAAAATACATCGCTAAGTTATCCTTACCAACGTGTTCAAACATACCGACACTGGTAATGTAGTCATACTGTTCGTCGCCTAGTTCACGGTAATCTTCCAACCGGACTTCAGCAACGTCACTCAAACCTTCATCTTCGATGCGTTTGGCAACGAGGTCATATTGTTCTTGAGAAAGGGTGATACCGACGACTTTTAAGTTGTATTCTTTAGCAGCCGTTAGCATCAAAGTTCCCCAACCACAACCGATATCTAATAGGGTCTTACCAGGTTTAGGATTGAGCTTTTGGATAATGTGATGGACCTTGTTGATTTGCGCAGTTTCTAAGCTGTCATCAGCGTTTTGGAAATAGGCACAAGAATACGTCAACGTAGGGTCTAACCACATTTCGTAGAAGTCATTACCGACATCGTAGTGACTTTGGATATCTTGTTGGCTTTTTTTCTCGGAATGCGATTGCTTAGGCATAAAGCGCTTGAGCTTCGAGTCGTTGAAGAAACTTTCAGCGGACTCATAAGCGGATTCAATCAGCTTTTGAATACTGCCATCAATTTCAATGCGACCATCCATGTAGGCTTCGCCTAAGGCAATTGAAGCATTCTTCGTGATTTCCCGTACGGGGATCGCTTCTTTAAAGGTCACTGTTACTTCGGGTGTGCCATCACCATAAGTTTCAGTACTACCGTCCCAATAGTTAACCTGAACAGGTATATTGAATGAGCGGCTTAAAAAGGTGTGATAAAAAGTCTTTTCTAGCATTACAATAAGGATCCTTTCTCAATAAAAATACAATAGTTATTATACGCCTATGAAAACAGTTTTGTAAGCACAATGCCTCTCGGTAATTTGAGTAAACATGGTATAATTAAGCATCAAGAAATGGGGTGTCACTTGTGAAAAAATGGGTGTGGATGATTGTTATCGTCGTAGTGGCCTTAGGTGTGGGTGGCTATACGTATTCGCGTCACCAGCTACAGGAACGGTCCTATGCGTCGGAAATGAAGACGGGGAAACAAGCTATCAAGGATCAACAGTACACGAAAGCGACAACTTACTTTACTAAAGCAAGTCGAACTAAGGGCAGTGATACCGTAGCCGAGCGGTATTTGTCACAGACCCAGACGTATGTTTCAGCGAAAAAAGCGTTACAGGCACGCCAATTTACAACCGCTAAAGCTGATTTTACAACGGTTAAGCAAACCAAGCATGGTTCGTCAACTTTAGTAACGCGTGCCACGGCTAAGCTAAGCCTAATCAAGACGGTGATGCAACACCGCACGGCTTATCAAGCGAAGTATCGCCAAGCTGCCAAGTTGAATCAAACGAATGACTTTACGGATTCCAATGGCATCTTAACGGTCTTATTCCAGAGCAAACGTTTCAGCCAACATTATTATCAAGATATTTATAAAAAAGCCAAAGCATTACGAAAAGAAAATAATGCCGCTTTGAAAGCCTTGACCGGATCAACGCCAGTCATCAATGATTCAACTCAAAGTGCAACGACTAGTGCCAATAGTACCAGTGAGAGCAGCCAGCCGGCGAGTGATTCAGCCAGTGCCAGTGGTAGTAATCAGATGAGCTCGACACCAGGGGCGCAAGCTAGTACTGCGGGCACTGCTGAAAGCAGCACGGCCGCAACGAGCAGTAGTCAGATGACAACGAGCACTTCCTCAGCTACTAGTGGGTCTAATTATAGCGATGCGCAAATTCAAGCAACTCGCGCTGAACTATCAGAAGCTGGTCTATCTGGGAGCGATTTCAGTGATGCACAGATCCAAATGATTTTACAAAAAGCCGCAACTGAACACACGTCACCAGTTCAAGCAGCTAAACATTTACAACAATAATTGCTGTAACTAATAGTAGTATGGAAGTTTACTTAACAATCGCCGATTAAACGCTTAATTTTAAGTGTGAATCGGTGATTTTTTTATAAAAACTGTTATAAATATAGGAGTAAGGACTGATATCTTTTGTTCTTTGAGTTGTCGTAGATTTATTGGGGGCGGTCAAATTTATATCAACGCTAGGCGTTTTTTTCGCGTCTCAATGTCAAAATAGGTATAAAAATGACCATTTTGTGTACTATTCCAGTTTGATGCTATAGAATATTAACAAATTAGGGGGTTAAGGTGTGCGGTCGGATTTAGCAAATACATGGCAGCGTCAAGTTACTTTTGACAAATTAAGCGTATTAGTTAGACGGATAGCGGGCACCGAAATTTAGTATGATTATTAATAAACATGTCATGCGTAGTACCAATGAAAAACAAGTGCTCCAGCAAGTCATTAATGAGGGGCCAATTAGTCGTAGTCAAATTTCTCGCAACTTAAGTTTGAATAAAGTGACGGTTTCTGACATTTATAATCAATTACTACGGGCTCAGTTTATCAAGGAAATTGGCTGTGGTGCTAGTACTAAAAACGGGGGCCGTAAACCAGTAATGGCCGAGCTGAACGTGAATTATGGCTTTGTCGCCAGTATTGATTTATCCCCAGATTCAGTGAAATTAATGTATTCACGGTTGAATGGTAAAATTTTGCACTTTCAGAGTTTTAAGACCACTGATATGACGTTAACTGACGTGATTGATTTGATCGAGGATCAATTAAGAAATGTTGATGATTATGGTACTGTCCATGGTTTGATGGGGGTCGCAATTGCTTTGGACGGCATCATTTATGAAAATAAAATTTTAAAGACACCAATTAAGTGTCTCGCACACTTTGATTTGGCGAAGTATTTACGCGATAAACTGCGTATCCCAGTTATGCTGGAAAAGAAAGCAAACTTGACGGCGATTTTTGAACGAGATTTCCATAACAATGAAATCTTTGATAATGTGGTTTCGGTCGTTATCCGCGATGAAATTCATGCGGGGATTGTTGCTGATTCACGGCTGTATTCAGGTCATGAGGGTGAAGCTGGCGAAGTTGGGACAGCTTTAATGGAAGATCGGCATGCAGAGAACCACCTTGAATCGGCGAATGACTGTGCGTCAGAAAAGTTTTTATGGACGAAGCTAAAGGCCATTAAACATGTGGATCGGTTAGATTTAACGACGGTCAAACATGATTACGTTAACCATGATCCTGCGGTAACAAAAGTCTTTGATGATTTCATCTACTATTTATCAAAGGTAGTTGCCAATGTCTCAACGGCCTTCGCACCGGATGTGGTTGTATTGAATACTAGTGTGTTAGAAATCTTGCCACAGCTGTTGACGGATATTCGGGAGACAACAGCTAAGATGTCATCACCAAGCCGTCAGGTACCAATCGTGGCGACTAAGAATGTTCAATCAGCCGCTTTACTTGGTGGCGCGTCAGAGATTATTCATCAAGCGCTTGGTTTGGAAAGTTTGAAAATGCATTTCTCTTAACCGGTTAGAATGAAAACAAGTTATCTTGCCATCAATCGATGGGTGAGGTGGCTTGTTTTTTTTCATGATTGCGGTGGACTTTTCATGTTTATTAACCAGCTTTTCAGTTAGAATGGGGGTAAGGATAATAAGGGAGTGGGTCTTTTGGAACTTTGGTCACAGTTTGTCCACAATGTCCGGTTGCGGCGGACGAGTGTGCTAATCTTGATTGTTATTGGGTTGTACTTAGCGTCTAGCATGATGAGCATTATTTTATTGACGTTTATCTTCACGTTTTTGGTCACGCGGCTAGTCCGGTTTGTGCGCCGGTGGGTTAAAATTCCAAGCCCGGTCATTGTTATTGTGATTTACGCACTGGTTATTTTAGGGATGTATTTTGCAGTGACGACCTATTTGCCACAATTAATTAAACAAACCTTTTTAACCTTTGGCTCAGTCTATCGGTTCTATCAGAATTCATCGAACGATACCAATACGGTTTTGACTTGGATTACATCATATTTTCAGGATTCAGATATTTTGAAACAATTAAAAAGTGGTATTTCGGTGGTGTTTAAGTACATTACAACTATTGGTAACATGGGCGTTACGCTCTTTTTATCGTTCGTGTTAAGCTTTTTCTTCACAGTTGAAGATCACCAAATGCGACTATTTTCACAACGGTTTTTGACGAGTACTTTTGGTTGGTTCTTCCAAGATGTGGCCTACTTTGCACGTAAATTCGTCAATAGTTTTGGGGTGGTGTTAGAAGCGCAATTCTTAATTGCCATTGTTAATACAGTTATTACGGTGATTTTTATGGCAATCTTGGCGATGCCGCAACTAATTAGTTTAGGATTAATGATTTTCTTGCTCAGTCTGATTCCAGTGGCCGGCGTGATCATTTCGTTAATCCCCTTAAGCTTGATTGCCTACTCGGTCGGGGGCTTACGTTATGTCGTTTATATGGTGCTCATGATTATGGTCGTCCATGCATTAGAAGCTTATGTGCTTAATCCCAAGTTTATGGCGAGCCGGACGGAATTGCCCATCTTTTATACGTTTGTCGTTTTACTAGTTAGTGAACGGTTATTCGGGGTATGGGGCTTGATTGTGGGCGTCCCAATCTTTAACTTTATTTTGGATATTATCGGTGTCAAACCGGTGCATGGCTTAAAACCTAAAATTCATTTGAAAAAAAGTCCGCCTACATCCGCTGATTCTGCAAATAAACCCCGATAATATTTTGATTTTTCGCGGTTTCAGTGTAAAATGAACAAAGTAAATAATTTTAGAAAGAGGTCATTAACTGCTATGGCAAAATTAGTATTGATTCGTCACGGTCAAAGTGAATGGAACCTATCCAACCAATTCACTGGTTGGGTTGATGTTAACTTAAGCGAAAAGGGTGTTGAAGAAGCAAAGGCGGCTGGTCAAAAGATCAAAGCTGCTGGCTTAGAATTCGACTATGCCTTCACTTCTGTTTTGACACGTGCCATCAAGACATTACATTATGTTCTTGAAGAATCTGACCAACTTTGGATTCCTGAAACAAAATCATGGCGCTTAAACGAACGTCATTACGGTGCTTTACAAGGTTTGAACAAGAAGGAAACCGCTGAAAAATACGGTGACGATCAAGTTCATATCTGGCGTCGTTCATATGATGTTTTGCCTCCACTATTGAGTGCTGACGATGAAGGTTCAGCTGTTAACGATCGTCGTTACGCTGACTTAGATCCTAACATCATCCCTGGTGGTGAAAACTTGAAGGTTACTTTGGAACGGGTTATGCCTTTCTGGGAAGACCAAATCGCGCCTAAGTTGCTTGATGGTCAAAACATCATCATCGCAGCCCATGGTAATTCATTACGGGCCTTAAGCAAGTATATCGAACAAATCTCTGATGACGACATCATGGATCTTGAAATGGCTACTGGCGAACCAGTTGTCTATGATTTCGATGACAAGTTAAAGGTTTTGGGTAAAGAAAAGTTAGGCAAATAGTCGGTTGATTATTTACTGATTTTTGGAGAAGCACCCGCACTTGTGGGGGTGCTTTTTTCTGGCCTAAAATACAGTTAGTGTTGGCTATCGTGAGATGAAGTTGGCAATTTGTGTCAATTTTAGGTGGGAAGCGGACGCTATTGGGCATAACGGAAACTAAGGTGTGGGTGAATGATGTTGTACTGGAATCTGCACTTATGGGGCCCGCATTAGCATATTGACATATTCAGATACTAATTAAGTTAGATAGCTCGACTTATCCCCGGAAGTTGCAAGACCTATGGGGATAAGTGGACAAAAACAAGGATTAATGTGGAAAATTAACTTATCCACAAGTTAATAACTTTTGCGGCATAAAAGTTATACACAAAGAAAAATTGATTATGGGGGAAATAAGCATGAGTGAAACAGCAGCAAATGAGGTAACACAACGGGAAATGATTCGGTTAATTGGATTGTTCCGAAAGAATGGTTTTAAAGGTGAATATGTCAGTTTCCAACATGTGACTGATGAAGGGGCCAGTTACTTTGTTGTGATGGCCGATGAAAATAATGGGACGCAAGGCTTGTTCAAAGCTGACCTGTTGAGCGGATCGATTGAATTCCAGTATATGTTGGATGAAAATCATGCCGTTGCTAAGTAAAAAGATTGACTTGAGCATAGAATTTAAATAAAAGAAGCATAACATGCCGGAATTTAGGTTCTAAAATATCTGTTGTTGGTAATTAGGTGAGAACTTGATTACTGGCAGCAGATATTTTTGTATGTATTTTATTTATAGTATATTAAAAAAGTGCAAAAAAAGAGATATAGTGAAGTGAACCTTTAAAGTTGGACACGGAATCTACGCTACTTGCCAGCCAGTTTTATTTTGATTTCAATCTGTATTCTATGAATTAAAATTTATCCAATTTCGGTAGCTATAAGTGGTATGTTTTATGAAGGTAGCCGGTGCATGTGCTATGATAATTGTGAAGTAAACTAATAGGGTGGTCGTTTAAAGATGGATTCCGATTTACAAAAGCAATTATCAGCGTTATCAATGTATGAACGGGCAATTTTGATGTTCTGTTTGCGGGCTTATTTTAGTAGTGGCAACTATACGAATAAGCTGCCATTAGGCGAAATGCTACCAGATGTCGCTGCTATCTTTGATGTTAATCCAAGCGTTAACGTCTTCAGCAAACTAAGTGGGTTACAGATGGGCACCAGTGCTGACCCAAAGCTCCTCGTAAACGTTTTTGATTCAATGACTTATGATAGGAATCAGCGTCAATTAGTGACCGTGCTAAATAAGCAGGCGAATTTAAAAACATTATTAAAAATCGTTGATCACTAATTTAGATGGATTAACCTGATTTTTCGGTTAGTTTGCTAAATCAGTAAGCTAATTAGTTGACCTGTGCCGTTAAAAACCGTATGTTGAAATTAATCTTAAAATAAATTAATTTATCAGGAGGTTTGTCAGATGGCAAAGGTAACGATGATTGGTAAGGGCAATATGGGGCAAGCGATTGGCGATGTCTTTAAGCAGGGTGGCAACCAAGTGACGTATTTGGGTCATGATGATGCGGTCACGGATTTAGGCGATATCGTGGTTTTGGCGGTACCATATCCGGCAGCAATTAGTATTGCAAAAGCGAACCAAGCGGCTTTAGCGCATAAAGTGGTGGTTGATATTACGAATCCACTGAATTATGAGACTTGGGATGAACTGGCTGTGCCAGCGGATAGCTCAGCGGCCGCTGAAATTGCTGCTTTATTACCAGCAGCACAAGTGGTGAAAGCCTTCAATACGACCTTTGCAGCGACTTTACAAAGTCGTAAAGTCGGTACTGCCACTACTACGGTATTGGCAGCTAGTGATTCTGACGTCGCCAAACAACAATTGGCAACGGCGCTAACTGATAGTGGCGTGGCTTTTGTTGATGCCGGTTCGCTTAAACGGGCTCGTGAAATGGAAAGTGTCGGCTTTTTACAAATGACGCTTGCGGCAAACGAAAAGATTGGTTGGACCGGTGGTTTTGGTTTAATGAAGTAGCTGTAATTTTATAATGAAAGTTAAAATAACCGCCAAGATTGGGCTAATAAAAAGCCAATCTTAGCGGTTTTGTTATGCCCTGAATCAAGTGAGATTAACAGTGATGAAATGAGCTCAACCAGCCGTATTATTGATTTTGTTCAATATAATTACAAACGTTATAAGTCACTAAACCAGCGTTGTTGTGAGTAGTTTTGTATATTTATATCTGTGTTAACCATTAATTTTAGGGGGAAATTATTTTGGATCAGAAATTAACAAACGCAGCTGGCCAAGCGTGGAGTGATAATGAGCATTCCTTAACTGCCGGTGCTCGGGGACCAGTCTTAATTCAAGACTATAATTTATTAGAAAAGTTAGCTCATTTTGACCGTGAACGAATTCCAGAACGGGTTGTGCATGCTAAAGGTGCGGGTGCCAAAGGTTACTTTTAATTAACCAAAGATATGCGCGCCTATACCAAGGCTAAAATTTTTACAGAAGTTGGAAAAAAAGTGCCAATGTTAGCGCGGTTTTCCCAAGTAGCGGGAGAAAGTGGGTCCGCCGATACGGTGCGTGATGTGCGTGGCTATGCGTTACGATTCTATACGGATGAAGGCAATTATGATATTGTCGGCAACAATACGCCAGTCTTTTTCATTAATGATCCGTTGAAATTTCCGGATTTTATTCATTCTCAAAAACGTGACCCTAAGACTCATGAACGGTCACAAGAGATGCAATGGGACTTTTGGGCCCACTCGCCAGAATCCGTGCACCAAGTTACGATTTTAATGGGGGACCGTGGGATTCCAGCCTCTTATCGGGAAATGAACGGCTATGGTTCGCATACTTATAAATGGGTGAATGATCAAGGTGAAGCATACTGGATTAAATACCACTTTATTACCAAGCAAGGTATTAAGAATTTGAGTAATGAAGTAGCGACTAAAGTGGCTGGTGAAAATCCTGATTTTCTGCAGGCCGATTTGTTTAATGCAATTGAACAAAAAAATTATCCAAGTTGGGATGTCTGTGTTCAGATCTTGCCGTATGAAGCCGGGCTTAATTATAAATATGATATTTTTGATGTGACCCAAGTGGTCTCTAAAAAGGATTATCCACTCGTTAAAATTGGAACCTATACCTTAAATGCCAATCCTGAGAATTACTTTGAAGGTGTTGAAGAAGCGGCCTTTTCACCAGCTAACCTGGTGCCTGGGATTGGACCTTCACTTGATAAACTCTTACAAGGACGCCTCTTTGCCTACAAAGACGCTGCGCGGTATCGTTTAGGTGCAAACTATGAACAACTTCCCGTCAATCGGCCCAAGCATCAGCCTGCCAATTATGAACGCGATGGGTTTATGCAAACGGCAACTGATGGTGATGCGGTCAACTATGAACCAAATAGTAAAGATGGTCCGGTAGAGGATCCAGCGGGTCGGATTAAACCGTATGCAGTCAGTGGTGAAGCCGGACATTATGCTTACAATACTGACTATGGTCTCCCAGCTGGCAAGCTCTTCCGGTTAATGGCTAAAGATGAACAAGTCCGGTTGGTTGAGACGATTGTGACAAGCCTGGGCCAAGTTAAGGATCGGCAGGTCAAGGTTTTGGAAGCAGCCCAATTTTATGAAGCTGACCATACCTATGGCGAATTAGTTGCTAAAGGATTGGAAATTGACGTTGATGAAATTAAAGCTTATCCATTTTAAGCGTTCGGTTTTAAGAACTTGTCATTAAAAGTTGTACTCATAATAATGGGTTCAATTAACTCGATTTTTCAGGCGTCGTCTTTTAATAGATGACGCCTTTTTGTTGGCCCAAATGTTAGGCGTAAGCCCCCATTGAATGTGCTAATCTAATTATGATATGATAATTTTGATTAGGATTCATAATTAGGGGGGGCAATATGAGGGATGTTAGACGTTATGGGATTGAGACACCATGGTTACCAGTGATGTCTTTTTTCGCAATAATTTTTTTAGGTATTTATGATTATTTTAATTGGGGAACTGTTAATGTCGCAATTGATATTTTTATAGGGTTATTGATATTAGTAGAGAATAGCTGCTTCTTGTACACCGCAATCCGGGGGAAATATGTGATTTATGACCAGTTAGTTCAGCAAATACCCTTGGATTCTGCAGGACAAGTTTTAGATTTGGGCTGTGGTCAGGGGGGGTTATTAGCTCGAATCGCTAAGCAATTAACGAGTGCGAGCCACGTAACCGGGATTGATTCGTGGCATCGGGGTACGCCAGCGGCAACGCAAAAAAATCTTGATGAGTTAGGGGTCGCGGATCGGGCCACTTTAGTGATTGGGAAATTAACGACATTACCATTTGAAACTAACCAGTTCGATGTGATTGTAAGTGGTTTTGCCTTGCATCAAATTAAAAACAATCAACAACGCGAACAGGCTGTGCATGAAGCAATTCGGGTCTTAAAGCCGGGTGGTCAATTGCTAATTGTGGATACTGATTATCGGGCAACTCAGTATCGGGATGTTTTTCGAAGTGAAAATGTTCAGATTGCTGAATCTAAGCTACTAGGTATCAACGGCTGGTGGGCAGGTCCGTTTAAGATGAGCTACCTGGTGCGTGGTATTAAAGCGAAATAATCAAATCAAAAAAACAACCTTGTGGATAAGTTAGTTATCCACAAGGCTGTTTTTTTGATTGAGCTGAGTTATCCACAGATGTATTAGCTTATCGAATAACTAATACTGAAATTGGTGAATACTTTGCCATGTAAGCGGCTTGGCTACCAAAATGACGAGCAAGGCCTTTCTTAGCTTCGGAACCGATAATTAAAATATCAGGTTTGACTTGCGGAATGACCTTCTTAACAATCGTTTCACCAGGTTCGCCTTCAGCGATTAAGGTGCTGACCGTTTTAACCCCGGCCGCTTGAGCTTGTTGTTTGTATTTTAGCAAGTGTTGTTCTAAGGCTGAACGTTCACCGTGAACGAAATCCTTGTTTAAAGCTTCGTAAACGTTCATATCGTTATTTTCAAGAATTGAAACAATGACTAATTCAGCAGTGGTTTCTTTTGCACGTTGAATCGCATAGTCAAAAGCAAGCATGGCATCAGCAGAATCATCAACACCGACCAAAATTCGTTTAAATTTAGTTTCCATATTATTCACCCACTTAGTTTTTAGTTTTAGTACCGGTCGCTAGAGCTAACTTATTGGCATAGGCTTTATTACCCCGATGTAAGTCGTAGGTTGCCCAGACTAGTAAAGCTAGAATGGCGGCAATTAAAATGTAAGAAATTGTCGTTGCAATATCTTGAGCGCCAGCCGAAGGGTTGTCACCGAAGAAAGCTAAAATGGCATCTGGTAAACCGATTAAGTTTAAGAAGGTTAGGCCAATAACGGATAACCAGCCGAATAGTTTGACCCAAATGGCATTTTTAAACCGATCGCCCATTTCAGAACGACTGTCCGTTAACATTAATAACGGGAGCATCGAGAATGGGAGCGCAAAGGCCAAGAAGACCTGCGAATTATTCATAAGGGTATTCAGAGCCGTATGTTCGGCTATGGCACTCTTGCCGCTCGTCATTAAAACACAGATGATAACGGGAATTACTGAGATTAACCGGGTGACTAAACGCCGCAACCAGAGTGGCATCCGCATGTGGACGAAGCCTTCCATGATAACTTGCCCAGTTAAGGTTCCTGTAATAGTTGCATTTTGGCCGGAAGCTAACAGGGCAACCGCGAATAGTACGGACAAAACGCCGGATTTGGCAACGCCGATTAAAACCGGATTGCTTAGCATCGACGTGTTGGATAACGCATCAAAGAGCCCAAAGAATGAGGGATCTTTAACGGCGCCAGTCTTGAAAACGGCGACACCCATGATGAGTAACAATGAGTTAACGACAAATGCAAATGATAATTGAATGTTGGAATCCCAAGTGGTAAACCGGATCGTTTGTGCCACGGCATTTTCATTTTTATGGTCGACTTTTCGAGTTTGTGAAATGGCAGAATGCAAATATAAATTATGTGGCATGACGGTGGCCCCGATAATCCCTAAAGCTCCGGATAGTGGGGTCATACCACCAACAGCATGGCTAGTTGAAAATGTATCGGTAGTTGGGATTAAGCCTTTCAGGACACCACCCCAATCAGGATTTGAAAGTGCAACTTGATAAGCAAATACCAATAGGATAACTAAAATCAAGCAAACCACGATGGCTTCAATTTTACGGAAACCAATTTTCGTTAATAATAGCAATAATAAAACATCAAAGACGGTAATAAAGACCGCAATAATTAATGGAATATGAAATAACAAATATAAGGCAATCGCAGCTCCGATAACTTCAGCGATATCAGTGGCCATAATGGCTAATTCGGTTAATAACCACAGGACAATTCCCAATGATTTACTGGTGCGGGCCCGAATCGCTTGGGCCAAATCCATCTGACTCACGATACCAAGTTTAGCGGCCATGTATTGCAATAACATCGCAATCAAACTTGACATCAAGATGACAGACATTAATAAGTATTGGAAATTTTGACCACCAGTAATTGAAGTTGACCAGTTCCCTGGATCCATGTAACCAACCGCAACTAGTGCACCAGGACCGGAATATGCGAATAACATTTTCCAAAATCCTAGGTTTTTCGGTACTTCGATGGTGCCGTTAATTTCTTCGAGCGATGGGCCATTCGCATATTCAATTAGCTTATGCTTTTGGCCATTCCCCTTATTTTCTTCACTCACTTAAAAACTCCACCTTTCTAGTGACAATAAATATGACCAGTTGCAATTATACAATAAATAAATTGAAATAGAAATGTTTTTTAGGCATACCGTAATATTTGTCGAGTTCTAAAGCACCATTAAATCCGGTAGCGAGTAAGGGAGAGGTTGATTGAAAAAAGTTTGGCATAACTAAATAAAAAAGCTTCCTGAATTAAAAATCTAATTCAGAAAGCTTCACTAGTTAGAATTAATCTTGCCGTTTGTGCTTGATTCTGCCAAAGCCAGTAATTAGGCCAGTTAGGGCTAATAAGATGGCTCCCAAGGTCACAGTTGATGCCGAGGTTGCTTCATCCGTTTGTGGCAAAGTTGATTCGGTGTTTTGTGACCCGTGACCAGATTTGGCGTTAATCGTAATTGTGCGGGTAGCTGATTGTAAGTGACCGTTTTTAGTCATGAACTGGTAAGTGACCTGATAAGTGCCAGCCGAGTGCCGGTTTACTTGAGTCACTGGTTGGCCGTTTTTTGTGACAGATACCTTGACTTTATCATAACTAACGTCGGTGCCATCCGAGTCAGTTCCGCTGACAAAGTCATCTTCAGCATGCCAAGAATCGTCGACCGAGTTATCGGTATCAGGGGTTACAATGAGATCGGCTTGATCGTCTTCAGCCAGAACGGTAATGATACTTTGCGCAGTTTGGCGCAGGCCTTGTTGATCGATGAAGTAATAGGTGACCAGATAACTGCCGGCTTTCGAAGTATCAATGGCAGTGACCAACTGATTAGTCGCCTGATTCTTGATGGTGACAGTTAATTGTCGGAACGCAACGTTAGTGCCATCCGTATTCTTAGCCGTAATCAGATTGTCGACCGGGTGCCAAGTTTCGCCGGTGGTTAAGTCAGTCGTTGGTTTAACCTTAAGTTGGCTTTGACTGTTTACAACCGTGACGGTACTGGTCTGGGTTTGCCGGTTACCGAGTGTATCAATAAAGCTGTAGGTGACTTGATAGGTGCCGACAGTAGTAATTCCAGCGACGCTTTGCCCGTTGCGCAGATAAGTCACGGTTATGTTGGCAAAAGCCACAGTTGAACCGTCAATATTAGTGGCGGATTTAAAGTTATTTTTGGCAGACCAGTTATCGCCAGCAATGATGGTCTCGGTCTTATTAGTCAGTTGTAAACTAGCGTCATTTGTGATAATGACAGTACTCTTAGCCTGTTGTAACTGACCCCGTTGATCCGTGAAACTGTAGGTAATCACATAGGTGCCAGCGACATTAGGGTCTAACTGAGTGACTGAGTGCCCATCTTTCATGTAGGTCACTGTCAGGTCCTTTAAGGTGATATCGGTGCCGTCAACATCGGTGGCAAAGCCAAAGTTATCTTGAGCGGACCAAGTTGACCCAGCGACGATGGTAGTTCCAGGTTTCGCAACGATATTGACCTGGTTTCGCGTCACGATGAGGGTACTGGTCTTGGTTTGGCGATGACCAAGGGTATCAACAAAACTATAAGTGACCTGGTAAGTGCCAGCGGTAGTAATGCCGTTAACAGGTTGCCCGTTTTTAGTATAGGTGACCGTCACGTTGGCAAAATCAACGGCGCTACCATCGACATTAGTTGCCGTGTTGAAATTATTTTCAGCTAACCAAGTATCACCGGCAACCATGGTTTCGGTATCGGTAACCAGTTGTAGGTCAGCGGCATTGGTAACAATCACGGTACTGGACGCACTTTGGCGATTGCCTTGTTGGTCAATGAAACTATAGGTCACGACGTAAGTGCCAGCTGATTTGGTATCAAGTTGAGCGACTGGTTGCCCATTTTTTGTATAAGTGACGGTCAAATCTTTTAAAGCTACCACTGAACCATCAACGTCATGAGCAGTGTCAAAGCTATTTGCTTTAGACCAGTCAGTTCCGGCAACAATTGAAGAATCTGGTTTAGCAGTAATGCTGACTTGGTTTTTAGCGACAATTACTGTACTGGTTGTAGATTGGCGATTGCCAAGTGAGTCAGTAAAGCTATAAGTGACGGTATAGGTGCCGGCAGTGGTAATGCCACTAACAGCTTGCCCATCTTTTTGATAAGCGACAGTGATGTCTTTGAAATTAACGCTTGATCCATCAACGTTAGCGGCCGAAGCGAAGTTAGTTTCCGCCGACCAGTTATCGCCAGCAATGATGCTTTCAGTTGGCTGCTTTAAGATTAATCCTGCCTCGTTAGTGATGGTGAGTGTACTGGTAGCACTTTGTAAGCGACCTTGTTTATCAGTAAAACTGTAAGTGATGGTATAAACGCCAGCTTCGTTGGGATTAATGCTATCAACAGTTTTTCCATTTTTGGTATAGGTCATTTCCATGTCTGAAACAGTTAACACTGAACCATCAGTATCAGTCGCCGATGCAAAGTTATCAGCTGGCTTCCAAGTTGAGCCAGCGACAATCGAATCATCTGGCTTTACAGTAATGTTAACCTGATTTTCAGCAACAGTCACCATGCTGGTTGTAGATTGATTATTCCCAAGTGAATCAGTAAAACTATAGGTGACTTCATAGGTGCCGGCAGTGGTAATTCCGCTAACCGGTTGCCCATTTTTAGTATAAGTGACGGTGACGTCAGAAAAATTAACGTTAGAACCGTCGACATTAGTAGCCGAATCAAAGTTAGTTTCAGCCGACCAGTTATCACCCGCAATGATGGTTTCAGTCGGATTTTTAACACTGATGGAAGCATCGTTAGTGATGGTTAGCGTACTGGTTGCACTTTGTAGGTTCCCTTGTTTATCGGTGAAACTGTAAGTGATGGTATAGCTGCCAGCTTCCTTAGGATTAATGCTGGGAACATCTTTGCCATCTTTGGTATAGGTAATCTTCATATCTGCAACAGTTAAAACCGTACCATCAGTATCAGTTGCTGATACAAGGTTATCAGCCGAATTCCAAGTTGATCCAGCAACAATGGAAGAATCTGGTTTCGCAACAATGCTAACTTTATTTTCGTTGACAGTCACAGTACTGGTTATCTCTTGTGTCTTGCCAAGTGAGTCAGAAAAGCTGTAAGTGACTTCATAGGAACCGGCGGTGGTAATTCCGCTAACAGTTTGGCCATCTTTTTTATAAGTGACAGTGACTTTAGAGAAATCAACGTTAGAACCGTCGACATTAGTGGCCGAATCAAAGTTCGTTTCTGCGGACCACTTATCGCCGGCAATGATAATTTCAGTCGGATTCTTTAAAGTTAATCCAGCATCATTAGTGACAATAATCGTGCTGGCAGCACTTTGGTAATTGCCTTGTTGGTCAATAAAACTATAGGTAACTACGTAAGTGCCAGCTGATTTGGTATCGAGTTGATCAACCGGTTGACCATCTTTGGTATAGGTAATCTTCATATCCGCAACAGTTAAAACCGTACCATCAGTATCAGCTGCTGATGCAAAGTTATCAGCTGAATTCCAAGTTGATCCAGCAACGATGGAAGAATCTGGCTTTGCAACAATGCTGACTTTATTTTCAGCAACGGTTACCGTAATGGTTTTAGATTGGGGATTGCCGAGTGAGTCATTAAAACTATAGGTGACTACATAGGCGCCGGCGGTGGTAATGCCCTCAACAGGTTGCCCATCTTTTTGATAAGTGACAGTGATGTCTTTGAAATTAACGGTTGAACCGTCAACGTTAGTGGCAGAAGCAAAATTGGTTTCTGCCGACCAGTTATCACCAGCGATGATAGTTTCGGTGTCACTAGTTAGGGTTATGTCAACGTAGCTAATTTGCCAAGTATAAGTGCCAGGAGCACTGCCATCGTAATTTTTCATCAAATCATCAGATGACTGATAAGTTGTATAGTCACCATCTTTGATCCAGTTACCAGTGTAGGGCTTGGTGGTCGTGACAGGTTGTAAGTTAACGCTACCGGTACTATTGGTTAATTTGACGTTGGCACCTAAAACTAATTTATTAAGCTTAGTAGTTTTGGCCAACATATCGACAATGTTGGTCGTATCAGATATTGTAAAGTTTGAAATGTTAAGTGATTGTAGCCGAGTAGCATTGCTAAACATACCAGACATATTAGTTACATTGCTAGTATCCCAGTTAGCAAGGTTGAGTGATGTTAGAGAGGTGTTCTGAAAAAACATGTTGCTCATGTTAGTTACACTACTAGTATTCCAATTGCCTATCGATAAGGATATGATTTTTGTCATTCTGCCAAACATATAGGACATGTCAGTAACATTACTAGTATCCCAATTTGAAATTCCAACAATATCGGTTACACCGCTACGATAGAATGTATAGGACATGGTGGTGACATTACTAGTATTCCACTGTGAAAGGTCTAAACTGGTAAGACTGCTCGTCAGGTAAAACATATAAGACATGTCAGTAACCTTTGATGTGTTCCACTTTGAAACATCGAGAGTAGTTAAACTAGTTGCAGTATCAAACATATGGAACATAGTAGTCACATTGTTAACATCCCAATTTGAAACATTTAGAGCGGTTAAATCAGTAGTGTTTTTAAACATATAAGACATATCAGTGACTTTTGATGTGTTCCACTTTGAAACATCAACAGTAGTTAAATTGATTGCACTAGAAAACATATTAGCCATAGTAGTGACATTGGCAGTATCCCATTGACCGATACCTGTAATATTGGTCACACCACTTTGGTAGAACATATAAGATATGTTATTAACTTGACTGGTATTCCAACCGGAAAGATCTAGATTTGTCAGGTTAGTTGTGCCATAGAATACAGCAAGCATTGTAATAGTACTGTCAGTATTCCATTTCGAAACATCTAGGGTGGTTACAGAGCTGACGTTGCGGAATAAGTAGTTCATGGACGTTACTTTACTAGTGTTCCAATTGGAAACATCTAAACTGGTTAAGCTTGAGTTATCTTGGAAAAGATCAGACATGTCAGTGACGTTGCTCGTATCCCAATTGGAAACATCAATTGATACTAAGGCGCTGTCTTTGAAAAACATGCGGCTCATACTAGTGACATTACTAACGTCAAAATTGGACCCATTTTCAAAAGTAGTTAAGTTTGTCATACCTGAAAATAGCGATACTGATTGTGAATTGGCTTTAACGGTCCCATTAATGATGACTTTCTTGACTAACGTGACATCAAAATATTGGGCCCATAAACTGCTGCTGGTACTGGTTGACGCATCCATGCCACCTTCATTAATCGTTAAAACGCCATCGGAATCAAGGGTCCAACTAGCACCGGCGTTAAAAGTTCCTGAGTAATCAATCGTAGTTGCTTTAGTTGTGGCACTGCTTTTTAAGGCTTTTGCTTGAGTGGGTAAGGTTGTTTTTGTAGCGCTGTCACTAGTTGCCATGTCAGTAGCTGCGGAGGTTGCAGTATTGGCACTAACGGATGAATCTGCACTGTCAGCAGTGACAGTACTATCAGCCGTTGCTGTTGTTGTATTGGCTGAAGAATCAACAGTTTCAGTAACCGTACTATCCGAACTGGCATCGATCGCTGAATTGGCACTAGTCGCCTCAGAAGCAGCGGTACTAGTGGTGTTTTCTGCACTAGTCGTTATTGACGAATCGGCACTAGTGACCGCGGATGTTGCCACACTAGCAGTACTTTCTGCACTAGTGACTGTTGCTGAATCCGCACTAGCGGCGTTGGTTGATGTGCTCGTGTTTTCAGAAGTAGCAGTGCTTGTGACAGCAGCTGCGGTTGAAGTAGTTTTGGTCTGAGTAATGGCTTGAGAATCAGTTGTTGAATTAGCAGTTGTACTGGTAGCGGCGTCCGAGCTAGTTGCGGCAGCGCTAGTACTACTTGCAAGAACGGCGGTCTTAGCATTAGTATCGTTAGCGGTATTGGTGATGCCAGTACTGTCTTCGCTGGTCGTGTTAGTTGCATCTGCTTGGACGGCCAAAGTTTCAGCCTGCCAGGATAGAGCGGCGATGCCGGCAATAATCCAGAAACGCCCTTTCTTATACATCTTGTAATGAATTTTCTGATCTGCAGGTTTAGGCATCCCAAAATTCTCCTTTGTTTTCAAAATAGATCATTAAGTGTGTTAATTGTATCGTTCAAACTGATGGGCGAAGTTTTTGCTTGAGACAGACTGATTTAAAAAAATAATAATGGATTAATACGAAAATAGTTTATGCATTTAATAGTAATAGTGTAACAAAAAAACAAGGCCTTGGGGATTATTTTTAAATAAATTGGGTTTGTTAATCATGATTGTGATTAGAAGCGATTGGTTGCAAGGTTCTTTAAATTAGATAGGACAAATTGCAAATTAAGTGAACTAGGTTAACTAATTGAATTAGGTGGATTACTAATTAATTTATGAGTAATTATTTCAATTTTTATTGCTTAAATTGACTGGTCGATATGTTTGGACCGCTTGCTAGTTCTGCTATCAGCGTGGCTAAAAATTCTTTGGTATAAAGTTTAGCATAATGAAGCGCTTCCAACGGGAATGTGATATGCTATTTGTAGGCACAAGTTATATAGGCGCCTACTAATTAAAAGAAAGGAGGTCGGTCTATGTATCGAGCAATTGCGCAGGATATTATCAAGTCGATTATGAGCGACGAGTACGCAACCAAGTTGCCCACGGAAAAGGATTTAATGGCCCGCTTCAATGTTAGTCGCAATACCATTCGTAAAGCGATTGATGTGGTGTTTCGCCATGGCTTATTACGACGAGTGCAGGGAAGTGGTAATTTCATTATTAAACCACCTGAAAATTCAACGACAGTCTTGAACTTATCAATTGGTTTTGATCAATCATCAATGGTAGCCGGTGGGCCGCTAACATCTAAAGTCGTGACTTTTGATAAAGTTGAAGCTGATCAGCGTTTGGCCCAACAAGGCAATATCACGGTTGGGACCGAATTGTATCGGGTTATTCGGTTACGATATCTAAAAGACGAACTTTATGATTTAGAAGAATCGTATTTTCCGAGAACGGTGGTCCCGTTCATGTCGGCTGATAGTGTCCAACATTCAATCTTTGGCTTTTTACGGGAAGCTTATGGTATCACTGGGAGTACGACCGAAAATTATGTTCATCAAGTCCGCTTGGATGCGGAACGGGCCGCATTGCTCGAACAACCAGTTGGCGATAAAACGATGCGCTTGGATGGGATTAATTACTTAACGGATGGCACGGTATTCAACTTTTCGAGCACATTCTTCGTTTATCAAGATTTAGAGTTGTACTATCATACAGAAAATATCGATCTGCAAGACTAAGTCGGGGTTGTATCAGGGGGGATACTGAAACAACTGACCGCTATTAATTCATAACCTTTGGAGGGTGTATTATGAACGCATTTATCGAATGGCTAAATAAACACTTAGTACCAATCGCAGCAAAAATCAGTGCAGTGCGCTGGTTAGTTGCTTTACGTGACGCATTTATTGCAATTATGCCGGCTATGATGGCCGGGTCAATCGCCACTGTTTTGAACGCTTTAGTACGCGACATTCCAACTAAATTTGGTTGGATGGGTTTTGTTAACGCAATGCAATGGTTAATTGGTATCAACGCAATGGTTTGGACTGGGACATTAGCAATTTTGGGTCTAATCTTTGCTTTCACTTTCGGGTATCAATTAGCGGTTCAATATAAAGTTGAACCAATTACCGGTGGGATTGTGACGTTAGGGACTTTTATTATGAGTTTGCCACAAAACTTTACTGGGACGTTGACGAAGAGCTTAAGCGCTGGCGCAACGAAGATTTTAACGGACTCTGGGATGGCAGTTTCTGGCAAACAGGTGACTGCTTGGGGTTACTTTAACTTCAATACTTACTTTGGTTCGTATGGTTTCTTTACCGTGATGATTTTAGGGGCCATCGCTAGCACTTGTTACATCTATTTAATGAAAAAGCACATCACAATTAAGATGCCAGATTCAGTGCCACCCGCAGTTGCAAATGCCTTTACTGGGATTATTCCTGCAGCCGCCGCTTTCTACGTTGTTGGGATTATCAACTGGTTATTCAGCAATTTTGGTCAAACCACGGTTATCGAATGGATTGCCAAAGTCATTCAAGAACCATTATTGAACATGAGCCAAGGTTATGGCGCCGTTTTATTGATGACGTTATTAGTTCAAGTTTTCTGGTTCTTTGGGATTCATGGTTCCAACGTGTTGGCACCAATTTTAGATGGTATTTGGTTGACGGCGCAATTGGCAAATGTTAACGCTTTCCAAGCCCACAAAACGTTACCATATCTTTGGACTCGGAATTGTTTTGACTTATATGCTTGGATTGGTGGGGCCGGTTCGACCTTACTATTATTAGTTGCAATTTTGATCTTTAGTAAACGTGATGACCAACGTTCTGTGGCTAAATTGGCGATTGGACCGGGATTATTCAACATTAATGAACCCGTCATGTTTGGGTTACCGATTGTGTTAGACCCAATCTACTTCATTCCATTTATCTTAGCCCCAGTTGTCACCGTATCCATCGCGTATGCCGCAATTACCGCTGGCTGGGTCGCACCAATCACTAATAATATTGTTTGGTCCATGCCACCGATTATGAATGCTTTAGTTGCCACCATGGACTGGCGTTCAGTAGTCTTACAAGTGATGAACGCATTAATTGCGTTTGCAATTTACATTCCATTTGTTAAGGCGGCTAATCGCATTCAACCAACGACGATTGGAGATTAATTAACTCATGAAAAGCTTAAAGCAAGGTTTACTCATTGGAATGAATCTATGCTTATTGGCAGTGGTACTCAGTCCGATGGCTGGCAGTATCGGCCAATGGGTAACATTAGGACTAGGGTTAGTCGGCTGTGGCGCGTTGTTCATGGTTTATCGCCACGTTGGTCGGCTTGAAAGGAGCCAACGACATGCAAATTAAATTAACGTTGCAAGCACCAGTTGATTATATTTATCAACAATTAATTGGTTCTGCCCAAGCTGATATTTATCAACAAACCGGTCGACCGGCGCCTAAACAAAGCCTACAAGGTTATCGGTATGCTAAGAAATGGGCGAATGGGATGCAAGGTCATCTCACCATTACGCATGCTGAACCAGGTGTCCATTATGGCTATGAGTTGGAGACGTCAAGCGATCATTACGGGGTTGATTACCAGTTCACCACGACGGCGACGAACGAAACGGTTTTGGACTATGCGGAAACTTTCTTCGGGAAAGACAAGAAGACGCAGGCCAATAATCGGATTGGTGTCATGCTAATGGGTTGGTTCCGTAAACGGCGCTTTAAGAAAATGATGAGTCAAATGGCAGCAACGTATTATCAATAAAAGAGTGTGAGCTAACCTGATTTTGGGGTGCCCGTTGTGGCGTCCTTGATGTCAAATAATCACTGCAAGAATTTATAAAATTCGCGTAGTGATTATTTTTTGTCCAAGTTGTTTTAGGCCGATTAAGCTGTGTGCCAATAAAAGTAGCGTAACCACAGGATTAAAGCAATTAATTCTAATAAGGCGGTCAACAAAAAGATGGGTTGATAACCCCAGTAAGTCGCGACGACAGCTGCCAGACCGGGGCCAACCACGTTACCTAAAGCTTGTGCAGATTGATTAAAGCTAAAGACGCGACCGAAAACAGTGCGTGGAATACGGTCAACGGTCAGTACTTGAATTGCGGGTAGTAAGGCGGCGTCAGCGATACCCAAGATGAACCGCAAGCTGATAAGTTGCCAGATTTGGGTGACTAAACTACTCAGGCCTAAGTCGATAATGGCGAGTCCCAAAAAGCACATTAAACACCGCGATGCACCTAAATGATCAATCAGACGACCAATCCGACTGGCCATTAATATGGTAGCTAAACCAGGGGCGGCGGCGACTAAACCAGTGATTAAAATGATTTGGTGAGCGTCAGGGGTCAATTGGCCCACTAAAAGACTTAAAAGGGGCGTTATGGCATTGGTGGTTGCTTGAATGATGAGCAGTGAAGTGAATAGGGCGATAAAGAAGGGGCGACCAACTTGATGTAAGACTGGTTTTAATGGTGGTAAAGATTGGCGGTCAAGCGGGGTCACCGTTTCTTGAACCCCCCACCAAGTTAAGCCAAAGACCAGGGCCATCAGGCTCCCAGTGATGAAAAAAGCACCGCGATAACCCACACTACTAGCGAGACCGCCGCCAATTAAGGGGCCTAATAAACTGCCAGTAATACTGCCTGTGATTAGTTTACTGAGCTGGTGTCCACGATGGGCGACGGGCGTGGTTAATGAAATTAATGCATTGGCATTGTTGATATAACCTGAAAACACCCCTTGTAAGGTCCTTAAGCCTAATAAAATGGTTACATTGGGCGCTAAGCCTACGCCAATAATTGTTAGGGTCATGGCACCGGAAGCTCGTAGACACATCAGCTTGCGTCCTTTTTGATCTGCCAAGCGGCCCCACCAAGGGGCGACCAGTGCTTTACTTGCATAGGTTACCGCAAAGGCGGCGGCGCCTAAAAAGTTGAGCTGTCTTGAGCTGTAGTTACCCAGAGTTTGGATATAAAGAACGATAAAGGGCAAAGTCATTGCGTTGCCTAAGTCAGTGATTAAGCTGCCAAGCCACAAAATTCGGAAGTTCCTGTTAAAATTAATCGGCACCGCAATTAAACTCCTCAGCATTTCAGATTTACTAGTCTTAGTATAGTAGTTAATGACGCATTAGCAGATGAATTTTTGGTATTGATTGTGTAAAGCTAGCACAAAAGCGCGTCTAAAATAACTGATTAGTCCGCCAAGGATTGTTATCAATTATTTTAGACGCGCTTTTGTATTGGTTATTGATTAAAATTGCGGCTAGTCAGTGATGAATCGGTGTTGTTACTGGTGGTGTTCCACATGGGCCGGTTGTTTAGCCGGCTTTGCTAACCAAATTAAGCCCAGTAACAAAACGAGACTGATAGCAACCATCAAAGCGCCAAAGATTGGCGTCCAAGCTAAGCCAAATTGCGTCGTGACTTGACCACCAATTCCGGAACCCAACGCAATGCCGACGTTAAAGGCGGAGATATTTAATGCGGAAGCCATTGTAATATCTTGCGGTGTTTGGTCTTCTGCCAATTGGACAATGTACAGTTGGAGGCCGGGAACGTTCATAAAGGCAAAAATTCCCATGGCGAGTATGGTTAGTAGGCCAAGCCAATGACTATGGGCGGTGAAGCCCAAGACGACTAAGGTCATCAAGAGCCCGACAAACATCTTAAAGAGGGCGACCAATGGCCGGGTATTGGCCCAGCGCCCACCTAGTGTATTGCCTAAGGCGACCATCAGACCGTAAATAACCAGAATGACGACGACGGCACTGGCAGACCAGCCCATTGATTGTTCTAATAATGGTGAGAGGTAAGTGTAAGCGACGAACGTGCCACCATACCCTAGCGCAGTGACTAATAAAGCTAGTAAAAGTTGTGGATTTGTTAAAACACGTAGAATGCCACGAGCAGTTGCTTTGGTGGGCAAAGGTAAATGACGGGGAATTAACCAATAATCTGCTAATAAACCTAAGACCCCAATACCACTAATGAAGATAAAGGACCAGCGCCAGCCGCCTAATTGACCGATCATGGTTCCCAGTGGTACCCCGGTAACTGTGGCGACAGTAAGACCGGTGAACATTACTGCGATGGCGGAAGCACGTTTTTCGGGCGCAACCACATCTGCGGCAATAACTGAAGCGACAGTCATAAAGATACCATGCGCTAAAGCGGCAATGACGCGGCCGGCTAATAGGACCTTGAAAGTCGGCGCTAAGGCCGCTAACAAGTTACCAATAATAAATAATCCCATAATCATCATCATTAACCGATGACGATTTAGTTGCCCGGTCAATAAGGTCATGACGGGCGCCCCAATCATAATTCCGAGGGCATAGACGGAAACGGTCAGTCCGGCTTGGGCCAAATTAATATGAAAACTGCTAACTAATAATGGCATCAAACCAACGCTGATAAATTCAGTTGAGCCAATTGCAAACGCGCTAATGGCGAGTGCGAGTAATGTCCATGTGGGATTTACTTTTTTGTTCATTTCCTCATCCTCCTGCTATTGCTTATGTGATAAATAATGATTATACTAGCAAGTAACTTAAAGACAAGTACCTACTTTAAAGTGCTATACCCACTAAAAAGTAAGTATGGATTAGGAGGATTAAATAAATGCCAACAAAAACGTATCATATTGGGGTCGAAGCGACCATGGAAGTTATCGGTGGCAAGTGGAAGTCCATTATTTTGTGCCATTTACGGCAAAAGACGATGCGCACGAGTGAACTAGAACGTGCGATTCCGCAAATTTCTCAGAAAATGTTAGTACAACAATTACGGGAATTAGAAGCGGCTAAAATCGTTGAACGACATGTCTACCAAGAAGTGCCACCACGTGTGGACTATGGGCTAACTGATTATGGGCAGAGTTTATCAGGAATTTTAAATCAACTCTGTGTTTGGGGTGAAAATAATATTGATCGTCGTCGTGATGAGGGGGAAGCGATTACGCTGTTGCATCGTGATGATTTATAAAACAAGCGTGCACTCAAAGCCGCTTAGCCACCGAGCATAGCCTAGCCAGTCATTTGCTGCGGTGTTAGCAGCGGATGACTGGCGTAGCTAAGCTGAGGTTGCTGGCCTTGAGTGCACGTTTCGGCAAGTAAAGCAGTTAATAGTGAAAAGGGCGAGTTCGGAAAATACTCCGGACTCGTCCTTTTACTAGGGGTTAGATTGAATTAAAAGCGCATTAAGGGTTATTTACTGCGTGGCGCTTGTGGATGTAAGACGGCTGTTTTGGTCGGAATTGTTTGATCGCGGCCGAGGTACATCTGATAGAACGGTGGGACGTCATTGACTAATTTGAGTAGTGCGGCTTGGAGTTCAGGCAGCTTCGCAGGATCTAGGGCAGGTAAATCGCTGGCCTTAACGTCGCCGTGAATGCCAGCGAAGCGTTTAACCCGTTCTAATAAGTAGCGAATATCGTAACGGGATGGATTCACTTCAATGACAGCCTTGTCAAAGTTTAATAGGCCGTAGACTGCCTCCATCCCTGTCCGAACGGAAGTTTCAACCGTGAAGACTACGTCGTCATCAATTTCAACGAACTGTCCCAGCAAGGCCAAGTTAGTACAGCCAGTTGGGATAACTTTGGGCCGATCGCCGAGTTCACGAGGCATGAATTGACTGGTACAGTAAGGCATCATTGCCGTGGACATGTAGGTATGCGCGAGGACATCATCTTTAATATCTAACAGGCCTAAATGGTAGAGCAGTTCCGTCATGATTTCATCACCAGTACAATCCCACATCCGTTTCTTGATGTAGTTCCCAATATTTTCACCATAGAGGCCATACCCCCAGCCAACTTCTTCATCGTCAGCTTGATAAGGGAAAAATGGCTTGTGATGGATTTCAAATGACAAATCCCAATTAGAATCTTTGAATGTCATTAAGCCCCCGGTACCGGCAGGACTACCCGATAATTTTTCAATACGTTTGAAGAATTCAGGATAAGCCTTAACGGTTGGGAAGAAGGAAATCCACTTCGTCTTATCAATTTGACCAAGGAATTTCTCGGGATGGCCGAATTTAGGATCTTTTTTAGCTAAATTTTTCCAAATGGTAAAGGTCCCCATGTCAGTCGTATCGCGATTGGTTTCAGCAACGGTGTGGTTATCGCCAAAGGTACTGTTCTCACTGATAGAGCCCGTCGTGACGAAGACAAGATCTTGGGCTGGTATCGCCACCGTTGTTGGCACGGTGTGGTGGGTAGCAACGATTGATTGAACGGTATTGTTCTGGTCATCGAAAGTGAGGTCGGTCACCGCAAAATCGGTAGTAAAGGTGACACCTTGATCAATGAGCCAGCGTTCAATTGGTAAGATAATAGCATCATATTCGTTGTATTTTGTGTGAATAAAGCCTTCCAGATATTCATGCCGTGTGATGAAGGTGAATCGTTGCCAGTAACGACGACATTCGATGGCACTGTGATAGTGCTTAAAGGCTAATTGGCTGTGGAAACAAGTCCAAAAGTTAGTCTTGAAAAAGCCCTCATCAAAAAATTCATCGAGTCGTTTATTAGCAAGTTCAGCTTCAGTGGAACTGATGATTTTACGCATTGCTTCAGCGTATTTAGGGGCCAATTTATAGTCGTGGTAATGGCTGTCAATCTCACCTTGATTAATGATGACGCGGGCTTCACTGTGAATCGGGTCATCGCGGTTAAAGTCGACCACATCATCTAAGACGGTCCGACCAGGATGCTCTAGCGAGGGAATCTTGCTACATAGATACCACAAACATTCCATATAAGGTTCGAGTTCACGTTCCGCACGACATAGGTAACCGGCGGCTTGTTTAGTCCCATCCATGGAGCCGCCCATGACTGGTTTCTTTTCATAAATGGTGATATTTCGAGCTGGCATTTGCGCATCGTCGATTAAAAAAACGGCGGTTGCAAGTCCGGCAATCCCACCACCGACAATCTTAGCGTGGCGGTCGTCAATACCGACCGGTTTGAGTGGTCGATACATGGTTTGATAAATGTTCATTAGAAACACCCTGCTTTGTGTTGGATTTTGTACTTGTCCTTACCATAAGGCCAACACCGTTGAAAACCAATTGACAAAAAAAGCGAACTGTCAAAATTTTGACAGTTCGGCTAAATTGTATAGCTTATTCAGCATATTTATGGAGGGCTTTTTTAAAATCGCCTTGGACCAAGACGGCCGTCTGCTCCACAATGTCGTGGGGGTCATCTTTTAAGCCATCTTTGAGCCATTCAAAGATTAAGGCAATGAAGGCTAGACTATAGAAGTGGGCGATAAATGCTTTGTGTTTGGCCGCCACGTGCATGCCGGCTGCTTGGCGTTCGACTACGACTAAAATGTACTGATATAAAACGGTATAAATATATTTTTCAAGAACGTCACGATAG
The DNA here is from genome assembly GCF_002970935.1 of Lactobacillus sp. CBA3606. Lineage (NCBI taxonomy): Bacteria > Bacillati > Bacillota > Bacilli > Lactobacillales > Lactobacillaceae > Lactiplantibacillus > Lactiplantibacillus kimchii. The sequence goes on along the minus strand of NZ_CP027194.1, from coordinate 1,353,412 downwards.
GCTGAGGCGTAAGTATTTAAGACCAAGTACTGATTGGCTTGAATCGTGAGCATGACGTTGAGAAAGCCTTGTTGCCAATTATCATAATCGGCAACGTTCGTTAAAGATTTGGCGGTAGCGGTTTTAGCTGTCCATTCGACGAGTTCATAAATGTCTGCAAAATGATTGTAGAATGTCTGACGGGTTAGTCCACAGTTAGCCACTAAGGTTTGAATCGTGATTTTATCAACGGGCGTTTGTTGCAGTTCAACCACGAGTGCCTGTGATAAGCGTTGTTCAGTTGTGAGATGCAAGTTGAGGCCCCCAGGATGGTGTGTCATTACCCCTTATCATACACTTTTTTTTCGAAGATTAAGGCTTGACAGCGGTCTTAAAGCGGCATTTCTTGAATCTGGGTCGTGACGTAATCGATAAAGGCTTGGACGGTCGGTGATAACGCATGATTCTTACGCCAAATTAACGTGTGTCGAGTTTGACTGAGCGGACTAAAGGGCACAAAAGTGAGGCGCTGATTTTGATAAAAGTCCAAAATACCGTCAATTCCAATGTCATAGTAATGATGGTCGAGTAATAGTGGTAAGACGTTGTTTTCCAAATTACGGTCACCTTGGAAACGTAGGGTGTCAGAATCAAGCCGTAGCCAAGTGGCAATTTGATTTTTCAGAATGCTTCGTCGCGGACCTAGCAAGCGTAACGCTTGTAAGTCACTGCCGATAATGAAATCTTTTTGGGCTAAGGCGGCGTTACTTGCCATGATGAGCCCCCAAGTCTCCGTAATGGGGATGGTGCGAGCAAAGTACTTGGCTGATTCAATCGGTTCTAGCAGTACGCCAATGTCTAATTGGTTTTGATCAATCTGTTCACGAATCGTATTACCGTCGGCACTGAATAAGGAAAAGTGACTATGCGGATGCTGTTGTTGAAAGGTGGCTAGCCAATTAGCGACAAACGGTGAGACCTTGCTCTCGACACAACCGATGCGGATGGGTCCGGCTAAGCCGGTTAAGTTATTCTTTAATTCACGTTTGGTTTGGGCGAGGTCATTGAGAATGGCTTGAGCGCGATGCTCGAATAAAATACCCGCATCAGTCAATGTAATTGAGCGCTTGCCCCGGATGAACAACGGGGCGCCCACTTCAACTTCCAATTCTTTTAGTTGACGTGATAGCGTGGGTTGGGTGGTGTGCAACGCTGTGGCGGCCTTAGTGATGTTTCCAACTTGGGTTAAAACAATAAAATAATGTAAAACACGGGTATCCATGCCAGCAACTCCTAACTATTCAAAATATGAATGATAAAGCATTAAAAATAAGCATTTTACATTATTATGCGGAGAATCTATGATAGTGTCAATGATTTGAAAGGGAGGTTGATGTTGATGCGTAATTGGACCACGGCACAACTTAATCGGTTCTGTACGGCCGATGATATGCACGTTTCACCATTTTACGATGATGGTAAAACGTATGGGACCCCGACTTGGATCTGGTCAGTTGTTGTTGCCAATCAGTTATATGTGCGTGCTTGGAATGGGCAACAGTCACGTTGGTATCAAGCCGCTCGCCAACAGCGTGCGGGCCGGATTCACCTTGCTGATGAAGATTTTGAAGTGACGTTTACCCCTGTGACCCAAGATGATCACCTAACAATGGCAATCAATCAGAGTTATGAGAAAAAATATGCCGGCAGCCCTTACTTGCCGCCGATGCTAGAAGCTGGACCCGTCAGTGCGACGGTCCGTTTAGATTTAAAATAAGGAGCTAATTAAATGACAACGACAAAACAAGCACCAATTGCATTAGGAACCTGGGCCTGGGGCGATACCGCCGCTGGGCAAGTCTTCGGTGACCAATTAACGGTGGCCGATTTACAACCAGTTGTGGACGCAGCCATGGCGACTGGTCTGAATCTCTGGGATACCGCTTATGCCTATGGCGCTGGGGCTTCCGAAACGATGCTTGGTCAATTGTTGCAAGGGTATCCTCGTGACAGTTATCAATTATCTACGAAATTCACGCCACAAATGGCCGGTAATGGTGACCATGAAGTCGCTGACATGTTGGCTGGTAGTCTAGAACGATTAAAGACAGCTTATATTGATATTTATTGGATTCACAATCCTGCCGATGTTGAAAAGTGGACACCTGCTTTAATTCCACTAGTTAAAAGTGGTCAAATTAAGCGTATCGGGGTGTCTAACCATAATTTAGCTCAAATTAAACGGGTTGCTGAAATTTTAGGCGCAGCTGGGCTGAAAATTTCTGCCATTCAAAATCACTATAGTTTGTTATATCGTTCTTCAGAAGAAGCTGGCATTATTGATTATTGTCGTGAACATGACATCACGTTTTTTGCCTACATGGTTTTAGAACAAGGTGCACTGTCAGGGCACTATGATGTTGACCATCCATTACCAGCCGGCAGTGCTCGGGCCGCAACGTATAATGATGTTTTGCCACAATTAACTGAATTAACAGCTGGGTTAAAGGCAATCGGTGATCGTCAACAAGCAACCGTCGCTGAAGTGGCGACGGCCTATGTTTTAGCCAAGGGGACTACGCCGATTATCGGAGTGACGAAACAAAAATATATTGCGAGTGAACAAAAAGCCTTACAAGTTCAATTATCAACAGTTGAGATTGAACAATTAGAAGCGTTGGCGGCGGCAACTAAAGTTAATACCAAGGGGTCGTGGGAAAAGCCAATGGCCTAACAACTAAAAAGTGAGACGTGGGCGTTAAAGGGGCGATACTTAACCTTTAAGGACCACGTTTTGCGTTGTGTTTAGGCTATAATAAGCTTGACTAGCAAAAAGGAATGTGGGGTTAGGAATAATGGGGTTCAATAAATTGGGGTTATGGGGATTAGTTGCCCTAAGTCTGCTTGGACTAAGTGGTTGTGGACAACCAAAGAAGGCGACGGGAACTACGCCAGCAGTCGCAACATTAAAGTCACCGGCTTATGTGCCAACTTTGTTTTTTCATGGCTGGGGCAGTAGCTATCGGGCTGAGCAACACATGGCGCGAGCAGCTTTACGGGCCGGTGTGACCCAGACCGTTGTGCGAGCAACGGTCTCTAAACGCGGCCGGGTGACTTTAAAGGGACATTTTCAAGCCAATGATCACCGGCCAATTGTGGAAGTGGATTATCAGGATAATCGAAATGCCAATTATCAAACGGATGGTCGGTGGGCGCGAGCAGTTGTCGTTGCTTTGCAACGTCGCGACCATATTAAAAGTTTTAATATGGTTGGTCATTCGATGGGGAACATGGCGATTGTTTATTATTTGCTGGCTAATGCGCAAAATCAACACTTGCCTAAGTTACGCAAGCAAGTCGATATTGCGGGTCACTTCAATGGTATTTTAGGGGTGGACGATCAGCCTAATCGGATGCAACTGACGTCAAGCGGGCAACCGCTTAAAATGAATCACGATTATCAAGCCTTATTGGCGTTAAGAAAAACCTATCCTAAAAATCAAATTAAGGTGCTCAATATTTATGGCGATCAAGGTGATGGCTCGCATTCGGATGGCTCGGTGAGCAACGCATCGTCACAGTCACTAAAGTATTTAGTCGCACCCCGCGCGAAAACGTATCAGGAAGTAAAGATTAAGGGCCCTAAAGCCCAACACAGTAAACTCCATGCTAATCAACAGGTGGATCGTTTGTTGATTAACTTTTTATGGAGGTAATCTAACGATAAAGGATGATAAATAATGATGACAGAACATGAAAAATTATTAGCTGGTCAAGATTATGATTATCGAGATGCAGAACTCCAAGGCTTAATCAGTCGCGGCAAAGGGTTATTAGCGACCATTAATACGGCTACGGATATGGAAAAACGGCAAGCTGCCATGCAGTCATTTTTCGGTGCGATGGGGGAACGCTTTGTAATCAATGGGCACTTTAATGCGATTTATGGCGCCCATATGCAAGTGGGCGATGATGTTTTTATTAATGGTAATTGTACGTTCCAAGATTCCAACCGGATTACATTAGGTGATCGTGTCGTCATTGCGCCCGATACGAAACTCTATTGTGGTGGGCATGCATTGGATGCCCGCCAACGTTTTGGCACACGTGCAGATGGTAGTAAGTATCTCATCACGATGACCAAACCGATTACGATTGGTAGTGACGTTTGGATTGGTGGCAACGTAACCATTATTGGCGGTGTGCATATTGGCAATAACGTTGTTGTTGGTGCTGGCGCCGTCGTTGTTAAAGATGTTCCTGACAACACGATTGTTGGTGGTGTGCCAGCTAAAGTTATCAAACCGTTGGCCCCATTGGTCTAATGAAAGGAAGTCAACTAAGATGGACTCATTAACCACAGCGCCATTGATGCGCTTATTTAAATTGTCGATTGCACCGAAAGATCAGCCAGCTTTAGCTCGGGTTGGCCAACACAATCTAACGACTTCAATGCAACAAGAGGCGGGGACCTTAGCGATGTATACCGCTCATACGGATGCATTGGGTGCCGATAATGTCGTCATTGAAGTGTACCGCGATGATGCTAGTTATACGATTCATGCAGCTTCAGAGCAGTTTAAAGCTTTTCGTGAAGTGGCCGGACAAGTGGTCACGCAACAGCAAGCAACCCCTTTGACACCGGAATTGTTGTTGCAAGCGACGGCTCCCTATCAAGCCATTAATGACAATGCTTTGTCAGTGCGGTTAGTTACCGTTGACGTTCAGGCAGCCTTAGCGTTAACCTTTAAGGCCAGTGTTGTGGCCGAAATGAAGCAGGCGATGGCGGTCGAAGCTGGGGTACTGATTATGTACGCTGCCCGAGTTACCGCTGAACCGACTAAGTGGGTGTTCTTTGAGGTCTATCAAAGTCCGCAAGCGTATGACGACCATTGTCAGACGGCTCATTTTAAGCACTACATCGCAGCCACTAAGGCGGCAGTGCTAAATAAAACCATGCAAGTTTTAACGCCAGACGTTTTGGTTCATCAAGGCGGTTGGCAGTTTGAAAACAAGTAACGTAGGTTATCCAAAACGGATTCGGGGGCAAACTCGGACCCGTTTTTTAGACTTAAAAACGGGCTGGCGTTATTAGTCAAATTGAGGAGGTAAAAGTGAAATTTGTTTTACCGGCAATGACCTAAAACTCGAAATAGTGAAACCGATTCCATCATCGCTAAGAAACGTTGAAAGCGCTTTTTCCGGGTGGTAACTTGAAAGCATAGAAAGAACAACTGAGTTTAAGCGAAGATGAAAGGGGTCGTCGACATGAGTCAGAAATATGAACAATTAGCTCATGATGTTATTGAGAATTTAGGTGGTAAAGCTAATATTACCGATGCCTATCATTGTCAGACCAGATTAAGATTTAAATTAGCTGATGGGAGCCTAGTTAACCAAGCAGCGATTGAACAATTGGATGGTGTTGCCAAATATATTTTTAATGCCGGGGTTCATCAGGTTGTGATTGGCACATCGGTTGCCGATGTTTTTGAAGAAGTTGCCAAGCAACTAAATCTTAGCGCCACCGCAATCACTGACCAGCCGACCACCAGCGAGAAAAAGGGCTTTTTTAATACCTTGATTGAGTTCGTTGCGGGTACTTTTCAGCCCGTTATTCCGGCATTATCAGGTGCTGGGATGGTTAAAGCCTTATTAGCCTTGTTGATTGTCTTTCAAGTGATTACGACTAAGTCACAGACTTACTACTTATTAAATATGTTTGCTGATGGGGTCTTCTATTTTTTGCCGATGATTTTAGCAGTAACGGAAGCGCAGAAGTTAAAGTGCAATCCGGTTTTGGCCCTCGCAGTCGCTGCAATTATGATGCATCCAGATTGGAATAGTCTGGTGACAGCCGGTCATGCGGTTCATTTGTTTGGGGTTATTCCATTGACGTTAACCAGCTATGCGTCTTCTGTTATTCCGATTCTATTAATTATTTTTGTACAGTCTTATGTTGAAAAATGGCTCACGCGGTTGATTCCTAAAGCCGTAGAGCTAGTCTTTGTCCCAATGTTAACGTTTTTAATTATGGGAACGCTGGCCTTTTCCGTCTTGGGCCCACTCGGTAGTATTTTAGGTGGTTACTTAGCGACTTTCTTTAATTACTTAAGTGTCAATATTAGTTGGTTACCGGCAGTCCTAATCGGTGGTTTCTTACCAATTATGGTGATGTTTGGGTTACACAACGGGGTGGCACCATTAGGGGTCATGCAGATGGCACAAACCGGTTATGATAGTATCTTTGGTCCCGGTTGCTTGTGTTCAAATATTGCGCAAGCGACAGCTTCAGCAGTGGTCGCATGGCGGACTAAAGATAAGAAGATGCAACAATTAGCCACCTCTGGTTCAATTACCGCCTACATGGGCATTACTGAACCAACATTATATGGAGTTAATTTACCTAAAAAATACCCGTTAGTTGCCGCCATGATTGGTGGCGGTGCCGGTGGCTTGTTCGCGGGGTTAACCCATACCCATCGATTTGCGACCGGATCGTCAGGATTACCAGCAGTGCTTTTATATATTGGCAACAATACGATGCAGTTCTTTTGGAATATTATTATTGCGTTAGTGATTTCCTTCGTTGTGAGTGGTGTCTTAACTTATATTTTAAGCTTCAAATATGAAAAAGAACCAAGTATTGCTGAACAACCAGTGATGCATAATGGCGCATTGATTAGTCCCGTTCCGGGGCGGATTATCCCATTGAGTGCGGTTCATGATGAAGCATTTGCTTCGGAAGCGTTGGGGAAGGGATTTGCGATTCAGCCGACTAAAGGTGAAGTCAAAGCGCCATTTGACGGCAAAGTGTTAACGATTTTCCCAACTAAACATGCGATTGGGTTAGTGTCTGCAGATGGCATTGAAGTTTTGATTCATATTGGTTTAGATACCGTCAATTTGAAGGGGCGTTATTTTGAAGCGTTAGTCGAAGATGGTCAAGCAGTCAAACAGGGTCAACTACTGCTGAAATTCGATTTAGATAAGATTAAAGCGGCTAAATACGATACCCAAGTTCCCGTTGTGATTACGAACACTGCCCAGTATTCATCAGTGGCTATGATTCAGTCGCCAACGACACCACCAACCGGTGCAGTTTTGTCAGTGACGGTTTAGAGGAGGAAAATAATGACATTACGAAAAGATTTTTTGTGGGGCGGCGCGACGGCGGCTAATCAAGTTGAAGGCGGTGCTTTGGCCGATGGTCGCCAACTAGCGAATATTGATATGTTACCGTATGGACCTGATCGGGCAGCCGTTGGAGCTGGTCAGCTCGCCATGTTGACGACCAAGGCGGCATCCCGTTATCCAGCACGACAGGCGATTGATATGTATCATCATTATCATGAAGATATCAAATTATTTGCTGAAATGGGATTCAAAGTTTATCGCATGTCGATTTCTTGGACGCGTATTTTTCCAAATGGTGACGATGACACGCCTAATGAAGCTGGTCTAGCTTTCTATGACCGAATTTTCAAGGAATTACGACACTATCATATTGAACCCTTAGTGACTTTGGCCCATTTTGATATCCCATTGGCCTTAATTAAACGGGGAATTGATTGGCGTGACCGCCGGATGATTACTTACTTCACACACTATGCGGCGGTAGTAATGCGTCGTTATCAAGGCATGGTTAAATACTGGTTAACTTTCAACGAGATTAATATTTTATTACATCAACCCTTTGTTGGCGGTGGCATCATTTTTAAACCAGGTGATAATCAGGTACAAGGCAAGTATCAAGCTGCCCATCATCAATTAGTGGCCAGTGCCAAAGTGACCCAATTAGCGCATCAAATTGATGCGCAGAATATGGTTGGTTGTATGCTAGCGGGTGGCAATAACTATCCCTATACGTGTCGCCCAGAAGACTATCAAGAAGCTTTAAACCGTGACCGTGAAGGCTACTTCTTTATTGATGTCCAGGCCCGCGGCAAGTATCCGAACTATGCCCTTAAGAAGTTTGAACGTGAGCACCTAGTCATTAAGATGGCGCCGGCCGATCAAGCCACTTTAGCTGCCGGCACCGTTGATTTCGTATCATTTTCATATTATTCATCACGCACGGTTAGTGCTCACGATGAAGATTATGCCCAAACGACGGGCAATATCTATGGGACCATTAAAAATCCTAATTTGCCATCAACTAAGTGGGGCTGGCAAATTGATCCCTTAGGCCTGCGTAATTCATTAAACCAATTATATGATCGTTACCAAAAACCGTTATTTATTGTTGAAAATGGTTTGGGCGCTGTTGATCACCCCACTGAAACCGGTCAAATTAATGATGACTATCGGATTGATTATTTGCGGCAGCACATTCAGGCTTTTAAAGATGCGGTCACCATTGATGGTGTTGATTTACTAGGCTATACCACTTGGGGCTGTATTGATTTGATTGCGGCTAGTACTGGTCAAATGAGTAAACGTTACGGCTTTATTTATGTGGATCGTGATGACGACGGTCATGGGACGTTTAAGCGGACTAAAAAACAATCCTTTTACTGGTATCAAAAAGTGATTGAATCGAATGGCGAAGTGCTATAGTCGCTAGACATGATAATTGAGGCAGACTACTACCAGCAGTATAATTAAATTGATAATAACGGCTGTTAGTGGAGGTAAATGGAGTGTATCTTTATCAAAAGATTGAAGAAGTGACCCATCAAAAAAATGATTCACGCCAAACAATTGGTGATTACTTATTGCGGCACCGCCAATCGATTAAAGCACAATCGATGCAGGCAATTGCAATGGAAACGTTTACATCAAAGCCGACGCTTGTTAGATTTGCGCAATCCTTAGGGTATTCTGGCTGGCGAGAATTCATGTATGCGTTTGAACACGAAGTGGCTAACTATGACCATAATACCTATGGCGATGTTGATCCGAACTTTCCATTTGATGCTGAAGCTAGCACTTTAGAGATTATTGAACGGTTAGCGCAACTACGACTTGAAAGTCTAAAATCAACAGTTAATTTATTACAACCTGATGTTTTAGATCAAGCGGCACAGCTTATTTTTCAGGCGCAGAATGTGGTCATATTCGGGACAAGTCCGAATACTTATTATGGTGAAACTTTCAAACGTAATTTGATTTCAATTGGTAAATCAACGCGGGTGGCACCGACTGATGAGGGTGGTTTGATTGCCAATACAATGAATCCGCATGATTGCGCCTTAGTTATTTCCTATTCAGGCAACAATCCAGCGGTGAGTCCTACGAGTAATCTAAAAATTTTGTTACCGCATGATGTGCCGATTATTGCGTTAACAAGTGGTGGCGATAATTATTTGCGGGACTATGCGACGGTGACGTTAAATATTTCAAGTAAAGAAAAGTTGTATTCAAAAATCACGAATTTTGCAACCGAAGAATCTATTTTATTTTTGCTAAATAGTTTATTTGCCAAGGTGTTTTCATTAAATTACAGTCAAAATCGGGCTAGTAAGATTGACCATTCACGGTCACTAGAAAGTGGTCGCCAGGCTAGCTTTCAAGACATTTTGGAAACACCCTCAGATTAGAACGGCATAATTTGAAAGGAAGCTACTTGTATGGAATATGTAAAGTTAGGTCATACTGGCCTAGATGTTTCACGGTTATGTGTAGGCACGATGGGCTTTGGTCAGCCCGGCAACGCAATGTTCCCATGGGCAATTGATGCGGATGCCAGTGCTAAAGTCGTCAAGTCAGCGCTCGATTTAGGGATTAATTTTTTTGATACAGCGAATGTGTACTCGCATGGTGATAGCGAAACTTATTTAGGCCAAGCTTTGAATAAGTATGCGAACCGTGATGAAGTCGTCGTAGCAACGAAGGTGTTCTTTGCAGCTGAAAACCGGCCCAATGCGACGGGGTTATCCCGCAAAGCAATCATGTCACAGATTGACCAGAGTTTGAAGCGACTCAACATGGATTATGTGGACTTGTACATTGTGCATCGCTGGGATTATCAGACGCCAATTGAAGAAACGATGGCCGCTTTAAATGATGTAGTCAAATCCGGTAAGGCCCGTTATATTGGGGCATCAGCGATGTTTGCTTGGCAATTTGAGCAGGCCCAAGCGGTGGCGGCCGCGCATGGTTGGACGCAATTTGTCTCGATGCAAGATCATCTGAACTTATTGTATCGAGAAGAAGAACGGGAGATGTTACCATTCTGTCGTGATCAAAAGATTGCGGTTACCCCCTATAGTCCGTTGGCGTCTGGCCGGTTAACCCGGGATTGGACGGCAACCACGAAGCGTTTTGAAACCGATCAAGTCGCTCGTTCCAAGTATGATAGTACCGAAACACAAGACCGGGCAATCGTGGATCGGGTCGGTGAAGTCGCTGATAAATACGGCGTTCCCCGGGTTCAAGTGGCCTTAGCTTGGTTGTTACAAAAGCCCGAAGTCGTTGCGCCTATTATTGGTGCAACCAAGGTATCACATTTAGAAAGTGCAGTCGCAGCCTTGGACTTACACCTTAGTGCGGCGGATGTGGCCTACTTACAAGCACCATACCTGCCACATAAGTTAGTTGGGGCGTTGACTGATACGGATACTGATTTTGTACGTTAAGATTAAATTAAGTTAGTTGGGGGTTAAGCGAAACCAGCTGATTTTCGATACTAAATAGTTACTTCAAGAATTTTGTCACGTCTTGAAGTAACTATTTTTTAGTTTCAGCTGCTCTTTGAGAGCTATATGAAAGTTATACATGATTTTTACATAATTCTGGGCTTACTCTTTACATTGTTTCACTAAACTTATCTTTAAAGCAAACGTATTAAACTATAAATTTAAGTGGAGTGATAAATTTTATGAAGCCCCGTGTCCTGATAACTGCCTTAACCTGTTCCGCCATTTTAACGACGACGTTAACCCCGGTGATTGCGGCGACAACGCATGTCGTACCGACGACGCAGCTCACAACTAACCCAGCTGGATTAACCCAGCATCGGGTGATGGACGCTGACTTTTCACAATCATTACCGCGCGACTTGGCTCAGCCCCAACTTGCTTTCTTAACCAGTGGTCAACCTAAGTTAGGTCTCGATGCGACCATGACGGGTCCCGTTGCTCAATTTGATGGACAATCCGGTTTCTTAATGCCATTTACACCAGACCGATATGCGCAATTAGCTAATGGGATGGCAATTGAGGCTTATTTTAAATACGATGGGAGTACGACTGGTGAGCACGATATTTTTTCAAATCAGGAAAGTGGTGGCCTAGGGCTTGGCGTTGAAAACGGCCAAGTGACTTTCTTTGCGCATGTTGGCGGTAGCTACAAAACACCGCAAGCGCCATTTCGTCAAGGTCACTGGGTGCATGCAGTTGGGGTATATGATAAGGCCCAACAAGTGGTCAAGTTGTATCTAGATGGTCAACTGGTTGCCCAAAAGGCAGCACCTGGAGAATTAAAGTTTGCCCAAGGGACGCAAGTGAATAACTTTGTGTTGGGTGGCGACAGTGGGACTAACCAACGGGTCCAAATGCCGATGACCGGCGCAATTAAAACTGCGCGATTATATGATCGCAGTTTATCTGATAGTGAAGTTAGTCAGTTGAATCAAACGGCGCAGACTGATAAAAAAGAAACCGAAGTTGCAACGCAACAAGTGGTTGAATCGAAGCTGGTCGGTGCTAAATCAGTGGTTAATGGGCATACTTATGGCTTGAATGTGCATGCGCGTGCAGCAGTTGCGGGTGATGCGGATGCTGTGACAGTCGATGTGAATTATGATGCAGCCAAGTTTGAATTTGTCGATGCAAATCAAACTTTGGCTGGTGCGCAGACAACGGTCACTAAGCTTGCGCCTGGACAAGTTCGTATCACAACCACTGCGAAATTAGCAACGGATGATTTTCGACAATATGGGGCAACCCGTTTAGCGCATCTTAATTTTAAGGCTAAGGCCAGTGGCACGACAACGATGAAGTTAACCAGTACGGATGCCACAATGAAGTTAAATGCCGATCAACCCATCACGATTCAAGCTAAAGCTAGCCAAGATTATAACGGTGACGGTGTGATTGGGGTCGGTGACGTCGCATTAGCGCCGAAAGACCAACAAGCAGCCGTTGCCAAGCAAAGTGAAATCAAACCATATAAGCATGTCATTGTTTTGACAACGGATGGTGGTGGTAATCCGTGGAATCCACAAGGGATGTACTATGCAAAATCGGATGCTGACCGTCCCGTGTGGACGACTGATCCAACCATTTTAGCCAAACGTAAAAATACGTATACTTTAGATTTATTCAATAAACAATTTGCAATGAGTACTGATGCCCAAGCAGTCGTGCCAACCATTTCAGCTCAAAATTATGTTTCCATGTTACATGGTCGTGCTTGGGGAACGTTACCTAAGGGGTATCAAGCAACTAATTCATCAGCGGGAAAAGAATACTTTGCCGACTTCAATCAACCAGTTGCCCAATTTCCATCAATCTTTAAAGTGTTACAACAACATAATCCGACCCAGGGTTTAGCAGCCTTTGCTGAGTGGCGACCAATCTTAAATGGGATTACGGAACCGGATGCTGCCGTGATGACGCAACCCTCTGAAAAATTAAAATCCTTTGATGATGTTGCTGATTATATTGGTAAACCAGAATTTGCGAATACGTCTTTAGTTTATATGCAAAGTGATTATATGGACGGTCAAGGACATAGTAAAGGCTGGTATAACGATAATTACTGGCAACAGTATGCGCAATATGATGGCTTATTCAAAAAGGTAATGGATAAATTAACTGCCACGGGTCATCAACACGATACCTTAGTAATAGCGAATGCGGATCATGGTGGTGTTGGTCGTAATCATGGTCAAGATGAGACTAATCCAAATCGAAATATTTTCTTAGCTTTAGGCGGTGAAACTATTGATAGTGGTCGACGTCTAAAGGGTGGCAGTAATGCTGATATTAGCCCATTGATTTTAAATGCCTTACAAGTTCCGCAGCCTAGTCAAATGTTGGGCGAAGTTTTTGATAAGTCAGCATTCTTAGACCAAACGGCTTTAGCCAAAAAGAAACGTGCCGTAGAAGCAATCAAGTTAGCGCAAACGACAAAAAAGGTGACCTTAAGTTTAGACCAACAAGGCCAAAAACATGACATTCGAGCGGCTGAAATGCGGATTGATCTGGCGGGTCAAACGGTTGATAAGGTTAAAGTTGCTGCCGGGACGACCATTGTGAGCCAAACGATTGAAAATAATCAGTTGAAGCTAGTTTTAAGCTTTGATCAACAGCCAACGTCGGACATTGCAACCATCAGCTTGATGCCGGCTAAAACGAAGAGCAGTCAACCGATGGCTGTTAAGCAAGCGATGTTAGGAACGGCTAAGGGTGAAGAAATCTTAGTCGACCTAGTAAATAATCCGGTTATAACTGGTGACCAAGACCAAGGTGCTGGCGTAACTAAGCCGGGTGCCGGTAGTTCGTCAAATGCATCTAGTTCAAGTAGTAGTCAAGCATCAAGTAGTTCTTCGAGTGCCGCTAGTTTTAGTGCTGGTCAGGCGTCAAGTGCTTCTAGTTCAAGTAGCAGTCAAGCAGGCAGTTCATCGTACCTAACCAGTTCAAGTAGCAGTTCAGCAGGCAGTTCGTCGCACTCAACTAGTTCAAGTAGCAGTCAAGCAGGCAGTTTGTCGAGCACTTCTAGTTCAAGCAGTAACGGTCAAGTACCAGGCCATTCAGGCGCAGGTGATGGTGGAACCAAATCTAGTGGCAGTAATGGTCAACTTGAAATTCCAGGAGACGATGATAAGAAAATCAATGATAGCTCCGAAAAGTCTAATACCCCGACTAAGTCACATTCGTCAAAAAATAATCATGGTTGGTTACCACAGACTAGTGAACAAGTACAATCAACGTTAGCGATTGTGGGTGGTGCCTTATTAGCAATCAGTCTTGGCTGGTTAGCTTGGTGGCGGCGGCAACATTAAATACTCCATTAATTAGTATTAGTTTTAAGTTAATTTAATTGTAAAAGTGCTAATGAACTGAACTTTTGGTCAGTTCATTAGTGCTTTTTTGCGTTTGATTAATTATAGTGACAATATTTAGTAGCGCCCGGTATTATCAAAATAGCAATCAACAATTAATTGAAATTAATAGACCTGCTGATGCGACGATTGAAATGAATGCGACTCAATCGGCCCAAGTTAACGTTACTGATTAGTGGGCGAGTACCGGAAAAGAGTTGCAGGTCAAAGTATCAGTTAGCGCTGTACGGCAGGATAGTTAGTCGAGCACCCTTGAATGGGGTTTTACCAAAATAATTATCAATAATTAAATCTGTCTAATATAATTATTTACTTATTTGAATTTTAGTGAAATTAATAGGGTTAATCTTAATGCCTTGGTACTGCTATATTCGTATATAAGAATGGCTTTAGATATTGATAATAAAATTAATTAAAATAAGTGTGTTTGTTTGATGATAGTGATATGGTTAGGTATATTGATTATATAAGACGGTGACAAACAACTTGGAGGTGTCTGATCAAAGCACTTTCATCTAAGCTGATATCTTCAGAAGAAAAATGGGTAGAGGGATTGAGCGCCGATGATGAGGAAATTAATGGTAATCGTGCTTAGTATAAGTACTTTAGCGATTTTAAGTTGGCAACCAGCTGTATCCGCTAACACTACAGATAGTCAAGCGACTGTCCAGTTTTATGGGGCCAATAAGGGATCAAGTTCGACGACTACTGATGATAAAATTCAAGTTGAAGATGACGGTGATGCCTCGACTAAGACCCCAAATAAAGCCATCACCAAGCAAGCAACAGTAGCTAAAAAAACAAAAACAACTAAGGTAACGGCCACTCAACCAACTGGAATTCATGGTTGGTTACCGCAAACCGGTGAGCAATTAGGAATTTGGTTGATCATTTTAGGTGTGTTATTGCTACTAGGTTTAGGAACTATCTATAAAAAAAGAAAAAGGGGAACCAACTTATGAAAAAAACACTTTTAGGACTAATGCTTTCAATTTCATTACTTGCCGGCATGGCAGTGACTGCTAATGCCGAAGATAATACCCAAAGCTCAACTGGGGATGTTGCTTTTACAGGTGGCACAATTACGATTGATAATGGTGTTTCGTCTAATTTAAATTTTGGGAGTCATGAGATTGGTGCAGATGACGCCACACCATATACTAATACGAATACTAGTGCCCAAGTTTCGGTTCAAGACCAACGTGGGACGGCAGCTGGTTGGGATTTGTCAGTTGCACAAGACACTCAATTTATTAGCAAGATGACTAATAAGACCTTGACTGGTGCCGAAATTACATTGGTAGGGGCGTTGGACACGACTAATTCTTCAACTGACGCTGACGCTACGGTGAATGCAAAGGTTGCTTTAACTCCTGGTGGGACAACGACGTCATTGATGACAGCCGCAGCTGGTAAAGGTAATGGGACTTCAGTTGCTGATTTAACGAAATCAACCTTAGCCGTGCCTGCTTCAACCGCACGGGTTGCCGAAGCTTATTCAACAACGTTAACTTGGCAATTGAGTGATACGCCTAGCAACAGCTAGAAAGATCAGGATGGAATAGTAGGCACCTTTAGCAATGCCGATTTTCCAACATAAAGGGAGGAAATGGTGTTGACGAAGCGTTTCTATAAAATTAGTTTGGCAGTCATTGTCTTTTTAATGGGTGTCCTAACGGTGACTAAAATTTCGGCGAATACGGTCGGTTTTGAGGTCGCACCAGTGACGTCTAGTGAGCAAGCTGACAAGTCATTATCTTATTTTGACTTGCAACTGGCCCCTAAAAAAACAACGACCTTAGCGGTTAAAGTTAAAAATACGAGTGATAAGGCGATTACGGTGCATACCGCAGTTGCCAAGGCAACGACGAATTTAAATGCAGCGGTGGAATATAAAAGGATTATTGCCGATAAAAGCATTGATTTACCAGCTGATTTTGAGAAATTAGTTACAACTGAGATGACACAAGTTAAGCTTAAAAAGGGTGAAACCAAGGTTGTGACTTTCAAAGTTAAAATGCCGGCAAAAACTTATGATGGCGTTGTGGTTGGTGGATTAACCTTTTTGAAAAAGACAGAAAAGGCCCAGACCAAAAGCGCTATGGCGATTAAAAATCAATATTCTTATACGATTGCGGTCGTTTTACATGGTAAAAAGGACTTAACGAAGAACCGTCTAACTTTGGGTGCAATTAAAGGAAGTCAAAGTAACGGGTATAATCAAATCACGTTGGCTTTGGAAAATCACACGGCGGCGTTTTTGAATCAATTAAAGACGAACGTCAAGATTTATCAACGTGGCGGTAGTAAAGTTGTTTACAAGCAGACTAATGAACATGGTCAAATGGCGCCTAGTTCGATTTATGAACTACCTTTAAAAGTGGGTAAAACGGCGTTGAAACCTGGTAAATATACGGCCAAAGTCAAAGTGACGTCTAAGAAGCAACATTGGCAGTTTGACCGAAACTTTACGATTACGAGTGATCAAGCTAAAAAGTTGAATAAAACAGCAGTGATTGAACATAAAACTAATTGGGTGCTGTGGATTGCAATTGGGTTACTAATTTTAATCCTACTACTCTTGATTGGCTGGTATATTTATCGTAAGCAACGTAAAATTAAGGAACTCGAACGCCAGTTAAAGGAACAAAATAAATCTGAATAAAATTAAAAAATCGTCTATCAGTTAGGATTAACTGATGGACGATTTTTTAATTATGTAAATCCCTTTTTAGAAATATAGTCATAACCCTGTAACGTTAGTATAGCGAAGCAATGTTGCGGCTATGTTGCTAAGTGATAATAGCTGCAACTAAAATTAATCAGTTAACTGCCAAGCAACCAATCTAAAATAAAAATATCTTTTTACTTTTGAAAGCGATATCATTAACTCGTATGGCTCAACTGAGGAGGATGAAAATATGTATCAAGCAGTAGCACAACGGTATCAAACGATGACCTATAATCGGGTTGGCAGTAGTGGGCTAAAGTTATCAGCGATTGGGTTGGGGTTATGGAACAATTTTGGCAGTGTTGATAGCTATGCCAATCAGCAAGCGATTATTCACCAGGCTTTTGATTCAGGAATTACTTATTATGATTTAGCTAATAACTATGGACCGGTCCCGGGCAGTGCCGAAGAAAACTTTGGTCGCATTATGGCGCACGACATGCATGCTTATCGAGATGAATTGGTCATTGCCAGTAAGGCTGGTTATGTGATGTGGCCGGGACCATATGGCAATTGGGGGTCCCGTAAGAGTATTATTGCGAGTGCTGATCAAAGTTTACAGCGAACGGGGTTAGATTATTTCGATATTTTCTACAGCCATCGTGCCGATCCGGCGACCCCAATTGAAGAAACTGCATTGGCGTTAGATCAACTTGTTAAGGCAGGGAAAGCATTGTATATTGGGATTTCAAATTATAGTGGTGCCCAAACTAAAGCAATGGCGACTATTTTCAAATCATTGCGGACCCCTTTTATTATTCAACAACCGCGGTATAACATGTTGAATCGGGGTATTGAAACGGATCTGTTGCCAGTGTTAGCGGCGGAACACAAGGGGGCGGTTAGCTTTAGTTCATTATGCCAAGGCTTACTAACAGATAAGTATTTACACGGTATTCCTGCTGATTCACGGGCAAACAAAGCAACCATTCCGTTTTTACACCCGGCACAAGTCAGCCGGACCATGGCGACTATCAAGCAGTTGAATCATGTCGCGGCCCATCGTAGTCAAAGCCTAGCTCAAATGGCATTGGCATGGAATTTACGGCAACCAACCATTGCCAGCGTCTTAATCGGTGCCAGTCGTCCGGCACAAGTTGTTGATAACGTCGCTGCGCTTGAACAATTGGACTTTACTACGGCTGAATTAGCCACGATTGATCGCATTTTAGCTGCCCAACCAGCGATTGATTGGTCGGCTGAATGAGAACAAGCTAATATCAGATGAAGCGTTGTAAATTGGTTTCAACATAGCCAGGATGGCTGGCGCTTAAATCTGAATAATTAAAAATAAATGAGATTTCCCCTTGACTTCTAATAATCCAGGCGCAATAATAAATATCAGATAGTTTAACGAACTGAAAAGTATTGCAACGATAAGATGAGTAAACTGGTCGTTCATCAATTAGAGAGTTATCATTTGGTGCAAGATAACGTTGAATGACAGTTGAAGATGGTCTTAAATGACGTTTTTAATACTGAGCCTGCGGGTTAAGTATTAACGGGAACTCCCGTTATCGAGTTAGAGTATTTAGACCATTAATTGGCAGTACTTGAAGAGTAATAACTCGTGAGGGTTATTTAAAATAAGGTGGTAACCCGAAAGCGCGCTTTCGTCCTTAATCTAGTGATGGATTAGGATGAAAGGGCGCTTTTTGAGTGCATTGATGACTGATTAGAGGGAGCGAGTAAGATGGCAACAGCAATTATTGAATTAAAAGATATTTCGGTAAGGTTTCAAAATGGTGGGCAGCCTTTATCAGCCGTCAAGGACGTTAATTTGCAGATTAACAAGGGTGATATTTATGGCATTATTGGCTATTCCGGTGCCGGTAAAAGTACCTTGGTACGGGTGATTAACTTGCTACAGCAACCGACCAAGGGAACGGTAATCGTTAATGGTCAGCACCTGCAACAATTATCACCGGTTGCTTTAAGAACGGCCCGAAAGAAAGTCGGAATGATTTTTCAGCATTTTAATCTAATGAAAGCGCGGACGGTGTTAGGCAATGTGGAATATCCCTTACTCAGTCAAAAGCTAAGTAAAACTGATCGGCAAGCGAAGGCCTTCCGCTTATTAAAGCTTGTTGGACTAGCAGATTATGCGCAGACTTATCCGACTAAGCTATCAGGTGGTCAAAAGCAACGAGTCGCGATTGCCCGGGCTTTAGCTAATGATCCCGAAGTTCTGATTTCGGATGAAGCGACCAGTGCGTTAGACCCGAAGACGACTAAGTCGATTCTTTCATTACTGCAACAACTAAACCATGATTTAGGACTAACCATTGTGTTGATTACGCATGAAATGCAAGTCATTAAGCACATCTGTCATCATGTTGCGGTCATGGATGCCGGGAAAATTGTTGAACGGGGCCGAGTGGCGGCAGTCTTTACGGCGCCTCAAGCAGCGTTAACAGTTGATTTTGTGGAAACTTCGACTAATGTTAAAGCGGCGATTGAACGAATTACCAAAACGATTAAGCTGAGTGAGCTAGCCGCCAATCAAGAGTTAATGTATTTTAACTTTATCGGCAATGCGACTAAGCAAGGGATTATTTCGCAATATTCACAAGAATTGCATTTAGATGTCAATATATTGTTTGCAAATATCGATCAAATTGATGGTCAGAATGTGGGAGATATGATTGCGATTATTACTGGTGATTTGGTGGCGTTTAATGCCGCAATTGCCAAGCGGACTAGCGACGGGGTCACGACACGACTCTTAACCGCACAAAATGTGACTGAGGGGGCGACGGCCTAATGGCAGCTTTAATTCCCAATGTCTTACAAATGAAAAGTGAATTTATTCAAGCGACGTTAGAAACATTATACATGACGTTTTTCTCGGCGATTATCGCGGCGGTCCTCGGCTTATTATTAGGTGTTTTATTAGTGGTGACGCAGCCGGGAGGTATTTTAGCCGATCGAACAACGTATGCGATTTTAGATAAATTGACAAACCTACTACGGTCGATTCCATTTATTATTTTATTAGCGGTTATTTCGCCTTTGACCAATTACTTGGTTGGGACCACCGTCGGCACAACCGCATCGCTCGTACCACTGATTTTTGGTATTTTTCCGTTTTATGCGCGTCAGGTTCAAAATGCGTTGTTAGATGTGGACAGTGGCGTCGTCGAAGCCGCCCAATCAATGGGATCAAGCCCGACTGAAATCATTTTTCGGGTTTATTTAAAAGAAGGGTTACCAGATATAATTCGGGTTTCCATTGTCACTGTGATTAGCTTGATTGGGCTCACCACAATGGCGGGCGCAATTGGTGCTGGTGGTTTAGGCGATATTGCCATCAGCATTGGTTATGCACGGTTTGAAAATGATATTACGTTTGTTGCCATGATTATTATTTTAGTGCTGGTATTTGCCGTGCAGATCTTCGGCGACTGGTTAGCTAAAAAAGTGAGTCATAATTAAGTTGAGGTGGATTAAATGAAAAAATTAGTCGGTTGGTTGATTGCCATTATTGTCGTGCTTGGCGGTGGCTGGGGAATTCATCAGATTAGTAGCCATCAAACCACCCAAGCTAGTCATACCGATACAATTGTGGTGGGGTCGCAAGGGTCCGACTATAATATTTGGCAGCATATTGCCAAAACTAAGGATGCAAAACAGCTTGGTTTGAAGATTAAAGTCAAACAAATTACGGATGGTGTTCAGCTGAATAAAGCCACGGCTCAAGGTGACGTGGACGTTAATGCGTTCCAATCATGGTCGTATTATTTAACTTATAATCAACAAAATCCCAAGGCCAAGTTAGCAACGCTGGGGACCACTTACTTAGAACCAATGGGGATCTATTCGAAGAAGTATCAACGGGTTAGTCAGATTCCAGCTGGGGCGACGATTGCGATTGCTAATAATCCATCGCAAGCTGCGCGGGGCTTATTATTATTACAAAAGGCCGGGCTGATTACCTTGAAATCGGACTTTGGCATCCTAGGAACGATTAAAGATATTAAGGCGAATCCTAAACACTTAAAATTCAAACAAATTGACGATACCACGGGCCCGCGGATTATTAAACAAGTGGACGCAGTCTTAATCTCAAATACGGTGGCATTAGAAGGTCATTTACACGTCTTAACGGATTCGATTTATCATGAAAAAGTTGATCAAAGCACGAAGGATAATATTAATATCTTGGCGACAGCAGCAAAGAATAAGCATAAAAAGAGCTATCAAAAATTAATTAAATTATATCAACGGGCTGATATTCAAAAGTACATTAAGCAGACCTATTACGGCACTAAAATTGATGTCAATAAACCAGAATCATACTTTAAATAGGAGGTTACTTCAATGACAAAATTAGCAATTATCACCGGTGCGGGACAAGGGATTGGTGCTGGGATTGCCCAACGACTTGCTCAAGATGGTTATGCGATTGCGGTCGCTGATATTAATCCCAAAACGGGCGCGCAGGTTGCGGCTAAACTACAGGCAACTGGGTATCCTGCAAAGTTTTATCAAGTTGACGTGGCCCAGCGCAGTGAAGTCTTTGACTTAGTTCAGCAAGCAGTTCGAGATTTGGGCGAGTTGGCCGTTTATGTCAATAATGCGGGGGTTGCGTTCATTGACGCTTTCGTTGATTCAGATCCGGCCCAAGTTGAACGATTATTTGATGTTAACTTGAAAGGAACTTATTGGGGGATTCAAGCGGCTGCCGAACAGTTCAAAACACAAGGTCACGGTGGTCGAATCGTGAATGCTGCGTCGTTAGCAAGCGTTGAAGCCTCCGCACTCCAAAGTGCCTATTCGGCCTCTAAGTTCGGTATTCGTGGGTTAACCCAAGCGGCAGCTAAGGAGTTAGCCGTTGATAAAATTACTGTGAATGCTTACAATCCAGGCGTTGTGCGGACACCGATGCGAGATGCAATTGATCGTAAAACGGCAGCAATCAAGCATGTGACGGTCCCAGAACAACAAGCAGCAGTCTTAACCGAAATTGCCCTCGGTCGTGAAGCGGTGCCGGCCGATGTTGCCGAAGTGGTCGCATGGTTTGCGTCGCCCGCTGCCGGTTATATTACAGGGCAATCATTGCTAGTCGACGGCGGCATGCGTTTTCACTAGGCATGAGCAAGTCAGTCACCTTAACTTTAATCAGTTAGGGTGATTTTTTTGTTGACCGGCAACCGTTGATTAAGCGTTAGCCAGAACGACTAAACCAAATTCATAAATAAGTTCTGTTATGATAGTAATATATTGTGACAGGTAATTATAAATTCGGAGGCAAACAGATGACTTTTGCAGATTGGTTTAATTTTAGTGGGCGCGTTAAACAGGATTTAACGTTAGTAAAGACGGTTGATGGTCAGGTCATCACTAAAAAAGTTCGGGGATCATTTAACTGGTGGGCGTTTTTGTTCACTTGGTTTTATGCCTTGTTTAGCATGCGGTATCGGACGCAATTCTTCTTGGTCAAAGCGCTGGTCCCATTTTTGGCGTTAATGACAATCAACATGCTGGCAGAAGTGTTAGTTGCGACCGGACTCCAACTCGTCATTAATTTATTAGGCGGTATTTGGTATGGCTATATGTTCGATACTTGGTTCAAAAACCAGTTAATCGTGAATGGTTACCAGGTTCAAGATGAGTCACAAGCTACTTAAAAGCGGACTCGCCAAAAAAGTTAATGAAAGTGCTTGACTTGAAACCCGTTCGATAACTTATAGTGGGGTTGAATCAAAAAGCAGTTCAGGCCAACTAGCAGCTGGTGGCCACCGGCTAGTTAGGACTAACTTATTGGAGGGTTTTATTATGATGAAATTATTTCAGCGAAAACACCAAATTAAATTAGTAGCGCCCGTGAATGGGATGTATGTTGATTTACGTCAAGCTGGTGAAACTAAGGTTCAAAGTGGGTTTGCGATTGAACCCATGGAAGGTGAGATTCATGCGCCCTTAGCGGGGACTGTTACGCAACTCACGAAACAGTCCATTACTTTGTCAGCTGACTTTGGCTGCGAATACGTGGTCCAATTAGGTCAACCAGTGGCCGATTTAGATGACCAACTCTTCGATTGGCACGTTGCGGTGGGCGACCAACTTAGTGTGAATGAGTCGTTAGCAATGCTTGATGTTA
The DNA here is from genome assembly GCF_002970935.1 of Lactobacillus sp. CBA3606. Lineage (NCBI taxonomy): Bacteria > Bacillati > Bacillota > Bacilli > Lactobacillales > Lactobacillaceae > Lactiplantibacillus > Lactiplantibacillus kimchii. Next base: position 1,330,588 of record NZ_CP027194.1, on the reverse strand, counting down.
ATGCCATTCACGCTGCGGATGCCTCGGCGATTGTTAGCTGTGGTTTAAGTAACCAAGCGGCGGATGATGTGGAAGTTGAAAAAACCGGACTCGTCTCACAAGGCGATCAATTAGCGACATTGAAAGTTCGTGGTTAACCGGTCTTAAAATTGAATTGTACAGTAAAGCCCCGGCATGCCGGGGCTTTACTGTACAACGATCTATAGTGATCCACCTAAAGATGCACGTGAAGGAATGATTGATGAATTTAGAACGGAAAAATTTAACTTTTGAGTTCTAATTCTTCATGCGATACATGATCGACAATAGCTTCGTCAGTGATATATCTTGCCTGCAAATCTAAGGCCATTGCTTGATCTAATAATACTTTTCCATATACAGTTTGACTACTAGTTAGTCGATGATACATCGGAAAATTACGCTCGGTACTGCTAATTGGAGCCACAATCGTCATGTTACTTGTCTGACAGACTAAATCATTACTTAGAGCAATGGCCGGCCGCTTATTCATCTGTTCATGACCACGGCTTGGAATAAATAATGAGCTAACCTGTCGCCAGCCCCCCTAGTATGCGTTGTCCGTATACTAGCATGATTATCTAGTAATTTTCAACTGATGGTTTTGCGGTTATAGTAGTCTTATTCAAACGATGAAAGGTTGGACGAGTAAAGATGACAAAAATACCAATGATCACATTAAATAATGGGGTTGAAATGCCGCAACTCGGTTTCGGGGTTTTCCAAGTGCCAGATTTAGACCAATGCGAGGCAGCCGTGACAGCAGCTTTACAAGCAGGGTATCGCTTAATTGATACTGCGACAGCGTACCAAAATGAAACGGCCGTGGGACAAGCCATTAAAAAGAGTGGCATTGCCCGTGATGAACTCTTTATCACGTCAAAGCTGTGGGTTTCTGAATTCACCTATGAACGTGCGAAGCAAGGGATTGACGACTCACTCAAACGATTGGGATTAGATTATTTAGACTTATACTTATTGCACCAACCCTATGGTGATACGATGGGGGCTTGGCGGGCTTTAGAAGAAGCCTACCATGCGGGTAAAATTCGGGCGATCGGGGTCTCCAACTTTTATGCCGATCAGTTGCAGAATCTAATGTTAACGATGACGGTTAAGCCGGTTATCAACCAAATTGAAGTGAATCCGTGGTATCAACAGCCGACAGAGGTTCAATTTGCTCAACAGTCAGAGGTGCGGGTTGAAGCGTGGGCACCCTTTGCGGAAGGTAAGAATGGTATTTTTACGAATCCGACGATTACAGCAATTGCGCAGGCTCATGGCAAAACGACCGGCCAAGTTATCTTGCGTTGGTTATTACAACGTGGGATTACAGTGATTCCTAAATCGGTGCATCCGGCGCGGATGGTTGAGAATATGGCGGTCTTTGATTTTGACTTGAGTCCAGCTGAAATGCAAACCATGGCAACCTTAGATCAAAGCGTCAGTCAATTCTTCGACCACCGAGACCCTGTAACGATTGAACAAATCTTCGGATCTAGCTTAAAACAATTACATTAAGGTACGAGTCTTAAATCATATCAATATCTCAACTTAGCTAAAATAAAGCCGTCACTTCAATTGGGGTGACGGCTTTATTTAGCGATAGCTAGCAAATTTGTTTCTAAAAACCGTTAGTGCTGGACGGATAGGATTGTTCAGTAAAAAATAATTTTGGCAATTCCCCCTAGTTCAGGGTGTAGAATGGATTTTAGGAAAGTAGATAGTGAGGGGATTGAAGACGAGTGAAAGGCAAACAAATGCTGGGATTAGTTAGTGGTAGTGTGCTGGTAGTGGCACTGATAATTTTTGTGAGTGTGGGGCATGCGACCAAAAGTAAAACGACTAAATCACAGCCAGTGACTACTCGGGCCGTGCGACAATATAATCAGTGGTGTGCGGCTTATTTGAGTGGTAGTAATAAACAACAATTTGTGAAAACTAATGACAGTAAAGGCGCCCTAAAAACGGTATCTGAAGCCCAAGGTTATGGCATGTTAGCCACCATCTTAGCGGCACAACAGGGGGCCCGGAATCAAGCGACGTTTAATCGTTTATATCATTATTATCAGGCGCATCAAATTTCGGCTAAAAATCCATTGATGATGTGGGAACAGCAACAACGAAATGGGCAGATGAACAGCGTTAGCACGGAACAGAATAGTGCGACGGATGGCGACTTGGATATCGCCTATGCCTTGATTTTGGCGGATAAAAAATGGGGTAGTACGGCTAAAAACAATTATCGTCAGGCAGCTAACCAGTTATTAGCTGCCATTCAAGCGCATGAGATGAATCCTACGACTTATTTACCACGGTTGGGCAGCTGGGCGACCGGAACGGATAGCGCTAATTTAGTGCGAACTTCGGACTTAATGACGACACATTTTAAGTTATTTGCGACGTTTACTAAAGCCACTTTCTGGCAACATGCCGCTACCAACAGTCAACGGGCCATTGCTAAGTTGAGTGCACGGACGACGACCGGACTTTTCCCAGATATGATTACGATCAGTGGCGCCAACCTAACCATGACGGCAGTCACGAGCAATCATGCGGAAGATAACCAATATGCCTACAACGCATGCCGCGTGCCATGGCGACTGGCGGCCACGTATGCGACGGATCATGATGCAATCAGTAAGCAGGCCCTGCAAAAAATGTTAACTTTTTTTGCTAATCAGTCACAAATAAAAGCGGTCTATCAGTTAGATGGAACGGTTGTGGGGAATTATCAAAGTGTGGCCTTTAAGGCACCGATTGCGTATGCCGCCCAGGTGATGAGGAACGCAACGTTGACGAAAAAGATTGGCGCCACCCTGACAAACAAGATTAATAGTAATGATTATTACGCCACGACATTACAAGTGCTGACCAGTTTAGCCGCCGATGAATAGGCGTAAAGTATTGGGGGCAAAAGGTGCTGCGATTTGTCACAAAGGTCAAGGCACAAAAACTCGGCAGTCACTTTCAAGAAGTGACCGCCGAGTTTATATTAATGGTCGCCAACACACTGACTTTTGCCCCATCAGTACACTAAAGCTTTAACTTAAATTGCCGCAATAACGTCTGCCGTTGTTGTGGTGTTTTTTGCGTGAGTTGGGCGAAGTTATACCATTTGAAATGCCAAAGTCGAGTTTTTAGAAACGTGCCACGAAATAATAGCTTGGCAAGTGGTGCTCCAAACAATAACCGGTAAGCCCAGTTGGGCGTGCTCATGGTAGTTATAATATCAATCTGAGGTTGCTTGACTAAAGTCGTCTGCATGGTTTTTGCGTTATACAAGATTGTTTTGGCGTAGACTTTATCTAAGAAGCCTTTCGTCATTGCTGGCATGACTTCCCACCAGACCGGAAACATGAAAATAAGTCGATCAGCGTCTGCTAGGCGCCGTTGGTAATCGGCACACTGAGCGTCAATCGGCACGCCTTGTCGCCAATGGGCAAGGTCGGTCGCTGACATAACGGGGTTAAAACTATCGGCATGCAAATCAATTAAGTCAACATCTTGTCCCGCAGTCGTTAGTTGTTGCCGGACTTGTTGCAGTAAAGCGGCCAAAAAAGCGCGGTGGTGGGGTTGGTTATTGCTAGCGGTTGCGGTATAAGGATGATCGAAAATAATGACAGTTTTCATAAAAAATAACCTCTTTCAAGTTTAAGTTGTGACTTAGTCTAAACTCAAATGAAGTTATCCGCCTTAACAATTGTTAATTAGCGTAGTCGTTTTTGAATCCGACTAAAAGAGACCGGCGTCATTCCTAGGTAAGAGGCGATATAATGGTGTGGCACGCGCGCTAAAATCTCCGGTTCATTAGCCATTAAATCAATGACCCGCTGTTCAGGATTATTTTGAATCCGCGATAAAAAATAAGTCATGTAAGTCATAAAACGGGCACTAATCTGATGAGTCATCGTCTGTTGGAGTGCCGGGTATTTTTCGACGAGCTGGTTAAAGTGAGGGTACGATAATTTCGTAAGCTGAGTTGGCGCTAAAGTTTCTAACGAGAACTGACTCGGGGTTTGTTCAGTTAGACTTTGAAAAGAAGCGACGATTTGATTCTCAAAGAAGAACTGTACCGTAATATCACGGCCATCATCATTGTGCCAAAGTCGGACGGCCCCTGCATCGACAAAGTAAATGTTATGAGCGATATCGCCTTCACGTAACAAGGTTGTTTTTTCAGGAACTGTCATGGCAGTGAAAAGCGGCGCAATTTCAGCCCAATGTTGGTTGAAAACAGGAATTTGAGTTTTAAAATAAGCGTCCATTCGTTGTGACCTCGGTAATCTTTGATTTAAGCCTTAGGTTATTATACCGAACAAGTGTCAAGTTGACCTAGTTAGTGACTGGACGGTTATCGGTTACTTTGGCGACTTAACTTTTGACGATGTCACCGGTGAAAGTTACAATTAATGGCACTAATAGTTATTTAAGGAGTGGAAGCGATGCAAGCAGTTGTAATTAATCAATACGGTGATGCTGACGAGTTGACGATGACTGAATTACCGATGCCAACGATGGCGGCCGATGAAGTATTGGTTGAACTTAAGGCAACTTCAATTAACCCGATTGATTGGAAGGCCCGTTTAGGTTTAATGCAGGGCATGATGCACTGGGACTTTCCCATTGTTTTAGGTTGGGATTTATCCGGCGTGATTACCGCCGTCGGAACTGATGTGACTGGCTTTAAAGTGGGTGACGAAGTTTTTGCTCGGCCCGATACTTATCAAGACGGGACGCGGGGCACGTATGCTGAATTTGCGGCCGTTAAAGCAGATAAACTAGCTTTAAAGCCAGCGGCGATTGATTGGCAGACGGCGGCGGCAATCCCATTAGCTGGCCTGACTGCTTATCAAGTCGTTAAAGATCGGTTACACGTGCAAGCTGGTGATAAGGTGTTGATTCAAGCCGGGGCCGGTGGTGTTGGGCTATTTGCGATTCAAATTGCAAAAGCCTTAGGCGCCTATGTTGCCACGACCGCTAGTGCGGCTCAGCGGCCGTTACTCGAGCGGTTGGGTGCTGACGAAGTTATTGACTATCATGAACATAATATTACAGCGGTCTTGCATGATTATGATGCCGTTTTTGACACTGTTAGTGCAGTTGATGATGGCTTAGCAATTCTTAAACCACAGGGGCGCCTGGTGACGATTGATGCGCAGCTCACTGAACAACAGCAAGCTGCCAGCCAAGATGTTTCAACGTGGTGGCTCCAAACTAATGGGAAACAGTTAGCTGAACTTGGTGCGATGGTGGTGGCGGGAACGGTCCAAGTTGTGATTGACCGGGTCTTACCATTTACCCAAGCGGGATTACGAACGGCTCATCAATTAAGTGAAAGTCATCATAGTCACGGAAAAATTGTGATTTCGATGGCAAAATAAGTATTCCAAACACCGCCTATCCGGCCTTTTTTAGCGGGGTAGGCGGTTAATTCAATTATTTAGTTAGTTTTTATTGTCAAAAACTAACTAAAGTGCTAACATAATTATCATTCAACTTAACGAGGAGGATTTTTAAAATGGCAGATATGAGTCGAACGTTATTTGAAAGTTTTGGCAAGCTCATGCAAAATCGTCTATTTTTTATGGCAGTCATGCATCAACGAGACTTTATGCATCACGGTGGTCCCCATCATGGTAGTGGCCGCGGGCAGATGCGGTTATTACAGATTTTAGCGCAAAGCCCCGCGGGGTTAACGAATGCTGAAATTTCAGAAGTGTTAGATATTCGACCTAGTTCAGTGAGTGCAACCATTAAGCGGTTAGCGGCAGCAGAATTGGTTGAACGGGTCCCTAGCACTTCAGATAAGCGAGTTGTCATTGTCCGTTTAAGTGAACGTGGGCAACGATTATTTGATCAGCGCGCGACGCAATTCGATGATTTAGCTGACCAGTTATTTGGGGATTTAACAGCGAGTGAGCAGGCTGAATTGCAACGATTGTTAATGAAGCTGAACCATCGTGCTGAAGATGTGAGTTTGACTGATTTCATGCCCCATGGTCGTGGCGACTGGCCGCAACAGCCGGGTGGTTGGAATCGGCATTGGTTTAATTAAGATAAAGTGGAGGCACACGCATGGATCGTCGTATGACCGCCCCGAGCACGGGTAAAAAGCGTTCGGCTGGCAAATTTAATTTTCGTGGGTTTTTAAGTTTAATTCGGCAAACTAAGCCAAAATATTGGCAATTGTGGCTGGGATTAGGATTAGGGTTGTTGGCGACCGGTGCGCAATTAGCCGTGCCAAAGTTAGCACAACAGCTGATCAATGGTTTTGGGCATGCCCTCAATCAGCCGTTAATGGTCGGGGTCATTGTCTTATTTGTCTTGAGTGCGGTAGTGAGTGCTGTTTCAGGGGCCTTACTGGGTGTTTTTGGTGAAAATGTCGTGGCTAATTTACGGTCAACGTTATGGCAGAAACTGGTACGGCTAAAGGTCAGTTATTTTGATAATGTCAAAACAGGTGAGATGACCTCACGATTGGTGAATGATTCGACACAGATTAAAGACCTGTTGGCGAATTCTTTTCCACAAATGGTGACGTCACTCCTACAATTGGTCGGGGCGCTAGCAATTATGGCGTTCATGGATTGGAAGATGACGGCAATTATGGTCGTGGCGGTGCCATTAGTTATGTTAGTCATGTTGCCAATCATGCAACAGACGAATAAAGTGGGCTGGCAACGGCAAGAAGCTTTAGCTAAGTTTAGCGGTGAAACGGATGAAACGTTAAGTGAAATTCGGTTGGTTAAATCATCGAACGCAGAAATTTATGAAACCCAAACGGGATTAACGCAGATTCAAAAGTTATACCGCATTGGCCTGAAAGAGGCCATTTATGATTCAATTGCGGGTCCTGTGATGACTGCTAGTATGTTAGCCTTATTCGTAGGTGTTTTGGTGTATGCGGCGGCACGGGTCGCAAGCGGGACAATGTCGATGGGGACATTGGTGTCATTCTTGATGTATCTTTTCCAAATCATCGGCCCGGCTGGTACGTTAGCCCGTTTCTTTATGGATCTGTCAAAAGCCAATGGTTCGACGGCCCGAGTGCGGGACTTATTGAATGAACCAGAAGAAGCGTTGGTGACCGGCCCAGTCCAATCAGTCACTGACCAGACGTTAGCGATGACTCACGTGGACTTTGCGTATGAGGATGGGCAACCAATCTTACACGACGTCAACTTTGAAGCAAAACCGAATACCGTTGTCGCATTTGCCGGACCTTCGGGTGGTGGTAAATCCACGATTTTTGGTTTGTTGGAACGCTACTATCAACCGCAAAGTGGTCAAGTGACGATTGGTGGGCAAGATGTTTCAGGCTTAAACTTAAGCGATTGGCGCTCACAAATTGGCTACGTTAGTCAAGATTCAGCGATTATGGCCGGCACGATTCGACATAACTTAACGTATGGGTTTGAAAAAGACTTTACGGATGATGAGTTATGGCGGGTCTTGCAATTAGCTTTTGCGGATCAATTCGTTAAAGCGATGCCGGCTGGCTTAGATACTGAAGTTGGTGAACGGGGCGTTAAAGTGAGTGGCGGTCAACGGCAACGGTTAGCAATTGCTCGGGCGTTCTTACGTGATCCGAAGATTCTGATGCTGGATGAAGCTACCGCTAGCTTGGATTCTGAATCTGAAGCCATGGTGCAAAAAGCATTAGGTGAATTGATGAAGGGGCGGACAACTTTAATTATTGCCCATCGGTTGAGCACAATTGTGGATGCTGATGCAATTTACTTTATTGAACAAGGCCATGTTAGTGGGCATGGGACGCATCAAGAATTGATGACAAGCTTACCGTTATATCGTGATTATGTGAAGATTCAGTTTAAAGAATAATAATTAATCAGCGTGGGATAAAAGTCGGCTTAAGCGGCAGCCTTGCTGACCACTACTAAATAATCGCCACAAGAATTTGATCAATTCTTGCGGCGATTATTTTTAGGCTTTTTGGCGCGGATGATTTTAGTGAGTTAGACCGTTAATAAGTGATCAATAAAGCTGAGGACGCCTTGTTCCTGATTAGTGGTCGTCTGCTGATCAGCCACCGCTGCCACTGCAGGTTGGGCATTTTGCATGGCGACGCCTAGGCCAACTTCACGCAACATTTCTAAATCATTTCCACCATCACCAAAGGCGACCATGGTACTTAAATCAAGGTTTAAGTGTTGGCCTAGTTCTTTAAGTCCGGCGGCTTTATTGAGACCGGGTTGGATTAAGTCAATATCGCCATGACCACTACTGGTTGGTTCAGCGAGTCCGGCTAACATTGGTCGTAATAAGGCGACGATGGCAGTGGTTTTTTCAGGTGGACAGCTTAAGGCAATCTTTAGCACCTGATCATCAATCATCGTAAAATCGTCAACGACAGCTAAGTGATGATAGTATTGCCGCATACCATCAACATATTGGGGATCATAGCTACTGAGGGCATAGGCACTTTTGACGCCGCAAACCAAAATATGCAAATCCTGAATTTTAGTCAGCTGAGCTAATATTTTAGTGACGGTCGCGGGTTCAAAGGCGTGAATGGCATACGTCTGGTTGGCATCACGAATGTAGGCCCCATTTTCGGCTAAGTAAATAATGTCTGGATAAGCCTCAAAAAATGACCGGAGTTGAAAATACTGATTGCCACTAGCGACAACGAACTGGATCTGTTGTTGCTGTAACTGTTGATAAAGTTGGGCAAACTTGGCTTCGTCATAGGTCATATCCGCGCGTAAAAAAGTGCCATCCATATCCGTTGCGATTAAGTTATACATATAAAAAGCTCCTTTATTTGTTTGATAAGGGTAGCTTAGCACGTTTTAACGACTTAAAAGGGACATTTTCAGCGGCAGTTAGCGTCAATTTGATGATATTTCGTGAAAGTTTGTCGATAGGCAGTCGGCGTGCAGCCTTTCCAACTCTGAAAATTACGATTGAGGGTTTTACGATTACTAAAGCCACAGCTAGCGGCAATGTAATCAATCTTACGGTCGGTTTCTAAGAGCAAGCGGCGAGCGTTCATGAGCCGAATGAGGCGTAAATAGCGGTTCACCGAAAGTTGTAGATTGGTATTGAACTGCTGATTCAAAGTAGTTAGCGAAACGTGATAAGTCGCTGCTAAGGTGGCCCCTGTAATGGGTTGGGCGTAGTCATGGTTAATCTGCGCCATCACTTGATCGACCAAATTTAAGTTGGGATTAACCGTATTGGGACTAGTAGGCCGGTTAAAGGTAGTGGCTAAGGCATGTAACAAGTCATAAAAGTGACTTAAAATAGTGAGCCGGGATAAGTCCGTCAGGCCCGTTGTAAGGGTGTCATGAATGGTTATCAAGTCTTGCCGAATCGCCGCATAAGCGGCTGGATGTTCCTTTTCAGCCGGCGGACCATTTAAGACCAGTTGCCAATTTTCGCTAGCAGGTAATTGTGTCTGCAAAAAGTCATCATCAATAATTAAGCCAAATTCACGCCAATCAGCGTTGGCAATGCCCGTCGTACTATGGACGGCCCGGCGATTGATGACCCATAAATCCCCGGGGTGATAGTCGGTAGTTTGCCCATCAGTGACGACTTTTAGCGTGGTGCCCGTGGCCAGATAATTCAGCTCGATGCCTTGATGCCAATGCGGAGCGACATTAATCGATGTTGAGGGATCATGTTCATAATACTTAAAGGGCAACCTTGGGATGGGTTGCACCGTTTCATGACGAATTTTCAATAGGAAAGACCTCATCTTTTAGTTAGTCGTGTGCCGAAATACGGCTTTTCAGGATTTCTTTATGCAGGCCAACGGCAATCAGTAACAGACTGACTACCAAGATCATCGCTAAGGTTGGTAGCAGTAAAGTGAACATGATTAAGAGACTGGCGATGCCTAATGCCCAGCTGTTTTTAACTTGTTCTGGTTGGTGGTCATAATTAATCATCACGATTAAGAGCCATAATGCCGCAACAATTGAGGCAACAAAACCAGCACGCATGATATCAAGGTGTGACGTTGCCAATTGATCGAGGAAGAAGGCTTGCAGTGTTAAGACTAAGATAAAGGCCGCATGGAAGCCCCGAAAAACTGAAAGTTGCCAATAGGCGGTGCCGCTCACTTGTAAGTCGTCCATGAGGGAATAATACACGTACCACATGCCGACAACCCCTAGCATCAGGCTTAAGAATAGTAAATAATGATAGCTAGTTTGATGTTCACTAATCTTTTCAATTAATCCGGCCAGTGATTCGCCGAGAATAATCATTGTAAATAAGCCATAACGTTCAAGGAGGGCGCTCGATAAAGCGAATGGAATTTTGCGTTGCTTGAATTCTTGGTTAAAACGCCCTTGCTCAAGCAGTAATATTTCTAAAAATAATCCCAGTGCCACGATTAGTAGGGTTAATTGCCAAGTCGGTTGGGTGATAAAAAACACGGCAATTAATAATAGCTCGCCTAGACTATAGGCCGTCACATAGGGCATGACCGTTAACTTATGCGCCGGATCAAAGCGAATGGTGGACCCCCATAAGTAGAGCCACAGCGCTTGGTTGACAAAATACGCTAAAGCGAACAATTTGAAATCATGTTCAAAGAAGTTCGGAATAAAGAGGGCCACAAAACTAATGGTGATGATTTGTAGAATCGCAAAGACGACCATTCGTAAATTTTGGCGGCCATGTAAATCAAAAAACAAGACGGAATTATTCCAACTATTAAAAATGAAGAGAAAGACAAGCGTAAAGCTAGCAAAGCCTGACAGTGAGAAGTTCGCTGCTAATTCAGTGACAAGACTATGAATAATCACAACAAATACTAAATCTGAAAACAATTCGACCCAAGAAATCTTACGTTCTTGCATCCGTTGGGTAATGGCTCGGGGCGTGCCCCACAAGTTGAAGTTCATCGTAAACCTACTTTCTAGATGGTTAATTTAGTTTAATAATACCGCAATCGGTAATATTTAGATAAAAAATGCAGTTTTAAGGCTTGCCTTAGAGTCGGTTATAAGCGATATAGTGAAGCCAAGATTCAAACATGGAGGTTTTTAACAATGACAAAAATTTTAATTATTGGGGCTTATGGTAAAACGGCGCAACTCGCCATTAAACGACTATTGGCTGAAACGGATCATGAGTTAGTCTTATTTTTAAGAAATGCTGCCCGGCTTAATCAATATCAAGACAATCCACGTGTAACGTTAATTGATGGTGATGTTTTAGATACCGCCGCGTTAGAAAATGCCATGATTGGGGTTGATTTGGTGTATTCTAATGTTGGGGGCCGTAATCTGGCTGATCAAACGGCTAGTATCATAGCTGCGATGACTGCGACTAAGCAACAGCGGTTAATTTTTATTAACTCGTTGGGTGTCTATCATGAAGTTCCCGGTGCTTTTGGTGCTTGGAACGAAACGATGATTGCAGACTTTTTACCCGGCTTTCGTAAAGCTGCAGCGTTAATCGAAGCCTCATCATTGGCTTATACGATGTTACGGCCCGCTTGGTTAAGCGATAAGCCAGCGATTGATTATGAATTAACCGCCAAAGGGACTGCCTTTAAAGGCACTGAAGTCTCACGAGCTAGTGTCGCTGACTTTATCTTACAATTGATTGCGACCCCTAACACTTATTTACGGGCAAGTGTTGGTTTGAACCAGCCGAATACGGATGGTGACCAACCTGCTTGGTTTAATTAATTGAAATAGAGGAGTGCTAAATTATGTTGAAAACGGATGTTTTTGCTCACGTGTTAACCCCGAAGTTTTATCAAGCTTTTTTAGCTGAATCGGTCGATTTAACGGCCTATCCCTTTTTAAAGAATCCAGCGTTAACGGATTTGGCTGTGCATCAAGCCGGGGTACGCGCGGATGTGCGCCAAGTTATTTCAATGGCAAATTTAAATCCGGAAGACTTTTTTGACCCAGAACGGGCTGCGGAACTATGCCAATTAGGCAATCGTGAGCTCAGCGCAATGGTGGCTGAATACCCCGCAACGTATCGTGGTGCGGTGGGCATGTTGCCAATGAATAACATTGCGGCGGCAGTGGCAATGTTGACGGCGCAAATCCAGGCTGATCCGCATTTGTTGGGCGTGCAATTGTTCACGACGGCTTTAGGCAAACCATTAACCGACCCCGCATACCGGCCAATTTTTGAAAAATTAGCGGCCTTAAAGTTACCAATTTGGCTACATCCTGTTTTTGATATGACGAAGCCAGCGAATAATATCACGTTTAGTTGGGAATACGAACTGACGCAGACGATGTATGCCATGGTTACGCAGGGCTTTTTCCAAATGTATCCGCAGCTTAAAGTCATTGTGCACCATGCGGGCGCAATGGTGCCTTACTTTGCTGGGCGAATTGATCATATTTTACCAGCGGCACAAGCGGCTGATTTCAAAAAGTTTTATGTCGATACCGCTTTACTTGGCAATTCGGCGGCCTTACAGTTAACGGTGGCTTATTATGGGATTGAGCATGTCATGTTCGGCACGGATGCGCCTTTTGGCAGTGCGCCCAATGGTGCGACTGACGAAATCGTGACTGCGATTGCTGACTTGCACTTAACCGCGGCAGCGCAAACTAAATTGTATCAAACTAATTTTGAAACACTTATTAACTAAAGTTTAGCCAAAAATGAACGACCGTGGTGGTGTTAAAGCAACCGGGTCGTTCATTTTCTTGTTCAGTCAACAGCGGATAAATTGCTAGCATTTCAGCATTGTTCATGCGTATAATTAAGTTAAATTAGCTTAACTGAGGAGGGCCAGTAATGAGTTATACGATTCAGCAAGTGAGTCAATTAACCGGTGTATCGGCTTATAGTATCCGTTATTATGATAGTCGTGAGTTGATTCCCGGGATTCAGCGTGATGAAAATAACGTGCGGCAATTTGATGAGGAAAGTGTAGACGTTGTCCGCTTGATTACTTGTTTTCGCAAGACCGGGATGCCGCTGAAAGCTATTAAGCATTATATTGACCTCATTCCTGGTGGCGATGCGACGTTACAAGAACGTTTTGAAATTATGGCACAGCATAAAGCTGATATTTTAGACGAGGCGACCGTGTTAAACAATAATTTAAAAATTGTTCAGCGCAAACTGAATGCTTATCAAACTAATTTAGCCGCCTTGACGGTTAAAGCGGACTAGTTTGTGAACAATAGTAGGCAAGTGGAACGCGTTCGGTGTTCTTAAAGCCTAAAAAAATAATTGTTGCCAGAATTCACAAAAATTCTGACAACAATTATTTTTTTAGTTATTAAGGTAGTAATGCGAATAATCCAGCGCCTAATAAGCCACCAACTAGGGGACCAACGATTGGCACCCAGCTATAGGCCCAATCAGAAGTTCCTTTGTTGGCGATTGGTAGGATGGCATGTGCCAGTCGGGGTCCTAAGTCTCGCGCTGGGTTGATTGCATAACCGGTCGTTCCACCTAGAGAAAGCCCAATTGCGGTGATTAGCAACCCGACTACCATTGGATTCAGCCCCGCAGTGAACTGGCCTTTGGTAAAGGCTAATAGGCCGAAGACGAGGACAAAAGTGCCAATGACTTCACTGACAAAGTTCCAGAAATAGTTTCGGATGCCGGGACCAGTGGCGAAGATGCCTAAGACGGCAACGGCATCATCCGTTGCTTGCCAATGCGGATAATAGTGGAGCCAGACGACAATTCCCCCTAACAGGCCGCCGGCAATTTGGGCCACCATGTAAGGTAAGACAAATTGCCAAGGAAATAAGCCGACAACCGCCATGCCTAATGTCACGGCAGGGTTCAGATGAGCGGGGCTGAGAAAGCTTGAACAGTAGACCCCAATTGTGACGGCAAGTCCCCACCCGAGGGTAATCGCAATCCAGCCAGCGCCTTGGGCCTTCGACTTGTTCAGTGAAACGCCAGCTACCACGCCGTCACCCAGTAAAATCAAGATAAAGGTACCCAGAAATTCACCTAGTAATTGGAAAATAAGTGGATCTTTCATGATTAATCACCTCAGCCTAACGATGTTTTAAAGCAGTTAGGTCCGATTCGGCAATGACTTGATTAAGGTCATCACTCTGCGCCTGCTTGGTAGCTGCGTCCCAGTCTAAATAGTCGCCGAGGGTGTCAATAACGCCGGCCTTAATGTTGTCGATACTATCGCGCATGAATAGTAGATGATTCGTGCGACGGAGCAGGTAGTCCACTGGTGAGAGTGTCATTTCTTCATCTAAAGCATAGTGTAAGCTGATGGTTTCGGCTAAGCTCAGGCCGTGTGTTGGTTCGATTTTACCAATCAAACTAAAGACGCGCGCGGCGTTGGAACCATATAACTGTGCAATCCGTAGCGCTGCTGCTTCCGTTAAGCCGTTGTCGATGCCTTGTTTGGCGTAAAAGGCGAGCGTTGCTTCAACGTTATGCGGATCAATATCGCCTCCGGATACCGGCAAATTCTTTGAATTAATGGGACTGAAACGTTGATTGAACTTAGTTGCGAGTAAGCGTGTGACTAACGCCATCGCTCCCGAAGCCATTTTCCGATAATCGGTTAATTTACCGCCGGCTAGGGTGAGTAGACCATCGGGGCTGCTGGTTAAAGCGCTACCACGAGAAACCGCAGACGGATTCAACTTATTTTCAGCTAAAGCACTTTCTAAGTCGTTTAAGACTGCTTCAACATCCGCACGACTAGCTTGCTGATTTTCAAATTGATCGACCGCCGCAATGACACGGTTAAAGCTCTTATCGCTGAGCTTACCGGAGTTACCACCATTGTAGTCAGAACTGCCATTGGCGGCGATTAATGGTCGTAACCCGGCCCAACTAGCTTCAATATCAGCTAGGGTTAAGTTAGCGCTAGGGTAGCGAGCATTGATAATACCCAGTAAGTAATCAACGTCAGCTTGAGTTACCGTTGGGTGTTGGAAGTCACCCTGATAATCTGTATCAGTCGTCCCAAAGTAAGTCTTATTCTCGCGTGGAACCACGAAAATCATGCGGCCATCTTGATCGCCGGAATCAAAATAAGTGGGTTGTGGCACGGGTAACTTGGCTGAATCAACGACCAGATGAACCCCTTTAGTTGGGCGCATCTGTGGTTTGAAATCAGGTTCGGTGGCATATTCACGCACCGTATCCGACCATGGACCAGTGGTGTTAATGATGACATGCGCATGAATCGTAAATTCAGTGCCAGTCAGCATATCTTGTGCTTTAACACCGATGAGTTGGCCGTGGTCATCATGGATAAAACCAATGGCCTTAACATGACTTGCCATAATACCACCGTTTTCATGGGCTTTTTTAATATTTTCAATGACCAGTCGAGCGTCATTATTACGATAATCGAGATAAACGCCCCCGCCAACTAAGTTTTTAGGGTTTAATTGGGGCTCACGTTGTAAGACTTCCTCGGGGGACAACGTATAGTTGGTATATTTTGGATCAGTGACATCGGCTAACTTATCATACAAATCCATCGCCACTTTGGCGGAGAAAAGGTCAAACGTTGCGCCTGGTTCAGCATAGATGGGTAATAACATCGGGTCAGGGGTTGGAATATGTGGCGCAATTCCTTGGACAACTGCCCGTTCTTTGACGGTGTCAGCGACCACGCTAACATCAAAAGTTTTGAGGTAGCGGATGCCACCGTGAACTAGCTTAGTCGAACGGGATGAGGTCCCCGCCGCAAAGTCTTGCATCTCAATGAGGCCGGTATGCATCGTCATTGCGCTGGCTTGAATGGCAACCCCGGCACCGGTAATACCACCGCCAATCACTAATAAATCCAAAGTTTCATTTTGAAGTCGTTCAATATTTTGCTTGCGAGTCGTTGCTGAAAAAGCCATGATAGTTCCTCCCTTAATCCGTTTCGTGGTATGGGTCGTGTTTGAACAGTTGGGTCGCTTTGACGGCTGCTTGCCAACCGGCGTAAAGATTATCTCGTTCTGGTTTTGGCATTGCCGGTTTGAAAGTGGTGCCCGGTTGATAGGATTTTTTAAGTTCTGCTAAATCTTTCCAATAGCCGACACTGAGGCCGGCTAAGAAAGCGGCGCCGAGTGCAGTTGTTTCAAGATCAGCGGCCCGGACTAATTCAGTATCTAAAATATCAGCTTGAAATTGCATTAACCAGTCATTCCGTGAGGCGCCACCATCAACTTTTAACGTTGGAATTTGGATACCAGTGTCGGTCCGCATGGTTTCGACGACATCTCTGGTCTGGTACGCCAAAGCTTGTAACGTTGCCTTGACAAAATCTTCGCGGGTGGTGCCGCGAGTTAACCCGAAGACGGAACCGCGAGCTTCAGAGTCCCAGTAGGGTGCGCCTAGACCGGTGAAAGCAGGCACGACGTAGACTTCGTTGTTATTATGCGAAGCGCGGGCGGCTTTTTCAGAGTCAGGCGCACTGTCAACTAAGCGAATACCGTCACGTAGCCATTGGATTGCTGATCCGGCAACGAAAATCGAGCCTTCTAAGGCGTAATAAACCTTGCCGTTAATGCCATATGCAATCGTTGTCAATAAATTATTATCCGAAATTTGTGGCTGCTCACCGGTATTCATGACGATAAAAGCGCCGGTCCCATACGTGTTTTTAACGGTACCTGGTTCGAATGCGAGCTGACCAAACAAAGCCGCTTGTTGATCGCCGGCCATCCCACTAATCGGGACTTCGGAACCGAAGAAATGATAATCCTTGGTATGACCGTAAATTTCGGAGTTGGTTTTGACCGCTGGCAACATGACCTTAGGAATGTTCAATAAGTTGAGAATCTCGTCATCCCAAGTTAAGTCATGAATGTTAAAGAGCATGGTTCGACTGGCGTTTGAATAATCGGTGACGTGGGTCGCGCCGCCGGTCAACTTCCAGACAATCCAAGTATCAATGGTCCCAAATAGTAAGTCACCATTTTCGGCGCGGGTTTGGGCCCCTGCAACGTGGTCTAAAATCCAACGAATTTTAGTCGCTGAAAAATAAGCATCGGTCACTAAACCGGTATGGTTATGAATGAGTTCGCCGTAACCATCCGTAACGAGTTGTTCAGCAATTGCCGCTGTCTGGCGGGATTGCCACACAATGGCATTGTGAATCGGGAGGCCGGTTTTTTTGTCCCATACAATGGTAGTTTCCCGCTGATTGGTGATACCAATGCCACTAATCTGACTGGGTTTGATGCCAGAACTGATGAAGACGTTGGCAATGGTGGATAAAACCGCATTCCAGATTTCGTTGGCGTTGTGTTCAACCCAACCTGGTTTGGGAAAATATTGTGAAAACTCGCGTTGCGAATCGGCAACTTGATGACCGGCATGGTCAAAGATGATGGCCCGAGTGCTCGTGGTTCCTTCATCAATCGCCATAATGTAATGCTCCGTCATTTTTA
Source organism: Lactobacillus sp. CBA3606 (assembly GCF_002970935.1). NCBI lineage: Bacteria > Bacillati > Bacillota > Bacilli > Lactobacillales > Lactobacillaceae > Lactiplantibacillus > Lactiplantibacillus kimchii. Next base: position 1,313,225 of record NZ_CP027194.1, on the reverse strand, counting down.
TTCACTTCCTGACCTTGAATTAGTATGAATCAATAAAGGCTAAAACTTAAATTGTTTACAATTAATTGGCGAACAATTATTATGAGCTAAACGTAACATAAGGCGCCTATATGCGTCAAAGAAAACGCTTCCTTAAATGATACCGCTTTTAGGTGGCGCTGACAAAATCCGTTTGATTTCAAAAAAAATACGACAAGAATTCACAAAATTCTTGTCGTACTTTTTGGAGAGCGGTTATCAAGAAGCAGAAACATGGCTGTAAACGAGTCAGCTTTTAGGCCATTAGATGCGTGGTAACTCGGGTTGCCCAAAGTAATAACCTTGCACATATTGAATGCCGAGTTCTTTAACAATCGCTAAGTCTGCTTGATTTTCAATACCTTCTAAGATAAAGTTCAGATTATTTTTTTGTGCTAAAGCGTACCAGAAACGAATCTGATCATTCATTTGCGTGGTGGAATGGTCTGTTTGGCGGAAATTCTGCATGGCAAATTTCAAGCCATCCGCATAGGGCAATAGGGGTTCAATGGTGTCATAGGCGTTGTCAGAGCCAACATCATCAATTTCGATTTTAATGTCCGCAGCTTGATAAATCCGGCTAATTTTTTTGAAAGTTGCGACCGCCGGTACTTCGGTTAATTCGACGGTAAATGAATCTGGACGGTCGGTCCCTTGATTAAAAGTGGCTAATTGTTGGGCAACTTCAGGATCAGTAAATTGTGCCAAAGTGAGGTTCAAGCTAATACAACGTTCATCGTTAAGTTGCATGGCATGTTGCATTAGCGCAATCTGGGTGGCAACCGTAATTTCAAAGGAATCTGGTAAAATCCACTTTTCAGTGCGACTATCATAAATTCGCAATAAGAGTTCATGGCGATAATCAGTGAAGTCAGGCATGGCGACAATCTTTTGCATAAAGAACGCATACAGGGCCACCAATTCTTTGGGTTGGTGCGCTTGAATTACGGTCTGACCTTCAACAGTAATCGCATCACGACCAGCATGTTTGGATTGATACAGATTTTCATCGGCCCGCCGATAAGTGTCATCAATGTTGCGGTCGGTAGCGGCTAGCTGCGTGATACCGATTGAAATGGTGATTCTAATTTTATGGTTTTCATAATCAAACTCGGTTTTTCGAATGGTATCCCAGCCTTTTTTGACTGCGGCTAAGACGTCGTCGGGAACTTGATTAGGCATGGCGAGGGTGAACTCTTCGCCCCCAGTTCGATAGAGCTGATAGTCGAGTTGTTCATCGCGTAGCACCGCATTCATGACTTTTGCGACGCGGACGAGCACGGCGTTACCTGCTAAGTGACCGTAAGTATCGTTGACTTGTTTGAAGTGGTCAATGTCAAATTGCGCCAGTGTTAATGGGGCGTGTTGCTTAGTGGCAGCTTTGAACAGGCCGACGATTTCTTGCTGATATTCAGAGTAGTTTTTGGTATTTGTGAGTAAGTCATAACTGGCCATTTTTTCAATCCGATGATTTTCAATGGTTTTTTCATGGACATCATTTTGATAATTGAAGGTAAATAATGTCATGATACCGAACATGAGCATGGCTTCAATTCGTAATGAGTTGGTGACGAGCATGCCGCCAGAAAGTCCAGGAATGGTGAACCATAATACGAGTCCAGTTGTGAGCATTAAGGTCGGGAAGTAGACCGCACTATAGTGAATCTGCGCGGCATGACGACGGACGACGATAACCATGACGATGAAAAAAAGTAGCCCGATAAAGAATTCCGGGCGATAAAAGTAATTCATATGATGCATGATAAATACCGTAAATAACCCGGCGACCCGGAGTAAATATTCACCTAAGTTAATCCCGTCGTCCAAAAGCGATAAGACGAGGACGAAGAGGCTCATATTATGAAACATCATGGCATTTGGGCCCATAATATAACCTGTGAAGTGTAACATGCCGCCGACTGCTAAGGCCATCACAGTTAACAAGACCCGATTCACACGGCGTTGACGTTCGGTAGCGTAATTCGCATGAAAGGCAATGTTCCAAATACGGGTTGAATCGGCTAAATAACCGACAATAAAAAAACAGGCCAACATTAATTGGACAATCCAAATCAGTCCAACCATTGGTCCAAACTGTGAATAGGTCATGCTAGTTTCCCTCTTTCAACCGCTCAAATAGATTCAATTGAGTTGACTTAGTCTTTATAAGTGTACAACCATCTTAAAAATTAATCATGAGAAAATAAAAAAACTTAACTTAAAACGTCATTAGCCCAATTTTAAAATTTTGCGGATTTAATGATGAGTAATGATTGTTGATTTTTATCACTTAAATCGTTAAAATGGTTACAAAATAATAAAAATGTAACTAGAAGAGGTCATAAAAATGCAAGCAGCCCAATTACAGCGTTATCAAACTCAGTTTAAGCTCCAACTCGTGTCGCAGGCGGTACCACAACCTGCTACCGATGAAGTGGTCGTACAAGTAAAAGCAGCGGCAGTTAATCCATTGGATCGCCTTATCGGTAGTGGTCAATTAAAGGTGTTGTATCCATATAAGTTACCAGTGACGTTAGGCAACGAAATCAGTGGGGTGGTGACGGCAGTCGGGTCACAGGTGACAACTTTTGCCATTGGCGACCAGGTCTATGGTCGATTGCCAATCAAAACGTTGGGCGGCTTTGCCGAGTATACGGCGGTTGCAGCCACGGCCTTAGCCCTAATTCCAGCGGGGTTAGATTTTGTCACGAGTGTGGCTATCCCACTAACTGGTTTAACTGCCTACCAAGCACTCCATGAAATTTTGCAGCTTTCGGCCGGTCAAACTGTGCTGATTCCTGGTGGTTCTGGGTCATTTGGTCAACTTGCGGTTCCCATTGCCAAACAATTGGGGTTACACGTGATTGTGACTGGTAATCAACGTGCGAAAGCGTCAATTCTGGCGTTAGGTGCCGATCAGTATTTAGATTATCGGACGACAAATTATTGGGAGACGTTAGCACCAGTTGATGCGGTTATCGATACCTTAGGCAAGTCCGCCATCACCCATGAATTAGCGGTTTTAAAACGAGGTGGTCAGTTATTATCATTAAAAGCGGGGCCCAATTATCAGTTTGCGCGGGCCCAAGGATTGCCTAAATGGCAACAAGGGTTATTGGGGTTAGCGGGGGCTAAGTTAGATTATCAAGCAGCTCGCCAGGCGGTCCATTATCGGTTTATGTTCGTTCGCAGTGCGGGGGATCAATTACAAACGCTAGCTAACTTGATTACCCAACAACAGTTGCGACCCGCCATTGATCCGCATGAATTTAGTTTAGCGGAAATTAATGAAGCCTTAACATTGGTTGGATCGGGTCATCCTAAAGGAAAAGTGGTTATTCGGTTTTAAGCGGTTGTGGTGACTGGTAACTTAAATAACAAATGTGATGATGTGTTATGGCCTGAAACCTTGCTAATTCGGTGCTAAGCTGAAGGCAACCAATCGAATTTCAAGGAGCCAACTAATGGATAATCAGCTCAAGGATCAGATTTATTATCCGGATTTGGTGTTCACCCGCGTGAATGCAAAATTAGGGACACACCTGTCACGGCAGGAAGGCAAACAGTTAGTCACAACCATTTTGACCGATACCAATAGTCAAAGTGAGCAGCGTGGGACCAACTATTATGTTATTAACTTTCGCTTTAACGTTCGGTTGACGGTTGATGCCAGCGATTTTCGCTTAATTACAATGGATCGGATATAAGTAAAAGTTATATTGCGTTAACGTTTGATTACTGTGACACAGATATAAGTGTATGTAATATTGAATTAAGGCCTAGAATAATAATTCTAGGCTTTTTTTTGTTATAAAACCCTTATTTAAACGTAAAGTTTCAGTATATTTATCATTTGGTACTTGAAGTTAGTTTGTTTGTGTTATAAATTTATGTTATAAATATAATCTAAAGTTATGACGCGTTCGTTTGAATCAGCAACAGGAGTAAAGGAGTACCAAACTTGAAATTTTTAAATCGCTTATTCGGGGTCTTCATTTTAACAATTGCTATTGGTTGGGGGTTACAGCATCGGCCAGAAATTACTGCGGCTACCGCTTACTATCAAAATCAATTAACGACGGCTTGGACGGATGCAACCAAGGACACGGCGGCCAGTCAAGCTGAAAAACAACATGCCCAACAACCTAGTCAAACACAGGTTAGCCAAAAGAGTAGTAGTAGCCAGGCCACCACGGCGCCAACGCCGACTGAGTCGATTGTTAAAGATGTGACCTTATCATCGACATACTACTATCATTTTGATACGAAATTATCTGCGGCCGGGCGCGAAGTTTTTAAGGATGCGATTGCAACCTATAATCAGACTGGCATCGTACACTTAGTTGCCGGGACTGCACCAGTCGGGCGTAACCAGATTACTTTTTCAATTTATCATAAAAAAATGCCAACCCAGCATACGAGTATCGAATTGGGCCACGGTGGCCCTGAAATTATCCAACGAGTGGATTGGCGGGGGACGAAAATCCAAAATAAGGCTAATGCCAGCTTGAATGCGGATTATTCGCAAGCTTATAGTGATGCCGTTGCCATTCATGAACTGGGCCATGCTTTAGGCTTGGATCATAGTTCGGCCATCAGTTCGGTGATGTATCCTTACAGTCAAGGGACGACGACCTTGTCAACTGCGGACGTTGCGGGCTTAAAAGCCATTTATCAACGAGGCTAACCAGCACTCAGGGCTTGAAAACTAAGCTAACTAAAAAGCGATGACGTTATTTATGCCAATTTGAGCTAAATTCGCAAGCAAAATCTGAACTATTTTGACAATCCGGACTATACTAAAGGTGTACCAAGTTAGAAAGGAAGTTGTTTTTGATGGCTACAGATGTTGAAAAAACGAGTCTTTTAGACGAATCAATGAAGGATGTATTTGATTGGAGTGACGCCACATTGCCAGTTCGTGATGCGATTTGGAATCACTTTATGGATGCGGATACTCATGATACGGATAAAACTGCTGACGAAGTAGCGCCTTATATGAACATGGATGAAGAACAGCTGAAAACAGCAGTTACCAAGCTCTTAAAGGCTTAAAAACAACTTAATTTGAACTTGAATTAAGCTAGCACTAAAAGAAAACACTTCGGATTTACGATGGTTGTCGTAAATCCGAAGTGTTTTCTTTTAGGTTAGGCGCCAAATAGGTGCATCAATAAGATGCCGCCACCCGTTGCAATGCCAATCCAAATCAAAGCGGCTAAAATTGTAAGACCGGTTTTTTTTGTGAAAAATTTGTCAGTCATGGTTAAGCCTCCGGTGATGTTGTCGTTAAATGCGTCTGGTTTAGTAGTAAGGAACTCGCAACGACTGATAAGGAACTTAGAGCCATACCTAAACCGGCAAGTTCAGGACTCAAACTCAAGCCTAAGCCGAAGAAGAGGCCGGCAGCTACGGGAATTCCTAAAGTATTGTAGATGAAAGCCCAGAATAGATTGAGCCTGATGCGATTAAAAGTTTTACGACTGATTTCGAGAGCCCGAACCACGTCTTGTAAATCATTCTTGACTAAGACAATGCCGCCAGCTTCGATGGCAATATCAGTGCCAGACCCCATCGCAATCCCAACATCGGCCGTCGTTAGTGCGGGTGCATCATTGATACCGTCACCAACGAAGGCCACTGCCCCAGTCGCTTGTAGGGCTTGCACGTGATCAGCCTTGTCACCTGGTAAAACGTCCGCAATCACATCGTCAATGCCAACTTCTTGCGCAACGGCGCGGGCCACACGTTCATTATCACCAGTTAACATCACGGTGTGTAAGCCTTGGTGTTTCAAGGCAGCGATTGCCGCTGCGGAACTTGATTTAGGTTGATCTTGAATGGCAATTAAACCAATAATTTGACCGGCCAAGCCAACTAAGACTACGGTTTTAGCTTCACTTTGTAATTGGGTCATCTGTTGATTAAGTGATGTCGTCAATTGATAGTGATCTAAAAGTTTCGTATTACCAATAAAAGCGGCCTGGTTGCCAATCTTAGCTTGGACGCCTTTACCTTGAATGGCTTGAAAATCAGTTGCGGGCTGTGGGGTCAGACCGGCCGCTTTCGCTTGGGCCAAGATGGCCGCAGCCAGCGGATGTTCAGAAGTGACTTCTAGTTGGGCGGCCACTTGTAACACTAGCGGTTGATCGCCAATGATATCGGTCACTTGGGGCTGACCCATGGTGATGGTACCAGTTTTGTCGAAAACCACGGTCTTAATGGTATTAGCAGCTTCTAAAACTTCGCCGTTTTTAATTAAAATACCCATTTTGGCACTGCGACCAGTGCCAACCATTAAAGCGGTTGGGGTGGCAATACCGAGTGCACAAGGACAGGCAATAATAATGACCGAAACAGCAAACAACATGGCGTTTACGGCACTGGCGCCCAAGAGAACGAACCAGGTGAAAAAGGTCAGAATCGCAATAATTAAAACTGTTGGGACGAAAATATCGGCGATTTTATCAACTGTTTTTTGAATTGGGGCGTGGCTCGTCTGGGCTTTTTTGACCATTTCAACAATTTGCGATAGCAACGTGTCGTTACCAACTTTACTAGCTTTAAAGCGAAAGGTTCCGGTTGTATTCATCGTGGCACCAATGACTTGGTCACCGATGCTTTTAGTGACGGGCATACTTTCACCAGTGACCATGGATTCATCAATAGTTGAGTGCCCGGTTGTGATCACGCCATCGACCGCAATCTTTTGGCCGGGTTTGACTTGGATTAAGTCACCTACAACGACAGCTGTTAGCGGAACTTTAACCAATTGTCCGGCGCGGAGGACTTCGGCGTCTTTAGCTTGTAAATCAAGCAATTTTTCAACGGCACCAGAGGCTGAATGCTTCATCTTATCTTCGAAGTATTGTCCAAGTAAAATAAATGTTATGACAAAAGCAGCGCTTTCGAAGAAAACAGCCTGATGATTAAGCATGGCATAAATGCTGTAAAGGTAAGCTGTCACCGTGCCAACTGCGACTAAGGTATCCATGTTGGCATGGTGATGTTTAAAGGCCGCCCAAGCACTTTGTAGAAAGGGCCCGCCGGCGACTAACATGACTGCGGTTGTTAGCAAGAACATGGTCCAAGCGTGTCCCGGGAGCGTGATTCCCCAGGGACTGAGGACCATCTCAATTAACATCGGTAACGACACTACTAATGAAAAGACAAATCGATTTTTGATACTCATGGTTGAATCACCACTTGTCCGTGCACCATGCGCATCCCACAGCTGAATTCAGTCGTGCCAGCGTGAGTTGTATCAATCGCAAAAGCTTGGGCCGTATTTAGCGGTAAGTCATGTTTGTCATCTGAACCAGGCAAAATTACTTGGTTCAAGCACCCAACGTCACTAATCCGTTTAAAGATCAGTGTTGCTGGGATGCCTTGTTTCAAAGTGACGGTAGCGGGTTGATACCCCCCGTCGACAGTAATGGTAATAAGCTGTTCTTTTTCAGTCATAAGTAAGCCCTCCTTATTTGATGATGACTTTGCCATGAAACATATTCATGCCGCAAGCGTAGTCGTACTCGCCGGCTTTAGAAGTATCAATCTTAACGGCGGCTGGTTGGTTCTTAGGTAGAAATTGATTAATTCCGAAATCGGGAAAGACCACTTGCTCTAGACAAGTTGAGGGATCTTTACGATTGAACTGGATTTCAGCAGGCACGCCTTGCTTGAGCACAACGGTACTAGGGGTGTAGCCCCCGTTGACTTCTACACTAACAGCCTGTTGGTGATTGGTCATGGCTGCGGTAAGTTGTGTCGTTTGATGTTTGCCGGAGAACCACCAAATGATAAAGCTAATTAAAATGACAGCCACTAAGGTGACGATGATGTTAGTCATAATTGAACACTCCTTGCGTTTACATTTGTAATCTATGAAACTAGCATACAGCGATTGTTTACACTTGTCAACGGTAAAAATCATAGCTGGGTGATTGACTAAGGTAAATCTAAATTTATTTTAAGAATTCAGCTTCAATCCTTTTCAGACGGGCGAACATATCGGTATAATAACGGTATGGGTTTATCCAGTTAAGCCGATTTAAATTTCAAGGGATAAAAGGTAAAGTTAGTTAACACAAGCGGTTATTGGGACTGGGTTGAAAAGGGAAGGATTTAAACTAAATGTTAGAGCTAAAACATATCAAGAAGTATTACCACGTGGGTGATTCGGTCACCAAAGCGTTGGATGACGTTTCAGTCGCCTTCCGTCAAAAGGAATTTGTGGCAATTCTAGGACCAAGTGGGTCCGGTAAGACCACGATGCTGAATGGCATCGGTGGGCTGGATGTTTACGATTCTGGGGATTTGATCATCAAAGGCAAGTCAACTCGGGACTTTAAGGCCAGTGATTGGGATGCTTATCGGAATAACTCGGTTGGCTTTATTTTTCAAAGCTACAATATTATTGGTCATTTAAGCATTTTAGATAATGTGGAAATGGGGATGACATTAAGCGGCGTGGGCAATGCTGAGAAAAAGGCGAAAGCCACGCAAGCTTTGGAACGGGTTGGGCTAGGGCCACACATGAACAAACGGCCAAACCAATTATCTGGTGGGCAGATGCAACGGGTCGCAATTGCGCGTGCGATTGCTAATGATCCTGAAATCTTGTTGTGTGATGAACCAACCGGGGCGTTGGATACTGAGACTAGTGTTCAGATTATGGCCTTAATCAAGGAACTTTCTGCTGAACGCTTAGTCATCATGGTGACGCATAATCCTGATTTGGCAAAAGAATATGCGAATCGGATTATTGAGTTTGCGGATGGTAAGATTCAAAATGATACTAATCCGTATCAAGAAGCTGACGCCAATGACACGTTTGATTTGAAAAAAACTAAAATGACGTATTGGACGGCGCTAAAGCTATCTTTCACCAATATCCGGACTAAAAAAGGTCGGACTGCTTTGACTGCCTTTGCGTCCAGTATTGGGATTATTGGGATTGCGGTTGTGTTAGCGTTATCCAATGGTTTCCAAAAACAAGTGAATAAGACGCAGACCAACACGTTGGCGCAAATGCCGATTACGATTTCACAAGTGGCGTCACAACAAACGGCGGCTTCTGATAAGATTAAAACTGCTAAGAAATCAACGGGTGTGACCGCTAAAGTGAGTCAAGCGGATAAATCAACGCATACGAATAAGTTAACGACCAACTATTTGACCTATATTAAGAACATTAAACCTAGTTTGAGTAAGAATATTACTTATACTTATTCAACTGGAATGAACTTATTGCGCCAAGTTGACGGAAAGACGAAGGCCGTTAGCTTCTCCAATACGGCTAGTTCAAATACCACATCAATGACCGCTGCCATGTCGAGTATGACTGGCGTTAGCACGTCAGTCTATCCGACTGATAAGCAAGGCCAAAATAGTTTCTTGAAGAAGCATTATGCTGTTGTTTCTGGTCAATATCCAACGAAGGCTAATGAAGTGGTCTTGATTGCGAATCGCGATAACACGACGAATATTAATGCGTTAAAAAACTTAGGTTATACGGCTAAAGCTGGACAGACGTTTAATTTTAAGCAGATTATTGGGACGACGATTAAGGTGGTTGCTAATGATGATTACTATCAAAAGCTACCAACTGGTAATTATCTACCCCAAACCGTTAATAATGCGTTATATAATAAGTCAGCCAACCAAACGATTAAAGTGGTCGGCGTTTTACGGGCCAAGACCAAGGATTCTGATAATGTCTTAGCATCTGGGATTGCTTACAGTGACAAATTAACGCAAAGTATCATTAAAACTAATGAAAACTCGGCCATTGTCAAAGCACAAAAACAAAGTGATACCAATGTCATGACTGGGACGAAGATTGATTCAGATGCTAAAAAGACATTAGTTAGTACTTTGGGCGGTTCGAAAACACCAGCCAGTATCTTAATCTATCCCAATAACTTCAAGAATAAGGACAAGTTACTCAGTTATTTGGATAAATACAATAAGGGCAAATCTAAGGCTGATAAAGTTGTTTATACGGATTTAGCTGGGACCGTTTCGAGCTTAACCGGTGGTTTGATGGATGCGATTACGTATGTCTTAGTTGCATTTGCCGGCATCTCGTTAGTCACTAGTATGATCATGATTGCGATTATTACGTATACGTCAGTGCTTGAACGGACGAAGGAAATCGGGATTTTGAAGGCCCTGGGGGCGCGGAAGAAAGATATTACACGCGTCTTCGATGCTGAAACGACCATTCTAGGGGTGGCTTCCGGCGTGCTTGGTGTGGTCATTGCTTGGGGCTTAACCTTCCCAGCGAATGCCATCTTAAGCAATATCACGGGACTAAATAACGTGGCTCATTTGAATCCGGTCCATGGGATTGTCTTGATTATCATTAGTACCGTTTTAACGGTCTTAGGTGGTCACATTCCAGCCCGGATGGCGGCTAAAAAAGACGCTGCGACGGCATTACGTTCCGAATAATACAATTTTTAGTGACCGATGTTAAATAGTTGTTGTAAGAATTTTATGAATTCTTGCGGCAACTATTTTTTGTTGTTATTAGCATTGATTAACCCGATTTATGGTTGCCTGGTTAAAATGATTGGTTTACAATTAAATTGGTCGAAAGTTTAATGGTTCAACCAATTAACAGTAAGTTTTAACCCTTAATTATTAAGTGTTAACCAGCCAATTTATAGCGTAAACTATAACCAAAAGCGAAAAAAGAGGTTAGCGTTTATGAATAAAATAGCGGGTAGTTTAGTGATGACGAGTGCGTTATTATTAATGACAACCATGCCCATGATGGCCCAAGCTGCAACCAATACGCAAGGGACCACGGCCGTGACGACAACTTTTACTAAAGGGACCAGTCCCGTATCACCAGTTGAACCGACTAATCCAAATCAACCTACGACTGCGGGTGATACTAGTAATGGGGCGACTGGTGGTGCCGAGTTGGCGCTGATTTATGTGACGAATAGTTTAGGGTTTGGTAGTCATGCGATTGATGTTTTGAACAATCAAACGTATCAAGTGGATACCACTAGTAGTGCCAGTGCTTTATGGGACAGTAAAGCCGTGGTTGAAGTGGCGGATGTTCGTGGGACAGGTGCTGGCTGGAATTTAACCGTTACCGGTGAGAATCTGACGAGTACCACGGGTGCGATTGTTAAGGGCGCTTCAGTGACCTTGCCAACCGGCGCAGTGACTAACAGTGGTAATAAGGTAAATGGTGCTGTTTCGGTTGGAAGCGAGGTCGCCTTAGCCAAAGCTGGGAGTGCCAGTCAAATCTTAACGGCAGCTAAAGATAATGGGACTGGGGTGACGGTGGATCAATTGAGCCCCGCTGGGTTAACCCTAAATGTCCCAGCCAATACGGTGCAAGCACAGACCTATGCAACGACTTTGAACTGGAACTTAAGTGACACTCCGGTCAGCTAAAGCCAAAATAGGCCGGTTATAATGAGGGATTAGGACAATCAATTAATAAGAATTCAATGAATTGATTGTCGCGACTAGCTGAAAATTAGGTCGTTAAACGACCTAATTGGCGGCTATTTATGACAATGTACAAAGCTGGATAAAAGCAGTTAAAAATGACGACACATCGCTTATCGTGTGGTCTTTCTTAGGGGGATTTAGGAGGATGTTAGGTTGGTTAGTAGCATTTAGGCAGGTACCAGCAGCCCGTTGGTGCGGTTATTTAGGGGGGCTGATTTTGGGGTTGAGTTTATGGGGACCCTTAACCGGACAGGCGGCTGAGATGACCGATGTAATGTCGGCACCGCAGTTTCATCAGACGAATGGCAATGCATTTGGTCCAGGAAATTCAATTGATTATCCGACCTTAACGGCGGTCACGGCTAATCAGACGCAAAATAATCGGTTAACAACGAAAACTACGAAGATTGCGATCACTTTTGCCGATACAGTCGCTGCTAATGGGAGCTCGAGTTTTTTATTCGATGACTTTCATTTTGATGTCATGCAGCGTAACCCCAATCCAGATCAGCCGGGGCTTAGTTTAGTGACGGCTGGCGCGACTAATTTAAGCAATCATACGAGCAAAATTAATTTTGGCCGTGGTAAGACGCAGACTTTGACGGTTGATTTGACCAAGTTGCAACAAGCACTACCGATATACATTGGGTTTCGATTTGTGGCGTCAACGATGCCGCAAACGGCCGTGACCTATCAATTCGGTTACTTCACGTCGGATCCAGCAATCCAATTAAAGCCAACGATTGCCGGAACATTAAGGCCCACCGATACGGTTATTAGGGGAACGGGAACCACGGTTGGTGATCAGATTACGAACAGTGTGAATGGAATCACGACAGTGGTTGGTCCCGATAAAACCTATACTTTGGACTTGGGGGAATCATTAACGGCCGCTAGTCAGGTGACAGTCACTGAGCGCAATAGCATGGGCGATTATGGGACGGCTACGGCAATGGTCGTGGTGCCTAAATTAATGATCATGAGTCTTAAGTCGCAGGTGGCCATTCAGCCAGATGACTTGGCAACGTTAACTGATGATTCAGCACTGGTCGCCTGGGTGGTCCAGCAGGCAAGTATTGTTGCGACAAATCCGATGGTGCCCAATGACGACATCACGTATATCGCCACCACTGATAAGTTAGCGTCACAGTTGCAGGCCCTGTCAGCAGGACAATCGCTGGCAGTCGCTATCCGTGGTCAAAATAAAGCCGGGGTCCAATCTGATCCGCTGACGATCATGGTAACTAAGCAAGCTGGACAGCTTAGCTTTGGTGCGGTGTCACCGGCGTTAGTCTTTGGGACACTTACGATTCCGGCCCGTGAGACCGTCTTTCAACCGCAGAACACTTGGGAAGTTAACGTTAATGATACCCGGGCACAAGGCGCCAATTGGTATATCTATGCGAATGCCACCGCAATGACAGCGAAATCTCAGCCACTAAAAGGAGATTTAATTTATCGCGATCATACTAGTCAACAAATCTTGACTAATCGCTCAACTTTGATTGCGACAGGTACGCGGACAACGGCCACTACGACTAAAGTGACCACGACGGCGGCCCAACGGCGCGAAATTTGTTTGGATGTGCAGCCAGGGGTATACGCCGCTGATTATCAAGGGACGGTTAATTGGAGTTTGCAGGACACACCAGCGGCCTAGTGTGTGTGACGCTACTTAACGCCACCAGTGATAGTCGTCTGACCGAGCTTAATAGTCGCATTTAAATTGAATTAATCATAAACTGAATGGACTATTAATTGTGAGGCGTAAAGATAATGGTGATGCGAGATTTAAATATTGGCACGAAAATCGGTTTAGAACTATTGACTGATAAGTGGTATGCACTGACTTTGAGTAACTTAGCTGCCCAACCCGTTGATTTTATGGTATTACGCCAGCGGGTACGGGGACTGTCAACGTTAAAGCTATTGACTGTGTTGGCAAAGTTAACGGAACTAAAATTGGTCGTATCGACTGCGGATTATGCCTATGGGTTAACGCCGACTGGCTTGGAATTAAAAACAAGTTTAGTTCAGCTCGAAGCTTGGGGAAACCGGGCGATTACAGCAATGAATGATCCGTTATAACCGTGACTTGAGGCGCAACCTGACCATTGTCTCATGTGTCGGCCCCCCTTGAGGGTGAAAAATAGGTGCTGCCAGAATTAGTTGTGAAAATTCTGGCAGCACCTATTTTTAGGTTGAATACCCCTTGGAAAACGGTACTAGTCTTGTTAGACTGGGTCTAAGGGGGCATTCACATGCAAAAACAAACAATCGGATTGAGCTTGGCGAGTGCCGGCGCCTTCTTATGGGGCAGTTCTGGTACCGTAGCCCAACACTTATTTGAAACGACTGCCATTTCACCGATATGGTTGGTGGCCGTCCGGATGGTGGTTTCTGGCGGGCTACTCTTGATTTACGGATTTAGTCAACACCTGCCAATGGGGGCGGTGTTCCGACGACCACGGGCGACTAGCCAATTAATCGTGTTTAGCTTATTTGGCATGACTGGGGTGCAACTAACGTATTTCATGGCTATTCAGACCGGTAATGCGGCGACGGCGGCAATTTTACAATTCTTATCACCGGTCATTATTATTATCTTTTTAGCAATTGTTCATTTTAGGTGGCCTAGTAAAATTGATGTGATCTCAGTTGGCTTGGCAGTGATTGGGACAGCTCTAATGGTAACGCAAGGCCATTTGAATCGGTTAGCCTTACCGGTGAATGCGATTATTTGGGGCTTGCTAGCTGCAGTCGGGGCGGCCGTCTATACATTAATGCCAGCGCACTTATTAAAAGCCTATGGTGCGATTCCAATCGTGGGCTGGTCAATGCTAATTGGGGGTGGCTTAGTGACCGTGACCACCAAAGCTTGGCGCTACGAGCCTACTTTATCACTTTTAGCGTGGTTAGAGGTGGGCGTGGTGGTTATTTTCGGCACCATGTTAGCCTATCTCTTTTTTCTACAAAGCTTGGCCTTGATTTTGCCAACGACGGCGAGTGTGCTGGGTGCCATCGAACCGTTAGCGGCGACCGTTTTAAGTGGCCTCTTTCTACATGTCACATTTAATGCCATTGGTATTTTAGGTGCGGTATTGATTGTTGGCATTACAATTTTGCAGTTTATGGCGACCAAAGCGGCTCGTTTTGGGGCGCCACATTGAAAGACTACGATTAGTAGCAGCGGATTATCGGCCGATAGTTGCAGTTGCTGAAATCTTTTTAAGTCCGTGACGGGTAATGCGAAATAGCCCGGTGCGGACTTTTTGATGATAAACTTTTTTGACCATCACGCTAAAAGTATGATGATATTCTGGAATGGCCAGATAGTCGTAGCGTTGCACGTTTTTGGCAAAGTCAGTAGGCGATTCCATGAAATTTTCTTGACCGGTGGCGTGATTGGTAAAGAAATAATAATGCGCCACAAAGCCGGTGTAATATGAGGCGACATCGCCAGCATGGGGGTCGACAATCAGAACTTTAGTCCGACTATAATGATACCAAGGTTGCGCAATCCGCTTCATTTGTTGCGGTAAAGTATTGCGGTTATAACGATTAGCATAGTTGGTCCCGTTAATTTCTGAGAACATCATAATAATGGCAAAAATCAAGACAATGAAGGTCGCCATTTGGTAGAAATTTTTAGTAAAGATCGATTTAAAAGTTCGGAGACTTCGTCGTTCAAAACGCTGCTCATATAAGGCGTAATCCATGGCGCGCACGAGGGCCATCGCCCCAATGAGGAGATTTAAAATTACCGTACTAGACATATAGCGTTCATAGCCATCAAGGACAATTGCTTCGCTATAGGGCATTGATAAGGCATACATTCCAAATAAACTGGCAAAATAAGTGATGAAAATTAAATCAATCAGTCCTAGGATACCTAACAAATTAGAATGTTGATGGCTCACAAATCGAATGAGCAACCAGCCGATAATAAGCGTGGCATTAATTAGTAGAATGCCTTCGACTGATAGTGAATTGAGATTAAAAAGTTGGCTGATCATTTTATGACCGACTTTTAAAATCTTAGCGGTGCCTTCAGTGGAAAGCTGCTGACGATAGGCAGTCGCACTGATTTCGTGTTTCGAAACGGTAAAAGTTTGATGAACATGGCGTTCCCACCAAAGGAATGGCAGCAGTCCAATACCAAGCGATAAGCCGAACCGATAAAGAATACGCCACCATCGTTTGAGGCCTAAGCCGTTCGTTGACTTGATTAAAGTGTATAAATAGTAGACGCCAATGATAATCACAAAAAAAGTCGCGGAATTCTTAACTAGCAGGAGTGTGGCGGTGAAGATGGCGACGTGCACGCCCAGTAACTTGGGTTGTTTCCGATAGATATAAATACCGACTAAGGCGGCGATTGTAAAAATAGGCAAGACGTAATCGACGAGCAAATTGTTGAGACGGATGGCGATATTGAAAACATACGTGACCGCGATTGAAAAACAGAGAATTAGTGACATCAAGCCACGGGTGCGATCACGTAACAGGCCAAAGATGGCATAAGAAGCCGCCCAAATTAGTAAGAATTGACCGACTAATAGCGTACCATCGTGAAAGCCGACCAGGGTAGTGAATTGGGTGAGATAGAGCGCCGTTGCGGGTGGGTATGAAGTGAATGAGATAATCGCATCATGTGCACCCGGTAAACGGCCTTCAAAGACTAAAAACTTTACGATTAAGGCCCAGTGTGAAAAGTTATCGTAGTGGATTAAGGGACTGTGATATAAAACATCGGCCATGGCGAGGCCTAATGTAATCATCCATAAGTCAAAAATGTGTAACCCTTCAAACTTTAAGCGTCCTTTACCTCTGATACCAAAAATAATTCGGACTGCGAACAGCAACCAGCCTAAGCCAGTAACTAACCAAATACCTAAGCGCAACCAGCCGAGCATAGCAAAAACATAGAGTAATAGAATTTGAACGAGCATTGCGGTAATCCAGGAAAGATAAGGGCTAACGCCTAGGTAACGAGCCGTCCCGCTATAACCGATTAATGCAATTATAAAGACAATTAGACCTAACCAGGCCATGCCAATCCCTCCAATGAGTAAAGTTAGAACCGTAACCAGCGACTTAGACGTCGTTCCATTGTTTGCAAGCGGACCATGATATTTGTATATAATTCATCAAATGGTGATATCCAGGCATCTTGCGTCTGCGGCAACGTGTCGTTAAAACCGTTGTAAATGAGTTGTAAATAATGATTACGATCATTAGCTGCTAACGTTGTCAGTTGGACACTGTAAGATAAGCGACCGTTGAACTGACTGACCCGCATAATCCGACCATTTAAGTGAATATATTGGTCGGTTGATTTTAGTCGCAACCGAATATCTTGATTGCGTTGCAGCGTGAGATGATTAATATCACGGTTAGTCTGCGCTAGCGAAAAGGAGAGTCCGCCTTCAGATGCATCGTGCGTTTTGATGGGATACCAAGTATTCCCGAACCAAAAATCACCAGTTAACTGGCGAGAAAATCGTTCACTTTTACGATAAACCGGGCGACCCATGGCAATGAAAAGACAAAAGCTAAGATTGATAAAATGCATTAATAACCAAAAAGTAATGACACTCCCAACCAGGATTTCCGAGCCAAACTTACCATAATTGAATTTAATGATTGAAATTAAAGTCGCTGACCAGAGTAGGAAGTAAGGGATAATATACAGCTTATCTAGCAGTGAGAAAGTGACGTTTTTTTCCGTGACTTTAAATTTACGGGCCTTAATGCCTAAGGTTTCCAAGATAACGGGAATGAATAGGTAGGGGGCAAAAAAAGTTTCTTGAATTTCGCCCCAACGTTCATTACGAATGGCATCAGAAGTGTCTTTTAGAACGTAATGCAGTAAAAAGTAGCCGGGCGCCCAGACAACCATCAAAATCCAGAAATTAGCCATGACGACTTGAATCTTGAATAATGCATACAAGATGGGGGCGATGATATAAATAATCCGCCGTGAAAAGGACCACCAATAGAGATAAGTGTTGAGTAGAATTAAACGATTTTTCCAAGATAACTTCCGATTGGTGAAAATGTGCAAATTACGACAACTTTGAATGACGCCCCGTGCCCACCGTGTTCGTTGCTTAATTACGCCTTTTAAATCAATGGGAGTAATGCCGCTCGACTGCGGTTGAGAGGTCGCCAAACTGATATAGCCAGCCATATTAATTTCAGTACCGAGTTCGAAGTCTTCTGTTAAGGTATCCGTTGGAAAGCCACCGACTTCATCGACTACTTTGCGTAAAAATACGGCATTCGATCCGGTAAATAGGGCGGTATCATTGTTGCCATTTAACACGTTGACATCGCGAGAGAAGAAGTCCTGTTCATTAGGAACAATCTTTTCAGAAAATAAGTTAAATTGAAAAATATCCGCATTATAAAAACTTTGTGGCGTTTGGACAAAGCCTAGTGGTTTATCTGTATTGTCGGCAGCTTGCAACTGTTTGAAGTTTGCCATGAACAAAGGTACGGTATCGTTTAAAAAACCGGAAAAGGGCATCATATCAGTATCGAAAATAGCAAATAACGGTGCATGTAGGAACTGTAACGTGTGGTTGATATTGCCCGCCTTGGCACCGGTGTTGCCGGTCATGCCATAGTAAGCGGCGTGATATTCATCGGCGAGCGCTTTAACTTCTGGCCGATTACTATCATCTGAAATGACGACATTAACTTTACTTTTATCTGGGTAGTCAATGAAAGTGGCGGCATTAACAGTTTTGCGCAGTAATTCGACATCTTCATTGTGAGTAACGACGATAATATCGATAGCCGGTAAGGGCTGTTCTGAATCGTAGTCCGGAATCGTTAAGGTCCGCCGGTTCTTAAAGGCCAGCATGCGAAAGAAAATCAAAATAAATGCTGTTAGATTAGAAAAAATTTCACTGCCAACCAATAGTAAAGCGAAAATCAGAACAAAAATTGATGCGTGCCAAGGAATTGTAAATAAGAGCCGCCAGATGAGATAAATGATGGAAAGAATAACCGCTAAACTATAAATTATTTTTTTGAAATTAGACATGGGCGCCCTCTTTAAAGATAAAGTCACGTTGGATTTGGTAACTAATTATAAATAAAGTGAAGTCGACGATTATTTTAGCTAAAACGGGGGTGACTGTGCCTGAACTTGCCGGTAATAATTGTGTTAAAAAACCAGTTAAATATCCAGAGGCTAATAGTTGAACTAAGAATAGGCTCCCGTATTTAAGCAAGGTTCGGTGACCGGCATGGTCAAAGACTAAATGATGATTGATTAAATAGTTAGCGATAGCTGACAGTAGCCGCGAAACCAACGTTGCAATTAAAATGCTATTGAGTACGTGGTTACCAAGTAAGATAAGGACAGCACTGAATAAGCCAATATCAATTAAAAATGAGGCTAGGCTGCTAGCTGCAAACTTTAAAAAGCGCGCATAGATGGCTAGTGAATCGTGAATAACGCGGAAGTGCGAGGACCGATTGCCAGCAAAATAGATTGTTGGAATTGGTTGCTCAATGATTTCAATTGCTGATTGGCGAGCTTCAAGTAACATGTCAAATTCAAATTCAAAATGATCACCGGGAAAATCGCGTAGTTGCTGAACATAGCTGATGGGAATAACTCGGAGACCAGTTTGGGTATCTGAAATATGCTGGTGTGTGAAGGCACGGACTAGTTGACTCGTCAAGCGATTGCCAAACTGGCTACGCCAAGGAACTTTTTTGGTGAATTGACGCACGCCTAGAACTAAGGCCGTTGGTTGGGCACTAAAACGCGTCAGACAAGCTTGCAAAGCGGGCACAGTATGTTGACCATCCGCATCCATCGTTGCAACGCCAGCAAGTGCTGGAAAATATTGACAACAATAGTTAAAACCGGTTTTTAAGGCGGCACCTTTACCTCGATTATGCGAATGATGCAAAATATGTATCCGTGGGTCAGCAAATTGCATCAAGCGAGTAAAAATCGCTTGGTGGGCCACATCACTGCCATCATCAACCACAATGAGGGCCGCAAGCGGCGTTCTGATAGTCATTAAAGCTTGTGTTAGTTTAATTAAGTTATCATCCGGGTTAAGTGCCGGAATGAGTACGCCAATTTGCATCATGTCAATGTCTCCCTATGAAAAAGATTTATTGTGAATGTTGGTTAAGTCGGGCTAGTTGACAAAAAACTGATGAACACAGTTTGATCGGAATGCCTAGCCATAAAAGTATTAAAGTCGAAATAAATAAACCATTTGTCTAAATCATAACGCAAACTAGTCGTGATAGGCATAAAAAAATTCACTTAATCAAAGAAAAATCTGCGAGTTTAGTGTGATTCACCTGTATAGTGGGGGAACTCGTTTGTTATGCCGTTTTGCTGAAATTTCGAGATGAATCTGTAGTATAATCAGTTAAAAGGACTTAATCAGGTCAGCTTGACTAATATCTGATAACTGTTCAGGTGGGTCATCATTTTTTTGAAACGATGGCGAGTATTGTGGGAGGACGATTAGATGACTAAACCAGCACGTCAACTTTATTTTTTATGTACGGGGAACTCTTGTCGCAGTCAAATGGCGGAAGGTTTTGCGAAGCAATTGTTACCGGCTGATTGGACCATTCGATCAGCGGGCATTGAAACGCACGGACTAAATCCGCAGGCTGTCACGGTGATGGCTGAAGTGGGAATAGATATTTCAAAGCAAACTTCAACGTTAATTGATCCGGTGTATTTAAAGCACTGCGACTTAGTGGTGACACTCTGTGGTGATGCCCGTGATCGTTGTCCAGTAACACCGCCAACTGTGTTGAAGCAGCATTGGCCGTTACCAGATCCGGCCCAAGCCACGGGAACTCTAGCCGAACAACTCGTTGTTTTTCGGCAAGTTCGAGATGCGATTAAAAGCCAAATATTAACATTAAGCACAGCTGCTGATAACTAGCAGCTGTGTTTTTTTATTGAGGAGTTAAGCTCGTGCCAATTTTAAAGCAGGTTTACAATGAGCATAATGGGCATGAATTAGCGAATCGCTATGGCTATTCGGAACGGTGGATTCGTCAAGCGTTAAAGGCTGAGTGACATTAGTTATCAAATAATAAGGTGAAATCTCATCGACCTATCGAAAAATAGCGAGTGTCTAGCGTATACTTTTCCTTGAAGATATGGTAGGAGGGGTACATTTGAAGGGAAATAAGCAAATTTTACGTTTGATTTTGGGGATCGTTAGTTTAATAGCCTTATTGTTTGCCAGTCAATTAGCCACGCCCGCAAAGGCAGCGACTAACCATAACGCAAAGGATTTTACAACTTCGGCATCAGTTATTAATGGTCCTGATTTTAAGCATTCGGAAACGATTGATATTCAATACAAAATGGAATTTGGCGAGATTGAGATTAAAGATGGGGATACCATTACCATTGATTTACCTGAAAATCTAAAAGCTAAAACCGTGGGCGATAAGTTCGATGTATTGGATGAACATGGCGTGAAAATTGGTGAGGCTGAGGTTACCTCGGATAGTCAAGTCGTTATTACGATGAATGAGGCCCTTGAGGGTAAAGTTCAAGACGATTTAACGATTAACTTGGCGACCAAGTATCGTGGCAGTGATAACGGTGAAAAAGACGTCATCTTTGACCTTGAAGATGGTGAACAGAGCACCTCAGTGATTAATATGGTTACTAATGAAGCGAACATGTCCAAAAAAGGGACGTTGCAAGCTGATGGAACGATCAAATGGACCATTGTGGTTAATCGTAATGAAGTTGATATGAAAAACCTAAAAATCAGCGATACGATTGGTAAATATCAAACGATGATTAATGACATTGAAGTATACAATGGCGAATGGGTTACCGATACGACCTATAAGCGTCGTAGTGACGTTGATAGTGATGCGTACAAGGTTGATTATCAAGAAAATGGTTTCGATTTATCCTTTAATGATACCGTCAGCAACCTCATTGTCATTGATTACTATACCCAGATTACCGATGAAGGCCAGGAATTAATTGACAGTGGCTATAAATTCCGTAACGAAGCTCAAATGGAGTGGGGCGGTGGCATTTCTGGTGGCACGAATACTGAAGAAGCCAACGGAAAAGTTTCCTCATCAAATGGGAGTAGTGGCATCGGTGGCGGTTCAAGTTCATCAATTATTGATTCGTCAAGTTCCAACATTATTTCGAGTTCATCGAGTTCCAGCGATGTAGATTCAAGCTCGAATAGTTCGAGTGATGTAGATTCGAGTTCATCAAGTTCAAGTTCATCAAGTTCATCAAGTTCATCAAGTTCATCAAGTTCATCAAGTTCATCAAGTTCAAGTTCATCAAGTTCATCAAGTTCATCAAGCTCAAGTTCTTCAAGTTCTTCAAGTTCTTCAAGTTCTTCAAGTTCTTCAAGTTCATCAAGCTCAAGTTCTTCAAGTTCTTCAAGTTCATCAAGCTCAAGTTCATCAGGTTCATCAAGTTCAAGTACATCGAGCTCTAGTTCTTCCAACTCATCAAATTCAACTACTGACGATTCGAATTCCGGTAGTGAGGGAATTGAGCCAGATGATTTTGAAGATAACACCTTAGTCACTCCGGATACCGATGAAGATACCGGGACCATTGATATTGATGGTGGCTTTGATAAAGATTATGATGGGGCCACGACCGTCCCGGCGACGAGCTCGTCAGCAACCAGTACTAGTCAATCGGTTGCAAGTGTGCCAACAAGTTCAACGACACAGCCAGCTTCAGCGACGAAAAAATCTAGTGCAACCACTACCGTTTCAAAAAGTGAGGCTTTGACGCCTGGTGTGCAGACCACGGCGACGTTGCCACAAACTAATGAATCAAGTAGTGATAGTCATGGGTTAGTGGCAGTCGGGGTTTTGATTGCAACATTAACTTTAGGCGGTGGCGCATTATTGCGGCATTGGTTTTAAAAAAACTAAATAAGTGATCAACGTGGGATAAGCTATTTGATGCCCATTGATGCTAAATAATCACTGCCAGAATTTACAAAATTCTGGCAGTGATTATTTTTTTTAAAAGGTGGTTAGAAAATTTTCCAAGCTTAAATAGCCGCTACTTCAGGTTTGTGATGATAATTCATGGGCGATTTGGGTGTATTATTGGCCTTAAGCTTGAGTTGATAATTTGAACAGTAACTAGCGATAGGTAGGTGAAATGAAAATGAAAGCAAAACCATTAATCAAGACCTTGGCAACCGCCGGGGTATTAATAACGATCATGGTCAAGCTGTATCAAACAGCGACACGGTTTGAAAAATAGCTTAATTTTTAGCAGTTTACGTTTACCCTTTCATATGTTACTATTTACATATGAAAGGGATGACATGTGTAATGCCAACGATTAAATTAATTGATACGGCTCATTTGCAAGAATCAGAGCGGATTTTTAAGTTATTAAGTCACCCGACTCGGTTGCAGTTATTATATGTGTTAGAGCAACAGGACCTTAATGTTAGTGAGTTAGGGCAACGTTTAACACTCGAGCAGTCAGTGGTTTCACATCAGCTTGCTTTGTTGCGGCAACACCAACTTGTCAGTGCATATAAAGTCGGCAAGGCCAGCTATTATCGGTTAGATGATCCTCATATCTTAGATGTTATTAACGAGATGATTGCGCATGCTGACCATGTGATGCGAGGTGCGAAACATGGTGACTAAGCCCAAATTAGTACAACAAAGTATCCGAACAGAACTCTTTTCAACTGGCTGGATGGCTTTTGAGTTTGTGATTGGCTTGACGGCTGGGTTGCAAGCTGGGTCCATCCTGTTAATTGCATTTGGGTTAGACAGTTTCTTAGAAATTATTGCCGGTAGTACCTTGATCTGGCGGTTACGCAAAGAAGCTCGGGGCGCCACCGCTGAAGAAATTGCGCGCGCTGAACGGCGGTCTTCACTAGTTGTTGGGACGGTCTTGTTGGGCTTATCCGTTTATGTCACAGCCGTTTCTGGCTTCAATTTGGTGACGCATCAGGTGGCCAATGAAAGTCTCATGGGCATGGGGATTGCCGTGGCATCGGTTGTTTTAATGCCATTTTTAACGTTACGCAAACGGCAACTAGGACAAGCGTTACAGTCACCAGCCTTAGTTGAAGATGGTATGTGTAATATTACTTGTGCCTATATGGCCGGAACGGTCCTAGTCGGTGCGCTATTAACGGCATTATTCAACTGGTGGTGGGTCGATTCCGTCGCAGCATTAGTCTTGGTTTATTTTATCGCTGGCGAAGGTTGGGAATCGTTTCAAGCTGGTCGTGGTAAAGCCTAATTAAAAAGATAAGTCTTCGCACAACGGGTGTTGATAACCGTAGTGCGAGGGCTTTTTTGCGTTATCCACTGTGGATAACTCAGTTGGCGAGGCTAAAAATGGCCTTGCTTGTGGGTAAGGCGGGAGTTAGCCACAGGCTCCTGTGGATGAGCTGGATCTTAAAGACCGACGCTGGAATTTTGAGGAAAAAACAGGACTTGACTTTATTATTCGACATCGGAATAACACACCGGCCGTTTTCGAATTGATACCGATTAGGTGGGGGCCGTATGATATAACTGTAAATTTTAAAGGAGATGACAGTTATGGCAGCAGAATTATGGGACTTGCGTCGTGTCTTGGATGAGCTTAAAGCTGATCCCGAACAATATCATGAAACCGATGTTCCCGTTGATCCGAATGCTGAGCTTTCTGGCGTATATCGTTATATTGGTGCCGGTGGTACCGTACAACGACCAACTAAAGAAGGGCCAGCAATGATGTTTAATAACGTGAAGGGGTTTCCCGATACGCGAGTTTTGACGGGGTTGATGGCGAGTCGCCGGCGTGTTGGCAAAATGTTCCATCATGATTATAAAACGCTTGGTCAATATCTGAATGAAGCGGTGTCTAACCCAGTGGCACCAGTAACGGTAGCCGAAGCGGATGCCCCAGCACATGAAGTTGTTTATAAAGCAACGGATGCGGGGTTTGATATTCGAAAATTGGTGGCCGCACCAACTAATACGCCACAAGATGCTGGGCCATATATCACCGTTGGGGTGGTCTTTGGGTCAAATATGGACAAGTCTAAGAGTGATGTGACGATTCACCGGATGGTTCTTGAAGACAAAGATAAATTAGGAATTTATATTATGCCTGGTGGTCGGCATATCGGGGCGTTCGCAGCGGAATACGAGCAAGCTAATCAGCCAATGCCAATTACAATTAATATTGGGTTAGACCCGGCGGTTACCATTGGCGCAACTTTCGAGCCACCGACCACGCCGTTTGGTTATAACGAATTGGGCGTTGCGGGTGCTATTCGGCAGCAAGCCGTCCAATTAGTTGACGGGGTCACAGTTGATGAAAAGGCAATTGCCCGTTCTGAATATACGTTGGAAGGCTACATTATGCCTAATGAACGAATTCAAGAAGACATCAACACCCATACAGGTAAGGCTATGCCTGAATTTCCTGGTTATGATGGGGATGCGAACCCTGCCTTACAAGTGATTAAGGTGACTGCAGTTACTCACCGTAAGAATGCCATCATGCAAAGTGTCATCGGTCCATCCGAAGAACACGTTAGCATGGCGGGTATTCCCACTGAAGCTAGTATCTTACAGTTAGTTGACCGGGCAATTCCTGGTAAAGTAACAAATGTGTACAATCCACCAGCTGGTGGCGGTAAATTAATGAGTATCATGCAGATTCATAAGGATAACGAAGCCGATGAAGGGATTCAACGGCAAGCCGCCTTGCTAGCCTTTGCGGCGTTCAAGGAATTGAAGACCGTTATCTTAGTTGATGAAGATGTTGATATCTTTGATATGAATGATGTGATTTGGACGATGAATACGCGTTTCCAAGCCGATCAAGACTTGATGGTCTTATCAGGTATGCGTAATCATCCTTTGGATCCATCAGAACGGCCGCAATATGATCCGAAATCCATTCGGTTCCGGGGGATGAGTTCGAAGTTAGTCATCGATGGGACTGTCCCATACGATATGCGTGACCAATTTGAACGTGCTCAGTTCATGGAAGTTGATGACTGGGAAAAATATTTGAAGTAAGCCTTAATTGGCCCCCATACCGCCAAGCGGGGGTCGCAATTAGGCTGCTGAATAACTAAAAAAATTGCTATTAACAAGGGAATCCGCCCTGCCAACTAGTATCATCGTGCTGGTAGGGCGGATTTTCTGTGAACAGATTGAAAGGAGTCTTATCTCTAATGAACAAAAAATCGATTGGCTTTTTTAGTGGAATCATCGTCTTTGCCATTATCTATTTACTCCCAATCGCGGGTCTTTCTGCTAAAGGTCAAATGGACTTAGCGTTAAGTTTAATGACGGTGGTCTGGTGGGCGACGCAAATTGCGCAACCAGCTTATGTTGGTGGGATTTACTTAATGTCGTTGATTTTAACGAATGTTGCCACTCCTAAACAAGTCTTTTCTTCAGCGTGGACGGGGTCCATTATGTGGCTGGTGATTGGGGCTTATCTGATTGCCGGTGCAGTTAATGAATCAGGATTAGGTCAACGGATTGCGTATGCTTTTATTATTAAATTCGTCCGTAGTTGGAAAGGAATTGTCATTTCTATCTTCGTTTTGACGTTTATCTTAGCGTTGTTAATTCCCCATCCATGGCCACGGGCTTTCATGATCATGTCCGTTATTACCGTCGTAGCGGAAACGGCGCATATGCCCAAACGGGATTTAGCTAAGTTAGGCCTAGCCGTCTTTGCGGCGTCATGCCCATTGTCCGGGGTCTTTTATACGGGTGATACGTCACTGAATCCCTTAGCAGTTCAAGCATCCGGTCAAAGTGTGAACTTTGTGTCATATTTCGTTGACATGGGAGTACCCATGATTATTGCGGCTATTTTGACGATGGTTGTCTTCTTATTCTTATTCAAGCCATCGCAACCAGTCCACATTGATGTGGCCGCCTTGAAACAACAACAATCACAATTAGGTGGCATGACTGGTAAAGAAGTCCGGACGATTTTATGGCTAGTCGTAGCGATTGCGCTTTGGTTAACAAGTGGCATTACTGGTTTGGATGTTGGCTGGTTGACTTTAATTGTGGCTTTAATGATGAGTTTACCGGTCATTGGTGGTATTTTGACAGCCAAATCATGGGAGGGTGTTCCCGTCAATGTATTGGTTTTCTTAACCTCGGCGATTGCAATTGGTAATGTTGGTGCCGTTACTGGGATGAACAGTTGGATTGCGAAAACGTTAATTCCAAGCAATTTGCCAACCAATATTTACTTGTTAGCAATTGTCATTACGTTATTTGCCATGATTATCCATATGTTTATGGGGTCAGTGATTGCCGTGATGGGAATTACGATTCCGGCATTTATTGCCGCAACTGCCCATATGGGGATTGACCCGTTAGCAATTTCGTTATTAGTTTTCTCAGTAACTAATCTGCACTATATTTTACCCTTCCATAACCTAGCTATTTTAGTGGGTAGCGATCCCGATACCGGTGGGGGCTACACGCAAAAAGATGTAATGCGCTTAGGTATTCCGTTGACGGCGGTTGTCTTCGTGGTTGCATTGATTGAGATGTTTTGGTTCCATTTAGTTGGTTTAGCCTAAAAATAGGTCGGCAAGTAGTGAGTGTAATCACTGGTTGCCGACCTATTTTTTTTGCAGGTTTGCGACTAAAAAATCAATCAAGTTCGTCATTAGTTCATTGCCAGCACGTTGTGGATAAACAAAGTGCAGTTGGCTGATGTATGGAATCGCGAGTGACCGCATCACGACTTGATCAGTCATAAATGGGGTTACTGATTGCTTGAATAGCAACGTCACGTTGTCGGTGTTAGGCAACAAGCCCAATAGCGTTTCGATATGAGTGCTCTCAAAGAAAATATTGGGCTTTAAGCCTTGGCGTGCGAACAGCGACATGATTGGTTCATAGACGCCGGAACCCGGTGGGAGCGTGACTAATTGTTCATTAACTAAGTCACGCATCCGAATCGTCCGTTGGGTTGCGAGCCGATGTCCAAGCGGTAAGATGAGTTTTAATTCATCCGTTAGTAACGGTTGCTTTTGGAACTTGGTGGGTTGTAAGGCATTGGTCTGGGTATCACGAATGATGGCCGCCTGTAACTCACCAGCGAGTAATCGTTCTAAGACGTGATTACCTTCGTCTTCCACGAGTTTTAACGTCAGTTCTGGATGGTTAGTCCCAAAGGCGGCAATTGGTTGGGCAATATTGTATTGACCAGAAATGGGAATTGAACCAATCGTTAATTTGCTCGTCTGATTGGGGCGATTAGGGGCAAGATCATGCATCATGGTCTCATAATCACGAATCATTTTAAGGGCATGATGGTAGAATACTTCACCAGCCGGCGTGATTTGCAGGCGGCGTTTATTATAGGTGTCGAGTAATTTGATGTTTAATTCGTTTTCAATGGCTTGCATCCGTTTGGACAGTTCGGACTGTGACAGGTGCATTTCGACAGCGGCGTTTGAGATGTGCCGCAAGTCGTAAACCATGATAAAAGCCTGAATATCGTTAATGGTCAATTTAGTCACCGCTTTCAATGGCATATTATTAATTTAGTTTAACACCGGAGGGCGGATTCGTCTGCGGATTGTGGCATAATTAACCGTTAAAGCTAAACTTAAGACTTGCGTTAGCCCCCCAAAAATCGCTATAGTTAAGCTAACTTTGTAAAATTAATGAATTGATTGGAGATGATGGGTGTGACGCAGTCAGCGTACTGGCAGCGCATTGCCACCAAAGCACGACAAGAAGCACGACCATTCTTTAGTTTAGCCCCGATGGAGGCCGTCACGGGGTCCGTTTTTCGGCGGGTCATCATGCGGGCCGCCGCACCGGATAACTTTTATACTGAATTTACGAATGCGTTGAGTATGACCCATCCCAAAGCCAAGGCAACGACGCAAGGACGCTTGTATATTGATCCCAGTGAAACGCCCAAACCAATTGTCCAACTTTGGGGCAATGCAGGCGGTGATTTCGCTAATGCGGCCCAGGAAGTCCAGCGGCAAGGGTATCAAGCGATTGACTTGAATATGGGCTGTCCAGACATTGCAGTGATCAAAAATCATAGCGGCAGTGATCTCATTCGGCACTTTGATACGGCCAAGGCCGTGATTGAAGGCGCGCGGCAAGCGGACTTGCCAGTGAGTGTGAAAACACGATTGGGTTTTAGTGACTTGTCAGAGTATGAAACTTGGATTCCCTTTTTATTAAAACAACAAGTACCAGTCTTAACGGTACATGTGCGGACACGTGCAGAGATGAGTAAGGTCCCGGCCCATTATGAATTAATTGATAATTTGATTCAGATGCGAGATACTTTGGCACCGGCGACATTGTTACAAATCAATGGTGATATCGCTGATTACCAAGCTGGTCTAACTTTGGCACAACAGCATCCAGGCGTGGATGGGGTCATGATTGGTCGCGGTATTTTTACCAATCCCTTTGCCTTTGAAGCTCAGCCACGGCCGCATTCCGCCCATGAGTTATTGGCGTTATTACGCTATCAGTTAGACTTACATGATCAATTCGTGGCGATGGGGTTGCAGGGCCATTTTGTACCATTACAACGTTTTTTCAAGATTTATGTGCGCGGCATGCGACACGCTGCGGAACTGCGTAATGATTTAATGCAAACCCAAACGACCGATGAAGTGCGGGCAATTATTGACCGGATTGAAGCCACGTTACCACCGGTTGAGCCGCAAGCGTAGAATCAAGTCACCGATGAAGGGTGACTTTTGAAAAGGAAGGTTAATTTGAAAGCAGAATACATTCGTAACTTTGCCATTATTGCCCATATTGATCATGGCAAATCAACCTTGGCTGATCGCATTATGGCGTTAACGCAAACGGTTAGTCAACGTGATAGCCAGGCACAATTATTAGATGATATGGCGGTTGAACAAGCCCATGGGGTGACCGTTAAATCGCGTACTGTACGGAATTTTTATACGGCTGATGATGGTCAGGAATATGAATATAATTTAATTGATACACCGGGACACGTTGATTTTTCATACGAAGTCTCTAAAAGCTTGGCGGCCAGCGATGGCGCTATTTTATTAGTTGATGCGACTCAGGGAGTGCAAGCCCAAACCGTGGCTAACTTCCGGTTGGCGAAGCAAAATGGTTTAGCTATCTTGCCAGTGATTAATAAGATTGATAGTGCTGCGGCGGATGTCGCCGGCACAATCGCTCAGATTCGCCAGTTAGATTCCCAGTTTGCAACGGTTGAACCGTTACAAATTTCAGCCAAGACCGGGCAAGGGGTGCCGGCAGTGTTAGCGGCAATCAAAACCGTCTTTCCGGCCCCTAGTGGCTCAGCCACGGCACCGTTAAAAGCCTTGGTTTTCGATTCGCTTTATGATCCGTTCAAGGGCATCATTGCCTATGTGCGTGTGGCGGATGGGACGTTAAAAGCGGCGACTGATAATTTATTGATGGCGAAGCAAACTAAGCTAACCAATAAAGAGGTCGGCACATTTACACCGGGAATGACAGCGACTAAAACGTTAACTGTGGGCGAAGTGGGTTACGTGGTTACGGGCTTAAAAGACCCACAATTACTACGGGTCGGGGATACATTAACCAGTCAGGCAACCCCGACGACGACCCCTTATCCAGGGTATGAACCGGCCGAATCCATGGTCTTTGCTGGCTTTTATCCAAAAGACCAACAATATCGTGACTTGCAGTTAGCGATTGAAAAGTTGGCGTTAAACGATTCATCGTTTCATTATCAAGCTGAAACGTCAGAAGCCCTCGGTCAAGGGTTCCGGTGTGGTTTTCTCGGAATTTTCCATTTGCAAATTATTCGGGAACGCTTGCAAGATGAGTATGGTCTCGCGGTATTAACCACGGCGCCCAATGTGACTTATCGGGTCCATTTAAAGCAAACCAATCAGCCACTGATTGTGAATAACCCGATTAATTTTCCTGATTTTGCCCAAATTGACATGGTCGAAGAACCTTTTGCCAAAGCGACGATTACCACACCAACGGCGACAGTCGGGGCGGTGATGAAATTGGGTGATTCGCATAAAGGCCAATTGCTAACCATGCAAAATCAAGGTGACTTGGTCGAATTACATTATCGGATTCCCGTTTCGGAAATTGCTTATGACTTCTTCAATAGTCTTAAGTCGATTACCCATGGTTACGCCACGTTGACAACGACTTTTGATGGTTATGACTTAGCGGATGTGGTCAAAGTTGAGGTGCATATCAATTATGCCAAAGTCGATGCGTTATCTTTCGTCGTGCACCGTGAAGATGCACCAGTGATGACACAAAAGTTAGTCGAAAAGCTCAAATTCACTGTGCCACGGAAACTTTACCCGATGCCAGCCCAGGCGGTTGTTGAAGGTAAGCCGTTGGCCCGAGTCAATATTCCACCGTTACGGAAGAACGCTGCTGCGAATGGCGAAAAACGCAGCACGTCGAAGAAGCAAGCACTATTACGCCGACAGAGTGTGAATAAGCGGCAGGCCGCACATAGTGAGCTTGTTTTATCACAGGATGTCTTTAATGCGATTTTAGATTTATCGTTATAAATATAATATAGTCAAAAACCAACCACGACTTCTGGTTGGTTTTTTTGTTTATAGTTTCAGTTAGTCGATCATTAAGCTAAACCATGGTGTATCAAGATAACACTTTATATTAGTTGAATACTATCTTAAAATTAATCAATATTTAACTATTCTAATTGTGCTATAATCTTGTTAGTCAGGGAGAGAAATTCAAAGCAGTCCCCCCATTTAATATCAAGCAGGCGATTGTAACTGATTTTGACGGCAATAATATGATCAAAGTAGGTGGAAAATGGCATCATTTAAAAATCGTAATGTGATGCAAATCGTTATATCACAACTATTTAGTGGCGTTGCAACGTGGTGCGTAACCTTGGGCATTCAGATGATCATCATATTTAGATATAATGCGACTATTACCGGCGTTTCTGCCTTATACTGTGCGGCGCTTTTACCCAGAATTATACTACCGAGTTTTTTAGGGACATACTTGGATCGGGTGAAGAGTCGGGTCCTGGTTGTGAAAATAGGTCGACTGTTTGCAGCCTTGGTTGCCGTTATTTGTTATTTTAGTCAGGGTACCATCCAGATGATTATTTTAGCGTTTGTGTTAAATGCCGTATTATCAGCTGAAGAGCCTGGCATGATTGGTGTCATCCGAAATTTATCTGATAATGATGATGGCTTTGATATATTAGGAATTTATTACATGTTAGCGGATATTATTAAAATAATCGGACCATCAATCGCGGCTGGTATCTCTTTCTTTACAACCAACAAGAATCTATTCTTAGTTGCAACGGTCTTATTTGTGGGGTCGGCGGTATTACTACGGGTGAAAGAAGCAACAACTCGTCGCCAGGCAAAGGTTGAGAATAAAAAAACATTGAATCGATTCGAGGTCGTTAAGCTAATCTTTAGTCAAGGCGAATTGCTCTATATTTTTATCATAGTCTTTACGTTTTTATTTTCTTTAAACGCTATCGATACTAGTTCCGGAATTTTGATAAGAACATTTACCAATAAGTCATACATCCAAGCAGTCTTTGTTGCGCTAATGGGGATTGGTGGGACGATTGGGTCACTAATCGTGCTTAGACTGATTAATAAAGTGAATTTGTTGACCTTGAATTTAATCAGTATGTTTATTTTCGGACTGCTACTTTGTATGGTAGTCTTCATCACAACTATTGCTGAATTGCTTATTATTGTTACTTTGGCAGGATTGCTGGCGCCCGGAATAATTATGTCAGCGGAAATTCGTCGACAAAAGTTAGTGACTAAGTCGCAGTCGAGTAGATTGTCAGGGCTAACCCTAATGGTGAATTCAATTGCCCAATTAGCCGGTATTGTGGTTTCTCCGGTCATTGCAAATGGGCTTTCTCCAGCTGAAGTATTTGTCGTTTGTGGTTTGTTAATTATCACCATTGCGTTGTTTGGACTTATATTTGGCAATAGATTTGTTAAGGCTAATTAAAAAACGACTTAAAAATAAGCAGTCAGAGATCAAAAAAACCAACCAGAAGTCATGGTTGGTTTTTAATTTGGAACAGTTAAGGCGCAATAGTAAACGTCTCATCTAATAATGTCACTGCTTCAGGGGCTAGCCCCACAAGCTGAAGCTGGCGATCTTTAGTGACAAAAATGGCGCCATAGAGATCGTCACGTGCCACGCCCCAATCAGGGTGTGGTTGGCCGGCAAAAAACAAGCGGGTCGTTTCAATCTCACCATCAATAGAAGCTTTTGAAAAAACCGTGACACTCAGTAAGTTATTTTCACGAGGGTAGCCAGTCTTGGCGTCTAAGATATGATGGTAGGAGTGGCCGTCCACTTCTAAATGCCGTTCATAAATGCCACTGGTCACTGCTGAACAGGGGCCAATCGTGACGCTGGCAATTGCATTGCCACGCGGCGTTAACGGATTTTGAATGCCAACCCGCCATTGACCATCAGCGTGTAGTGGTGAGGCGCCAACCATTAGGAGGTTGCCGCCTAGGTTAATCATCCCAGCCCGCTGACCTAAGGCTTGCCAGTAGTCTTGAATCCGATCGGCGATATAACCCTTAGCAATCCCACCTAAATCAAGCTGCATCCCGGGTTGATGGAGATAGATACTGTAGGCTTGATCATCATAAGTAGCTTGGGTCGGATCGACCAAAGCAAGTTGGGCAGTGATTGCTGCTGGCGTTGGGACATGCGCATCAGTAAAGCCAATCTCCCAGAGTTTAACTAGCGGGCCAATCAAGGCATTAAAGCCAAAGTGCTGTTGGCTGAGCTGAATGGCGTGCTTAACTAGGGTGTAAGTCGCAGCACTAACTTGCACCGGATGCTGGCCCGCTGCTTGGTTAATGGCAATGACTTCGGATGAGGCGCGGTTGATAGTCAACTGGTCTTCATATTGGTCGATTAGCGCACAAGCATTGGTCAGGGCCTGGTTAGGTGCTTTACCAAAGAGGGTTAAGTCAATACTGGTGCCAAGGGCGTAGTGAGTTTGATGCTGGCGCTGAGTTGCCAGCTGTGGAATGGCGGCCTGGCCGTCAAAGTTTAAAGTGGTCATCGAATCGGTCCTAACGATTTAGATTAAGATACCAGCACAATGGTCAATTTCGTGTTGAATGATTTCAGCTGTGAAGTCATTAAAAGTTTGTTGCTGGGGCTTGAACTGTCGGTCTCGAAATTTAACGGTAATTTGATGATAACGGGTCGTTGGTCGCTCGCCGGTCAAAGATAAGCAACCTTCACTAGTTGTGTAGGTGCCGCTATGGCTAAGCATAACTGGATTAAGCAGGGCCATGGCAAAGGGGCCCATTTGGACGACAATAATTTGTTTATTGACGCCAATCATGTTGGCGGCCAAGCCCACACAATCAGCGGTATGGGCTTGGAGGGTATCCAATAAATCAGTCACGACGGCTAAATCAGTTGGCTTGGCAGGCACCGCCGGTTGGGTTAAAGCAGTTGGGTCATATACGATGGGTTTAATCATGAAAAGCCTCCTAAAGCGATTACTTTTAAAGCTATTATAGCGACCATTCAGGCGCTGACGCAAGTTCTGCCAATTATCAAAACTATTGTTCGCCAATTTGGACAGAAGCTAGTATAATGAACTGTAGCGGTAAGGCTAATTAACTATGTTAAAATACTAAAATTTATGTTAGCATAGCAAAGATAGTAAAACGTTAAGATAGTTAAACCGTTAAAACGGTTTAACGTGAATGATTCAAGCTTTAAAAGCTAAATTAGTTTTTTTGGAGGGAAGCTGACAGTATGAAATTACGAACAGTAATGATGGTAGGTGCAGCCATGCTAGGGTTAACTAGTACGGTCACTTTGATGACGCCCACAAGCGCAAGTGCAGCTGCCACAACTAGTGCTAACAGTACCAGTTCGAACGTTTCCATTGATGGGAAGTTTTCGGATTGGTCGGGTGTTAGCTTAACAGAAGGCTATAACGGTTATACCGCCATGGTCAGTGATGGGCAATCAGTTAATGTCTACGTTAAGATGAAGAATGGTAATGTCCCAGGTTATGGGGACTATAACTTTACCATCGGTGGCAAGCAGTATTACGTTTGGTCTAATAATATTCCTAGCAGCCTGAGTTCGGGTGATACCAAACAAGTGACCTTTACTGGTGGTAAATGGAACGAGGGCACGCAATACGGTACAGTTGGGACCGGCTATGTTTATAATGATGGTAAAAATAATTTTGCCGAATTTAAGGTCGATCTCAGTAAGTTTGATATTTCTGATTTAACAGCGGGTGAAAAAGTTGCGATGACTAACCCTAACATTGGGAGTTCTGCTGTGACGACAACCGTTGCCTCAGTGGCAGCCTCAACTAATAGCAGTAGTGCCGCTAACAGTAGTAGTAGTACCAGCAGTACTGCCTCAAGTAGCACAAGTACAACCAGTGCCAGCAGCACTAGCAGTACGTCGAGTGCCGGGGTTGTTACGGATAAGAGTGACTCAAGCTCTAAAGACACGACGACAACCGATGCCAACGCCAATAATGACAATGATAATGCGAATATTAGCATTGATGGCAAGTTTTCCGATTGGAAAAACATGACTTTGACAGAAGGTTACAACGGTTACACGGCGATGGTCAGTGACGGTAACTATGTCTATGTTTATGTCAAAATGAAGTATGGCACTGTCCCTGGCTATGGTGATTATAACTTTGATATCGGTGGTCAGAAGTACTACGTCTGGTCTAAAGATATCCCTAGCAACGTTAGCTCAGGTGAGTCGAAGGCGGTTAGTTTCACTGGTGGTAAGTGGAATGAAGGCAGCCAATATGGTACTGTTGGGACCGGATACGTCTCAAATGATGGTAGCCATAGTATTGCCGAGTTTAAGGTCAACCTTAGTAAGTTTAATATCTCAACGATGACCGGCCAAACGATTACCATGTATAATCCGAATATTGGTAATGAAAAAGTCACCGTCGCCGGTGGGTCAACGGGACCAATCTTGTTATCTGGGATTGGGGTCTTCATCGCAGGTATTGGT
The DNA here is from genome assembly GCF_002970935.1 of Lactobacillus sp. CBA3606. Classification (NCBI taxonomy): domain Bacteria; kingdom Bacillati; phylum Bacillota; class Bacilli; order Lactobacillales; family Lactobacillaceae; genus Lactiplantibacillus; species Lactiplantibacillus kimchii. The sequence goes on along the minus strand of NZ_CP027194.1, from coordinate 1,277,654 downwards.
TATGTTAAATTCAAGAAAAATGGCTTCAAGGGCCAAGGACCTCGGATTAGTAGTAAATAAGGTTAATGAAAAATTTTAACAAGTAATATGATATAGGACTGATGTTAATGAACGTATATATCCTACTGGGAACGGTAGTATGGCTGTACGTGCTATCAGTGCTACAGCGAGCCCGGTTGTCTGCTTTCTTCTTTATTGTCGGCAGCGCCGGACTTTTCTTTATTTTATCAGCGTTAAGTCGCCCCTATTGGGTCTGGCTATTTACGCACGCCGTGATTCATGGTGTCAATGGCTTTGCGTTTGTGACACACTGGTGTAACGTCATGTTTAAGTCGGGCCTGGTTTATATCACTAATGGGCACAATCCAGTCATCATGTCGATTGACTATGAATGTTCCGGCATTATTGAAACCTGTGCCTTTGTGGCCTTAGTCGTTTTCTTCCCGATGTATCAACGGAAAGAAAAAGTGTTCTATGCGTTATTTGGTGTGGTTTACATTTATTTAATCAACGTTTTACGGTTGATTGTCGTGATCACCATTGTGCATTTTGGCGGGGGTGACACGTTCTTTTTAGCGCATTCTGTGATTGGTCGGTTAGTGTTTTATGTGCTGGTCATCGCGTTGTATTACAATGTCTTCACTTACTCCCAATTGGCCCGCGGTATTTATCGCGAATTTCTGGATTGGAGGCACGTTAAACTGTGATGTACTGGATTAATTTAGCATTGACCAGAATGGGTTTCTGGATTACATGGGCGCTGATTCCGATTGTTGTTGAAATTATTCCAGCGATCACGTCAACCATCAAGTTACTGCATTCACATCTACATGAGCCTAAGTTAACGCCACCGGGTAAATGGCCATGGGTCTCGATTATTGTGCCGGTCTATAATTCAGAAGATACGTTGTTTGAGTGTATTCGGTCAATTAATAATCAAACCTATCCCAAAGATGCGATGCAAATTGTGTTAGCTAATAATCAAAGTACGGATGATAGCTTTGGGGCTTATGCACGGGCGCAAAATACATTTCCAGAGCTGATTTTACGCTATGTTAATACCGATAATGGGAAAGCTAAAGCGCTCAATACCGCTATTTATGAAAGTATTGGCACGTATGTGATCAATATCGATAGTGATGGCGTTTTGGAACCTCGAGCGGTTGAAGAGATGGTCTTACGGTTTGAAAATGATTTGAGTATTGCGGCGATGACGGGTGCTATTTTGCCTAAATCTGACCTCGTGGACGGGGTTAAGGGCTGGTGGCATCGCATGATTGCTAAAAATGAATATTACGAATATGCCCAAGCGTTTTTATCCGGACGGACCATCGAATCATCACGTGATCAATTATTTACAATGTCTGGGGCATTCTCAGCGTTTCGCCGTGAAGTCCTCATGGAGACGTTCTTATATGACATTGACACGATTGGTGAAGATACCGATATGACGTTCCAGATTAGAACGCGATTGGGTAAAAAGGTGATTATCTGTGCGGATGCGATCTTTTATGTGGAGCCCATTTCGGGATTAGCGGAGTTGTATACACAGCGGCAACGCTGGCAACGAGGCGAAATGGAAGTGGCGCATAACTATATGGCCAAATCAGCCAGCTTAAAAAAGTTTTTTAATAATTTTTTAGTGCGGCGGATGATGATTGACCATACCTTTAGTTTTCCCAAGATGATTTGGACTTTTGCCAGCGTGGTTTTAATTGCGTTTGGTTATTCGTCGATTATTATGATGTTGTCATACGTGTTGATTTATTTCTTATACGTGTTTGTGGCCTTGGTCAATTTCATTAGTGTCGGGGTCTTACTGCGCAATTATCAACAGGAACAACATTATTATTTACATCTGTGGTGGGTGATTTTTACCCTCCCAGTCTATACGTTAATCTGTTCATGGATCCGGTTGATTGGGATTATCAATGCCATGACGACCAAGGCTTCGTGGAAGTTACGTGGGATTAATGATGAGATGCAACAGTTGACCGACGTGCTTAAAGATGACGTCAAGACAGCTCAAGCGCGCCGTCAAAAGGATCGGAAAGGAAAATAAGTCATGGTCAAACAACGGTCATACAAAATTAAATCATACGTTAATGCTAGTCATGCGGTCCGTTGGAAGTCTGGAACGGGTAAAAAGCATAATCATACTTGGGAAGTCATTTGCGAATTGCACGCCTTTGAAGGCATGGTTTCCTTTTTTGACATTGAAAAGTCGTTGCATGGCGCCATTGACGAATTGTCTGGGAAGTATTTGAATGATTTGCCAGCTTTTGAAGTGATTAATCCGACCGTTGAAAATGTGACTGAATACCTTTTCGATAAAATTGATGAAATTTTACGAGCCAACGGTGCGATGCTCTTACGAATTGAAGTCAGTGATTCACCGACACGATCATTTTGTATTGATGTCACGGAACGAAAATTACCGACTGAAGAAGTTCAGGCGGATCAAACTCAACAAGGACAATCAAATGCGTAGATTTTATAATTTCAGTCATACCGTGATTAATATTTTTTGGCGGGTCTTGTTTTTTCTGACCCTCTTTTTTGCGTTGACCTCGACTAATATTATTATTGGGGACAATCCCACCTTTGGCACGAGTACCACGATGGTCACCACTAGCTTAGTGATTGCGATTATCGTGATTATGGTCATGATTTATGCTTATCCAGGTTTCAATCATTGGTTTCGGAAAATCTTTGTGACCTACCAATTATGGACGGGGAGTTTCATGTTAGTGGCGATTCTAATTGGTCAGATTTTCTTTGTCCATTATGTCCATCCGGTGAGTGGTTTTGATGCCGGCATGTTGCATTATGCGGCGACTAGCGCGAAGCATGTTCAAGAGACGGGCGTGACTGCCTATTACAGTTTAAATCAAAATAATATGCCAATTATGCTGTTTATGCATTGGCTCACCGAGTTAACGGGGCAGACGTCGTGGGAATTCTTTGATTTTGTCACGTTGTTCTTCGTAGATTTGTCGGCTGTGCTTAACTTATTTAGTGTGGCCGTGGTTCAACGGCGCGCCGTTGGGGCTGCAATCTATATCCATTGCGGTTGGCTGGCTGTTTTTCCAAGTATTATCATGCCTTATACCGATGCTTGGGGATTACCACTGGTTTCATTTTACCTACTTTGCTATTTCATCATGCGGAAAAAGACAATGCCATTTGCAGCGCGCGGTGGTGCCGCCGTTGGCTTTGGGATTAGCGTAATTTTAACGTACTTCATGAAGCCGTCTTCCATCATTCCAGTGATTGCGATTGTGATTATTGAAGCATTGGCTTGGCTGATTCAAAAACGGCATTTTACGGCCCAAGGGGTCTTGTTAATGTTAGCAATGGCTGTCTTAATTGGTGATAGTGGTGCGGCCACGTATATGATCGTTAATAACAAGATTCAGCATCAGACCTACATTAAGTTGGATAAGTCGCGGTCGATTCCAGCGATTCATTTTATGGCGATGGGGGTCTATGGTGAAGGGGGCTATAGCGAAAAGCAAGCTATTAAAATGGCCGTCTTACCAACTGAAAAACAAAAAACGGATTATTCCATTAAGATGTTGACCACCCGGTTAAAGAAATTGGGCGGCTTGGGCTATTTGAAGTTTTTAGTTTTGAAACAACGGAATAATACCGCTGATGGGACCTTTGGTTGGTTGCGGGAAGGTCATTTCTTCCGTGAGAGCCAAAAGCCAAGTAATCAAGGTATCAGTAATAAGTTGAAAAACTATATTTATTTATATGGTCGGCATATCGCAGATTTTCGATTTGCAGCCCAGTTGTGGTGGATTGTACTGCTGGTGACCATTGCGTTAGGCTTTGGGCCACGACGGGATGTCATTCAGATGTTGCGATTAGCCATGGTCGGTGGGTTTATGTTCCTACTGCTATTTGAAGGCGGTCGGAGCCGATACTTGATTCAGTATCTGCCATGCCTGCTGCTGCTATTTGCCTTCTCATTTGAAACGGCGTTGGGAAATTTCCAGCGGCTCTTTGGCTGGTATGAAACCAAGGTTGAAAAAGCCAAGGCGGCGGATGCTTAACTTGAAAGTAGTGCTACCAAGCAAGACGCGAGTGGTCTAACTCGGGTCTTTTTTTGGTGGCGTTGGTTAGTTGGCAGACTTAACATGTCCATATGCTTCAATTAAGCGCTAACATTTGGTAGACTTGTCCCAATGACTAAAGCTGACTAACATTGGGTACTGGTTGGTGCGTCATTTATAATAATAACCTATTCGTTTGAATGGCTTATTATCATTTTTTTGATTGTAAATGTAACCGGATGCACGCATGATTGAGGAGGAGTAACAATTGACGGCTAAGTTAGGACAAATAACAATGCAAGCGCCAGTAAATGGCCAGTTACTAGCGTTAAAAGCAATTGATGACCCGGTGTTTTCACAAGGGTTAATGGGCCCCGGGTTCGGGATTGAACCACAGGATGGTCAGATTTTAGCCCCAGTGACGGGTGAAGTGATGCTGGTTGCTGAAACAAAACATGCCATTGGCATTCGCACGGCAACGGGGTTAGAAGTTTTATTGCATTTAGGCGTGGATACGGTTGAATTAAGGGGGGCACCCTATACCGTGACGGTTGCGATGGGCGCGCAGGTAACAGCCGGGCAACCATTAGTCACAATGGATTTGGCTGCAATTCGACAAGCTGGTAAACCGGTGACCGTCATCACGGTATTGACGAATGCCGCGGATCGCGCCGCTCAGCTGTTCTTAACGGCCGGCGACGCAACTGTAAAAGCCGGTCAGCCGGTTGCGATGGTGACCAGCCAACTTGAGACGACTACTAAGCCAATGACCAAGGTCAAAGGTCAAAGCAAGTATGCGGCGTTAGCTCAGGCGATCATTGAAAATGTGGGTGGTGCTGACAATGTTAATAGCTTGATTCATTGTATTACGCGGTTACGTTTTTATTTAAAAGACGAAACGTTAGCCAATACCGCTGTGATTCAAGGCTTAACCGGCGTGATTGATGTTGCTAAGGCCGGTGGTCAATATCAAGTCGTCATCGGCCCCGCAGTTAATGACGTTTACGATGAGGTTATTGCGCAATTAGGCCCCCAATATGCGGATACAGCGGCGACTAAAGCAGCTGTGGCGGCCACTAGTCCTGCGCCAGGGTCGCGAAATTGGTTAACGTGGGGCCAACATCAATTTGGTGCAATGATTGGTGTGATGACGGCTTCAATGATTCCCGTGATTGGGATTTTGGCCGGTTCCGGGATTTTAAAAGGAATTTTGGCGGCGCTGACTGGGTTTAAGCTGTTAAGTACGACTAGTGGGACTTACTTAGTTTTAAATGCAGTCGGTGATGCTATTTTTTACTTTTTGCCGGTAATTTTAGGGTTTACGGCGGCTAAAAAGTTAGGTTCAGATCCAATCGTGCTCGCAATTGTCGGGAGTATTCTGATATATCCGACGATTATCGCGGCGGCGGGGAAAGCGGCGACTGCTGAAATTAGTTTTTTAACGTTACCGACGCATTTAGTGAGTTATTCAGCGTCCGTTTTCCCAATTATTATTGCTGCTTGGTTGGGTAAGTATGTCGAGCGTGGGTTAAAGAAGATTATTCCGTTGTATTTACGAAGTGTGTTCGTGCCAATTCTGGAAGCCCTTGTCTTGAGTCTGGTAATTCTAGTCGGTATTGGGCCGATTATTACGGTCATCAGTGCTGGGTTAGCGAATGCAATTATTACAGTTTACAACTTTAGTCCCGCCCTTTCAGGATTACTGATTGGGGGCCTTTATCAGACCATGGTCATCTTCGGGCTACATTGGGCGTTAATTCCAATCGTCATTAATGACATTGCGACGAATGGTCATAGTTATGTAAATGCGATTTTGTCGATTACGATGGTTGCGCAAGGTGGCGCATCGTTAGCGGTCTTTTTGAAAACCCGGAACAAACACTTACGTGAAATCTCAATTGCGGCCGCAATTTCTGCTTTTTGTGGTGTCACTGAACCGGCCTTGTATGGGGTTAACTTAAAGTATAAGCGCGTCTTTGTCGTTGCTAGTATTGCGGGGGCCTTAGGCGGCTTACTTACCGGTTTACTCCGAGTTAATAACTATGCGTTATCGGGGGCCTTGATTGGTTTCCCAGCGTTTATTACCCCCGGCGTGGGCATCGGTCCCAACTTTTATGGCTATTTGATTTCACATTATGGGACGTTGATTATTGCGACCGTTTTAGTCTATTGTTTTGGCTTTTCTGATAAAATGTTGGCTAAAAGTACACCGGATAAAGCCTAATTTGCCCAACCTTAACTTGAAATAAGTTACACTAGTTACTATAGGGAAGGTGAGCAAATGGCAGTATTTAGTGATGAAGATAAAATTAAAATCTTTGCTGATTTAGTGCGCATTAAGTCGGTCAATGATCATGAAACGACCGTGGCGACTTACTTACAACGGTTATTAGCAGAACATGGCATCAAGGCGACTTTGATGCCATTAAGCCCAACCCGGAGCAACCTGGTGGCCGAGATAGGGACAAAAGGGCCAGTGTTAGGGATTTCTGGTCATATGGACGTGGTTACTCCGGGCGATTTGGATCAGTGGGATACAGATCCATTTGAATTGACGGAACGACAGGGCAAACTCTACGGTCGAGGCGCAACGGATATGAAGTCGGGGCTAGCGGCGATGGTGATTGCGATGATTGAGATTGAAGCCGCCCAGACTTTAACGACTGGCCGCATTCGTTTAATGGCGACAGTTGCCGAAGAAGTCGGTGAAACCGGGTCACAGTTGTTCTATGAGCAAGGGACGATGCAAGACGTGGATGCCTTGCTAATCGGGGAACCCTCAGGATATAACATTGCGTTTGCCCACAAGGGGTCAATTGACAGTCGCATCGATTCGGCTGGTCAAACAGCGCATAGTTCGATGCCGGAACAAGGTTACAATGCCCTTGATCCGTTGATTGAGGTGCTCTATCAAGCGCAACATGCTTTTCGTGATAGTGATCGACATAGCGAGCTACTAGGTGATTTAGGGTTCAACACGACGATTGTTAACGGTGGCAATCAAGTGAACTCGATTCCAGCGACTGCCACTGCTGAAATCAATATTCGATCAATTCCTGAATTCGATAATGCGACTGCGATTGCCTTGTTACAAAAATTAGTCGATCAGCAGAATGCAACCGGCGCCCAGTTGACGCTGACGGTCTTTATGTCACAGAATCCAGTGGCCGCACCGCGGGATTCCAAGTTGAGTGATTTAGCGGCTGAAGTGGGGGCAACTTACGCCGGTGCGCCCATTCCGAAAGTGGCTATTCCAGCGGTAACGGATGCGTCGAACTTGCTAAAAGACAAACCTGATGATTTTCCATTTATCATGTTTGGTCCCGGCAATATGACGCCACACCAAGTCAATGAATGTGTGGATAAACAGATGTATTTGGACTTTATTCACCTGTATGAACGCTTATTTGTTGCCTATTTCAACTAAATTTTGGTACTTTAAAAGCCGGTCAAATTAGTGATGAATTTAGTCACTAGTTTGACCGGCTTTTACTGGTTATCAGATTAATCTTGTAATTCACGGATGGCTAAAGCAAAGTCACCGAGTGTTGCAGAACCGTTGGCTTTGATGACTGGCATCGTGATGTAAGTGTCCAAAGCTGGGACGGTCACATAATCGTTTAAAAGCGTCTTAAATTGTGCGCGGACCTTGGTTAAGAACGCTTCGCTAACCACACCACCGCCGAAAACAATCTTATCTGGTCGCAGGATTAAAGTCGCTTGGATTGCAGCTTGGGCCACGTAATAGGCCATAATATCCCAAACATGGTCAGTTAGGGGGACATCTTTACCTGGACGACCTAACCGAGCATCGAATGTTGGACCCGCAACTAAGCCTTCTAGACAATCGCCATGAAAGGGACAGACCCCCTTAAAATCTAGATCATCAGGGTGGCGTTTTAGGAAGGTGTGGCCCATTTCAGGATGACCAGTCGTGCCAACGAATTTACCGTCAGAAATAGCGCCAGCACCGACGCCGGTACCAATGGTGTAATAAACTAAGGAATTGATTTTCTCATTGGCTAACGTCGACATCACATATTCGCCATAAGCGGAGCCATTCACGTCCGTGGTCCAAAACATTGGGATATCAAAATGTTTTTTTAGCGTGCCAATAAAATCTGTATCTTGCCAACCGGGTTTAGGGGTGGATGTGATATAGCCATACTTAGGTGAATTCTTGCGTAATTCGATGGGTCCGAACGATGCGACGCCTAACGCTTCAATCTTAAATTGTTTGAAATAATCAATTGCCTTTTGCAAAGTTTCAGCGGGAGTCGTGGTTGGAAAATGAATGCTATCCTTGATGCGATAGTCTTCATCACCAATTGCACACACAAATTTTGTTCCGCCAGCTTCAATACTACCTACTAACAAAGTCATCGCTCCTTAAACGAAAAGAAATCGTTTTCATTTTTTTACATAATACAGTTATTCAAATTTTATGTCAAATGGCAACTGATGGATACAACGAGATAGGTGACGTCATGAGAGCAAAAATAGCTGATGTTGCAAGCGTGGCCGGGGTATCAAAGATAACAGTTTCAAGAGTGTTGAACAAACGCGGTTACGGTATATGAATTGGTCAAATATGCGATTAAGTTCTAATTAACTGATCGTAAAAAATAATCGCTGCAAGAATTAGTGATGAAAATTCTTGCAGCGATTATTTAGTGTGTGTCATTAGTATTCTGGTTTTAATGCGGCGGGTGCCGCCAAGGCCGTTGTTTGCAGGGCTGTTTTGGCATCGGTTGGAATGACATTGTGTTGCGGGCTCCAACCGGAATCTTTTGTTAGCTGAATCGTCGTATTGCCGCGTTTTAAAATCATACTAGTGGCAGTCGTGAGATTCAAGTTGGCGGAACCAAACTTGAGTTGTGTTAAGTTAGCTTGGTTGTTACCAGCAAGCTTTAAAGTAAACCCGCCCTTAATTGTAGGGTGGTTAGCTTGAAAAAAAGCCAATTGTTTTTTTGAAGTTAGGTATAACGCCACTTGATCAGATGGACTGACCCAGCGTCCTAAGTAATCGTTTGTTTGAACCTTATTAACTGCGGTGACCTTGGTTGTGGTTTGCACAGCCTTGGGTTCTGACCGAAAGGACTTGCTGGTGGTCGCTTGGCAACCGGCTAGCCCCAATGTTAGTAGTAAAGTTAACCCTAACATTCCCCGTAAATTTTTCATGATAATCTCCTCCAAAGTCCTAATCCCGACAATTAGGAACTTTTTCTCTCTTGAATTTCATTATAAAGGAAGCTTGCGTGAAGTGGAACCAATAGGCCATGCTTTATAGTAAAAAATTAAACCGATTACAATGATTTTTAGTAAAAAAACGTCGCAGCTGACCTTGGACAACCCATTTTGTACCGATTGAATCGGGACCTTTTCAATTTTAGACGATTGATTGCGATGAAATCGGTCGCAAGTTACGCGGATTAAACGTTGCGGCTATGCGATTGTCCGTAACAGTTGACGCCTTGAAATGAATATTCCGATTATATAAGTTAAGCCATATAAAACAAAAATGTGAGTTATTTATCGGTCGGCGTAACGTTGGTAGTTACCCGTTTAACACAAGCTAGGTGATTTAAACGGCCAAGGGACCTATAGGCAGACTAATCAAAATGAGCTACTATATATAGTATGGTAAATGAATTCAGCCCACTGCAACTAGTAGCACTGGGCTGGCTTAAATGACTTATTTTAATAAAGTGGGGGATTAGCATGGGAACAAGGGCAGCAGCAACTAGTTTAGATCAGTTACGAGAATTACCGGTCATTAAACGTGGGGGAACGCAAACTAAGTTTCATCCTTATAAATTGAATTATGTTCTAGCACAATTAGTACCAGCTGAGGCTGATCGCCAAGCAGTGCGGCAAGCGTTAGTCGTACATTATCGGACCGCCACGGCCATTGAAACCCGTGAATTACGACCAGCGTTGATTCAAATTCTACAGGACTTGGATTTAACGACGGCGGCTAAAGCTTATCAAGATTATTTTATTGCGGAACAAGCGCGATTTTCTGCGGCCACGAATGTGCGGGACCGGATTGAGCAGTTATTCAGTCGTGATGCCAATGTGGTTCATGAAAATGCGAATAAGGATAGCAACGTGTTTAACACGCAACGGGACTTAGAAGCCGGGGCCGCAAGTCGGGCGATTGGGCTCAAAATGTTACCTGATTTGGTGGCTAAAGCGCATTTGCGTGGCGATATCCATTGGCATGACTTGGATTATTCACCAGTTACGCCAGAAACAAACTGTTGTCTAATTGATTTTGATGGCATGTTTAAAAATGGTTATAAAATTGGAAATGCCGAAGTTGCCTCACCCCGCTCTATTCAAACAGCCACCGCCCAGATGGCTCAAATCATTGCTAACGTGGCGTCATTACAATATGGTGGCTGTTCAGCGAATCGTGTTGATCAGTTATTGGCGCCATTTGCGGCAATTAATTATCAAAAACATTTAGCTGATGCTGAAAAATGGGTTGTCGCAGCGCAGCGTGAGGCCTATGCGCAGACCAAAACTAAAAAAGATATTTATGATGCGATGCAAGCACTAGAGTATGAGATTAATACGCTATATTCATCTCAGGGACAGACACCCTTTACGACGGTCAATTTTGGCTTAGGCACGAGTTGGATTGAACGTGAAATTCAAACAGCCATTCTTAAAATTCGGATTAAAGGCTTAGGTAAAGAACAGCGGACAGCGATTTTTCCGAAGCTAATTTTTACAGTCAAACGTGGGTTGAATCTCGATCCAACTGACCCGAACTATGATATTAAAAGCTTAGCGATTGCGTGTGCGACCAAGCGAATGTATCCTGATTTATTAATGTATGACAAAATCAAGGCTTTGACTGGTAGCTTCAAAACACCGATGGGCTGTCGTTCCTTTTTACAAGGTTGGCGGGATGAAAATGGGGTCGAAGTGAACTCGGGGCGGATGAATTTAGGCGTCGTGACCGTTAATCTACCGCGGATTGCTTTATCAGCTCACGGAGACCAAACGTTATTTTGGGAGATTTTCGAAGAACGGATGGCGACGTGTCATCAAGCATTAGCCTATCGAATTGAACGGACCAAGGAAGCCCAGCCTGAAAATGCGCCGTTACTCTATATGTATGGGGCTTTTGGGAAACGCCTACAACCAGGCGAGTCGGTTGATGCCTTATTTAAAAATGAACGAGCGACGATTTCACTGGGCTACATTGGAATCTATGAAGTTTGTACCACCTTTTTTGGCCCGGATTGGGAGCAAGATGCTGCGGCTTTAGCGTTTGCCGAAAAAGTTGTCAAGGCGTTGCGCGATAAGTGTCAGCAATGGGCGCAAGCGAGTGGGTATCATTATAGCCTCTATTCAACGCCGGCGGAATCCTTAACGGATACATTTTGTCGTGATGACATCTTGAAGTTTGGTCGGGTGCCAGATGTGACGGATAAGGAATATTATACGAATAGTTTTCACTATGATGTCCGGAAACATCCAACACCGTTTGATAAATTAACGTTAGAAGAACGGTTTCCCAAGTATGCGTCCGGCGGTTTCATTCATTACTGTGAATATCCAAACCTGACGCAAAATCCGAAAGCGTTGGAAGCTGTCTGGGATTGGGCCTATGATCATGTCGGTTATTTGGGCACTAATACGGCGATTGACCAGTGTTTTGAATGTGGGTTTAAAGGAGAATTTAAGTCAACTGCTCGTGGCTTTGTGTGTCCGCAATGTGGTAATCATGACCCTAAAACGTGTGATGTGGTGAAGCGGACTTGTGGTTATTTAGGAAATCCCCAACAACGGCCGATGGTGCATGGTCGCCACGTTGAGATTACGTCACGTCAAAAAAATATGTCACCGGAGATGATAAAAAATGCCGCACGTTACGAAAGGACCAAACAATCCGATGCCCAAAGAATGGTTAGCGGAGGAGCTAAGTGAACAATATGTTGCTGACTATAAAGCGTTTAATTTTGTCGATGGTGAAGGGGTCCGTTGTAGCTTATATCTAAGTGGCTGTCCATTTCGCTGTCCCGGTTGCTATAACGTGGCCGCTCAAAATTTCCATTATGGACAGCCCTATACGGCAGAGCTTGAACAACAAATTATTGACGATTTAAGCCAAGATTATGTGCAAGGTTTGACGTTGTTAGGTGGCGAACCATTTTTGAATACCCAAGTTGGAATTCGAATTTGTGAACGTGTTCGCCAAGAATTTGGGCAGACGAAAGATATCTGGTCATGGTCAGGGTATACCTGGGATGAGCTGCAACAAGATTCTACGGATAAATTAAAAATGTTGTCGTTAATTGATATTTTAGTGGACGGTCGATTTTTAAAAGACCAAATGGATTTGTCACTCCAATTTCGTGGGAGTGCGAATCAACGAATTATTGATGTGCCACAATCACTAGCCCGTCATGAAGTGGTTATTTGGGATAAGCTGGTGCGTTAAGTGGCATGGTAGCGTCGGGTCACCGGACTCGACGTTATTTTTTTCAAAAAATTGATTAGAAGGGGCATTAAGCAAAATGTTAATCTGGTTTAAGCAATGGCAACGGCGATATTATCACTTTTGGAATCAATTAAATGTTTTACGTGCGGGTATTTTAGGGGCCAATGATGGCATTATTTCAGTGTCCGGCATTGTCTTAGGGGCGGTGGGCGCGGATTTAAGTGCAACGACGCTGCTGATTAGTGGCGTTTCGGGCATGATTGCTGGGGCCTGCTCGATGGCGGGCGGCGAATATGTGTCGGTCAGTGCCCAAAAGGATGTGCAATTAAGCCAGTTAAAATTACAGTTAGCGACGGCACCAGTAGCGGAAGCTGACCAAGCACAAACCCGATTACAAGCCATCGATGTTTTAAATCCGCTCCACGCGGCCGCAACATCACTGCTGGCTTTTATCGGGGGGGCTTTGATTCCGTTGGCTGCCATTAGTTTGTCGCTACCCCGTTGGCGGTTGCTCAACACCCTAGTGGCAATGGGCGTGGCGTTGACGCTAAATGCGACCGTTAGTGCGCGTCATACGGTTGTGCCGGTGCATAAAATAATTTGGCGCAATATTTTGGTTGGGGTGGCGACGGCGCTAATGACTTACCTCATGGGGATTTGGTTAGGCAGTGCCAGTTAGCTGCTAAAATTCAAGCGGTTGGTGGATTTTGTGTCGATATTTAATGAATAAAAGGCTATACTTATAGCGTGCTAGAATGTTAATTTAAATTGACACAAATCAAGTTAGAAATGGGGGTTTTTTGTAAGATGTATCGCTTTTTTGTTCAACCACAAGTTGATCGCAATCAAAAATCAATTTTTGGTTATGAACTATTATTACGTAAAGAAACGCATGGTCAGTGGGCTGTACCCGCAACTTTTACCGAATTACCATTGATGAAGCAAGCCAGCTTATTAGAAGAATTGGCCGGTCAATTAGCGACTAAAACAACTAATCGGGTTCTAGCCTTAAATCTGAATCGGGAACAAGCCGAAGATGAACGGATGCTAGGGACGATTATTTATTTAAAGAAACGGTTGAATCCAGCGGCTTTAACCATTGAGTTAACTGAAAGTCCAACTGTGACGGAAATTCAAAAATACAGTATGCTTTTTCGTCAATATGGGATTAAGTTAAGTATCGATGACGTGGGGACTGGCTCCAACACATTTGATAATATTGAACCTGTGCTGCCGTTTGTCGACCAGATTAAGTTTGCCATGCAGAATTTGCGGATGAGCGGAAAAGCTGATCAAATTCCAACGGCGTTAGCTTTTTGGCAGACGATTGCCAAGCAGTATCATCTTGACTTGATTTTAGAAGGGGTCGAAGATGAGCAGGATCAAGCTATGGCACAACAATTAGGGATTGAATTACATCAGGGTTATCTATATGGTAAGCCGCAACTAGTTGTTAAATGCCCGCAATCGTCAGGTCACCAAGTAAGTGATGGTCGTCAATAAGGAAGGACATACTTATGACATGGTCTAACTGGCAGGTGCCCCCATTTATAACGAGCATTTTCTTTATTTTAGGTGTCTTTACGTTATATTGGGTTCTTTTTAACTGGATTACGTCATGGTTGCATGCCCGACACATTAATATTGCTGATGATGTTGTCAACTCTTGGCATGGGGTGATTTACATGCTGATATTTGTGTTTGGGTTGCAGTCGTTGATCGTTGGGCAATCGACGGCTTGGCAATTTATGAATTTCCAGTTAATTGCGATTATTTTCTGTGGTTACTTTTTAAATATTCGCATTCCGTATTATTTACTATTTCCAGTCATTATCCTCTACATGCTCTTTGATCACTCGATTGGCTACTGGCAATCATGGGGGCATGCATTGACGTTAATGGTTTTCTTTTTGGTACTGAATTATATTCGGATTCGGTTTCAAAGCCGTCACGATGCATGGCTAATTTACATGTTAGTCGGCTTACCATTTGGAGGCTTGTTGTGGTTTTGGATGAAGCTTAAATTTGAATTGAGCTGGTCAACCTTCTTTCAAGAATGGTTATACTTAGCCATTTTTGAACTGCTGCTCTACGCCTACGTGACCATGTTGACGCGCGACAGTCAGTTTAAGTTGCGGTTAGCGCAATATGCAAGTCACGATGCGTTAACACAAACTGAAAATTTTGCCGCCTATACGGGTGAAATCAAATACTTATTTGATGATAGTTCAAAGAATCATTTGAAGTTATCAATGATGATGTTTGATATTGATCACTTCAAGCAAGTGAATGATACGTACGGTCACTTGGCGGGAGACCGGGTTTTACAACACGTTGCCGATGTTGTTCAAACTGTGATTGATGCCAATGACTCACAAGTGAAGTTGTATCGAACGGGTGGCGAGGAATTTAATGTGCTCTTTCCAGGTTATGACCTTGCTAGCACTAATCAGGTGGTTCGCCAAATCTTTGGTGCGTTAAATCACTTGACCGTAAACTTCGGTAATCAGCAAATTCCGATTTCGATTTCGGTTGGGGTGTCAACATTGACAGTAGCAGATGCGACACCAACCGATTTTTATAATCGTGTAGATCATAATTTATACCATTCAAAACGGCATGGTCGGATGCAAATTACGACCGATTAGGGTAAATAAAAAGCGCTTTGCTAAGCAGTGACAGTCGTCATTGTTTAACAAAGCGCTTTTTAAACGGCAGCTAGTTTTTTTCCTTAAGCGCTAATTTAGCCGCGTAACGTTGATTACCACGATAAAGTTCAATTACGGTCCAAGCTAATAATGCTAAGATGATGAGAATTAAACCACCGGCAATCAAGTTGGCAATGGTTAATTGAGTCGCCGTGGCATTATCGCCAAAGAAGCCCGCAACTTGTGATGGCAGACCAAGTAAGTTGAGACCAGTTAGGCCAATGACTGATAGCCAACCGAGGCCCTTAATCCACAATTTGTTTTTGAAACGTTGCCCCATTTCAGCGGCACTATCGGTCATCATCAAGAGCGGTAGCATTGAGAAGGGCAACGCAAATGCGAGAAAGACTTGCGAATTGTTCATCAAGTCGTTCAAGGCTTCGTGTTCAGCGAGGGCACTTTTGCCACTCGTTAGTAGGACACAGATAATAACCGGAATCACGGATAATAACCGGGTGACAAGCCGACGTAACCAGAGCGGCATCCGCATGTGGACGAACCCTTCCATGATGACCTGCCCGGTTAAGGTACCTGTAATAGTCGAATTTTGACCAGAAGCTAATAGTGCCACTGCGAAGAGGACGGATAAAACGCCGGAACGAGCAACGTCAATTAATAGCCCATTACTAAGTGTCGACGTATTGGATAAGGCTTGGTAAAGGCCGAAGAATGAGGGGTCTTTAACGGCGCCAGTCTTGAAAACAGCCACGCCCATGATTAGGAGCAAGGCGTTGACGAAAAAGGCGGCTGTGAGTTGGATATTAGAATCCAAGCTGGCGAATTTAACCGTGCGGGCCACGTCGGCTTCATCATGATGATCGATTTTACGTGTCTGTGAGATTGCGGAATGCAAGTACAGATTATGCGGCATTACAGTCGCCCCGATAATCCCTAAAGCGCCACTCAAGGGCGTCATGCCAGCGACTGTTTTACTATTGGAAAAGGTTTGACTAGTTGGGACTAAGCCGGCAATGACTTGTCCCCAGTTGGGATTAGACAAGGCGACTTGGTAGACGAACACGAGCAAGATGACGAGAATCAGACAAACCACGATTGCTTCAATCTTACGAAAGCCAATCTTAGTTAATAATAATAGAAGCAAAACATCAAAAACGGTGATTAAGACGGCAATGATTAACGGAATATGGAACAACAAGTACAAGGCGATTGCGGCCCCAATGACTTCCGCAATATCAGTGGCCATAATCGCTAATTCGGTTAAGAGCCACAGAACAATTCCTAATGATTTACTGGTGCGGGCCCGAATCGCTTGGGCCAGATCCATCTGACTCACGATACCAAGTTTAGCGGCCATGTATTGCAGTAACATCGCAATCAAACTTGACATCAAGATGACAGACATTAATAAATATTGGAAATTTTGACCACCGGTAATCGACGTTGACCAGTTACCAGGATCCATATAACCGACCGCCACTAGTGCGCCCGGCCCAGAATACGCAAAGAGGGTTCGCCAAAAGCCGATATTTTTAGGAACTTCAATCTTACCGTTGATTTCTTCCAAAGACGGCCCGTTCGCATACTCTATTAATTTGTGCGACCGGTTGTTTGTTTTAAATTTTCCCATGAAGTTGACCACCTTTCTAACCAGGCTCATTGTACGCTGTCGGTGTAGCCAATTAAATTATTTCAGGGGATTCGGCGGGGTTCAACCGGCTTTTTAGCAGAATCCTAATTAGGCCGCCTAACTTACATACGTTTTTTTTGACGTGTGCCGAGCGGAATGTTTGCTTTTGTTTGGTTAGTCAGCTTACTATTAAACTAACTTAATAGGGAGTGATGCGTAATGAGTACAACGACTTTTAATCAGGCCGAATTAGCACAATATAATGGTGAAAATGGTCAGGCCGCTTATGTGGCAGTTGATGGTGTTGTTTATGATGTGACAAACATCGCCGCTTGGGCCGGTGGCAAGCACCATGGTAATTTAGCCGGGCAAGATTTAACGACAGTCATTGATAATCAATCACCACATGGCCGAAAAGTGTTAGCAAAGTTAACGGTTGTCGGTCAATACCAAGCTTAAATACGGTGAAGAGATCGGGCCACTTGGCCGGTCTTTTTTTGTTGCTCAATGAGCTGAAGTTGTAAGCGTTCTATAATTTGTCATCAAATTGTTACTTACGAAGGCTCGATGGCGCGTGCTATAGTAACACTCGAAACTAAACCTAGGAGTGTGTATAGAAATGCCACGTAATTTAAAAGAAGAAGTTGTGTTCACGGCGATTATGGCTGGATTGATGGTTTTTGTTATGACGGCTTATAATGTCACGATGGCGCAAGGCTTCAGCAATGGCTTAGTCCTCGCAATTTTGAGCGGCTACCCCCTTGGTTTAGTAGTGGCAATCATTTTAGATTTATTGGTCGTTGGACCAATCGCAAAAGGATTAGCTTTCAAATATATCATTAATGATTACATGCGGAAAAGAGTCGTTTTAATTGGGATTACCATCTCAGTTTTAATGGTCCTTGGCATGGTAACTTGCATGTCCCTCTTTGGGATTGCGGTGGAAGGTGAACTGACTGGGAGCCATGTGTTAGCAACATATGGTCATACCTGGATTTTTAACTTGATTGTTGCATTACCGCTCCAACTTCTAATCGTCGGGCCAATTGCGCGTGCGGTGTTGGGCAAGATGCAACAAGCGACTGCTAACCAAGAACAATCTTCAACTGTTGAAGACGAGGATTAAGCGTTAAGTAGGATTGACTCAAGTCATTGGACTTGGGTCTTTTTTTTAAATTAGGCGAGGAAACACGTTCTTTTAAGGACGTGATGAATCGCTTTTGATTTGTACGTCGCGTCTATTTAATAGAAATCGTTTCAAAATGCGTATTTAGTATTGAATAGATGGAAATTGGTCACGACGATTGTAGTCACTTATTAGTTAATGTACCGCCAAAGTTATTGGCACCACTAACCAGCAAGTAGTTGCTAAACATATATTGATGACCAACGAATAAAAGAGGTCCTTATAGATGACACTGCGGGCAATAAAAACAAGGATCTATCCCCAAATTGACCAACAAGCCAAAATCATTAACAATTTTGGCTGTTGTCGTTTTGTCTGGAATCAGTTATTAAGCATGCAGATTGAGCGTCATAACAATGGTGGATCTTATGTCAATGAATTTGGCATGAATTATCTGATTAAGTGTCTTAAACAAGAATATCCGTTTCTTAAGCAAGCAGAATCAACCAGTCTTTTACACGTTAGCCGTGATTTGCATCATGCTTTTCAGAAATTATTTAAGGAGCATGTTGGTTTTCCGAAGTTCAAATCACGAAAATTCCCAAAACAGAGTTATCAGTCTAATTCAGTCAATCATAATATTAGTCAAATCGATCAACATCAGCTTAAAATTCCCAAATTAGGCCGTCTTGCCTTTAAATCTGGCCGACAACTCACCGGTAAAATCAAGAATGTCACAATCCGGCTATCTGCTACCGGCAAATACTACGCCATTGTGTTAGTTGATAATGATGTGCA
This sequence comes from Lactobacillus sp. CBA3606, assembly GCF_002970935.1. NCBI lineage: Bacteria > Bacillati > Bacillota > Bacilli > Lactobacillales > Lactobacillaceae > Lactiplantibacillus > Lactiplantibacillus kimchii. The sequence continues at coordinate 1,258,915 of NZ_CP027194.1, read as the reverse complement.
AGAACTGCCTAAAACTAAGCAAGCGGTGGGAATTGATATGGGTGTAGCGGATTTAATGATTACCAGTGATGGTGTCAAATATCCGACTATTCGTTTTGATAAGGCCTTATCACAAAAGAAACACTATTGGGAAAAACGGTTAGCCCGTCGAAGACTACAAGCTCAAAAAGAAGTTTCGTGGGATAAACACAATCAAGTCTTAGAACCATGTGAACTGAATGACTTCAGTAATTATCGTAAGGCGCGTCTCATGGTTGCCAAATATAACGAGAAAATCGCTAACCAGCGAAATAACTATTTACATCAGCTCGCCCGTGCAATTGCCAAGCAAGCTTGGCGTGAATTGCGCACTCAACTTGAATATAAATGTGCCTGGTATGGTAAGCAGCTGGTCACTGTGAATCCTAGAAAAACTAGCCAAATTTGTGCCGACTGTGGTTACGATGATGGTAAGCATGGGCTAGCTATCCGACAATGGACGTGTCCAAAATGTGGCATTAACCATGATCGGGATATTAACGCCGCTAAGAACATATTGCATGCTTAAAGAAAAGACTAACTAGGCTCGGAACGAGCCGTGATAAATAGCTGTAACCGCTGGGCATAGTGCTAGTCACTATTGCGTAAGTTAGCAGTGTTCTCAGAAGCTCGGTCATTAATGTCCGAGTAGTTCACATTAAAAAATAGAGAAAATCCATTTAAATGGGATAATGATGGGTATAATCTAAGAAAGCGGTACCAATCATTGTTTAGAAACGAGGATCAATAGATGCAAACATTAGGATTAATTGATATTGGTGGTACGACGATTAAGTTCGCTATTTGGGATGGTCAAACGTTACGTCAACACCATGCAGTCGCAACACCCACTACTAAACTGGATTTTTTCGAATTGCTCACGGCAGAAGTCAATGCCATGCGGATGCAATGGTCAATTGTTGGGGTGGGGATTAGTTCGCCTGGAGCCGTCAATAAAAAAACGGGTGTGGTAGAAGGGGCAAGTGCGATTCCATACCTGCATCATTTTTCAATTCAGGCCGAATTAACGGCTAAATTTGGGGTGCCAGTTAGTATGGAAAACGATGCAAATTGTGCTGCTTTAGCGGAACTTGCCAGTGGGGCTGGTCAGGATGTCGATAGCCTGGCCTTGTTAGTCATCGGTACCGGAGTTGGTGGCGCCTTAATCCTGAATCATCATATTTGGCACGGCGCTCATTTATTTGGGGGTGAATTTGGCTATACTATGGTTAATGAGCAGGCAACTCTGAGCGAACTGGGGACGGTTCCTCAGGCGCTGAAACGGTTTTTAGCGACTAAACCGACTGGTACGCGCTTAAGCGGTCAGCAGTTATTCGAGCTAGCGGCGGCCGGTGATTCGGATGCAATCGATGCAGTAACGGTGATGTACCATGCATTAGCCATCGGAATTTATAATCTACAATATAGCTTTGATCCTGAAAAAATAGTTTTGGGTGGTGGTATTTCTAATAATCCGCAACTGATTCCAGGGATTGAACGTGAAATTGAGAAAATCCGGGACCGAGTTAAGATTGCGTCAATAAAACCGCAATTAGTCGTGTGCAAGTACACCGATGAAGCCAATTTACGCGGTGCAGTGGTTGATTTTGAGCAGACTTATCCAGCATTGGGGTAAGATCAAACGAATGGAATCAAGAATCTTTTGGCGGATATGGTATAATTTTAGCGTATTTTATAAAGTATAATGGGCAATATGTCGTGATTATTTACGCTGAAATTAGGAAGTGAGTGCAAATGATAAAATATAGTGCTGCGATAGTTTCACATTCTTTTTGGTTTAATGAGTTTCAGCAGTATATTGAATTGTTAAATAAGGGGTTAACTCAAGGCGAAATTAATAGCCGAGCCATTAAAGACAATATCTTTAAACAGAGTACAGTTGCTCGTATTCAAGACATGCTTAAAATAATAACACATCGAATCGATAGCCTGGATCAAGACTATATGAGTCTTTTTCCACGCCTTGATATCGCAAATCAACGGTTAATTGATTTGATAACTGTTATGAAATCAAATCAACTTTTTGAAGAGTTTATGTATGAGGTTTATCGTGATGAATTAGTACTCGGAGATACCGAGTTACATGATTATGAAATTGAAGCTTTTTTTAGTCGCAAACAAGCTGAAAATCAACAAATTGCGAGTTGGACTGATGAAACAATTACGCGTTTAATAGGTGTCTTTAAAACATTTGTCCGTGAAGCAGGGCTGATGAAAAATCAAGGGAGTTTTGACCAAGTAAGTCGTCCCTTATTAGATCTTGATTTAGAGGACATGTTACGAAATAAAGATGAACATCAGATACTAGCTGTACTATTGGGGAGATAAAATGACAGATACGAGAATGAAGTTAAAAAGTTTACGCGAAAAAATCACTAGCCAGGATTTTCAGCACAGTCGTGGTCTTTCAAATGAAGTATCCTATTATATTTTAGGATATACCCCTCAGGATAAGCTTTTAGTACGAGATGAGATTGACAATATGAAGCATCAATTGAATCAGGCCACAGTAGGCATCGATATTATTGAATTTAATGTTTACCATATTATGTGGGATCTTTTAACTCAAATGGGAATTAAAGATGATGTTATTGCGATGGAAGCGGATGAAGGACTCGACTACTTAGTAGAACAGCTAAATAATACTTTAGGTATGACTGATTCTGAAAATATGTTTGTGACATATATGGAAGAAAAATTGGTTTCCACGGATAACATAGTTGTTTTTGTAACGGGAATTGGAGAGGTCTATCCATTAATTCGGGCGCATAAGATTTTGAATACGATGCATCAAATTATTACTCAGGTACCGGTAGTACTTTTCTATCCCGGCAAATACGATAATTTAAGTTTGAGCATGTTCGGTGAAGTGAAAGAAGATAATTATTATCGTGCCTTTCAGATTAATTAGGAATATGGACGCAGAATATGAGGAGAAATAAGTTGAAAATAAAAGAGATATTTGCTAAGCCAATTGATCGTAATATTAAGGGTGTTATTACCATTGGGGATGAACAGGACGCTAATATTAAGCAAGAATTGGAAGAGTATGTGGTTACCAAGGAGTTACAACAACATTTTCAAGAATTTTTTAGCGCCTATACGGATAGCATCAATCAAGATACAACTAAGATGGGTGTTTGGATTTCCGGATTCTTTGGTTCTGGGAAATCACATTTTTTAAAAATTTTAGCTTATTTATTAGAAAATCGTGAAGTTGCCGGTAAACCAGCAATAGATTATTTTCTTGATGATCAAAAATTGAGTAATCCTAATACGATTACAAATTTACAAGCGGCAGCTTCGATACATAACGAAACTATTCTGTTTAATATTGATTCAAAAGCTAAAAATGGTAATAAATCACAAAAAGATGCCATTTTAAATGTCTTCTTGCAAGTGTTCAATGAACAATTGGGGTTGATTGGGGTTGATTTTTGGATTGCTGACATGGAGCGGGATCTGATTCAAGACGATCAATACACAGAATTTCAAGAAAAATTTCAGGAATTGGATAAGCAACATCGGACATGGCTTGATGCTCGAAATGGGTTTGCTTTTCTAAAGGGGACAATTAAAGACGCTTTAGTTGCAATTGGTTATATGACTGAAGAAAATGCGACTGGCTTTATTGAACAGCTTAAAACTAATTATCCAATCAGTGTTGAGAATTTTGCAGAACGAGTTAATGATTACATTGTTAAGCAAGATCCAAATTATCACTTAGTCTTTTTAGTTGATGAAGTTGGCCAATATATTGGTAATAGTCAACAACGGATGCTGAATTTACAGAGTGTAGTTGAAGATCTGGGAACGTATACACATGGTAAGGCATGGGTGATTGTTACCAGTCAACAAGCCATTGATCAGGTAACTGATAATATTAATGGACAAGATTTTTCTAAAATTCAGGGGCGGTTTAACACCCGGATTGCGATGTCATCAGCTAATGTTGACGAAGTCATTAACAAGCGATTATTAACTAAAACAGTTGAAAGTGAACAGAGTTTAGCTAATATTTATGACAATGATCAACATGCTATTAATAATCTGATCACCTTTGAAGCAGATATTGATCGAGATCACTATCGAAGTCCGCAAAATTTCGCTGATGTTTATCCATTTGTACCTTATCAGTTTAATTTATTACAGGATACCTTAACGGCAATTCGAAAAAATGGCTCAGATGGGAAGCATTTAGCTAATGGGGAGCGGTCGATGTTGGCAGTATTCCAAGAATCAGCGCAGCGTTTAGAGCAGCAAGATGTTCGATCGTTAGTCCCATTCAGTCTCTTTTTTCAAGGCTTAGATCAATTCTTAGATCATACACATATGATTGTAATTAAGCGAGCACTGGATAATGATGTGATTAATCCAGAACATCAGGATCATCCATTTGCAGTTCAAGTGTTAGAGACCTTATTCATGGTAAAGTATCTTGCTAATTTCAAAACAACTTTGAATAATGTGACAACATTGATGATTGATTCAATTGATACCGATCGCATTAAGTTGGAAAAACAAGTTAAAGATGCGATGACCGTTTTAATTAGTCAGAAGGTTGTTGAGAAGACCACTAATGGCTTTGAGTTTTTAACGGATGCTGAACAGGATGTTAGTCGACAGATCAACAAACAAAGTGTTGATGGTAATGAAATTTCTCGAGAAATTGGTGAATATTTATTTTCGAACAATCAAATAAATGGTCGTTTTGTATACCCTAAGCTAGATCGTCAATATTCATTTAAGTTTAATCAATTTGTAGATGGTCATCCACATGGTGTGGCGAATAATGCGATGAGTATTAAGATTAATACACCAGAAAGTGATACTAACCATGTTGAAATGGAATTACGCAGAATTGCATTATCACCAACTGATCCGCAAATCATTATTGATATGCCAGCAGACGGACAGTACATTGATGATGTGAGACAAGCCTTACAAATCGGTAAATTTTTACGTGACACGAGTAATCGTAAAGATGATGCTCGCTCTGAAAAGATAATTGATGTAAAAAGATTAGAGCGGCAGACGCTAAATAAAAAATCACAAAGTGAATTGGAAGCAGCTCTTGAAGATGCTGATATTTACGTTGGTGATGAGCGGTTAGAGGCCAACAGTAAAAGTTTTGAAAAGCGGTTAGGTATGGCACAAGTTCACTTAATTGATGAAGTCTATCGTAATTTGAGTTTTATTGACGTCGTTAAATCCGAAACTGATATTGTTAAATTATTTAAATCAGATTTTGAATTAGTTGATACAGATGAAAATAAGCAAGCTATTCAAGCAGTTTTAGATCGAATTAATCGGGACTATCGTAGCCCTAGCAAAATCTCGTATAAGGCTCTTTTAGAGCGGTTTATTGCGGCACCGTATGGCTATCATGATTGGGATGTTAAATGGATAATTGCGAAACTGTTTGTTGGTGCTCAAATCAAAGCTTATGTAAACGGCGAACAAATTAATCTGTCTTCAGACAAAACCAGTAACAAGATTGCCGATTTCTTTACGATGAAGCAATATACTGATAAGTTGCAATTGGTTCCAAGAGTGGCAGTTTCTGACACACAAAAACGGGATTTAAAAGAAGTTGCGCGGGAAGTTTTCAATAAAAACTTTTTTGATAATGATGAGGATGACACACTAGTTCAAGAGTTACGGCATACGATTGACAATGCAAATCAACTTTTGACTAGGCAACTAGGTCTATCTAATCGTTATCCAGGACGAAATATCTTAGAAAATGGACAAGCTTTACTGAAACAACTATTAAGTCGACAGGATACTGATGCATTTTATGCATTAATTAGCGCTAAGAAGAATGACTTGTTGGATTGGCATGATGATATGTATGATGATGGCCTAGAGGATTTTTATAATAGTGCTGATCAAAAACATATTTGGGATGATGCCCTTTCTAAAGTCGATATTTATGAGAAGTCACGTTCATTTATTAGCGGTAATGAAGTTCCTGACAGTTATCACAAAATAAAGGCGATTGTTGATTCTAACAAACCACAAGGAAATCTCAATGATTTAAAACGATACAATGAAGCCTTTAATGAAGTTTACAATAATGAGTTCGATAAGATCGAAACGGATGTTGAACAAGTTGTGAATGATGAGTGGCAGGCAACATTAACATATATTCAAGCAAAGGCAGTACCAACAGCGCTTGAAGCTGAGATTAATCATGATTTTGAACACTTTATTGCTGAGGCCAAAGTAGCTGCTAACCTAGATGAGTTGGTTATTATAAAATCCAAAGCAGGTGTTCGTAAAGATCGGTTCCTAACGAAGGCGGATCAAATTATCGCTGAAAATGAGCAACAAGCCGCTCGATTAGCAGCTAAGAATCAGGCTAATGAAAAGGCAACTTCTGATAGTAATGACCAGGAAAAAGCAAAGATCAATAAGATTAAGACCAATGTAACCACGCCAACTGCGGGCAATAGTTCCAAAGCAAATATACCGATGGTTAAGCATATTAGTTTAAGTAGTTTGCCAGTTTCAAGAACTTGGCAACTAACTAGTGATAAAGATATTGACACTCAATTGGCACAATTACGGGCTGCATTAGTTGCTCAGTTGGCTGAGGTAGATCAGATTAAATTGAATTTATAAGCATTCAATTCAAATGATGAAAGGAATCGATGATGGACAAAACAGCTATCAAAAATTTTGCGATTAATGCGCGACGAAAGTTAATTGCAGACACTAAACTAAAGGCAGCAATGCTAGGTATTACAGAGGAGGAAATTGCGAGTAAGCTAGCAACTTCCACCTCAGAGATTGAATACTATGTTGATGATCGTAATCCAATTACTGGTTCTGATATTGGAAAACGACAGCGATTAGTTACTGAATTGTTACAACGGGCGACAAATAGTGATTTAAAAACTGCTTTTAATGATTTGGTAGAGGAAATTGCGTACACCTGGTTTAATCGTTTAATTGCGATTCGCTTTATGGAGGTCAATGATTATCTTCCGAGTCGAACACGCGTATTATCGAGTAGTCAAGGTCGGCATGAACCTGATATTATGATTGATCCAATTGTACTGGAACCTTATCTCGGACATTTTACTGATGAAGAGTTGGGCTTGATTAAAGTTGCACAAGAAACTGAGCTAACAACTGATATGGATCGCCTATATCGGATGCTTTTCATCAAACAAGCCAATGCATTATATAAAAATCTGCCACATTTATTCGAAAAAACTAACGATTATGCTGAATTATTGTTCACTCCAAACTATCATGATGGCGTTATTCAGCAATTAATCACGACTATTCCAGTGGCTGATTTTGATGTTGCACAAGGCGGGCAAGTTGAAATCATTGGTTGGTTGTATCAGTACTATAATACGGAACCACATAATTATGCAGTCAACATTACTGGTGGTGCTGTAACTAAAAATGAAATTCCAGCAGCAACTCAATTATTTACCACCGATTGGGTAGTTCGCTACATGGTGGATAATTCATTAGGCCGATATTGGTTAGAACGGCACCCTGAAAGCAAGCTTGCAACTAAGCTCAATTTTCTATTGCCTAGTAAAATAACTTCTATCTCAGATAATGAGACATTAGAAAACATTCAATTCATTGATAATGCCATGGGGTCTGGTCATGTTTTAATCTATGCATTCGAAGTCTTTATGCGTATTTATTTGGAAGAAGGCTATAGTGCACGTGATGCCGCCAAATCAATTTTGAAACATAATTTATTTGGCTTGGAGATTGATAAGCGTGCCTATCAACTAGCTTACTTTGCGGTAATGATGAAAGCACGACAATATAATCGACGCGCATTGAGTGATGAAGATTTCGATCCTAATATCTTTGTTTTTGAAGATTCTAATACCGTGACGGCAGAATTTTTTGACGCTTTGGATGAAACACACCGCGTTGCTATTCATGAAATTGTTGAGTTATTTAGTAATGCTCGCGAACTGGGCTCAATTATTCAGCTACAACAACAGTATAATTGGAATGACTTAAACCAGGCAGTGCATTCAGTACCAACTGAAGATTTGGATGTTTTTGGTATTCAACAGTCAAAAGAGCTTGTCTTGCGGATCATTAAAATTGCACAAGTCATGAGCGAAAAATATGCTGTTGCAGTAACTAATCCACCATATTTAAATAAATTTGATCCCGAACTCAAAAAATATATTAAACAAAATTTCAAAGACTATTCCGGCGACTTGTTTTCTGTTTTCATCTACAACAACATTAATATGGTTCAGCATGGTGGCTATTCGGCTTATATGACGCCTTTTGTCTGGATGTTTATCAAGACTTACGAAAAGCTCAGAAAATATATTGTTGAACAAAAGGAAATTTCGAGTTTGATTCAGATGGAGTATTCCGCTTTTGAAGAAGCGACTGTTCCAATTAACACCTTTATTCTAAAAAATGTGCCGAATAATGAGGAAGGTACTTATATTAAACTTTCTAGCTTTAAAGGCGGAATGGATGTCCAGCGGGATAAGGTTTTAGAAGCAATTCAAAATCCTGACAGCAGCTATCTTTATCGAACTAATCAAGCGAACTTTAGTAAGATTCCCGGGAGCCCGATTGCTTACTGGGCAAGTGATAATTTAATTCATGATTTTGAAATAGGTACGCCAATGGATAATCTAGTGAATCCCAAGGTTGGCTTGCAAACTGGTGATAATAAACGTTTTTTACGTATGTGGTATGAAGTTGATAATCAGCGTATCAGTTTCCACTCTAAATCCATCGATGAATCGATTCAGTCAAACAAAAAATGGTTTCCATGCAATAAAGGAGGCGCCTATCGAAAATGGTATGGTAATTATGATTATGTGGTGAATTGGGAAAACGATGGTTATGAAATTAGAAATTTCAAAAATTATCGCGGACAATTAAAATCACGACCACAGAACACAAATTATTACTTCCGTGAAGCGATAACTTGGCCTAAAATCACCTCTGGAAAATTCAATGTTCGATATAGAGAGATAGGATCAATTCATGAAACGGCTGGTAATGAAGCATTTGCGACAAATCATAATATGCTAATTTATATTTTAGGAGCTTTAAATACAAAAGTTGCTAACCAAATAATACTAACTCTAAATCCAACCATTAATTCTCAGGTCGGCGATTTTAATAATATTCCAGTTATCATAAATAATGATGTCGAAATTCGTAGTCAAATATTATCTAGGTTGTCGATTTCCACATCAAAAATGGATTGGGATTCGTTTGAAACATCTTGGGATTTTACTCGTCATCCACTCTCAGCACACATCGCTGATGATAAGCAAAAAGAAATTGGCGGAAAGTTAGAAAATGCATTTGGGTTATGGAAAGTTGAGGCGCAACAGCGATTTGATCAACTTAAAGCTAATGAGGAAGAACTAAACCGAATTTTCATTGATTTATATGGACTTAATGACGAGTTAACACCTGATGTAGCGGATAAAGATGTATCAGTTCGACTAGCAGATGAGGTACGGGATATTAAGTCGTTTCTGTCATATTTTGTAGGTGTCGTGTTTGGACGTTATTCGTTAGATGTTGAAGGGTTAGTCCTTGCTGGTGGTAAGTGGAATAGTGATAATTATCAAAAATTTGTGCCAAATCAAGATAATTTAGTGATGTTGAATGATGAACGTTATTTCAATGATGATCGAGACATTATTAATCGGCTAGAACAATTCTTAGAAGTTGTGTTTGGCATGGATACTTTACAAGCTAATTTGGACTATATTGCCAGAATTGTTGGTAAAAAGGCTGAAAATTCTGAAGCAGCTATTAGACGTTATTTTGTCGAAGATTTCTTCAAAGATCATAAAAAAGTTTATCAAAAAAAGCCAATTTATTGGGAATTTTCTAGTGGTCGTCAAAATGGCTTCAAAGCACTGATGTATTTACATCGGTATGACAATACTGAGCTGGCGATGATTAGAACGGACTATTTACATCCATTGCAAGGTAAATATGAAACCAGATTGTCTCAATTACAACAATTAAGTGCCGATGAATCAATGGCTAAACGTAAAAAACAATTAGAACGTGACATTAAGCATGTCAATCAACAAATTAATGAATTGAAAAGCTATGATCCAATCATTCAGCATCTTGCTAATGAACAAATTAGCCTTGATTTAGATGACGGAGTGTCAGTCAACTACAGCAAGCTTCAGGACGGTGAAAAAGTATTATCTAAGATTTAGCTTAAAAGGGATCTTCTCAAGTGAGAGGATCCCTTTTTGTGCCAAAGAAGTGCCAATTATTTAAATGCGTCACTTAAAATGGATATAATCTTATTGTTATCTTGAGATTCCAATTCTTTAATGATATGCAAATAGGTTGATTGAGTAGTTGTGATGTTACTGTGTCCAAGTCTTCTAGAAACTGAAAGAACACTTACACCCTTATAGAGCAGAATTGATGCGTGAGTGTGTCGTAGACCGTGGAACGTAATTCTAGGTATGTTAAGAAGCGCTAATTTATTAGTTAAGATGGTGTTAATTTCAGCACTTACTAGAATATGACCTTTACTATTCATGAATAAAGGTCGTTCTGGTGATAAATCATGTACTAACATGAAATGATGTAGCTTTACAATTGTATTTTGATCAATAGCTATTTTTCGAATAGACGCACTAGTTTTTGTTTTCATAAAACCAGTTTTATATTTATAATCCCATGTTTTGTCAATATTAATGGTACCCATTATTAGATTGATATCAGCTGGTGTTAACCCAACGATTTCTGCGTAGCGCATGCCAGTTACGGCGGCGAGATAGATTGTTAATTCTGCAATATTATCGGTATTAAGATGGCTAAGCAAAGTGGACCAATCATTGTAATTCAGTGTTCTGGCAGTTTTAGGAAGCGTGTGACCAGTAACCACTGCTTTTCTAGTAGGGTCAACTGTTATGATTCGTTCGTCTAAGGCTTCAAGAATACAAGCACGTAACTGTTTGTGCAAGCAAGACACTGTTCTGCGAGCATGAGTTTCAGCGAATGTATTTAAACTTTCTTGATAAATAAGTTTAGTTAGATCTTTTAGTTTCAAATTACCGAAAAGATGATGTGCATGTTTAGCAGTGTTCTGATATTTATTGTAAGTGATGGGTGATACGGCATTAAACTTATACGTCTTAATCCACCTTTCATAGTAATTAACTAGAGTTTCACTACCAGATTTGGCAGTTTTGAGATTTGGGTGTTCAGATTGAATCTGGCTAGCAGCTAGAATTGCGTCTGATTTTAGCGTGAAACCGGACTTCCTAAGCTTTTTGTACTTGCCATCGTTGTCTTTATATGAAATTTCATATTGCCAAACATTGCCTCGTTTTTGATAACTAACCATTATTTGAGCCCCCTAGATTGAAATATTGGCACATTTTTGGCACGTGAATTGGTCAATACCAATAAATAATACCATATTGATAGGTTATCATCAGCGATGTGCGCTGAGAGTGGATGACGAGTGAAATCCCAAGATGTTTCAAATGAATCCCAATCCATTTTTGATGTGGTAATCGACAATCTAGATAATGTTTGACTACGAATTTCGACATCATTATTTATGATAACCGGAAATGCTATTAAATCGCCAACTCTAGTGAAATTGTAGGATTTAGCAATTAAAATATAATTTCCAATAGTGTGTTGATTAATGATAAAATATAAATTAACATCTTGTGATCTACCGTAAATGCCGACATTCCCTTATGGTCCGAAATACTTCCTAATTCTCTATATCTCATACTAAAGTACCACTAGTAATATCTGACCAAGTTATCGCTTCACGGAAGTAATAACTTGGATTGCGTATTACTGATCTCTGTTTGCCATTAGGCCAGTTGAAATTTCTAATTTCATAACCATCGTTTTCCCAATTCACCACATAGTCATAATTACCATACCATTTTCGATAGGCGCCTCCTTTATTGCATGGAAACCATTTTTTGTTTGACTGAATCGATTCATCGATGGATTTAGAGTGGAAACTGATACGCTGATTAGCAACTTCATACCACATACGTAAAAAACGTTTATTATCCGCTGTTGCTAATCCCTGTCGCGCATCTACCAGATCATCCATTGGCGTACCTATTTCAAAATCATGAATTAAATTGTCACTTGCCCAGTAAGCAATCGGATTCCCAGGAATCTTACTAAAGTTCGCTTGATTAGTTCGATAAAGATAATTTACGCCATTATCTTTAACTGCTTCTAAATAGGCAGTTTCCTTTTTTGATTGAGAATCAAAATCAACTAAGCGTTCGTAAGTACCAACATAATTGATGTTTTCTTGTTTTTTAAGAACAAAAGTAGTGGATTGAACAACTTCACCACCAATCTCTTCAAAAGCACGTGTTCCTAAATGAGCCATATTAATGAACGTATCATGACGTAGCGATTTTCTTAATTTTTCATAGCTGGATAAAAACATCCAAGCGTGTTGTGTAATCATTGAATAATATCCTTGAGGAGAGACAAACATTCTCAGTCGTTCCATAAAAGCTGCGAATAAATCGGATTTGCTATCGGGAAAGTTAGATTCAACGTATTTTTTTAAAATCAAGTTCATTTTGCTAGACCCCATATAGGGGGGATTCATTACACCAACTGTGAATTCCTGATTGAGTAATTTAGCAATTTTGATAACCCTTGATAATTTTGCTTGGTTATATTCTAAGTTAATGCTATCAAACGATAGTTGAGTATCACCAACTTGCTCAGTTGCAATCCTATCCAAAATTTTCCAATTTGGTTGAGACTTAAAATGGATTAATGAACCGTAATTATTACCATATTGAAATGGTGCTAATAATTCATCAAGTTCCTTTTTTTCAATGGAATTTTTAATCAGTTCATGAAAATCAGCACTTGAAAGATCTGCTGTTTCTGGAATATCGAAGACCTTAGGTTGAACATCACTATTTAAGAAACGACGATCAAACTCCCGGGCCTTCATGACTAGTGAAAAATAAGTTAGCTGAAACGCACGTGTGTCAATATCAAAGCCAAAAATATTTTTTTTAATAATTAATTGAGCTGCTTCTCGTTTCGAAAACCCCTCATTTTCATAAAACTGCATAAACACATCAAATGCATACACCAGAATATGACCTGATCCAGTTGCAGCATCAATCAAGGTTATGTCTTCTATTTCTACGTTGCTCAGGTCATTTTGTTCAGAATTGATTTTGATTGTGCTCGCCGCAGACTGATCCGCGGCTGGCATATAGTATTGCCAACCATAGGCGTTTGCAATCGCATGTTCATTTCGAGTATCGCCTTTAGATTTTAAGACATCTATCCAATATCTGCCCAGTGAATTTTGAACCATATATTTTACAATCCAATCTGGGGTAAATAACTGTGTTACAGCTGGAATATCAGTTTTAGCGTATTTTTTCTTTTTGAAAGCTAAATCCTTAGGTTCCGTATTATAGTACTGATACAACCAACCAATAATTTCAACTTGCCCGCCTTGCGCAACATCAAAATCAGCTACTGGAATAGTCGTGATTAATTGCTGAATAACGCCATCATGATAGTTTGGAGTGAACAATAATAATTTTTTTATAATGTGAGATTTTAAGGTTGATAGGGTATGATATACGTAAGGATTCATGGGAAAAGAGGTATTTTTAATGGCTGATATGGACATTAAACAAGTAGTTACAACATTAAAAAACGATTTTTCTGACGGGCATCAAATTGTTTTTTGGTATGATGATGACGGCGGATTTAAAGATAGTATTTCAGAATTAACGACAGCACTGGCAGATGTTGCAATCGTTATTGAATTAATGTCAGGGCACCAATTAGAGACTAAACTACGACTTTTAAATGCAGATCAAAGTGAGAAGTTCTTAGTTTATTCTCCACAGCCGCAGCCACCGATAGAAGAAAATCATTTACGTGATATGGTGTTGTATTCGGTAACGTTCAAAGCAGATGCTCAAGAAATTTTGCGTCAAGAATTAGGCTTACCGACTAATTTACATCGATTTTTAAAAGATCATAAGACCTTCTTTGCTAATAAAGTTCGACGAGCACGATTTGCTAAATTTGATATTGATAGTTACCATAGTCAACCTGCTGTAGCCATTATGGCGACGATTACACGATTAGACCAACCGTTAGTGGATTTTTTTGGTGTATTAAAGGCAATTTTAAAAGCCGATTTAGTAAATAATAAATACCTAAATGAATTTAAAAAATATGGCGTTTTATCTGAATTTTGGGACAAGGTGCATCAACAATTTAATTTTGAAAGTGATCCCAACGAAACTCAAGTGTTGGATTTGAGTACGGCATTGTACGTCACGATGGCTTTCAGACAGATGGACTTAAAAGTCCCAGCTAAAGTTCAACAATGGAATCTGGATCGAAAAATTGCTAATGTACAAACCTTTATGCAACAATTTAGTGCTAGTGAAAAAGTAGATAATCAAGATAGCTTTGCACAAGTGGCAGCGGCTGTCTGGCAAGTTATTGATCAAAAACAGCTATTTAGGCAGTTAGAAATTGATGATATTGCAAGAGCAGATGTTTTTAAGCAATTTGATAAACGAATACTGCTGTGGATTCAGACGCAACTGAAATTAGATATTAGTGATGTGACTGTTAATGGCGTTGAAATTGATCAGTTAACTAAGCAGCGAGAAACGACACATTATGGACAAACGCCTTACTTTAATCATTTATACCAAATGATGTGTAATGCGTGGTGGCTAAAAAAAATGGTAGGGACTTCTCCAGCTGACAATATGAGTAGTTTAATTAATGATTACTTAGAAGCAGGTTATTTGGTAGATACGGATTACCGCCATTTTGTTTATGAATACCAACAGGCTGGTTTTCCGGAGGACTTTCAGCCTGTAAAGAATTTAGTGGAGGCCTGGTATGTGGATTATCTGTCAACATACGCGGTCACGTGGAATCGAAACTTTAACTATCAAGAACTTGCACCCAAAGTCTTGCAACGTAATTTTTATAAACAATATGTTGGGATGGAAAATAATCGTATTGTGGTTATCATTTCGGATTCTTTAAGATTTGAAGTTGCTAAAGAGTTACAAAATCAATTTTCGTTAGATGATCAAATCAATGAGTTAAACATGCATTATTTGGTGACGGGTTTACCATCAGTAACTTATATGGGGATGTCAGCACTATTACCACATAGGCAGTTGGCATTGCAGACTAATACACGGCGTGTTGCTGTTGACGGTATGGAAGCTGATAATGTAAAAAAACGACAGTTGATTTTACAGCAAGCTAATCCACGTAGTGTAGCTTACCGATTCAAAGAGTTGAAGAGTAAGACTAGAGATGAATTACGAACGGCATTTGCTGGTCAGGATGTTATTTATATTTATCATAATCAAATTGATACAACTGCAGAGAATCAGGGAACTGAAGACGAAACCTTTGCTGCCGCTAATGAAGCTATTAATGAATTGCGTGGGTTTGTAAATCGTTTGCGGAGTGCTAGTATTGCCCATCTTTACATCACAGCTGATCATGGCTATTTATATCGGGATGAGAAGTTAAAGGCAGTAGATAAGATCGAATTACCTACTGATGATGCCGATTGGAAAGCGCCACGCTATTTAATTACAAAGCGTGAGGTTAAAGAACCTGGTATTAATCGGCAATCACTAGCTACAGTGCTAAATAATGAAGATGAACGTTATGTTTATTATCCAACAACGGCGAATGTATTTCGGGCCAACGGTGGAGATAATTATGTCCATGGAGGGTCTTCATTACAAGAAATGCTGGTACCATTGTTGGAAATTCGAACAAGTAGTGACAAATCTAATGCACAAATGGCG
This sequence comes from Lactobacillus sp. CBA3606, assembly GCF_002970935.1. Taxonomy (NCBI): domain Bacteria; kingdom Bacillati; phylum Bacillota; class Bacilli; order Lactobacillales; family Lactobacillaceae; genus Lactiplantibacillus; species Lactiplantibacillus kimchii. The sequence continues at coordinate 1,243,028 of NZ_CP027194.1, read as the reverse complement.
GAGTTACAGTTAGTGAATACTAAACGGCGTATAACGTCATTAGAAGTACCCTTAAGTATTATGCAGCCTGAACCAATTAGCGCCACTGTCGTTCCAACTAGTTATAAGTTATATTTTGTGGATGATCAGGATCACCAAATTTCAGGTCAATTAGTGGTTAACGCTAACAGCGAAAAAAAGGCAATTGGTGAACGAATTCAAACTGTTCGCAGTACGTTAATTGATCAGGTTTATAATCGTAATTCAGTTTATTATTTAGTGATTGAAAATTTAACAGATCATTCTATAAGTAAGTTGCAATATACTATGGATCTTGTGAATCCTGATGATATTTAAAAATCAGTAATTAGTAATTAGTCCGTGTTAGTTGGCTAAAACGACAATTGACAAGCTTTAAAATTCATGTTAATTTTTAAGAACTAAATCATAAGGGGTGTCATTATGTCGGCCGTTTAATCAGGTAATTAGTTTATACGAAAAAAGTAGGATAATGCCTGCTTTGTTTAGTGTACCCTAAGGCCAGATAAATGACTGATGAATGGCAGCCGCTTTTAATCGGTTCATTTTGAAGTACAGTGGGTAACTGTGCTTTTTTATCGTAAGCAAAAGGGTGCCGGACTTACGAAAGGATTTTAGAAAATTGAAAATTAATTTAAGCCAATATGGGTTAACGTCACGTTTGAAAGCCACTGCTGAGCAAGCACCTCAGCAAGTAATCGCTCGGGTGACAGCGCAACATCGTGAGTTGTATCAACTGATGAGTGCAACCGGTGAATTGTATGCTAAAGTGACCGGCCGTTTCACTTATCAGACGGCGGATGTTACCGAGCTTCCAGCCGTTGGCGATTGGGTGCTGATTGATGCGGGCACCGTTGCGCCAGATGTTGCCATGATTAATCAAGTTTTACCACGAAAAAGTGTCTTAGCGCGGATGGCGGTTGGCAATACGTCACAGGGCCAGTTAATTGCGGCGAATCTCGACACGATTTTTATTTGTATGTCATTGAACGCTGATTTTAATGTTCGGCGCGTTGAGCGCTACTTAACAATGGCGTGGGATAGTGGGGCAACTCCGGTGATTGTCCTAACCAAAGCTGATTTATGCACGGATCTAGCAGCAAAATTAGCTGAGTTGGCTGAAGTTAGCATGGGCGTTGACGTTATTCCTTATTCAGCGACAACTGAGGTTGGGGAAACTGAGATTCGAGCCTATCTGGGCGCCGGTCAAACGGTAGCGTTAGTCGGGTCATCGGGAGTGGGAAAATCAACGCTGATTAATCGGCTATTAGGTCAGGACCGCTTGGCAACTAAGACGATTCGAGCAGATGATGATAAGGGGCGGCATGCGACGACTGCCCGACAATTATTATTATTACCGACTGGTGGAATGGTGATTGATACACCGGGCATGCGGGAATTGCAATTGTACACCGGTGACTTAGCGAAGACTTTTGAAGACATTACGACGTTGGCGGCGCAATGCAAATTCCGCAATTGTACCCATACTAACGAACCGGGCTGTGCAGTTCAGGCGGCGATAACAGCGGGCGATATAACGTCGGCCAGATTCAACAGTTATCAAAAGTTACAACGTGAAATGGCCTATGAAGGACTTAATTCTCGCCAAATGGAAGCCCAGAAAATTAAGCGGATGTTTGGGAGTAAGCGTGAAATGAAACAAATGGTGCGCCAGTTTAAAAAGAATAAGTAAACAAAGTTAAATTTTTGCTTGACTAGAAAAGCGTTTCAGCTGTTACACTGAATTTGCATCAGGGTAACAGGCACTTGTTTCGGGTAAGTTAGTCAGAGTACTAACGCTTAAGAGTCAGGTGAACTTGACGTTACCACCTAGAATAGTTTGAAAGTCGATGGACGCGACCATCGGCTTTTTTTGTTGAAAACTATTTTGAAAACACCCTGTTGCTGAATTATCAGTCGTCGATAACTATAGTGTTATGATGATTAATTACGACTAGTAATGAACAGCCTAAATCGTTGGGACTGTTGCCTTTACGGTTAATAAAAAATAATCGTTTTATCTGAATGAAGTTATCTGAGCGGCTTGATTGTTTTTGAGAAAAGCGTGAAAATGATGTTAGGTTGAAAGATATTTACACAATAAAAGTAGAATTTTGGGTGAAAAAGGATGGAAAGTAAACAAACGCATTTTAAGATGTATAAAATTGGTCGTCGCTGGGTTTTTACATGTGCTGTGATTGCTGGATTAAGTGGAATGGCGGTTACTGCTAATGCTGACACAATGACTAGTCAGGCGACTGCAACTAGTACGATAACTGCGACGACTAAGACGGCCGTGGCGGCGCCAACTGCCGTTGCTAGTGATTCGAGTACCAAGGCCAGTGTGAGCACCAGTAGCGTTGCCAGTTCAAGTGCGAGTTCAGTAAGCGCAACGAGTGCAACCAGTCAGACAAGTCTGACCAGTGCCAGCCAACCAACAACAACGAGCGCAAGTTCAGCCACTAGTAGTCGTGCAATAACTACTTCAGTTTCGTCGTCGGCCACTAGTCCAGTAGCTAGCCAAGCCACCAGTAGTGTTGCGACCAGTGCTAGCAGTATGTCAGTTAGTAGCGCTAGTGCAGTTGTAGCGGCGAGTCATCAGTCCGTGACTACTGCGTCAGCGTTACCAGCGACTAAAACGACAGTCACACCGGTAGCCAATGATGCTGTTCAGTCCGGGGGGACGGTGACCGATGACTATCCAGATTTACATAATTTATTGGGTGTTGCTTCGCAGTTTCATGTCTTTGCGCGTGAAGCTGAATTAAATGCGCATACTAATGGGAATATTGCCGTCGCCAATCTATCGGGGAACGTTAATTTTGGGACGAGTATCATTGAAGAATTATTAGATAAAGATATTTCATATATTCAAAATATCACAACGATTGCGAATAGCTCCTTCGTCTCGGCCGGTGACACGCGGGAGAATAAAGTGATTTTTGGTGAAAATGTTGACGTTGATGTAAGCAATCCCAATCGGCCTAAGGTGAATGGGGTCGATATTGATCATTTGCTCGCTAAAGAAGTTTATCAAGACAAGACGGGAAATGTTTATATTGATTTTGACGAAGAATTTGCCAAGCTAGCAGCGTTGAATGTTCAGCTTGGTGAACAATCACCGGTAGCGACTTATACGAATGCTGATTTTTCAGATCATAATCAGCGGGTGATTGATGTCAGTGACATTGCACCAGATGCTGATGGCAAGATTGTCATTAATCTAGCGGCAGAAGTATTGACAACGAGTACACCGCTAACGATTACGGGATTGTCAGCGGATAAAGATGGGCAGACGGTGCTCATTAATGTGGCGACCGGTGGGACTGCTGAATATCATGTTAATTCACAGATTAAAGTGATTTATGATGATGGCACTGATCGCAATAATCAGGAAACTGAAGACTTTGGGGATAATCACTTGTTGTGGAACTTTCACGATGACACGGCTAGTGACCACTTAGTTACGGAGATGATTTCAATTGATCGTCCATTCCAAGGCAGCGTGTTAGCACCGATGGCCGAAATTGTCGCTAATCAAAATCTAGATGGGAACATAATTGCCAATCAGGTCGTCGTAAACGCTGAAACTCATCGGTGGGATTTACAAGATAATACCGATAATGAAAATGACCCTGATCATCCAGATTACGAGAAACCAGTGCCACCAACAATTGATGTTGACCTGCCAACGGTTGAACCAGAAACTCCGGATTACGAGAAACCGGTGCCACCAACGATTGATGTTGACCTGCCGACGGTTGAACCAGAAACCCCGGATTACGAGAAACCAGTGCCGCCAATTATCGATACCGAGTTACCACCGGTTGAACCAGAGGAACCAGACTATGAAACAGCTGTGCCACCAATGATTGACGTGGAATTACCACCGGTTGAACCAGAGGAACCAGACTATGAAACAGCCGTGCCACCAATGATTGACGTGGAATTACCGGCAACTGATTCTGAACCAGATGATGTTGATGAAGGGCCAACATCTGAAACCACGACGGAAGAGAATGCTGCAGCAGCGGTGGATGAGGAAGCTGCCGAATTAGAAGATGTCACGATTTTGACCCCAACAGTTGAGGCCGAATTAGCAACTGAGTTTGAAAATATTTTAGTTGAACCCCAAGCAGATCAACTGACTGATGAGACCGTATTGTTAGCGAAGATTGATCAATTAATTAAGCAAGCCCAAACGCAATCGCAGTCGGCAACGCGAGTAGCGATGTTAAAACGACTGGTTGCTTTACGAGCCCGGGTTGTGACCGCGATGCAAGCGGTGAATGGACCGCAGTTACCGCAAACTAACGAAAACCAATCACAATGGGTCACCATCCTTGGCATGATTGGTGCAATACTATTAAGTAGTGTCGCACTATGGCATCATCGTAATTAAATAAATCTTAGAACTAAAACAAGCTTGAGCCAATTGGCCCGAGCTTGTTTTAGTTATCCCCAAAGTTAACTCCTTGACCTTCATGTCGGCTAAGCGAAAGCCATTCTTAACAAATATTGATTATAAAATGGCTGGCTTATGAGTAATAGTATAGGGAAAACCTGGCTAATCAGCAATTATTATGGGATGAATTCACCAGCTAAGCATAAAATAAATGATTTAGTTTGATTATTAGACTTATTTAATAAGTTTAATAAGGTGTTAGTTAGATCGACTTTTGAAGCTGAACAACTAACCAGCATGTTTTTTGCTAGTTGCTATGGGGCTTGTGACAGTTGATTTAAAGCGATATTAAATGAATTATGACACGAATGGTATCGGTTACGGCATTGCTAAACTAATCATATTTTCAGTATGAAATTAATTATAAACTAACTTAGTTGCTTAAGAAGTTTTCCTAACAACATCGGCCCTGATTAAATCAGATTGGTGGTGAAAGTTGTCGTCGCGGCGTTGTATCTACCACAAGACCATGGTAAACCTAAGGGGTGAAAGTAAGTGATTAGGGGATTGAGTTTTAGATTAAAGTAGGGCAACAGACGATGAATTAGGTTTTGAGAAAGGGGCGAGTTTGCGAATGCGAATCAAACAATTAGAACGCTTTCAAAAAGTGCAAACTCATTATCGAATGTATAAAACTGGAAAGCAGTGGTGCACAGTCATCATTGTTTTAGCTGGCGGGGCTTTTTTAAGTACGACTAGTTTAATGCAACCTGTCAGTGCTAAGGCGGCGACCACAACGACGGCTACCGTTGCGCCAACTAGTTTGACAACCAGTGCCAAGGTTGAGGTGCAGGCGCCAACAACGAGTGCCGCTAGTCAACCAGCGTCAACAGCGACATCGACTGTCGCCAGTGATGCCACTAGTTCGTCAACGAGTACTAGCGGTGCCACAACGAGTGCTGGTTCAGCCGCTAAGACGACAGCTACCACAACAACTAGTGCGACAAGTGCAACCAGTCTGACCACGAGTGCCACTTCAGCAGCCAGTCCGACCACTTCAGCGACAACGAGTAGTCTGACGACCCATGCGACGGCTACTTTGGCTAGCAGTACCGCCGCAACGAGTAGCTTGACGACGACTGCAACTATGGCACCAGTTAGTGCACCGACGTCCACGGCGACCAGTAGTTTAACGACTAGTGCCACAACCACGATGACTAATAGTACCGCCGCAACCAGCAATGCCACTAGCGCTGATGCGACAGCTACCAGTAGTGCGACGACTGCGGTGCCTGATGCGACCGTAGTCACGTTCAACGATCCTGGAATTGAACAAGCTGTTCAGACTGGATTAGGAGTTACCGGACCAATTACGGTAGGCGATATCCGTAATTTTAAAGGGACGACATTAGCAATCGGGACCGATAATGATACGTTAATAGTGACTGGCTCATTAGCTGGCATGCAGTATCTACGCTATTTGCCAAGTACGGCACTGATTAGACTCGTGACGCAATATAATACACCTAATATTGATTTAACACCGCTAATTGATGATCATTTTAGCGAAGTAACAATCATGGTGCATGATATGGCAGCTGTTAACTTAGCACCGCTAGAACAAATTGATCCTAGTGCTATTAATGAGGTGCAATTAATTGGATCGACTGTAGCGGCCACTCATGATTATCAGAATAATCCAGATGGGATGACGAATGCCCAATTGGCCCAGATCGCACCGTGGTTAACTAAAATTGATGAAAATTCAACTTATAAATCATTCAATCTTAATGATAATTCATTATCAGATTTTTCATCACTAGGCAAATTCACTAAGATGGCCTATGTCGTTGCGATTGGGCAACGGTTGAATGTGCCCATTCAGGTTAACTTTGTGATTGGGCAACCGGGACGTTTCCAGGCAACACCAATCACTGGTTTTCAAGGTGAAGCATTAGCTGATCGATATGAAAATACTTGGAATAATGGCGCAACCCCAGTGACTGAAACACCATTAACTAATTTAGGAAATGGTCTTTTCGAGATTCCAACGGCTTATCCCGCCGTTCCTAATGCTAATTGGTTTGCATATGGGTTTCGTGGGATTGCCAACACACTCGGAAATCGTGCCGATTATATTAACATTAACTATCCAAATAATATTACGTTCCGCTACGATAGTATGATTTATCAAGCGGCATACTGGCAAAAGGCGCCCCAAGTTGCGATTCAATATGTCGACGTTGATACGGATAAGCTGATTCAACCAACCACCGTGATTCCTGGCAAAACAATTGGTGAAGCTTATAATTTTACTGCGAATACGGTGGTGCCACATTATACATTGGTGCCGGATGACACCAGTTCGCCAACCGGAAGTTATACCCAGAATCCTCAGCTGTTAACGTTTAGTTATCGGTTAACACCGGTGGTTGCCGGGGGCTTAACGGTTAGCTATGTGAATGCGGCAGGGTTACCCATTGCGCCAGCGACGACGATTCATGGCAATGTTGGCGATGCGTATACCAGTGCGCCACTAAAGCTTACGAATTATACGGCTGCAACGTTAGCGGCTAATAGTGCACCAGCTAGTGGGACGTTAGCATTGCCAGCAGGGACGATCACCTATCAATATCAAGGAATCCCCGTGCAACGTACGGTTCAATATGTTGACACGACCACTGGTCAAGTCTTAAAGACAACCACGTTGACCGGGCCTTACCAAAGTCAAGCAAGTTACCGACCAACGACAAGCATTCAGGCTTATACGGCAGCTGGTTATCGGTTAGTGGCTAGTGATTATCCGACGAATGGTGATATTTATGCGCAACCAACGGCGACGGGGAATTACTTAATTGCTTTAGCGCATCAGGTGAAAACATTCCAAGCGGGCGATCAATTACCGGCTAATCTGACGTTGCAGCGTTCAATCACTGAAACCGTTAAATACCAGTATCCCGATGGCCGGTTAGCAGCACCAACTGTTACGCAAGTAGTGACATTTACACGGCAGGCGCAAGTTGATCAAGTTACCGGCGCCGTGACATATAGCGATTGGGTAGCTCAAATGGCGCCAGTTGTATTTTCAGCGCAAGTGTCACCGGCAGTCAGTCATTATCAAGCTGAATTACCACAAGTTGCTGCCGTTCCAATTGATAGCACTAGTCCAAATGTTGCATTGACGGTCACTTATCAACCAGCTACTCAACCGGTACCAACCACTACTGGTCAAGTGACGGTTGGCTATCAAGTAGCGGGGACGACCCAAACATTACGGCCAAGTCAAACGTTGACCGGACCGACGACTACGATGTATCAGGCTGCAGCACCTAAATTTAAAGGGTATCAGTTGGTTGCTGGCATGGCGCCAATCATAACCGGTCAGTATACGAGCCAACCGCAACAACGGGTCTTCAGTTATGTTCCCGTTAAGGTAGCGGCAACGGGAACGCCAACTGCAACGGTTGAACCTAAAGTGGCGATTGCAACGGCGGCACCACTGGTGAAATTAACGCCAGTGGTGACCGCAAAGTCCAAATTACCGCAAACGAGTGATGCCCATCAACCGGCGTTGCAGTGGTTGGGGTTGAGTTTGCTAGCGTTAACTGGATTCCTAGGACGTTTCGGGATTGTTAAGCGTCGTCGGCGTCACTAAATACGCCGATGGCATAAAAATAGTCACTAGATACGCGCTATCTAGCGACCATTTTTATTGTTGTTAAACTCCCTTGACCAGCCCTAATTCTTTGGTCCCCGATCATACCCACAATCAGGTTGATTGTGTGGTACAAAAGCTAACCCCCATTAGCTTTTATAATAATAATTATAGCCGGTTAAACTAAATAGTCAATATTTATTCGAACATATAAGCCAAAATAATATGAATTAATCAGAATGATTTGTTGTGGCACTTCAATCAGGTGTGAAATAGCCCGGTTTGACGCAAAAAAAGCTAAGTTGCTCAAATGGCAACTTAGCTTGAAACCGTTGGTAAAGTTTAATTACGAATGAGTTGTGTGAACACAAATTCGTTTGGAATGAAGTGAGATTCTGTATATTCAAATTGACGGCCAGCATCATTAAAACCAATGCTAATCATATTGCCGACACAATTATTGGTTCCTAAAGCAAGTTGGTCAAAATCAATAGCCAGGGCCGTATCGACGCGCAACATGCGTTTAACGACAGCAATTTTGATTTTTAGCTCATTTTGTAAGTAGTCATAGATGGAAGCTTGCGCAATCTCAGCGGTAATCCCGGGGGTTAATTGCGCATTGAAATAGTTCAAGTCAATGACGGCAGCGGTCCCGTTGAATTGGCGAACCCGTTGAATGGCATAGACGGGAATGCCAACTTCAAAAGCGGTCTGCCGGCTTAAAGTTTGATCAACGATGATTTGTTTGAAGCTCACTAATTTGGTTTGGTAGTCTAAGTGACGGTCAGCGTTGATGGCCTGAATGCCGGTTAATTTTCCCAAACTAAGATTGAACTGTTGTGTTTGTGAGGTATGTTCTAATAAGACGACGCCGCGTCCTTTGACGCTATAAACCAAGCCTTCATCAGCAAGTTTTTTGATGGCTTTGCGGACGGCGTAGCGACTACTATCGAATTCAGTGATTAAGTCGTCTTCGATGGGGAGTCGCATTTTAATGCTATAGGTTCCTTGTAAAATGCGGTCTTTCAATGTTTGATAGATTGTTTCAAAAGTATTTTTAGTCAAGATGTCACCTTCATGAAGTTAATTATTAGTTTCATTATAACAAAAAATAAGCTTTTTTAAATAAATATCCGAACAAATTTAAATATTTATTCGAACAAAAATTGACAGCCAGTTAGAATTGTCATTATAATGTAAGCGTAATCAAGACTAGGAGGGAAAAGGATGCAAGTCGAACAACATACTTTAATGAGTGATGGTCAGCCATTTCAAGTGACGGCAACTTGGTTAGACCAAATTACTGATTTTGACACACCGGTAGCTTATCCGGTGATGATTATTTGTCCCGGTGGTGGTTTTACGTTTCATTCGGGACGTGAGGAGGCACCAATTGCCACCCGGTTTATGGCAGAAGGCATGCATACGGTGGTTTTAGAGTATCAATTAGCCACGGCGACGACGGCCGTTTATCCGCGAGCCCTACAGCAAGTCGCCCAGACGATTGCCTGGGTCACTAGTCAGGCCCAAGCACACCACGTTGATCCTGAGCGAATTATTTTAACGGGATTTTCAGCGGGCGGTCAGGTAGTAGCGGCATTCAATGGGGTGGCAACAACGCCAACCTTACGAGCGCGCTATCAGTTAGATCAATATACGGGGCACCATGCGGCGGTTATTCTAGGGTATCCGGTAATTGATTTGACGGCTGGTTTTCCAGCCACGGCGGCGGAGCGCCAAAAAATAACGCCAGATCAAACCTTATGGGCCGCACAAAAGTTAGTTACGGCCGCCACGAAGCCGGCCTTTGTTTGGCAAACGGCCACGGATGCGTTAGTCCCAGCACTAAATTCAATTCAGTATGTTCAAGCGTTGTTACAAGCGGGCGTTGCAACTGAATACCATCTTTTTGGCAGTGGTATTCATGGTCTGGCTTTAGCGAACCACGTGACGAAAAAACCGCACAAAGCGAAATATTTAGACGACCAAGCGGCCCATTGGGTACCATTGGCAGTACGATGGCTACAGCGACAAGGGTTTTTGGCAGACGAAATTTAAATGAAGCAACTGGCGTTTGGGCTGTCTCCAAACGCTTTTTTGCGGCAAAAAGGGGGGGCGATTGGCGGTGACTAACGCGCCACCTTTTGCTTAGTTAAACCCAGTTTGACTTAGAATTGGCTGACACCGGTGGCTATTCTGCGGTATAATTTCAAGTATTAAAACGTTACAAAGGGGCGGTAAACATGGCAACAAATCAGCATTTAGTGGTAATCTCGTTAGATGCGTTGGGCTTTCGCGACCTCCGCGAGCATCAAGCAGAATTACCAGTTCTAAATCAATTAATGACGGGTGGCGCTTGGGTTAAAGCTGTGACGGGGATTTATCCAACGTTGACCTATCCATCACATACAACAATCATTACGGGTCAATATCCAAGCACACATGGGATTGTGAACAATACCAAGTTACAACCACAACGGCGGTCACCAGACTGGTATTGGTATCAAAAAGATGTAAAAGTCCCGACTTTGTATGATTTAGCGCGACAAAAGAAAATGACCACGGCCGCTTTTTTATGGCCAGTGACGGCTGGTAGTAAAATTACATACAATTTAGCGGAAATTTTTCCAAATCGCATCTGGACTAACCAAGTTTTAGTCTCCTTAAAGGCGAGTTCACCATTATTTTTATTACAAATGAACCATCGTTATGGTCATTTGCGGCATGGCATTAAACAGCCCCAACTAGATGAGTTTATTACGGCATGTGCAGTGGATACGATCACACATAAGCAGCCCAAGCTGACGTTAATTCATTTAGTCGATATGGACAGTATGCGGCATCGCTATGGGGTCCGTTCTAAGGAAGCCATGGCGGCCTTACGGCGGTTAGACGCCCATGTTGGTCAATTAATTCAAGCCACTAAAGCTGCGGGCACGTTTGCGGATACGAACTTTGCGATTTTAGGAGATCATTATCAGATTAATGTTGATCAGATGATTCATCTGAATACGTTATTTGCACAACAGGGGTGGTTAACCCCGCGGCCTGACCAGACCTTTGAAGATGATTGGTCCGTCATGGCGAAGACCGCTGATGGGGCGACTTATATTTATACGCGCGATTTTGATGATTTAGCGCGGTTAAAAGCCCTGATTAGTCAAGTTACTGGCGTGGAAACGATTATTGATGGCAAACAGGCTGCACAAAGAGGGGCTGACCCTACGTGTACCTTCATGGTAGAAGCTGAAGCCGGGTATTACTTTACGGATGAGAGCCGGCGACCAGCAGTAGTTGAACCGGTCCATCCAGCGACGTTAGGTCAACCAGATCGTTATCATGGTGTTCATGGGTATGACCCAACGAAGCCTGATTATCAGACAACCTTGGTGTTGAACGGTCCGGCAGTCAAGGCTGGGGTGACGATTGAACAAGCGAACTTAGTTGATGAGGCGCCGACGTTTGCCCGATTATTAGGGTTACATTTTAACGAGTCGCTCCCTGGTAAATGTTTAGATGGCATTTTTAAGGAGGGCTTGGATGAAGTTTAATAAGCAGCAGTGGAGTTGGATCTTTTATGATTGGGCCAACTCTGGCTATGGGATTATTGTGACGACGGCGGTGTTGCCGGTTTATTTTAAAGCGGTCGCGCAAAGTAGTGGCGTCACCCCAGCTAATGCAACTGCCTATTGGGGTTATGCGAATAGTCTGGGGACGTTGTTAGTCTCTATTCTAGCGCCCGTGCTCGGCGCCTTGGCAGACTATCCGAAAGCTAAAAAACGGTTACTTAATATTTTTTCAATGGTGGGAATGCTCATGACCTTAGGGTTGAGTGTGATGCCGACCGGAGCTTGGCAATGGTTATTGGGGATTTATATCCTGTCGATTATTGGGTATTCTGGGGGTAATTTATTCTACGATAGTTTCCTAACCGATGTGGCACCGGATAATCAGATGGATCGGTTATCCGCTTATGGCTATGGGTTTGGCTATCTGGGCGGCGTCTTGGCCTTTATCCTATTCTTGGTCTTACAATTGACCAATGGGTTTGGACAGCTATCAAGTTATGGCGTGGCTCGTTGGAGTTTTGCGTTAGCGGCCGCTTGGTGGATTATCTTCTATATCCCATTATTAAAAAATGTCCATCAAGTCTATGCCTTAAAAGCGAATGCGCATCCAGTGGCAGCCAGCTTTAAGCGCGTCTGGTCAACTTTGAAACACATTAAAAAATATCGGGCAGCCGCCTGGTTTTTAGTGGCGTATTTCTTCTATATTGATGGGGTAGATACGATCTTTACGATGGCGACGTCCATTGGGATGGATATGGGGATTACCACGACTACTTTAATGCTGGTTTTACTAGTTGTTCAATTAGTTGCGTTTCCATTTTCGATTTTGTATGGGTGGTTAGCCCGTAAAACGTCGACGCGGACCGGAATTCTTATTGGAATTATCATTTATTTTGGGATTTGTCTTTATGCGTTACGGCTTTCAACTGCGACTGATTTCTGGATTTTGGCTGTCTTAGTGGGCACTAGCCAAGGCGGTATTCAGGCCTTGAGTCGGTCGTACTTTGGACGCTTAATTCCGAAACAGTCGGGGAGTGAATTCTTTGGCTTTTATAATATCCTAGGGAAATTCTCCGCAGTCATGGGCCCGGTCTTGGTAGGAATCGTGACCCAGATGACTGGAAAATCAACGATTGGTGCGGCCTCATTAAGCATTTTATTCTTAATTGGGTTAGTCATTTTCATGGCTTTACCGTATCTAAGTCAACAACCAACGCCAAAAAGTTAGTTCACTGTCATAATTAAATGACGAAAAAAAACATCGCAGGAATTCACAAAATTCTTGCGGTGTTTTTTTCGTCCAAGTGGTTGTTTTATCGCAACGTTATAGTTTCATTTCAGTATGATGCTGGGTGAGCCGTAAGCCACCATAATAACTTAATCCGATCACGAGCCAAATAGCACCGATGATTTTAGCGAGCAGATTAAGATTGAGCATGACGAATAAAATAATCGTAAACCCGATGACCGGCACGAGCAGATGGTGCCAGTAATCATGGGAGTGTCCTTTAATCAGAAAGTGGTTAATGACGGCCACGTGAATCACCAAAAAGGCGGTCAAAGCGCCACAATTAACGATTTCTGACAATACCGAACTATTATTCATGAAGCTAAGTCCGACAATCAAGGAAATACCGGCTACAAGTAAGGTACTGACATAGGGCGTCTTATATTTGGGATGGATTTTGGCTAAGACGGCGGGGAGATTATGATCCCGTGACATCCCGAATAAAATTCGTGAAATGGCTGCTTGAGCTGCTAAGGCGTTCGCAAAGCCCCACGATAGAATCGTCGCAATTGTTGTGAGGTTGGTGAGAAAGGGACCGCCCACTTTCCCCGCAACCACGTAAAAAGCGGTATTGAGGTTGCTGAAAGTGTGCCAGTTTGGCACGATTAATGCCGCTAGATAGGTTTGGCCGATGAATAAGACGCCGACTAACATGAGTGACCACATGATGCCACGCCCCACGGCCCGATTACCACCGGTCGTTTCTTCAGCTAAGGTGCTAATGCCATCAAAGCCTAAAAAACTAAGAACAGCCACTGAAGTTGCGGTCATGACAAAGTTCAAGTTGAATTGACGGGCATCATAGAACGGCTTGAGGGTGAAGCCGTTACCCACCCCATGCAATAGGCCGTAAATGCCTAAGCCAACAAAAAAGGCTAGGACGATTAACTCACCCACCAAAAAGATGCGATTGGCGATGGCTGTAAATTCAATCCCACGGACATTAATCAGGGTATTGATCGCAATAAAGACGAGTAGCCAAATCCAAGTTGGCACTGCGGGTAACAGTGATTTTAGTGAATTGGCTGCGATAATGTAAAGTAATGCTGGCACAAAAATATAGTCTAAAATAATCATCCACCCGGAGAGAAATCCCACGAGTTGGTTGAGCCCTAATTTTGCATAGGTGTAGACGGAACCGGCAACTGGGAAGGCTTGCGATAATTGCCCATAACTTAATGCGGTGAAAAACATCGCAACCATCCCGATGGCATAGGTTAGGGCAATCATGCCCCGCGAAGCCGCGATGACCGAACCGTAAATCCCCATGGGTGCAATGGGGACCATGAAGATTAAGCCATAAATGACCAAATCTTTGACGGATAAAGTGCGGTCGAGCTCTTGCTGATAGCCAAAGTCGCTTAAATTAGCGGCGTGATTACTAGGAACGTGATTAACAGCCATCGACTAGACCTCCTTATTTGGGTGAAACTGACCTTGACGTAAATCTAGAAAATAATTTTTTAGATTTGTAAAAAAGACGGTTGGATTATCAACCATATGATTATGACCACTAGCTGGCGTGACAACCAGGCGGGCATTGGGCATCGCTTGCTGCATGCGTTTAGCCGTGCTTAAGGGCATGGTTTCATGATCAGCAAATGATAGGAGTGTCGGTAATTTGATGGTCTTTAGTTGCGCCGAAAAATCCCAAGTGCCCAAATCTCCCACTACGACGAATTCATTGTCTCCCTGAAAATGGTGATAGACGGGCTTAGCCTGAATATCGAGCTGGTGTGAGAGTTGCGCTGGTGTGCGGCGGTTCACATAACCGTGGTAGAGTTGGGCAATCAAGTGGCGGTAATGTGGATTCTGCCATTGTCCGCGGTGCTCAATATCAAGCATGAAAGCATTCTCTGCTGGTGAGAATTCGGCCGCACGAATGGCTTGAATGTGGGTCAAATAATCTGGAATATTATCAATCATGCTAATGATGATGAGGCCTTGTAGCTGTGCCTGATGTTGGGCGGCATAAGTCATCGCCAGCATGCCTCCCCAAGAGTGTCCAGCTAGGAAAAAGCGGTTGTAGCCTAATAGTTGGCGGACTTCCTCGACTTCTTTTAAGTAATAGGTCTCGGTGAGATAGGTTGCGCGAATCGTAGGGTCGTCCCAGTCAGGAGTGTCCGAATACCAAGAACCTAGCTGGTCATACATGGTCACTTCAATATCTAGGGCAGCTAGTTCTGGACCGAAACGTTCAAAAACTTCGTGAGTATCACCAGGACCACCATGGAGACACAGCAGTTTAGTTTTGCCACCTAGGTTAGTTGTATGTGACCAAAGGTGATAGCCATTTTTTAATGTTAAAATTCGAGTTACATTTTTCATCTCCGCAGCCTCCGTGTCAAATTGTTTATTAGATTTAAAAATACATCATATTTTAATCTAATTCAAATTAAATATTAATCTCAGCTACGAAAAAGGTAAAAGAATATGTCTAGTTAACTAAAGTACCAAACTAAGTTACCTGTTAGTTTAGTTAGAAAAGAATGCCAATAAAAAAATGGCGACAAGAATTTTGCGAATTCTTGTCGCCATTTTTTGATACACGCTTTTAAGCTTGAAAACGAGCTAAATGTTCTTTCAAATAGGTACCAGTGATACTATGCGGATTTTCACTAATTGCTTGCGGGGTCCCCGTTGCGACAATCTGACCGCCATTAATCCCGCCAGCTGGGCCCATATCAATGACATAATCTGCGTTAGCGATGACGTCTAGATCATGTTCAATTGCAATGACAGTGGCACCTTGGTGAATGAGCTGGTCAAAAACTTGCACAAGTTGCTGAATATCTAACGGATGCAGGCCGACTGACGGTTCATCGAAGACAAATAGAGTGCCGTTTTGGCGTTTACCAATCTTAGCAGTCAACTTTAAACGTTGGGCCTCACCACCAGATAGTGCTGGCGTACTTTCGCCTAATTGTAAGTAGCCCAAACCCATGGCATGTAAAATTTGCAAGGTATTTTCAATACTCGTTTCACCTTTAAAGAAAGGGAGCGCCTCATCAACGGATAAAGCGAGGATTGCCGCAATATTTTTACCGTGCCAGTCAACCGTTAAGGTCGCTTGATTATAGCGGCGACCATGGCATTGTGGGCAGACTTCCGTAATATCTGGGAGGTATTGAACATCTAACGAAATTTGACCGGTACCGCCACAAGTGGGGCAAGCGCCTGCTGCCACATTGTAAGAGAAGCGGCTAGCAGTCCAACCTTGGGCTTTCGCGGCGGGAGTAGCTGCAAACAAGCGCCGAAGCTGATCTAAAATCGTGGTATAAGTGGCGACTGTTGAGCGGACATTTTTACCAACGGGGACGGAATCTACTGTGACCACATGATGTAGCTGACCACTTTCAAATTGGGTGACATGTTTTGGTAAGGGCTGGTGGTGGGCGGTTGCCTGAATGGCCGGAATCAGACTATCTAAAATTAGCGTCGTCTTGCCAGCACCACTCATGCCCGTAATAGTGGTAAGGCGATTCTTAGGTAGTTGAGCAGTCACATCTTGGATGTTGAAACGGTGCGTCACCTCAATCGATAATTGTCCTTGATGCCAGAGTTCTTGGTCGGTTAAGACTGGGCGAGTTCTTAGCGTTGCCCGCCCGGTTAAGAAGGGCGCAATCATCGAAGTCGGTTGACGCTTAATCTCATCAACCGAGCCGTGATCAATGACGGTGCCACCATGTTTACCGGCACCTGGACCAATTTCAATCACATCGTCGGCAGCTGCGATAATACTAGTATCGTGATCCACGACAACGACGGAATTGCCTTGTTGGACCAAAGTTCGAAAGGCTTTGATTAGCCCGTGGACGTTGGCTGGATGTAGACCGACTGAGGGTTCATCTAACACATAAAGCACACCGGTCGTTGCGCTACGCAAGGTACGACCTAATTGAATTCGCTGGAGTTCTCCAGTGGACAGGGTGGCGCCTGGGCGGTCTAAAGTGAGATAGTCTAAGCCTAAGTCAGTCATCGGTTGTAAACTCAGTAAGAGTTCATCAATTAAGGACTGGCCCAGTTGATGCATGTTGGCCGGCAACCAAGCGACAATGGTAGTCGCAAAGTGATTTAAGTCAGCGATGGTCATGGCACTAACCGACGCAATGGTCTGGCCGTTTAGGTGTTGTGTCATTAATTTAGGATCAAAGCGAGTCCCGTGACAGGCTGGACAGGTCGCAAAAGTGTAGAAACGATTTAAGCGCGTAATCGTGCGCTCGTTTTTACTGGTTGCTAAGCTGTCTTCCACGGCGGCAAAAGCATTTTCGTAAACGGCATTATCCATATGAAAAATTTTACCTTTGGCACTGGGAATATTGATGGCGACAGTTTGTTTTGGTCCGTGTAAAACTTTATCTTGGTCAGCTGGGCTGAGGTCTTGATAAGGAACATCGATGGGGATACCAAGCGCATTGGCTACAATCGGCATGAAGTTACGGCCTGGTAAATGCCAAGCTGCCACGGCGCCGTCACGAATTGTTTGAGTTGGATCGGCAATCAATAAGTCAGCATCGATCTGGCGGACTTCACCTAAGCCGCCACAAGTAGGACAAGCCCCATTAGAATTGAAAGCAAAGTCCTCTGCACCCCAAGCCGTAAAGTGAGCTTGGCAGACGGGACAGACGAGATGGCCCATATTTTCAGCAATTTGTAAGGTTGGTTTTAAGCGGTGACCATTCGGACAGACCGGCGACCCCAAGCGAGAAAAGACTAACCGTAAAATATTTAGGCTTTCAGACATCGTCCCGACTGTCGAACGGACGCCGGGGACTTGGGGCCGTTGACGGAGTGCTAGGGCTGAAGGCAAGTATTGTACTGAATCTACGGCAGCTTTGCCGACTTGATTAATGCGGCGCCGAGTAAAGGTTGAGAGGGCATTTAGGTAGCGCCGGGCGCCTTCGGCATACAAAACACCCATGGCTAATGAAGATTTACCGGAACCACTGCGGCCGGTGATGGCAACGAAGGCATTTAAGGGGATATCGACGTCCAAATTTTTTAGGTTATTAACATGGGCGCCCCGAACTTTAATATGAGTTGGAATAGTTGTTTTTGACATGTAGTCGGAACTTCCTTTCGGCGACGTAATCGGTCACACTTCTCTATGCTACAACATTTGACAGTTGCTTGCCTATGGTAAGGCTTAGCCTAATCGAACCACGTAATATGGTATGCTTGAGGGATGAAAATCAGAAAGTTGGGATTAACTAATGGATATTGAAGCTTTAGCACAACGGAGTCACCGAATTCGCGCCGCCTATCATCAATTAGAACAGCAGCAGGACGGTCACCCGTGGACCTTAGAACAAGATGCGTTGGCCTTTTTGACGGATGCGGGCTTAGTTGGCCGGCAAGTGATGAATCAGACGAACAGCTGGCCAGAAACACCGGCTAGCGCTGATTTAGCCAGTAAATTGGCCGAAAGTATTTGGTGGCTAGTGGTGCTAGCTGACCGTTCTGGGATTGATATTGATCAGGCCTTAACGCAATTTTTAACCGACCGTGAGCAACACTTATCATAAGGTTAGGGCAGTCCAAGGCAATGTGGTAAAATTG